>CAUPJZ010000076.1:0-5168 GCA_963511605.1 uncultured Duganella sp. | reverse complement strand
GTACATCGAGATCTTCTACAACCGCCAACGGCGCCATTCTCGCCTTGGCTACGTATCGCCGGCGTCGTTCGCTGAGCACTTTAGAAAACAGGCGTTCGCTGCTTGAAACGGACGTGTCCACTATTGACAGTACACCTCACACGCATTGGCCGATTACGGCGTGCCGCCTAATCCGCCCTACGTGATCACCCGGGCCGAGACACTTTGCGGTGAAGTACGCTACCATTTCACCTTTACCGATTCAAAGCCCGCCATGACCAACTCCGTCGACCTGTCCCCGCTGGGAAAAACCTCCGCCTACCGCACCGATTACGCGCCGGAGCTGCTGTTCCCCATCCCGCGCCAGGGCAAGCGCGACGAGCTGGGCCTCGCCGGCACCCTGCCCTTCTTCGGCGTCGACATCTGGAACGCCTACGAGATCTCCTGGCTCAACCAGCGCGGCAAGCCGCAGGTGGCGATCGCCCGCGTGACCTTTCCGGCCGACTCGCCCAACATCATCGAGTCGAAATCGTTCAAGCTCTACCTCAATTCGTTCAACCAGACCCGCCTGGAAAACGTGGTGGCGCTCAAGTCGCTGCTGCAGCAGGACCTGACCGCGGCGGCCGGCGCCAACGTCCACATCACGCTCACCCAGCCGGAGGAATTCGGCATGGTCTCGATGGGCGAACTCGACGGCCTGCTGCTGGACCGCCTCGACATCGAGGTCGACAACTACAGCCCGTCGCCGGAGATCCTCAAGGCCGCGCACGACGAGGAACCGGTCGAGGAGAAACTGGTGTCCCACCTGCTCAAATCGAACTGCCTGGTCACCGGCCAGCCCGACTGGGCCAGCGTGCAGATCCATTACGCCGGTCCGCAAATCGACCAGGAAAGTTTATTGAAATACCTGATCGGTTTTCGCGAGCACAACGAATTCCACGAACAATGCGTCGAACGCATCTTCGTCGACATCCTGCGCCAGTGCGCGCCGCAGCAACTGGCGGTGTACGCGCGCTACACCCGCCGGGGCGGGCTCGACATCAATCCATGGCGCAGCAATTTCAGCACGGCACAGAAACCGCCGAACCTGCGCGGCGCGCGTCAATAGCAAAAATCAGGCGTATGATGTGCGCTACGGTGCGATTTTCACAAGAAACGAACCCATCTGTTTAAAAACGCGAAAAATCGGAAAAGTCCGTCGCTTTGCGGCGAAAAACCGGCGGTTTCGCGCTTTTTTGCGCATAAATAGCAAATGTTTTCTGCGGTGCATTTTCAATAACACCTGTGGCGGCCCGGCGCGCCGGCCGCCTGACACCAAAGCAACGCCGGCGCGAGCGAATTCATGTTACATGGCGCACAAACAAGCCTATAATTCGGCGGCACGCCTTGTGCGTCGTAACATTCTTATCGTCTTATGAACAACCTGAGCAAAATACTCTCACTCGACAATGTCCTGCTCGACCTGGAAGTCTCCAGCAAGAAGCGGGCATTCGAGCAAGCCGGCCTGATCTTCGAAAACAACTGCGGCATCGCCCGCTCCACCGTCTCGGACAACCTGTTCGCGCGCGAGCGCCTCGGTTCCACCGGGCTCGGTCATGGCGTGGCCGTGCCGCACGGCCGCATCAAGGGCATGAAGAGCCTGAAGTCGCCGCTGGCGGCGTTCGTCCGCCTGGCCGAGCCGATTCCGTTCGAGTCGCCCGACGGCAAGCCGGTCAACCTGCTGTTCTTCCTGCTGATCCCGGACCACGTCACCCAGCAGCACCTGGAGATCCTGTCCGAGATCGCCGAGATGTTCTCCGACGACGCCTTCCGCACCGCGCTCTCCACCGACCCGGACCCGAAATCGGTGCACTCGCGCATCATCAACTGGATGCCGAGCCTGCAGGCGGCCGGCTAAAAACCGCGTCGCGAGGCGGCCAATCAGTGGCTTGCAAGCATGAGGTGCCGGACAATAGGTTAAACTTAGGGCGCAGGCCCCGTTCAACCTTGAGATAAAGACGCCCCATGCTGCAAACGCCGCTGACGATACAAAGGCTTTACGACGACAATCGCGAGAGTTTGCAGCTCGGCTGGTTCGCCGGCTTTCCCGGCGGCGAGCGCCTCATCTCCGGCGACGTCGCCTCCGCCGCCGACCAGGTCGGCCACCTGAACACCATCCACCCGGGCCGCATCCAGGTCTTCGGGCACCAGGAAATCAATTACTACCAGCGCTTGAAGGCGCTCACGCGCGCCCACGTCATCGGCGAGCTGATCGCTGGCGGCCCGCCGGCGCTGATCATCGCGCAGGGCCTGGAAACGCCGCCCGACATCCTGGCCATCTGCGACGAAAAAAACATCCCGCTGTTCTCCACTCCGTTGCCTGCCGCACAGGTGATCGACTTCCTGCGCGTGTATCTTTCCAAGAAGCTGGCGCAACGCATCATCATGCACGGCGTCTTCATGGACGTGCTGGGCGTGGGCGTGCTGATCACCGGCGACTCCGGCCTGGGCAAGAGCGAGCTGGGCCTGGAACTGATTTCGCGCTCGCACGGCCTGGTGGCCGACGACGCGGTCGAGTTTTCGCGCATCGCGCCCAACATGATCGAGGGCCGCTGCCCGGCCCTGCTGCAAAATCTGCTGGAAGTGCGCGGGCTGGGCCTGCTGGACATCAAGGCGATCTTCGGCGAGACGGCGGTGCGCCGCAAGATGCGGTTGAAGCTGATCGTGCATCTGGTGCGCCGTGGCGCGGCCGAGGAGGAAGTGGAGCGGCTGCCGTTCCAGTTCCCGACCGAGGACGTGCTGGGCCTGCCGATCCGCAAGGTCGTCATCCCGGTGGCGGCCGGCCGCAACATCGCGGTGCTGCTCGAGGCCGCCGTCCGCAACACGATACTGCAATTGCGCGGCATCGACACACTACAGGAGTTCATGGAACGCCAGCGGCAAGCCATGAGCGGAGATTAATAGTCATGCGCATCGTCCTCATCACCGGCATCTCCGGCTCCGGCAAATCGGTGGCCCTCAATGTGCTGGAAGACACCGGCCACTACTGCGTCGACAACCTGCCGCCGGCATTGCTGTCGAACCTGGTCGCGACCCTGGCCGAGGAAGGCTTGCAGGCGCTGGCGGTGGCCGTCGACGCCCGCAGCGCCGAATCGCTGGCCTCGCTGCCGGCCGACGTCAAGCGCCTGCGCGTGGAGGGACACGACGTCAAGGTCATGTTCCTGACCGCGAACACGCATTCGCTGGTGGCGCGCTTCTCGGAGACGCGCCGCAGCCATCCGCTGTCGCACGAGTTGCGTCCCGGCCAGAATCCGGCCGCGCGCCGCACCTTGATCGAATGCATCATGGAGGAGCGCGAGCGGCTGTCGGCCATCGAGCAGTTGGGCCACGTGGTCGACACCTCGGAACTGAGCGCCAACAAGCTGCGGGCCTGGGTCAAGGACCTGGTCGCCAGCGAGGGCGCGCCGCTGACCTTGTTCTTCGAATCGTTCGCCTTCAAGCTGGGCGTGCCGATGGACGCCGATTTCGTGTTCGACGTGCGCGCGCTGCCGAACCCGTATTACGACCTGACGTTGCGCCCGCTCACGGGCCGCGACGCGCCGGTGATCGATTTTCTCGACGCCCAGCCGAGCGCCATCGAGATGATGGGCGATATCCGCGCATTTATCGAGAAATGGCTGCCGTTCTTCAAGACCGACAACCGCAGCTACCTGACGGTGGCGCTGGGCTGCACCGGCGGCCAGCACCGCTCGGTCTACATGGCCGAAAAACTGGCCGCCTATTTCCACCCCAACGAGCGGGTGGTGTTACGGCACAGGGAGCAGTAGCCGACAAAGTCCGCCGACCACGGAAATGTTTTTTACCGGCGCGTGCCGCAAAAACGTTGCCGGTTGTCTCAGAGATGCCGCAGCGGGTGGGCGTATGCCGGCCACACGGGCTCGAACAGGCGCCGCACCATTTCCCCGGTCACCTCTTCCAACGACGGCGGATTCCATTTCGGCGCACCGTCCTTGTCGATGACGAGCGCGCGCACGCCTTCGATGACCTCGCCGATCTCGAAGACGCGGCGCACCAGCGCGCGCTCCATGCGCAGGCAAGCGGCCATGTCCAGCCCCGCGCCGCGCTCGATCAACTCGTGCGTGACGCACATCATCAACGGCGAACGGGTCGCCATCATCGCCACCGTGGCGCGCGCGAACTCGCCGCCGTCCGCCTCCAGCGAGGCGGCGATGGCCGGCACCGAGCCGGCGCCGAAATGGCGGTCGATGTCCGCGCGGTTCGCCTCCAGCCGGCCCGCCCCGGCGGCGCCCTGGAACGGCTGCGCGAAGGCCGCGATCGCCTCGACCAGTTCCGCCCCCGGGGTCGACTCCAGGATCGCGTACAGCAGCTCCAGCGCGTCCGCCGGCACATAGTGGTCGGCCAGGCCGGCATACAGCGCGTCGGCCGCGCCTATCGTCACGCCGGTCACGCCCAGATAACGACCCAGCCCGCCCGGCGCGCGCGACAGGAAATAGCTGCCGCCCACGTCCGGGAACAGGCCGATGTTTACCTCCGGCATCGCCATCTTCGTGCGCCCGGTGACGATGCGCACCCGGCTGTCCGGCCCGCTCTGCGCGATGCCCATGCCGCCGCCCATGACCACGCCGTCCATCAGCGCGATGTAGGGTTTGGGATAGCTGTGCACCAGGTGGTTGAGCGTATACTCTTCGGTGAAGAAATCCTCGAGCAGCGCGCTGCCGGCCTGCGGCGTGGCGCGCCCGGCCTCGTAGAAGAAACGGATATCGCCGCCGGCGCAGAAGGCCTTCTCGCTGCTGGAGCGGATGACGACGGCGGCGACGGCGGCATCGTCGCGCCACGCCAGCAGCGCCGCCGTGATCGCGCGCAGCATCTCCAGCGACAGCGAGTTCAACGCCTTGGGCCGGTCCAGCGTGATGAAGCCGGTGCCGTTGACGATGCTGGTGTGGACCCATACGCTCATGATGTCGCAATCCGTGATGAAAAACCTATTCTACCGCCACTTAAACGGGATAAATGGTTTTCATCGAATCGAAAGGGGGACAAAACGCGGACATCGGCATAGGGGACGACCCAGATGGGCCGCTCCCCTGCCACACCACCCGGCATGCGGGTCCGCACCGGGCGGTTCGAGTAGTTGAGGTCAAGACAGGCGAGGTACGCCGAGGCGGTCGAAATAAGCCATCGTGAGCACG
>CAUPJZ010000075.1:0-6619 GCA_963511605.1 uncultured Duganella sp. | reverse complement strand
TCGACGGCGATACCCACCTTGACTTCCGGCGCCACGCCCATGGCGATCAGCCGGTGGGCCAGCCGGTTGGAGCGCGCGTTCAATTCTCCGTACGTGAGCACCTGGTCGCCGAACAACAGCGCCTGCGCGCCGGGCTGGCGGTTTGCCTGGCGCTCGAACAGATGGTGCACCGGCGTCATGTCCGGATACGAGCGCTCGTCGACGCCCCAGCCGCGCAGTTGACCCAGCTCGTCCGCGTCCAGCAGCGCCACCTCGCCCAGCGTCTGCTGCGGACGGTCGGCCAACGCGGCCAGAAGCGTGGTGTAGTGCGTCGCCATGCGCTCGATCGTGCGGGCATCGAACAACTCCGCCGCGTACGTAAAGCACACGTTCATCCCGCCGCCTTCCTCGACGCTGTCGACGATCAATTCGAACTGGGCTCCCTGTCCTTCCAGCGCATATTCCTCCAGCGTGAGGCCTGGCAGTTGTGCCATCCCCCCGCCATCCTTCCGCTGGTGGTTGAACATCACCTGGAACAACGGATTGGTGCCAAGATGGCGTTCCGGCTGCAAGGCCTCGACCAACTGCTCGAACGGCAGGTCCTGATGCTCCTGCGCGCCCAGCGCCGCAGTTCTGACCGCCGCCAGCAGCGCATCGAGATGCTGGCGTGGCCCGATGACGCCACGCAGGACCTGCGTGTTGACAAAGAACCCGACCACGGCTTCGGTATCCGGGCGGTGGCGGTTGGCGATCGGCACGCCCACGCGGATGTCACGCTCGCCGGTGTAACGATGGAGAAGCGCCTGCAAGCCCGCCAGCAACACCATGAACACGGTGGCGTCGGCGGCCCGCGCGCGGCCGCGCAAACTGTCGGCCAGGCCGGCGGGCAGCGCGATGTTGTGACGCGCCGCCGTGTACTGGCCATCGGTGCGGCGCGGATAGTCGGTCGGCAGTTGAAGCACCGGCTGCTCCCGGCCCAGCTGCGACAGCCAATAGTTCAACTGGCGCTGCCGCTCGCCGGCGTCGAGCCAATTGCGCTGCCACACCGCATAGTCGGCGTACTGGATAGGCAATGGCGCCAGCTCCGGCACACGTCCCTGCACGCGCGCCCAATACTGTTGCGCGAATTCGTCGATGATAATCCGCATCGACCAGCCATCCGAGATGATGTGGTGCATCACCACCACCAGCACATGGCTGTGCGCCGACTCGCGGATCAGCCCCACCCGCAGCAGCGGTCCTTGCTCGAGATCGAAGGGCGCCGCGTGCAGCCGCGCCGCCTCGGCGCGCGCCCGTTCATCACGCTCCGACGCCGCCAGCCTGGATACATCGATGAACTCCAATGGCGTGCTGGCTTCGAGAATCCTCTGCTCCACCTGGCCATCGTCGCCGGTGCGGAACACCGTGCGCAGCGACTCGTGACGCGTTACCAAAGCGTCGAAGCCGGCGCTCAGCGCGACACTGTCGATCTCCCCGCACAGGCGCAGCGCGGCGGGGATATGGTAGGCCGTGCCGGCCATGTCCATCTGCCACAGTATCCATTGCCTCCCCTGGGCATAGGATGCCGGAAGCGCGCCGGTGCGCCTGTCGTCGGACAGACGGGGAATAGCCACCTGCGGCGCTTCGGCGGCACTACCGCCGATGAGACGGGCCACGCCGGCCAGCGTGCGGCCTTCGAACAAATGCCGCGGCAGCACCTGCAGGCCGCGCTTGCGCGCGCGCGCCACCAGCTTCAGCGCCATGATCGAATCGCCGCCAAGTTCGAAGAAGTCGTCATCGCGCCCGACCTGTTCCACGCCCAGAACCTCGCTCCAGACGGCGGCCAGTGTTTGCTCGGCCGCGCCCAGCGGCGCCGCATGGCGCCCGGGGCCACCCCCGCCCTCACGCTCCTGCGGATCGGGCAAGGCCTTGCGATCGATCTTGCCGTTCGCGGTCAGCGGCCAGGCATCAAGCGGTACGATCGCGGCCGGCACCATATATTCCGGCAGCGTATCCGCAAGCCGGGCCTGCAAGTCCCCGCTATCGGGCCGCATGCCGTCCCGGCCGATGACGTAGGCGTGGAGGCGGGTCTGTCCTTCATCGTCGGTACGTGCGATGACTTCCGCCTCCGCCACGCCGTCGATCGCCCGCAGCGCCTGCGCCACTTCCTGCGGCTCCACCCGATAGCCGCGGATCTTCACCTGGCCGTCCATCCTGCCGAGGAATTCCAGCGTGCCGTCGGCCAGCATCCGCACACGGTCACCGGTGCGGTACAGGCGCTCCCCGGCCCCGGACGGATGCGCGATGAAGCGCTCGGCCGTCTGCGCGGGCCGTCCATGATAGCCGCGCGCCAGGTTCGCGCCACCCAGATACAACTCACCCGCCACGCCGGCCGGCACCGGATGCAGATCGGCGTCCAGCACACAGGCAAGGTTGCCGGCCAGCGGCCGGCCGACCGGCAGCGTATCGGCCGCCCGCAACGCGTCGCCGGCTTCCTGGGTGAGGATGCCAACCGTCGTTTCGGTCGGTCCGTAGTGATTCAGCACGCGGCAACCCGGCTTCAGGCTGGCGACGCGTTCCAACAAAGGCCAACGGGTCGCTTCGCCGCCCACGACCAACCTGCTGGAAGGCAGGACATCGGCCGGCGCTGCGGCATTGAGCAGCGCCTGGAGGTGGCTGGGCACGATCTTCAGCACATCCACCCGATGCCGCCGCATGTATCCTGCGAAGGCGTCGGGGTCCAGCACTAGCGCGGTGGACATCAGATGCAGCAGCCTGCCCGAGCAAAGCGCGCCGAACAGCACGGTGTTCCCCAGGTCGGCGGCGACCGTCGACACCATCGCCATCGAACGCGCCTCGGCCGGCAGATCCATCCGATCGAGCACGGACGCCACGTAGCCGGCCAGCGCGCCACGGCTGACAAGCACGCCCTTCGGCTGGCCGGTCGAGCCGGAGGTATAGAGCAGATACGCGCCCTGGGCCGGCATCGGCGCCGGCACAACCGCCAAATCTTCCTGCGCGGCGGGAGTTTGCGTGAGATCGATCAGTACCACCGGCAGCGCCGTATCGCAAGCGAGCGGCGTCGCGCCAAGCACAAGTTGCGCGCCGCTGTCCCGCAGCACATAGGCCAGCCGGTCGGCAGGCAGGGCCGGATCCAGCGGCACATACGTGCCACCGGCCTTGAGGACCGCGAGCACCGCCGCGACAAACTCGCAGCCGCGTCCCGCATGAATAGCGACGCGGTGCTCGGCCGCGATGCCCGCGTCGCGAAGGCGTGCGGCCAGCGCCGACGCATGCGCGTCCAGCGCCCGGAAGCCCAGGCTCGCGTGTTCGTCCATTACCGCCGGGGCGTCCGGTTGGGCCGACACTGCGGCCGACCATAAGGTCAGCACGTCAGGCGCGGTCCGCGGCGGCACCGGCCCATGCAGCGCGGGAGTGGCATCGCGCAGTTCGAATGTCCCCAGCGGTCGCGCACCCTGCTCCGCCAGGTCGTTCAGCAGTCCCGCGAATTGCCCGGCAATGCGCTCGACGGCAGTCGCGTCAACCAGCGCCGTATCGTGCAGATAATCCAGGCGCAGTTCACCGTCGACGCTCACGCGCAGTGTCAGCGGGTAGTGATTCCCGCTTGAGAAGTGCAGGCTGTCGAACGCGAGCCGCGCCTGGTCGGCACTGTTCAACGCCTTGTCGACCGGGTAGTTCTCGAACACGACGATGGTATCGAACAAGCTGGCGCCGGCGCTGCCGGCCAGCCGCTGGATCTCGTTCAGCGGCGTGTACTCATGCTCGCGCATCTCCGTGCCCTGCGCCTGCAACGCGCGCAGCCAGTCGTCCGCGCCGAGATCGGCGGGCACCGCTACGATCACCGGCAAGGTGTTGATGAACAGCCCCAGCATCCGTTCGGCTTCCGGCAAGTCCATCGGACGGCCGGACGTCGTCGCGCCGAAGCACACCGAGCGCTGGCCGCTGTAGCGTTGCAGCAGCAGCGCCCAGGCGCCTTGCACCAGCGTGTTCAAGGTCACGTGCTTCTCGCGCGCCGATTCCGCAAGCCGGGCGGTCTCGCGGGCGCCCAACACGCGCGAGTACTCGCGGTAGCCCGCCGCGCCGTTCGGCGAGGGCAGCGCGGCGGCCACCCTGGTGGGGCCCTCCAGGGCAGCCAGCCGGCTTTGCCAATAAGCCAGACTTGCTGGCAGGTCGCGCCGCTGCAGCCAGCCGATGTAGTCCCGATAGCTGGCGACCGATGCATCGGGCACGCCGCCCGCGTAGACGGTCAACACCTCTCCCAGCAGCCGGGAAGTGCTCCAGCCATCGAGCAGCAAGTGGTGGACGGTCCAGATGAAGCGATGGCGGTCGTCGCCGGTACGCACCAGCGCAATGCGCATCAAAGGGGGCGTGGCCAGATCGAAGCTTTGCTCCAATTCGGTCTTGGCAAATCCCTCGAGCGCGCCCTCAAGACCCTCGCGTCCACGCCAGTCAAGCTCGCGAAGCGGCAGCTCCGCCTGCCGGGCCACCCATTGCAACGCCTGATCGTCGTGACTCAGCACACCGGTGCGCAGCACGGCGTGGCGCGCCAGCGCGGCCTGCCACGCGAGGCGGAAGCGCCCGGCATCGAGCCCGCCGATGTCGACGCGCATCTGCGTGACATAGGTACTGCCGTCCGGATCGGACAGGCTGTGGAACAGCATCCCGGTCTGCATCGGGGACAGCGGATAGAGGTCGGCTACATCGCGCCACGGCAGCGGCATTTGGTCGATTTGCTCCTGTGCGAGCCGGGCAAGCGGGAAGTCCGAGGGCGTGAGGGCAGGCTCGCCGCCGACGCAAAGGCCGATCAGCGCGTCCAGTTCCTCCCTGAACCGCCGCGCCAGCCCTTCGATCGTGGCGTGCTGGTAGCGCGCCTGGCTGTAGCCGACCGTCAGGGCCAGCTCGCCGCCGTACACCTGGCCTTCGATGGACAGCTCGTGCGTGCGCGCCGCCGCCGGGTCGAGCGCCGCCCCGCCGCCCTCCTCCGCCGGACGCCATATCGCCGCGTCGTCAAAGCTGCCGTCGAACTGTCCCAGATAATTAAATATCACCTGCGGTCTTGGCAAGGCTCGGAGCAGCCGTTGCTGCTCCGTGGTGCCAAGATATTTCAGCACGCCGAAGCCGATGCCCCCCTCGGGCACGGTACGCAAACCCTCCTTGACCCGCCGCAGCGCGGCGCCAGGTTCGCCCATCGGATCGAGCAGCACCGGGAACAGGCTGGTGAACCAACCGACAGATCGTGACAGGTCGATGTCGGCGGAGAGGTCCTCGCGGCCATGACCTTCGAGGTCGATCAGGACCCTGTCCCGGCCGGTCCACCGGCATAGCGCGCGCCCCAGTGCCGTCAGCAGGATATCGCTGACGCGCGTGCGCGAGGCGGCCGGCGCTTGCCGGAGCAAGGCATCGGTGAGATCGCGATCGAGGCGCAGCGTCACCTCGGCTTGTTGATCGACGCCGTTCGCACCCTGTCGATCGTCGCAAGGCAGCTCGGGTTGCCCTTCGGCCGTCGCTTGCCAATAGGCGGCTTGTTGGCCAAAGCCGTCGGCCTTCGACTGCAGTAGCAAGGCCCAATCCTTATAGCTGCTGGTTTTCGCCGGCAGGACGATATCTTTGCCCGCCCGGCTTTGTGCATACGCCAGTTGCAGGTCTTCCAGCAGGATGCGCCAGGACACGCCATCCACCACCAGGTGATGGATCACCAACAGCAGGCGTGAGCCGCCATCTTTGAATTCGATGGCCAGCGCGCGCATCAACGACCCCCGCGACAAATCAAGACTGCGCTGGGCGACATCGCATAGCGCCGGGATGTCCCGTACACTCTCGGCTTGCCGCACCCACAGCAGTTCCTGTAACTGGCTTTCCGGCACCGTGGCATAGGCCTGCTCCCACGCACCTGTGTCGTCACGGTGGTAACGCAGCCGCAAGCTGTCGTGATGCTCGACCAACGCCGCCAGCGCCGCTTTCATCGCCTTAAGGTCCAGCGGCTCGCGGCACTCCAGCAGCACCGACTGGTTCCAGTGATGGCGTGCTTGCACAGGCGTGTCGAAGAATTCCGCCTGGATCGGCAGCAGCGGCAGCCCGCCTTCGACCTGGCTGTCCGGCACGTCGACCGGCGAGTCGCCCTTTATAACCGCGGGGGCGAGCTGGATGATCGTCTGCCGCTCGAAGATGTGGCGTGGCGCCAGTCGCCACCCGGCGCGGCGAACCCCGGCGACGATCTGCAGGCTAAGGATCGAATCGCCACCGAGCTCGAAGAAGTTGTCGCTTCGGCCCACGCGCTCGACGCCGAGCATCTCGGCCCAGATCGCGGCCAGCGCTTGCTCAACCTCGCCTTGCGGCGGCTCGTACGCCGCCACGGCCACCGCTTCTGGCGCCGGCAGCGCCTTGCGATCGACCTTGCCGTTCGCGTTCAACGGCAAGCTCTCAAGTACCATGAGCGTGGCCGGCACCATGTACTCCGGCAGTTGCCTGCCCAGCCGCTCGCGCAGCGCGGCGATATCGACGACCGCGCCCGCCGCCGCCGACACATAGGCCACAAGGCGCGCGCCGCCGGGGCCTTCGGCCGCCACCACCACCGCTTCCCGCACTTCGGGCTGCGCCAGCAATTGCGCCTCGACCTCGCCCAGCTCGATGCGCAGGCCGC
>CAUPJZ010000074.1:0-7897 GCA_963511605.1 uncultured Duganella sp. | reverse complement strand
GTCAAATAATTGGTGTGGAGGAGAGGTGAAGGGCCTAATCTACGTGACAAGGTCGAGCCTTCAGGGCGGATACAGGATGTCCCTCACCTCAGTTAATGGTAGCTAACCACTAACTCGTTCAAGATACAAGGGCGGATTAGGCGGAACGCCGTAATCGGCCATCTTTGAGCCGCCGACGGAGCATGCAGTGGCCGATTACGCTTCGCTAATCCGCCCTACGTGTCTCCTCGTAGCGCTAGTGTTTGTGGCCGCAGGATGGGCCGTGCACGTGCGGCGCCGGCGTCGGGGTGTTGGCGGGATCGCGCCCGCTGTCGCCTTCGAGGCCGGAGGCATGCAGGCGGTCCATGTAGTCCTGCCACAGCTTGTCCTTCTCGTTGCCCAGCTTGTACAGATAGTCCCACGTGAACAAGCCGGTGTTGTGGCCGTCCGTGAAGGTCGGCTGCACCGCGTAGTTGCCGACCGGGTCCAGCGCAGCGATGCCCACTTCGCGCTTGCCGACTTGCAGCACTTCCTGGCCCGGGCCGTGGCCCATGACCTCGGCCGACGGCGAGTACACCCGCATCAGCTCGAACGGAATCGTGAACGAGGCGCCGTCGTCGAAGGCGATGTCGAGCACCTTGGACTTGTTGTGGACGGTGATGGCGGTTGGATTCCTGGTGCTCATGGGTTTTCTTTCGTTGGTGCTTTCAAACGTTCGATCATCGCGGCGTGCAGCGCCGGCACCAGCGCGCGGCGCGCGGCCAGCACGTCCGGCGCGCCGGAGCGCGCCGCCGTGGCGAAGCTCGAGTTGGGAAAATGCGCATCATCCAGATAACGCGGAATCACGTGCCAGTGCACGTGCGGCGTCATGTTGCCGAAGCTGGCCAGGTTGATCTTCTCCGGCGCCATCACGGCGCGCTGCGCCGACTCCACGGCGAACACGACCTCCATCACATGGCCGCGCTCGGCCGCGCCGAGATCCGTCATCTCCTTGACGTGGGCGTTCCACACCACGCGGGTGAAGCCCGGATACTCGGCATCCTCGACGGCGATCACCGACAGCCGATCGTCGCTCCAGATGACGACGCCCTCGGCGGGCGCCGCCAGCAGCCGGCAAAGATCACAGGTGTCAGCAAACCGCGCCGTCACACCAGCACCCGCTCGATGCCGCCGTCGTTGGCGCGCTTGACGTAGTCGGCCATCCAGTTCTCGCCCAGCAGATGTTTGGCGATCTCGACGACGATGTAGTCGGCCGTCGTGCCGGCGTCCTCGCCGTAGCGCGAGACGCCGCCAAGGCAGGCCGGGCAGCTGGTCAGGATCTTGACCTCGCCCTCGAAGCCGTCGGCGCGCAGCTTGTCGGCGCCCTTGATGACTTCCTCTTCCTTGCGGAAGCGCACCTGCGTCGAGATGTCCGGACGCGCGATCATCAGCGTGCCCGAGTCGCCGCAGCAGCGGTCGTTCTTCTCGATCTTGACGTTGTCGTGGGTGGCGATCAGGCCGTTGACGGTCTTGGTCGCCTCCTGCAGCTTCATCGGCGTGTGGCACGGCTCGTGGTACATATAGCGCGTGCCGGTCACGCCTTCCAGGCGCACCTGCTTCTCCAGCAGATACTCGTGGATGTCCATGATGCGGCAGCCCGGGAAGATCTTGTCGAACTCGTAGGTCGCCAGCTGGTCGTAGCAGGTGCCGCACGACACCAGCACCGTCTTGATGTCCAGATAATTGAGCGTGTTGGCCATGCGATGGAACAGCACGCGGTTATCGGTCATCATCTTCTCGGCCTTGTCGTACTCGCCCGAGCCGCGCTGCGGATAACCGCAGCACAGGTAGCCCGGCGGCAGCACCGTCTGCACGCCCACTTCCCACAGCATCGCCTGGGTCGCCAGGCCGACCTGCGAGAACAGCCGCTCCGAGCCGCAGCCCGGGAAGTAGAACACCGCCTCGGTATCGGCCGTGGTCTTCTTCGGATTGCGGATGATCGGGATGACCTTGTCGTCCTCGATGTCGAGCAGGGCGCGCGCGGTTTTCTTCGGCAGTCCGCCCGGCATTTTCTTGTTGATGAAGTGGATTACCTGCTCGCGCACTTTCGGCTTGCCGACGGTCGGCGGCGGCGCCTTGGTCTGCTTCTTGGCGAATTTCTTCAGCAAGTCGTTGCCCAGGCGCTGCGCCTTGTAGCCGATCCCGACCATCGCCGCGCGGGTGGCGTTGATGGTGGCCGGATCGGTGGCGTTGAGGAAGAACATCGCCGCCGATTTGCCCGGATTGAAGGACTTCTTGTCCATCTTGCGCAACAAATTACGCATGTTCATCGACACGTCGCCGAAGTCGATATCGACCGGGCAAGGCGTCACGCACTTGTGGCAAATGGTGCAATGGTCGGCCACGTCCTCGAACTCTTCCCAATGCTTGATCGAGATGCCGCGACGGGTTTGCTCCTCGTACAGGAAGGCCTCGATCAGCGACGACGTCGCCAGGATCTTGTCGCGCGGCGAGTACAGCAGGTTGGCGCGCGGCACGTGCGTCGAGCACACCGGCTTGCACTTGCCGCAACGCAGGCAGTCCTTGATGCTGTTGGCGATCTCGCCGATATCGCTTTGCTGCATGATCAGCGATTCGTGGCCCATCAGGCCGAAGGACGGGGTATAAGCATTTGACAGGTCGGCGTCCATCCCCGGCAGGTTCAGCAGCTTGCCCTTGTTGAAGCGCCCTTCCGGGTCGACGCGCAGCTTATAGTCGCGGAACGGGCCGATTTCCTCCTCGGTCAGGAACTCCAGCTTGGTGATGCCGATGCCGTGCTCGCCCGAGATGACGCCGTTGAGCGAACGGGCCAGCACCATGATGCGGGCGACGGCGGAATGCGCCAGTTGCAGCATCTCGTAGTGGTCGGAGTTGACCGGCAGATTGGTGTGGACGTTGCCGTCGCCGGCGTGCATGTGCAGCGCCACGAACACGCGCCCGCGCAGCACGCGCTTGTGGATCGCGGCCGCCTCGTCGAGGATCAGCTTGTAGGCCGCGCCGCTGAAGATCTGGCGCAGCTGGGCGCGGATTTCCTGCTTCCACGTCACGCGGATGGTGCGGTCCTGGACGATGTCGAACAAGGTCGCGTCCGGCTGTATCTTCAGGCGTTCGTCGAACACCGCCAGCAGGCGCTCCATGCCCCGCGCGGCCAGCTCGCCGGTGACGGCGTTCAGAGGCTTGTCGAGCTCGGCCAGCAGGAAGGTCCAGCGATCGCGCACTTGCGACAGCAAGGCTTCGGCCTGCTGCACGCGGTCGCCCAGCATTTCCGCGTCGCCCACGCCGTCGTCGGCGTCGTCGCTCTTGCCGATCGGCAGATTGCCGGCGGCGAAGAAATCGCGCAGCTCGTCGACCAGTTGCAGCTTGTTCTGGATCGACAGCTCGATGTTGATGCGCTCGATGCCGTCGGTGTACTCGCCCATACGGTTCAATGGAATCACGACGTCTTCATTGATCTTGAAGGCGTTGGTGTGCTTGGCGATGGCAGCCGTGCGGGCGCGGTCGAGCCAGAACTTCTTGCGCGCCTCGGGGCTGACGGCGACAAAGCCCTCGCCGACGCGGGTATTGGCGATGCGCACCACTTCCGACGCGGCCAGGGCCACGGCGTTCTCGTCGTCGCCGACGATGTCGCCGAACAGCGCCATCTTCGGCAGCACGCCGCGCTTCGATTTGGTGGCGTAGCCGACCGCGCGCAGGTAGCGCTCGTCCAGGTGCTCCAGGCCGGCCAGGCGCAACGTGGCGAACTGCTCGCCCTTGGCCGGCAGGCCGTCGAGGTAATCCTTGATCTCGACGATCGACGGGATCGCGTCGCGCGCCTGGCCGAAGAACTCCAGGCAGACGGTGCGGGCGAACTTCGGCATCTTGTGCAGGATCCAGCGGCCCGAGGTGATCAGGCCGTCTGTGCCCTCCTTCTGGATGCCCGGCAGGCCGGACAGGAACTTGTCGGTCACGTCCTTGCCCAGGCCTTCCTTGCGGAAGGTGCGGCCGGCGATCTCCAGGATCTCGGTCTTGAACGGCGCGCCTTTCGACTCGCCGCGCGCGCTCGGGTGGGTCCACTCCAGCCTGAAGCGGGCCAACGGCGTGTCGTGGATCTTCGACAGGTTGTGGTCCAGGCGCGTGACCTCGAGCCAGTCGCCGTTCGGATCGACCATGCGCCACGAGGCGAGGTTGTCGAGCGCGGTGCCCCACAGCACGGCCTTCTTGCCGCCGGCGTTCATGGCGATGTTGCCGCCGATGCAGGAGGCGTGCGCCGAGGTCGGATCGACCGCGAACACGAAGCCGGCCTTCTCGGCCGCCTCGGACACCTTGTTGGTGATCACGCCGGCGCCGGTGTAGATGGTCGCGTACTCCTTGTCCAGGCCGGGCAGCACCTTCATCTCGACCGGCCCCATATTGAGCAGCTTCTCGGTGTTGATGACGGCCGACATCGGCGTCAGCGGAATGGCGCCGCCGGTGTAGCCGGTGCCGCCGCCGCGCGGGATGATGGTCAGGCCCAGCTCGATGCAGCCCTTGACCAGGCCCGCCATCTCCTCCTCGCTGTCGGGCGTGAGCACGACGAACGGATACTCGACGCGCCAGTCGGTGGCGTCGGTCACGTGCGAGATGCGCTTCATGCCGTCGAAGCAGATGTTGTGCTTGTCGGTGTAGCGGCCCAGCACCTTGTAGGTGCGCTTGCGCAGGTCGTAGACCTGCTTGAATTCCTCGCCGAAGTCGGCCACGGCCTTGCCGGCGGCGCGCAGCAGCTTGATGACGTTGACGCTGCGCTGCCTGGACGCTTCCGATTCGCTGCCGTCGTCGTCGATGGTCAGGCGGCGCTTGTCGACCTCGGCCAGGCGGTGGTGCAGCGCGTTGATCAGCTCCTGGCGGCGCTTCGGATTGTCCAGCATGTCGTCCTGCAGGTACGGATTGCGGCGCACGGCCCAGATATCGCCGAGCACCTCGTACAGCATGCGGGCCGAGCGGCCGGTCTGGCGGGCGCCGCGCAGCGCGTCGAGCAAGCTCCAGGATTCCTCGCCCAGCAGCCGGATGACGATCTCGCGATCGGAAAACGACGTGTAGTTGTAAGGAATTTCGCGGAGACGCTGGGTCTCCGGTCCGTGGGGCGTTTCCGCCAGCAGAGCTTGGATTTGTGCAGGGGCATTCATTATGCGATTGGACTTGTAAACTGGAACCCGGGAGGGTCATTCTAGCGTATTGCGACGCACCATGTCGGAACAGCCTTAGACGGCAGTGGGGTTCTCGGGTTCATCGCCATGCGCTATAAATTTGCGAATGGGCGCGATAACCGGCGATAAAATTCAACTTTCACCGCGAAAACTGAACGAAATTCCGAATCCTGCGCTTCCGGCAATACGATCAATTGCACCAGATTAGCCCAGCATTTGCCCGATCCGATGCCAGACGCCGTCCGGCACATACAACAGCAGGGTGGTCATGGTCAGGTAGCGCAGCAGTTTGCCGACGGCCATATAGGCCAGGCTGGGCCAGAAAGGCAGCTTGAGCCAGCCGCCCAGGGTGCACAGCGGATCGCCGATGCCGGGCAGCCAGGCCAGCAGCATGGTCTTGGCGCCGTAGCGCTCCAGCCAATGGAACCAGCGGCTCTTGCGCTCCCTGGCGAAGGTGGTCTTGGCCTGGTAGCCGATCCAGTAATCGACGGCGCCGCCGAGGGTGTTGCCGACGGTGGCCACGCCGATGGCGCTCCAGAACAGCCCGGGATTAGCCTTGATCACCGCGAACACCGCCGGTTCCGAGCCCAGCGGCACCAGGGTGGCGGAGACGAAACTGATGATAAAGACCGATGTCAGGCCCACTTCCGGCGCCGCGAGCACATTGAGCAGCCAGGCGATTGCAGATTCGATCATCGGTTTCTTTAGCGGGACGAAAGGTGTCCATTATAATGATCCGCACACCGCACGATTGAACAGTTCGGTCCCGGCCCACAGGCCGCGACCCGCGCCCCTGCCCGACCCGGTCACCCGCCGGATAGTTAGCATCGAACAACTGCGGAACCAATCCCCCCAGCGGGGTCAGGTCCGACATTCGGACACGAGCTGTGCCGTAGCCGCTGTTACGGCACAGCTCGTGTCCGAATGTCGGACCTGACCCCCGAGGTTTTTTTGGTTCCGGCCCTCTGGAATCACTGTTTGCAGACCATGACTATCGACTATCTGAAGAAAATCCTGACCGCGCGCGTCTATGACGTCGCTGATGAAACCCCGCTGGAACTCGCGCCGACCCTGTCGCAGCGCTACGAGAACCGAATTTATTTCAAGCGCGAGGACATGCAGAGCGTGTTCAGCTTCAAGATTCGCGGCGCCTACAACAAGATGGCCCACCTGAGCGACGCGCAACGCAAGCGCGGCGTCATTTGCGCCTCGGCCGGCAACCACGCCCAGGGCGTGGCGCTGTCGGCGGCCAAGCTGGGCTGCCGCGCGCTGATCGTCATGCCGACCACCACCCCGCAAGTGAAGATCGACGCCGTCAAGGCGCGCGGCGGCGCCGACGTCGAAGTGGTGCTGCACGGCGAGTCCTATACCGACGCCTACAACCACGCGCTGACCCTGGAGCAGGAACAGAAGCTGACTTTCGTCCATCCGTTCGACGATCCCGACGTCATCGCCGGCCAGGGCACCATCGGCATGGAGATCCTGCGCCAGCATTCCGGCCCGATCCACGCCATCTTCGTGGCCATCGGCGGCGGCGGCCTGATCGCTGGCGTGGCCTCGTACGTCAAGGCGATCCGCCCGGACATCAAGATCATCGGCGTGCAGACCATCGATTCGGACGCGATGGCGCGCAGCATCAAGGCCGGAGAGCGCGTCACCCTGGCCGATGTCGGCCTGTTCTCCGACGGCACCGCCGTGCGCCTGGTCGGCGAGGAAACCTTCCGCATCGCGCGCGAACTGGTCGACGACATCATCATCGTCGACACCGACGCCATCAGCGCCGCCATCAAGGACGTGTTCACCGACACCCGCAGCATCCTGGAGCCGGCCGGCGCGCTGGCCATCGCCGGCGCCAAGGCCTACATCGAGCGCGCGGCCATGACCAAGGACCCGGTCAAGAACGAGACGCTGATCACCATCGCCTGCGGCGCCAACATGAATTTCGACCGTCTGCGCTTCGTTGCCGAGCGCGCCGAACTGGGCGAGGCGCGCGAGGCCGTGTTCGCCGTCACCCTGCCCGAGCAGCGCGGCAGCTTCAAGCGCTTCTGCTCGCTGGTGGGGCCGCGCAATGTGACCGAGTTCAACTACCGCATCAGCGACAAGGACGAGGCCCACGTGTTCGTCGGCGTGCAGATCGCCGACCGCGGCGAGTCCGGCGCCTTGGCGCGCAAGTTCGAGGAGCACGATTTCAGGACGCTGGACCTGACCCACGACGAGCTGGCCAAGGCCCACATCCGCCACCTGGTCGGCGGCAAGAGCGGGCTGGCCAAGGACGAGCTGCTGTACCGCTTCGAGTTCCCGGAACGCCCGGGCGCGCTGATGCGCTTCCTCGACAGCATGGCGCCGAACTGGAACATCTCGCTGTGCCATTACCGCAGCCAGGGCGGCGACGTCGGCCGCATCCTGATCGGCCTGCAGGTGCCGTCCGAGGAGATGGGCGCGTTCGCGCAGTTCCTCACCACCCTCGGTTACCGTTACTGGGACGAGAGCGCCAATCCGGTCTACAAGCTGTTCCTGGGCTGAAGAGTAAGCATCTTCTGAACCACGTAGGGCGGATTAGCGAAGCGTAATCCGCCATGCAAGCGTTTCGACGGCGCACTGAGGTAATCTGACATTGATGGACACTTCCATTTGATAAACTTGTCATAGGGAGTGAAATCATGAAATCAACAACATACACGCCGGAGTTTCGGGCCGAGGCGGTCAAACTGGTACTGGCGCAGGGATTGACGCTAGAG
>CAUPJZ010000073.1:0-9165 GCA_963511605.1 uncultured Duganella sp. | reverse complement strand
TCAAATAATTGGTGTGGAGGAGAGGTGAAGGGCCTAATCTACGTGACAAGGTCGAGCCTTCAGGGCGGATACAGGATGTCCCTCACCTCAGTTAATGGTAGCTAACCACTAACTCGTTCAAGATACAAGGGCGGATTAGCGCAGCGTAATCGGCCATGCATGCGCCGACGATGACGCATGCATGGCCGATTACGGCGTTCCGCCTAATCCGCCCTACGTGGTTTAACTTAATTCATCCAGAGACGGATCGAATCCCAGGCCCGGCCGAAGATCGACGCTTCTTCCACGTTCTCCAGCGCCACCACCGGCAGTTCCAGCAGCGGCTTGCCGTCCACCATCATCTTCAGCGAGCCGACACGGGTATTGAGCGGCAACGGCGCGACCAGCGGGTCCTTACGCTCCAGCACCGGCTTCATCTTGGCGGCGACACCCTTCGGCACAGTCACCATCACATCGCTGGTGAAGCCGATCTTGACCGAACCCTGCGAGCCCTTCCAGATTTCCGGCGTCGCGATCGCTTGACCCTTGGAGTACAGCTTGACCGTGTCGAAGTTCTGGAAGCCCCAGTTCAGCAGCTTCTGGCTTTCCTGCGTGCGGGTGTTGTCGGAATTGGTGCCCAGCACCACCGAGATCAGGCGGCGTTCGCTGGCGCCGTTCGGACGGCGCGCCGAGGCGATCATGCAATAGCCGGCCGCTTCGGTGTGGCCGGTCTTCATGCCGTCGACGGTCGGATCCAGCCACAGCAGGCGGTTGCGGTTCGGCTGCGTGATCTTGTTGTAGGTGAAGCTCTTGACCGAGTCGATCTTGTAGAACTGCGGGAAGTCCAGGATCACGCGCTTGGCCAGCACCGACAGGTCTTGCGCCGTCGAGTAGTTGTCCGGGCTCGGCAGGCCGTGCGGATTGGCGAAGCGGGTCGACTTCAAGCCCATGCGCTCGGCTTCCTTGTTCATCATGACGACGAAGGCCGATTCGTCGCCGGCGACGGCTTCGGCCAGCGCGACGGCGGCGTCATTGCCGGATTGAATCATCAGACCGTGCAGCAGGTCGTCGATGCTGACCGGCGTGGCCGGGTCGATGAACATCTTCGAGCTGGAAGCATCGACCTTCCATGCCTTGGTCGAGACGTTGACCATCTGGTTCAGGGTGACCTTTTTGTCGCGCAGCGCGCCGAAGACGACGTAGGCCGTCATGATCTTGGTCAGCGAGGCCGGTTCGACGCGGGCGTTGGGATCTTGCGAGGCGATCACCTGGCCGCTGGTGGCGTCCAGCAGCAGCCAGGATTTGGCGGCGATGGTGGGGGGCGGCAGGGTTTGGGCCACAGCGGCGGACATCAACATCACACTGGTGGCCAGTGCCGCGATCAATTTTTTCATGGGCTAGTTGTTCGGTGGTAAGTTAAAAAAGTGCGTAAAAAAACAGCGGGGATTATAGAGCGTTAATCCGCTGAGGAGGTGTCCGTTTCAGTGCCGGCGGCATCGCCGGGACGGCGCCACAGCTGGGTTACCCAGCTTTTAATGTGTTGCAACTTGCGATGGAAGAAGTGGTCGGCGCCCGGGATGACGATTACCGGGATCTCCTGCGGACGCAGCCAGTCGAGCACGTCGATCAGCGGGATGGTGTCGTCGTTTTCGCCGTGGATCAGGATGGTGTCGGCCGGAATGTCGGCCATGTCCCATTTCTTGGCGGCGCTGCCGACCAGCACCAGGCGCTCGGCCGGCGTGCCGGCGGCGACCAGGCGCTGCGCCAGTTTCGACTGCACGAAGGTGCCGAACGAGAAACCGCCCAGCGCCACCGGCAGGCCCGGATATTTTTCCGTCATCCAGGCGTGCAGGATGGCCATGTCGTCGGTTTCGCCGTGGCCGTGGTCGTGCACGCCCTCGGAGGCGCCGACGCCGCGGAAGTTGATGCGCGCCACCACGTAGCCGAGGCTGGCGAAGGTGCGCGCCAGGGTGACGGCGACCTTGTTGTCCATCGTGCCGCCGTACAGCGGATGCGGATGGGCCACCAGGGCGACGCCGACGGGCGTGTCGCTCTTCGGATAGTCGATCTGGCCTTCCATCAGGCCGGCGTTACCGGCCAGGGTGAATTTTTCGTTCTTGTTCATAGCTCTTTAAATTTTAAGACGGTCAACAATCTTGCCCTGTACCAGGTGGCTGTCGATGATTTCATCGATGTCGCTGGTGTCGACGTAGGTGTACCAGACGCCTTCCGGATAGACCACCAGCACCGGGCCTTCCTCGCAGCGGTCCAGGCAGCCGGCCTGGTTGATGCGGACGCCGCCGTGGCCGTTGATGTCGAGTTGCTTGCAGCGTTTCTTGGCGTGCTTTTGCGCGGTTTCCGCGCCGTGGTCGCCGCAGCTGTTGCGGCCGTCGTCTCGCTTGTTCATGCAGAAGAAGACGTGGTGTTTGAAATACGGAGTGTCGCTCATGGCTATCTCTCTCGGAAAAAGTTGTCAGCCGGCGAGGCCAATGCTTGAGGCGCTATGATACCCGCCCTTGGCCGGACGCGGTGTTTGGGTCTTTGGGCTCTTTGTTGAGCTTGTGCGAGGGCAGCCACAGGAACCAGACCGCGAAGAAAGGCCACAGCAGCGAAAGGAATTGCGCCGCGCCATTGAAGTTGAGGAACTTGCCCTGTACCCATGTTTGCAAAGTGGCCACGAAATACGGGTTGGCCGGCGTGGTGTTGATGATCACCAGGCTCAACAGCAAGGTGACCGCGCCCAGGCGCCGCTGCGCCACGTGCGGCGCGAACATCAGGCCGGCGAGCATGATGGCGCCGATCAGGAAGCCGCCCTCGGCGCCCGGCGTGACCCAGGCGAAGGCGTTCTCCGGGGAAAACAGCAGCGCCGTCGCCAGCGCCTTGACGACGATGGCCGACGCTATCATGGCCGCCACCAGCAGCGCGCGCGGGGCCGGCTTGCGCAGCAGGCATAGCAAGGTTAGCGCGGCGCCCACCATGCCGCAGGCGGTGATGATGGTCTCCGACAGCCAGTATTGTTCGACCGTCAGCACCATGTCCGGCCGCACGTGGCTGGCCAGGTCGATGTCCATGTCGAGCAGCTGCGACAGCCAGTCCGACAGGATGGGCAGCAGCTGGCCCAGGCCGAACAGGAAGCTTTGCGGATAGATCTGCGCCAGCGGCCATAGCGCCAGCAGCACCAGGCCCTGGCTGGCGTGCGGCGCGAACCAGGCGCGCCGCAGCCGTTGCAGCGGGCTTTCATCGAGCAGGCGGCGCACCGTCAGCGCGCCGACCAGCGCGCCCACCGCGCAGCCGGCGGCATTGGTGTAGAAGTCCAGGTTGGACGAGACGCGGCTGGGCAGGTAGGTTTGCACCGCCTCCATCGTGCCGGACACCAGCAGCCCGCACAAGGTGGCGAGGATAAAGGCGAAGATGCCGCGCACGCGCGGGTACAGCGCGTAGACGATCAGCGCCCCCAGAGGCACGTAGCCGACCACGTTGATGATGGCGTCGAACTTGGTCCAGTAGCGCGGCATGCTCGAGGTTTCGAGGAAGATCAGCGGCGACAGGCCCTGGTTCTGCCAGCCGGAGAACGGGAACCAGCTGGCGTAGATGATCAGCAGCAGATAGGCCAGCAGCGCCGCGCGCGAGAACGGCGAGCCTTTGCGGACGGGCGCCGGAACGGGCGGCGCCGATGCCGCCGGTTGGGTCATTGTCCTTGCGGCGGCAGCGCCGCCAGCCACACCAGCACGTCGGCGGCCAGCGCGTCGGAGGCGTCGGCCAGGGCGCGCGCGCCGCCGGCGGCGTCCGCGCTCGGCGCCGGGGCGCTGCGGGTGAAGGTCTTCTGGTCCACCAGGCGGTGGTTGCGGAACACCGAGGCGCGCAGGCTGATATTGCCGCTGCTTTGCGTGGCCGTCTCGAAGTTCTGGGCGAAGTCGTCGACCTCCAGCCGCAGCAGGTTGACGGCGGCGGCGGAATCGGTGGTCGACAGCACCTTCACGCCGGCCTGCGCGATGCGCGCCTTCATGCGCTGCGTGACCAGCTGCAGCGGGGTGCTGGTCCACTGGTTGTAGGCGTAGGGGCGCGACTGGCGCGCGTCCGCGTACAGCAGGCGGTAATGCATGCGCTCCGAATCGAGCGAGGCCGGGCCGGTGGCGTCGGCGACGATGATGGCGCCGATGCCGTTCGCGCCGGCCACCTGGCTTGGCGGCGGCAGCGGGCCGAAGTCGTAGTTGGCGTTGGTCGGGCCTTTGCTGGCGCAGGCGCTGAGCAAAACGGCGGCGGCGATGATGGCGGCGATGATGGGTGCGCGGCGGCGCAGGGTCGTGGTCATCGGTGAATCCTTATTTGGTCGGAGCGGTAAAGCCTTCTTCCCCCGGGCCGGGCGGGGTGCCCGGGGCGCCGAAGATCAGGCTTTGCGGACGATCGTTAATCTTGTTCATGGTCTTGCGCAGCGCGCGCATCGACGAGCGGGTGTCGTCGGCCAGCGAGTTCACTTGCGGCAGCGTGTCCAGTTCCAGGCCGCCGGCCACCGATTCGACCGACAGGCCGATGCGGTCGACGGTGCCGCTGACGCGCGCGATCGGACCGTCCGGCGCTTGCAGGCCGGTGGTCAGGCGATTGACGTCGGTCGCCAGCGCGTTGACGGAAACCAGCGTCTTTTGCACCTCGTTGGCCAGCGCCGGCAGCTTGACGATGGTCGGTTCCAGCTTGGCCGGCAGGTCGCGGTATTTGTTGGCGGTCTCGCTGACGTCGGCGAACGCCGCCAGCATGATCTTCTGGTTCTCGGGGCTGAGCAGGGTGTTGAGGCGCTTGGTCACTTCCTCGGTCTGCGACAGGATCTCCTTGCCGCGTTTTTCCACCTGGTCCAGGAAGCCCTGGCGCAGCGGGATGACGGCCGGCGCCTCGTTGCTGGTGGCCAGCAGCGGCGAGCCGGTTTGCTCGTCGTCGAGCTGGATGAAGGCGATGCCGGTCACGCCCTGGTAGCCCAGGGTGGCATAGGTGGTCTTGGTGATCGGCGCGTCGGTGTTGATGTTGAGTGTGACGAGGATCTGGCCGGCCATCTTGGGATTGAAGGCGATGCCGCCGACCTTGCCCACTTCCAGGCCCCGGTAGCGCACCGGCGCCTGCGGGTTCAGGCCCGGCACCGATTGCGTGGTGGCGATCACGTACGGGGCCCGTTCGACGCGGTCGCGGTTGAACCAGATGCCGAACAGGATCGCCGCGATCAGCAGGGTGATCGTGAAAAAGCCGGTGGTGAGTGCGTGTGATCTGTTTTCCATCAGTGATCCTTGTTGGTTTTGTCGTCCAGCGCCTTTTCGTCCAGCGCTTCCAGCGCGCGGCGTCCCCGGTCGCCCAGGAAGAACTCCTTGATGAACGGGTGGTCGACCTTCAGCACGTCCTGCAGCGGGCCGAGGGCGATCACGTGTTTTTCCGCCAGCACGGCGATGCGCGTCGACAGCGCGAACAGCGTGTCCAGATCGTGCGTGACCATGACGACGGTCAGCCCCAGCTCCCGGTGCAGCGATTTGATCAGGGATACAAACGCTTCCGACAGATCGGGATCGAGGCCGGCGGTCGGCTCGTCGAGGAACAGCAATTTCGGTTCCAGCGCCAGCGCGCGCGCCAGGGCCACGCGCTTGACCATGCCGCCGGACAGGTCGGACGGCATCTTGATCGCGTGTTCCGGTCCCAGGCCGACCATATTCATTTTCAGCAGAACGGCGTCGCGCACCAGGTCTTCGGGCAGCACCTGCAGTTCGCGCATCGGCTGGGCGATGTTCTCGAACACCGTCAGCGCGGAATATAGCGCGCCCTGCTGAAACAGCATACCCCAATGGTTGCGCAGTTGCTGGAGCTGCGCCGGACCGATTTCGCTGATGTCTTCGCCGAACACGCGCACGCAGCCGCGCGCGGGGCGTTCGAGGCCCAGCATCTGGCGCAGCAGGGTGGTCTTGCCGGTGCCGGAGCCGCCGACGATGGACATGATCTCGCCCTGTTCGATTTCCAGGTTCAAGTCCTGGTGCACGACGGTGCGGCCGTACTTGGTCCACAGGCCGTTGATGTCGACGATCGGCACGCTGCCGTCGAGCGTCAGCTCACCGCTGCCCGGACCGCAGGCTTTGTCGGGAACGAGTGCGAGATCGGCCATCAGAACCCCACGCCGTTAAACAGGATGGCGAACACCGCGTCGGCCAGGATGACCACGGTGATGGCCGTGACCACCGAGGTGGTGGTGCCGCGTCCCAGGCTTTCCGTATTCGGCTTGATGCGCAGGCCGAAGTGGCACGACACCAGCGCGATCAGTACGCCGAACACCGCGCCCTTGCCAAGGCCGATCATGTAGTTCGCCAGCGGCACCGCGTCCGGCAGCTTGGAGATGAAGTACTGCGGCGACAGGCCCAGTTCCACCTGCGCCGATAGCATGCCGCCGATCAGCGCCATCGAATCGGTCCAGATCACCAGCAGCGGCATCGATATCGCCAGTGCCAGCACCTTCGGCATCACCAGGCGGAAGCCGTGCGAGATCCCCATCACCAGCATGGCGTCGAGTTCCTCGGTCACCCGCATCACGCCCAGTTGCGCGGTGATCGAGGAGCCGGAGCGGCCCGCCACCAGGATCGCCGCCAGCAGCGGCCCCAGTTCGCGGATGATGCTCATGCCGAGCAGGTTGACCAGATAGATGTCGCCGCCGAAGGCGCGCAGCTGCTGGGCCGACAGGAACGACAGCACCACGCCGATCAGGAATCCTACCAGCGCCGTGATGCCCAGCGCCTGGAAGCCGGCGTGGAAGATGTTGGCCGAGATTTCCTTCCACGGACCGCGTTGCGGCGCGCGGACGAAGCGCCACAGGTCCAGGGTCAGTTGGCCGATCAGCGTGATGAAGCCGGCCATGTGCTCGAAGAACAGCAGCATCGCGAAGCCGAGCTTCATCACCCACGTCAGGCGTTGCTGGCGTGGGCGCGGCAGTTCGATTTTGCCGGTGGTTTCGAGCCGGTTGAAGAATTCTTCCTGCCCCGGCGCCAGGTGCAGGTCGGGCGGGCGGGTTTTGCCCCAGGCGTTCCAGAACAGCTGGGCGCCGATGTGGTCCATGCTGTCGATCGCCGACAGGTCCCAGCTCACTTTGTCGGCCTTGAGGGATTTCAGCAGCCCGGTGATGGTGGCCATCGCCTTGCCCTGCGCCAGAGCGTGCACTTGCCAGGTGCCGCCCGCCGCGACCGACGGGCCGTTGGCGGCACCAGGATTGAGGGTGAGGGTGGGCTCTTGGGCTGTAGGCATTACGTCAGTTTAAGGGAGTTTGGCCCTGGCCGCCATAGGTGTTCGCGGCGGCGGTGCGCTGCCGCCCTCTGGCAAATGGCGGAGGTGGCGACATCAGGCGGCCAGCCTTCGGGCCTGCCGCTTGGGCGCCGGCGTCTCGGCCGGTTTCGGCTTGGACCCGGCGTAATCGCTGGCCAGCAGCGTGTCGGCGTCCGCCTTGTTCATGCCGCGCTCCTGCAAATACCGCGATACCATGGCCACCAGCCGATCGAGCGCGATGCGGTGGGTGGCGTCGGTGTTCGCGTACAGCCAGTCCGAGAAGGCCATGAAGCGCTCGAACGCCGAATCCCCCAGCAGCACCGGCAGCGTATTGCCGAAGCGGCCCGAGTTGGCCACCAGGTCCCAGTAGCGGGCGAAACGCACCAGCCGCTGCATGGTCGGGAAGTCGATGTCGCGGTTGGCCAGGATGGTGTACGGCGCGTACGGCTCGAACACCAGCCCGAATTCCTGCGTGTGGCGGATGATCGGGGTGCCTCGCAGGCGCTTGAGGATGCCGAACTGGATCTCGTGCGGATCGAGCGCCCACAGTTTGTTGAAGCCTTCGGCGAAGCTCTCCACCGTTTCGCCGGGCAGGCCGGCGATCAGGTCCACGTGCATGTGGGCGTTGGAGTGGTCGGTCAGCCAGCGGATGTTGTCGGCGGCCTTCTGGTTGTCCTGTTTGCGGCTGACCAAGGTCTGCACCGCCGGGTTGAAGCTCTGGATGCCGATCTCGAACTGCAGCGCGCCGGGCGGGAACTTGCTGATGCCCTCTTTTAGTGCGTCGGGCAGGTGGTCCGGCACCAGCTCGAAGTGGGCGTAGACCGGGTCGTCCGGGTTGGCCTCCAGCTTATCGAGGAAGAACTGCATGATCTTCAAACTGGTCTTGATATTCAGGTTGAAGGTGCGGTCGACGAACTTGAACAGCCTCGCGCCGCGCGCGTGCAGCGATTCCATCTCCGCGAGGAAGCTCTCCAGCGCGAACGGCCACGCCGTCTTGTCCAGCGCCGACAGGCAGAATTCGCACTTGAACGGGCAGCCGCGCGAGGCTTCAACATAGATCGTGCGGTTTTTGATGTCGTCGTCTGTATATAGGGAGTAGGGCAGCTTGATCTCGGCCATCGGCGGCTGCACGCCGGCGTGCACCTTCATCAGGGGCTTCGGGCCGTTGAGGATCTCGCCGCACAGCTTGGGGAAGGTGACGTCGCCCCAGCCGGTGATCAGGTAGTCGGCCAGCTTGACGATTTCCTGCTCGTTCGACTCGTAGGACACTTCCGGCCCGCCCAGCACCACCATCACGTGCGGCGCTACGCGCTTAAGCATGGCGATGACCTTGGTCGATTCCTCGACGTTCCATATATAGACACCGAAACCAACGATCTTTGGCGCGTGCGCCAGGATGCGCTCGACGATCTCGGTGGTCTTGGCGCCGATGACGAATTCCTGCAAGCGCGTCTGCTCCTGCAGCTCTCCCATATTCGCTAATAGATAGCGCAATCCCAGCGAGGCGTGGGTGTAGCGGGCGTTAAGGGTGGTGAGCAGGATGGACATGACGTACTTTTGTATCGGTAAAAGCGACATTTTACGCTGTCGCCCTTGTCAGCAGTCGAACCCTTTGCTATAGTTCGCCTCCCCGCAAAACGGTGTGCACAAAACAGCGTGTTGCAGAATGAAGCGGGGCAAAAAGAAGTGGTTGACGAGATGTTCGAAACGCCTCATAATCTTGCCTCTTCGCTGATGAACACAACGCTTCTTCAGCAAGCAGTACCGAATAAAGTTCTTTAAAAATTAACAGTCGATAAGTGTGGACGTTTGATGAAAGTGCACGCGGAGCTTCGGTTCCGCGATACTTAAAATATCAAATGTTCACAAGAAGTAATGAAATAGGCGCTATGAAAATAGTGGCCTGTCAGT
>CAUPJZ010000072.1:0-9255 GCA_963511605.1 uncultured Duganella sp. | reverse complement strand
GCGTGACGTCGATGGCCGCCTCGGTCGGGCCGTACAGGTTGTACAACGCCGCGCCGGGCAGGCGCTTGAACACGCCGTTCTGCGCTTCGGCCGGCAACGCCTCGCCGCTGCAGACGACGCGCCGCAGGCTGCGGCACGCCTTGATGCCCTCGTGGGCCAGGAACGCCTGCAGCATCGACGGAACGAAGTGCAGCGTCGTCACGTTGAACGACCGGATCGCGTCGACCAGCCTTGCCGGATCGCGGTGATCCCCCGGCCGGGCCAGCGCCAGGCGCGCGCCCGTCATCAACGGCCAAAAGAACTCCCACACCGAGACGTCGAAGCCGAACGGGGTTTTCTGCAGCACCGTGTCCGAGCCGTCCAGCCGGTAGGCTTCCTGCATCCACGCCAGGCGGTTGTGCAGCGCGCCGTGGCGGTTGGCAGCGCCCTTCGGGCGGCCCGTGGAACCGGAGGTGTAGATCACGTAGGCCAGGTTCTCGCCATGCAGCGCCACTTGCGGATCGTGTGACGGCTCCGCGCCCAGGTCGAGGCTCTCGATCTCCAGCACCTTGACTCCGGCGACCACCGGCAGTTTCGGCCCCACCTCGCGGTCCGTCAACAGCAGGCCGATGCCGCTGTCCTCCATCATGTAGGCCATTCGGTCGGCCGGATAGTCCGGGTCGATCGGCACGTAGGCGCCGCCCGCCTTCAGGATCGCCAACAGTCCGGCCACCATCCCCATCGAACGTTCGACGGCGATACCCACCTTGACTTCCGGCGCCACGCCCATGGCGATCAGCCGGTGGGCCAGCCGGTTGGAGCGCGCGTTCAGTTCTCCATACGTGAGCACCTGGCCGCCGAACAACAGCGCCTGTGCACCGGGCTGGAGGCTTGCCTGGCGCTCGAACAGCTGGTGCACCGGCGTCATGTCTGGATACGAGCGTTCGTCGACGCCCCAGCCGCGCAGTTGACGCAGTTCGTCCGCATCCAGCAGCACCACCTCGCCCAGCGTCTGCTGCGGACGGTCGGCCAACGCGGCCAGAAACGTAGTGTAGTGCGCCGCCATGCGCTCGATCGTGCGGGCATCGAACAACTCCGCCGCATAGCGGAAAGTCACGCTCATGTGGCCTGTGGTGTCCTCCGTGGTCTCCACCATCAGTTCGAACTGGGCCGCCTGCCCTCCCAATGCATATTCCTCGAGAGTGAGCCCGGGCAGTTGTGCCAGCGGCCCGGCTTCCTGCCGCTGGTGGTTGAACATCACCTGGAACAACGGATTGGTGCCAAGATGGCGTTCCGGCTGCAAGGCCTCGACCAACTGTTCGAACGGCAGGTCCTGATGCTCCTGGGCGCCCAGCGCCGCGGTCCTGGTGTTCGCCAGCAGCACGTCGAGACGCTGGCGCGGGGCGAGCACGCCGCGCAGCACCTGTGTGTTGACGAAGAAGCCTACCAAAGCCTCGGTTTCGACACGGTGGCGATTGGCGATCGGCACACCCACGCGGATATCCCGCTCGCCTGTATAACGATGAAGCAGCGCCTGCACGCCTGCAAGCAGCACCATGAAAACAGTGGCGTCCGCAGCCCGCGCGCGGTCGCGCAGACCGGCGACCAGGCCGGCGGACAGCACGATCTCGTGCCGCGCGGCCGTATAAGCGCCATCGGTTCGTCGTGGGCGATCGGTCGGCAGATGAAGCACCGGCTGCTCCCGGCCCAGCTGCGCCAGCCAATAGTCCAACTGGCGTTCCCGTTCGCCGGCTTCCAGGCAGTTGTGCTGCCAGAGCGCGTAGTCCGCGTACTGGATCGACAGCGGTGCCAGCTCCGGCAAGCGTCGCTGGACGCGCGCCTGATATTGCTGGGCGAATTCGTCGATGATGATCTGCATCGACCAGCCATCGGAAATGATATGGTGCATGACGACCACCAGCACATGGTTGTCCTCCGCCTCGCGCACCAGCCCTGCCCGCAGCAACGGCCCCTGTTCCAGATCGAACGGCTGGTCGCAGATGCGCTGTACCTCGCGCAGCACGTGCTGCGCACGGTCCTGTTCCGGCAAGCCGGCGACGTCCAGCGTTGTGACATCAACCGGCATGCCCGCGCGGATCTCGGTGAGCACACGGCCATGCGCGTCGGCGCGGAACACCGTACGCAAGGACTCGTGCCGCTCGACCAGGGCCGCGAAAGCGGCGCGCACGGCCGCCACATCCAGCGTACCGCGCAATCTTAGCGCGCCGCTGATGTGATAAGCGGTGCTACCCGGCTCGAGCTGCCACAGGAACCACTGGCGGCGCTGGGCGGCCGACGGCATTTCCAGCCCGTCCGCATGCACCGGCCTCGCCAAAATGGGAAGTTGAGACAGGGCGACGCCTTCCGCCCGCATCTTCTTGTAAAAAATGCGCCGATTTTCAGCGGAAGTCGAATTAAATCGCTCCATCAAACGAACAGCAACCGCGCGCTCCATCATGCATCTCCCAATGAATTCAAAAATTCCTCCAGATCTTCCAACTTCTCATCGCTCGCTGACATCGTGTGCCGGTCGACCGCCGCGGCGAACCGCTCGAGCGTCGGCGCCGTCATCAACAGGTTGATGGGCACGTCCTTGCGCAGCACATTCTGTATCCTCGACATCACCTGCATGGCGCTCAGCGAATGTCCGCCAAGGTCGAAGAAGTGGTCGTCCAGCCCGACACGTTCCGCGCCGAGGATTTGCCGCCACACTTCGCCCAGCCAAACCTGGGTCTCCGTGACAGGCGACCGGTATGCTTTGCCGGCCTGGCCGAAGTCCGCCGCCGGCAACGCCCGGCGGTCCACCTTGCCGTTCGCGTTGAGCGGAAATTCATCCAGCATCATCCAGACCGGCGGCACCATGTAGTCGGGCAGACGGCCCTCCAGGTAGCCGCGCAGGACGACCGGCAGCTCGTCGCGCTGCGGGCCGTACGCCGCCGGCACAACATAGGCGGCGAGGCGCTGGCTACCGCCACCGTCGACGCAAGGGACAACCACCGCATCCCGCACGGCTTCATGCTGTGCCAGCAGCGCTTCGATTTCACCCAGCTCGATGCGGTGCCCGCGTATCTTCACCTGGCTGTCCGACCTGCCCAGGTATTCCAGCGTGCCGTCCATCTGGCTGCGCACGATATCGCCAGTGCGGTACATCCTGGCGCCGGGGATGCCGGAATAGACGTCGGCGACAAAGCGCTCGGCGGTCAAGTCCGGCCGCAGCAGATAGCCCTGGCCGACGCCGGTGCCGGCGACGTACAACTCGCCCGGCACGCCGGCGGGAACCGGATCGAGGCCGGCGTCGAGGACGCACAGGTGTGTGTTCTCCACCGCATGGCCGATCGGGAAAATGCCGTCGGCCCAGGCGTCGCCCGCCTGTAGTTCCTCACCCTGCGGCTTGAGGTACAAGGCCACGTCGTCCGCACACTCGGCCGGGCCGTAGGCATTCACCAGCAACGATTGCGGATAGCGCTCTCGCCATGCGCGCACCTGCGCCAGCTTGGCCGCCTCGCCGGTCACCATCGCCACACGCAGCTTCGGCAGCGGCACGTCGGCGCCATCCGCCATGGCCTGCATCATCGACGGCACGCCCTCGAACACGGTGACGCCGCGCTCGCGCAGCAAGTGCAGCAGCGAGAGCGGATCGCGGGTGACCTGGGCCGGAACGATCTCGATGCATGCGCCGCACAGCAGGCCACACAGCAGTTGCCAGACCGAGATGTCGAAACTTTGCAGCGCGGTCTGCGCGATGACATCGCCGCCACCGAGGCCGAACAGATCGATCTTGCTCAGCTGATTATTCAGCATGCCCCGGCTGGTGACGACCGCGCCCTTGGGTTCCCCGGTCGAACCGGAGGTGAATATCACATACGCCGGCTGATCCGGGTGGTGGCCCACGACCGTCAAAGGCTGCGCGCACTCGGCGACGCCCTCGAGGTCGACAATCGTGGCCGCTGTCGTCGGCGCGGCCGCGGCCTGCAGCACGGACGCCAGTTTTTCCCGGCAATTCCGGTCCACCAGGAACAGGCCGGCCCGCGCGCAATCGACGATCCTGGCCAGCCTCTGGACCGGCAGGTTCACGTCCACCGCGAGATAGGCGGCACCGGCCTTGAAGCAGCCGAGAATCGCCTCCAGCAGGCCGACGCCGCGTTCGACGAATATCAGCACCGTCTGTCCCGGCATCACGCCGGACTCGCGCAGCAGCAGGCCCACGCGGTCGCTGGCGTCGTCCAGTTCCCGATAGCTGCGCGTCCGGTCTTGATGGCGAACGGCTGTCCGCGCGCCGTGCAGGGCCACCTGTCCGGCGAACAGTCCGATATAGCCGGTCTCGAACGGCCGTGGCACGTCGGGTCCGCGCCCCAGCGCCACCAGCGCCGACGACTGCGCGTCCGGCAGGGTGCCGACCGCGTTGAAGGTGGCGTCGGGCGCCGCGACGAACTGCCCGATCACATGCCGGAAGCTGTCCATCAATTGCTCGGCCACCGCCGCTTCGACCAGGCGCTCGTCGTAGGTGATTTGTAGTTGCAGCTCTTCGGCCGGCGTGACCACCACGGTGACCGGGTAGTTGGTGTGCGTGCGCGAGCTCGCGTCCTCCACCGACCACTGCTTCGCGCGGTCCAGCACCGCCGCCTCGACCGGCGCGTTCTCGAAGACGAACAGGCTGTCGAAGAACGGCTGGTCGTGCGGCAGGCCTGTCATCTTGTGCACCTCGACCAGCGGTACGAAATCGCACTCCCTGGACGCCAGGTTCTGCGACAGCAAAGCGCGCAGCCAGTCGAGCACCGTCGTTTGCGCCGCCGGTGACGGCAGTCGCACCCGCAGTGCGATCGTGTTGATGAACAGTCCAATGGTGCGGTGCAGCTCCGGCAGCTCCGCCGGGCGGCCGGCCACGGTCACGCCGAACAGCACGTCCGGCATGCCGGAATAGCGCGACAGCACCAGCGCCCAAGCACCCTGGATCAAAGTATTCGGCGTGATGCGGTGCTGCTTGCACATGGCATTCAGTTCGCGCGTCCGATCAGCCGGCAGCGTGGTTCGAACATTCATCATGCTCGAACCGCCCTCGCCGGCTGCCCGTCGCCTTATCGGCAGCGGCGTAACCTGGTCGAACCCGGCCACTTCCTGTTGCCAGTAGCGGCGCGCCGCCTCGTAGTCGCGCGCCATCAGCCACTCGAAGAACGCGCGGTACGGCGTGGCGGCGACACGGGGATGATCGGTTCCGCCTGTGCGCCTGTCATATTCGGCAAGCACGTCTCCCATCAGCAGGCCGGAGCACCACGCGTCCATCAGGATATGGTGGAAGCTGACGACCAGCAGGAACTCCTCGTCCGCCACCCGCGCCAGGCGGATACGCATCAGCGGCGCGGCCGTCATATCGAAACCGGTAGTGAGTTCAGCCTTCAGGGCATCGTCGAGGGCCGCTTGGGCCATTGGCCGCTCCAGATGGCGCAAGTCGAGATACTCCTTCGGCAGCACCGCATCGCGCCGAATGACCTGATACTGCGCGCCGCCGCCCTGCCAGGCGAAGCCCGCCCGCAGCGCGGCGTTTGAGGCGAACACCACATCCCAGCTGCGCCAGAATTGCTCGACGTCGATGCCGCTGACGATATGGAAACGGTCCTGCATCAGGTACATGCCCGAGCGCGGGTCCAGCAAAGTATGCAACAGCATGCCTTGCTGCATAGGCGTCAGGGGCAGGATATCTTCGATCGCTTCTGCCGGCACGCCCAATGCGGCGACTTCTTCCGCCGTCAGTCGCAGCAGCGGTCCTTCAGGTCTGGTCGAAGACGCCGCTTCCGCCCGTGGCTCGACGCGTTCCAGTTGCGGCACCAGCCTTGCGATGGTCTGGTACTCGAACATCTGGCGCGCGGCGATCTTCCATCCGGCGCGGTATGCGCGCGCCAGGATCTGCAGGCTGAGGATCGAGTCGCCACCGATTTCAAAGAAGTTGTCGTCGCGGCCGACCCGCTCGACGCCCAGCACTTGGGACCAGATGGCCGCCAATGCCATCTCGGCGTCACCCTGCGGGGCCGCATAGCTGCGCTCATTGCCGAATTCCGCCGGCGGCAGGGCCTTGCGGTCCACCTTCCCGTTGGCGTTCAACGGCAGCGCATCGAGCACCACCAGCGCCGCCGGCACCATATAGCCGGGCAGGCGCCGGCCCAGCTGATCGCGCAACGCCGCCGCGTCCAGCGCGGCGCCCGACACATACGCGACCAGGCGCGCGCCGGCCGGCCCCTGCTGGGCGACAACCACGGCCTCCCTCACATCGGGCTGCGCCAGCAGTTCCGCCTCCACCTCGCCCAGTTCGATACGCAGGCCACGGATCTTTACCTGGTGATCGGTACGTCCCAGGTATTCCAGCTGTCCTTCTCCGTTCCAGCGCGCCAGGTCGCCGGTGCGGTACAGCCGTCCGCCCGCTTGGCCCACCGGATCGGCGACAAAGCGCTCCGCGCTGAGCGAAGGCCGGCCGAGGTAGCCGCGCGCCAGCAGCTCGCCGCCGATATACAGCTCGCCGACGACACCGGCCGGCACGGGATTCAGGGCCGCATCGAGCACGTAGGCCTGGGTCCGCGCGATCGGCCGGCCGATCGGCACGCGGCTACGGCCATCGTCCCGGCACGTCCATTGCGTGACGTGGATCGTCGTTTCGGTCGGACCATACAAATTTTGCAGGCTGACGCCATGGAGCCGCCGCAGCGCCTCGCGCTGCGTCGCCGACGGCATGGCCTCACCGCCGCAGATCACGTAGCGAAGCCGCGTCTCGCGCTCGATGCCCTCGTGGGCCAGGAAGGCCTGCAGCATCGGCGGAACGAAGTTCATCGTGGTGACGGCATGGCGGCGCACCAGCGCCGTGATCCGCTCCGGATCGCGATGGTCGCCCGGGTTGGCCACCACCAGGCGCACGCCGGTGGTCAACGGCCAGAAGATCTCCCACACCGAGACGTCGAAGCCGAACGGCGCCTTGTGCAACACGGTATCGTCGCGGGTCAGGCCGTAGGTATCCTGCATCCAGCGCATGCAGCCGGCCAGGGAGCGATGGCGGACCGCCGCGCCCTTGGGACGGCCGGTTGAACCGGAGGTGTAGATCACGTAGGCCAGGTTCTCGCCGTGCATCGTTATTTGCGGATCGTGTTCCGGTTCCCCGCGCAGATCGAGCGTTTCCAGGTCAAGAACCTCGACTCCCGCGACCGGCGGGAGTCGCTGCCCGACCTCGGCGTCCGTCAGCAGCAAGCCGATACCGCTGTCCCGCATCATGTAAGCCATGCGCTCGGCGGGGTATTCCGGGTCGAGCGGCAAGTAGGCGCCACCCGCCTTGAGAATCGCCAGCAACCCCACCACCATGCCAACCGAGCGTTCCACGGCAATGCCCACCTTGACTTCAGGCGCCACGCCAAGCGCGATCAAGCGGTGCGCCATACGATTGGCGCGCGCGTTCAACTCCGCGTAGGTCAGGACGTCCTCGCCGAACAGCAACGCCACCTGGTCCGGCTGACGGCGGGCCTGCCGCTCGAATAGCTGGTGTACGGGTACCGTCTCCCCGCCGTCTCGCGGGCCGGTTTCCCAGCTTGCCAGCTGCCGCCGGTCGGTGGCGTTCAGCAGCGGCACCTCGCCCACCGCCTGGTGCGGCTGGTCCGCCAACGCGGCAAGCAGCGTCTCGTAGTGCCCCGCCATGCGCGCGATCGCCTCGGGACCGAACAACTCCTCCGCGTACACGAAGCTCAGATGCACGCGGCCGTCCTGGCCTTCGATGGTGTCCACGGTAAGCTCGAACTGGGCACGCTGCTTGCCAGGTTCGCCATACTCGAACGTCAACCCCGGCAGCGCGGCCAGCGCCCTGTGGTCCTGTCGCTGGTGATTGAACATCACCTGGAACAGTGGATTCGTTCCCACGATGCGCTCCGGCTGCAACGCGTCGACCAACTGTTCGAACGGCAGGTCCTGATGCGCCTGCGCACCAAGCGCCGATTGCTTCGCCCGCAGCAGCAACTCGCCGAGGCTTGCCCTGCCGTCCACGACGTCGCGCAGCACTTGGGTATTGACGAAGAAGCCAACCACGCCTTCCACCTCGACGCAATGGCGGTTGGCGACGGCTACACCCAGCCGGATATCGGCTTCGCCGGTATAGCGGTACAGGAGCGCGTTCATCCCCGCGAGCAGCGCCATGAACAGCGTAGCGCCGTTGGCCTGGGCCAGTACTTTCAGGCGGCGAACCAGGGCGGCGGGCAGTTCGACGTCATGGCGCGCGGCCGTGTAGCGTTGATCCGCATGCCGTGCGCGGTCCGTCGGCAGTTGCAGTACCGGATGCACGTCTCCCAGCTGTTCGCGCCAGTATGCCAACTGGCGTTCGCGTGCGCCGCCGGCCAGCCAGTCTCTCTGCCAAACGGCAAAGTCGGCATACTGGATCGGCAACGTCGCCAGCCTCGGCGCGCTGCCTTGCACACGCGCGCAGTACTGCGACACGAATTCATCGATGATGACCTGCATCGACCAGCCATCCGAGACGATGTGGTGTACCACCACCACCAGCACGTGCTTGTCGGCGGCCTCGCGCAGCAGCGCCACCCTGAGCAGCGGCCCCGCCGTCAGGTCGAAGGGCTCGTCGACGATGCGCTGCTGGTGCGGCCCGACTCCCTCTTCGGCGGCGTCGATCAGCGCGACCTCGATCGGGACCGAAGGCCGAACATATTGCTCGACCAGGCCATCGTCGTCGGCGAGAAATACCGTGCGTAGCGATTCGTGACGCTCCACCAGCGCCGCGAAACTCGCCCTCAGCACCTCGACGTCCAGGCTACCCAGCAAGCGCAGCGCCCCGCTGATATGGTATGCGGTGTTGTCGCGATCGAACTGCCACATGAACCATTGCCGCACCTGCGCATACGAGGCCGGCACCGGTCCACCGCGACCATCCCGCGCCAGTGCGGGGATGGCGCTGGCCTGCTGGCTGTTGCTGGCCATCGCGGCTTCGGACAGTCGCTGATGCTCCATGAATTGGCGTGGTGTCAATGAGATGCCCTGCGCATGCGCCCTGGCGATGACCTTCAAACTGAGGATCGAATCGCCACCGAGCTCGAAGAAGTTGTCGCTTCGGCCCACGCGCTCGACGCCGAGCACCTCGGCCCAGATCGCGGCCAGCGCTTGCTCAACCTCGCCTTGCGGCGGCTCGTATGCCGCCACGGCCGCCGCTTCCGGCGCCGGCAGCGCCTTGCGATCGACTTTGCCGTTGGCGTTCAGCGGCAAGCTTTCCAGCACCATGATCGTGGCCGGCACCATGTACTCCGG
>CAUPJZ010000071.1:0-9365 GCA_963511605.1 uncultured Duganella sp. | reverse complement strand
TTGGCCTGGTCCGGCTTTTCGACGAAGCGGTCCACTTTATACGCCGCCCCGGCGGCCGGGCCGCGGTGGATGTAGCCGTAGCCGGTCTCCGGCGCGGTCGGCACCACGCCGAAGGTGGCCAGCGCGCCCTCGCCCGCCAACTGCGCGGCGCTGGCGATGGCGGCGTGGAAGGCGGCGCGGTCGGTGATCACGTGGTCGGCCGGCAGCACCAGCATCAGCGCCTCCGGATCGATGGCGCGCAGGTACTCGGCGGCGGCGGCCACGGCCGGCGCGGTGTTGCGCCCGGCCGATTCGAGCATGATGCCCAGCGGCGTGACGCCGATCTCGCGCAACTGCTCGGCCACCATGAAGCGGTGCTCGTTACCGCAGACGATCAGCGGCGCCTGCAACTCGGCTCCGCCCTTGAGGCGCAGCACGGTTTCCTGCAGCATCGTGCGGTCCGATACCAATGGCAACAATTGCTTTGGCAACACGGCACGCGACAGCGGCCACAAACGGGTGCCGGCGCCGCCGGACAGGATTACTGGATAGAGTTTCATACGACTTCTTCCTTTTATTGGGTAATTGGGCGGGTTGGCACCCTCGCGGCCCATCCGGCATGATATCGCACCGCACAAAAAACGTGCAAGCGACGCCGGGCTGTTGCCATTTTTTATTGCCCGACAAACCATAAAAGTGTTCAGTGCGGCCACCGTAACGTACTGAAATATTCTAAAATGCGTCTTTACGTGCGCGCCGCGCGCCCTCCCGGGCCAAGGCGGCGGACGACGCCATTTTATTGCAACGCACAAAAGCAATCCGGCGGGTAGCCGTTTCCCTATGCCGCCCGCCCTCACTGAAGGAACCCTATGACGTTTTTGCTGGCAACGCTGTTATCCCTGATGCTGGCCGTGGTGCTGATCCCGGTGCTGCTGCTGCTGCTGCAAACGCTGCTGGCCGCCGCGCCGCTGGGCGCGCCGACGGCCGCCACGGGCCGCCGCCCGCGCGTGGCGATCCTGGTTCCGGCCCATAACGAGGAGGCGGGCGTCGGCGCCACAATTGCCAGCGTGCAACCACAGCTTCTCGAAGGCGACCGCATCCTGGTGGTGGCCGACAACTGCAGCGACGACACCGCCGGCGCCGTGCGCCGCGCCGGCGCCGAGGCGCGCGAACGCTTCAACACCGAACAGCGCGGCAAGGGCTACGCGCTCGACTTCGGCGTGCGCTGCCTGGAGGCCGACGCCCCCGAGGTGGTCATCATCGTCGATGCCGACTGCATCGTCGGCCCCGGCGCGATCGACCGCCTGGCGCGCGAGGCGCTCGCCAGCGGCCGCCCGGTGCAGGCGCTGTATTTGATGGACATGCCCGCCGGCGGCGGCCTGATGAAGAAAATCGGCCAGTTCGCCTGGGTCGTCAAGAACCTGGTGCGCCCGCTCGGCTACCACCGTCTCGGCCTGCCGTGCCAGCTGATGGGCACCGGCATGGCCTTCAGCTGGCCGATGATCAGCCAGGCGGCGCTGGCCAGCGGCCACATCGTCGAAGACATGAAACTGGGCATGGACCTGGCGCTGGCCGGCAAGGCTCCGCTGTTCAGCCCGCACGCGCTGGTCACCAGCAGCTTCGCCGCCAGCGCCGAGGGCGCCGACAGCCAGCGCACCCGCTGGGAGCACGGGCACATGAGCATGATCGCCTCCGAGGCGCTGCCGCTGCTGCTGCGCGGCCTGCTGCGCGGACGCCTGATGGTGGTGGCGCTGGCGCTGGACCTGTGCGTGCCGCCGCTGGCGCTGCTGGCCTTGATCGCCATCGCGCTGAGCGCGGTGGCGCTAGTGTTCAGCCTGTTTACCGGCGCCGGCCTGCCGCTGTTGCTGGCCCTGGTGACGATGGCCGGCTTCGGCGCGGCCGTGCTGCTGGCCTGGGCGCGCCACGGCCGGGGCATCCTCAGCGCCGGCGATCTGCTGATGGCGGTGTTCTATATCTTCAAGAAGATTCCGCTGTATTGCCGCTTTTTTATTAACCGTCAAGTCGAATGGGTGAGGTCTAAACGTGATAGCGAATGAAACAATGGTGGCCGCGCCGGCCCCGCGTACCGACTTCCAGCGCGACGTCTATTGTGTGCTGGGCCTGCCGTTCGACGCCCTGACCCTGGAGCAGGCGCGCGACCAGCTGCTGGCCGACGCCCGCGACGGGCGGCGTAACTTCTTCTCGACGCCCAATCTGAACTTCCTCGTCACCAGCCTGCGCGACACCGCCTTCCGCGACTCGGTGCTGCGCTCGGACCTGTCGTTCGCCGACGGCATGCCGATCATCTGGATGGCGCGCGCGCTGGACATCCCGCTGCGCCACCGCGTGGCCGGCTCGACCGTGTTCGAGTTGCTGCGGGCGCAGCGCCAACAACCGCTGAAGGTGTATTTCTTCGGCGGTCCGGACGGCGTGGCGCGCCGCGCCGGCGACGTGCTCAACGCGGACGGCGGCGCGCTGCGCTGCGTCGGCGCCCACGCGCCCGGCTTCGGCAGCATCGAGGACATGAGTTCGCCCGCGCTGATGGCGCAGATCAACGCCACCGAGCCGGACTTCGTACTGGTGGCGCTGGGCGCCAAGCGCGGCCAGGCCTGGATCGAACGCAACCTCGGCGCGCTCGACGCCCCGCTGATCAGCCACCTGGGCGCGGTGATCAACTTCGTCGCCGGCACCATCGTGCAGGCGCCGTCGCGGGTCAGCGGGCTGGGACTGGAATGGTTGTGGCGCATCAAGGAAGAGCCGGCGCTGTGGCGGCGCTACTGGCAGGACGGTCTCGCCCTGCTCGGCCTGCTGGTCAAGCGGGTGCTGCCGGGTGTGCTGGCCGCGCGCCGGGCACGCGCCGCGCGCGACCGCCAGCCGGCGCCGTCGGTCGATGTGCGCACCGAGAACGGCGTGCGCCGTGTGACGTTGGGCGGGGCCTGGCATGCGGGCAATCTGTCGCCGCTGCGGCTGGCGCTGACGGCGGCCACGGCCACGCGGGCCGATATCGTGCTCGATTTGACGGCCGTTAGCGCGCTCGACAGCGCGACGGTGGCGCTGCTGATGCTGCTGTATGGCCACCAGTCGAAGATCGGCCGGGGGTATGAGCCGGTCGGGGCCGGCAAGGCATTGAAACGCGCGCTGACCTTGCATTGCGCGGAGTATTTGTTGACGCCGCTTCACGCGGCAATGTAAACCACTGGGTTTCAACGACAAAAGGCCCGATCAGGCATCCAACCTGATCGGGCCTTCGCATTTCTGCTTACACCTTGCGGCGGCGCGCCAGCCCACCCAGCAACGCCAATCCCGCGCCCATCATCAACCACGTCTGCGCTTCCGGCACGGCGCTCACCGCGTTGACGCTGGTGCCGATCGTGTTGTTGAGCATGGTCGGCACCACGGTGCCTTCCGGCGTCCAGTTCAGCAACACCAGCGAGCCGGTCGGGTCGTTCGTGCCCAGCAGCGCGTCCTGCGCCTGGTTGTACAAGGCGACCGAGAAAGCCGAGCCGAAACCGGCGCCCGGGTCGGCCGCGCCGCTGAAGGTGACATTGAAACCGATCTTGCCGCCGAAGTCGACCGCGTGGAACAAACCGTTCCAGCCACCGACGTCATTGTTGACGAAGGTGTAGCCGCCGGCCAGCGACCCGCTGGCGTTGCCATTCAGCTGCGCCGTGCTCGAATCGCCGAAGCCGGTGAAGCCGGTCAGCGATACTTGCGCCAGCGGACTGGTCACACCGCCCGGATTGAATAGCAGCTCGATCCAGCCGGTGGAGGTGAACGACGACGTGTCGAGCTCGACGTGGAAGGTCGAGGCGGCCGAAGCCAGGCTGGCGCAAGCGCCAAGGGCCAGGGCCAGCAGCGCGCGGCGCAGGGATGCTACGGGTAATTTGACGATCATGATAGGTTTTCCTTAGAAATTGCCGCTGTAAATTTTGGCCGTGTAGCTGATGCCGGCCGCGCCGGTCTTGGTGAAGCTCAGCGGGACGGTGATGGTGGCGCCGGGCGCCAGCGAGCCGACATCGGCGGTGATGTAGGGCGCGCCGTTGTGGCTGCCGCTGGCGTTGACCAGGGTGACGCCGGCCGCCAGGCCGCCCAGCTCGATCTGCAGCGGACCGCTGATCGGGCTGGTGCCGGTGTTGGTGACGGCGTAGTTGCCGCTCCAGCGGCCGGTCAGGCGCGTGAACACCAGGCCCGAACCGACGCCGCGCACGCCGGCGGTGACGTCGAGCGCCGGCGCCGGCAGGTTCAGGCTGACGACCACCGGGTCGTGGTCGGAGGCGCGGTACGGCGCGGCCGTGTACTTGTCCTGCGGCTTGCCGTCGAGGTTGTAGTCGACCACGGTCGGCTCGTCGGCGTTGTTGTGCCACTCGGCCGCGTCGACCACCGAGGCGTTCAGCGCGGTGCTGGCCAGCGCGTGGTCCAGGTAGCCTGCTTCGCCGTTGAAGACGTACGAGTACGGCATGGCGCCGGCGCCGCGGATGTAGCGCTCGAGCTGGTTGACATAGCCCTTGTTGATGATGGCCTGCACCGGGTCCTCGTGGCCGTAGGCGTTGAAGTCGCCGATCAGCAGCACCTTGGGGTCGCCTGCGGCGGCCACCACCTGCGGCACGAACACGTCCACCAGGCGTTGCGCCTGCTGCACGCGGGTCGCGTTCCAGCAGCTCTGGCCGTCGCCCTTGTCGCCGTCGACGTTCGACGGCGCCGGGCAGCTGCCCTTGGACTTCAGGTGGTTGACCACCAGCGAGAACTTGCCGCCGTTGGCCGCCTTGAAGGTTTGCGCCATCGGCGGCCGGTTGTTGATGGCGTCGGCGTCCGACAGCGCGTTGCCCACCAGGGTCAAGATGGCCGGCTTGTAGATCATCGCCACGCGGATGGCGTCGGTGCCGGTGGCCGGCGGCTGCGGCACGACCGCGTAGGTCTTCAGGCCGGTGCCCGGCGAGATCGCCTCGTTGAGCGCGTCGACCAGTTTGGTGACCGAGTAGTCGCCGCTGTTCTGGATCTCCATCAGGCCGTAGACGTCGGCGTCGAGCGCCTTGAGCTCGCCGACGATCTTGACGCTTTGACGGTTGAACTCGGTGATATTGTCGGCGCCCCGGCAGTTCGAGCGCGCCGGCGCGCCGCCGCCGATCACGCAGCCCTGGCCGGTGGCGCCGGTGATGTCGGTGCCGTTGGTGAAGGTGGTGAAGTAGTTCAGCACGTTGGCGCTGGCGACCTTGACGTTGCCGGCGGCCAGCACAGGCGCGGCCGGACGCGGGTTGTCCTGCGAGAACACCGGCGCGACCGTCGGCTGCAGCTTGAAGCCCGCCCCGCCGCCGCCCTTGGCGCCGAAGTCGACCACGCCGGTCAGGTTGTCGACCGTGTCGCCGGCGCGCAGCGAGCCGTCCGCACCGAGGTAGGGGATCACGCTCGGCGTGGTGAAGATGCCGTCGTCGAGGATGATCTGGTTGCGCGCGTTGGCGGCGGCCAGCGCGATCGCCTCCGGCGTGCCGGCGCGGTATTTATTGGTCGCCGTCTCCAGCCGGCCGGCGGCCAGTGTCACTTCGCCGCGGTCGCCCAGGTATTGCAGCTGGTTGACCGTCAGCGGCGACGTGAAGCGCACCAGCATGCCTTCGAGCTGGCCCAGGTTCGGGTGCGGCAAGGCGATGTTGGTCGGCGTGACGGCGATGCCGCCGGCCAGCTTGACGATGGCGGTGATGGCGGTCAGTTCGGTGTAGACGCGGCCGCCGGCCACCGGCGCGTAGTCGGTGACGGTGCCGCTGATGCGCACGCGGTCGCCGATCTGCACGGTGCCGGTGTTGGCGGCGTTGGTGAAGACGAACAGGCCGTCCGAGGTCGACGGGTCGCCGTCGCCGTTCTCGTCCTGGATGAAGAAGCTGGTGCCGACCTTGGCGGTGACGACGCCCTCGGTGGTCTGGACGGTGCCGGCGTACGGGCTGGTGTCGCCGCTGCCCTGGATTTGCGGAATCGTGTGGGTCAGGGTGGCGGGCGCGGCGACCGTGACGTTGATGTTGCAGATGGCTTGCTGGGCCTGGTCGTTGCCGAACGTGACGACCACCGGATAGCTGCCGGCCTGCACGCTGGCCGCCACGCTCAGGCTAGCGCTGGCGGTGCCGCCGGCGGCGCCGGCCGCCAGGAAGTTGACCAGGCCGATGCCGGGCACGGCGCCGGCCGTGATGGCGGCGCTGTTGACGATGCCGTCGGCGTCGGTGGCGCTCAGCTCGGCGCTGCCGTCGATGCCGAAGGCCAGCGCCAGGCTGGCCGGGCAGCTGGCGACGATGGGCGGCGCCTGCGGCACGCCGCACGGACGCAACGCGGTGGCGCTGTTGCGCGGGGTCGGCGCGCCGGTGGCGAAGTCGTTGGCGTTGTTGTCGGTGTCGGTGCAGCCGCCGGCGGCGCGCAGCGCGGCGGTGGTGTTGCTCAGCCCGGGGCCGTTGGCGCCCTCGAAGAAGCCGGCGTTATAGCCCAGCAAGTCCATCAGCGAGGCGCTAGCCGGCGCGGCGCCGCTCAGCGCGGTGCTGTTGTTGACCAGCGCGACCTTGCCGGCGCTGCCGCCCATCGCCAGAGAACCCAGGGTATCGGGGGTCGGCAGGCTCTCGGAGCCGCCGCTGCCGGCCGACTGTTGCAGCAGGAAGTACTGGCCCGGCTGCAGGGTGACATTGCCGGTGACCTTGCTGACCGCCCAGTTGCTGCCGCCGGCGCTGGCGTACTGCACGCTCCAGCCGGTGATGTCGACCGCCGTGTCGCCACGGTTGAACAATTCAATGAAATCGTTTTTGAAGGTGGCGCCGGAATTGCCTCCGCCCCCATAGACCTGGCTGATGACGACCGGCGACGCGGCCAGCGCGGGCGCCGACAGGACCGCCGACAGGGCGGCGGCGATCAGGGTGCGGCGGCCCGGGGTGGCCACGACGCGGGGGACGGACGGAATGCGGAGAGTTTTCATGAACGATCCAAGTGAGCATTGTTATTAAATATAGCAATTTGCATATTATGACATCGTCATGACCGCCTCATGACAACGATATGTTTCACATGTATCAAGTGTTGCATCCGCGCAAACGCGCCCCCCCTCCTTCCCTTCGCCGCTGGACTCAGCGCGCGTACGGGGCCGCCAGCGGATCGCCGATGAACACGCCCTGCGCCGGCCAGGCCACGCTTTTCCAGTAGGCTTCGATGGCGCTGTCGCCGCTCAGGTAGCGTTTCAGCAGCACGGTCGGATGGGGGAATTTCTGCACGTGGTTGCACGGTTCGGAAACGGTGCCGTAGCTGGCCGTGGCGCCGGCCTCGAGCCAGCGCAGGCTGCTCATCTGGCCCTCCCCCAGCAGGTCGCCGCCGGTCGAGGTCAAATGGTCGGCCAGCGCGCCCGGCAGGAAACGCAAGGTGTCCAGTTTGTCGACTTTGACCATGCCGGTCTGGTAGAACATGATGTCCTGCGCATCCTCGAGGGCGTCGGCGTTCAGCCGCTTGATCGTCAGGTCGTGCGAGGCGACCTTGCCGGCCGGCGGGAACAGGCGCGAGCGCACGCTGCGGAGGCTGTCGGAGGTGGTCAGGTAATAGGCGCTGGCGACCGGGAAGCGGAAGTAGCGGGTGCCGCCACGGGCGATGAGCTCCCTGGCCAGCGGCACCGAGCCGGTCGGCATCAGCATGCTGATCTTCATCGCCGCCATGGCCGGCGAGACCTGGTCGGCGCCGAAGTAGGCGCTGGGCTTGCCCGGACCGCAAGGGGCCGAACACTGGGCGGCGTCGTACCCGAGCGTCAGCGCGGAAGTGATGGCATTGCAGCCGACCGCGTACGGCGCGGTCCACACCATGAGCACGGCGCGAATGTCGGGGCCGAGGCGCTCGAGGATTTGCTGGCGCAGCGGGGCGAATTGCTCCGGCGTCAGCTGGCGCGGCGACTTGGGGATGCGCACGTGGACGATATTTTTTTCGGGAATGCCGCGGGCGTCGCGGTAGAGCGCGCCGATGGCGACGCTGTTGGGCTCGTCATCATTGACGATCAGCGCCAGTTGGGACGGCGCCAGCGCGGCGGCGGCCGGCCCGGCCAGGGTCAAGCCCAGCGCGGTGAGGGCGGCGCCGAGGGCGGTTGTCTGCTTGGTATACCAGGGCGTGGCGCGCACCTTCCCTCCTTCCGCGTGCGCCGGTCGACGTGACCGGACTTGCATCATTATAGAGGCGGAAAGGTGGCCGTAAAAATAAAAAAAGCCCCGGGGCGTAGCCGGGGCTTTTTGATGCCGCGCGCGCCGTTGGGCGCGGCCGCGGCGAACGCGGTGCTTAATTAAGCAGCGTTTTTAGCTTTGCGACGACGAGCCATGAAGCCCAGCAGGCCCAGGCCGCCCAGCATCATTGCGTAGGTTTCGGCTTCTGGCACGGCGGTCACGGTCACGTCACCGCTGTAGGTGGCGCCAGCCAGCGCGGTACCGAACAGGTTCAGGGTGAACGACGACGATGGATCCGAGCTGAAGAAAGCGTAACGGCCTTTGCCGGCCGAGGTCAGTTCGCCAGGAACGCCGTTCAGGTTCGACTGTGCCGACCAGGTCAGGTTCTGGCCGCTGATGCTGACGTCAACGATGTAGTAGCCGGTCGACAGGCCGGTGAAGGTGATGACGTCGCTGCCGCCCGACAGCAAGCCGTCGCCTGCAAGGGCCAGGCCGTTGAAGTGGTTGTCGGCGCTGGTCGGCGGGGTGACGTAGACCATTACGGACTGGTCTGCAGCCATGGCGTTGAACGAAGCGGCGGCCAGCAGAGCGGCGAAGATGTGTTTCAGTTTCATCAGAAAATCCTTAAGGAGGTTATAGGCCGCCGGAGCCGGCCACTTGTTTGTTCACTAGTAACTAGACAACATCATAGCATAAAGAAAGCAATTAAGTTGCTCTTTTTTTATTTTACATATTCTTATTGAAAGCCTTTTTCATAGCGTGAAATAAATGTTGCGACGCGGTATTTTTGCTTACCGCAATGCGAAAACTTCGTTGCTCAATCCGTCTTGCAAAGCTAACTCATCAGCAACAAGTTCTTCAAAAACAATGACTTGGAAGTTACTTGCAAATCGCCGAGCGATTACTTTTAGGCAACTCAAAAAACACAACAGCATGTTATCGGTTGACGAACATTGTGGGCTGGCGGCCACGCCGCGACACAATTTTCTTGGCTAAACCGCAATACGGCCGCGCCGGCAAAGCGGCAGGGAGGGGAACTGGCCGGACAAAAAAAACCCGCGTCGGACGACGCGGGCGGTTGCGGGAGGACGGCGGGATCAGACGCGCTGGTAGACGTCCTCGAAACGGACGATGTCGTCCTCGCCCAGGTAGCTGCCGGACTGCACCTCGATCAGGTGCAGCGGCAGTTTGCCCGGGTTTTCCAGCCGGTGGTTCATGCCGATCGGAATA
>CAUPJZ010000070.1:0-9962 GCA_963511605.1 uncultured Duganella sp. | reverse complement strand
TACTCACGATTGCCTACTTCGACCGCCTTGGCGTACCTCGCCTCTCCTAACCTCAACTACTTGAACCGCCCGGTGCGGACCCGCATGCCGGGTGGTGTGGCAGGGGACCGGCCAGTTATACTGGCCGCCCCTATGCCGATGCCGGCGCTGCCGGCGCCGATCGGCAATAGTGGATCAGCAATAGTTGACCGGGTCGTCGCCTTGCTTGAAGGCGTTCATGGCCACGGTCATGGCGCTGATCATGTCGCGCTCCGCCGGCGACAGGTGCGGGTGCCAGATGTCGAAGATCAGCACTACGCGCAGCTTGTCGCTGTCGTTCCACGCCTCGTGCTCGATGGTGTCGTCGAACACCCACGCCTGGCCCGGCACCCACTGGCGCGTCTCGTTGGCCACGCGGAAGCCGCAACCGGGCGGCACGATCAGCGGCAGGTGGGTCACCAGGCGCGCGTTGCTGACGCCCACGTGCGGCGGGATGCGGGTCCTGGGCTTGAGCAGCGAGAACATCGCGGTCGGCGTGCGGCCGGCCTGGTCGGGCTGGGGCGCCCCGCGCAGCAGCGCCATGGTGTGCGGGCACTGCGCGGCGTTGTCCGCCACCGGCGCGCCGTCCTTGAACAAATGGAAGGCGCTCCAGCGCGGCGAGTTGTTCAACTCGGCGAACTGGTTGTGCGGCACGTCGTCGGCGTAGGTCAGGTAGGGCGTGAAGCCGTCCTCTTTTTGCAGCACCGCCAGGAACTCGTCGCGGATGGCGTCGGTGCCGGCCTCGATCGCGTCGAGCCACGGGAAGTCCGCGCGCGGCAGGAACGGCATCGGCACCAGGCCAGGGTAGTGGTACACCATCGACTCGGACTCGTAGCGGCGCTTGCGCCCGACCATGATGTCGATCGATTCGCGGAAGCGGCCCAGGTCTTCGCCGGCGTGGCGCTGGTATTGCTGCTCGAGGAACCGATCGAGGAAGCGGCCGTAGCCGGCCTGGTAGTCGTCGACGTATTTCATTGCGTGCTGGACCGCGTCGCGCATGCCCGGTTCGAGCTGCGCCAGCGGCGGGGCGACCTGGGCCACCGCGCCGTACACCGACGCCGACTGGTGGGTCTTGCCCTGGCGCTCGAGCAGGTTGGCGCGCAGGATCAGCGCCACCATGTTGGAAGGATCGGCCACCAGCGCGTTGTGGATCGCGGTCTGCTCGGCCGCCTCGTCCTTCTGCGCCTGGCAGGCCAGCGCCAGGTTGATCCAGCCTTGCGGGTCGTCCGGGGTGGCTTGCACCAGGCGCTCGAACGCCAGGCGGGCGGTGGCGTGGTCGCCGTAGCGGAAGGCGCGCTTGCCCAGCGCGGCCAGCGCCAGCGGGTGGGCCGGCGCCAGCTCCAGCACGCGCGCCCACAGGCGGGCGGCGTCTTCTTCCTTGCCGGCTTTGGTGGCCTGGATGGCGGCGGCTTCCAGTATCGCGATTTCGGGTTCAGCCATGGATGGACTCTTTTCTTTTATGGTGGAAACTGGCGGTCGCCAGAAGAAAAATTATAGCGTGCCTGCCGGGCCGCGCAGGCAAAAAAAACCCGCGCGGCCTGGCGGCGCGCGCGGGTTCGGGGTGGTTGTCGCGGCGCTTATTTCAGGCGCGCGGCGATGGCGGCGACGCGCGCGCCGTAAGCCTTGGCGGTGTCGAGGTCGCCTTGCGGGATTTCATCGACGCCGGCGTCCGACGGCGACTGCGCCATCGCGCCGACCGAGCCGCCGATGTTGTTGAGGTCGGTGCGCTGGGCGGCCTTGGTATTGGACGGCAGCATGCCGAGGCTGACCCAGATGCCGCCGTGCTGCGAAGCCAGCGTGTTCAGGTAGACCAGGGTGTTTTGCTTGTCGCCGCTGAAGCTGGCGCTGTTGGTGAAGCCGCCGAAGACCTTGTCTTTCCAGCCGCTGCCGAACCAGACCTTGGAGCTGGCGTCGGCGAATTTCTTGAACTGCCAGCTCGGCCCGCCCATATAGGTGGGCGTGCCGAAGATGATGGCGTCGGCGGCGGCCAGTGTCTCCCAGGCGCCGTCGGGCAGGTTGCCCTCGGCGTCGATCGCCAGCAATTCACCACCGGCTCCTTCACCGACGTACTCGGCAACACGTTTGGTATGTCCATAACCGGAGTGATAGACGATGACGATTTTGCTCATGTGGCCTCTTCAATGGGAAGTTAAACGGAAGCCATAGATTAGTCGAGCGGGGGCGTTTGGACAATACTAACCCAAAGGTAGGGACCGGCCCGTTACATCCCGCCCCAGATCGCGCTCAGCGCGCCGACCGCCGCCAGCGCCGCCGTCTCGGTGCGCAGGATGCGCGGGCCCATCGCCAGCGGTAGCGCGCCGTGGCGCAGCGCCATGTCCTCCTCCTGCTCGCTCAGGCCGCCCTCGGGGCCGATCACCAGCGTGACCGCCTGCGGTCCCTGGTGGCGCGCCCAGTCCGGCAGCGACTGCTGCGCGCGCGGCGTCAGGATGATGCGGCGGTGCATGTCCTGCTGGGTGATCCATTGCTTGTAGTCCTGTAGCGGCGCCAGCTGGGCCAGGCGGTTGCGCCCGCTCTGCTCGGACGCCGATGCGATGATGCCGCGCCAGTGCCCCATCTTTTTCTCCGCGCGCTCGGCCGACAGCCGCACCACGCAGCGCTGCGCCGCCAGCGGTTGGAAGCCCGACACGCCCAGCTCGATGGCCTTTTCGATGATCCAGTCCATCTTGGTCCCCTCCGGCAGCGCCTGCGCCAGCGTGATGGCGAACGGCAGTTCGACGTCGCGCGCATGGTGGGCCTTGATCTCGACGGTGGCGCTGCGGCGCTCGATCTGCGTCAGGGTCGCGCTGTATTCGCCCCCTTCGCCGTTGAACAGCGTGATCAGCTCGCCCTGGGCCAGCCGCAACACCTGGATGTGATGGGCCACGGTGTCGGGCAGGGCGACGAGCTGGCCGACGGCCAGCGGCTGGGAAATGTGAAAGCGGGGCATGCGGAAATCCGGTCGGTGGAGATCGACAATTTTAATCGCTGGGCCACGGTCACGGTGGCTTACTTTTGGTTATAACCGGAAGTTACAAAAATGGCGCGATTCTGGTGCGGTCGAGCGCGTTATTTGTGCAAGCATCATGTCCACGGTGAAAAATTGCACCAAGATGGGATTTGGCCGTCGCCGGCGATTCCGCGGAAAGGCATTAATTCGGTAAAAATCCATATGCGAAAATTCCATATCGATATATTGTATTTTTACTGCATAAAAAATGTAACCGAGGCTTATCCAGGGTGGAATATGTGGCTCCATCGTAAATCAATATTCTTGGATACTGTATACAATTATGCGGTATTTGCCGGTATTTTAGTCATCCCGTTGTTTTATTGCATTATGAAAGTGCTGCCGTTGACAGTGTAATTCTGTACATGGTTTTATCGGTCCGACGGACCATGGAACCTCATGGGCTGTGATTATTGGTAAACAGATCTCCATCAGAGAGACAACGGGCAATGGTGCCCAAAAGGCAAATCTTCTTAATCGGGAAAATACATGTTCAGGAAAACAGTCTTAGTGAATGCGCTGTCGATCGCTTTCGGCACGGCGGCGTTGACCGCCGCGGTGACGCAGCCGGCGATGGCGCAATCCAACGCCGCCGGTAACATTTTCGGCCGCGTCGCGCCGGGTACGGCGACCTCGGTCGTGCTCAAAAATCTGGATACCAACCAGACGCGCACGGCGCCGGTGGACGCCAGCGGCGGCTTTAACGTCACCGCCATGCCGATCGGCCGCTACAGCCTGACGTTGCAACAAGGCGGTACTCCGGGCGCGACGTCGAGCGTCGAAGTGCTCGCCGGCCAAGGCGTGGAGGCGCAGTTCGTCGACAATGGCGTGCAGGCGGTGCAGGTGACCGGCCGCCGCAGCCGCATCGACGTCTCCAGCGCCAACAACGGCGCCACGTTCACCGCGCGCGAGCTGGCCAAGCTGCCGATCGCCCAGAGCGTCGACGCCATCATCCAGCTGGCGCCGAACACCACTCGCGCCGATTCGCGCTACGCGGCCGGCGCCAGCTTCGCTGGCGGCGGCGCCTCGGAAAACGCCTACTACATCAACGGCTTCCCGGTCACCAATCCACTAACCCAGCTGGGCGCGTCCGAACTGCCGTTCGGCGCCATCGCCCAGGCACAGATCCTGACCGGCGGCTTCGGGGCCGAATTCGGCCGTTCGGTGGGCGGGGTGGTCAACATCACCACCAAGAGCGGCACCAATACCTGGGAGGCCGGTACCAGTTTTAGCATCGAACCTAATTCGCTGCGCGCCAAACCGAAGGACACCTATTATCCGGTGACCGGGGCGACGGAAAACGCCGGCACCGATGGCACCTTGTATCGCCGCAACCAGGACAACAGCCGCACCGAGAAGGTCTACGGCGCCTACGTCGGCGGCCCGATCGTCAAGGACAAGCTGTTCATGTTCGTCTCGGCCGAGACCCGCCGCTACGATTCCGAGGGCACCAACGACACGTTGTCGACGCTGGGCACCCGCACCTCCACCTCGAACGCCGTCTCGGGCTGGCAGGAAAAGCAGGACCGGATCGACCGTTACATGGTCAAACTGGACTGGAACGTCACCGATAACCACCGCCTGGAATTGACGGCGCTGGGCGACACGGCCAAGACCGACCGCCAGCTCTACAGCTACGACTACGCCACGTTCAGCCATGGCAGCACCGCCACCGCCTCGCAGCACTACAAGAACAGCGAGGACTTCACGCCGTCGGTGGGCGCCAACACGCAGATCCTGCGCTACACGGGCAACCTGACCGACAACCTGACGGTGCAGGCGCTGGTCGGCCGCAGCAAAACCAAGAACACCAACCGTTACGACCAGATCGGACCGCCATCGAGCGGCCCGCTGTTCCAGATCAACGCGCCGGTCGCCGCCCAGTATCCCGGCCTGAACTATTCGAGCACGCAAGTGCTGTCGGGCCGGGTCACCGCCAACGATTCGGACAGCAACATCGATTCGAACCGCCTGGACCTGGAATACAAGTGGAACGAGCATACGCTGCGCGCCGGCTTCGACAACAACAAGCTCAAGTCCGGCGCGGCCGGCGAGATCTTCGGCGGCGGCGGCCAGTGGGTCTACAGCAAGGCCAACAATCCGATGACGCCGATCAGTGTCGGCGGCGGCTATAACATCGTGCCGGGCACCGGCGGCGGTCTGGGCACGCAGGGTTACTATGTCAGCAACCGCATCTTCGATTCGACCACCTCTGCCGGTTCGGACCAGTCGGCGCAATACCTGGAGGACCGCTGGCAAGTCACCAAGGATGTGCTGCTGACCCTGGGCGTGCGCAACGAGGGCTTCAAGAACAAGAACGGCGACGGCGAAACCTTCCTGGAGGTGAAGAACTTCGTGCAGCCGCGCGTGGCGGCGGCCTGGGACGTTAACGGCGACGCCAGCCTCAAAGTGTTCGGCAGCGCCGGCCGTTACGCGCTGCAAATCCCGACCCACCTGGCCGTGCGCGGCGCCAGCCGCTCGACCAACACTCGCCAATACTTCACCTACACCGGCACCGACGCCAACGGGCTGCCGCTAGGCTTGCAGCCGATGACGGGCGTGTTCTCGACCAATAACGAGCTCGGCCAGGCCAAGGACGCCAAGACCTTGACCGCGCTCGGCATCGATCCGACCTACCAGGACGAGATCACCCTGGGCTTCGAGAAGGCGTTCTCGCCGAGCCTGAATTTCGGCGCCAAGGCCACCTACCGCAAGCTCAAATCGACCATCGACGACTTCTGCGATTCGTCGCCGATCCTGGCATGGGCCGAGCGTAACAACGTCGACACCAGCAATTATGGCGGCTTCAACTGCGCCTCGTTCAATCCGGGCAAGGCCAACACCTTCCTGGTGGACTTCGCCGGCGACGGCAAGTATTCGACGGTTAACCTGAGCAAGGCTGACCTGAACTTCGACGAGGCCAAGCGCAACTACACGGCGGTCGACCTGTTCGCCGAGCATCCGATGCGCAACGGCTGGTATGGCCGCGTCAACTACACTTGGTCGCGCAGCAAGGGCAACACCGAGGGGCAGACCCGTTCGGACAACGCGCAGACCGACGTCGCGGCGACCTCGACCTGGGATAACTATCCACTGATGATAGGCGCCGACGGCTTGTTGCCGAACGATCGCAAACACCAGATCAAGGCGTTCGGCTTCTATGAGCTGACCCCGGAATGGACCGTCGGCGGCAACCTGCTGATCGCCTCCGGCCGTCCGCGTAGCTGCTTCGGCAACCGCTTCGACATTCCCGACGGCATAGACGACTACGGCTCGGTGTATTTCTATTGTGGCAAGGAAGTGCCGCGCGGTACCCTGGGCCGTTTGCCATGGGACAAGCGCCTGGACGCCAATCTGGCCTACCGTCCGCAGATCATCAAGGGCCTCTCGCTCAAGGTCGACGTCTTCAACGTCTTCAACAAGCAGACCGAGCAGACCATCGACGAGACCTACAATCTCGACGGCACGGCGATCAGCTCGCTCTACGGCCGGGTGATCAGCTACACGGCGCCGCGTTCAGTCCGGTTGACGGTGGAGTACAACCACCGCTTCTGAGCGATTCGGCACTCCGCAACGAAACCGCCGGCCCGTCCGGCGGTTTTTTTTATGGGAGCGCGTGCTCTGGTAGAATACTGCGTTCAGCAGCACGGCAGTTGGCAGCTCCAGGATTCCAAACCTCCCGCACTTACTTACACCATGAACACTACGCTCCCGCACACCCAAATGGCTAACGCGATCCGCGCGCTGGCAATGGACGCCGTCCAGAAGGCCAATTCCGGCCACCCAGGCATGCCGATGGGCATGGCCGAGATCGCCGTTGCGCTGTGGAGTGGCCATTACAGCCACAACCCGGCCAACCCGAAATGGGCGAACCGCGACCGCTTCCTGTTGTCGAACGGCCACGGCTCGATGCTGCACTACGCGCTGCTGCACCTGAGCGGCTATGCGGTGACGATGGACGACATCAAATCGTTCCGCCAGATGCATTCGAAAACCCCGGGCCACCCGGAAGTGGACGTCACGCCGGGCATCGAGACCACCACCGGTCCGCTCGGCCAGGGCATCGCCAACGCGGTCGGCATGGCGCTGTCCGAGTATCTGCTGGCAAATGAATTCAACAAGCCGGGCTACGACGTCGTCAACCACTACACCTACGCCTTCCTCGGCGACGGCTGCCTGATGGAAGGCATTTCGCACGAGGTGTGCGCGCTGGCCGGCACCCTGGGCCTGAACAAGCTGATCGCGCTGTACGACGACAACGGCATCTCCATCGACGGCAAGGTCGAAGGCTGGTTCACCGACGACACCCCGGCCCGTTTCGAAGCCTATGGCTGGAACGTGATCCGCGCCGTCGATGGCCACGACGTGGCCGCCGTGTCGGCCGCGATCGCCGCTGCCAAGACCGCGACCAAGCCAACCCTGATCTGCTGCAAGACCGTCATCGGCAAGGGTTCGCCGAACCTGCAGGGCGGCGACAAGGTCCACGGCGCCGCGCTGGGCGACAAGGAAATCGCCGCCGTGCGCGAAAACATCGGCTGGAGCCCGGCGCCGTTTGAAATTCCCGCCGACCTGTACACCGCCTGGGACGCGAAAGCGGCCGGCGCCAAGCAGGAAGCCGCATGGACCGCGTTGTTCAGCGAGTACAGCACCAAATTCCCGGCCGAAGCGGCCGAACTGACCCGCCGCATGAAGGGCGAGCTGCCGGCCGCCTTCGACGGCGCGCTGGCCGCCGCCATCGCCGCCTGCGTCGAAAAGAAGGAAAACATCGCCACCCGCAAGGCCAGCCAGAACGCCATCCAGGCGCTGGCGCCGGTGCTGCCGGAATTCCTGGGCGGCTCGGCCGACCTGACCAGCTCGAACCTGACCAACTGGAAGGAATCGATCCCGGTCCGTTCGGGCAAGCCGGGCAACCACGTCAACTACGGCGTGCGCGAATTCGGCATGAGCGCGATCATGAACGGCATCACCCTGCACGGCGGCTTCATCCCGTTCGGCGCGACCTTCCTGACGTTCTCCGACTACAGCCGCAACGCGCTGCGCATGGCCGCGCTGATGAAGCTGCGTTCGATCTTCGTGTTCACCCACGATTCGATCGGCCTGGGCGAGGACGGCCCGACCCACCAGTCGGTCGAGCACATCTCGTCGATGCGTCTGATCCCCAACCTGGACAACTGGCGTCCGTGCGACACCGTCGAATCGGCGGTGGCGTGGGGCGAGGCGGTCAAGCGCAAGAACGGTCCGTCGACCTTGATCTTCTCGCGCCAGAACCTGCCGTACCAGGAGCGCACCGCCGAGCAGATCGCCGACGTCGCCCGTGGCGGCTACGTGCTGAGCGAGGCGGCCGACGCCAAGGTGACCCTGATCGCCACCGGTTCGGAAGTCGAGCTGGCCGTGGCCGCCGCCTCCGCGCTCAAGGCCGAGGGCATCGCCGCGCGCGTGGTGTCGATGCCGTCGACCGACGTGTTCGACCGCCAGGACGCCGCCTACAAGGCCAGCGTGTTGACCAAAGGCTTGCCGCGCGTGGCCATCGAAGCCGGCGTGACCGATTTCTGGTACAAATACGTCGGCCTGGAAGGCGCCGTGGTCGGCATCGACACCTTCGGCGAGTCGGCCCCGGCGGGCGTGCTGTTCAAGCATTTCGGCTTCACGGTGGAAAACGTCGTGGCGAAAGTCAAACTGGTCATTGCATAATCTATAATTGCAGACCGGACTACCTTATTTTTTTAATCAGGAGCAGAGTATGACGATCAAAGTTGCAATCAACGGCTACGGCCGTATCGGCCGCAATGTATTGCGCGCTTTCTACGAAGGTGGCAAGAAGCAAGACATCCAGATCGTGGCGATCAACGACCTGGGCGACGCCAAGTCGAACGCCCACCTGACCCGCTACGACACCGCCCACGGCAAGTTCCCTGGCACGGTGGAAGTCGACGGCGACAACATGATCGTCAACGGCGACGTGATCCGCGTGTTCGCGCAGCGCAACCCGGCCGAAATCCCATGGGGCGACCTGGGCGTGGACGTGGTGCTCGAGTGCACCGGCTTCTTCACCACCAAAGAGAAGGCTTCGGCCCACCTGAAGGGCGGCGCCAAGAAAGTCATCATCTCGGCACCGGGCGGCAAGGACGTCGACGCCACCATCGTGTACGGCGTCAACCAGAACGTGCTGAAGTCGACCGACACCGTCATCTCGAACGCCTCGTGCACCACCAACTGCCTGGCGCCGCTGGTCAAGCCGCTCAACGACGCCATCGGCCTGGAAACCGGCCTGATGACCACCGTTCACGCCTACACCAACGACCAGGTGCTGTCGGACGTGATGCACGAAGACCTGCGCCGCGCCCGTTCGGCCACGATGAGCATGATCCCGACCAAGACCGGCGCCGCCGCCGCGGTCGGCCTGGTGCTGCCGGAACTGAACGGCAAGCTGGACGGCTTCGCGATCCGCGTGCCGACCATCAACGTTTCGCTGGTCGACCTGTCGTTCATCGCCAAGCGCGACACGACCGTCGAAGAAGTCAACGCGCTGATGAAGGCCGCCTCCGAAGGCGCGCTGAAGGAAGTGCTGACCTATCAGACCGAACCGCTGGTCTCGATCGACTTCAACCACAACCCGGCGTCGTCGAACTTCGACTCGACGCTGACCAAGGTGTCGGGCCGCCTGGTCAAGGTGTCGTCGTGGTACGACAACGAGTGGGGCTTCTCGAACCGCATGCTCGACACCACCGTGGCGCTGATGACCGCGAAGTAATTCGTTTCATCCAATAGAAAGCCCTCCCGGCGCGCGCCGGGAGGGCTTTTTTTATGTGCGCCCAGCATGGGCGCGCTCCTGTGGGTGAAAGTCCCGCCGTGAGCTGACCACAGTGAACGAAGTGAAGCGCAACTGCGGAAGGGCAACTGACCGTGGGAAGGAAGCGTGAATCGTAAATCATGAGCC
>CAUPJZ010000069.1:0-12900 GCA_963511605.1 uncultured Duganella sp. | reverse complement strand
TTTCGTCCATGGCCCGTGTCCGGAGAGACATCTAGGGACACGTAGGGCGGATTAGCGCAGCGTAATCGGCCAATGCATGCGCCGCCAATGGCTCAAAGATGGCCGATTACGGCGTTCCGCCTAATCCGCCCTACGTGTCTCGCACGGCTAATCAAGCCGATCAGATACTGCAGGCACTCCAGCACCTCGAACTGATGATGCAAGAAATACCGCGCCGCGCTGTCCTTGCTGCGGCCTATGCGCACCGTTAGCCACGATTCCGGCGCATCCTTGAATATCTGCTCGTCCGCCTCATCCTCGCCAATGTAAAGCGCCGTCTGCCGTGAGGCATGGTCGAGCACCGTGTTCAATGTCGTGCGCTTGCCCGGCGCATCCGGCGGCAGCAGATTGATGCCGCTGCGCGCCCCGACCACCACCGGCGCCGGATCCAGCGCCCCCAGCACCCGCTCGATCTCACGCATGGTGCGCGGCCGGTCGCGTAGCAGCCGGTAGTGCAGCCACAGCGAACACCCATGATCGGCGATCAGCAACCCAGGATCGACCTTGTGCAAGCCATGCTCGTCGATCATCTGCCGCAACCAGGTGGCGCAGATATTCCGCGCGCGAGGCGCGTCATCCTCCTGGCCGGGCAAACAACCCGAGCCGTGATTGCCGACCAGATAAGCGGGACGCACGGGCAGCCGCGCCTCGACATCGTCCAGGCTGCGGCCGGTAATGACGGCGACAGGCAGCAACGCGCACAAGTCGCGGAAGCAGCGTTCCAGCGCCGGCTGCATGCGTGCCTGGCTGGGCAACACGACCGGCGGCGCCAAAGTGCCGTCGAAAGTGAAAGCAAGTACCGGCTCGGTCGCGACAAGCTCCGCGAGCGCCCGCCTGCCGGCTAATGAAAGCAAATGAATCATGCCCCTCCTTGTTGCGCGGCGCCTTGCTCGTTGAAAGCGGGGAGCCTGCGGGTGGTCAGAGGGGTTCGAACTGAACCGTATCGTGGTGGCGCGGAACGCCGTGCCACGGAGCTCGGGCCGACATCGCCCGTTCAAACCCAGTCAAAGAAAATTATCGTACTGCCCGGAATCGAGCATGTCAAACGCGATTCTATTGAACAGTTGATGCATAAATGATTCGACGCAACTAATAGCATTGCCTACCGCTCTATTTGTGCCTTGGGGCATGTATGATGGACGATCGCACTGTTTAACTCTCGAGGTGTATTCATGGCAAATAAATTCCGTCTGGTCACCCGCAGCGATTTCGACGGCCTGGTCTGCGCCGTGCTGCTGAAGCACTTGGATATGATCGATGACATCCTGTTCGTTCATCCGAAGGATATGCAGGACGGCAAGATCGCGATCACCGACAACGACATCACGACCAATCTTCCCTACGTGCCAGGCGTGCACATCGCCTTCGACCACCATCTGTCTGAAACCATCCGCAACACCGGCGAGCGCTCCAACCATGTGATCCATCCCGAGGCGCCGTCGGCCGCTCGAGTGGTCTACGATTACTACGGCGCGGAAAAAGTCTTCCCGGCCTCATGGGGCGATATGATGGCCGCCGTCGACAAGGGCGACGCCGCTCGCTTCAACGAGCAGGAAGTGCTCAATCCGGAAGGCTGGGATTTGCTGAACTTCCTGATGGACGCGCGTACCGGCCTGGGCCGCTTCCGCGAGTTCCGCATCTCGAACTACAACCTGATGATGGATTTGATCGAGTACTGCAAGAACCACACGATCGAACAGATCATGGCCTTGCCGGACGTGAAGGAGCGCAAGGACCTGTACTTCGAGCACGCGGAGAAGTGCAAGGACCAGATCCGCCGCTGCGCGACCGTGCACAAGAACCTGGTGGTGCTGGATCTGCGCAACGAGGAGATCATCTTCGCCGGCAACCGCTTCATCATCTACGCGCTGTTCCCGCAGACGAATATCTCGATCCATGTGCTGTGGGGACTGAAGAACCAGAACACCGTGTTCGCCACCGGCAAATCGATCTTGAACCGCACATCGAAGACCAACATCGGCGCCCTGATGCTGGAGTACGGCGGCGGCGGGCACGAGAACGCCGGCACCTGCCAGGTCGACAACGAGCGCGCCGAGGAGGTACTGGGCGCGCTGATCCACCGGATCAATTCCGAAGGGTAAAAAAAACGGCGCCGAGGCGCCGTTTTTCATTTCCGCGATCCGTCGCCGGTCAGAACTCTTTTTCCGGCAGCGCGATCTGGTTGTCGGTGCTGAACTGGTAGTCCTTGAACACGTGCTCGGCCGACAGCAGCTGGTAGTCGCCGTCCGGTTTCTTGTGCGTGGTGTCCTTCAGGCGGTAGGTGTAGTGGCCGCAGGTCCAGCAGTTGAAGTTGCGCATGTGCGTGCACAGGCAGGTCTTGTCCATCACGACGATGTTCTTCTCGTTCGGATGGGCCGCCACTTCGCGGTTGTACGAATTGATGTAGGCGCAGTTGCCTGTCGCGTCCAGCAGGTAGCCGTAGGATTCGCAGCCCGGACGGATACCGGCCCCGATCGCCGGCGTGCTCTTGAGCATGCGCATCGGATAGCCGGTCGGCGAGATGCCGTTGACGATGATGTCGTCCTCGGTGGCCTTGACGTATTCCTGCTTGACCTTGGCCGGCAGGCCGCATTCGTTGGTGATGGTGAAGCGGGTCGCCACCTGCACGCCCGCCGCGCCCGCCTCGAGGAAGCGGACGGCGTCGCTGCCGGTGAAGATGCCGCCGGCGGCGATCAGCGGAATGTCGAGGTTCTCTGCCTTCAGGTAGGCCAGCAACTCCAACGTGATGGTCATCAGGTCGTACTCGGCCCAGTCCATGCCGAAGCCCAGGTGGCCGCCGGCCAGCGGGCCTTCGACGATGATGAAGTCGGGCAGGCGGTTCAGCTTGGCGTTCTTGCGCAGGAAGATCTGCAGCGCGCGCACCGACGAGACGATGATGCCCAGCTTGGCCTCGCGGAAGCGCGGATGGTCGGCCATCAAGGCGAACGAGCCGAAGTGCAGGCCGGCCGACAGGGTGATGCCGTCGATGCCGGCGTCCAGCGCCGCGTTCAGCCGCGTGCGCAGGGTTTCGCGCGGACCGTTCATGGTCAGCTTTTCCATGCAGTTCACGAAGATCAGGCCATCGCCTTTTTTCGCCGCCATCGTGGCGCCGATATGGCGGCGCTGGGCGTCGGCCAGGCGCTCGAGGTCGAACTGCACGACCGACTTGTCCGAATTGTTGATGTTGAATTTGTAGAGTTTGGTTTTATCCTTGACGAAGCTCGTATCGAACTTGCGGTCGGACACGTCTTCGACCATCGCGTCGGAGATGTGGCCGATGCCGCCCAGGCGCGCCGCCTCCAGCGCCAGTTCCGAAGTCGAAATGTCCACACCCATTCCGCCGACCATGATGGGCACGTACTCGTTTTTGCCAAATCGCAGGCGGAAATCATCAACACGTTTCATTGCTATCCTTAGACTACCGAGGTTGTTTGCCGGGCATGGGGCCCGGCGCTATGCGGGTCGCGCGGTAGCATCGTCGATGGAGACTAAACCAATTCTACTCCAAGTGTGCTACCGCTCTGTGACGGCGCGGCAACGCCGCGCGGGCGGGATCAGTCGCGGAAGTTGTTGAACTCGAGCGGCATGTCGGGGACGTCCTTGCGCAGCATGGCCATCGCGGCCTGCAGATCGTCGCGCTTGGCGCCGGTCACGCGCACGGCCTCGCCCTGGATGCTGGCCTGCACCTTCATCTTGCTGTCCTTGATGACGCGCACGATTTTCTTGGCCGCATCGGCCTCGATGCCGTTCTTGATCTTGATGACCTGCTTGACCTTGTCGCCGCCGACCTTCTTGATGTCGCCGTCCTCGAGGAAGCGCACATCGACCTTGCGCTTGGCCAGTTTGTTGGTCAGCACGTCGCGCACCTGCTGCAGCTGGAACTCGGAATCGGCGACAACGGTCAGTTCGTTTTCCTTGTGCTCGACGGATGCGCCGGTCCCCTTGAAGTCGAAGCGGGTGGCGATTTCCTTTTGAGATTGCTCGACGGCATTCTTCACTTCGATCATATCTGCTTCGGACACTACATCAAACGACGGCATGGCTATTTCCTTTTCGTGTGGCATGGGGGGCTACCGCTCCCCATCAAAGTCTGACATTTTAACGGACAACCGGCCGGTCACCCCCATACGGGCGCTGGTTTTTTGCTTGTTTCGCTCTATAATCGACTAAATTAATCGGTTTTTCCTCCATGCATCCACAGTCTCCCATCCAGCATCAGTTTCCCTTACAGTCCCTCAACACCTTCGGCATCGCCGCGACCGCGCACGCGTATTTGCGCGTGACGAAAACAGAGCAATTGCTCGGCGCTCTTGCCGATCCCGCCTGGGCCGCTTTGCCGCGGCTGGTTTTGGGCGGCGGCAGCAATCTGCTGCTGACGGGCGATTTTCCCGGACTGGTGCTGCACATCGCGCTCGAGGGCAAGCAGGTCGTTGGCGGCGACGGGCGCAGCCACTTCGTGCGCGCGGCGGCCGGCGAGAACTGGCACGCCTTCGTGCAATGGACCCTGGCGCAGGGCATGGGCGGGTTGGAAAATCTGTCGCTGATACCCGGCACCGTCGGCGCGGCGCCGATACAGAACATCGGCGCGTATGGACTGGAGACCAGGGACGTGTTCCACAGCGTGACGGTGTTCGATCCGCGCAGCGCGACGACGTATGCGATGGATGTGGGCGAGTGCCGTTTTGGATATCGCGACAGCGTCTTCAAGCAGGACGCCGGGCGTCATCTGATTATTCTGGATGTGACGTTCGCCCTGCCGAAGCAGTGGCAGCCGAATCTGCGGTATGCCGAACTGGCGCAGGCGGTGGCCGAACAGGGTTTCGCCACGCCCAGCGCCCAACAGGTGGCCGACACGGTGGTGGCGATCCGCCGCCGCAAACTGCCCGATCCGGCGGTGATCGGCAACGCCGGCAGCTTCTTCAAAAACCCGGTGGTGACGGGCGCGCAGTGCGCGGCGCTGCTGGCGCGCTTTCCAGCGCTGGTGCATCACTTGCAGCCCGACGGCACGGAGAAGCTGGCGGCCGGCTGGCTGATCGATCAGTGCGGGTGGAAGGGCAGGAACCTGGGCGCGGCCGGCGTCTATCCGAAGCAGGCGCTGGTGCTGGTCAATAACGGCGGCGCGACCGGCGCCGATGTGGTGGCGCTGGCGCGGGCGATCCAGGCGGACGTGCAGGCCAAGTACGGCGTGCTGCTCGAGCCGGAGCCCGTATTTGTATAGTCGTCTGAACCACGTAGGGCGGATTAGCGCAGCGTAATCGGCCATGCATGCGCCGTCGGCGGCTCGCACATGGCCGATTACGGCGTTCCGCCTAATCAGCGCTACGTGGATCCGTCGCGCTTAACCGAAATGGCAAACGTAATCGACCGTCTCTACGGTCTCGATGTCGAAGTGCGAATTCCCTGGCACTTTGAATTCCTGCCCCGCGCCGTAGGTCTGCCACTCGCTGGCGCCGGCCTGGCGCACCTTGCACACGCCGCCGGTGATTTCCATCGTCTCCGGCGCGCCGGTGTTGAACGTCAGGCTCGATGGGAAGATCACGCCGACGCTCTTCTTGCTGCCGTCGGCGAGGATGATATTGTGCGACACGCATTTGCCGTCGAAGTAGATGTTCGATTTCTTGACGACGCTGACTTGATCAAATTGAGCACTCATGCTGCTGTTTTTCCTTGTTGGGATTAGGTGGGTGTGGAGCCGGGCAGGTCGTCCGCGTTCATGACGCGGTTGCGGCCTGCGTTCTTGGCGGCGTACAGCGCCTGGTCGGCCATCTCGATCAGATCCTCGATCCGCGACCGCGGCGAAGGTATCACGCTCGCCACCCCGATCGACATCGTCACGGATGAAAGCTCGGTGGTGGCCTGGGGATTCTCGATGGCCAGCTGTTCCAGGTGTCGGCGGCATGACTCGGCCACGATCAGTGCCCCGGTCAGTGGCGTCTCCGGCAGGATAATGGCGAATTCCTCGCCGCCGTAGCGCGCCGCCAGATCGGCGGGGCGCTTCAAATGTTCGGTCAGGACGGCCGCCACCTTCTTCAGGCACAAATCGCCCGCGAGGTGGCCGAAGCTGTCGTTGTACAGTTTGAAGAAATCCACGTCGCACAGCAGCAGGGCCAGTGGTTTCTTGTCGCGCTGGGCGCGCTGCCATTCGACCGCCATGGTCTCGTCGAAGCGGCGCCGGTTGGCGATGCCGGTCAGCGCGTCGAGCGCCGCCAGCTTTTGCAGTTCGATGTTGGCGTCGGCCAGGTTCTTCTGGCTCTCGCGCAGGAAGCGGAACGCCTGGTCGCGCTGCAGGCGGCTGATATGGGCCCCGGAGTGATAGCGCACGCGGGCCAGCAATTCGAGCTTGTCGGGCAGCTTGACCATGTAGTCGTTGGCGCCGGTGGCGAAGCTGTGCGCCTTGAGCTTCGGGTCTTCCTTGGCCGACAGCACGATCACCGGCACGTGGCGCAGCGACTCCTCGTCGCGGTAGATTTTGATCAGGCCGAAACCGTCGATGGTCGGCATCACCAGGTCCTGCAGGATCACGGTCGGTTGCAGCTGCAAGGCCGTCTGCAGCGCCTGGCCGGCGTCGGTCACGTAGTGGAACTCGATATCGGTCTGGTCGCTGAGCATGCGGCGCACCGCTTCGATGATGATCAACTGGTCGTCGACCAGAAGTACCCGGACTTTGAAGGCGGTCAGCGCCGTTTCTGGATCTGCTGCGAATGCGTGTGCTTCGGACATCGTGTTCTCTTTATGTGTCGGCGCCCGCGCGGATCAGCGGCTGCCCAGGGTGCTGCGCAAAACGGGGCCGATCTTCGTCAGCGGTAAAACCATCTGCGCCGCGTCCAGGTCGGCGGCGGCGCGCGGCATGCCGTAGACGGCGCTGCTGGCCTGGTCCTGGGCGATCGTGGTGTGGCCGGCGCGGCGCATCGCCAGCAGGCCCTCGGCGCCGTCGCGGCCCATGCCGGTCAGCAGCACGCCGATCGCCTCGCCCTTCCAGTGCTGGGCGACGCAATGGAAAAACACATCGACCGACGGCCGGTAGGCGTATTCCTTCGGATTGGCATCGTACCGCAAGCGATAATTTTGATCCAGCGTTAAGTGATCGTTGCTCTTGGCGACAAGGACGGTGCCGGCGGCCAGTTCGTCGCCTTCCTCGGCCGCGCGCACCGGCATGTCGAGCTGCTCGCCGAGCCAGCGCGCGAAGTTGTCGGCGAAGTGCTGGTCGATGTGCTGCACCACCACGATGGCGCAGCCGCGCGGCGGCGTCCAGGCGGCCAGCATCTTGGAGACGGCCATCGGGCCGCCGGTGGAGGCGCCGATCGCCAGCAGCGACGTTACCGGCACCGGCAGGCCCGGCGTGTCGGTGCCATGGCCGTTGCCGTTGGCGGAGCCATTGAGCGAGGTGCGCGGCGCCATCGCCTGGCTGCCGCCGCTGTGGCGTATCAGCTTGTCCATCGTGCGGATCTTGGCCAGCAGCTCGGCGTCGCCGCCGGGCTGGCCCTGCAACACCGGGGTCGCCGTCACGTCCAGCGCGCCGGCGCCCAGCGCGCGGAACACCTGGTTGACGTTGTCCTGCGGCCGGCCGGTCACCACCAGGATCGCGCATGGGCTGTGTTCCATGATCTGGCGGGTCGCCTCGACGCCGTCGAGCTCCGGCATGTTCAAGTCCATCAGGATCAGGTCGGGCCGGTTGTCGGCGCACATGCGCACCGCCTCCGCGCCGGTGCGGGCGATCCACAGCACCTGGTGCTCGGCGGTGCTGGCCACCACGCGCCGCAGCGCTTCGGCCGCCATGGCGACATCGTTGGCGATGGCGATCTTCATCTGCTGGCGTCTCCAATCAAATCGCTGACCGCGTCCAGCAGCGTCTCGTCGTGGAAGCTGCCCTTGGTCAGGTAGTAGTCTGCGCCGGCCGAGAGCCCGCGCGCCCGGTCTTCGGGTCTGTCTTTATAGGAGACTATCATGACTGGCAGCTTATGGAGGTGAATGTCCTTCTTAATAAGCGTGACAAGTTCGATACCGTCCATGCGCGGCATGTCGACGTCGGTGATAACCAGGTCGTAATCGCCGCTGCGCACCACGTTCCAGCCGTCGATGCCGTCGATGGCGATATCGACCTGGAAGCCCCTGCCAAGCAGCAGTTTGCGCTCCATTTCGCGCACCGTCAGCGAATCGTCGACCACCAGGATGCGTTTGGTCTTGCGCCGCTCGGCGTGGTCGGACTTGGTCAGTTGATGCAGGCCGCCCTCGTGCAGTAGCTTTTCGATCGACAGCAGCAGGTCCGGCACGTCCAGTATCAGCACCGGCTCGCCGTCGTCGAGCAGGGCGGCGGCCGAGATGTCGCGCATCTTGCCGAAGATCGGGTCGATGCTCTGTACCGCCAGGCTTTGTTCGCCGCGGATGGTGTCGACCACCAGCGCGTAGCGGCGCGCGCCGGTGCCGATGACGACCACCGCCAGCTCGCCGCTGCCGGCGTCGGTGTCGCCCAGTTCGAGCACCTGCGAGGACGAGACCAGGCCCAGATGCTCGCCGCCGAAGTCGAAGAACTGTTTGTTTTCCAGCGTGTGGATGGCCGCCTGCGGTATCTTGATCACCCGCTCGACCTGGGCGATGGGCATGGCGTAGGCTTCGCCCTTTACGTCGACCACCAGCGCGCGCACGATGGACTGGGTCAACGGCAGCGTGATGCAGGTGCGGAAGCCGACACCGAGCTCCGATTCGATGCGCACGGTGCCGTTTTGCGAACGGATGGTTTCGTGCACGATGTCGAGGCCCACGCCGCGTCCGGAAATCTCGGTGGTGCTTTCCTTCAGGCTGAAGGCCGGCAGGAACAGGAATTCCAGCAGCTCGGCCGGCGACATCGCGCCGGCCATCTGCGCGCTGGCCATCTTTCGCTCGATGACCAGGCGGCGGATTTTTTCCAGGTCGACGCCGCGGCCGTCGTCGCTGATCTCGATACTGAGCATGCCGGCGCGGTGCTTCGCCTCCAGCACGATGGTGCCGGTGCCCGGCTTGCCGTCGGCGATGCGCGCCGGCGCCGTGTCCATGCCGTGGTCGATGGCGTTGCGCAGCATGTGGTTGAGCGGGTTTTCGATCCTCGCCAGGATGTCGCGGTCGACCAGCGTGTCCTCGCCGACGATCTGCAGCCGCACATCCTTGCCCATGGTGCGCGCCAGGTCGCGCACCATGCGCGGGAAGGACTGCACGCCGTCGCGGAACGGCCGCATGCGCATGGTCAGCACCTCGTCCACCATCCCTTGCGAGACGGCCAGCAGGCGGCGCTCGTAGGCTTCGATGTCGGCGATGTGTTCCAGCACGAACTGCTTGAGCGGATGGGTCTTTTGCAGCGCCATCAGCGATTGTTCCTTCAGCTTGGCGTCGGTGCTGTTGGCGATCGCCTCGTGCAGCTGCTCGATGATCGAGAAAAGGCTGCTCTGATTGCGCTTGAAGCGCTGCATGTTCTGCACGAACGAATGCATCTGGTGCGCGTTGATGCGCGATTCGCTGGCCAGCGAGAGCAGCTTGTCGAAGTTCTGGGCGGCCTTGGGCGCGGCGTTCGCGCGCGCGGCCGGCGCGGCAGGCGCCTCGTCCGGCGGAGGCGCCGAAGCCGGCACCGGGGCCGGCGCGGGCGAGGGCGCCGCCACCGGCAGCTCGCCGGGAGGGAAGTACGGCGCCGACGTCACCGGCGCCGAGATGGGCGGCAGCAGGCCGGCCTCCGCCTGCAGGTCGAGCGGCTCGGGCAGGAAGGCGATGGTGGTGATGGCGTCGAGCGTGCGCGTGACGTGGGCGGCGTTGGCGCCCAGCCAGGCGTCAAGGCCGCTGTCCTGGAGGCGCGCCAGTTGCAGTATCAGATCGACGCCGGCCAACAGCACGTCGACGCGGTTGGGCGTGAGGGCCAGCTTGCCGTGTTGGGCGGCGATGAAGGCGTCCTCCATGCGGTGCGCCAGTTGCACCACCACCTCCAGGCCGACGATGGCGGCCGCACCCTTGATCGAGTGGGCCGCGCGCATCATCGATTCGACCGCGCCGGCGTCGTCCTTCAGGCGCTCCATGGCCAGCAGGCCGTCGGTCAGGATCTGGGTCTGGCTGTCCGCCTCCATGCGGAACAGGTCCATCATGGAGAACTGGCTCAGGTCTTCGTTGTTATCCTGGCTCATCGCAGCGTCCTCGCGAGCTGGTAGCCGATCAGCGCCGCGTCGAGCATGCCGATATGCATGTCCTGGTGCGACACCACGCCCGACAGGAAGCGGCTCAGGCCCTTGTTGATGGTGGCCGCCGGCGCCTGTACGGTGGCCGAGGCGTAGCGCATGATGCCGTGCAGGTCGGCCACCGGCAGCGCGTAGGAGCGCTCCTCCCACTGGATCAACAGCACGCGCGCGAAGGTGTGGCGGTGGGTCGCGGCCTCGCCTTCGCTTTCGTCGATGCCCAGCAGCGCCGCCAGCGACATGCAGGGATGCAGGGTACCGCCGACGTTGACGATGCCGATCAGTCCCGGCGCGGCGCGGTGCGGCAGCCGGTGCGGCTTGGCCTGCGGCGCCACCGAGACGAACAGCTTGGTCGGCAGAGACAGCCATTCGCGGCCGATGCGGAACACCAGGCACGAGGCGTCCAGCGCCTGCGTGTCGGTGGCGGCCTGGCGGAAGTGCGTGGCCCAGTTCCTTTTATAGTCGTCGCCGACGAGGCGCTGCAGGTTGCGCTGCGCGGCGCCGGCGTAGACGTCGCAATTGCGGCAGTGGACGTACCGCTCCAGCTTTTCGCAACTCTGGTCGCCGACCACGCCGATGCGGTTCCAGCAGTCTTCCATGGCGGCGGGCAGGATGGTGTGGGTGGTGATCGTCATGTATGGACGCCCTTATGATGCCTGCTGGCGTTTGTAGATGCGCGCCGCGCGTGCCTTGAGCGCGGCGGCGGTGGCCGCGTCGCTGTTGGTCTCGGCCAGCAGGGCCAGATGGCACAACGCTTCGTAGTGATCCGGCTGCAGATAGATGCAGCGCTTCCAGTAGTCCTCCGCCTGCCGCAGCTTCTTGGTCAACTCGTTGAGCAGCCCGAGTATGAAGTAGGCCTCGGCCGAATCGGGCACCTGTGCCAGATAATCGCGGCATTTGCCCTCGGCTTCATTGAGTTGTCCCAGGTCGGCCAGGCGGCGTGCGTCGGCAAGCAGGTCGCCGGCCGCCGCCGGGGTGGACGGCGCGGCGGGCGCGGGAGGGGGGCGCTGCGAACGGGAACGCGTGGGCGAGGCGGTGGACGCAGGGCGCGGCGGCAGGGTGGGCGGCCGGGCGGGCGGCGGCAGGGACGGCGCCGGCACCGGCGCGCGCGCCACCTTGCGCCGTTCAACCGTCGTTTCCCGGGTCACACCGAATGCCTGCGCATACGGCAGCGGCGCGAAGCCGTGCTGGCACAGCGACGGCACTTCCGCATAGCCGACGAACAGCAGGCCGTCGCGCCGCAACAGCTGATCGAGCTTGGCGATGGCCGCACGCGTGGTCGGCTTGTCGAAGTAGATCAGCAGGTTGCGGCAGAAGATGACGTCGTAGGAGCCCGCGCGCGCGTCCAGGTCCGCGTCCAGCATATTGCTTTGCTTGAAGCGCACCTGCTTGCGGATATCGTCGTCGATGCGGAACTCGTTGTCGCCGCAGGCGGTGAAGTGGCGCTCGCGAAAGCCCATGTCCTGGTTGCGGAAGGCGTTGCGGCCGTAGACGCCGCGCCTGGCGCGTTCGATGCACGCAAGGCTGATGTCGACGGCGTCGATGACGAAGCGCTCGCGCGGGATGCCGGCGTCCGACAGCACCATCGCCATCGTGTAGGGCTCCTCGCCGCCGGCGCACGGCACCGACAGGATGCGCAGCATCCGCTCCGGCGTGGCGGCCAGGCGCGCGGCGATGTAGTCGGCGGCCGCCTGGAAGGCTTGCGGGTCGCGGTAGAACCACGATTCCGGCACCACCACCTCCTCCACCAGCGCCTCCAGTTCCTCCGGCGTCATGCCCTCCAGGTAGGCGTCGGCGTCGCGCACGCCGGTTTGCTCCATGCGCAGGCCGATGGCGCGGTCGACCACGGCCTTGGACAGGCTCAAGCCGGTCGCCGCATGCAGCATGGCCTGGGTTGGGGTCATGGCAGCGGATCCTCCGCCGGGGCGGCCGCCTGGAACAGCGTCGCGCGCAGCGGCGCCGGCAGCAGTTGCTCCAGTTCGACCAGTTGCAGCATGCCCTCGGCGTCGCCGACCACCTGGCCGAGGAAGGGCGCGGCCAGCACGCCGCTGTCGGTCAGGCGCGCCTCGCCGACTTCACGCACGCCCAGCACGCGCTCGGCGCGCAGGCCGAGCGCGTGGCTGGTCCCTTCCGGCGTGTGGTAGTCGACCACGATGATGCGGGTATCGAAATAATCCTCGCCGGCGGGCAGGCCGCTGATGCGGCACAGATCGATCACCGGCACCGAACGGCCGTGGTAGTCCATCAGGCCGGCCACGGCGTCGGGCGCCAGCGGCAGGTGTTTGAGCTCGAGCAGCGGCACCACGCGCACCACGTCGCGCAGGCGCAGGCCATAGCGGTCGGCGCCGATGTGGAAGACGAGCAGTTTCATCGCGCCGCCCGTTCCTAGACCGCGACGGCGAAGTTGGCCACGCTCGTTTGCAGGTCGCCGGCCGCGTACTGCAGCTGGTGCACCGCCTCGCTGGTGGCCTTGAGCGACTCCACCGTTTGCTGGGTGGCGTCGTTCAGCTGCATCATCGTCTCCGAGATCTGTTGCGCGCCGACCGCCTGCGACTGCATCCCCTGCAGCACGGCGTCGAACTGCGGCGCCAGTTTCTGCACCTGGTCCATCACGCCGGAGAGCTGGTCGGTCACCTGGCGCACCTCGCCGACGCTGCGGCGGATCTCCTCGGAG
>CAUPJZ010000068.1:0-17431 GCA_963511605.1 uncultured Duganella sp. | reverse complement strand
CCGGAGTACATGGTGCCGGCCACGATCATGGTGCTGGAAAGCTTGCCGCTGAACGCCAACGGCAAAGTCGATCGCAAGGCGCTGCCGGCGCCGGAAGCGGCGGCCGTGGCGGCATACGAGCCGCCGCAAGGCGAGGTTGAGGAAGCGCTGGCCGCGATCTGGGCCGAGGTGCTCGGCGTCGAGTGCGTGGGCCGGAACGATAACTTCTTCGAACTTGGCGGGCATTCAATCTCCGTCCTCCGCGTGCATGCGAAAGCGCACCAGTATTCCGGCATTCGCGTGCCGTTGCGCAGCATGTTCGAGAACCCGACGATCGCCGCCTCGGCGGTCTTGCTGTCACCATCGCCGGACGCAAGTGGCGCCGAAGACGACATCGAACGTATGTTCGCCATCATGGAACAGCTGGAGCATTGAATGAGAACCAAGGACTATGACATCGCCGTCCGCTTTGCGGGCTTTTCGAAGGAAAAGCAGACGGCCTTCCTGCAAGCGTTGAAATCGCAGGGTATCGACTTTGGCAGGCTGCCCATCGCCGCAGCCGCCGCCAACCAGGGCGTCTGTTCGTACGCCCAAACGCGGCAATGGATGCTGTGGCAGCTGGATCGTGACAGTTCGGCCTACCATATCACCGGCGCGCTGCGGTTGCAGGGCGAGCTCGATACCGTCGCGCTGGGCGCCAGCTTCGATGCGCTGGTGTTGCGTCACGAGTCGCTGCGCACGGTGTTTCGGGCCAACCCGGATGGCGGCATCGAGCACAAGGTGCTGGAGACGGGGGCAAAGCTGGATTACATCGACCTGGAAGGCCAGGCGGCATCGGTGCGCGAAGAGCGCGTTCACGCCGAGGCGGCGCGGCTGCATCGCACGCCGTTCGACCTGGAACACGGTCCGCTGCTGCGGGTTGGGCTGATTCGCGAGGCCGCCGACAGTCACGTCTTGGTGGTTGTCATGCACCACGTCGTCTCGGACGGCTGGTCGATGCAGATCATCATCGACGAATTCGTGCGGCAGTATCGGGCGCGCATCGAGGGGCGCGTGCCGGACCTGGCGCCGTTGCCTATCCAGTATGCCGACTACGCGGCGTGGCAGCGCAACTGGCTCGAAGCCGGCGAGCGGCAACGCCAGCTGGACTATTGGCTGGCGCAGCTGGGCGGCGAGCAGCCGATGCTGCAGCTACCCACCGACCATCCGCGCCGGTCCGACGGCCAGTACACGACCGCGCGGCACGACCTGGTGCTGCCCGCCGCCCTGGCCGCCGGCTTGCGCAGCCGCGCGCGCGCCGCCGACGCCACCGTCTTCATGTTGCTGCTGACGGGCATGCAGGCGCTGATGTATCGCTATACCGGAGAGCGGGATATTCGCGTCGGTGTGCCGATCGCCAACCGCCACCGCGCCGAAACCGAATCCGTGGTCGGCTTCTTCGTCAACACGCAGGTGCTGCGCGGCGTCGTCGGCCCGCGCCAGCGCCTCGACGATTTGCTGGCGGCGACCAGGGAGGCGGCGTTGGGCGCGCAGGAGCACCAGGACCTGCCGTTCGAACAACTGGTCGAGGCATTGCAGCCGGAGCGTCATCTCGGCACCAATCCGCTGTTCCAGGTGATGTTCAACCACCAGCGGCAAGATGGCGGCGCCCTGGCGCAATTGCCCGGGCTGACGCTGGAGGAGTACGCGCTGGGCGGGCAAGGAGCGCAGTTCGAACTGGTGATCAACGGCGTGGAGGACAACGAAGGCAAGATACATGTCGGCGTCACCTATGCGGCCGAACTGTTCGAGGCCGGCACTATCGCCCGCATGGCGGCCCACTATGTGACACTGCTGACCGCATTGGCGGAGCAACCGCACCAGGCGCTGGACGAGGTGGAACTGCTGGACACGCATGAGCGCTCGCAACTGCGCCGCTGGAGCGTCGACGAGCGCTCGTATCCAGAAGTGGAACCGGTGCACCGGCTGTTCGAGCAACAGGCCCGCAGCCAGCCGGACGCGGAGGCGCTGCTGTTCGGCGACGACGCGCTGACCTATCGCGAATTGAACGCGCGCGCCAACCGCCTTGCGCACCGCCTGATCGCGCTTGGCGTGGCGCCCGAAGTCAAAGTGGGCATCGCCGTCGAACGCTCGGTCGGCATGGTGGTCGCATTGCTGGCGATCCTCAAGGCCGGTGGCGCCTACGTGCCGCTGGACCCGGAATATCCCGCCGACCGCATGGACTACATGATAAGGGACAGCGGCGTCGGCTTGCTGTTGACGGACCGCGAGGTTGGGCAGCGTCTCCCGCCGGTCGCCGGAGTCAAGGTTCTTGACCTGGAAACGCTCGATCCCGGCGCCGAGCCGGAACGCGACCCGCAAGTGGCGCTGCACGGCGAGAACCTCGCCTACGTGATCTACACGTCGGGATCGACGGGACGGCCAAAGGGCGCGGCGGTCCGCCATCGCTCGCTGGCCAGCTGCATGCGCTGGATGCAGGAGACCTACGGCCTGACCCGCGACGACACCGTGCTGCACAAGGCGCCGTTCGGCTTCGACGTGTCGGTCTGGGAGATTTTCTGGCCGTTGACGACCGGCGTGCGCCTGGTGGTGGCCAACCCTGGCGACCAGCGCGATCCGGAACGGATCACGGCGTTGATCCGCCGCCACGCCGTCACCACGATGAACTTCGTCCCCGCGATGCTGCAGGCCTTCCTCGCCCACGAGGGCATCGAGCGCGAGACGCGGCTGCGCTACGTGATCTGCGGCGGCGAAGCCATGCCGTCGGCGACGCAACGCGAGGCGCTGCGGCGGCTCCAGGGCGTGAGCCTGCAGAACCTTTACGGGCCGACGGAAACGACGATCCACGTCACCCAATGGACCTGCCAGGCCGACGGCGCGACGCTGGTGCCGATCGGCCGTCCCATCGCCGCCACCCAGGCCCACGTGCTGGACGCGGGCCTGAACCTGGTACCGCGCGGCGTGGCCGGTGAACTGTACATCGGCGGCGAGCTGCTGGGCAGGGGCTACTTGCACCGGCCGGCGCTGAGCGCCGAGCGCTTCGTGGCCGACCCGTTCGGCGGTGGCGGAAGGCTTTATCGCACCGGCGACCTGGTGCGCTGGAACGGGGAGGGGCAGCTGGAATACCTGGGCCGCATCGATCACCAGGTGAAGGTGCGCGGCTTGCGCATCGAGCTGGGCGAAGTCGAGGCGCAATTGCTGGCACAGCCGGAAGTGCGCGAAGCCGTGGTGGTGGCGCAGGAGCTGCCGGCCGGCACGCGGCTGGTGGGCTATGTTGCGCCGGCGCCGGGCCACAGCGCCGATCCGGCGCTACTGCGGGCAAGCCTGGGCCGGCAACTGCCGGACTATATGGTGCCGGCCGCCATCGTGGTGCTCGATAGCCTGCCGTTGAACGCCAACGGCAAGGTCGACCGCAAGGCCCTGCCGGCGCCGGAATGGAGCGCCGGTGCCGCCTACGAACCGCCGCAGGGTATCGTGGAGCAGGCGCTGGCGGCGATCTGGAGCGAGGTGCTTTGTGTCGATCGCATCGGCCGGCACGATAATTTCTTCGAGCTCGGTGGGCATTCGATATCGGCGCTGCGTGTCGTCAGCGCCGCGCGCCGGCGCGACATTCCCGGCTTGCAGTTGACGCTGAAGGACATGCTGGGCAAGCCGACCCTGCACGCGCTGGCGCAAAGCGTCGCCAACCCCGTCGTGCCGTTGAACCGCCATCTCGCCGAACCCGGCCCGCTGTTCTGCATCCACTCCGGCATCGGCACGGTGCTGGGCTATCTGTCGCTGGCGCAGCGGTTGGCGGGCGCGCGGTCGGTCTACGGCGTCACCTGCCGCACGCTGATCGACCCGGCGCATCGCGACCATTCGCTCGAGACCATGGCCATCGACTATGCGCGCCTGATCCAGGCGGTGCAGCCGCAGGGACCCTATCATGTGTTGGGATGGTCGCTGGGCGGGCCGCTGGCGGCGCTGGTCGCCTCGCACCTGGAGCAACAAGGGCAGCGGGTCGCGTTTTTAGGGCTGGTGGACACGCCGGAGCTCAGCCAACTGGGCGATGGCGAAGGCGACGCCTGGCGCGACGAGTTTGAAGGACTGTTGCGCAAAGTCTGCGGCGAGGGGGCGGACATGCCGCGGCTTCCAGCCGATATCGTCGATCCGCTCGAGGGCGAGCGGCCGCTGCTGGCATGGGTACAGTCGCATATGGCGCAAGGGCGCATCGTGCCGGACGGCTCCTATGCCGGGCTGGCGGCTGAAGACCTGGTGCGGCGCTGCCTGATCGGGCGGGCGCTGGACCGGGCGGTCGGGCGGTCGGCGAACACGTATCCGGCCGTGCAAGCGGCAACGCACGCCTGGTGGACGCCGGGACGGCGCGCCGAGGATATCGCGCGCATTTCGGCGCAACTGGGCACCGGTGGGCTGCGCCACTGGCCGGTCGACGCAGATCATGAAACCATGGTGAACGACGCCATGTTCCTCGATTCGTGCGTGCGCGGCCTGGCGGAAGAGTAGGGGAGTGGTGAGAGCGTTCGGGCCGCGCTGGCGCGCGCCCCGAACGCCCGGCCGGGATGGCCTTAGAAGTCGATCGTGGCCGACAGCGAGACGGTGCGTGGCTGCGACTGGTACAGCCAGGCGCCGGAACCGCTAGCCCAGTAGTCGCGTCCCAACAGGTTGCTTACGTTGGCGCGCAGCACCAGCGGACGGCTCCATGCCACCATGGCGTAGCGGGCACCGGCGTCCCAGCGGGTCCAGCCGGGAATGGTGCGCGAATTGTCCTGATCGATGACTTGCGAACTGGTGGCGATCATGCGCGCCGTCAGCGTCAGTCCGGCTGCGCCCGGCACGTCGTACTCGCCGCCCAGGTTGAGCTGGCGGCGCGACACGTTGGGTGCGAAGTTGTCGTCGTAGCGGCCGCCGTCGGTATGGGTCAGGCGGGCGTCGGTGTAGACCAGGCCGCCCAGCGCGCGCACGCCCGACACCGGTTCGCCGAAGAAGGTCAGTTCCAGCCCCCGGTTGCGCTGCTCGCCGTCGACCTTGTAGGTGGCGGTGCCGTCGCCATTGCCGATGATCAGGCCGCTTGGACGGGTGATCTGGAAGATGGCAGCGGCGGCGCTGAAGCGGCCGAAGTCATACTTGGCGCCCACTTCGTACTGTTTGCTGTCCTTCGGCGCGAACACCTGACCGGCGTTGGTGGTGCCCACCGGCGCGGTGTCGCCCTGGCTCAGGCCCTCGATGTAATTGCCGTAGAGGGATAGATTAGTCTGCGGCTTGACCAGCACGGCCAGCATCGGCGTGGTGGCGCCCTGGTCGTAGGTGGTAGTGCCGGCGCCGGTGCTGGTGTCGTACGAGATGTACTTGACGTTCTGGCGGCGCACGCCCACCGTGACGGCGACGCGGTCGTCGGCCGACGAGATCGTATCGGCGACCGCGTACGATCCCAGTTCGAGCTTGTCGGTCTTCGGCGGCGTGGTGGCGAATCCCGCCAGCGACGGCGCGCTCGCGAACGATGGCCGATAGATGTTGGTGTCGAAGCTCTTGATCCCGTAGTAATCCACCATGAAGCCGTGTTTACGTTCCAAATATGAGGTGTTCAGATTCAACTGGTGCTTCAGGCCACCAGTTTTAAAAGTTCCCCTGACGCCGCCCTGGGTGCTGCGCATGTTGACGTAATCCGGCCAGTAATACACGGTCGCGGTGGCATTGCCGGCGGTATCGGTGACGAAGATGTCGGTCGACAGGTATTCGAAATGGTTGTCGCTGTAGCCAGCCGCCCCGTACACGGTCCAGTCGGGGGCGAAGTCGTATTCCACCTTGGCCAGCGCGTAATCGCTCTTGGTGTCGGAGTACTCCCAGTCCTGCGCGGCGCGCCGGCGCGCGTTCGGCGCCGCCGGAATGGCGACGCCGTCGGCGAAGCCCAGGCCGCCGGCGCCCTGTGGCGCCTCGTTGTTCATGGTTTGGTGTCCGGCGTCCAGCGAGGCCCGCAGGTTGGCGCCGCGGTAGTCGACGGCCACCGTGCCGGCCTGCAGATCGACTTTCTGGCCGTCGGTGGCGGTGTTGCCGTTGCGATAGACGCCGTTGAAGCGCACGCCCCATTCCTGCTGCTCGCCGAAGCGCCGGCCGATGTCCACATGGCCGCCGAAGACGCCGTCCGACAGGTAGGTGGCCGTCAGGCGCGTGAGCGGCTTGTCGCCGGCGCGCTTGGGCACCATGTTGATGGCGCCGCCCGAGGCGTCATAGGGCGCCATGCCGTTGAGCAGCGCGTTCGGTCCCTTGAGCACTTCCACGCGCTCGGCCGTTTCGACCGGCAGCGTGCGCGACGGCGCCACGCCGTACATGCCGTCGAACAGGATCGAGTTTTGCACATAAAAACCGCGAATCATGAAGGAATCGCCGGCGCCGGCCGCGTTGGTCAAGCCGTAGGACACGGTGCGCACCGACGGATCGTTGGCCATGACGTCGGCCACGGTGACCGCTTGCTGGTTGGTGATCAGCTCGGCGGTGTAGCTGGTGACGCTGAACGGCGTGTCGATCACCTCGCGGTTGCCCAGCAGGCCGAGCCGGCTGCCGCTGGCGACCTGGCCGCCGGCGTACGCCTCCGGCAGGTCGCCTGGCAGCAGGGCGCTGGCCGCCACGCTCACCAGCGGCAGCGTTTTTTCGGCCGTCCTCGGCCCGGCGGCGCGGATGATGACGGTCGCGCCTTCCTGTTGCGCCTCGAGCCCGCTGCCGGCCAGCAATTGGTCCAGCGCCTGGCGGGTGGTGACAGTGCCCTGGACGGCCGGCGCCGTCTTGCCGGCGACCAGGGCCGGCGGGAAGGCGACCGGGATGCCGGTCGCGGCGGAGAACTCGTTGAACGCGGCGCCCAGCGGCTGGGCCGCGATGGAGAACGCGACGGTGCCGGTGTTGCCGGAGGATTGGGCGTGGACCCAGGCCGGGCTGGCGAGCGCCAGGGCGACGGCGAGGGAAATCGGGACGAGGTGGAGGCGGGGTTGCGCGTGCGGCATGGGTTTCCTGGAGGATAGTGGTTAGTGTAAATGAAACTTTGTAAATGAAAATCGATCTCATTACTGATCTCATTACTATCTAAGACGCACGACCCGCCAAAATGTACACCCCCGGCAGTGGATTACTTTGCCCGCACCACCCCGGTCATGCCGTCGGCGCGCCGCACCAGCCTGACCGGCAGGATATGGGGCAGGGCCTGCGCGAACGCGGCCGGATCGTCCACCCGGTAGCTGCCGCCGATCGGCATCCGCGCCACCTCGGGGTCGGCGACGATCAGGTTGACGGCGCCGTAGCGCTCGAACTCGCGCACCGCCTCGGCCAGCGGCGTGCTGGCGAAGCGGATCAGGCCTTTGCGCCAAGGGGCGATGCCGCCCGGGTTGACGGCGGCGACCGCGCCCAGGCCGGCGGCGCCGGACACCCGGACCAACTGGCCGGCGCGCAGCCGCGCCGTCTTGGCGGCGCCGTTATCGCCATCGAGGCCGGCACGGGCCACGGCCACATGGCCTTCCTCGACCTCGATCTCGACCACGGCGGCTTGTCCTTCGCAGTCCCGGCAGCGGACCGCGAAGCGGGTGCCGAGCACCGTCACGCGGGCCGGACCGGCCAGCACGGTGAACGGCCGGGCGGCGTCGCGGGCGACGCCGAACATCGCCTGGCCGTCGGGCAGGCGCACCTGGCGACGGTCGCGGTACAAGGTCACCTCCACGCTGGTGCCGGAGTCGAGCGTGAGCCGGCTGCCGTCGGGCAGCGCGACGTCGAGCAGCTGGCCGCGCTGCGCGGTGTAGACGTGCTCGAAGGTCGGTTGCCGCCACCATTGCCGCCAGCCGACGCCGACGGCCAGCAGCGCCACGCAGCAGAACGCCAGCGTCGCCGGGCGGACGGTCAGCGCGGCGGCCAGCCGCGCGCCCAGGCCGGACCGCGCCGGCGGCGGGGAAGCGGGAGTTGATGCGGCCGCCGCGGCCGCCGGCCCGCTTTGCGGCTGCGGGCGGGCGCGGCGCAGGTGGGCGGTGCGCTCGGCCGGCAGGCCGCGCAAGGCGCGCAGGCCCTCGTCCAGGCGGGAAAACGCCGCCCGGTGCGCCGGGTCGGCCGCCAGCCACTGGCCGAACAGCGCCTCGTCGCCGGCGTCAAGGCCTTGCTCGCGGCGGCCGTGCCACGCCATCGCGGCGACGTCGACCGGATCGCTGGCGCGCAGATGGGCCGCCGCCTCGTTCATGGCGACGTCGTCGGGGCCGGGCGGGCCGGACGGGCCGGTGGAGGCGGGCGGGGAGATCATCCTTCGAACGCCGCGCGGCAGGCGGCGCAGGCCAGCTTGCCCCGTCCGATATATTGGTTGACCATGCTCAGCGAGATGCCCATGTGGCGCGCGATTTCCTTGTTGGACAGATCGTCGAAGGCGTACAGGCAAAATGCCTCGCGGCAGCGGTCTGGCAGTTGCTCGATGGCCTTCAGATATGCTTCGGCCGCCTGCGAGGACGAATAGACTTCCTCCGGCTGCAGGTGGGCCGGCTGCACCGGCATGTCCGGTTCGGCCAGGGTGTCGATGTCGTCGTGGCGCCGGATGTCGGCGCGGCGGTCCATGTCGATCTTCAGGTGGACCGCAACTTTCCTCAGCAGCGCCCGGGGATCGAGGATCGCCTGCCCGGATTGCTCCATTGTCAGCACGCGGACGTAGCTTTCCTGCGCCAGGTCGGCGGCCAGATCGGGGTCCCTGACTTTACGCAGGCAAAAATTAAACAGCTCTCGATAATAATGCGTGATCACAATCCGTCCCGGCCACAGAACCAGCCACCCCGGACGCCATGCGGCCGGGGAACCATGCCTTTCCCAGGCTCGCTACGGTGGCGATGTGGCTGGCGCAGGCCGGGCTCGCGGGGCGAGCCGGGCATATGCAACGAACGGCGGCCATGCGCGCATGGGCCGCCCGCTCGGCATCTGGCGGGATGAGGGCGTTGTTATCCTATCATGGAAAGCACTTTCCGGCCACCCGCCGCAATCCCGGCACTATCGGCATCATCGCCGCCGGCGGCGACGGCGGCGTGCAGCGCGGCGCCGAAGATGTCGGCCACCCGGTCGATTTCCCGGTCGGTGATGATCAGCGGCGGCAGGAAGCGCATCACGCAGCCGTGGCGGCCGCCGCGCTCGATGATCAGGCCGCGGCGCAGGCATTCCTGCTGGATCGCCAGGGCCAGCGCCGGCGCCGCCGCCGGATTGCCCTGGACATCGGGCGCGGCGTCCGGGTCGACGATCTCGGCGCCCAGCATCAGGCCCCGGCCGCGCACGTCGCCGATCTGCGGATAGCGCTGGCGCAGCTGGTCCAGCGCCTTGGACAGGCGCGCGCCGCGCACGTTGGCCAGCTCGGCCAGGCCTTCGGCGCGCAGCAGCCGGATCGTGGCCGAGCCGGCCGCCATCGCCAGCTGGTTGCCACGGAAGGTGCCGGCGTGGGCGCCCGGTTTCCAGCCGTCGAGCTTGTCGCGGTAGACCACCACCGCCAGCGGCAGCCCGCCGCCGATGGCCTTCGACAGCGCGACCGCGTCGGGCATGATGCCGGCGTGCTCGAAGGCGAACATGTGGCCGGTGCGCCCGAAACCGGTTTGCACCTCGTCGAGGATCAGCGGCACGTCGGCCGCCGCCGTCAGCGCGCGCAGCCCGGCCAGCCAGTTGGCGGGCGCGGGGATGACGCCGCCTTCGCCCTGGATGGCTTCGACGATGACACCGGCCGGCAGCGGCACGCCGCCTTCCGGGTCCTGCAGCACGCTTTGCAGGTAGGCCAGGTTGGCCCGCACGCCGGGCTCGCCGCGCAGGCCGAGCGGGCAGCGGTAGTCATAGGGGAAGGGCAGGAACTGCACGCCGGTGAGCGTGTCGTTGACCGGCGTCTTCGGCCCCAGGCTGCCCATCAGTTGCAAGGTGCCCTGGGTCATGCCGTGGTAGGCGCCCTGGAAGGCCAGCATGGTGCCGCGTCCGGTGGCGGTCTTGACCAGTTTGACGGCCGCCTCGATGGCGTCGGCGCCGGTCGGGCCGCAAAACTGGATGCGGGCGTCGCGCGCGAAGCCGGCCGGCAGCAGCTCGAACAGGTCCTGCACGAAACGGTCCTTGACCGGCGTGGTCAGGTCCAGCGTGTGCAGCGGGGTGCCGTCGCGCAGCACGGCCATGATGGCCTCGACCACCGCCGGATGGTTGTGGCCGAGCGCCAGCGTGCCGGCGCCGGCCAGGCAATCGATGAACACGCGGCCTTCGATGTCCTCGACGTAGATGCCGGCGGCGCGGTTGAGCACCAGCGGCAGGCGGCGCGGATAGCTGCGCGCGCTCGACTCCTGGCGCGCCTGCCTCTCCAGCATGGCGTGCGGGGTCAACTGGTAGGGCTGCGACAGCGCCGCGTGGCGGCGCGCCAGCTCGCGCTCCAGCGCCTGGTTGGTGTGGATGTTGAGATGGTCCATGGTTTCTCCCTGTCTGATATGAGCGAAGCGTCGGCGTTCAGCCGGCCAGCGCGGCGCGGCGCGGCGGCGCGTCGACGGCCGCCGGCGCCGTGTCCACGGGCAGGGCGTCGATGATTTCCTGCACCCGCAGCGCGGTCACCGACAGCAGCGTGTCGCTCAGTCCGTGCGTGTCCTCGCAGGCGCCCTGCAGGAAGATCGCCGGCCGGAACGCCGCGCCGGCCTGCAGGCGGTAGTTGCGGTCGACGACGAAGTCGCCCAGGTGCGGGCCCAGCTCGGCGAGCAGGCGCCGGTGGTGCTCGCGCCCGTAGCCGGTGGCGAGCACCACGGCGTCGTAGCGGCGCACCAGTTCGCTGTTGCGCTGCTCGTCGCGCATGACCAGCTCGATGCCGTCGGCGCGCGCGCGCACGGCGCCGATCTGGTGCTGGCACAGCAGCTGGTGGCGGTCGCCGCGCGCCACGCGCTCTTCATAGAAGATCTTGTAGATCTGCTCGATCAGCGCCAGGTCGGGCGCGGCGTAGTTGGTGCGATGGAATTCCGACAGCAGGCCGGCGCGCGTGGCGTCGTCCTGGCGGAAGATGTAGTCGGTGAAGTCGGCGTTGAAGACGCCGTTGACGAACGGGCTGTCGTCGGACGGATGGAGGGTGCGGGCGCGCATGATCATGTCGATCTGCGCCGGTTCGGGCCGGTTGTGCAGGTCGACGAAGATCTCGGCGGCGCTCTGGCCGGCGCCGATCACGGCGATCGTGCGGGCCTGGCGGTTGGCGGCGATGCCCGTCAGGTAGCGGCTCGAGTGGAACACGCGCGCGTCGCCGGCGACGTCGGCGAAGCATTCGGGCAGCCTGGGCGTGCCGCCGATGCCGACCACCAGCTGGCGCGTCAGCCGTTCGTGCATGCCGCCGTGCGCGTCGCGCGAACGCACGCGCAACGCGACCACCCCGCCTTGCTGGTGTTCGGGCAGCACTTCGACCACCTCCTCGCCGTAGACGCAGCGGTCATTGAACTGGCGCGCCGCCCAGCCGAGATAGTCGCTGAATTCCCGGCGGCTGGGGAAGAAGGTTTTCAGGTTGATGAAGTCCGGCAGGCGGCCGTGCTCGTGCAGATAATTGACGAAGGTGTAGCGGCTGCGCGGATTGCGCAGCGTGGCCAGGTCCTTCAGATAGGAAATCTGCATGTGCGCATGGTCGAGCAGCATGCCGGGATGCCAGGCGAAGCTGGCCTGCTTTTCAAGGAAGAGCGCATCGACGTGGCGGCGCCCGGCTTGCCGTTCCTCCTGGAGGGCGATGGCCAGCGCGATGTTGGACGGGCCGAAGCCGATCCCAATCAAGTCGTGAATGTGCATTCGAGAAACCCCACGAAAACGATACTGGTTAATGGTGATGGTGGATGGTGATAGAGCGTCGGTGATCGCGCGTCAGGTCCGGCATGTACCGGCCACCCCCTCAGGACGGCGCCGGCGCGCATCTGTTTAGTCGCGCCGGCTTAAACAAGCCGGGCGCGGGCGCGTCTTGTGAATGGAACACGGCGCTTCGCCGTCCCCATGCCTGTCCCCCTCATCTTTTGTCCAAGGATCACGCCTATGCATCGTCGCCGTTCCACCCAGCCGCCGCGCCGCGCCGCCGCGCCGTTGTGCGCGCTGTTGTTGTTGTCGCTGTCGCTGTGCTTGCCGTCGCCGGCCCGGGCCGGCGCCGCCGCGCCGCCGGGCGCGGTCGAAATCCGCCGCACCACCGATGGCGTGGCCCACATCCGCGCCGCCGACTGGCGCGATCTGGGCGTCGGCGTCGGCTATGTGCAGGCGCAGGACGCGCTGTGCACTTTGGCCGACGCCTTCGTCACGTACGCGGGGCAGCGCGCCTGGTACTTCGGCGCCGACCAGCGCCTGCCCGGCGCCTCGAGCATGGGACGGCCGAAGAATATCGATGCGGATTTCTTTTTCAAGGCCTTCGCCGACGAGGACATGGTCGCCACCATGCGCCAGGCGCAGCCGGCCGAGCTGACCGCGCTGGTGGCCGGCTACGCCGACGGCTACAACCGGCTGCTGCGCGAGGCGCGCGCCCGCCCGCGGCGCCACGCGCCGCGCGCCTGCCTGGGCGAGCCGTGGGTGCGCGAAATCGCGCCGTCCGACGTTTACCGGCGCCTTTACGCGGCGCAGGTCATGGCCGGCTACGGCCACTTCATGACGGACATCGTCAACGCCAGGCCCGCCTCGGAACGCGTGGCCGATGCCGCCGACGTGGCCGCGTTGCAGGCCCGGCTGGCCAACAACCTCGGCGCGCAGGCCGAACTGGGCAGCAACGCCATCGCCTGGGGGCGGGCGGCGACGGGCGGCGACGGCGCGCTGCTGTTCGGCAATCCCCATTGGTTCTGGGGCGGGCCGGACCGCTTCTACCAGATGCATTTGACCATCCCCGGACAATTGAACGTGGCCGGCGCCGGCTTTCTGGGCGTGCCGCTGGTGATGATCGGCTTTAACGACAACGTGGCGTGGAGCCACACGGTGTCGCGCACCCGGCGCTTCGGCTTGTTCGAACTGGCGCTCGATCCGGCCGATTCCGAGCGCTACATGGTCGACGGCGTGTCGACGCCGCTGAGCAAGCGCCATGTCACCGTCGCCGTGCGCGACCCCGACGGCGGCGCGCGCCAGGTCGGGCGCACCCTGTATGCGTCGCGCTTCGGCCCGGTGGTCGATCTGCGCGGCCTGCATCCGGCGCTGGCCTGGTCGGCGCAGCGCGCGCTGGCGGTGCGCGACGTCAACGGCGATAACTGGCGCATCTTCCGCAACTTCCTCGCCTGGGACCGCGCCGCCTCGCTGGACGACTTCATGGCCATCCAGCGGCGCGAGGCGGCCATGCCGTGGGTGAACACGCTGGCGGTGGGGCGGGGCGACGGCCGCGTCTGGTACGCCGACATCGGCGTCGTGCCCAACGTGCCCGACGAGCTGCGCCGCGATTGCGCGGCGCCGCTGGCGGCCGCGTTCGCCGGGCTCGACCCGCGCACGCCGGTGCTCGACGGCAGCCGCTCGGCTTGCGACTGGCGCCTCGACGCCGCCTCGGCGCAACCGGGGGCGATGCCGGCGCAGCGCCTGCCCAGCCTGCTGCGCGAAGATTATGTGGCCAACATGAACGACAGCCACTGGCTGTCCAACGTCGATCAGCCGCTGGAGGGGTATTCGGCGCTGCAGGGCGACGAGCGGACGGCGCTCAGTTTCCGTGGCCGTCTGGGACACGAGCTGGCGCTGGACCTGGCGCGGCGCGGGGCCGGCTCCGCCGCCGAGCTGGGCGCGTGGGCGGCGCGCGATGTGCTCAGCGCGCGCGTCTACACCGCCGAGCAATACAAGCTGCCCCTGCTCGAGCAGGCCTGCGCCGGCGAGTCGCCTTCGGCCGCCGCCGTCTCGCTGGTCCGGGCCTGCGCCGTGTTGCGCGCCTGGGGCAACACCGGCGAGGTCGGCGACCATGGCGGGCTGCTGTGGGAAACCTTCTGGCGCGAGCTGGAGAAGGGCGCCGGCAAGGACCTGTTCACCGTGGCGTTCTCGGCCGCCGCGCCGCTGCGCACGCCCGCCGCGCCGCGGCCGGCCGACGGCGTCGCGGCCAAGGCGCTGGCGGCCGCCGTCGTGTCGTTGACCGCGCAGGGCGTCGCCCTGGACGAGGCCGCCAGTGCGCGGCGCGCCGTGCGCAGCGGCGGCAAGCGCTGGCCGATCTACGGCGGCTGCGGCGACGTCGGCTACTTCGCCACCGCCTGTCCCGACGTCGGCGAGCTGGCGCTGGGGCCGAACGTGGTCGCCAACAGCTACCTGCAGATGGTCTGGTTCGGCAAGCGCGGCGTCGAGGCGCGCACCTTGCTGGCCCACGGGCAGGACGAGCGGGCCGTGCGCGGCGGCGCCGGCAGCGCCGCAGTGGCGCGCTACGCCCGCAAGGACTGGCTCGCCTTTCCGTTCCGCGAGAACGACATCCTGCGCGATCCGCTGCTGAGCACGTCGGTACTGCGCCCTTGACGGCGCGCGCCGCACGCATTGATATCAACCATGACACGAGGTAGAGCATGACCAATTCAAACAACGAAGGCGGCCGGATACGCGATCTGTTGCCGCTGCTGCGTCCCTTCCTGCCGTCGATCGCGCTGTCCGCGCTGACCGGCGCGGTGGCCAGTCTCGCGTCGGTGGCCTTGCTGGCGACGATCAACCAGGTGCTCAACCTTCCCGGCGGCATGTCGTGGAGCATCGCGCTGTTCTTCGGCGGGCTGTGCCTGGTCGCGCTGGCGGGCCGGGCCACCTCCCACATCGCCATGAACCACGTCGGCCAGCGGCTGGTGGCCGAGGTGCGCAAGTCGCTGGCGAGGAAAATCCTGTCGGCGCCGATCGACGCGCTCGAACGCTTCAAGACCCACCGCCTGATGCCGGTGCTGACCCAGGACGTCGACATGATCAGCGACGTCATCTTCGTGCTGGCGACCACCATGGTGTCGGTGGCGACCGTGGCCGGCTGCCTGGCGTATCTCGCGTATCTGTCGCCGCCGCTGCTGGCGATGCTGCTGACGGCGTTGGTGCTGGGCTCGGCGATCCAGTTGTACGCCCAGTCAAAAGGGGTGGCCGGGTTCTGGAAGGCGCGCGAACACGAGGAGCAACTGCACAAGGCCTACCGCGATATCAGCGAGGGCGCCAAGGAATTGCGCATGCACCGCGAGCGGCGCGCGCGGATACTGAACGGGCAGATCGAGCGCACCATCGACGCCATCCGCGACGTCAACGGCAAGGCCATCAACACCTACGTGCTGGCCGCCGCCTATGGCTCGGCGCTGTACTTCCTGCTGATCGCGCTGCTGCTGGGATGGGCGGCCGTGCGGCCGGTCGAGCCGGTGGCATTGAGCGGCTTCGTGCTGGTGCTGCTGTTCCTGAAGGGGCCGATCGACCAGATCATCGGCATGTTGCCCGAGGTGGGGCGCGCCAAGGTGGGGTTCCAGCGGATCGCCGAACTGTCGCAGCGCTTCGCCAACCCCGAGCCGCACCTGCATCTGGACCAGCCCGCGCGCCGCGTGGGCATGTCGACCAGCATCGAGCTGCGCGGCGTGCGCTACGCGTTCACGCCGCAGAACCCGGAGGACCGCGGATTCGCGCTGGGCCCGGTCGATCTGCGCCTGCAGGGTGGCGAGCTGGTCTTCATCGTCGGCGACAACGGCTCCGGCAAGACCACGCTGATCAAGATACTGCTGGGCCTTTACCGGCCGGGGCAGGGGGAGATCCTGGTGGACGGGCACGCCGTCACGGACCACGGGCGCGACGATTACCGGCAGTTGTTCACCACGGTGTTCGCCGATTTCTACCTGTTCGACAACGTGCTGGCCGGCGGCATCGACGGCCGCCCGCAAATGGTGGCGGAGGCGGCGCTCGAATACATGGCGCGGCTGGAGATCGCCGACAAGGTCAGTTTGAAGGATGGCGTGTTCAGCACGCTGGACCTGTCGACCGGCCAGCGCAAGCGGCTCGCGCTGGTGCATGCCTACCTGGAGGGGCGCCCGGTGCTGGTGTTCGACGAATGGGCGGCCGACCAGGACCCGACCTTCCGCCATCTGTTCTACACGGAGCTGTTGCCGGAGTTGCGCGCCAAGGGCCATCTGGTGATCGCCATCTCGCACGATGACCGCTACTTCCACCTGGCCGACCGGGTGATCCGCATGGCCGGCGGCCATATCGTCGAGGACCGCCGCCAGCCGCCGCAGTCCGGCGCCGGAGCCGACCTGGCCGGCGACGCCAGCGCCGCCGCCGACGCGCTGGCCGGTCAGGCTTGCTGAGGCGCGCGCAGGGCAGGGTCGAGCGGGCAGGCGTCGCAGTAGCCCGGCTCGGGCAGCAGGTAGTACAGGCAGCACTGGCGGTGCAGCCGATGGGTGACGGCCGCGCCATCCCGGCGCAGCACCACCGAGCGGTCGCGCCCGAACAGGGGATTGGGCCGCGCCGGCCCGTCCCACGCCGGCTGGTGCAGCAGCCGGTCGCGATCGGCATCCAATCGGGGCATGCCCGGCGCCAGTTGTCCGGCGGTCTCGAAGATCGCCAGCAGCTGGCGGGCGGTGTTCGCCCACAGGATCTTCTTAGGCAGGCGGGTGTGGGCGCTGATGGCGTCGAACAGCGGCAGCAGGTGCAGCCAGACCAGCGGCGTGTAGCGGGCGGCGGTGTCGGCGGCCGGCATGGCAGCTCCCTCCGAGGCGATGTGGAAGACGGTCGGCGTGCCGTCCGGCGCCAGGCGGATGGCGGTCTGGCCGGCGGCGACGGGAAACACATGGCCCAGCAAGGTGGCCGCCGCGCAGACCGGCGGCAGCAGCGCGCCGGTGTACGCCATGGCCCATGCCGAGGCGACCGGCCGCAGGTCGCCGCCGTCGTAGTGGAGGCGGGCGGCATAGCGGCGCAGGGTATCACCAAGAAGGGGCGAGCCGTCGGTGAAGCAAGTGGCGGCATGCGCGTGCGCCGGCATGGCCGGGGCCAGCGAGAGGGCGTCGGCCAGTTCGGCCAGCGGCCCTTGAAACAGGGGGGCCAGGATCGGTATCACATGGGTTCCGTGGAAGAGCGGAGTGTTGATGTCTCTTCCATGACGCGCCAGGCGGCGGGGTGTTTAGGGCGGACGTTCCTAAACTGTACTGGTTCGTGCTTGACCTGGCGCGCGATATCCGACTGGCGACCGGCAGCATCCGCAGCCGAGTTCAGCCAGAGAACTCAGTACGCCAATTCTGCATTACTATCTCAGCTTCAACAAGAACTTCGTGAACTGCGCCGACTAACACCGATGCTTTGCTAAACGAAGGCTTATCGCGACCAAACATCTTTCGCGGGTACCGGCGCAAAGACAGTAGCCACAAATCATCTTGTCCATCGACGTTACCGCAGTGAACTGCAAATTCAGCTCCATCGCTAGCAGGCTGCTGAAATACCGGCCAGCTTGAACCGGCCGTGCCCCTTACTGGTGTGAACCGGCCGGCGTTGTTTCATAAAGCGGGATTTGGATACCCAATTCCCGCATTTGATGCCCGTTTTTACGACGTTTCCT
>CAUPJZ010000067.1:0-17906 GCA_963511605.1 uncultured Duganella sp. | reverse complement strand
GGGCGCGGCTGCGGCGGGCGTGCGCCCTGGCCCGGCTGGCCGCCCTGCCGGGCCTCTGCCTGCGGGCGTGGCCCGCCCTGCCCTTGCCGGGCGCCGGGCGCTTGCGGGGTGCGCGACGGGGCGCCGGTCGGGGCGTTTTGCGGGCTGCGGGGCTGGCCAAGGGTGCTGGACGAGCTGCTGGAGGCGGTTTTCGGTTTATTGCTGGCTTCTGACATTGTTTTTTACAAGATTGGAGCGCGGAACTCGCGCACCGAATTATAATGCGGCTAATGGAAAACCCTACCCAATTCGTCCAATGGCTGCGTTCCGTCGCGCCTTACATCCACGCCTTCCGTGGCAAGACCTTCGTGGTCGCCTTCCCCGGTGAACTGGTCAGCGCCGGCGCGCTGCAGGTGCTGGCCCACGATCTGTCGCTGCTGCACGCGCTCGACATCAACGTCACCGTGGTCTACGGCTCGCGCCCGCAGGTGGCCGAACAGCTGGCCCTGCGCAACGTCGAGGGCCGCTTCCACAACGGCGTGCGCATCACCGACACGGCCGCCATGGAGTGCGCCAAGGAGGCCGCTGGCGAGCTGCGCCTCGACATCGAGGCCGCCTTCAGCCAGGGCTTGCCGAACACGCCGATGTCGAACGCGGCCATCCGTATCATTTCCGGCAACTTCATCACGGCCCGCCCGCTCGGCGTCATCGACGGCGTCGACCTCGAGCTGACCGGCGTCACCCGCAAGGTCGACGCCGAGACGATCCACTCGATCCTCGGTTCGGACGGCCTGGTGCTGCTGTCGCCGCTGGGCTTCTCGCCCACCGGCGAGGCGTTCAACCTGACCATGGAGGACGTCGCCTGCAGCGCCGCGATCGCGCTGCACGCCGACAAGCTGGTGTTCATCACCGAGACCGACATGATGGTCGACGCGGCCGGCACCGAGATCCGCGAGCTGTCGTCGCACCAGGCCGAGGCGGTGCTGCAGGCCGGCTTCCTGCCCGATTCGACCGCGTTCTACCTGAAACACTGCATCAAGGCGTGCGACAACGGCGTCGAACGTTCGCACATCGTGCCGTTCGCGATGGACGGCTCGGCCCTGCTCGAGCTGTTCACCCACGACGGCGTGGGCACCATGATCTCGCACGAAAACCTCGAATCGCTGCGCAAGGCCACCATCGAGGACGTCGGCGGCATCATCAAGCTGATCGAGCCGCTCGAGGCCGACGGCACCCTGGTCAAGCGCGGGCGCGAGCTGATCGAGCGCGAGATCGATTATTTCTCCGTCATCGAACACGACGGCGTGATCTTCGGCTGCGCCGCGCTGTACCCGTTCCCGGAACAGAAAATGGCCGAAATGGCATGCCTGACCGTCAACCCCGAGGTCCAGGCCCAGGGCGACGGCGAGCGCATTTTGAAGCACATGGAAAACCGCGCGCGCGCCATCGGCGTGACCAAACTGTTCGTGCTCACCACGCGCACGTCGCACTGGTTCCAGAAGCGCGGCTTCGTGCCGACCACGGTCGACTCGCTGCCGAAGGACCGCCAGCGCATGTATAACTGGCAGCGCAAATCCCAGGTCCTGATTAAATCTTTATAATCACCGTTTATCGAACCGTTTTAGGAGCAACACAGATGGCCCGCACCGTGCAATGCGTCAAACTCAACAAGGAAGCCGAAGGACTGGACTTCCCGCCGTATCCGGGCGAACTGGGTAAGAAGATCTACGAATCGGTCTCCAAGGAAGCCTGGACGGCCTGGCTCAAGCACCAGACCATGCTGGTCAACGAGAACCGCCTGAACCTGGCCGACCAGCGCGCGCGCAAGTATCTGGCGCAGCAGATGGAAAAGCATTTCTTCGGCGACGGCGCCGACGCGGCCATGGGCTACGTGCCGCCGACCGAGTAAGGTGAAATCGATGGCCGCCGACGGCGCTTGGCGGATTACGCTACGCTAATCCGCCCTACGTGGTTCAGATATATTCGGCGCGCCGTGGCCGGGCGCCGCGTTGGTCATATCCCGTAGGCACCGTGGCCGGGCGCCGTCCAAACCCGGTACGGGCCATGGCCGAACCCCGGATACACGTAGGATTAGCCGGTACGGCGTAATCCGACAAGCGCCGCCGACATCCGCGCGGCGGCGCCCCCGGAACGCGGGGGACCTTAAAACTTCAACGTCTTCACACCCTCCGCCGTGCCCAGCAGGCACACGTCGGCGCCGCGCGCGGCGAACAGGCCCACCGCGATCACGCCGACGATCTGGTTGATCTTCGCTTCCAGCGCCACCGGGTCGGTAATGGCCAGGCCGGCCACGTCGATCAGCATGCCGCCGTTGTCGGTGATGAAGGCCTCGTCCGTGCCCGGCTTCAGGCGCAGCTTCGGCTCGCCGCCCAGCCTGGCCAGTTCGCGCGTGACCGACGCGCGCGCCATCGGCAGCACCTCGACCGGCAGCGGGAACTTGCCCATCACGTCGACCAGCTTGGAGCCGTCGGCGATGCAGACAAAGCTTTTCGCCACCGAGGCGACGATTTTTTCGCGCGTGAGCGCCGCGCCACCGCCCTTGATCATCGCGCCGGTGTGGGTGATCTCGTCGGCGCCGTCGATGTAGACGGCGATCTCCGGCACGTCGTTCAGGTCGAACACCTCGATGCCGTGACCGCGCAGGCGGGCGGCGGTGGCTTCGGACGACGCCACGGCGCCCTTGATGTCGGCCTTGATCTTGGCGAGCTCGTCAATGAAAAAATTGGCGGTCGAGCCCGTGCCCACGCCGATGATCTCGTGCTTGACCACGTAATCGATGGCGGCGCGCGCCACGGCTTGTTTCAGTTCGTCTTGAGTCATGATGCTATTTCTATATGAAAGGGAAAGCGGTGTGGCCGCGATGCGACCATGTATGCCGCCATTTTAACGGATCGCCCCCGCCCGCCCCCGATTTCCGCCAAAAATTGCGCCTGAACAACATCTCCCCGGACCCGGTGTCGCAGACTGGCACAAGGGCGGCGCGGACCGTATGGCGCGCGCCAGCGGCGCCGCCGATTGTGCGAGAATGAAACCAGCAGATCCCATCCAAACGCTCGTCCGGGGAGTTCCATGCCGCAAGCTAAAACAGTCTTGATCGTCGACGACAGCCGCGTCTCGCGCCTGATGGCGCGCCAGTACATCAACGGCCTGCACCCCGACTGGATCGTCGAGGAGGCCGGCACCGGCGAGGAATCGCTGGTCAAGTCGCGTGCCGTGCACCCGGACCTGGTGCTGATGGACGTGAACATGCCCGGCATGGGCGGCATCGCCGCGGCCGAGCAGCTGCGGCGCGAAAACCCCGACCTGCCGATCTCGCTGCTGACGGCGAACGTGCAGACGGCCACGCGCGAGGCGGCCGAGGCGATCGGCGTGGGCTTCGTCGAAAAACCCATCACCGAGGCCCGCATCGCCCGCCTGCTGTCGCCGCTCGAAGAGGCCCGGCCATGATCGTGCTGTCCGAGCTGGAGAACGACGCGCTGATCGAGATCTTCAACATCGGCGTCGGCCAGGCGGCCGCCTCGATGAGCGACATCGTCAACGAGGCGGTGCGCATGTCGGTGCCGTCGATCACCTTCGTACACCGCGCCGACGCCGCGCGCCTGCTGCGCAACCGGGTGTTCGAGCCCGAGCGCATCTGCGGCGTGAGCCAGCACTACGAGGGCGCCTTCGAGACCGAGGCGATATTGATGTTCCCGGAGGATAAAAGCCTCGAGATCGTGCGCCTGATGGTCGGCGAGAGCGTGCCGCTGGCCGAGCTGACCGACATGGAGCAGGAGGCCATGTGCGAGATCGGCAACATCATCCTCAACTCCTGCGTCGGCACCCTGGCCAACATCTTCCAGCACGAGCTGCGCGGCTCGCTGCCGGCCTACCACGTGGGCACCAGCGACGAGATCCTGACCGCCTCGGGCAGCGAGCCCGACGCCGTGGTGCTGATGCTGCACATCGACTTCGTGCTCGAGAAGCACCAGATCCAGGGCTATGTCGCCTTCGTGCTCGACCTGTCGGCGATGCACGACCTCAAGGCGCAGATCAACCAGTACATCGCGCGCGCGATGGGGCAGGCCTGAGCCGTGCGGGCGATGGACGCCAGCCTGCCGGCGGCGCACCGGCTCGCGGTGCTGCGCAGCGTGCTCGGCGCCGTCAACCTGGGCGTGGTGGTGGTCGACGCCGACGGCCGCGTGGTGCTGTGGAACGCCTGGATGAGCCGCCACTCGGGGCTGGCGCAGGAGGGCATCGTCGGCGCCGACCTGCTGGCCGCCTGCCCGGAGCTGCGCGGGGGCCGGGTCGACTCGGCGATCCGCCAGGCGCTGCGCGACAACTTCCCGTCGCTGCTGTCGCAAAGCCTGAACAAGGCGCCGTTCGCGCTGTATGCCAACGCGGCGGCGGCCGCGCGCGGCGAGCGCCTGCAACAGGCGGTGGAGGTCACGCCGATCGAGGTCGAGGGCGCGCCGCGCCACTGCCTGGTGCAGATCAGCGACGTCAGCGTGGCCGTCGCGCGCGAAAAACTGCTGCGCGAGCAGGCCATGGTGCTGCGCTCGCAAACCTTCGCCGACGGCCTGACGGGCATCGCCAACCGGCGCCACTTCGACGTGGCCATGGAAAAGGAGCACCGGCGCGCCAAGCGCGCGGGCGCGGCGCTGTCGCTGCTGATGATCGACATCGACCATTTCAAGGCCTACAACGACCACTACGGCCACCAGAAGGGCGACCAGTGCCTGATCCAGGTGGCCGCCGCGCTGGCCGGCGAGCTCAAGCGCCCGTGCGACCTGATGGCGCGCTACGGCGGCGAGGAGTTCGCCGTCATCCTGCCCGAGCTCGACGTCGAGCAGGCCGGCCGGATCGCCGAGACGATACGGGCGCGCGCGCTGGAGCTGGCCATCCCGCACGCGCGCGGCGGCGCCGTGCCGTACGTGACGGTGAGCATCGGCGTGACATCGCAGCGGCCGGAGGCTCCGGTCGACATCGAAGCGCTGATCGGCGCCGCCGACCGCGCGCTGTACGAGGCCAAGAACGCCGGCCGCAACCGCAGCGCCGCGCGCCTGCCGTAAGCGCGCCGAGCCACCCCGCCGCCGACCAATACAATCCCGGCCCCGGTCCCGAACCCACACCGGACACACCAAGGAAAAACCACGGAAAAACCGGGGAAACATCGCGGAAAAACCGTGAAACACGTAGGGCGGATCAGGCGGAACGCCGTAATCGGCCAAGAGCCGCCAACACCATCACATCCAAATCCGATAAATCCAATACCGCTCATCGCCCGAGCCAAGGACGCGCGCCAGCTCCAGCGGCGTATGCCCGGTGATCTCGCGCGCCTCGCGGCAGAAATGCGCCTGGTCCGCATACCCGCCGCGCGCGGCCACGTCAGCCCACACCACCCTGCCGGCCAGGTAATCGCCGCGCGCCTCGAAGAACGACTGCTCGGCGCGCCGCAGCCGCAGCAGCTTGCGCAGCGGCTGCCCGGCGCGCGCCTTGATGCGCCGCTCGACGCTGCGCAGCCCGCGCCCGAGCGCACTGTCGGCCGCCTGCCAGGCCAGATGGCGCACCCACTCGCGCGCCATGTCGCCCATGCCGGCCGGCCGCGTGGCCCGCCACAGCGGCGTCAGGAACGCCTCCAGCACGACCATCCGCGCGTCGTCGTCGGCGGCGGCCAGCACCGCCTCGGCCATCGCCGCCCAGCGCGGGCCGAGCGCCTGGTCCAGCGGCGCGACGCGGTCGACCCAGGCGGCGATGTCGATCCCGCCCAGCGCGTGCATGGCCTGCGGATAGAACAACACCACGAACAAGCGCACCGGGCCGGGATTGTAGGTCAGCATGGGCCGCGTCTGCGGCCCGCAGAAGGCCACGCGCACCGCCCCTTTCGGCAAGTCCGCCGGCCGCACCACCTCCACCTCGCCCTCCATGTAAAAACTGATGGAGCACAGCGGCGTGGCGGGGAAATGATTGAAGCGGTCGCCCTCCGCCAGCGGCGCCTCCACGGTGCTGCGCGTGACGCAGGCGCGCACGCAGGAAGCCAGCGCCAGGGGCGGCACGATCAGGCGGGTCGGGTCGGGAGCGTTGGTGGACATCGTCAAAGTCTACCCCAAAGCGCGGATGCGCGCGGCGTGTCGCAAACGTTCAATACACCGCCTCCGCAAGGGAACATAGTGGGACAATGCAGAACCATGGAGATACCCGATAATGGAAAACACCTTACCGCTTGCCTTGCGTGAAATCGACGACCTGCCCGGCCCCGTCCCATGGCCGCTGTTGGGCAACCTGCCGCAGATCACACCGCTGCGCATCCACCAGGATGTCGAAGCCTGGAGCCGCCAATACGGCCCGCTATTCAAGATCCGCTTCGGCCGCACCGACATCGTGGTGCTGGCCAGCCACGAGCTGGTCGGCGCGGCGCTGCGCGACCGGCCCGACGGCTTCCGCCGGCCCGCGATCACCAGCGACGTGGGCGAGGAGATGGGCGGTCGTCCCGGCGTGTTCGTGGCCGAGGGCGCGACCTGGCGCGAGCAGCGCCGCATGGTGATGGCGGCGCTGTCCCCGCACGCGGTCAAGGCCTACTTCCCGGCGCTGGTGGCCGTGGCGCTGCGGCTGCGCGAGCACTGGCGGCGGGCGGCCGCCGGCGACCACGCAATCGATCTTACCGACGACCTGAAACGCTTCAGCGTGGACGTCATCGCCGGACTGGCGTTCGGCACAGAAGTCAACACCATCGACGGCGGCGAGGATGTCATCCAGCGCCACCTGGACATCATCCTGCCGGCGGTGGCGCGCCGCACCATCGCGCTGCTGCCGTACTGGCGCTACGTGCGCCTGCCGCAGGACCGGCAACTCGACGCCAGCGTGGCCGCGCTCAACGACTCGATCGACGCGCTGATCGCGTCGGCGCGCGCGAAGCTCGTCGCCGAACCGGCGCGGCGCGAGCACCCGGCCCACTTGCTCGACGCGATGATCTACGCGGCCGACGAGGGCGGCGGCATCGACGACCGCGCCATCGCCGGCAACGTCATGACGATGTTGCTGGCCGGCGAGGACACCACCAGCCACACGCTGGCGTGGATGCTGTATCTGCTGCGGAAAAATCCGGCGGCGTTGCGCCAGGCGCGCGACGAGGTGGCTCGCGTGGCGCCCGATCCGGCGGCGCTGACGATCGCACAGATGGACGGCCTGGACTACCTGAGCGCCTGCGCGCAGGAGGCGATGCGGCTCAAGCCGGTGGCGCCGTTCATTCCCCTCGAAGCGCTGCGCGAGACCGTGATCGGCGATGTGCGCATTCCCAAGGGGGGATTGATCTGGTGCGTGATGCGCAACGACAGCGTTGACGAAACGCACGTGCCTCGCGCCGACGCCTTCGAGCCGGAGCGCTGGCTGCGCAGCGGCGAAGGGGCGATCGACAAGCACCTGTCGATGCCGTTCGGCGCCGGCGTGCGCACCTGCCCCGGACGCTACCTGGCGCTGCTGGAGATCAAGCTCGCCAGCGCCATGCTGCTGAGCAGCTTCGAGATCGCGTCGATCGACACCGTGGACGGCGAGGAACCGGAGGAGTTGATGGGGTTTACAATGTCGCCGATTGGATTACGCATGCGTCTCGGGCGGCTCAATCAGGCCTAATTGGTGCTGCCCCTGACGTTTTCACATTGCACTTCCGACGTCTTAGGCAACGGTTTGCCGGCCAGCCGAATCCTTCTAAAAAATTTGAATGGACGGCTTACGCTGGTCGGCTCTGAGATTATTGGGATCGCGAACTCTTCCTCCGAAAGCAATGTCAGTGTCCACAATACGCCATCGAAGAACTGAAATCGAACGGTGTCCGGTTCAGTCAAATCCAACGCTGAAAATATGCCGGTCGAGTACATGGCGCCCATGCGAGCCGAGTCCACGACAGTCAAATCCTGGTCAAGCAGATACATGCGCAGCGTGTCCTCAAATGGGACGTCATCAGTGAGGAATAGCAGTACAAACTGGCCCCACCTCAACGCAGCTCTCAGTATCGCACCAGCGACGACTTTCCCGGTGGGCACGCCAGCAACCATAATTTCACTCTGCGGCGTCAATTCTGGCGTCGGCGGAGTGATTACGCGGATTGAGTACTTTGCGGCGGGGATCAATTTCATGGCTGCTCTACCAGATATAGCTTGTTCCTAGGGCAGCAAACGCGCCACCTACAAACGCTCCCACTGTAACGCAAATTGGGGAAGCAGGGCCACATGCAAGTCCCGCTAGCGCGCCACCGGCGATTCCGCCCGCAACGCCCGCGCCGTTGATTGCAAGCTCCTTTTTAAACGCTACCACCTTGTTCTCCGCCGTGGCTATCTGGTAGATGGAGAGCGCCAGTGCGAGAAAAAGCACGCCGCGTCCCGCATAGGAAATCCGAGTCATTGCGCGAGTGACTTCCGCGTTGGAATTGCCTGCCGACCTGACGATGCTTGCGTAGATGGCGTTCTGCTGGGTGTTTGACAGGCTTGAAAAGAGAGCCTTGTCCCCATGCATTCTGATGGTTTTCTCGGCGATCAATTGGTTAAGCGAGTATCCTTTCTGCTTCATACGTTGTGCTAAGGCGCGACCGACCGGGGTGCTTCGCGCTCGGATTACTTCCATGATCAGATTTCGAGTTTCTTGCGCTTGCCGAGCCGCATCGGCCCACGTAATTCTGCGCGCAACTGCATCAGCTCGTAGCCTGTTGGACATACGTTTGATCTCTATCGTGTACGTGTGCCGTGCCTTGGAGTCGATGGTCAGGTGAGCTCCAGCGCTGGTAATCTGAGCCTCCAAAGATTGCATCGTACGGTCAAAAAGAATTTCATCGTCGCTGCGCGTGATTGCATTCATATGCTCGCCATTGAGATTGGGATATCGACGTAGGGTAAGCCCAATGCTCGCTTAGTCGATTGTGGTGCCGCAATAAAGGTGGCGGGCGCTATTTGGCGCTGTTGGCGATCAAGCTCGCCGGCCTCGTGCCGCTGAGCAGCTTCGATATCGAATCAGTGGACACAGTGAACGGCAAGGAGCCGGAGGAATTGATGGGGTTTACAATATCGCCGACTGGATTAAGGGTCAATGAATACCGCTTGATGCAGAGGGAATCAAAGATGTCCTCCGAAAAAGATAAGTTTCAACGCGACTTGCTTGAATCGGTAAAACAAATGCGCACTGGAGAGTTCGCGCGAGTCACTGTCGTCGATACAGGGCAGAACGGCGATCTCATCCTATCTGCGTTACAGAATGATTTCGCGGCGTTGCATCCTCGTGGAACAGATCGAACAGGTATTCGCACAACTCCTCGTCGGCGACGTCGTCGGGAACGATGAAGTCGGCCGGGCGGCGTTTGCCTTCCGTGCCCAGCTCGAACGTCCGCCGTTCCCCCGCCTCGCCGCGTATCGCAATCAGCCGCCCGAATACATTGAACCGAAACTCCTTCATTGCGCCCTCCCCTTTGATCAAGGAAGTATATACTCGAGCGTCGCCCAGTATGATTCAAAGGATAGTATGAAGATGTTGTCTCGCGTTGACGCGAACCTTGCAGAACAAATAAACCAGCAATTTCCCGGCCTGAAGGACATCTGGCAGCTCGGCGCCGATGGCGGCATGCAGCGCGTGGCGGTCTCCGTGTTCGACCACTGGCTCGACGACGAATCGGAATGGCACCTGATGGCCTGTTTCGAAGGCGAGGAGCGCGAACGCAGGAACCAGAAGATGCTGGCCCACTGGGCCGCGCTGTACGACCTGACGCCGGTGTATACGCTGCGCTATCGCGGCCGCTGGCCCGCCAAGGCCCAAACCGTCATCAAGCGCTACACCAACCGCGATGGCTTCCTGATCCAGTCGCGCTACGACAAACACCACCCGCCGTCCCAGTTCCTGATCATGCCGGAACTGGGCTGCATCTGCGCCGCCGGGTGGGACGACACCAACATCCTGTATTTCCACGACAAGGCGCGGGCCGCGCCGGTGCTGGAACTGGCCAGCAAAGCCGGCCTGTTTGTCCTCGAGGGCGACGCGGCCTGACCTGGCGGGGCGTCACGCCTTCCGGTGCGCGGCGAATCCGGTGCGGCCGGGCGCCACGTCGTCGCGCAGGGTTAGCTGCGGAATGTCGTAGTCGCCGCCATTCTGCGGACGGAAGGCGATCGGCTCGGTCGTCGCCAGGGTGTCGAGACGCCGCCCCAGCTCCTCGCGGATGGTGTCGAAGCGCGCCTCGTCCACCCGGCTGGTGCGGTAGACCACGAATGGCGGCAGCACCTCGAAGCCCGGGTAGTACAAAATGCCGTGCTGGATCGGGAACAGGATGTCGTCGATCGGGCCGTTGATGCCGCGCGGGCTGTAGTGGGATTCCCAGCCGCCGGTGCTCACTACCACCATCGCGCGCTTGCCCGCCAAGCTGCCCTCGCCATAGCGGTCGCCCCAGCGGCGGTCCGAATGCTCCCCCACGCCGTAAGCGAAACCATGGGCGTAGACCCGTTCGACCCAGCCCTTCAAAATCGCCGGCATCGAAAACCACCACATCGGAAACTGCAGGATCACCGTGTCGGCCCACATCAGCTTTTGCTGTTCGAGGGCGATGTCCGCGCTTTGCCGGCCGGCCTCGAAGGCGCGCTTGGAGTCGAGCGCGGCGTCGAAGCGCCCGGTCGCCGCGCCATCGAGGCTGTCGTCCGCGTCCAGCGCGGGCTTCCAGTTCATCGCATACAGATCGGAGACTTGTACGCTGTGACCGGCCGCCTCTAAGCGGTCGACCGTGAAGTTTTTAATGGAACCGTTCAGGGACAACGGTTCGGGATGGGCGTAGACGATGAGGACGTTCATGACAGTGGCTCCTGATGGAAAGCACACAGCGTAGGCCCGCCTCAGGTATATTGGAAATGAATTCCCAATATAGCAGGTATCAACAGGAATAATTTCGATGGACAATTTACGGCGACTCGACCTTAATCTGCTGGTGACGCTCGACGTCCTGCTCTCGGAGCACAACGTCACGCGCGCGGCGCGCCGGCTCAATTTTTCGCAGCCGTCGATCAGCGTTCACCTGGCCAAACTGCGCGACATCTTCGGCGACCCGCTGCTGCTGCCCGGGCCGCGCGGCATGAAACCGACCGCCAGGGCCGAGGAGCTGCGCGAACCTTTGCGGCAGGCGCTGGAAGCGCTCGGGCGCGCGGTGTCGCCGGCGCAACCGTTCGAACCGTCGAAAGCGGATCAAACGTGGCGCCTGGCCGCCACCGACTACGGCGAATCGACGATCCTGCTGCCGGCGCTTTCCGGCCTGCGGGCGCTGGCGCCCGGCACCCGGCTGGCGGTGCTGGAGATGAACCCGGCGCGCATCGCGCGGCAAGCGGAGCAAGGCGAAATCGACCTCGCCTTCCACACCGTCGAAGGCTCGCCGCCGGGCATGCGGCGCCGCACGCTGTTCGCCGAGCGCTATGTGCTGGCCGGCCGCGCCGACCACCCGCGCCTCAAGCGCAAGCCGGGCCTGAAGCAATTTTGCGCGCTGGAGCACGTGCTGGTGTCGTCCGACGGCGGCGGCTTTCATGGCGTCACCGACGCGGCGCTGGCGCAAGTCGGCCTGTCGCGCCGGGTGGCGCTGTCGGTGCCGCACTTCCTGTTCATGGTGTCGGTCCTGCAAAGCACCGACCTGGTGGCGATGCTGCCTGAGCGCCTGGTGCGGGGCAATCCGGCGCTCAAGGCGGTCGAGCCGCCGGTGGACATCCCCGGCTACGAAATGGCGATGCTGTGGCACGAGCGCTCGCATCGCGACCCCGCCCACCAATGGCTGCGCGAGCATATCCAGCGATCCGCTCAGCCTTGACAGCGCATCGGCGGACCCGGAGGCTGTCAACACGGCCACGCTTTACATGTCAACGGCGCCGCCTTGACATGTCAAACGGTCGCCGGGCTGGGCGGCGCCGGGCCTGGACGGGTACCTGCCACGCGGTTTCGCGTGGCATGCAATTTGCCATAGGAAGGACAGGCGCCGGCGCGCAAGCCGGCATCACATATTCCACGTGGAGACAACCACCATGCATATCCAAGCCACGACGCCGGCGCAGGCCACCGATCGGACCGAACCGTCACCGGCGCGCGCGCCGGCCGGCGGCGCCGCCATTTCCCTGCACTTCGACGTCAGCCTGGACGAGGAACATGTCTTCCTGAGCATCACCCAGGACCAGCGGCGCCTCGACCTTGGCGAGCGCGTCCACCACTACGCGTTGCTCACGCTCGCGCGGCGGCGCCTGGCCGACCGCGCCAGCGGCATCGATCCGCACAGCCAGGGCTGGATCGACACCGAGCAGCTGTCGAAGATGCTGGGCCTGGAGGCGGCGCACCTGAACATCCAGATCTTCCGCATGCGGCGGCAAATCGCGCTGGCGCTGCCGGCGTCGCCCGATGTCATCGAGCGCCGGCGCGGCCAGATCCGTTTCGGCACGCCGCCGGTGTCGATCGCGCGCGGCTCGGCCATCGAGGCGCCGGCGCCACGCGACTGAGCGGGCCAGCGCTTCACGCAGGCGCAGCGGGACGGAATCCCAGCGTGGCGTCCAGCGTGTAGCGCAACTGGGTGGCGCCGGGGCCGAACGGGATGCGGACCGGGACGCTGGCACTGACGGCCGCGCGCAACAGGCGCGCCGACGCCGGCGGCCGCAGCGCCACGCCCGCCGCCGCGTTGGTGACGGTCAGGTAGTAGACGATCTGGCCCAGATCGACGGTGTAGACGGTGTTGGGCGCGCCCCGCATCGCCAGCGCGGGGGCGCAATCGAGGTAGAGCGCGACGCTCATCAAGGCGGCCGCGCCGACCGTGAAACTGCGGTCGGTAACGATGTTGACACTGTTCTTGAGCGCGGTATCGCAGTAGGGCTGGCCGACCGCGAAGCCATCGTCGTAGCCGATCGGCAGCGTGTTGTCGCCCTGGACGGCGAAGGGGTCAACGGCGACCGGCGCCTGCCCGCTGTCGTATTGCAAGCCATAGTCGAGCGGCTTAGTGGTCGTTCCCCATCCCAGCCCGAACGCGCCATCGTCCCAGCAAAAGGTGGCGCTGCCGGTGCTGGCGATTTTTTTCACCGACCAGACCAGCGAATAGCCGCCGCCGGCGGGGTCGGTCATGAATACGGCGACCGTCTGCGCGGCGCCACTGTTGTTGTCGACCCTGACCGAATAGTTCATGTCGGCGCCTTCGCGGTGGAGATGGCCAAGCGCCGCAGCCGGCGATGGCCGATGCCGCGGACACGCGCCGCCATGCCGGCCGGCGCAGTCCGCGATCGTGTGCTAGCTCAGCGGCGTTCAGGCCGGTACGAACTGCAGCGTTTCCGTGAGCTTGTACTTCAGCGACGTCACGCCCTTGGCGAATTCGAACTGGGTCGGGCTGCTGACGAAGGTGCCGGAGACGGCCACGCCGCGCTTCGAATCGGTGGTGCAGATCCAGTAGGTCGGATGGGTATCGAACAGGAACTTGCCGTTGGGCCGGCCCTGCATGGCGAACGCCGGCAGCGAATTCATGTACACGCCCAGGCTCATCGACCGGGCATCGGGCACCGTAAAGCTGGTGTCGGTCGTGACCAGCATGCTGCCGGTGGGCACCTCCGGATCATGGAAGGCCGTCGGCGAGGTTTGGAACTGGCCGCCGGAGAAGGTCACGCCCATCTCGTTGTTGCCCGACGAGGCGTTCGGGTCCATGTTCTGCAGCGGCCCGCCCGAGCTCCATTGCACGCCGGGCGCCAGCGGCTGGTTGGTGGTGCCCCAGTTCAGCGCCCAGTCGATCGACCAGTTGTAGGTGTTGGTGTTGCCCTCGTTGACCGTTTGCAGCAGCCACACCAGCGGCAAGCCGCCCGCCAGGTTCGGGTAGGTTTGATAAATGGCGATGTTGGCGGGAGCGCCGCTGGCGTTTTGCACGGAGATGGAATAGTTCGACATGGTAGGTTTCCTTTAAAGGTGGATAAATGGTTCAGGCACGCATCACCTGCTCACCAGCCTTGCGCCTGTCGGCTGTCCCCGGCTGGTGGAACCCATGTTGCCGCCGGCGCCCGCCGCGCGCCATTACAGCGCCTTACAGCCCATTACACCGCCGCGCTGTAATGGCGTGTAAGGGAACGTAATGGTTCGGCGGCGGCGCCATCCCTACACTGGCCCCGTCGGATCAACACGGCGCCCGTCGCCGCAGTCCGGCAAGAGCGTTTCAACCATTCCATCTCACTGAAAAGAGGACAGCCATGACCACCATTACCTTGATCCAAGCAGCCGCCCACGACGCCACCGGGATTCATTTGATGACCGCGCGGCCGATGAACGTCAACCTGAACAACCTGCAGGGCGGCGCCATCCAGTTCCAATGCAGTAACCCGCTCGCCACCATCGCCGGCGCCAAGGAAGTCGAGATCACCTACAACGCCGCCCATGGCGGCCGCCACGAGACCATCCAGGTCAGCTCCGTCATCGCCTAGCCTGGCGTAGTGGCGCCACCGGGGCGGTGGCGCTTTGTTCTATAATTGGCCTCCGCCCCGCCCAGGACCGCCACCGTGATCGACGCCGAGAACACCTTGACCACGCCGCTGCCGGCTTGCGCCTCGGACGCCGCCGCCATGCTCGGCCTGACCATCCTGTGGCACCCAGAAAACGAACGCATCGGCGAGCAGTTCATCGCCCCGTCGGCCGCCGGCGCGCTCGAACTGAACCGTTTTTCCCCCTTGTTCCGCACGCCCGGCGGCGACGGCCTGGCGCTGGGCCACCGCTGCGTCTCGCGCGCGCCGCTGGCCATCGCGTGGGAGGCCGGCGGCGGCGTGTCGGTCGCCGCGCCCGACAGCCGCATGGCGGTCGACATCAACGGCCGCCGCGCCAAGGCCACCACCCGCCTGTCGAAGGCCGAGCTCGAGCGCGGCGTGGTGCTCGGCCTGGGCGGCATGATTTTGCTGTGCGTGCACCCGATGCGCGCGCTGCCCCGGCACAACGACGTGCCGGGCCTGCTCGGCGTGGGCGGCGGCGCCATCGCGCTGCGCGAGCAGATCGGCCAGGCCGCCGCCACCGACCTGCCGGTGTTGCTGCTGGGCGAGACCGGCACCGGCAAGGAGGTGGCCGCCCAGGCCATCCACGCGGCCGGCGCGCGCCGCGCGCGGCCGTTCGTCGCGGTCAACATGGCGGCGCTGCCCGAATCGCTGGCGGCGGCCGACCTGTTCGGCGCCGCGCGGGGGGCGTACACCGGCGCCCAGGCCGCGCGCGGCGGTCTGTTCGCCGAAGCCGGCGACGGCACCCTGTTCCTCGACGAGATCGGCGACACGCCGCCGCTGGTGCAGCCGATGCTGTTGCGCGTGCTCGAAAACGGCGAATACCGCCCGCTCGGCGCCGGCGCGACGCTGCGCGCGCGGGCCCGCCTAATCACCGCCACCGATAGGGATCTGCACGCGCACGCGTTCAACCCGGCGCTGCTGCGCCGGCTCGAGGGTTACACGATCCGCCTGCCGCCGCTGCGCGAGCGGCGCGAGGACATCGGCGTGCTGCTGCGCCATTTCGCGCGCGAGGCCTGCGCGCCGGCGCTGGCGCCGGTCGCGCTGCCGTTCGCCTTCGTCAGCGCGGCCTGCAACAGCGACTGGCCGGGCAATATCCGGCAACTGGCGCACGCGGTGCGGCGCGCCGTCATCGCCGTGCGCGCCGGCCAGGCGCCGCCGGCGCCCGATCCGGACCCGGCGGGCACGCACGGTGGCGACGACGACGCGCCGGACGCCATCGGCGCGGCACCGGCCGCCGGCAAGGCGCCCCGGCGCCGGCTCGACGCGCTGACCGACGACGAGGTCCTGCGCGCCATGGAGGACAACGGCTGGCGCATCCTCGGCGCGGCCGCCCAGCTGGGCATTTCCCGGCCGTCGCTCTACAAGCTGCTCGAGACCCACCCGCTGATCCGGCGCGCCGAGGCGATCCCGGCGCCGGAACTGCGCGCGGCCGTGGCCGAGCACGGACCGGACGTGGACCGCTGCGCGTCGCGCCTGCGCACGCCCGGGGAGGCGCTGCGCCGGCACCTGCGCGCCAACGGCCTAATCTGAAGCAAGCGCCAAGGGGTGGCCGCCCCCGCGCGTGCCGCCCTCGTCGCCGCGGCCCGACCCCACCTGCCCCTCCGGGTCGAACGAGAACACGCGGATGTCCGGTTGCAGCTGGTCGCCGCGAAAGATGCGCACCGTCACCGTCAGCGACAGCTCCCAGCGGCCGTGGGCGGTACCGACGTTGAGCGTGCGCTTCCACTCCTGCGTGACGAGCCGGTAGCGCTTGTCGTGGTCGTCGACGGCGCTGGTGGTGAAGTCCAGCGCCATCTGGTAGCTGGCGCCCACCGGTTGCAGGAACGGCGACGGCGGCGCGTAGCGCACCGTCGCGCCGCCGCCGGCCGACACCACGCGCGGCAAGGTGAGCAGGCAGCAGTCGACGATCTGGAACGACGTGAAGCGGTCCTGCCTGCCGCCGCCGAGCACGCGCAGATGGAACACCTCGCCCTCGCAAAAATAGATCTCGGCCTCGTACAGGCCGCTCGGATGCACCGGCACCGAGCCGTCGGGCGAGGTGAACTTGTGCACCAGCTGGTCGCTGACCTGGTCGGCGTCGAAGGCGACGGTGAGATAGACGTCTTGGGGCTGTGTCATGGCGTACTTTCTGGGGTGGGGGAACGGAAGCGGGGATCGCGCCGCAAGGCGAGCAAATCGGGTTCGGTATCGATCAGGTGGACGGGGTAGCCGAGCGCCCTGGCGCGCGCCAGCTCGGCCAGGGCGCCGCCGCGGTCGCCGGCAAGCTCGTAGGCGACGCCAGCGCGAAAGCGCACGTCGGCGTTGTCCGGCTCGGCGAGCACGGCGCGCCGGCTCCACAGCAGCGCCGTGTCGCGCGCGCCCAGCTTGGCCGCGTACAGGCCGCGCCTGGACTGGTAGAGCACGTTGCCGGGCGAGCGCGCCAGCAGCGCCGCGAGCAGCGCCTCGGCCTGGCCGTAGGCGTGGCGCGCGTCGGCGCCGCGCCCGGGCAGCCAGCGCAGCGCGTCGGCCAGGTTGCCCCAGTACAGGTGTTCGCCGGGGCCGCCCTTCTTGGCCGAGACCGCCAGCTCGAAGGCGCGCGCCGCGCCGGGGTAGTCGCCGCGCGCGAACAGCGCTGTGCCGAGGTTGGAATACAGGCGGCTGCTGGGGCGCACCTGCAGCCCCTGCTGCAGCACTTGCAGCGCCTCGTCGCCGCGGTCCTGGCGCAACAACACCTGGCTCAGGCTGGCGTAGGCCAGCACCGAGTCGGGGTCGAGCGCGATGCTGGCGCGGAACGCCCGCTCGGCCGCCGGGTAGTCGTTGCGCTGGTAGTGCAGGCGCCCCCGCACGTCGGCGAACATGCGCTCGGCCGGATAGATGGCGGCGGCGGCGTCGACGGCGGCGCGGGCGTCGTCGAAGCGGCGCATGCGGATCAGCAGGTCGGCCTTGCCCCACCAGGCGAACAGGTTGCGCGGGTCCAGCCGCAGGGCGCGCTCGGCCGCGCGCAGCGCCTCGTCCTGGCGGCCCTGGGTTTCCAGCACCCAGCCGTGGGCGGCGTGGGCCAGCGCCAGTTGATCGTCGAGCGCCAGGGCCTGCTGGGCGCTGGCGTCGGCGCGCCGCAGCCAGACCTCGTCGCGGCCGGCGCCGAAGTACACCAGGCAGTAGGCCAGCGACAGCCCGGCGGCGGCGGCGGCGTTGCCCGGATTGCGCTCGAGCACGCCTGTGAACGCCGCCACCGCCGCGTCCAGGCTGCCGTCGCGGTCCGAGCGGCGCAGCGCCTCGAGCCCGGCGCGCAGCGCCGCCGCCTCGGAGTATGCCGGCGCGGCGGCGCGCCACGCGGCGGGCGCCCAGACCTGCGCGGCCAGTCCCGCCGCCAGCACAGCGCACAGCGCGCCGGCCAGCGCCACCGTCCGGGCGCGCCGCGGCCGGGACAACGCGGGCGGCCACATGGGCGGC
>CAUPJZ010000066.1:0-18210 GCA_963511605.1 uncultured Duganella sp. | reverse complement strand
TATTTGCCGCGCGGTCCGCGCTTGGTGACTGGTTGAAAATTTGTGTCCATAATTTAATTTGTGGGCACAACCGCTGTGCCAAAATTAGATCATGGATGCACGCCAGTGGTGAGTCTAGACGGCGCTGGCTTTACGCTTACCCTTTGACAGACCCCTTACCCAGATTGATGCTGGTTCCAACATCGTAGATAACTCCACCGAAATTCATCGGCTCGATGCCGCCGGCCAGGTAACCCTTGATATCCTTCTTGAATACACCGAGGAACGCCAGATTGGACGGCCCCCAATAGTATTCCGACGTCAAATCATACGCAGTCGCAGTCATGGGCTGCAGGAAGGGATTACCGGAACTGCCGGTCGGGCGTCCGTTGGCGTTGTACTGCGAGGGGATGTTCGGATTCAGCTGAACATGGGCGGCCATATCGCTAAAGTTTGGCCGCGTCATCGTCTTGCTATAACCGAAGCGGAGCTGCAAATCGTCGTTCACGTGCAGGCGTGTGTTGAGGCTGGGGAGAATATTCGAGTAGCTATTCTTGAGAGTCGCCTGGCGCGCCCCGGTGCTTTCCTGGATAAAGCCAATGGAAGTCTGATCGGTCCTTACAGCTCGGACACCGGCGGTGCCATCGAGTTCGTAACCGAATACGGCTGTACTAAAGTCGCCTGTCAGGAAGAGGGACCGCGTCTTTTCGCGTTGCTCGTTGATATCCCCGGGAGCAAACGACGTATCGAACGTATAAGAATTTGGCTTTCCGTCGAACAGCTGCGCGTAAGTCTTGACGGTTCGATCGTAAACGCTCGAGTTGGGATCGGCGTACTCGGGGAACACCGCGACGGGGAAACCAACGCCGGGCTTCATGAAGTTGCTTGGGGGCCCAACGTAGGCGAGGTTCGGATGTTGCGCCACTGGGATCAGCGGGCATGCTCCCCAGCTAGGGTTGGTGCCCGTATCATTACAGACGCCGGTATTCTTCCAGTTACCCCGCAAGTGCACCTTGGTATCGGCTAGGCGTAGGCCGGCGTGCAGCTTGGTAAAGAAGCCGTTACCCAGGTGGTAGTCGAAATCCTGGCTCAGTGCCGACATTTTCAGCTCGTGGCGGTCGAACCCATTGGCAAGCCACTCATAATACCAATTCTTAGGATCGCCAAAACGCGCATAGGGGGCGCTCGGGTTGGCGGGATCGATGATTGAAAAGGCGGGGATCTTGCCGCGCACGTCGAAGGCCAGATTCAGATTGGGGATGTTAGCAACGCTTCTGCTTTCGTTGTCGTAAAGCTTGACGGAGTCGCCATTGCGCTCAGCGTCATAGTTGGCGCGTTGGTAAGCGAAGTCGGTCTTTGACCTGAGCTTGTCCGAGATGCGCCACTTAAGGTTCACGGCGGATAAGTTGGTGCGATTGCGAACATCCTGGTCAAAGCGGGAGGCAGAGAAAATTTGCGGCGACAAAATGCCGCTCGTAGCGCTGCCATCGGCTGCCCAAGTCCAGGTGGAACCCGCCGCTGCGTGCGGGTCGTTGTTCTTATCGTCGCCGTAGATGTATTCTCCACGACGAATAAACCGATATTTCGAATAAAGATTCTGCGCCGTGAAAAGGATGTCGTCGTTCACCTGCCATTGGTAGGCGAGCGCCAGACCCTCGCGCTTCCGGCTACCCGAGTCCGCGTACATTTCGAAGGAAGTCGGCACATAGAGTTCGGAGAGTCCTCCCGTGTTAGGCATCGAATTAAAGGCCGCGACCTTCGCCGCCGAGGGAGCTTGCGCCGGGTCGTTCGAACATCTTCCAACCGTCGCGGTAAGGCAGTGCTGCTGCTGTTGAAGAACGGCATCCTGGCGGTAGTAGGTCTCACTGACCGTTGCATTCACGAGGATGCCCATGCCGCCGACGCCCGTATTGAACCGCCGGCTCAAAAGGCCCGACACCGAGGGCGAAGATTTACGAGCTCGATCATAGTAGTTGGACTTGAGCGTAAGAACGTTGAGGTCTTCTTTCGAGTCGAATGGCATGCGCGTGCGAATATTGACCACGCCGCCGATACCGCCTTCGATCAAGTTGGAGGCTGCGTTCTTATAGACATCAACGCCGGCCATGAGTTCGGAGGGGAGCCCTTCCAGGTCCGGCGCCCGACCACCGCTGGCCGTAAAAAAATCTCGTCCGTCGATCAAGTTGCGGACCTGTGTAATGCCACGGATCGTCATCGCGGGTTCGGTGTGATGGTCGTAATCCGTGCCACCCTCACCATAGCGGCGCTGGATCTGAACCCCGGCGACCCGCTGCAGCGACTCGACAACATTCACGTCCGGCAGCTTTCCGATATCGGTTGCCTGGATCGAGTCGACGATCTGATTGGCGTCCCGCTTGAGATCGCGCGCCGACTTCAACGCCGCTCGCTGACCGGTGATGACAACGCTGACCGGGGTGTTCGTGTCCTCGCTTGCACTGGCAGGGTTGGCCTCTTGCGCATTCGCGACAAATGGCGCCGCCATTGCGAGCGCACAAGCTCGAGCCAAAATCGTTTTTCTATGGTCGTTTCGCACAGCTAGTCTCCTCTAGTATTATCGGGCAGTGCCCTCTTATGCTGCCGGCTCGATCTACATCACATTCCAGCTATCGCCGGAACGCCGCTCGGGTCCAACAGGTCCCTGGCGCCCGTGTCATCGGGATCGCCATTACTTCTACTCGATGGTTACCGCAATTCAAGTGTATTCCTGTCAATTATGAAACTGGTATCATGCTTTTAACGCAACCCATTGCGTTTTCGTATATCGAAGCGTGGAGGGGGGAATGCTGCCGCCGGCAGCCGGTGCGGGCCTGGCCGTACGCATTTTCTGTGCCCTTCGCCAGCCGGCTGGGTACAATACGGCATGCTCTCCGAATTTGACCTCATCAAGGAATACTTCCAGCGCCCGCAGCAGCCGGGCCGGGCCACGCTCGGCATCGGCGACGACTGCGCGCTGCTCACCCCCACCCCCGGCATGCAGACGGCGATTTCGTCCGACATGCTGGTCGAGGGCCGCCACTTCTTCGCCGGCGAGGACGCCTTTCGGCTGGGACACAAAAGCCTGGCCGTCAACCTGTCCGACCTGGCGGCGATGGGCGCGCGGCCGGTCGGTTTCACCCTGGCGCTGGCGCTGCCGCTGGCCGACCGCGCGTGGCTGGCCGGCTTCTCGCATGGCCTGTTCGCGCTGGCCGACGCCTTCAACATCGAGCTCATAGGCGGCGACACCACCAAAGGCCCGCTGACGATTTGCATCACCGTGTTCGGCGAGCTGCGTCCCGGCCAGGCGTTGCGCCGCAACGCCGCGCAAGCGGGCGACGATATCTGGGTGTCGGGAACATTGGGCGACGCGCGCCTGGCGCTGGCCGGCTACCGCCTGGAACAATCGATGGACGCGGCCAGCCTGCATACGGCGTCGGTGCGCATGCACACGCCGGTGCCGCGCGTGGAACTGGGCGCCGTGCTGGCCGAACAGGGCATCGCCCGCGCGGCCATCGATATCTCCGATGGCCTGGTGGGCGACCTCGGTCATATCCTGGCGATGTCGAACGTGGGCGCGACCTTGAATGTGGACGCGCTGCCGCCGGGCGAGGCGCTGACGGCCTTCCCGCGGGAGCTGCGGCGCGTTTTCACCGCCGCCGGCGGCGACGACTACGAGTTGTGCTTCACCGCGCCGGCATCGGCGCGCGCGGCGGTCATCGCGGCAGCCGGCAGCGTGGCCACGCCGGTCACGCGCGTCGGCAGCATCGAGGCGGCGCCGGGCCTGCGCCTGGTGGACGCCGCCGGCCAGCCGCTAGACCTCAAACTATCCGGCTTCGATCACTTCACGTCCTGAAGCGCGGTCACGTCCTCGTCCGGCTGGCCGGCGCGCAGGCCGCTGCCGTGCATCAGCCAGTAGTGGTGGAACGCCAGCCGGATGTTGTCGCGCAGCTGCGTGTCGTCCCACGGCTTGGTGTAGAAGCGGTAGATGGCGCCGCGGTTGACCGAGTCGAGCACCGCGTCGAGCCCCATGTAGCCGGACAGGATGATGCGTATCGTCTCCGGGTACATGTCCTTGACCTGGCCGAGGAACTCGGTGCCGTTCATGCCCGGCAGGCGCTGGTCGCACAGGATCACTTGCACCGGGTGCAGCGCCAGCAACTCGAACGCCTCGGTGGCCGATCCGGCCGTCAGAATCTGGTAGGCGTCGCGCTGGAACAACTGGTCGAGCGACCATAGGATATCCGGATTGTCGTCGACGATGAGCAGCGTTTGCGCCGGCTGGTTGGGCGCGGCCGGATCGACCGGCAGGCTGCGGCCAGATTCGACCAGCACCGCCATGTCGGCCGGCGCCACCGGACGGCTGAAGAAATATCCCTGGATCTCGTCGCAGCGGCTGCGCCGCAAAAATTCGAGCTGGGCGCGCGTCTCGACGCCCTCGGCGATCACGCGCAGCTTGAGGCTGTGCGCCATGCTGATGATGGCGGTGGCGATGGCGGCGTCGTTGGGATTGGTGGTGATCTCGCGCACGAAGGCGATGTCGATTTTGAGCTTGTCGATCGGGAAGCGCTGAAGATATGCCAGCGACGAGTAGCCGGTGCCGAAATCGTCGATCGCGACCTTGATGCCGATCGCCTTCAGATTGGTCAGCACCATGATCGTGCGTTCGGCGTTGGACATCAGCGCGGTCTCGGTCAGCTCCAGTTCCAGCAGCTCCGGCGGCACCTCGTGGCGCACCAGCGCCGAACGCACCACCTGTTCCAGGTCGCCCTCGATGAACTGGCGGCTGGCGACGTTGACGGCCACGCGCACGGCGCCGACGCCGCTGCGCAGCCAGGCGCCGATCTGCTTGCAGGCGGCGTCGATGATCCAGGCGCCGACGCGCACGATCAGGCCCGTATCCTCCAGCACCGGCACGAACTCGGACGGGAACACCAGGCCGAAGCCGGGCCGCTGCCAGCGCAGCAACGCCTCGGCGCCGGCGATGGCGCCGGTGTGCAGGTTCACCTTGGGCTGGTAGTACAGCAGCAGTTCGTCGTTGTCGAGCGCGCGGCGCAGCGCCAGCTCCATGTCCAGCCGCGCGAGCACCTGCACGTTCATGCCGGCGGTGAAGAAGCGGTAGCCGTCGCGGCCCGCCTGCTTGGCGCGCTCCATCGCGGTGTCGGCGTATTTGAGCAGCGTCTCGGGATCGGTGGCGTCGTCCGGATACATGGCGATGCCGATGCTGGCGCTGAGCACCGCCGGATGGCCGTTCAAGTCGAACGGCAGGCGCAGCGCCTCCCTCACCTCGTTGGCCGTGTGCACCGCGTCCTGCTGGTCGCGCGGCATCGACAGGATCAATGCAAATTCGTCGCCGCCCATGCGCCCGACCGTGTCGCGCAGGCGCACGCATTGCACCAGCCGGTTGCTGAACTGGCGCAGCAGCTCGTCGCCGAGCGCGGCGCCGAGCGAGTCGTTGATGTTTTTGAAGCGGTCCAGCGCGATGAACAGCACCACGATGCGCCACGATTTTTCCTGCGCCAGCGCGATCGCGTCGGCCAGGGTCTGGAAGAACAGCGTGCGGTTGGGCAGGCCCGTCAGGCTGTCGTAATGGGCCATGTGCTGCAGCAGCTCCTCCGAGTGGCGCCGCTCGCTGATGTCGCGCGCCACGCCCAGCATGACGTTCGACTGGCCGGGCCGCGTCAGCAACTGCCAGTAGATCTCCACCGGCACCGAGACCAGGTCGCGCCGCATCAATTCGAGTTCGGCCAGCTCCGGCGTGCGCGGCTGGCCGATGGCGGCGGCGTAGTCCTCGAGCCGGAGCGCCTGCGCGCGCAGCAGCGCCTGCGTGCCCAGTCCGAGCCGGCTGGCGGTCTGGCCCAGCATCTCGTCGCGCGGGTAGCCAAGCATGCGGCAGGCGCCCTCGTTGACGTCGACCAGTTCGGCGGTGGCCGCGTCGAGCAGGAAGATGGCGTCGGCGGTGGCGTCCATGGCGCTGCGGAAGCGCTGCAGTTCGAGGGTGCGCTCGCGCACCGTCTGCTCCAGCCGCACGTTGTAGTTGCGCGCCTCCCGGTGCAGCAGGCGCACTTCGAGCATATTGCGGATGCGCGTGAGCACCTCGACCGGGTCGATCGGCTTGCTCAGGAAGTCGCGCGCGCCCGATTCGAGCGCCTTGAGTTTGTGGTCCGGCTGCGCCGTCACCACCAGCACCGGCAGCCAGGAATCGGCCTCCAGCGGGCGCAGCGCGTCCATCACTTTGAAGCCGTCCATGCCGGGCATCTGCAAGTCGAGGATGATGAGGTCGTATCGATGCCGGCTGTGCCAGTCGGCCACCACGCGCGGGTCGGTGGTGGAGGTGACCGCCTGGTAGCCGGTCGACTTGAGCAGGAATTCCAGCAACTCCACGTTGACGACCTGGTCGTCGACGATCAAGATGCGTGCGCGAAAAATATCGGTCTGGCTTATCATGGGATGCGCCTCCGGTGGGCTATCGAACCGGCGTTATGGCCGGATCAGTCCGCTTTCTTCCCGCAAGCGACTTCGGCTTGCTTGGCTGGTGCGCGTTTCCGCAGTTTTTAGATAGAACACGCCGCCCAGTGCTATTGAGTGTACGCAAGTTCAAATCGCCGGTCTAATGTTTTTATGCAAAGTTAGGTTTGCTGCTAATCAGCAGTGCATCGCTGGCAACGATTGTGATCTGCATGGTACAGTGGCAGCACGCCCTGCGGGATATCCCAGCCGGCTCCCGAACGCCGCTTCAGAAGGAGAATTTAGATGAGCACCGAGATCAAATCCGACAACGCCACCACCATCCTCGACCTGGCCGCGCAGGTCGGCAAGGCGCTACAGGACAAGGGCCTGATCCTGGCCACCGCCGAGTCGTGCACCGGCGGCGGCGTGGCCCAGGCCATCACCGAGATCGCCGGCTCGACCGCGTGGTTCGACTGCGGCTTCATCGCCTATTCCAACGCCTCCAAGACCGAACTGCTGGACGTGTCGGCCGCGCTGATCGCGCAGATGGGCAGCGTTTCGGAGGAAGTGGCGGCGGCGATGGCGAGCGGCGCCCTCGGCTCGAGCAACGCCCATCTGGCCGTCTCGACCACCGGCATCGCCGGCCCGACCGGCGCCGTGCCGGGCAAGCCGGTCGGCACCGTCTGCTTCGGCTGGGCCAACGCCGACACCGTCCACACCGAGCGCCTGGTCTTCACCGGCGACCGCAAGGCGGTGCGCGAGCAGACCGTGATCCACGCGCTGCAGGGCCTGCTGCGCTTCATAGACTAGCCGCGCCCATCGCCCCCGGCGGCGCCATCACGCCCGTGATGGTTGCCTTCCTGCCACAAAACAATTACTCTCGATGCGTTCGAGCGCGATGGTGCGCCTATTCCAAGCAGATTCAGGGGTGATTTCGATGCAAAACACGGTACATTTTATTCTCCAGGGCAAAGGCGGCATCGGCAAGACCTTGGTCTCGACCATTCTCGCGCAATGGCTCGCCAGCAAGGACGCGGCCGGCGACATGGAAGAGCAGCGCCAGCCGCTGCGCTGCTACGACACCGACCAGGAGAACGCCACGTTTTCACGCTACAAGGCGATGGACGTCAAGCACGTGCCGGTGATGACCGACAGCCGCACCATCGATCCCAAGCGCTTCGACGCGCTGATGATCGACATCCTCGAAGAGGAAGGCAACTGCGTCATCGACAACGGCGCCAACACCTTCTCGCCGCTGATGGGCTATCTGCTTGAAAACGATTGCTTCGCGCTGCTCGAGGAATCGGGCCGCAAGGTTTACATCCACACCATCGTCGGCGGCGGCGACACCCTGCACGACACGGCGATGGGCTTCGTCTCGACCGCCAAGGCCACCAGGGTGCCGCTGGTGCTGTGGGAAAACGAGCACTTCGGCCTGCTGCAATCGGCGTCCGGCAAGCAGTTCACCGAGTCGCAGACCTACGCCGACAATTCGTCGCGCGTGCGCGGGCGCATCGTGCTGTCGGCCCGCAACGCCGACACCTTCGGCGCCGACATCAAGAAGATGAACACCGCGCGCCTGACCGCCAACGAGGTGCGCGAAAGCGACAAGTTCAACGTCATGGAAAAGCAGCGCATCAAGGTGGTGTTCCGCGACTTGTTCGAGCAGCTCGACAAGGTCGAGTGGTAGGCGGCCATGGATCAGCAAAAGCTGCGGAGCCTGGTGTTTGAGAAAACCGGCGTCAAGATCGACATCGACGATCCGATTTTTGCGCTGGTGGCGCTGAACGAGGCGGTGCTGGAAGAGGCGGTCGAGCGGCATATCGCGGCGATCGACGCGGCCTCGCTCGAATTGACGCAGCATGCGCGGCTGGCCGGTGGCTTGCCGCCGGTGCCGGAGGTGGCGCGCAAGGCGGTGGTGCTGGATGCGACCAACGAGCCGTCGGCGGTGCCGGCCTCCCCCGCTTCGGCCGGTTATGTGCCGACGCCGCCCGGTCCGGTGCGGCCGATCGCCACGCAGTCGCCGGCGATCACGCCGCGCGAGTTGCGCTTGCTGGGGGCGGCCGCCGGCATCGCCATTCTCAGTGCGCTGATCGTCGTCGGCGCGCAGGCGGTGTTTGCCAAACCGCCGCCCGCGCCGGTGATCGAGCAGGCCAAGGCGCTGACGCCGGAGCAGACGCTGGCCTTGCGCAACGCGGAGAAGTTGACCAAGGCCATAGAGAAGCTGGACCCGAAGGTGCGCAACCAGTTGCAGGCGGAGTTGCAGAAGTAAGGGATGTCGGCGGACTCGTCATCCGCCGTTTCGCGTTGCGCGTTTCTTTTTTCGTGCTAACATGTGAATACCTGTTCACATGATGAGTTATACAAAATACATGAGCTGCCAACACGACTATACCGGCGTCGATCCCGCCATCGCGCAATTGGCCGACCTGTTTCACCTGCTGGGCGATCCGACCCGCTTGCGCATCGTGCTGGCCTGCGTGGCGGCGCCGATCGCCGTCAGCGACATCGCCTCCTCCCTTGAACTGAGCAGCTCCCTGGTGAGCCACCACTTGCGATTGTTGCGCGCGGCGCGCATTGTGAAGTCCGAGCGACAGGGCAAACAAGTTTTCTACTCCGCCGCCGATGCGCATATCAGCGACGTCCTGAACGATATGCTCGAACATATCGCCGAACCTGCCAACGGGAACGAAGCATGAGCAAGCATCACGATCACCACGATCACCACCATGAACACCACGATCATGATCACGGGCATGGCCACCGCCAGACCCCCGCCAAGCCGGCCGCGAAAGCACACGTCCACGATCATGGGCATGGGCACGACCATGCGCACGGCCACGGCCATCACCATCACGGCGATCCCAACACCATGGGCCGCGCCTTCGCCATCGCCATCGTGCTCAACCTGGGTTTTGTCGGCGTCGAATTCTTTTACGGTTTCCTCGCCAACTCCACCGCGCTGATGGCCGACGCCGGCCACAACCTGTCCGACGTGCTGGGGCTGATGCTGGCCTGGGGCGCGGCCATCCTGGCCAAGCGCCTGCCCAACCAGCGCTATACCTACGGACTGCGCAGCACCTCGATGCTGGCCGCGCTGTTCAACGCCATGCTGTTGATGGTCGCCTGCGGCGGCATCGCCTTCGAGGCCGTGCAGCAGCTGGCCCATCCCGAGCCGGTCGGCGGCTTCACGGTGTCGGTGGTGGCCGGCGTCGGCATTCTGATCAACGGCTTCTCGGCCTGGCTGTTCATGTCCGGCAGCAAGGACGACATCAATATCCGTGGCGCTTATCTGCATATGGCCGCCGATGCCGCCATCTCGCTGGGCGTGCTGGTGGCCGGCCTGATCGTCCGCTATTCGGGCTGGAACTGGGTCGATCCGGCGGTCAGCATGGTGATCGTGGCCATCATCGTCTACAGCACCTGGTCGCTGCTCAAGCAGTCGCTGCGGATGATGCTGGCGGCCGTGCCGGACAATGTGGACCGGGGCGAGATCGAACAATTCCTGCGCGAACGGCCCGGGGTGACCGAGGTGCACGACCTGCATATCTGGGCGATGAGCACCACCGAGACCGCGCTTACCGCGCAGCTGGTCACGCCGGGGGGGTATCCCGGCGACGTGGCGATAGATGACATCACCCGGCAGCTGCGCGAGGATTTTTCAATCCAGCACAGCACGTTGCAGGTGCGGCTCGGCACCACGGTGCACGAGTGCTGCTTGCGGGAGCCGGCGCACTAATCAACAAACTTGGCGTATAGCGCCGTGCTCAGGTAGCGCTCGCCGAACGACGGGATGATCGTCACGATCATCTTGCCGGCGCTCTCAGGCCGGCGCGCCACCCGCAGCGCGGCCCACAGCGCCGCACCCGACGATATCCCCACCAGCAAGCCTTCCTGGCTGGCCGCCTGGCGCGCGGTCTCGAAGGCGTTGTCGTTGCTGACGCCGATGATCTCGTCGTACACCCGCGTATTGAGCACGGCCGGCACGAAGCCGGCGCCTATGCCCTGCAACGGGTGCGGTCCCTTGACGCCCTTGGCCAGCACCGGCGAAGCCTCCGGCTCGACCGCGATGCAACGGAACTCCGGCTTGCGCGCCTTGATCACTTCACCCACGCCGGTAATGGTGCCGCCGGTACCCACGCCGGCCACCAGAATGTCGGCGCGGCCGTCGGTGTCGTTCCAGATTTCCTCGGCCGTGGTGCGGCGGTGCACATCCGGATTGGCGGGATTGTTGAATTGCTGCGGCATCAGGTAGCGGCGGTCGCTCTCGGCCAGCGCCTCGGCGCGGTGGATGGCGCCCAGCATGCCTTCGCCGCCCGGCGTGAGTATCAGCTCGGCGCCATAGGCGCGCAGCAGCATGCGGCGCTCGCGGCTCATGGTGTCCGGCATGACCAGCGTGCAGCGGTAGCCGCGCGCGGCGCAGACCATCGCCAGCGCGATGCCGGTGTTGCCGCTGGTCGGTTCGAGGATGATGGTGTCGGGATGGATCTGGCCGGCCGCCTCGGCCGCTTCGATCATGGACAGGCCGATGCGGTCTTTCACGCTGTGGGCCGGGTTGCAGTATTCCAGCTTGACCAGCACTTCGGCGGCCAGGCCCTTGGTCAAGCGATTCAAACGGACCAGCGGAGTGCGGCCGATCAGTTCAGTAACGTCGTTGGCGATTTTCATGGAAAAAACCTCCGCGCGATAGGGAGTAGTTAGTCTACTCCTCCCGCGCGCGAATAACGTCTTCCCGCCAAATTCTAAATCACGTAGGGCGGATTAGCGCAGCGTAATCGGCCATGCATGCGCCGCCAACGGCTCATGCATGGCCGATTACGGCGTTCCGCCTAATCCGCCCTACGAAATCGAAAACCAAATCGAAATGGCTTACTTCACATCCATCAGTTCGACGTCGAAGATCAGCGCCGAATTGGGCGGGATGCCGCTGCCCGGCGACGGACGCGAGCCGTAGGCCAGCTCCGACGGAATGATCAGGGTGCGCTTGCCGCCGACCTTCATGCCCTGGATGCCCTGGTCCCAGCCCTTGATGACACGGCCGGCGCCGAGCACGAAGTCGAGCGGCTCGCCGCGTGGAATCGACGAGTCGAACTGCTTGCCGTGCATGTTTTTCGCCAGCGGACGATACAGCCAGCCGGTGTAGTGCATGTAGACGGTGGCGCCGGTGCTCGCTTCCTTGCCGGTGCCGACCTTGGTGTCGGTGATGATCAGTTGCTCGGCGGCCGGGCCCGGGGTGGCCGAACCGACGACCATCGGTGGCGGCGCGACGGCGGGCGTGGCGGTGGTGGTGGGCGCGGCAGGCGCTGGTTGCGCGGCCGGCGCCGCGGGAGTCTGGGCCTGGGCCACGGAGGCCGCCAGCGCGCACAGCATTGCTACTAAAACGGAACTACGCGTCATGTTTTTTCTTTCAATGAGTTTCTGTGGACGGCACGGCGGCCGTGCCAGCGCGCACAATGATAGCAAACCTGCCTGGCGCACCGGATAAAATCTATGCCGTCGCGTCAGCCGCCACCGCAGGTACCGGCGCCTGCGCGCCATCGGCCAGCTGGCGCAGCACGTGGCCGGCGGCGACCATGCCGAAGGTGGCCGTGACCACCATCGCCGAGCCGAAGCCGGCGCAATTCAAGCCGGTCACGCCGCCGGCGCGGTCGTCGCCGTCGACCGCGCACACCTCGCCCGTTTCGGGAAACTTGAGCGGCTCCATCGAGAACACCGCGTCCACATGGAACTTGGTTTTCTCGCCGCGCGGGTAGCCGTACTGGCTGCGCAAGACCTTGCGCACTTTTTTCAGCAGCGGTTCCTGCTCGGTGCGGGCCAGGTCGCGCACGGCGATCTGGGTCGGGTCGGTCTGGCCGCCGGCGCTGCCGATGATGACCAGCGGCAGCGCGTGCCGGCGGCACCAGGCGATCATCGCGGCCTTGGCCTTGACGCTGTCGATGGCGTCGACGACGTAGTCGAACTTGCCGGCGCCTAGCATCTCGTCGAGATTGTCGGCGCTGACGAAATCCTCGATCTGGCGGACCACGCAGTAGGGATTGATCTGCGCGATGCGCTCGGCCAGCGCGCCGATCTTGGCCTGGCCGATGGTGCCGGTCAGCGCCTGGATCTGGCGGTTGATGTTCGACTCGGCCACGTTGTCGAGGTCGATCAGGGTCAGTTGCCCGATGGCGCTGCGGGCCAGCGCCTCGACGATCCAGGAACCGACGCCGCCGACGCCGACCACGCACACGTGGGCGCCACGGAAGCGCGCCAGCGCGCGTTCGCCGTACAATCGGGCAATGCCGCCGAAACGGCGGTCGAAGTCGACTTCCGCGTCGACATTTGGGTCAGAGATGCTGTTCATGCCGCCATTTTACCGGACGCGGCGACAAGAATTATTCTAGAATGACTTTCCCCCCCAGCCTGAGCCCCACGCCATGAGCAACGCCGAGAATAAACCCCTGTTCGACACCGCCCCCGATTTCAGCCAACCGATAGCAGTTTTGAAACATTGCCACGACCGCATCCGCAAGCAATTGTCGACGATGCAAAACCTGCTGCCCCACCTGCCCGCGCACGGCGCCGACGCCGAGGCGCAAAAAGCCGCGCAGGCCGTGCTCAAATATTTCAACAACGCCGCCCACCTGCACCACGACGACGAAGAGCAAAACCTGATGCCGATGTTGCAGGCCACCGCCCGCGACGCCGACGCCGCGCTGCTCGACCAACTGGTGCCCGGCATCCTGGCCGACCACCAGCGCATGGACAAGGACTGGGAGATCGTGCGGGCGCAGCTGGAGAAAATCGCGGCCGGAGACAGCGCCGAGCTATCGGCACCGGACGTGCAGCGCTTCTGCGACGCCTACGCCGCCCACATGGCCAAAGAGGAAGCGAACATCGCGCCGATGGCCAAGCGCCTGTTCAGCCCGGAGCAGATGGCGCAACTGGGCAGCGCCATGCAATTGCGGCGCGGCATCAGGCCCGAGCTGCCGCAAAGCCAGGTGCCGGAGCAGCGGCAAGTGCCCGTCGCCAACGTCGTGGCCGACGGCGTGGTGCTGGCCGACCTGCGCCTCGACTATGGCCGCGCCAGCCTGACGGAAGCGGACGTGCTCGACGATCCGATCGCCCAGTTCGGCAAATGGTTCGACGAGGCGCTGCACGCCAAGGTCAACGAACCGAACGCGATGAGCGTGGCCACGGTGGGCGCCGACGGCAGGCCGACCTCGCGCATTGTGTTGATCAAGCAATTCGACCAGCGCGGCTTCACCTGGTACACCAACTATGACAGCCAGAAGGGCCAACAATTGCGTGACAACCCGCACGCGGCGCTGCTATTCTTTTGGAACGAACTCGAGCGCCAGGTGCGCATTGAAGGCAAGGTCGTCAAAACTTCAAGCGAGGAAAGTGATCAATACTTCTACAGCCGGCCGGTGAAGAGCCAGATCGCCGCGATCGCCTCGCGGCAGAGCGCGCCCATCGCCAACCGGGAACAGATGGAAGCCAATTACGATGCGTCGGCCGCCATCAGCGGCGAGCATCCGGTGCGGCCGGAACACTGGGGCGGTTACCGCCTGGAACCGGTGCGCATCGAGTTCTGGCAGGGGCGCCGCTCGCGCTTCCACGACCGGATCGTGTTTGTCAAACAAGCGGATGGCCGCTGGATCAAGGAGCGCTTGCAGCCGTAGCCACGGCCGCCGAACGCGTGCCGATTCGGAACCGGACCATCGCTTGCGGTGGTCTTTTTATTTCTGAACCGGAGGTGCATCGTGTTCGCACAAGTGTTCGTACAAAATCGCTTCAGCGCCTGGATCGCCGGCATCCGGCGGCAGATCGCGCTCCCGCTGCGCATTGAACTATGGAACGGCCAGTGCGTCGACTTTTCCAGCGAGGCGCCGCGCGTGACGATACGCCTGCCCGACGTGTCGGCCGCGCGCTACCTGCTCAAGCCGTCGCTGGCCAACCTGGGCACGGCGTATGTGGAAGGCGCGATCGAGGTCAAGGGCGCGGCGCGCGACATGATCGCCGTCGTCAACGCGCTGGCGCGCACCACGCTCAAGCCCGAGCGCAAGCTCTCGCGCCTCGCCCGAAGCATGAAGCACGACAAGCAAAAGGACGCCGAGGCGATCCGCTACCACTACGACGTCTCCAACGACTTCTACGCGCAGTTCCTCGATGCGAACATGGTCTATTCCTGCGCCTACTTCGAGGACGGCGACGAGGACCTGGCCGCGGCCCAGCTCAAGAAGATCGACCACATCCTGCGCAAGATCGCGCTGCGGCCGCAACACACCCTGCTCGACATCGGCTGCGGCTGGGGCGCGCTGGTGATCCGCGCCGCTCAGCAATACCGGGTGCGCTGCGTCGGCGTCACCCTGTCGGAAAACCAGTATGCGCTGGCCAGGCAGCGCGTGCGGCTGGCCGGGCTCGAACACCTGGTCGAGATCCGCCTGCAGGACTACCGCGACGTGCGCGGACAATTCGACCGCATCACCAGCGTCGGCATGTTCGAGCATGTCGGCCTGCGGCATTTGCCGGAGTACTTCGCCGCCATCGAGCGCCTGCTGGCGCCGGACGGGCTGGTGATGAACCACGGCATCACCTCCACCGATGCGGACAACGGCCAGACACCCTACGGCGGCGGCGAGTTCATCGACAAGTATGTGTTCCCGCATGGCGAGCTGGCGCATATCGGCAGCGTGCTCAAGGCGATGCAGCAAGGCGGCCTGGAGGCCTACGACGTGGAAAACCTGCGCCGGCACTACGCCCGCACGTGCGCCATCTGGACCGACAATTTCGAAGCGCACGCCGAGCGCCTGCGCAAGCTGGCCGGGGACAAGCGCTACCGGATCTGGCACGTATACCTGGCCGGCTGCAGCTACGCGTTCGAGCAGGACTGGATCAGCCTGTATCAAATCGTCGGCCACAAGGCCGGGCAGCGCAGCGGCACGCTGCCGTGGTCTCGAAAACATATGTATCCGACTATTTTGGCGCTGGACACGGACGACGAGCGAGGCGCGGAGACAAGTAGGGTGGATTAGCGCAGCGTAATCCGCCAAGCTCCGCCGGCGGCTCATCGATGGCGGAGTACGGCGTTCCGCCTGATCCGCCCTACGTGGTTTAGAAGTGATTTGCCGCGGTGGTCATGGCACTATTTCATCCGGTGGCCATGGATCTTGCGGAACTTGGCCACCTTGGGCGCGACCACGAACGCGCAATATCCCTGCAACGGATGCCGTCGGAAATAATCCTGGTGGTAGTCCTCGGCCTTGTAATACGGCCGGGCCGGCGACAATTCGGTGACGATGGGCGCGTCCCACACATTGGCCATCTCGGCGACGACCTGGCGCGCGGATGCCTCCTGCTGCGGCGACTGGTAATAGATGACCGAGCGGTACTGCGTGCCGACATCGTTGCCCTGGCGGTTCAGCGTGGTCGGGTCGTGGATCGTGAAGAAAATCTCCAGGATGTCGTGATAGGCGATGACGGATGGATCAAATTGCAATTTCACCACTTCCGCGTGGCCGGTATCGCCGACGCACACTTGTTCATACGTGGGATGGGGCATGGCGCCGCCGGTGTAGCCGGACTCGACGCTAACGACGCCCTTCACCTCCAGGTACACCGCCTCCAGGCACCAAAAGCAGCCGCCGCCCAGAACCGCCGTCTCCAGCGCCGCGCCCGGCGCGCCATTGCTGCCCATTGCCCCCTCCGTATCGAAGCCGCCTGCCATGGCCCACTGTAACGCAATCGCGCGCCGCACGCAGCTAGTTTACCGCCCCCCGTGGGACGCAATCCGTCGCCGCCACAAATCTTTGGCATAATGGCTAAAAGAACCCAGGCCAAGCCATGCATACCATTTCCCCCCGCGCTGAAGAACGCGCTTTCGACACCGCCCATTTCCGCCAGGCCCTGGGCCAGTTCGCCACCGGCGTGACCGTGATCACCACCCGGCTGGCCGACGGCACGTTCCGCGGCCTGACGGCCAGCTCCTTCAATTCGGTCTCGCTCGATCCGCCGCTGGTGCTGTGGAGCCTGTCGAACGGCGCCAACAGCATGCCCATCTTCACCGGTAACTCCCATTATGTCATCAACGTGCTCAGCGCCGGCCAGGCCCACCTGGCCAAGCTGTTCGCCACGCGCGGCAGCAACCCGTGGGAAACGGCCGAGTACGAACTGTCGCGCACCGGCCAGCCCATCCTCAAGGGCGGCTCGGCCTGGTTCGAATGCCACAACCGCAGCCGTTATCCCGAGGGCGACCACGTGATTTTCGTCGGCGAGGTCGAGTTGTGCGAATTTACGCCGGCGCCGCCGTTGATCTTCCACGGCGGCCAGTTCGGCAGCCTGGGTTAAAAACGGAAATTGGTGTCGCCATTTGAAAAGCCGGGGTCTGCGGCGCGGCATAGAATGCTGGCAGCATTCACCATAATGAGAGACCACCATGAGCCAAGCCCGCGCCCAATTCCACTGGGATGACCCCTTGTTGCTGGACCAGCAACTGACCGACGACGAGCGCATGGTGCGCGACGCCGCCGCAGCCTATTGCCAGGACAAGCTGGCCCCGCGCATCCTGGAGGCGTTCCGCCACGAGAAGATGGACACCTCGATCTTCCGCGAAATGGGCGAACTGGGCCTGCTGGGCCCGACCATCCCCGACCAGTACGGCGGCCCCGGCCTGAACTACGTCTCCTACGGCTTGATCGCGCGCGAAGTCGAGCGCGTCGATTCCGGCTACCGCTCGATGATGAGCGTGCAATCGTCGCTGGTGATGGTGCCGATCTTCGAATTCGGCACCGAGGCCCAGCGCCAGAAATACCTGCCGAAGCTGGCGACCGGCGAATGGATCGGCTGCTTCGGCCTGACCGAGCCCAACCACGGTTCCGATCCCGGCTCGATGATCACCCGCGCCAAGAAGGTGCCGGGCGGCTACGCGCTGACCGGCGCCAAGATGTGGATCACCAACTCGCCGGTGGCCGACGTGTTCGTGGTCTGGGCCAAGGACGACGAAGGCGCGATCCGGGGCTTCGTGCTGGAAAAAGGCATGGCCGGCCTGAGCGCGCCCGCCATCCACGGCAAGTTCGGCCTGCGCGCGTCGCTGACCGGCGAGATCGTCATGGACAACGTGTTCTGCCCGGAGGAGAACGCCTTCCCGGACGTGCGCGGTTTGAAGGGTCCGTTCACCTGCCTGAACTCGGCGCGTTACGGCATCGCCTGGGGCGCGCTGGGCGCGGCCGAAGCGTGCTGGCACATCGCCCGCCAGTACGTGCTGGACCGCTCGCAGTTCGGCCGTCCGCTGGCCGCCAACCAGCTGGTGCAAAAGAAGCTGGCCGACATGCAGACCGAAATCACCTTGGGCCTGCAGGGTTGCCTGCAACTGGGCCGCATGAAGGACGCCGGCACGGCGGCGGTGGAAATCACCTCGATGATGAAGCGCAATTCCTGCGGCAAGTCGCTGGACATCGCCCGCGTGGCGCGCGATATGCTCGGCGGTAACGGCATCTCGGACGAGTTCGGCGTCATCCGCCACATGGTCAACCTCGAGGTGGTCAACACCTACGAGGGCACGCACGACATCCACGCCCTGATCCTGGGCCGCGCGCAGACCGGCATCCAGGCGTTCCAATAAATCCTGGCAAGGAACGAAAAAAAACCGCTGCATATCGCAGCGGTTTTTTTTATGTGCGCCCAGCATGGGCGCGCTCCTGTGGGTGAAAGTCCCGCCGTGAGCTGACCACAGTGAACGAAGTGAAGCGCAACTGCGGAAGGGCAACTGACCGTGGGAAGGAAGCGTGAATCGTAAATCATGAGCCG
>CAUPJZ010000065.1:0-19249 GCA_963511605.1 uncultured Duganella sp. | reverse complement strand
TTTCGTCCATGGCCCGTGTCCGGAGAGACATCTAGGGACACGTAGGGCGGATTAGCGCAGCGTAATCGGCCAATGCATGCGCCGCCAATGGCTCAAAGATGGCCGATTACGGCGTTCCGCCTAATCCGCCCTACGTGTCTCCGCGTCACGCAACCAGATTTGCCCCCAAGCGCTTGCCAAGACAAAGCAACGTCAACGTCGGCGGCAATCCCCAAGGTCCGGGGATCACCGACGCATCACAAACAAACAAATTCCGCGTGGCGGTCTGCAAATTACCGTCCACCACATCGCCTATGCGCAAACTCCCGCCAGGATGCGCAGCGAAATGCCAGCTTTTAAAGATCTTCTTCGCCCCGGCCGCCCGTAGAATCTCGCGTGCGATGCCAACCCCTGTCGCGAACTTCGCGCGATCCCCGGCAGTCAACGTCTTATCCACCCATCGTGGCCCGACACCTCCACCGATGTCGTCGCGTATCTTGACCATCAAAGTCAGCGTCTTCGCATGCGACATCAGCCGGTCGATCCGCCCGACCTGCGCCGCGAAGGCCTGATACATCGGCTTCGGCAACGTCATATCCGCCAGCGCAATACCTTCCTCGTGCAAATACATCCCGGCCGCCATCGGCACCTCGGCGCCGCCGTCGATATCGTCCACCACGCCCATGACCGCGATCACCGGATCGCTAAAGAAAGCGCTGCTCTCCGCGTGCAGACCGGAACGATGCAACAGACGCGGACTGCCGATACCGCCTCCGGCCAACACCACGTTCGCGCCGAACGCCTGGTGCATTTCACCATCTCGCCGATAGCGCACACCGGTGGCACGGCCGTCCTCCACAATCACTTGCTCCACTTTCGCCTGGTCGACCAGGACCGCGCCAAGCTGAACGGCTTCATCGATGAAATCCCGGGCGGTCCACTTGGCGCCGAACGGACAACCATAAACACAACGCCAGCAACCGGTGCGGCATGACTGCGGGCGGATCAGTTTGTCGAGCTTGCGCCATCCGAGCTTGCGCGCCATGGCGCCTTGCTGGATGCGCTTGGCCATCGGGCCGATCAACTCGTCCGGTAGCGGCGCCATCGGCAACTCGGCGCGCAGCGAATCCAGTGCCGGCGCCAGATCGATGTCGTGGGCGGCGAACATGGGCAACGGCGGCGGCGCGGCGGTGGCGAAGTTGATCGTCGACGTACCGCCTGCGGCCACGCCGCTGACCAGCAGCGAAGCGTCGCGATGGATGAACGCGCCCTTGCCGGGCACGGCGGCGATGCCGGCCATTTGCGAGAGCGTGCCTTGCAGTGGCGCCGCGCTGCCCTGTTCCAGCACCAGCACGCGCAGGCCGCGCCGCGCCAATTCGCGCGCGGCGCTGGCGCCGCCCGGGCCGCTGCCAACAATGATGGCGTCATAGTTCTCGGTGCTGGGCTGGCTCATGGGTTGTGGGGTATTTGAAAGCGGCTGGCGCAAGCGCACCATCCCATTCTATCCCACGATGCGCCGGCGCCGCGTTGAACAACCGGTTGTGACACTTGTGCCAAATTGGAACAGGCGAGGCCTAATCACCGGGGGCGCGGGCGTGGCATGGCGTTTGCTCAATGACTGTATAAATCTTAAAACCAGCCAGGAGACATCATGCATCATCCATTCCGCATTCTCGCCGCCACCACCGTTCTCGCGGCGGTGGCCTTCACTTCCTTGTCCGTCTACGCCCACGGCAACGTGGTGCCGCAGGCGGTCGACACCACCGGCCTGACGGCGCTCGGCGAAAAGTGGCTCGACCAGAACCCATACCGCGGTAATCCGCTGGCGTTGAAGATCGGTTCATCCGCCTACAACCAGAACTGCGCGCGCTGCCACGGCCTGGAGGCGGTCACCGGCGGCATCGCGCCCGATCTGCGCCTGATGGACCGCGACTGCACCGACGTCAAAAACGAGACCAAGAAAAAGGCCTGCTACAAGGAGACCGACAACTACTATCTGAGCTCGATCCGGCATGGCAAGGTGCGCAACGGCGCGGTGTACATGCCGCCGTTCGAGGGCGTCTTCAACCAGGAAGCCATGTGGGCCATCAAGACCTATCTGGAAGCCCGCCGCGACGCCGCCAAATAATCGGGAGCCCATCATGCCGATCGCCCGCTGGCGCGCCGCCGCGCTGATTCCGATGGCCGCCGCTCTACTGGGCGCGGCCGCCCCCGCCCATGCCGACTGGGAAAAGATACGCCAGTCCGGATCGCTGAAGGTGGCCGTGTACGACCAGTTCGCGCCCTTTTCCGAGCGTGGCGCCGGCATAGACGTGGACGTCGCGCAGGCGTTGGCGACGAAGCTGGGCCTCAAACTCAGCCTGCTGCCGTTTCCAGCCGGCGAAAACCTCGGCGACGACCTGCGCAACATGGTGTGGAAGGGGCACTACCTCGGTTATGGTCCCGCCGACGTGATGCTGCATGTGCCGGTCGAGCCGCTGCTGATGAACGAGAACGACAAGGTCGCCATCTTCGCGCCCTACCACGTGGAGACGGTGCGGCTGGTGCGCAGCGCGCGCGCGATGCCGGCCTTCGACGGCATCGATGCCTTGGCCGGCAAAACCGTCGGCGTCGAAAAGGTCTCCATCGCGGCGATGGTGTTGCTGGGCGAAGGGAACGGCCGCTTCCGCGACAAGGTACGCATTTTCGATACGGCGGCCGAGGCGCTGGCGCAGCTCAAGGCCGGCCAGCTCGACGCCGTGCTGGCCAACCGTTCGGAAATCGACGCCGTGTTCCGCGACGATCCGGCCTTCCCGTTGAACGAGGTCGCCTTTCAGCGCTTGCCGCGTGCCGGATGGGCGGTCGGCATGGCCGTGCGCAAGGACGACCTCGAGATGGCGAAACTGCTGCAGGCGGCCGTCAACGAGATGAAGGCCAGTGGCGAGCTGAAAGCCATTTTCGCCAGGTATGGTGTGCACGAGCAGGCGCCATGAGGCGGCGCGCGGTGGTGGCGGCGGGCGTGCTGTTCGCCTGCGCCGGCGCGGCGGCCGACGACAGCGCGCCGGCGACCTATCCGGCGGCGTCGGCGCTGTCGGTCGATATCGTCGGCGTGGCGCCGTTGCCCGGTATCGGCACGGACCGCAACCAGCTGCCGTACCAGGTGCAGACGGCGGGCGGGCGCGCGCTCGACGCCCCGGCCGGCCGCAATCTCGGCGAGTTCATGGCCCGTAACCTGACGGGTGTGAACGTCAACGAAATCGCCGGCAGCCCGTTCCAGAACGACATCACCTACCGCGGCTTCCGCGCGTCGCCGGTGCTCGGTTCATCGCAAGGCATCTCGGTGTATCTGGACGGCGTGCGCGTCAACGAGCCGTTCGGCGATGTCGTCAACTGGGACATGCTGCCCGAGGCGGCGATCGGCGGCATCATGCTCGCGCCGGGATCGAATCCGCTGTATGGACTCAACACGCTTGGCGGAGCGCTGGTGCTGGCGACCAAAACCGGTAAAAGCCAGCCCGGCGTGGACGCCGACGTATCGACCGCCAGCAACGGCCGGCGCCGCGCCGACATCGCTTACGGCTACGATAGCGCCGACAGCGGCGGGCGGTGGAATGCATTCATCGCCGCCACCACCTTCCACGACCGCGGCTGGCGCGACCATTCCGACGGACGGCTGGGCAATGTCTACGCCAAGCTGGCCGGCACCGCCGGCGACAACGACTGGAGCGTCGCGCTGCTGGCGGCGAGCAGTCGGCTGATAGGCAACGGCCTGCTCCCCGAGGCCTTGTACGGGGACGACCGCCGTGCCGTCTATACCTCGCCCGACGAAACGCGCAACCGCCTGCGCCAGATCGTCTTCGACCTGACGCACCGTTTCGACGGCCACACCGAGCTGGCCGTCGCGCTGTATGCGCGCGGCAGCCGGCGCGACACCGTCAACGGCGACATCAACGACGACTATGCCGAGGGCGAGAGCGCGCACGCGGCGTCCTACAACACCACGTCGACCCGGCAGAGCAGCCATGGTTTCAGCGCGCAGTTCAGCAGGCATGCCGGCTCGCACCAGCTGGCGGCGGGCCTGACCTTCGACCGCGGCACCGTGGGCTTTGCGCAGTACGAGCGGGAAGCGGACTTCGCCCCCGACCGTTCGGTCGTCGTGGATGCGGAGGCGGAACGCGAGGCCGGTTCCTCGGTCGACGGCGCCGCCCGCGCGGCCGGCCTGTACGCGGCCGATACCTGGACCGTGGCCCCCGACACCTGGCTGACCGTTTCCGCGCGGTACAACCATGCCAGAGTGGGCAACCAGCTGCGCCGCGACGACGAGACGCAGCCGCGCGAAACGTTCGACTACCGCAAGCTCAATCCCGCCATCGGTATCGCGCGCCGGGTGGCCGGCGGCGCGACGCTGTTCGCCAACCTGTCGCAGAGCAACCGCGTGCCGACGGTGATCGAATTGGGTTGCGCCGATCCGGAGCGGCCCTGCCGTCTGCCGGTGGGGCTGCAATCGGACCCCTTTCTGAAGCAGGTGGTCTCGCGCACCGCCGAAGCGGGCGTGCGCTGGCGGGGCGCGCGTGGCGACTCGGCGTCGCTGTCGCTGTACCGCACCGTGAATCGCGACGACATCCTGTTCCGCAGCGCCGCGCTGGCGCAGCAAGGCTACTTCGCCAATTTCGCCCGTACCCGCCACCAGGGCGTGGACCTGGGCGTCACCGGCCGCGCCGGCCCGTGGTCCGTGCGGCTGAACTACAGCTATCTGGACGCGACCTACGACGCGCGGGGCGATCTGTTCAGCGGCACGCGCGACGTCCATATCGTGCCCGGCACCCGTCTCGCCGGACTGCCGCGCAATACGGCCAAGCTGGGACTGGAGTGGAGCGCGACGCCGGCGCTGACGCTGGGCGCGGACCTGGTGGCGACCTCCGACATGGCCGCCCAGGGCGACGAGGACGGCGCCGCCGCGTCGGCGGGGCGCGACTGGCGCATCCGCGGCCACGCGCTGCTGGACGCGCACGCCACTTACCGTCCGGCGCCGAAATGGGAGTTGTACGCGCGCGTGACCAACCTCGCGGACCGCCGTTACGAAAGCTACGGCGCGGTCGGGGTGGACATGTTCCCCAATGGCGCCCTGGCGCCGCCCGGTGGCGGCGGGGCCGGGACGGCGCGCTTTGTCGCACCCGGCGCGCCGCGCTCGGTGGCGGCCGGGCTGCGCTACCGCTTCTAGAACTGGTACTGGGCGCCGACGCCCAGCAGCCAGTTGCGGCCGGGGGCCGCTTCGTAAAAGCGTTTGTTGGTGTCGCCGACGATCAGCGATCCCACGTACCGCCGGTCCGTCAGATTGTTCGCCCGCGCGAACTGCTTGAAGCGCCAGCCGCGCCATTGCTGGCTGGCGGTGACGCGCGCATTGAGCACGCCGTAGCCGGGCGCCGGTGGCTCGGTATTGCTGTCCTCCGCGTAGATCTTGCCGCTGGCGATACCCTCCAGCGCGGCGCCGAAGCGGCCGCCGGCCTCTTTCCAGGCCAGTTCGGCGTAGGCGTTGGCGTTGGGGACGCCGGGCAGCCGGCTGCCTTGCAGGACCGCGCCGAAGGCCTCGTCGTAGACGGCGCGCAGGGTGGTCAACGCCACGCGCGTGCTCAGGCCGCGGCGCCACGCGCTGTCGAGCGACAGCTCGAACCCCTGGCGCAGCGTGCGGCCGGCGTTGCGGTAGCTGGTGCGTCCGCCGCCGCTGCTGTCGACCACCAGCTCGTCGCGGGTGCGGACCTGGAACACGGCGGCGTTGATCCGCGTGCCGGCGTCCAGCCGGGCCTTGACGCCGGCCTCCAGATGCGTGCTTTGCGCCGCCCGCAGGCGGAAGTTGAAGCCGCCGCCTCCGCCCGAGTAGAACAGCTCGTTGAGAGTCGGCGTCTCGAAGCCGCGCGCGGAGCTGGCGTAGACGTTCAGCGTCGGCGTCAGTTTATACAGCACGCCCAGCACCGGTGTGGTGTGGCTGAAATCGAGGCTGCCGCTATCGTCGCCGTTGCCGCGGAAATGGTCGTCCACCGAGATTTTCACGGTGCTGTGGCGCAGGCCCGCGCTCAGCATCCAGGCGCCGGCCTCCCATTCCGCCTGAACGTAGGGATCGACGCTGGTGACCTTGTCGGTCTCGTCTCGCCGCAGCGCGCCCTTGACGCCGAGGCGCGTACCGATGAAGTTCTCGAAGCCCTGGCGCGCGTCGCTGGAGCGGCCGTATTCCAGGCCGACCGTGGTGCCGAGCTTTCCGCCCGCCAGCCGGCCGACGTGCAGCCAGTTCAGGTCCGCGCCGTAAAAGTCGCGCTCGAAGTCGACCACGCCGCCCGAGTGGCTGGCCGGCGCCTGGAAGGCTCTGGAAAACGCCTGGTACTGGATCACGCCGCGGTTGCCGCCATAGACGGTCGCGCGCAGGCGGTCCTCGCCGTAGCGCTGCTCCCAGCTGGCGCCGATCTGCTGGTGGTCGATGCTCTTGCGGGTGTTGTAGCGGTCGGCCAGGGTGCGCTTCGGGCTTTGCGGATCGGCGGCGTCGGTTTCGCCGGCGCGCGGGTCGCGCAGGTAGGTGGCCCAGCTGACGCCGAGCGCGTCCTGGGTGTCGTCCTGGCGCAGCGCGCTGGCGACGATGGTCAGGCTGGCCCCCGCCAGCGGCGCCAGGGTCAGTTTGGCGAACGCCTGGTCGCGGGTCGCGGCGCTGTGGGCGCGGTAGCCGTCGGTCTCGAAGCGCGAGGCGTCGAGCACATAGCCGATGCCGGCCTGCTTGCCCTGCGCGTTCAGGTCGGCCTTGCGGCTGCCGTAGCTGCCGGCGGTGAGCGTGGTCTCGATCGCCGGCGCACCCTCGCCGTCGCGCGTGAACATCTGGATCACGCCGCCGGAGTGGTTGCCGTACAGAGCGGAGAACGGCCCGCGCAGCACTTCGATGCGCTCGGCCATGTCCAGATTGAAGGTGGCCGCCTGGCCCTGGCCGTCCGGCATGCTGGCCGGGATGCCGTCGGCGATCAAGCGCACGCCGCGCACCCCGAAGGCCGAGCGGGCGCCAAAGCCGCGCGAGGAGATCTGCAGGTCCTGGGCGTAGTTCTGGCGGTTTTGCGCCACCAGGCCCGGCACCGCCGCCAATGCCTCGCTGGCGTTGACGCGCGCCTGGCCGTCGCCGATGCGCGCGGCGTCCAGCACGTCGACCGAGGCGGGCATGTCGAACACCGTGTGGCCCACGCGGGTGGCGCTGACCACCACCACGTCGGCCGGCACCTCGGCCAGGTCGGCCGCCATGGCGCCGCCGCCGAGGGCGAACAACGCCGCCACCGCGTTGAGGGGGAAAAAGGCTTGCTTCATGTTGTCTCCGTGTTTTTGGTCGTTGTAATGACGACCGGTAAGCAATATACCTGCCATCCGGTGTTTGTGGCACGACGCTTGCAACCCTAACCGCATTTACCCTGAAAGGCGATTTTATGAACAACCTGCGCTCGCTCTCCCGCCTCGTCGTCGCGCTGCTGGCCGCGCCGGCCTTTGCCGCGCCGCTGGCCTATGTGCCGAACGAGAAATCCGGCTCCATCAGCGTCATCGACACCGCCAGCGACACCGTGGTGCGCCAGATCCCCGCCGGCAAGCGGCCGCGCGGCATCGCCGCCGATCCGCTTGGCGCGCGGCTGTTCGTCACCGACGCCGCCGCCGGCGCGCTGCTGGTGATCGACGCCGCCAGCGGCGCGGTGACGCGGTCGATCGCGCTTGGCAAGTCACCCGAGGGCGTGGGCGCCTCGGCGGACGGCCGCTACGTCGCCGTCGCGGTAGAGGAGGGCAACAGCGTCGCGCTGATCGACGCGCGCGAAGGCAGGGTGCTGGCCGATATTCCAGTGCGCGGGAAAAATCCCGAACACGCGGTGTTCAGTCCGGACGGCCGCTGGCTGCTGGTCAGTGCCGAGGAGGCGGAGCAGGTCGACGTGATCGACGTCGCGGCGCGCCGCCAGAGCGGTTCGATCGCCGTCGGCCTGCGCCCGCGCGGCATGGGCTTCAGCCCCGACGGCGCCCGCGCCTATGTGGCCTGCGAGCTGGCCAACGCGGTCTACGTGATCGACATGGCGACGCTGGCGGCGGTGGCGCGCGTGCCGGCCGGGCGCAACGCCAACGGCATCGCCGTCCATCCCGACGGCAGCCGGGTCTACGTCTCGAACGGCATCGACGCCAGCGTGATGGCGATCGACACCGCTAGCAACACGGTAGTGGCGACCATCGCCGTCGGCAAGCGCCCGTGGAACATGGCGCTGACGCCGGACGGCGCCAAGCTGTATGTCGCCAACGGCCGCTCCAACAACGTTTCGGTCATCGATACGGCCGCCGCGGCCAGGCGCGCCGACGTCGCCGTCGGCGAACTGCCCTGGGGCGTGGTGATCCGCTGAGCGGCCGGCCGCGCTGCTCCATCGGATGACACCTGTTCCAAATATGAACAGCCGGCGCGGCGCGCAATGCCCCGCCGGCCGGGCTTTCCCCTCTCCGCGCGGGCCACGACGGTGCTGGCACGGTGCTTGCGAAAAAGAGGCTACGCACCAGCGACCGCCGCTCCGCCACGGAGCGGCCTCATAACCACAGCAGAAAGAGGACGACATGGATCTCGCAGACATCAGCAAACTAGGCGTAGCCAACCCATTCAAGGCGCGCTACGACAATTACATCGGCGGCAAATTCGTCGCCCCGGTCAAGGGCCAGTACTTCGGCAACATCACGCCGATCACCGGCCAGGTGTTCTGCGAGGTGGCGCGCTCCACCGCCGAGGACGTGGAGCTGGCGCTGGACGCCGCCCACGCGGCCAAGGACGCGTGGGGCAAGACCTCGCAGACCGAGCGCGCCAACATCCTTAACAAGATCGCCGACCGCATCGAAGCCAACCTGGCGCTGATCGCCACCGCCGAGACCATCGACAACGGCAAGCCCATCCGCGAGACCACCGCCGCCGACATCCCGCTGGCGGTCGACCATTTCCGCTACTTCGCCGGCTGCATCCGCGCCCAGGAGGGCTCGGTGGCGCAGATCGACGCCGAGACCTACGCCTACCACTTCCACGAGCCGCTCGGCGTGGTCGGCCAGATCATCCCGTGGAACTTCCCGATCCTGATGGCCGTGTGGAAGCTGGCGCCGGCGCTGGCCGCCGGCAACTGCGTGGTGCTCAAGCCCGCCGAGCAGACCCCCGCCTCGATCATGGTGCTGCTGGAGGTGATCGGCGACCTGCTGCCGCCGGGCGTGCTCAATGTGGTCAACGGCTACGGCCTGGAGGCGGGCAAGCCGCTGGCGTCGAACAAGCGCATCGCCAAGATCGCCTTCACCGGCGAGACCGGCACCGGGCGCCTGATCATGCAGTACGCCGCGCAGAACCTGATCCCGGTCACGCTGGAACTGGGCGGCAAGTCGCCCAACATCTTCTTCGAGGACGTGATGGACGCCGACGACGCCTTCTTCGACAAGTGCCTGGAGGGCTTCGCGATGTTCGCGCTGAACCAGGGCGAGGTCTGCACCTGTCCGTCGCGGGTGCTGATCCAGGAATCGATCTACGAGAAATTCATCGAGCGCGCGCTGGCGCGCGTGGCCGCGATCAAGCAGGGCAACCCGCTCGACGCCGGCACCATGCTCGGCGCGCAGGCGTCGAACGAGCAGCTCGAGAAGATCATGTCGTACATCGACATCGGCAAGCAGGAGGGCGCGCAGCTGCTGGCCGGCGGCGAACGCAATGTGCAGGGCGGCGATTTGAAGGACGGCTATTACGTGCGTCCCACCGTCTTCAAGGGCGACAACAAGATGCGCATCTTCCAGGAGGAGATCTTCGGGCCGGTGGTGTCGGTGACCACCTTCAAGGACGAGGCGGACGCGCTGCGCATCGCCAACGACACGCTGTACGGCCTGGGCGCCGGCCTGTGGACGCGCGACGGCTCGCGCGCCTTCCGCGTCGGCCGCGCCATCCAGGCCGGCCGCGTCTGGACCAACTGCTACCACCTGTATCCGGCGCACGCCGCGTTCGGCGGCTACAAGCAGTCGGGCATCGGCCGCGAGAACCACAAGATGATGCTCGACCACTACCAGCAGACCAAGAACCTGCTGGTCAGCTACAGCCCGAACGCGCTCGGCTTCTTCTGACCATGCCCGCCGCGATCCCCCGCGTCACGGCCACCCCGGCGGCGCTCGACATGCTCGCCGGGCTGCGCAGCCGCCACGGCCCGCTGCTGTTCTTCCAGTCGGGCGGCTGCTGCGACGGCAGCGCGCCGATGTGCTATCCGGCGGGCGAGTTCGACATCAGCGACACCGATGTCTACCTCGGCAACCTGGACGGGACGCCGTTCTACATGGGGCGCGAGCAGTTCGAGTATTGGGAACACACGCAGCTGATCATCGACGTGGTCGACGGCAACGGCGGCATGTTCTCGCTCGACAACGGCACCGGCCGGCGCTTCCTGACCCGTTCGCGCCTGTTCAGCGACGAGGAACTGGCTGCCCTGGCACCGCCGGCGCGGTAACGCGGCGGCAGATAAAAATCATAATAACCGGAGAAGATTGTGCAAAAATTAGTCATCGCATCGTTGGCGGGGATCTCGATCCTGACGCTGGCGCAGGCGGCCGATGTCACCACGGCCATGCTCAGGAACGCGGCCACCAGCACCGACAGCGTGCTGTCGTTCGGCCTCGGTTCGGAGGGCCAGCGCTACTCGCCGCTGGCGCAGGTGAACACCAAGACCGTCGCCAAGCTGGTGCCGGCGTGGTCGTTCTCGTTCGGCGGCGAAAAGCAGCGCGGGCAGGAGTCGCAGCCGCTGATCTACAAGGGCAAGATGTTCGTCACCGCGTCGTATTCGCGCATCTTCGCGATCGATCTGAAAACCGGCGCCAAGCTGTGGAAGTACGAGCACCGCCTGCCCGACGGCATCATGCCGTGCTGCGACGTGGTCAACCGCGGCGCCGCGTTGTACGGCAACCTGGTCATCTTCGGCACGCTCGACGCGCAGCTCGTGGCGCTCGACCAGGACACCGGCAAGATCGTCTGGAAGGAGAAGGTCGACGACTATGCCGCCGGCTATTCGATGACGGCCGCGCCGTTGATCGCCGACGGCGTGCTGCTGACGGGCGTCTCCGGCGGCGAGTTCGGCGTCGTCGGCCGGGTCGAGGCGCGCAATCCGCTGACCGGCGATCTGCTATGGACCCGTCCCACCGTCGAGGGCCATATGGGCCACCGCTACGACAAGGACGGCAAGGAAAGCGACAACGGCGTCACCGGCACCTTGAACAAGACCTGGCCGGGCGAGCTGTGGAAGACCGGCGGCGCCTCGACCTGGATGGGCGGGACCTACGATGCCAAGACCGGCCTGGCCTACTTCGGCACCGGCAATCCGGCGCCGTGGAACAGCCATCTGCGCCCCGGGGACAACCTGTACTCGTCGTCCACCGTGGCGTTGGATGTGAAGACCGGCCAGATCAAGTGGGCCTACCAGAACACCCCCAACGATTCGTGGGACTTCGACGGCGCCAATGAATTCGTCACCTTCGACATGGACGGCAAGCGGTTCGGCGGCAAGGCCGACCGCAACGGTTTCTTCTACGTGAACGACGCCAGCACCGGCAAGCTGCACAACGCCTTCCCGTTCGTCAAGAAGATCACCTGGGCGTCGGGCATCGACCTGAAGACCGGCCGGCCGAATTTCATCGCGGCCAACCGCCCGGGCGATCCGACCAAGGGCGAGGAGGGCAAGAAGGGCAGCACGGTGTTCGCGGCGCCCGCCTTCCTCGGCGCGAAGAACCAGATGCCAATGGCGTACAGCCAGCAGACTGGCTTGTTCTACGTGCCCGCCAACGAGTGGGGCATGGACATCTGGAACGAGCCGATCAGCTACAAGAAGGGCGGGGCCTACCTCGGCGCCGGCTTCACCATCCGGCCCCTGTTCGACGACTATATCGGCGCGCTGCGCGCGATCGATCCGAAGTCCGGCAAGATCGTCTGGGAGGTCAAGAACACGGCGCCGCTGTGGGGCGGCGTGATGACCACCGCCGGCGGGCTGGTGTTCTACGGCACGCCGGAGGGCTACCTCAAGGCGCTCGACGCCAGGTCGGGCAAAGAGCTGTGGAAGTTCCAGACCGGCTCCGGCGTGGTGGCGCCGCCGGTCACCTGGCAGGACGGCGATACGCAATACGTGGCTGTCGTTTCCGGCTGGGGCGGCGCGGTGCCGCTGTGGGGCGGCGAGGTGGCCAAGAAGGTCAATTTCCTGGAGCAGGGCGGCTCGGTGTGGGTGTTCAAGCTCTCCTCCAAATAACACGGTTCCTGTAATTTTCGGTCTACTTCTGAACAGTGTCACGCCGCGATTGATCCGATCCGGCACAGGAGGCGCGCGCGGGGCGGGGCGCCGCCCGTGGCGGCGCGCGGGCACGCGAATTGCCATGACAGGCTTACATCGTTCGATGTGCACAACAATAACGGGAGATCGAAAAATGAAGACAGTAGTGATGCTGGGCGCGCTGGCCATCGCCGCGACGCAGGGCGCGCGGGCGGCCGATTTCAAGGCCAGCGACTGGAACGTCTCGCTGGGCGGCATCGTCAACGCCTACTACACGCAGGTGTCGTGTAGCGGCGACGCGGTCGGCGGGCTGGCGCTGGGCGGCAAGGCGCTCGGCTGCGGCGGCGAGAAGGACCGCACCACCATCGGCAACGGCCTGCTGCCGAACGGGCTGGTGACGTCGGCCACGTCGCGCCAGGGCGACTACGACGTCAAGGCGCTGATCGGCATCTATAACGCCACCGCCACCGACAGCGCGATCGCCGTCAACAGCGGCGTCGACGTGCGCCAGGCCTACTTCACCTTCGGTAACGACCGCATGGGCACCGTCAAGCTGGGACGCGACAACGGCATCTTCGGCGCCACGGCAATCTTCGCCGACATGACGCTGATCGGCACAGGCGCGCCGGTGCAGGCCACCCAGCGCGGACGCGTCACGCTGGGCCACATCGGCGCCGGCTACAGCTACGTGGGCTACTATGGACAGATCGCCTACAGCGCGCCGAAGTCGTCGCTTGGCGGCTTCGGCCTCGACGCGGCGCTGGTCAGCCCCGTGGCCGACACGCCGATCGTGGCGGCGCCGGTGTACACGGCGAAAACCAGTCCGCAGTTCCAGGCGCAGGTCAGCTACGCCGCCGACGGCTTCAAGACCTGGCTGGGCGCGAAGTCGCAAAAGTTCAGCGCCACCGCGCCCGGCGTGCGCGACTTCACGATGGCGGGCGTGGAGGCCGGTGCGTCGTACCAGGCCGGCGCGCTGGGCGTGCTGGCCAACTTCCAGGGCGGCAGGGGGCTCGGCATCCTGTCCGACGCCGACCAGGGCGACACCAGGTCCAAGGCCTACTTCGTGCAGGCGACGTACAAGCCGGCGGACAAGGTCAAGCTTGGCCTGAGCTACGGCATCAGCCGCAACGACGACGACACCGCCGGCACGTTCGGCCTGAAGTCCAACGCCAACCTGACCGGCGGCGTGTACTGGTCGCTGACCAGCGCGATCACGTTGGTGGGCGAAGTGGGCCAGACCCGTTCCAAGGCGTTCACCGGCGCCGAGGCCAGGATGAACGGGGCCTCGCTGGGCGGCATCATCTTCTTCTGATGACGCGCACCTCGAAGTGGCGGCGCGCGCTGTGCTGCCTTCTTTGCGCGCTGGCCGGCTTGCTGGCGCTGGTGCTTGGCGCCACGCCGTCGCGCGCCGGCGTGCTCGCGCGCGCCGATGTGGTCAAGCGCTTCCCCGCGCCGTGGATGGTGGGCGAGCGCGATGCCGAGCTGCCGGTGTGGCCCCTGTTCCGCCAGAACGCCACGGCCACGGAGCTGGCGGGCTACGTGTTCGAGTCGATCGACCTGGCGCCCATCCCCGGATTTTCGGGCGTGCCGCTGAACCTGATTGTGGCCATCGACGCCGGCGGCGGCTTCCTCGGCGTCGAGGTGCTGTCGCATCACGAGCCGGTATTCCTCGACGGCCTGGGCGAGGCGCCGCTGCGCCAGTTCGTCGCGCAGTACAAGGGGCTGTCGCTGAGGCAGGCCATCAGCATCGAGACCGGCGTGCGCCGCGCGCGCCATCCGGATGCCGCGCACGCCTACATCGACGGCGTCTCCAAGGCGACGGCGTCGGTGCGCATCATCAACCAGAGCGTGCTGGCGGCGGCGCTAAAAGTCTCGCGCAAGAAGCTCGGCCTGGCCGGCGGGCGCGATCCGGACCAGATCGCGCGCGTGCGCCAGGACGTGTTCCGGCCGATGGATGTGGAGCGGATGCTCGGTGCGGGGTTGCTGCGGCGTCTGCGCGTGAGCAACCGCGAGGTCGAACAGCTGTTCGCCGGCGGCGTCGGCGCGGGCCTCGACGCCGAAGCGCTGGCCCGTCCGGACGACAGCTTCATCGATCTGTACGTGGCCTGCGTGTCGGTGCCGTCGATCGGCCGCAACCTGTTGACGGCGGCCGGCTGGGACAAGCTGCGCGGACGCCTCGAGCCGGGCGACCACGCGTTGATCGTCATCTCCTCCGGGCGTTACAGCGTCACCGGCGAGGACTTCGTGCGCGGCAGCGTACCGGAGCGCATCCTGCTGCGGCAGGATAAGCTGCCCATCGATATGCGCGACCTCGATCTGGACGTGCGGCTGGCGGTGCCGCTGGCGGCCGACAATGTCATCATCGTGCGCGTCATCGGCCAGGCCGGCCTGGATCCCGGGGCGCCGTTCGAGCTGGCGTTGCCGATCACCCGCAACAAGGGCATCGTCTATCCGGAGCGCATCACCCGCACGCTGTCGATCCGCTATCAACTGCCGGCCGACCTGTTGATCGCCGCCGACGGCGGCGACAAGTCGTGGCCGGGCGTCTGGCGCGAACGCCGCCTCGAGCTGGCGGCGCTGGCGGCCGGACTGCTGGTGCTGGCCGCCGCGCTGACGATGCGCAAGCGCCTGACGGCGCACGCGGCCCGCTTCGACTGGTTCCGCCGCGCCTATCTGCTGTTTACGATCGGTTTCATTGGCTACTACGCGCAGGGGCAGCTGTCGATCGTCAACCTCACCGGCGCGATCCAGGCGCTGACGGCGCGCCGCGGACTGGAGTTCATGATGTTCGATCCGATGACGGTGGCCCTGTGGGTATTCGTGCCGGTGTCGCTGCTGATCTGGGGACGCGGCACTTTTTGCGGCTGGCTGTGCCCCTTCGGCGCGCTGCAGGAGCTGACCGGCAAGCTGGCGTGGCGTCTGCACGTGCCGCGGCCGCGCATCAAACCGCGGCTGGACGCGCGTCTCAAGCGCGTCAAATACGTGGCGCTGGCCGGCATCGTCGCCAGCGCCTTCCTCTCCAGCGCGGTCACCGACAAGCTGGTGGAGCTCGAGCCGTTCAAGACCGCCATCACGCTGAACTTCGTGCGCGGCTGGCCCTATGTCGCGTATGCGGTGGCCCTGCTGCTGGCCAGCGGCTTGGTCTACAAGTTCTTTTGCCGTTACCTGTGCCCCTTCGGCGCCTTGCTGGCGCTGCTGGGCAAGTTTCGCCTGCTGAACTGGATACCGCGTCACAAGGAGTGCGGCGCGCCATGCCAGACCTGCCGCCACCGCTGCGATTATCAGGCGATCGCGCCGTCGGGCAAGGTTGATTACGACGAGTGCTTCCAGTGCATGGATTGCGTGGTGGTCTACGAGAGCGACGAGCTGTGCGCGTTGCGCATCGTGGAAATCAAGCGCCGCCGCGCTATACCGATACATCCCGCGAGGAGCGGCCTATGAAACGACGAACCTTCATCGCCAGCGCCGTGGGCACCCTGGCCGGCGTGGCCGGCTGCGCGTGGCCGACCGACGACACCTTGCACCACGGCGCGGCGCTCGCCTTCGGCACCGCCATCTCCATCTCGGTGGCGCATCCCGACGCTGCGCTGGCGGCGCGCGCCATCGCCGACGGCCTGCGGGCCGCGTGCGAGATCGATCGGCTGATGAGCATTTACCACCCCGGCAGCCAGGTGCACCGGCTGAACCGGGACGGCGTGCTGGCGCATCCCGACCCGCGGCTGCTGGCGGTGCTGGGGCAGGCCGCCGAGTTGTCGCGGCTGACCGGCGGCGCCTTCGACGTGACGGTGCAGCCCTTGTGGCGCCTGTATTCGCAGGCGGCGGCGCGCGGCGCGCTGCCGGCGGAGGCCGAGCTCCATCGCACGCGGGCGCTGGTCGACTGGCAGCGCCTGTCGTTCGACGCGGAACTGGTCCGTCTCGGCCGCCCAGGCATGGCGTTGACGCTCAACGGCCTGGCGCAGGGCTACGCCGCCGACCAGGCGCTGGCGGCGGTGCAGGCGCACGGCATCCGCGATGCGCTGCTCGATACCGGCGAGTTTGTCGCGCGCGGGCAAAAGGCGCGGGGCCGGCCCTGGATACTGGGCGTGCGCGATCCGCGCGCCCCCGGCGCGCTGGCCGCCATGCTGTACGCCCAAGGCTGTAGCGTGGCCACGTCCGGCGACTACGAATGCAGCTTCACGCCGGACCACCGGCATCACCACATCTTCGATCCGGCGCTGGGCGACTCGCCCGCCGAACTGGCCAGCGTGACGGTGCTGGCGCCGACCGGGATGCTGGCGGACGGCCTGTCGACCGCTTTCATGGTGATGGGCTGGGAGCGCGCCAGCGCGCTGGCGGCGCGCTTGCCGGCGGTGGACCTGATGGCGATCGATAAGCACGGGCGGCAGCGGCGCACGGCCGGTTTCCCGGCGGACGCCTGAGGCGGCGATGGGCGCCTTGTTACTTCAGGTGGGGCAGCTTGCGGTAGATCGTGTTGCGCGACACCCCGAGCGCGCGCGCGGTGGCCGAGACGTTGCCGCCGTGGGCCTCGAGCGAGCGCACGATGACCGACTGCTCCATTTCTTCGAGGTTGGCGCCGCTGGCCATCATGCGCGCGGCACCGGCGTCCGCGCCGGCGCGGTCGTCGCGCGCCGGTTTATGTTCTATATCGTCGAGGAAGTCGTCGGGCATGTGCCGCAGGCCGATCTCGTGTTCGTCGCCGGCCATCACGAGCGCGGTGCGCAGCAGATTGGTGAGCTGACGGAAGTTGCCGGGCCAGCGGTGGCGGCGGAACAGGCCGAGGATTTCGTCGGAGACGTGGTAACGGCCGTTGTTGGACTCCGACGCCAGGATTTTCTTGACCACCGTCTCAAGGTCGGTGCGCTCGCGCAGCGGCGGCAGCTTGACCACCAGTCCGTTGAGCCGGTAGTAGAGATCTTCGCGGAACAATCCGCGCGCCATGCGCTCGCGCAGATTGTGATTGGTGGCGCAGATCAGCTCCACGTTCACCGGGATCGACTTGTCGCTGCCCAGCGGCGTGACCATGCGTTCCTGCAGCACGCGCAGCAGGCGCGCCTGCAGGCTGAATGGCATGTCGCCGATCTCGTCGAGGAACAGCGTGCCGCCGTTGGCCTGCAATATTTTGCCGACCGCGCCTTTCTTGCGCGCGCCAGTGAAGGCGCCGTCCTCGTAGCCGAACAACTCCGATTCGATCAGGGTCTCGGGGATCGACGCGCAGTTGACCGCCACGAAGGGGCTCGTCGCGCGCGGCGAATCGTTGTGGATCGCCTGCGCCAGCAGCTCCTTGCCGGTGCCGGTCTCGCCCATGATCATGATGGGGATGTCGCGTCCGAGCACGCGGGTGACCTTTTCGATCACCAGTTCCAGTTGCGGGTCTCCGGTGCGCAGGTAGCGCAGGCCCGACAGGCGGCGGGCGGTGGCCGCCGCCTGGTTGGCGGCCACCGCGCTGGTCGCCGGGGGCGCGCGTTCCGGCGCCAGCGATTGCTGGAACACGGTGTTCGCGAGCCGCAGCTGCGCGCGCCCGTACACCCGCACGCCGCTGTGCATGCATAGATCGAGCAGGCCGGGCGACGCGGTGCGGTTATGGTCGTACAGCGCCGACACCGGCAGTCCGAACAGGGAGCTGAAGGTGTGCGACTGCAGCGCGGCGGACGACAGGCCGAGTTGGAACAGGCCGTTGCGGTTGGCCGCCAGGAAGCGTCCGCCGGGGCTGAAGGAGGCGATGCCCTCCATCAGCGTGCCGATGAACTCCGGCCGCGCATGGAAGTGCAACGTGATGCTTTCGTCGAAGGTGGCGGAGAACAGCTGGTTCTCGATCATCAGCGCCGACATGCGTACCAGCGCCATGGTGTGCTTGTGATAGCTGCGCTGGTCGCCCGAGACGTCGAGCACGCCGATCACCCTGCCCAGGTGGTCGGCGATCGGCGCGGCGGAGCAGGTCAGGAAGTGGTTGGCGGTCAGGTAGTGCTGGTCCGCGTGGACCAGCGCCGGCATGCGTTCTGCGATGGCGGTGCCGATGGCGTTGGTGCCGCGGCTACGCTCGGACCAGGCGACGCCGGGCTGCAGCGCGACGCGGCTGGCCTTTTCCAGGAAGTCGTCGTCGCCCAGCGAGTGGACGATCACGCCATTGGCGTCCGTCAGGATCACCATGTTGTGGGTGTTGACGATTTGCTGGTAAAGCGTCTCCATCGCCGGGATGGCGTGGGCGTGGAGCATGCGGTTTTGCTCGATCAGCAGCGACAGGTCGTTGCGCGCCAGCGGACAGAAATCCGGCGGCGATTCGGGGCGCAGCCCATATTGCTGGGATCGCTGATGCGAGGTCTCTATGATGATGGGCATGTTGTCGGCCCACGACTCGCCGACAGACGAGGTGTTCAGATTTGGAGCAGTCTGGCGTTCCATATGGTTCTCTAGTCTCCGGCGGCCGTTATCGGCTCTGCTTCTAATGTAGCACCTGTGCGGCGCGTGGGCAAAAGCTTACCGCTCAGCCGTTGTTATAACCGCTTGTAAGCAAACGGGATGCCAGCGGAAAATAAATCTTGGCAGTTCGATCCGACCTTTGCTATAGTTCGCCTCCTCGCAAAACGGCGCACACAAAACAGCGTGTCGCAGAGTGAAGCGGGAAGAAAAAGAAGGTTGACGAAATAGGCGAAACGCTTCATAATCTTCCTTCTGCGCTGACGAACAAAACGATTTGTCAAGCGTGCATGCAGTACCAGTATCACCAAATACACGTTCTTTAAAAATTAACAGTCGATAAGTGTGGACGTTTGATGAAAGTGCACGCGGAGCCTCGGTTCCGCGATACTTAAAATATCAAATGTTCACAAGAAGTAATGAAATAGGCGCTACGAAAGTAGTGGCCTGTCAGTATTTTGAGTGAGCGACCCGTCAGCAATGACGGTGCTACGAAAGTAGCAAATAAACAGAGATTAAACTGAAGAGTTTGATCCTGGCTCAGATTGAACGCTGGCGGCATGCCTTACACATGCAAG
>CAUPJZ010000064.1:0-20182 GCA_963511605.1 uncultured Duganella sp. | reverse complement strand
CTTGTTCTGCGGCGGCATCATCTGCCGCAGTAGCGCTTCTTTCCGTTCTGCTGGATACTTGTTCAACCGATCTCTCTTGCCCGTCCCCGGTATGTATTTACTTCATCAGGTGACGCGACAACTATTCTGACACCGGGGGATCCCAGCGGCCAGTTGTGCAGTAAGTTTGGCAACATCCGCCGCAACCATCGCGGAATTTCCTAATTCGTAACCTGATTTGATGTTATCAACCGTTTTCAGAATACTCTCTAGCTTCTCAGTCATTAAAAAACTCCAAGTAAATTAAAAACAAGCAAAATCCATTGACATTAACAAAACCCCAGACATTAGTTTTCGGCCTTGACTCCAACTCGCCTGTTCTAAATTTACAAAATATAAGAAACGCGATAAGCGAAAAAAATATATATTTCCATTGAATAATCTCTAATCCATCAATAAAAATCGAGCGAATTAGAATTATAAAAAAGATAAGCATAAAAAAAATCACACTTCGCCCGTCATTGGTGCCGACGAGCGTTTTACTCACATCTTTCATATCATTCATCGTATGTGCTCGCATTTCACTCTGAATTGAACCTTATTCACTCTCTAATAACTGCTCTTTAAATATGTACCCCGCATCAAGTCCGCGTCCCCGCGCTTTTTTCCATCGAATATTGATCTTTTTAAATCTTTTAACTAGCATCAAAAGCTAGCTCATAGTTTGGCGTGACAGGTTCGCGAATTTTTTTTCAGAATCTATAGTTGCTCAGTGTACATGGAATTCCACCATGAAGTCTCTCCAATTCTCACCTTACTACCGAGAGACATCTGATTTGATGGTTTAGCAACTACGGCCGCAGTTAGCGCGATTGGCTGAGCCAGAAAGCTTGGGATATCGTCATACACATCTTTTTCGTTCAGGGTCATTCGAGCCCGGAGCGGCGATTTTCATGGAGTTCTGTCTAAAATTTAGGCGTCCTTCGGGGAAGAACAACAGCGCCTCACGATCTGCAGCACAAGGCCGTGGCCAAGGTCGCGGTGAACTTCCAGCATCGTACCGGCCGATTCACACGGCGACATCGACGGCACCGCAGGCGCAGGTGGCAGCACGCGAACGTCGATGAAGCCAGTTGCAGGCGCTTCGCCAGTTGCCTCGACCAACTGCTTGTGCGAGCAGTAGAACGTCGCCTCCGAAACGACTCTGCTGGGCAGAATGATTTGACCTCCTGACGGTTGGCGGCGAACCGGGCAAGCCGCTGGCGTGATTCCACTTCATTACGCGATTGCGTTACGACTATCCAATCCATGACCAATCTCCATCGTGTTGAACATGGAGGAGATTGTGCCGGTGCGGACGCTGCACGCATATAACGCCGCTGGCTTACCGCTTACGAAGAGGGCGCTCAAGGTTACGGCGTTCGCGAGGAACTGGAGGGAGGGTCAAACTGGGAGGGGCAATCCGGACATCAAACGAACACATGACAACGACTGGTGGATAAGTTAGAGTCGTTCTCTGCCGCTGCCAACGCACACGAGGCCTAAGTCATTTGGTGCGTGCTTGCTCGTAACTGCTCAGGCAGTTTGAAGAAAGAAAAAAAATGGAAATAAAACGTATTGAGACAGTCGCCGATCACGCGGCGGCACTCCAAGAAATCGACGGCCTTATGGCGGCAGAACTTGGCACGCTCGAAGGCAGTCGTCTTAATGTGCTTGCCGCACAGGTCCAGGCTTATGAAGCCCAGAATTTTTCAACGGAATTGACTAAGCCGATCGATGCAAGCGAGTTAGAAAACATTGAGCACCCAGACCTCGCGGCCTCACCAGGGGTGCCGTTGCAGCACGACGATCCGCTCGAAGCGCGTCAAAGTCGTCGTCTCGTAGCTCTGAAAGCGGCCGAAGGTCTGTGGAAGGATCGCACTGATATTCCTAAGGACGGAGTCAAATACCAGAATCAGCTGCGAGGCGAATGGGATTGATTCTGTTGATGCCAAATTTTCAGCGACATACTAAACGGCTTTCATTACACAACCATGGAACTGGGTATCCGACGATGATGGCTTCGTCGAGGTCCTGTCGACGCACGGCGAGTCGTTGCAAGACCTGTGGATTGAGATTAGCTATTGATTCCTAGTTGGCGCGCGGCTCACCACGCTGGTAATCATATTTACGACTTTATTGTACAAATCTCAAAATAATTGGAGCTTGCTGAGGCATCAATTTACGACTTTAGCAAGCTCATACGTCACAACAGTACTGAGTCTTGCCCCTGCCTAATTTACGACTATATTTGGCAAGAATATGAGTGTTGAATCGAGACAATAAAGTCCGTCGGGTTTTTTGATGCCAATGAGTGAATATTCCCTACGCAATAAAATCTTTATATTTCAAAGTGTTACGTGATTTTTCCTGGGAAAACAAACTCTTCTATTTACCAGACGCAGACAGTTCCGCAAAAAACGCCAACCCGTTCCACCGGTTGGCGTTTTTTTTGCCGAACAAGATAGCTCGGCAACCTGTCACAAACCGGTCGGGGCAGCCGTCTTACAAGTATGGGAGACGCACAGGGCGTCTCCCATTACCTTGACAGGCCCGAAGCATGAAAACGTCACCGATCTCACGCGACTATTTCGAGGCGCGCGAGAGCGACTTGCCAATTGCCGATGCACGTCCAGCCGACAAGGAGATGGCGCGGGTGCTCGGAACCGCGCCATTGCGCATGACCTTGGACCAGTCCGGCGCCGGCATCGCCCATTGGAAACATGATCCCTTGCACGACGTCGTCGGGCCCATGATCCACCACGTCGTCATGGCTTACAACGGCACAGTGCAGCGCATGCAACGTCGGTCGGGAAGATCGACGGCGATTGGAACGCTTCGTCCCGGGGTGGTGATCATCATTCCGCAAGCCTCAAGCTCCCGATGGGATATCCCGAAACCTGTCGATATTGTTACGCTCTATCTTCCACATGCATCGCTCGCGCGCATCGCCGGCGAAGCCGGGATCGCCGCTCCGGTCGAACTGCTCGAGCGCACCGCGCAGCCCGATCCCATCACATCGCGCTTGCTCTTGAGCGTGTCCGATTTCCTGGAAGGCAATGAGGCACTTGATACGCTGTTCAGGCAGCAACTGATAGACCTGCTGGCCACGCGGCTGCTGGCCGCGCACATCGGCTCACCGGCAAAGGTTCAGCCGATCAGGGGCGGGCTGGCGCCGAAGGCCCTGCTTCGCGCGATCGAACGCTTGCGTTCGGACAGCGACGCCGACGTTTCGCTCGCGGCGCTCGCAGCCGAGGCCGGGCTGTCGCGGTTTCACTTCTGTCGCGCCTTCAAGGAAAGCACCGGGCTTGCGCCGCATGCCTGGCTGCGCCAGCACCGGCTCGAGCAAGCCATGACCATGCTGCGGGACACCGACGCATCCGTCATGTCGGTCGCGGCGGCGCTTGGCTATGCCTCGCAAACCGCCTTTGCCGCCGGGTTCCGCAAGCTCACCGGCGAAACGCCGAGCGAATGGCGCCGGCGCGCGCTTTAGCAGCAATCGCGCTGCAACGAGGTCAATCGCGATGGAGCGCTCGCGTGTGCGGCTAGCTACATTATGGCTGTGCCCATCACCAAAGGAGTAAGTCACATGCGACTCGTCATCATAGGGGCCGGCTTCGCCGGCATGTACGCCGCGCTTTCCGCCGCCCGCCTGCGCGATATCCGGGGCGTTACACCGGAGGAACTGGAAATCGCGCTGGTCTCTCCAGAACCGACGCTGGTGGTCCGCCCCCGGCTCTACGAGCCGAATCCCGAAACCCTCACCGCATCGCTGTTGGAGGTGTTCAAGGCCACCGACGTTGTGTATGTGCAAGGCCGCGCCGAGACGATCGACGCCAACTCCCGCACCGTAGGCATCGCGACCCGGGAAGGGGGACGCAAGTCGCTCTCCTACGACCGCCTCGTCGTGGCTTCGGGTAGCCGGCTGTTTCGTCCGAACATACCCGGTCTCGCCGAGCACAGCTTCAGCGTCGACTCGCTCGACGACGCGCTCGCCCTCGACAAGCACCTGCACGGCCTGGCCGGGCGTCCCGCCACGAACGGGCGCGACACGGTCGTTGTGGTCGGCGGCGGCTTCACCGGCATCGAGGCGGCGACCGAAATCCCGGCGCGGCTGCGCAGGATACTCGGCAACGATGTCCAGACCCGCGTCATCATCGTCGACCGCAACAATGCGATCGCACCCGACATGGGCCCCGATTCCCGCCCCGTCATCGACGACGCGCTGCGCAAGCTCGGCGTGGAGACACGCCTCGGCGTCGGCGTCGCCTCGCTCGACAAATCCGGCATCACCTTGTCCAGCGGCGAACACATCGGGACCGAGACCGTCATTTGGGCGGCGGGCATTCGCGCCGCCCCGCTGACCGAACAATTCACCGCCGAGCGCGACAATTCCGGCCGGCTGCTGGTCGACCGCGACCTGCGCGTGCCGGGCGTTCCAGGCGTCTTCGCCACCGGCGACGCCGCCCGCGCCGCCTGCGACGACGACGGCAACTACGCATTGATGTCTTGCCAGCACGCCACCCGGATGGGCGCTTTTGCCGGTAACAACGCCGCAGCCGAGTTGCTCGGCGTGCCGACCAAACCCTACCACCAGAAGGCCTACGTCACCTGTCTGGACCTCGGCGAAGCCGGCGCGCTGTTCACGCGCGGCTGGGAGCGCAAGGTGGAGATGGTCGGCGAGGTTGCCAAGAAGACGAAGCGGGAGATCAACACCGTCTGGATCTATCCGCCAAAGGCCGAGCGCGCCGCCGCGCTGGCGTCGGCCGATCCGGAGCGGGTCACCGACCTCTGAACGGGTCGCCCGCATAAACGGCGCTCGTTTCAACAAGCATCAAGCCATTCGCAACATTCAACAGGAGATGAACATGAATCAAATGGTCAGCAATATTCAGGCGCCAACAAAAAAGAGCCCGATCAAACGTGATACGCATACCGACATGGATTTGATCAATGCTTCACAGGAGCTGGTGCCGTCGCGTTACGCGTTAAGGCTCGGCAAGCTGGACGTGCTGGTCATCAGCGACGGAGTGCTGCCGTTACCCACCGCGACGATGGCCACCAATGTCGCCGAAGCCGACCTGGCAATCTGGCTGGACGATCATTTCATGCCGCAGCAGACGTTCGACTGGCCGTTGAACGTGATGGTGGTGCGCAGCGGCGACCAGACCATCCTCATCGACGCGGGGCTGGGAGGTCAGTTCCCGGGCTTCCCGCGCGCCGGGCAGTTTCCGCAGCGCCTGGAGGCCGCCGGCATCAGCCTGGAATCCGTGACCGACGTGATCATTACCCACATGCACATGGACCACGTTGGCGGGATGCTCGTCGATGACGTGAAAAACCGGCTGCGTCCGGACGTGCGCATCCACGTGGCCGCCGCCGAGGTCAAGTTCTGGACGTCGCCCGATTTCTCCCACACGGCCATGCCGAAGCCGGTGCCGGATGTGCTGCGCTCAACGGCCGCCAGCTTCCATGATGAATATCGCGACCGGATTCGGATTTTCGACGACACGTACGAAGTCGCGCCGGGAGTGATCGTGCGTCTCACCGGCGGCCACACACCTGGACACAGCGTGGTCGATCTGGAATCCGATGGTGAACGGCTGATGTTCGCCGGCGACGCCATGTTTCCGGTCGGGTTCGAGCATCCGGAGTGGCAAAATGGCTTCGAACACGACCCAGAGGAGGCGGCTCGCGTACGCGTGCGCCTGTTCCGGGAACTGGCGGAGAACGGCGGGCTGCTCGTGGCCGCCCACTTGCCGTTTCCTTCCGTCAGTCGGGTTGCCATCGACGGCGACGCCTTCCGTTGGGTGCCGGTGATCTGGAATTACTGACCGCCAACCCGCCGCTTCACGGGGCGAATGGCAACATCACCTATCGCCCCGGCCTGGACGCCACGATAGAAAAGACCGCAGAGATTGACAGACTGGCGGCCACGCACAGCATTGAGGCGGTTAACGCCTTGGCCATCGAGACCGAGTCGGGCGATGCCCCTGCCACAGTGAAGAAGATGCCCCCCATGACAGCGACGCCAAGCGCTGCGCTGATCTGCAAGGCTGAATTCGTGATGCCGGCAATCATCCCGGAGTCGGTTGCCGGAGCCCGATTGATGACAGCGCGCACCAGTGTTGGCAGCGCCCATCCTTGACCGAAGCCCAATAGCCCCACTCCAATGACCAACGGAATGTGGGCGGGCATCCGGCCCGGCGCGCAAGCCACGATCATGGCCAGGATCACGCAGCCAGTCACTTCGAGCATCATGCCGATGGCGGGAACGAACCTGCCGAAAACGCGTATCGCCAGCGGCGTCGCCAGCGGGCCTATGAAGGCGCCTATGCCGAAGGGCAGAAAGACCAACCCCGTTTCCAGAGGACTCAGCCCGATTGCCGATTGGAGATAAACGGAGAAGACCAGGAAAAAGGCAGAGACGACGTAGAAGAAGAGCACACCTACGAGGCCACTCATCAGCCCAGGTAACTTGACCAGCTCAACGCTGACGATCGGGACCCCGCCTCGGCGGGCATAGGCCTTTTCGTACTTCCAGAAGCACACGCCAGCGACAGGGGAAGCGATGAGCATCGCGCAGGCCCACCACGGCCAACCGAACTCCCGTCCCTCGACCAGCGGAACAATCAATAAGGCGAGCGTGAGGGCACACAGCAGCATGCCGGTTTTGTCGAGCGGTGCCGGATGATCGCCGCGTACGTCGGGCAGCAACGGGAAGCCGAAAATCAGGACGGCCGCGACAACCGGCAGGTTAATCAGAAAAATGATTCGCCATTCCAGATGAAAGAAGTCTGCGGAGATCAACGCACCACCAAGCGCTTGCGCGGCCACCGCTGCCAGTCCGACAGCGGCACCGTACAGGCCCAGCGCACGTGCACGTTCTTGCTCCGGAAACAGGGCGTGGATGGACGCCAGGCCTTGTGGCGCCATGGCGGCCGCACTCAGGCCTTGAAGCATGCGACCGACGATCAGCAAGGCCGGTGAAGTGGCCAGACCGCACAATACCGAGGTCAGTCCGAAGCCGCTGATGCCAAGTAGGAAGATTTTGCGTCGGCCGAACAGGTCGCCGAGTCGACCACCGGTAATGAGGAAGACCGCATAGGCTGCGGCATATCCGGAAATAACAAGTTGTAGTTCCGCAGCGCTGGCATGAAGCGAGTCCTGGATGGACGGCAGGGCGACATTCACGATGAAAAAGTCCAGCGGGGGCAAGAATGCCCCCACCAGTAACACCGCAAATGCCGACCAGCGCCGGGTGGCGGACGTCGTCGTTTGCATGGTTTCGGTAGGGAAGGTCATGCCGGAAGACCGAAGCGCTCCGTGCCCGCGACGGGAACCCAGTCTTTCAGTGGCGTTGCATAGTGCATCGTGAACCTGCGCTCGACGAATGCCCAGCGACCGTCTCGTCGATCATAGATATCCTTGTATTGACCACTGACCTGCAACGGGCCTTGCTCGACGTCGTAGAAAATGCAGTCTGCCGCCACCGTTCCATAAGCGCTATCACCTTCCACGGTAATCAGCGCGTTGGCCATCCAGTGATGCATGTGCGGCATACGTTTCATGTTGACGGCAGCCTGCGCCAGGATGGCCTCCATGCCCTCGGAGTTGCCATTCTGCCCCAGCAATAAACGCGAGTCGGGATGCCAGAGGGTGGCAAGCAGGGCCATGTTCATTGTGTCGAACGCTTCCGCGTAATTGGCGATGAGTGCATCGATGGCGAAACGGCTTTCGATGGCGTCCAGGCGCGCTTCAAGTTCTTTTGACATCGGGAATCTCCTTGAGGAATGAGCATTTGAAAATGCCGACCCTGCATGGGCCAGCTCGATAAGTGCCATGATGCTGCAAACAGATTTGTCGGTGAACTGCCATTCCTGTATATTCGGCGTACATTTTTGAACGGGTTTTCACACATGGAATGGAGCGACGTCCGAATTTTTTTGGCGGTGGCCCGCTCCGGTTCTTTGGGCGAGGCGGCCCGCAGACTGGGGGTAAGTCATCCGACCGTGGGTCGGCGGATCAAGGCGCTCGAAGATGAGGCGGAGCAGGCGCTCTTCCGCAGGACCAAGGATGGGCTGGTACTCACGGACACCGGGGACGCGGTGCTGGCGCTGGCGGAATCCATGGAAAATTCCGGGCTGGCCATGGAACGACGGTTGGCGGGCAACCACGAACGTCTCGAAGGCGTGTTACGGATATCTTCAGCGGAGTGGTTTGCCGGCTATGTTTTAGCGCCCGTGCTGGCTGAATTAACGCGCCGCCATCCAGCCATTGTGCCCGAGGTGATCGCCAGCTACCGGTTGCTCGATCTGTCGCGTCGCGAGGCCGATGTGGCCTTCCGTATCGTGCCGTTCACGGAACCGGACATCGTTCAGCGCCGACTGATGAGCGTTTCGTACGGTCTCTACGGCTCGGCCGAATCCGCGCGCGCGATGCAAAGGGATCCGGCTTCGGTCGGACTCATTCTGATGAATTCGGCGCAGTCGCACTTTCCCGATGTGTCTTGGCTGCTTGACCGGTTCCCGCTGTCACGGCGTGTCTTCACCAGCACAAGCCGCGCAGTGCAGGCACGCATGTGCGCGCAAGGTATGGGTGTGGCAGTGCTGCCGAGGCCGCTTGGCGATGTAACACCCGGGTTACAGCGCCTCGAGACTCCCGAGCAGCCGCCAGGCAGGGATATCTGGGTAGGTTACCACCACGACCTGCGGCACATGGATCGCCTGCGGGCGCTGTTGGATATCGCCGATACCATGCTGTCGAACTCCGCCATTCCAGCCCATTGACCAGTCGCGCGCCTCATAGGGAATGCGCGCCTTTGCCTTATGAGGGAGGCGACGCTTCTATTGGAACGTTATTCTTTGGTGATCGGTGTAAAACAGTACGCTTGCCCACCCCACTCCATTGAGAAAGCGAACAATGCCAGTAGAAAAAAAGTCCGAGAATCTGGGCGTTGCATGGGAAAAAGCCTTCGGCTATGTTCAGGCGGTCAAGGTCAAGGATACGATCTACATTTCCGGCCAACTGAGTCATGATGGCGAAGGTGCGCTGGTGGCGCCGGCCGAACTCGATGCAACGGGCAAGCCTGTCGACTTCTCCAACATGGAAGCGCAACTGCATCAGACCTATGTGAACGCCATCGAGCTGCTGGCCCGCTACGGCGCGACGCTGGACGACGTGGTTGAAGAGACCTTGTATGTGCTCGACGTCGATGCCGCCTTCACTGCCGGCGCCAAGGTAAGAAAAGCGATGTATGGCTGCGAGCAGCCTCAGTGCGCAAGCAACATCATCGGCATTTCTCGTCTGGCATTTCCTGCGCAATTGGTGGAAGTGACGTTCCGGGCGGTTCTGGCCGATCGTGACTGAGTCAGTGTTTCCGTGCGGGCGCCGGCACCGCCCGTCGACCGGCGCCAAGCCGGTGGTCGACGAGCGGTGCTCCTTATCGGCGGCACTCCATGGACGTCACCGCTGAGCGTCTGCAATCCCGCCGTCCACCAGGCCGGCGCCCGCGCCGGCGTTGCCGTGCCGTAGCGCGCCGTCGTCCTGGTGCTTGAGGCAGCACTCCCATTTCAGCGCCGCCCAGCCGGCGTAGTCGTACTGCGCCAGTTTGGAAAAGATCGCCTTGAAGTCGACCTGGCCGTCGCCGAGCGAGCGGAAGCGGCCGGCGCGGTTTTCCCACGACTGGTAGCCGCCGTAGATGCCCTGGCGCCCGCTGGGCCGGAATTCGGCATCCTTGACGTGGAACATGCGGATGTGGTCCTTGTAGATGTCGAGGTAGTCGAGGTAGTCGAGCTGCTGCAGCACGAAGTGGCTGGGATCGAACAGGATCTTGCAGCGCGGGTGCCGGCCGACCCGCTCGTGGGCTTGTCCGTGCAGGCCAGGTCGACGCGCCATGACGCCGCCGGTGCCGGTATCACTACTCTATCCCCATCATCGCTTTCTCTCCCCGGCGCTGCGGGCGTTCACCGACTGGGCTGCTGGGCTGTTTGGCAACGCGAAGTTGGAGTGATCGCCGTTTGCAGCTTATTTTTTGCTGACCTGACGCGCCGTATCGTAGTATTGCCACAGCACGTTGACGATCTTCCATTCGCCGCGCTGGTTTTTATACAGGTGCAGATAATCGATCCACTCATCGGCACTCAACTTGACGGTCGCCACGCGCTGGTCGATATCGAGGATCCTGATGTCCACCCGTGGCCGCTCCGGGAATTTCGTGCCATCCTTGTTGTAGTTCCTGGCCACCTTGAGCATGGTATCCATGTCGGTTTTCATGATGAATTCCGTGCCGTCGGCCGCCTGCCAATAGGTGCGTTTGGCGAGCTGGGGATCGAGCGCGCGTTCCATGCGGGCCGGATCGGGCTGGTGCTGCGACTCGATATAGTCGCGTACGGCACCTTCGATCAACTGGCTATCGGTGATCTCGGCTGCCTGCGCCGCCAGTGGCGATACCACGAACAACAAACACATTAGAAAGCGCTTCATAGACAACCTCGGTTAGTGTGGAAATCGTGGATAACAAGACGCGGTGAAGCCTGGCCACGCCTCCGCATGGAAAACAGCCGGGGTTTCATCAACACCGGGAAGATCGAGTTCGTCAGCAGTTTTTCGCTCAAGGGGGCCCGTCGCCGACTGCCAGAACAAGGGAAAGGGCAAGCACAGCATCGCTGAGCCGGCGGGGAAAGCCGTTCAGATTTCATGGCCGACCATAGCGTGTCGCGGTCAAGCGATCCGAAACCGCGCAGGACTTTGAATCGATAAATCCAGCCGCCCGAAGAGTGTCGCGTATGTGACGGTCGCCAAACGGCACGCCGGCCCCTTTGGGATAAACCGCCCATAGCGGTAGTGAAGGCCTGGCGGCATGAACTGCCAGCGCCGCTTGAAGATCGGAGGCGCGATCAATCCGGGCGATGATCATGTCGGCTTCGTCGATAACTTCGGTCTGGCTGCCTGTAGCCGCCTGTTCGAGAAACGGATCGTCAAGGACGCCGACGCACAAGACGCGGGCCCCCTTGGCCAGGCCGAGCTTCGCCTTCAGGCTGGGGGGCGGCGTAGCGATGGCCTTCACCCAGGCAGTTGCCACGGTGGCCCCCAGATGCAGCCACACGGACTCGCCGTTGGCATTGAAGCAAAGCGCCTCCCCGTCGACATGAACGTCGGTCAACATTTCGCGGGGGAAGCGCCTGCGGATGTCACCGCGCAAGATCAATTCCGTGCTTTCGAGAAGTGCCCGCACTTCGCCCGACTCACCGCCGATTTTCGCCTGTGTTATCGCTTCACGGCCCATCACTGCCTCCCGTTGTTAATCCGCGCCGGAGCCGTCGTTAGCGCGCTCTGGCTGCCCCACAATAGGTATCGAGGAACCGGAAGGCGTCAGCTTGCCATACCGATATGCCACGATAGGCGAAACTGTGCCCGTCACGGTCCGATGAGCCATACGCCGGATAGAGGTTGATCTCCGCCGCTTTGCCGGCCTCGACCATCTCTTTGTGGAGAGTAATGCTCGTCGCTACATCGTAGTCGTTTTTGGCTTGGAAAAATAGCACGGGGATCGGGATTTGGCGGACCGCCTTTGGCATGGCGTCGCGCAGTTCAGGCGACTGTACCCAACTTTCGGCCCCGCCCGAGGCATCGACCGCCGCGCAATAGCCGAGACGCCGGGCCCCAAGCAAGGCTCCGATGCCGCTAAACGAGTTTCCCATGGTGGCGATTCCGGATCTCTGCACAAAGGGCTGTTGAACAAGTCAGTATGAAGTCGTCCACGACGCTGGTATCAGGCTTCGCATCTTTACGGTCGGGTGGCAAGTGCCGGAAACCAAGTAAATCATACAGCGGACTGAAAGCAAGACGATAGTATTTTGTCGATTTGCCGCTACCGGATATTGACTAGCGCAGGCGACTCGTCCTGGGGCGCCTCGACATCGTGCGCCCATGTCGCATCCGGCTTCAACAGCAACAACTGCTCCTCCATCACCCGAAACTCCAGCGGGTTGTCCATATAGCTCACTTCACCATCCATCGCCACCTTCACCTTACGGCGCCGCGCCAGCCTGCGGCCCTTCACCTTCACCTGCATCTGCTTGAAGCTGAAGGTGGTCAGCTCGTCGGCTTGGTCCAGGCGCCCCATGCGGCCGAGTGCGCCGTGCAGCAGCAACCACAACATTCCCAGTTTGCCTTTGGTGCGCGGCGCCACCGCCGCCAGCCGTCCATCCTCCAGCGCGGCGCTCATCGGCGGAATGCCGATCTGCTCCATTTGCAGGCGATTGTTCCCAACGAAGAATGTGGCGGTGCGCAGCCGCTGCAGCTGGCCGTCGATTTGCAGCACCAGGCGCAGACGGCGATATGGACTCAGCACGGTTTTCAGCGCCGACAGCGCCGCCACCAGCCGGCTGCGGCCGAACTGCTTCTTGTCCTGCTCACGCTCTTCCAGCAGCTTTGGATACAGGCCGATGCTGGCGTTGACCAGGAACACGCGGTCGTTGACCATTCCCACCTGCACCTGGTGCAGGCGGGCGGCAAGCAATGCGTGCACCGCCTCGCTCAGGTCCTCGGGAATGCCGTGGGTGCGGCCGAAATAATTGAAGGTGCCCTGCGGCAGCACGCCGAACGCGCAGCCGTGCGCGATCGCCTGGCGCGCCACCGCGTTGATGGTGCCGTCGCCGCCGGCCGCCACCAGCACGCCGCCGGCGTCGGCCGCCTGCCTGGCGAGCTTCGCAGCGATCTCGTCGATCGTGTCCGGCTGATCGACGATGGTCAACTCAAACTGCCGGCCGGCATCGTTCAGCACCGATTCGATGGTCGTGCGCCGTTCCTCGGTCTCGGAATGGCCGGAGCCGGCGTTGAGGGCGATGAAAAAACGGGCGTCGGGCGAGATAGCGGTAGCTGGCATTGGGCAAGGTCGGTTGGTCGATCATCGCCGGCGTGGCGCGGCAAGACATTGTATCCTTGACACCACGTCGCATATGCTCGATAGCACACGGAAACCGATGATGCCAAGAGCAATGGCGGCAGGCCTCCGTTTCCTCCCCCAAATCTCGAAGCCGGCCAACCTGCTGCTATAATTTATTCACTTCGAGGAACTCCCCGTGCGCCGAATTATTGGTATCTGCCTGCTGATGTGCCTGCCGCTCCATGGCTTTGCCATGCAATGGGGCGCGCTGCTGGGCGGAGGAGACACCACCATCGCGCACCAGATCGAACATGACGAGCACGTCGCCCATCACCACCATGACGACGACGGCTCCGTCCACTACGACGATTCCGGCGAATCCGCCGATCACATGCTGGATCATCCGGCTTCCCCCCAACCGGTGCATATCGCGATGCCAGTCATTCCTGTCGCGCCGGAACAACTGGTCAGCAGCGTGGTGGCCGATGCCGCCACACGCATCCCGGACCCGCTCCTGGAATGTCCCCACAGACCTCCGGCAAACGCCCTCGGCTAGGCTGCCGAGGGGGATTTCGCTCGTCTTTACACATACTGCGATGACCAGCCGCGCTTGATGCGCGTCGCCCTCGGTGAAGAATCCATCCACCGAAGGAGTTGCCATGCGCACCGTGCGCTGGCCGGCATTGATTGCCGGCGTTGTACTGTCTTTCCCACTGCCGACCATGGCCGAACCGATCGCGCCGGCCGCTGGCCCCGCCCTGCCCGCCCTCGTGGAGCTGGCCTGGCAACGTTCGGTCGCGGCCAGAACGCTGGACGCCCGCCAGGACGAGGCCGCCGCCGGCCGCGCCGTGGCGCAATCCTGGCTGGCCGGCCCGCCCACCTTGGGCCTGTCCGAACGCTCCGGCCGCTGGGCCGGCGACCGCGCCCAGCATGAAACCGAACTCTCCGTCGCCGCCCCGGTGCTGCTGCCAGGGCAGCAATCCGCCCGGCAGCAACTGGCGGCCCGCAATACCGACGAAGTCCGGGCCCAGCTGCACCATGCCCGCCTGGAAGTGGCCGGCGCCGTGAGGACCCGCCTGTGGGAGGCGGCAGCCGCGCGCGAGCTGCTGGCCGAGAAGGAAGGCCATCTGCACCATCTGCAAGACTTGCGCGACGAGGTCCGGCGCCGTGTCGCCGCCGGCGACATGGCACGCAGCGACGGCTTGCTGGCCGACCAGGAAGTGCTCGCCGCACAGGGCGACATCGCCCAAGCCAAGGGCCGCCTGGGCGCAGCGATGGCCCGCTTCCAGCTGCTGACCGGCGTGGCCGAGCTTCCGTCGCTGGAGCCGGAGCCGACCCCGCCGGCACCGCCGGCACCGTCGGACCACGCGCGGCTGCGGGCGGCCGAAGCGTCCGAGCAACGCGCCCGCGCCGCCGTCGGCCTGGCCTCCGCCAGCGTCCGGGGCACGCCTACCGTGGCGTTGTCGATGCGGCGCGAACGCGACAGCGCCACTACGGGCGCGGACCGCAGCATCGGCATCGCCGTGCATATCCCGCTGGGCGGCAAGATGCGCAACCGGTCGGCCGAAACGCTGGCCGCGACCCAGCTCGCCACCGCCGCCGCCGAACTGAGCGAAGCACGCGCGGCCATCGCCATCGAGCAGTCCCAGGCGCGCAGCCAACTGGACTACGCCAGGGAAGCGTTGCAGGCGGCGGCCGCCAGGGCCGGCCTGATGCGCGAACACACCGCCTTGTTCGAAAAAGCCTTCAAGCAGGGCGAGCGCGGCCTTGCCGAACTGCTGCGCTCGCGCACCTTGAGCCATGAAGCCGAGGTCGCCGTGCGCCAGCAGCGCGTCGCGCTCGGCATGGCCCATGCCCAACTCAATCAAGTCTTAGGAATATTGCCATGAAGCGAATGCTATCCACGCTGTTGTTACTGGCCCTGGCGCTGCCGGCACTGGCGGCCCCCGGCGCCCACGGACCCAACGGCGAACACCTCGACGGCGCCGCCACGACCTCGGCCACCGGCACCGCGCCAAGCGTCGAAACCTTCAGCGAACTATTCGAGCTGGTGGGCAACCTGTCCGGCGCCGAACTGTCGATCCTGATCGACCGCTACGACACCAACGAGCCTGTCCTGAACGGCAAACTCGAGGTGCAATACAAGGACCTGAAGGCGCAGGCCAAGTTCCATAAAGACATCGGCGACTACGCCATCGACGACGAGACATTCCTCAAAGCCCTGTCTGCGCCGGGCAAGCACGCGCTGCTGTTCACCTTCGTGGCCGATGGCGAAAGCGATTTGCTGGAAGGCACGCTGGCGGTGGCCGCCGACGCGCCCGCCGATCACGACGATCACGGCAGCCGCCGGCGCTGGTGGTGGCTGTTGCCGGTCCCGGCGCTGGCCGCCGTGGCCTTCTTCGTCGCCCGCGCGCGCCGCCGCCCATCCACCCGGGGAAATGCATGATGAACAAACTGATCACCACCCTCGCGGCCGCCGCCGTCGCCACCGCCATGCCGGCGCTCGCCTCCCCCGGCGCGCACGGCCCCAACGGCGAGCATCTCGACGGCCAGGCCACACCCGCCACCAGCGGTCTGGCGCGTTTGCCCGACGGCAGCGTCCAGGTTCCCAAGCTGGCGCAGCGCCGCATGGAAATCCGCACGCTGAAGGTGACCGAGGCCGCGCATCCGCTCACGGCCCAGCTCAACGGCCGCGTGGTCATCGACCCCAACGCCGGTGGCCGGGTGCAGGCGCCGTCCGCCGGCCGCATCGAAGCCGGCCCGCAGGGTTTCCCCGTGGCCGGCCAGGCCGTGCGCAAAGGCCAGGTGCTGGCGCTACTACGGCCGGTGTCCAGCTCGTTCGAGCGCGGCAGCCAGGAGGCCACGCTGGCCGACCTGCGCGCGATGCGCGCGCTGGCCGAGCGCAAGGTCGCCCGCCTGGAGTCGCTGGAAGGCACGGTGCCCGCCAGGGAAACCGACGCCGCCAAAGCCGAGCTGGCCAGCATCGCCGGCCGCGAGAAGGCCATCGGCGCCTCCGTGCGCGGCAGCGAGGCGCTGGTGGCCCCGGCCGACGGCATCGTCGCCTCGGCGCAGGTGCTGGCCGGGCAAATCGTCGACTCGCGCGACATCCTGTTCGAGATCGTCGATCCCGCCCGGCTGCTGGTGGAGGCGCTGTCGACCGACGTGGCGCTCGCCGGCCGCATCGATAGCGCCACCCTGCCCGCCGCGCCCACGGCGCGCCTGAGCGTGCTCGGCGGCGCCCGCAGCCTGCGCGACGGCGCCGTGCCGATCACCTTCCGCGCCCAAGGCCCGGCCCTGCCGCTGGCGGTCGGGCAGCCGGTGACGGTGCTGGTCAAGCTGCGCACTTCGGTCAAGGGCATCGCGCTGCCGGCCCGGGCGCTTGCGCGCAATCCCGCCAACGAGACGGTGGTGTGGATCAAGTCCGGCGCCATGCGCTTCATCGCGCAGCCGGTCGAGGCGCAGCCGCTGGACGCGCACACCGTCGTCGTCACCAAGGGCCTGAGTCCGGAGAACCGGGTGGTGGTGTCGGGCGGCTCGCTGATCAACCAGATCCGCTAGGGCCGCCATGTTCAACGCTATCGTACGTTTTAGCCTGAACAACCGGCTGCTGGTGCTGGCGGCGGCGGCCATGTTGATGCTGTACGGCGCCGTGACGGCCTCGCGCACGCCGGTCGACGTCTTCCCCGACCTCAACAAGCCGTTGGTGACTGTGCTCACCGAGGCCGGCGGCATGGCGCCGGAGGAGGTCGAGCAGATCGTCTCCTTCCCCATCGAGACCACCTTGAACGGCATGCCGGGCGTGACCCGCGTGCGGTCGGTGTCGGGCGTCGGCCTGTCGATCGTCTATGCCGAGTTCGACTGGGGCACGGACATCTACCGCAACCGCCAGCTGGTGGCGGAACGGCTGGCGCTGGTCAAGGAGCAGCTGCCCGGCCAGTTGGCGCCGGTGATGGGGCCGGTATCGTCGATCATGGGCGAGATCATGCTGATCGCGCTGCCCATCGACCTGCACAAGACCGATCCGATGAAGGCCAGGGAGTACGCCGACTTCGTGCTGCGGCCACGGCTGCTGTCGATACCCGGCGTGTCGCAGGTCATCCCGATCGGCGGCGAGGTGCGCCAGCTGCGCGTGGAGCCCGACACGGCGCGCATGGCCCAGTTCAGCGTATCGCTGCCGCAGGTCACCGGCGCCTTGCAGGGCTTCGCCGGCAACACCAGCGGCGGCTTCATCGATTTGAACAACCGCGAGTACCTGATCCGCAACCTGGGCCGCACCAACCGCCTGGACGACGTCAAAGGGCTGGCGGTGGCCTACCGCAACGGCGCGCCGGTGTTGCTGGAGCAAGTGGCGAGCGTCCGCTACGCGCCCGCCTTCAAGCGCGGCGACGCCGGCATGAACGGCCGCCCGGCCGTCATCCTCAGCGTGCAGAAACAGCCGACCGGCGACACCGTGCGCCTGACGCAGGACATCGAGACCGCCCTGGCCGAACTCAAGCAGGGCTTGCCGGCCGGACTGGCCGCGCCGGTGGTGTTGTTCCGGCAGGCGGACTTTATCGAGTCGTCCATCGGCAACGTGGTCGAGGCGCTGCGCGACGGCGCCATCCTGGTCGCCGTGGTGCTGTTCGCCTTCCTGCTCAGCGCCCGCACCACCGCCATCTCGCTGGTCGCCATCCCGTTGTCGCTGGGCGTCACGGCGCTGGCTTTCCACCTGCTCGGCCAGTCGATCAACGTCATGACCCTGGGCGGGCTGGCGATCGCCATCGGCGAACTGGTCGACGACGCCGTGGTCGACGTCGAAAACATCGTGCGCCGGCTCAAGCGTCGCGCCGAAGGCACGCCGGTACTGGAGACGATCTGGCGCGCCTCGGTGGAGGTGCGTTCCGGCATCGTCTACGCGACCATCATCGTGGTCCTGGTGTTCGTACCGCTGTTTGCCCTGCCCGGCATCGAGGGGCGGCTGTTCGCGCCGCTCGGCATCGCCTACATCGCCTCGATCCTGGCGTCCATGCTGGTGTCGATGACGGTCACGCCGGTGCTGGCGATGTACCTGCTGCCTAAAATGAAGGCACTGCGCCACGGCGACAGCCCGCTGGTGCGGCGCCTCAAGGCGTGGGATGGCCGCTTGCTGGACTGGTCGCTGCCAAGGGTGCGTCCGCTGCTGGCGGCGGCCCTGATCGCCGTCATCGCGGCGGCGGCGTCGGTGCCGTTCTTCCCGCGCGCCTTCCTGCCGGCCTTCAACGAGGGGTCGCTGGTCATGGGGATGACGTTCACGCCGGGCACCTCGCTGGCCGAGGCCAACCGCCTGGGCGCGCTGGCCGAGACGCTGATCCAGTCGGTGCCGGAGGTGGTCAAGGTCGGCCGCCGCACCGGCCGCGCCGAGCTGGACGAGCATGCGGAAGGTGTCCATTCATCCGAGCTCGACGTGGACCTGAAGCCGTCCGAACGCACGCGCGAGGAGATCATGGCCGCGATACGCGCCCAGCTGTCGTCGATCCCGGCGTCGGTGGCCATCGGCCAGCCGATTTCGCACCGGCTGGACCATCTGCTGTCCGGCGTGCGCGCGCAAGTCGCGTTGAAGATCTATGGCGACGACCTCGACACCCTGCGCGGCCTGGCCGACGCCCTGCGCGCGCGCCTGGCCGGCGTGCCGGGACTGGTCGACCTGTCCGTCGAGCGGCAGGTGCTGATTCCGCAGATCAAGGTACGGGTCGACTACCGCAAGGCCGCTCAGGCCGGTCTCGCCACGGGCCAGGTGCTTGCCGCCATCGAGGCCATGTCGGAGGGAACGCGCGTGACGCAGGTCATCGATGGCGCGCGCCGCTTCGACCTGGTGGTGCGCCTGGCCGACGCCGACCGCACGCCGCAAGACCTGGAGCGACTGCTGCTCGACAGCCCCGCCGGCCCGATACCGTTGTCCAGCATCGCGGCCATCGAGGAGAGCGACGGTCCCAACCAGATAGGCCGCGAGAACGGGCGCCGCCGCATCGTCGTCTACGCGAACACCGACGGCTCGAACATGTCGCGCATCATCGGCGACGTGCGGCAAGCGGTCGCCAGGACGGCGCTGCCGGGCGGCTACTTCATCAGCATCGAAGGCCAGTTCCAGGCGCAGGAGCGGGCGCAGCGCCTGATCGTCGGCCTGTCGCTGGCGTCGCTGCTGCTGATCTACCTGGTGCTGTACACGCGCTACCGCTCCGGCGTGCTGGCGCTGGTCATCATGGGCAACATCCCGCTGGCGCTGGTCGGCAGCGTGGCAGCGATGTGGATCGCCGGCGTCCCGCTGTCGGTGGCGTCGATGGTCGGCTTCATCACCCTGGCCGGCATCGCCACGCGCAACGGCATCCTGAAGATCAGCCACTACGTCAACCTGTGCAAGTTCGAGGGCGAAACCTTTGGCTGGCCGATGATCAGGCGCGGTTCGCTCGAGCGCCTGACGCCGGTGTTGATGACGGCGCTGGTGGCCGCCTTCGCGCTGGTGCCGCTGCTGCTGGCGGCGGACGCGCCGGGCAAGGAAATCCTGCACCCGGTCGCGGTCGTCATTTTCGGCGGATTGATCAGCTCGACCTTGCTCGATTCGCTGCTCACGCCGCTGATCTTCTGGCTGGTCGGCAAGGCGCCGCTGGAGCGCCTGATCGCGCGCCAGGACGGCGACAGTTACTAAGGTTCTTGGGGCTTACGTGGCGGCGCCCCTGATAGCCGCCACATCGATAGCTGGAGTGAAAAATGAAGAAAATCATGACCGTGCTGGCCGTTGCGCTGGCGATCGCCGGTGCCAACCTGGTGCAGGCGCACGAGAGCGTAGCCAAGCATGGCGGCATCGTGAAAACCGCCGGCGACCTGTCGTTCGAGCTGGTCAACAAAGAAGGCAAAACCACGATTTACGTGGACGACCACGGCAAGGATTTGCCGATGACCGGGGGCAGCGGCACCCTGACGGTGCTCAAGGGGACGGAAAAGACGGTGTTCCCGCTGACGCCGGGCGGCGCCAACACGCTGGTCGCCAAGGATGGCGTCAAGCTTGAAGCGGGCAACAAGGTGGTGGCGGCGATCGTCTTCCCGGACAAGGCCACCAGCAACGTCCGCTTCTCCATCAAGTAAGCGCGGCCATGCGCCGCAGATTCCCGCCGGGAGGCGGATTGCGGTGGTCAAGTAAATTCGGACACAACAATAGGTTCGCTTACTGCCATTTCCCGTTCATAGACGGCGGGCGGCAGATTGCCCAGTGCTGAATTGATGCGCGTGCAGTTGTAGAAGCCCACGATGTAGTCGGTGATG
>CAUPJZ010000063.1:0-20308 GCA_963511605.1 uncultured Duganella sp. | reverse complement strand
CAGGCCTTGCTCCGTGATCATCCGAACGACTTCCAGCTTCAAGCTGGGATCGAATGTTTTACGCTTTCTTGTCATGCATTTCTCCTCAGGTGGTGGATTTTCCACCTATTGAGGTGTCCAGGCAAATTAGACCACAGCAGATCTCCAGCGGCGTGGTTCAGTTCAGCGCCCGTTCCTCGGAACGCAAGGTCAGCACCTGGACGCCGTTGCGCGTCACCGCCACCGTATGCTCGAACTGCGCGGACAACTTGCCGTCCGTCGTCACGATGGTCCAGCCGTCTTCCTCGGTATGCACGGTGCGGCGACCCTGGTTGAGCATCGGCTCGATGGTGAACACCATGCCTTCCTGTAGCACCAAGCCTGTCTGCGGTTTCCCCCAGTGCAGCACTTGCGGCGGTTCGTGCATTTCGCGGCCGATGCCGTGTCCGCAATACTCCCGCACGACCGAATAGCCGTTGCGCCGCGCGTGGCGCTCAATGGCGTGGCCGACGTCGCCCAGCCTGGCGCCCGGACGCACCGCCTTGATGCCCTTCCACATCGCCTCGTAGGTCACCTCCACCAGCCGCCTGGCCAGCGGCGAGACCACACCGACGAGATAGGTCTTGCTGGAATCGGCGATGAAGCCGTTCTTTTCCAACGTGATATCGAAATTGACGATATCGCCGTCCCGCAGGATATCGGTGGTCGACGGCACGCCGTGGCACACCACGTTGTTGCGGGAGGAGTTGAGCGAATAGGCGAACCCGTACTGCCCCTTGCTGGCCGGACGCGCGCGCAGTTCGTTGACGATGAAGCTGTCGACCATGTCGTTGACCTGCATGGTGGACATGCCGATCAGGCTGAACTGGTCCAGATGGCCGAACACGCTGGCCAGCAGCTTGCCCGATTCCGCCAGCAGCGCGATTTCCTCCGGTCGCTTGGTCATCCCAGCGCGCTCCGGAACCCGGTGTCGACATCGACCCCGACGCCCGCCGCCCGCAACTCCCCGGCGACGATTTCGTTGAAACTGAGCGTGGGATTCATTTCGCACAACATGCCGATCTTGATCCAGAAAGCCGCCTGCGCGTTGATCGAGCGGCAGCCCACGCCGCTGGCCTTGCGGATCTGGTCGTGCAGATTGTCGTCGATGTTTACGATGCCCATGAGTGCTCCTATATACGAAATGTATATGGATTGTATATTGATCGTATAGCCGGGCGCAAGCGGCGTGTTCAGCCCGTTCTTAGCCTTTGCCGTCCTCCGGGATCGGCCGCACCACCAGGAAGTGGTACGACATGGCGCCGGCGAAGGCGATGCCGGCGCCGGTCAGCAGCGCCGGCACGAAGGACCAGGTCTGCGCGATGTAGCCGGTCAGGATGGGCGCCAGCGCGCCGCCGAGGAAGCCGCCGAAGTTCTGCAGCGCGCCGAGCGAGGCGATGCGGCTGGGCGGCGCCGCCACGGTGGCAAGCGACCAGGCGCAGGCCGACGAGGCGTTGGCGAGGAAGATCACCATCGAGATGCAGGCGACCGCCAGCACGTTGCTGTCGACCAGCGCGGCCGGCACCGTGAACACCACCATGCCCAGCGTGGCGACCACCACCGCGTTGCGGCGGCCGGACATCTGGGACTTGGCCCTGCTGGCGACGCGGTCGGAGGCCCAGCCGGCGATCAGGGCGCCGGCGAAGCCGCAGATGAACGGGATCGACGACGCCAGGCCGGCGCCCGCCAGATCCATGTGCCGCTCGGTGCGCAGATAGCCCGGCAGCCAGGTCAGGTACACCCAGTTCAGGTACACCGAGCCGAAGAAGCCGAGCATCATGCCCCACGTCGTGCGGTGGCGGAACAGCGCGCACCAGGCGGCGAAGCTGGTTTTGGCCGCCGCCTCGTTCGGCGCGCCGGCCTCCAGATAAGCGCGCTCGCCGGCGCTCAGCCGCGCCGGCGCCGGATCGCGGTACAGCGCCACCCAGACCACCGCCGCCACCAGGCCCATGGCGCCGGTGACGAAGAAGGCCCAGTGCCAGCTGGTGGCCGCGATCAGCGGCGCCAGCAACAGCGGCGCGAGCGCGACGCCCAGCGGCGAGGCCGAATTGTAGATGCCGGTCGGCGTGCCGCGCGAGCGCGGCGGAAACCAGTTGCTGACTACCCGCGCCGCCGCCGGGAACTGCGGCGCCTCGCCGATGCCCAGCGCGATGCGGGCGATCACGAACCAGCCGAAGGTCGAGGCCAGTCCGCCGGCCGCCTGCGCCAGCGACCACACCACCAGGCCGATGCCGAGCAGCCAGCGCGGCCCGATCTTGTCGACCAGCGCGCCCACCGGCAGCTGGCACAGCGCGTAGCTCCACGAGAACGCCGACAGCAGCAAGCCCATCTGCCCGAGCGAGAGGCCGAGGTCGGCGCGGATGTATTCGTTGGCCACGGCCAGGGTGGCGCGGTCGAGGTAGTTGATGACGCCGCACACCACCAGCAGCACCAGCGACAGGGTTTGGCTGCGGCGAATGCGGGCGGGGGTGTCGTTACCGGAGATGTTGATCATTGCGGAAGGCGGCTGGGCGGTTAGCGCGAAACGGTCGCGGCGGGAGCGGTCCCGCCCCCTGGAAAGCCGCAAGTATAGTCCAGCGCGCCATGGACGGGCCCGGATGGGCTGTCCGGGCGCGTGAAAATTCACTTTAGGCAATGTACGGTACCGTACAGAGTTCCGCAGGGAAATAATTGACACTGCGCAAGGGGTCTGCTTTTCCCCCTGCCGATCAGTCTTCGGTGCCAAAGGCAAAACACCGGAGATAGCGATGATTTTAGTGGTCGAAGACGACATGGATTTGGCCGAGGCCTGCCTGATGGTGCTGGAGAGTTCCGGCTACGAGGTCGAGGTGGCGCACGACGCCGAGGAGGCGCTGAGCAAAATCATGCGCCACAAACCGGATCTGTTGATCTCCGATTGCATCATGCCGGGCCGCACCGGCGTGGAGCTCAGCGAGCAGCTGCGCAAGTGCTACACCCGCGCCATGCTGCCGATTCTGCTCATGAGCGGCTCGCTGCGCAACCAGGTCGCGCACGGCGACAGCTACGACGGCTTTCTGTGCAAACCTTTCCTGGCCGAGTCGTTGCTGTCGGAAGTCAAGAAGCTGTTGCAGGGCGCCGACACCCCCCGGTTGACGCGGGTATCGGGCTGATCATGAAACTATCCACGTTCATCCTCGCCAATCTCGAGCCGATATTAAAAGAGTGGGAAGAGTTCGCGGCGTCGCTGGCGCCGCTCGAGGACGCGACCCGGGGCGAACTGCGCGACCATGCCGCCGAAGTGCTGCGCGTCATCGCGGCCGATCTGGACACGCCGCAGGCCGAGCATGAAAGCATCGCCAAGTCCAAGGGGCTGGCGCTGGCCACCGGCGTCAACACGGCCGCCGAAACCCACGCCGAGGAGCGCGTCGCGGCCGGGTTTTCCGGCGAGCAGGTGATGGCCGAGTACCGGGCGCTGCGCTCGAGCGTGCTGCGCCTGTGGGCCCGCGACGCCGGCGACACGACGCCGGACAGCCTGGGCGACGTGATCCGCTTCAACGAGGCGATCGACCAGGCCCAGACCGAGTCGATGGCGCGCTATTCGCGCATGCTGCGCGAAGCCCAGAACCTGTTCCTGGCCATCCTCGGGCACGACGTGCGCACGCCGCTGGGCGCGGTCAGCATGGGCGCCCAGGTGCTGCTGATGGACCAGACGCTGCCGTCCAAGGCGCTCAAGGTGGGCTTGCGCATCCTGAACAGCTCGAAGCGGATGGACGCCATCGTGCGCGACCTGCTCGACTTCTCCACCACCCACCTGGGCGACGGCATCCCGATCGATCCGCGCACGGTCGACCTGCTGGAGATTTGCATCCACACGATGGACGAGGCCCGGATCTTCCATCCCGACCGCCAGTTCGAGTTCAAGGCGGAAGGCGACCTCGTCGGCGCATGGGACGGCCAGCGCATGGGGCAGGCGTTCTCGAACCTGCTCTCGAACGCGATCCAGCACAGCACGTCCGGCAGCGTGATCCGCGTCGCCCTCACCGGCTTGGCCAATGAGGTGGTGTACGAGGTGCGCAACGAGGCGGACGTCTTGTCCCCGGCCAAGCTGCGCACCTTGTTCGACCCGATCAAGCGGTTCGCCATCCGGCCGGCGAGCGAACGGGTGGGCGCGCGCATGCAGAACCTGGGCCTGGGCCTGTATGTCGTCAAAGAAATCGTCAGCGCGCATGATGGCAAGATCGCGGTCACCTCCAACGCCGACGACGGCGTCACCTTCACCGTCCGCCTGCCACGGCAAACGCCGCACCGCCGCAGCGGCGACAGTGTCAAGCAATTAGCTTTAAGCGCGTAGTCCGCGGCGCTTGTTTTCAACGATTCGTACGATTTTTCACCATTCCCGCGGACCGCCCGAGCCGGCCGACCGCGACGAGGAGCCGCAATGCAAAAGCTCATCACGCGCGTGCGCATCTCCGTATCGCTGTCCGCCCTGATCACGCTGGCCGTCGGCCTGACGCTGACGTCGCTGCTGTTCGTCAGCGTGCGGCGGGTCGAGGCCGCCCGGCAAACCGTGCAATTCCAGCAAAACGCCAAGCTGCGCATCAACGCCGTGGCCGGCGGGGTGCGCGACGCGGTCGACCAGATCGACGCGCTGCGGCAACTGTACGCCACGTTCGGCCTGCTCACCCGCGAGCAATTCCACCAATTGAGCCTGCCGCTGCGCGGGCACTCGCCGCAAATCCAGGCGCTCGGCTTCCAGCGCCTGATCCAGCACCGCGAGCGCGCCGGCTACGAGGCCGCCATGCGCGAACGCTTCCCCGGTTTCGAACTGACGGAACTGGTCGACGGCCGCGTGCGCCGCGCCGGCATCCGCGACAGCTACCTGGTGGTCGATTACCTGGAGCCGCTGTTCGGCAACGAAGACCATGTGGGACTGGACACGGCGCCGATGGCCGAGCTGGCCGAGGCCCGCCAGGTGTCGCGTGAGCGCGGCGGCAGCGCCGGCACCGCCGTGCTGCCGCTGCTGTTCGCCAACGGCCGGTTCGAAGGCTTCCGCGTGCTGGCGCCGGTGTTCTGGCGCGGCGCGCCGCTCGACACCGCCGCCGAGCGCCAGCGCGCGGTGGTCGGCGAGCTGGTCGCCGAGCTGCGCGTCGACCGCCTGTTCGACCCGGTGCAGGAGTCGCGCGGCTTCCCGGCGCTGGACGGCATCGGCATCCGCCTGTTCTCCGCCTCCCCCGGCATCGCGTCGCGGCTGATCGCCAGCCACGGCGACGTCGGCGGCGCGTTGGCGGCGTCGCCAAGCGGGCCGCACTGGCTGTCGTCGTGGCTGTTCTATGACCGCCCGGCGCCGGTGGTGTCGTCGTTCGCGCTGGCCGGCCAGACCTTGCGGGTGGAGGTGAGCCAGACCGGGACCTTCTTCGCCGACGGCCACAACGGTTCCCTGTACGCGCTGCTGGGCGGTTTGCTGTCGACCTTGCTGGCGACCGCCTATATCTACGCGCTGGTGACGCGCCTCGCCATGGTCGAGCGGGCCACGCGCGCGCGCACCTCCACATTGGAGTTCGCCAACCTGCGGCTGGCCGAGGACCTGGCCCAGCGCGTGCAGGCCGAGCAAGGCTTGCGCCTGCGCGAGCGGGTGATCGAAGTGTCGGCCAACGCCATCATCCTGTGCGGCGCCCAGGCGCCGGAGCACCCGATCGAATATGTCAATCCGGCGTTCGAACGCCTCACCGGCTTCAGCGCGCAGGAGGTGCTGGGCCAGCGGCTCGATTTCCTGCACGGCGGCGGCCAATACCAGGGCAATATCGAGCAAATCCAGACCGCGCTGCGCGATCAAAGCGAGGGCCACGCGCTGGTGCGCAACCACCGCAAGGACGGCAGCGGCTACTGGAGCGACCTGTTCGTCGCGCCGGTGCAGGACCAGTCCGGCGCCGTCAGCCACTTCGTCGTCGCCCAGTACGACATCTCGGCGGCGATGGGTTACGAGGCCGAGATCGAATACCAGGCCACGCACGACAGCCTGACCGGTCTGGCCAACCGCAATTTGCTGCGCGACCGCCTGAACGACGCCATCGCCGGCGCCCGGCGCAGGAACGGCGCGTTCTGGGTCGCCTTCATCGATCTGGACCGCTTCAAGTTCGTCAACGACACCCTGGGGCACGAGGCCGGCGACACGTTGTTGAAGACCGTGGCCGACCGACTCTCGGCCTGCTTGCGGGAAACCGACACGGTGGCGCGCGTCGGCGGCGACGAATTCATGCTGGTGCTGCCTGAAAACCCCGAGGACGGCACCGGCGTCGCCGTGCTCACGCGCATCATGGAAGCGGTCGCGCAGCCCATCATGATCGAGGAGCACGAGTTCGTCGTCACCTGCAGCGTGGGCGTGGCCACCTATCCGACCGACGCCGACAGCGCCGACGGCCTGTCCCGGTTCGCCGACATCGCGATGTACCGCGCCAAGGAGCTGGGCCGCAACGTGTTCCAGTTCTATACGTCGGAGATGAACGAGCGCACGCTGGACCGGCTCAAGATCGAAACCGACCTGCGGCGCGCGCTCGAGCGCGACGAGTTCGTGCTGCACTACCAGCCCCAGCTTTGTTTAAAGAGCGGCAAGATCATCGGCATGGAGGCGCTGCTGCGCTGGAACCATCCGACCCAGGGCATGATCGCGCCGGCCCGCTTCATCGGCCTGGCCGAGGACATGGGGCTGATCGTGCCGATCGGCGCCTGGGTGCTGCGCACCGCCTGCCTGCAGACGATGGCCTGGCACAAGGCCGGCTGGACCGGGCTGAGGGTGGCCGTCAACCTGTCGCCGCGCCAGTTCACGCAGAAGACGCTGGTGCAATCGATCGCCGACCTGCTGCAAGAGACGGGCATGATCCCGGCATTGCTGGAGCTGGAGCTGACCGAGGGCACGGTCATGCACGATGTCGATCACGCGATCGAGGTGCTGCGCAATTTGAAGGCGCTCGGCGTGCAGATCTCGATCGACGATTTCGGCACCGGGTACTCGAGCCTGTCGTATCTGCGGCGCTTCCCCATCGACGTGCTCAAGATCGACCAATCCTTCGTGCGGGAGTTGAGCATCGACGCCGACGACGAGGCCATCGTGCGCGCCATCGTCACCCTGGCGCACAGCCTGCGGCTGGAGGTGATCGCCGAGGGCGTCGAAAACACGGCGCAACTCGATTTCCTGCGCGACGAGGGCTGCGACATGATGCAGGGCTACCACTACAGCCGTCCGCTCGGCAGCGAGGCGTTCCAGCAACTGCTGGCGCAGGACCGGCGCCTGCCCACGCAGGAACGGCGTTTGCCGACCCTGGCGTCCGCCAGGCCGGCCTAGACGGACGGCCGCTCGTCGATCCGGGCCAGCAGGTCGGCGCGCTCCTGGCCGATGTGGAAGCCGGCGGCCGCCATCGTCATGCCGGCCGCGCCCAGCGCGAAACTGGCAAGCTGCAATCCCGACTCGACCGCCTCCGACACCACCTCGGTGGCGCCGGCCTTCTTCAGCGCCCGCGCGTGCTTTTCGTCGCGCGCCCGCGCCAGCAGGCACAGCGCCGGATAGTGCCGGCGCAGCGCGCCCACCGCGTGCAGCGCCGCGTGCGGGTCGTCCATGGTCAGCACCACGCAGGCGGCCTCGTTGACGCCCAGCCGCCGCAACAGCTCCGGCAGCGAGGCGTCGCCCGAGAACACGCGGTCGTCGTGGCGCTTGCTTCTGGCGTCGTCGACCAGATGGCGGTCGCGTTCCACGACGATGTACTTGATTCCCTGCTTGTCGAGCACATCGGCGATCAATTGCCCCACCCGGCCGAAGCCGCCGATGATGACGTGCCCGCCCAGATGGGCGGCGGCGGGCGCCTGTTGGTCCGACGCGGCCGCCTCGCGGCCGGCGCGGTCGCGCCGCGCCAGGGCCGCGCCCAGGGCGGCGGCGCCGGGCGCGATCAGCATGCTCAGGCTGACCACCAGCAGCAGGAATTGGCTGGCCTCCGGCGTCATCAGCCGCGTGCTGACCGCGTAGGCCAGGATGATGAAGGCGAACTCGCCGCCCTGGCCCAGCAGCAGGCCGCCCTGCAAGGCCATGGCCCAGCCCAGCCGGCGCAGCAACAACGCCACCACCGCCGCCTTGATCACCAGCAGCCCCAGCACCGAGGCCGGCAGCAGCAGCGGGAACTCGGCCACCAGCCGCAGGTCGACCTCCATCCCCACCGCCATGAAGAACAGGCCCATCAGCAAGCCTTTGAACGGCTCGACAATGGTCTCGACTTCGTACTGGAACTCGGTGTCGGCCAGCAGCAGGCCCGCCAGCAAGGCGCCCAGCGCCAGCGACAGGCCGCTGGCCGCCGTCAACGCCGCGATGCCAAGGACCATCAGCAACATCAGCGCGACGAACACGTCCGGCTGGCGCTGGACGGCGGCCGAGGACAGCAGCGGCTTGGCGACGCGCCTTCCCACGACATACAGCAAGGTGATGGTGGCGGCCGCCTTGGCGACGGCGATCAGCAAGGTCCATCCCAGCGCCTGGCCGCCGTTGCCGGCCAGCCCCTCGACCAGGATCAGCGCCGGCACGACGGCCAGGTCCTGCAACATCAGGATCGCGAAGCACTTTTGGCCCAGCGCGGTCTTCAGCGCGTGCTGCTTGCTCATCAGCTCCATCGCCACGGCGGTGCTGGACATGGCCAGGGTCAGCCCGATCGCCATGGCGGCGGCCGGCGGGTTGCCGAACACGTAGGCGAACAAGCCGATCACGCAGGCGGTGATGCCGACCTGGGCCACACCGGTGCCGAACACGTCGCGCCGCAGGGACCACAGCCGCGTCGGCGACAGCTCCAGCCCGATCATGAACATGAGGAACACGATGCCCAGCTCGGCAAGCGACTTGATGCGCTCGACGTCCTGGAAGGTCGCCAGCGCCAGCCAGGGTAGCCCGCCGGACCAGTCGCCGATGCCGTGGGGGCCGAACAAGATCCCGGCCACCAGGAATCCGAGCATCTGATTGACGCGCAGCCGCTGCAGGACGGGCACCAGGATGCCGGCCAATGCCAGGAAAAGGAGCGCTTCGCGCAGATGATGGGCGGACATGCGGGGCCGGGGTGGCTGTGGAGTTATTCCGAGTGTAGAGGCTGGGCTCCGTTGGCACAAGGTAAGGATATCAAGCGGACTGGATTCTTATCGACGCGATCTGGCGCGCCGCCGTGCGGCCAATACCAGCGCGCTTGCGCCCGGCGCCGGACCGGCCGTCGCGGCGCCTTGCCGGAAGTGGCCGACAAGACCGGTTTCATCGCCGAGCGGCGGCCCGGGCCCCGCGCGCCGGCGCCCGCTTACAGGCGGAATGTCCTTACTTCATCTGATTTCATGCGTTGCCACTTCCTTGGTTAAACATTGCTCGAGGCCGGCCAGGAACTGCTCCCTGGGCAGCTTGCGGCCGATGAAGACCATCAGGCTCTCACGCGCTTCGCCGTCGCGCCACGGCGCGCCGAGATTGGTTCCCATCATCATGTGCACGCCTTGGAAGACCACGCGCGCCGGCACGCCGGCCACGTCCAGCACGCCCTTGTAGCGCAGCATGTCGTTGCCGTAGTCGGTGAGCATCATCGACAGGAAGGCTTCGAGCTTGCCGGCCCTGATCGGACGCGAGGCGCGGAACACGAACGAGGAAATGTCGTCGTCATGTTCGTGCGTCACGTCGCCGAGAAAGTCGGGCTCGATCGCGAGGATGGCGTCCAGGCTGAAACCGCCGACATGGAGCAGCCGGTCGATTTCCGCCCGGCCGAAGTGTATAGCAGAGATCGGCGCCCTTGCGTTGATGCTTTGCAGCCGCGTCACCAGCGCCGCGGCCGCCGCCGGCGTGACCAGATCGGTTTTGGACAGCAGGATGCGGTCGGCGAAACCGACCTGCTCCTGGGCTTCGTGGTGGACATCGAGTTGTTGCTGGGCGTGCAGCGCGTCGACGACAGTGACGATGGCGTCGAGCCGGTAGTAGCTGCCGATGGTTTCCTCGACAAAGAAGGTTTGCGCGACGGGCGCCGGATCGGCCAGGCCGGTGGTTTCGATGATGACGCGGTCGAAGCGGATCTCGCCGGCGTCGCGGCGTTCGGCCAACTGGCCGAGAATACGCACCAGGTCGCCCCGCACGGTGCAGCAGATGCAGCCGTTGTTCATTTCGACGATCTGCTCCTCGCTGTTGACCAGCAGTTCGCTGTCGACGCCGGCCTCGCCGAATTCGTTCTCGATCACGGCGATGCGTTGATGGTGTTCTTCGCCGAGGATGCGGTTGAGCAGCGTGGTTTTCCCGGCCCCGAGGAAACCGGTGAGCAGGGTGACGGGAACCTGGGCGGCGATGCTGGCGTGAAGGGACATGGTTATTCCTTGGTGATGGGATAGGCGACGGCGGCGCGTTTGCGGACGAGGACGCCGCAGGCGATCAGCAGGGAGGCGAACAGCGCGCAGCCGACGACGGTGAAGGCCAGGTCGTCGAGTTCGATATCGGGACGCAGCGCGGTCGCGATCCGGTACAGCGCCATGCCGTACGACATCAGCGCCACGGTCCAGCCTATCCTGCGTCGATACGCGGCGGCGGTGGCGGCGGCCTGGCCGGCGGTACTGCGCAGCAACCGCACCATCAGGCGGCCGTCGGCGCTGTCGGTGACGACCATGCCGGCCGTGAAGGCCAGGCCGGCGGCCAGCGCGGTGGCGCTGCCGGCGTTGGCGGTCGCGGCGTAGCCCCACGCGGCCGCCTGCGTGGCGGTGTCGAACACCAGCGCGAACAGCACGCCGGTGCCGAAGATCGTCAGCGGATGCGAGCTATTTTGCAGCTGGCGCGGCATGAAGAAGGTTTTCCAGCCCTTGGGCCGGTACGCCTGCTGTCGCAGCAAGTCGCGCAGGTTGAGCGTGCCGACCAGGATCAGCAAGAATGTTGGTAGCCAATCCAGGATGGTGCGCAGCAAGGCCGGCAGCTCGATGCCGCCGGCGAACGCGCCCAGCGCCACGGCGATGGCCGTCACCGCCAGGCCGTGGCCCAGCGCGAACAAGGTGCCGGTCCAGGGCGCCAGGCGCGGCCGCTCGCCCAGTGCGCGATAGGCCATGCTGTCGATGATGGCGATATGGTCGGGATCGAAACCATGCCGCAACCCCAGCATGAACATGAGCGATAAGCCTGGAATCGGCAGCAGGGCGGCTTCCATAGTCCTCCATTTGCAAAGTATGCATTGAATGCGTTGCAGGCATTCTAGGGACATACGGTTGTAAACGCAACTGTCTTGCAATAAGGGGGCGTTTTGGCGCCGCCCCGCCGTTAGCCACACAACGGTCGGGATTGGAACGTGCAGCGCCGGCGCTGCGCGCGCCCGTTCCGCATCGCCCGGCGTGGGCCTGCGACCGCTAGCGTAGCGTGCTCGGGGACTTGCGGAGCTTTGCTTCCGGCGCCGTACCGTTTCCCTTGATATCGACCACCACGCGGTCGCGGCCGCCGTTCTTGGCCGCGTACAGGGCTTCGTCGGCGCGCTTAATGGCGTCGCCGATGTCGTCGTCCGGCGCGAGCTCGGCGACGCCGAACGACGCGGTGATGCCGGGGCCGGAGGACCAGGAGGCGTTCTTCAAGCCGGTGCGCAGTTTCTCCGCCAGCACGCGCGCCTGCTCGGCGCTGGTGCCCGAGCAGATGATCAGGAACTCCTCGCCGCCCCAGCGCACCAGCTTGTCGCTGGAGCGTATCCCCGCCATGATCTCGGCGGCGAACTGGCGCAGCACGGCGTCGCCGACGTCGTGGCCGTGCTGGTCGTTGATGTGCTTGAAATAGTCGATGTCGGTGAACACCACCGACATCGGCGCGGCCAGGATGGCGGGCGTGCTCATCAGCGCGGCGCGCAGGCCCTGGCGGTTCAGCGCGCCGGTCAGCGGATCGGTGTTGACCTGCTCGACCAGCTCGCGCGCCTCCAGCTGCAAAGCCCGGTTGACCTCGCTCAACAGCGTCAGCCGCTTGCTGCTGTGGCGCAGCTGGCGGCGCAGCTGCAGCGACGCCATCAGCGGCCAGCCGACCGCGCACAATATCCACGCGCCCATCAACAGCATGTACAGGCGGTCCTGGCCTATCCATTTTCCGTGGAAGCGCAGCGAGCGCAATTCGATGACGTGTTCGCCGGCCTCGTTGGCCGCGCCCGTCAGCAGCTCGACCCGCGTGACGTTGTCGATGCGCACGCCGGACTCCTTCAGCGGCACTTGTTTGTAGTCGAGCCACCAGGTGGCCGTGTGGAACACGTTCAGCGGGATGTCGGTGACGCCTTGGTCGGGCACCAGGAACTCCAGCTCGTTGACCTTTTGCGACATCCAGTCGGCCAGGGTCGACACGCGCGGCTCGAAATTCATCAGCATCACGCGCAGCGCGTGGCGTCCCGGGCCGGTGTAGCGCACATCGACGCTGAGGGAGTCGAACTCGGACAGGTCCATGCCCTTGCCGTTCTGGCTGATGAGGAACATGTATTTGCAGTTGGGCCAATCGATCTTGCGCGTCAGCCGGCAGCGCAGGCGCAACACGCCGTTCTCGCGCTCGAGCGTGGCGACGCTGTCGCCGCCGCTGATGCGGTCGTCCATGATTTGCAGCGCGGTGCTTTTTCTATCGGATATTTCGATGACCCGTTCCATGCCGTAGTGATGCCAGACGAGCAAGCCGACGGTGGCGGCCATCAGAAGGCCCGTCACATAGCGCATGAAGGGAGGGGTGTGGGCGTCGTTGCCGCGCATCAGGCCGGCGCGTCCGTAAGCCGCGCGATGTCCGCCCGATAGCCGATCGGGGACCGTTCCATGTTGCCTCCTCCGCACTGGTGGGAAAGCGCGCGGCGGAAATGGGGAATCCGCGCCGCGCCCAGACCGAAACCTTAGCAGAAGCGGCGCGGCGGCGACGCACCGCTGATGGCGGTCGCGGCGTCGCCGGCCCGGTGGTTCGACGCCTGCAGGTCGATGCCTACAGATCGACCTTCAGGCGCGTGACGATGCTGCGCTCGGCGCCGGGGATGACATACAGGTTGGCCCACGAGGCCGTGTAGTAGTTGCGGTTGAACAGGTTGTGCACGTCCAGCGACAGCCGCACTTTCTTGCTGATCTGCCAGTAGCTCACCAGCTTGGCGGTGGTGTAGGCCGGCAAGGTGTAGGTGTCGGCGGTGTTGCCGGAGCGGTCGCCGACGTAGTTGACGCCGCCGCCGACGCCGTAGCGGCCGCCTTTGTCCAGGACGGCTTCGCGGATGGCCAGCAGCCCGGCGCTCACTTTCGGCACGTTCGTCAGGCGCGTGCCCGGGGCCAGCGTCCGGTCCTTGTCCACGCGGGCGTCATCCCACGAGAAATTGCCGCTGACGCGCCAGTTGGCGTCGATCTGGCCGTAGACGTCGGCTTCGAAGCCGCTGCTCTTGATCTTGCCGGCCGCGACCGAATAGCCGGGCACGTCGCTGGCCGTCAGCACGTTGGTCTTGGCGATGTCGTAGACGGCGAAGTTGGCGCCCAGGCGCTGGTCCGGGGTCTGCAGCTTCCAGCCCGCTTCGTACGACGTCGAGCGCTGCGGGTCGAACGGGCTGCCGTTGATGTCGGTGCCGCTGTTGCCGCGGAACGATTTGCCGGCCGAGACGTAGAGCGAGCTCCACTCGTTGGGCAGGAAGGTTAGTCCGGCGCGCGGGGACACGGCGCTCTGCTGTTTCGATGTCGCCGTCCGGGCCACGCGGTTGTCGACGTCCTGGTTGTATTCGTCCCAGCGCAGGCCGCCGAGCAACTTCCATCGTGGCGACAGGCTGATCTGGTCTTGCGCGAACACCGCCTTGACCCGCTGCCGTTCGTCCGAGCTGGAGGTGCGGTTGGTCAGCGCCGACGCCGGCGCGCCGTAGACCGGGTTGTAGATGTCGATCGGGGTGTTGGCCGAGCGCAGGATCTCGGTGTTCATCCACAGGCGCGACGCCTCGGCGCCCACCAGCACCGTGTGGCCGATGCCGGCGGTGTCGAACTTGCCTTCGACCTCGGCCTGCACCGAGACGTCGCGCGACGGCAGCTGGCGCCACGTCGCCTGGCGGTTGAGCGTGCGGTTGTCGGCCGCCAGCGAGGTCGCCTCGGTGTAGTTGCCGTCGAACCTGCTTTCCTTGTAGCTGGCGCCGAAGCGCGCGCGCCAGTGGTCCGACAGCGCCCGGTCCAAGGTCAGCTGGTGGGTGTCGCTGGCCAGGGCCATGTTGCCGTCGGACGGCTCGTTCAGTACGCGGTCGCGCGGCAGCGTGCCGAGCGTTCCGCGCACGTTGATGACGCCACGGTCGAGCGGGGTGTCGGCGCGCAGGAACTCGGCTTCGTAGTTCAGCATCGTTTGCGGATCGATGACCCAGGTCAGCGCCGGCGCCACCAGGGTGCGCTTGTTGTGCAGCAGGGTGGAGCGGCTGTCGCCCTCCTCCGTCATCAGGTTGATGCGGTAAGCCACGTTGGCGCCGAGCGCACCGGTGCTGTCGACGGTGGCGCGGCGCAAGCCCCGGCTGCCCAGGCTGACCTCGGCGACGTTGTGCGAGGTGAACTTCGGCTTCTTGGTGACGATGTTGATCGTGCCGCCCGGCTCGCTGCTGCCGTAGAGGGCCGACGCCGGTCCCTTGAGGAATTCGAAGCGCTCGACGGTGGCGGTGTCGCGCGGCGGGTTATAGCCGCGCGAGCCGGGAAAGCCGTTGACCAGGAAGCCCATGTCGGTGCTGCTGAAGCCGCGGATGGCGAAGTTGTCCCAGGTGCCGCCGAAATCGTTGAGGCGGGAGATGCCGCTGACGAAGTCGACCGTGTCGGCCAGGCGCAACGCGCCGAGGTCCTCGATCTGCTGCTGGCCCATCACCCGGACCGATTGCGGCACTTCGCGCAGCGGCGTGTCGGTGCGCGTGGCGCCGCTGCTGTGCTGCGGGTTGTACTGGCCGGTGGCGCGGTCGGCGACGACGTTGACTTGCGGCAGGGCGGTGTCGGTGGCGGCGCCGTTGGCGGCGTCATCGGTGGCGTGGGCCAGGGCGGCGGCGGGGGCGAGCAAGAGGCTCAGCGCGACGACGCGCGCGGTGGGACGAAAAGACATGTATATCCGTTGGAAATGAAATAAGTTTCACATTATAAATGATAATCAATCGCATTTGCATTTGGAGTGGCACCACCGGCCGTGAAACGGGGGCGGGGCCCGACCCGCAACCGGGATTTCTGCTATTTTGTGGGACGCACATATGAAAGGCAGCTTATGACCGATCTCTCCAATTTCCCGATCACGCAAAAATGGCCGGCCAAGCACGCCGACCGCATCCAGCTGTACTCGCTGCCCACGCCCAACGGCGTCAAGGTGTCGATCCTGCTGGAGGAAACCGGCTTGCCGTACGAGCCCCATCTGGTGAGCTTCGAGACCAACGACCAGATGTCGCCGGAATTCCTGTCGCTCAATCCGAACAACAAAATTCCGGCCATCGTCGATCCGAACGGTCCGGGCGGCAAACCGCTGGCGCTGTTCGAATCCGGCGCGATTTTGATCTACCTGGCGGAAAAGAGCGGGCAATTCCTGCCGGCCGACGCCGTCGGCCGTTATGAAACCATCCAGTGGCTGATGTTCCAGATGGGCGGCATCGGGCCGATGTTCGGCCAGCTGGGCTTCTTCCACAAGTTCGCCGGCAAGGAGTACGAAGACAAGCGTCCGCGCGACCGCTACGTGGCCGAGTCCAAGCGCTTGCTGGGGGTGTTGAACGAGCGTCTGGCGACGCGCCAATGGCTGGTCGGCGACGAGTACACGATCGCCGACATCGCCACCTTCCCGTGGGTGCGCAACCTGATCGGTTTCTATCAGGCCGGCGATCTGGTGGGCATCGCCGACTTCCCGCACGTGACGCGGGCGCTGGAGGCGTTCGTCGCCAGGCCGGCGGTGGCCAAGGGCCTGGAGATACCGAAGCGCAGCTAGCGGTACCACGGAGACACGTAGGGCGGATTAGGCGGCACGCCGTAATCGGCCATGCATGCGCCGTCGAGACGCATGCATGGCCGATTACGCTGCGCTAATCCGCCCTACGTGTCGCCAAACTTCAATACTTGACGAACTTCGTTTCGTCCGGCCCCACGCCGGCCATGTCGACCTGGCGCATCGGCACCGGCTTGACGCCGCCGCGCGCCTGCGGGCGCGGCGCCCCGCCCCTGGCGGCGCCGGACACGTGGCCGATCTTGAAGAAGCTCATCGCCTGCTGAAGCTCCTCGGCCTGGCTGCTCATCTGCTCGGCCGTCGACGCCAGCTCCTCCGAACCGGCGGCGTTCTGCTGCGTGGTCTGGCTCAGTTGCGCGATGGCGTCGTTGATCTGCGCCAGCCCCGACGACTGCTCCTCCGACGCGGCCGTGATCTCCTGCACCAGCTCGGATGTCTTTTTGATGTTCGGCACCATCGCCCCCAGCATCTGCCCGGCCTGCTCGGCCAGGCTGACGCTGCTGGTGGCGACCTCGCCGATCTCCTGCGCGGCGATCTGGCTGCGCTCGGCCAGCTTGCGCACCTCGGCCGCGACCACCGCGAAGCCCTTGCCGTGCTCGCCCGCGCGCGCCGCCTCGATGGCCGCGTTCAGCGCCAGCAGGTTGGTCTGGTAGGCGATGTCGTCGATGATCAAGACCTTGGCGGCGATCTGCTTCATCGCCGACACCGTCGAGCGCACCGCCTCGCCGCCCTCGGTGGCCTCGGACGCGGCACGGCTGGCCATGGCGTCGGTCACCTTGGCGTTGTCGGTGTTTTGCGCCACCGACGCCGTCATCTGCTCGACCGATGCCGAGGTTTGCTCGACCCCGGCGGCCTGCTCGCTGGCCGCCTGCGCCAGCGAATTGGCCGTCGCGCTGACCTCCTCGGAGGCGGCCGCCAGACCTTCGGCGTTGGCGTTCACTTCCGACACCACCTGCGCCAGCTTGCCCACCGTGTTGTTGGCGTATTTTTTCAGCTCGCCGAAGGCACCCTCGTACGGCTTGTCGATGGTTTGCGTCAGGTCGCCCTCCGACATCGCGCCCATCACCCGCACCACGTCGTCGATGCTGGCGCCGGTGGTGGTGGCGAGCTGGTTCAAGCCCTCGCCCATTTCGCGCTGGAAGCCCTGCAAACCGTTGAGGTCGACGCGCGCGCCGAAGTTGCCGCGGTTGGCCGCGGCCACCACCGTGCGCTGGCCGTCGATCACCTGTGTCAGTTTCGCCACCATCTCCTTGATGGTCAGCAGCAGGCTGCCGCGATCGCCAGGCTTGGTGCGCACCTCACCGCTGAGGTCGCCATCTGAAATGCGGCGCATGACTTCGGCCGCATAGTTCGGCTCGCCGCCGAGGCTCTTGACCAGGCTGGCGGTGATCATCCACGCCAGCGCGATCGCGATCAGCACGGCCGCCACCGACAAGCTGATGATCACCGTGCGGGTGTTTTCGTAGTTGGCATTGGCGGCGATGCGCTCATGGTCCATCAGCTCGTTCTGGAACTTGACCAGGTTATCGAGCGCGCCCAGGTAGGCGCTGTTGATGACGACGAAATCGTCCTTCAAATACTCGAGCGCTTTCTTGGGGTCGTTCTTGATCAGGTTGTACAGTTCGTTGTACGCCGGATTCAGAACGGCGTTCCTGTCAGTGATGTCCTTGAACAGCAGGCGGCCCTTGTCGCTGTTGATCAGCTTGTCCAGCTTGCCCAGCGCGTCGGCCACCTTCGCCCGGTTGGCCTCGGCCGCCGCCTTGTATTTTTCGCGCTCGTCCTCGTTGGTGGTCAACAGCATGCTGCGCACCTGGCGCGCGTTGTCGAGCGTGCGCATGGCCGCCTCGTTGGCCAGCACCACCTTGGGATAGCGGTCATCCATGATGAGATCGGTATCCTGGTCCATCGCCGCCATGCGCATCATGCTGACCGTCGATAGCACCAGCAGCAGCAGCACCACCGCGCCAAAGCCCAGCGACAGCCGGACGGCCACCTTCATGTTTGAAAACATAATCTCTCCCTAAAGCGGATGCATCGCCGCCGCGCGCGCGGTGCGGGGCGATGGTTCGTGGACAAGCGAAAATTGATTGCCGAAGCGGCGCAGCGGCTAGCGATATACAAGCGGCGATTCAGGTCGTCGTGGGGTGAGGCTTGAAAAGTGCAAGCTGCTACGTGCCGTGCCCATTGCGGGCATGAGGAAAAATCCACCACCATCGCGACCACATTCCCTTTCGAAATGCGAACTTTGAAACCAAAGTCTGATCTTGATCATGTCACGTTAGCGTTACGTGTGGCAAGTATTTTCAGGAGGGACGAGGGGGAGCGTTGCTTCCAGTCGGCGGCGGGGGACGCGCCGCTCGCGGCAGCCCTTGTGCCCTCGGGGCTTCCGCGTGGCGGCCGCGCGGCTTGCAGCTGGCAAGCCGCGGCGGCGACCGTGGTTTTTTGTGCGCGCGGGGTGCCGGATGGCCCGCCGCGCGCCGTGCTTACACGCCGCGCATGCCGCCCATCGGGCCGAAACGCGTGGTCTTGAACGCGCCGGCGCGCCAGGCCAGCAGCGCCAGGCCCAGCATCAGCAACATCCAGCTGCCCGGCTCGGGCACCGGCGTCAGCGGGCCGCCCTGGCCGACCAGATAGCTGAAGCCGTACATGCCGCTCTCCAGGGTGAAGGTGAGCAGCAGGTCGAGCGTGTTGGCGTTGATGACGCCCAGGTCGAGCACATGGCCGTTGAACACCGCGTCGGCCTGGGCCAGCGTGGTGAAGCTGCCCGAGTACAGCGAGGTGCCGCCGTTGGTGACGGAGAAGCTGAAGCTGCTGTCGAAGCCGGACGAGAAGAACGGCCGCACCAGTCCCAGCAGCAGGTGGTTGCCGGCGCTAAAGGGCAAGCTCAATTCGGCGCTGGCGGTGGCCAGGAAGAAGGCGGCGCCCATGGTGCCGGCGGCCAGTGTTTCGGCGTCGGCGAACGCGGTCGCCACCTCGGTCGACGAGGCGATCAGCGGCGCCACCGAAGCCGCCGTGGGCAGGGCGTTGGCGTTGGAGAAGATCGTCGCGTCGAGGCCATCCTGGGGCGCCCAGGGGCCGTAGGCCGCGCCGCCGACGTTGGCGGCGGTCCTCGCCTCGGGTGTGTAGAGCATGTTCGGTTGGCCGTTGGCGGCGCGGGTGGTGACGGCCGCGCCGAGGCCATAGTCGGTATAGGTGCTGCGCGCCTCGGCGGTGCTGCCCATGCCGCCGGCCACCGCGTGGGCGCGCGCCTCGGAAGGCTGTCCGGGGATGGCCGGCGAGGCGTCGCCGGCGATGCGGGTGACGATCGCTTGCGCGTTCGCCGTGGACGCGTTCATGGCCCCGAAACGGCCGCTGCCGGAGGTGGCCACCGCGTCCGCGCTGGCGAAGTAGCTGGCGCTGGCCACCGCGCTGGCGTTGGCGCCGGCGCCGGGGTTGAACAAGGCGCCGCCGCCGGCCGCGTTGGCGCGCGCGACGGCGACGTAGTTCGAGCCGGCGATGGCCTGGGCGTTGCCGTAGCCGCCGGCGCCGCCACCGTATTGGCCGGTGGCGTTGGCCACGCTGGTCACCCGGCCGCCGCCGTAGACGGTGGCCAGGGCTTCGGCCGCGCCGCCGTCGGCGGGGAACGCGCCAGTGCCGCTCAGGCCGGCGGTGGCCGTGCTGGTGCCGGTGATCTGGGCGCCCAGGTTGCCCGGCGAGGCGCTGAGCCACAGCTGGCTGTTGGCCGAGCCGCCGCTGCCCGTCGCGCCCACCTCGGAGCCGGGATTGAACGGGTCGCCCACGCTGCCGCCGCCCTGGCCGCCGATGGCGGTGCCGGCGACGTCGACCCACCCCGCGCTGCCGCTCGACAGCGAGATCGTCGACGAGGCGTTGCCGCCGTTGCCGGCCACGCCGAAGATGGTGCCGCCGCCGGCGCCGCCGGTGGCCGTTTGCGCCAGGTTCAGCGAGTCGCCGGCGTAGGCGGAACTGTGGCTGACCGAGGCGGCGCCGCCGTTGCCGCCAAAGCCGTGCGGAACGGCCGTGAAGTCCAGGTCGGCGTCGCCGCCGCGACCGCCCGTGGCGGTGGTCAGCATGGTCAGGTCGAGCACGCCGGAACCGGCGCCGGTCAGACCGTTGGTGGCGGTGGCCGCGCCGCCCGCCCCGGCCTGCGCGCCTTCGTAGGTGGCCGCCGCGCCGGCGCCGCCGGTCGCGCGGGAAGTCAGCTGCAACGGCCCGATGCCGCCGCCGCCGGCGCGCGCGTTGCTGGTGGCGGCGCCGCCGGCGCCGCCGGCGAGCCCGGCGATGCCCAGGCCGCCTTCGCCACCGGTGGCCGTGGCCGTCACCTGTGAGCCGGCGCCGGCGTTGGTGGTCAGGGTGGCGTTGGCGACCGCCGCGCCGCCCTGGCCGCCGACGGCGCCCTGAGAT
>CAUPJZ010000062.1:0-20682 GCA_963511605.1 uncultured Duganella sp. | reverse complement strand
TCAGGCCTTGCTCCGTGATCATCCGAACGACTTCCAGCTTCAAGCTGGGATCGAATGTTTTACGCTTTCTTGTCATGCATTTCTCCTCAGGTGGTGGATTTTCCACCTATTGAGGTGTCCAGGCAAATTAGACCACAGCACCCAGATTCAGGCGCGATCGGGATAAACGACGCGGGACCAGGATGCTTTCGATTGGCCTTGGCGATCACAGCGAAGCCATCCTCGCTCTTCTCGATAGCTAATGCATCGTTTTCGATACCGGCGATAAGCCTTCCGGCTAGTCCGGCATCTGGCGCACCAATTTCCAACTCGTGGAAGTGGTCCACGAGATACGCGATAATTTCGTGGTCGGTAGTTTGGATGAAATTAGGCACGGCCGCTTTCCCTTACAGCCCGAAGGCGGTTTTCACGTCAGCCTCAGTTGCGCCATCAGGCAAAGTATTGAGGATAGTGATGACGGAGTTCATCGCTATCGCCCAGGCAACGGCATTCGCTGCATAACACCCGTGCTTCACTTCGACATGCTCGTACAGGCCCGCCCCATGGCGAGGCTCTTTAAAAAACGCGATAAAGCGTTCTTTGGCAGCTAGCCAAGGCATGTCTGCTACTGCGCCTTCGACTTTGCCCCACTCTTCTGCTTTCACAAATCTGATTTGCATAAATTTTCCTTCAATTTATCTGGTCTGGAAGCATCGGGAAAATATGCTCACCTTTATACCAGCGGTCCTCAGCGTCTTTATCCGACAGGGCGACAAGCAATGCTTGCGCAAACTCGTGGCTGTAATTTGGCAGTTTCGCTTTGCCATACCCCTCATTGGCGCCAACCGTTATTGATGCGATTTTGGCAAACAATCTGCTATCCTCAAGTGCATCCATCGAAGCGGTTTTGCAAGATTCGACGTCCAATGAATAGAGCTTCCGGCACATGCTGGGGCGAACTTCGTATATCGAACAACGACCATCCTTCAACATCACGCACGGCCTTCTATAGTTCCCCATGCTTAGTCCACGGGCGTAGTACGCCTGATCTTCGATCTTCGATACCAGCGATGCAAGATCGTCCTTAGGGAGTTTTTTCAGCTCTCTCGCTATCAAAAAAACTTCGGGTGGCAAAATCTCGACACGAAGCGAGCAACAGTGATCACATCCAGGCCGGCAATCAAACTTGATTCCACGCTCAGCAATCGCCTGCTTCGCCTGGGTGTCAATTTGGTTATGCAGCGTCCGGATAAGCGTGATAGCAAATGTCTTATTGCGATTCGAGCGAAGTTGACGCTGGTATTTCTGCGACTGTGCCTGAGAGACGGTATCCATATCGCTGCGTTCATCTTCAGTCAAATCAAGATCAAACATACGTTTCCTTATAAACCGTTTATACGGTATTTTCCTAGATGGTGAAGTGCCTCGTTGCATCCCTGGGACTGATGACAACAATCCGGTCCCAAGCATGTTGTATCGACGCCTGCTCTTGAAACAATGCCGTGTCGAAATCATCCAGTCCATGGCCAATGTGATCAACTAACACGAGCCACCACACCGGATATCTTGAGCGATATGGGGCAATTTTCTTCATTTTTTCGTCCGCGCAGTACTGAACGTTTTTTTCTATCTCTGCCAGAATCGGTCCGCCTGATTCGGCATCGCTACTGCCACTCATGACGAACAGTTGCGGATGGGGTTTGCTCGCGCGATACAAATCGACCTCAAAGCCTAGTTCGGCAAAAACAGTGCTGTTCCGACGTTCGGGTTGGTGCATAAAGCGCTCTAAGGCCATTCGAAGCTTAGGTTCCAGGGCCAGCCAAGGCAACATAGGCCGGCCGAATCGAATGAAAACAAACCAGCTTTCTCCGGTAACTGAGGGACCTAAACTTTGTAAAAACTTCTTCGCCTTCCGCCACAAGGGGATCTCTATTTCTTCCAGCCCTTGAGGCTTTCCCTTACCGAAGTGATTTTGGTTGAGGCGCCTCGCTTCAACAGCTATCTGACCGTCTAACAAAAAATCGGGAGGAACGTTGCCATCTGGCTCATATTTTATGTCGTCGAAACCTTGGCTAACAAGGAATTGCCTGACTAGCTTTTCGGTAGCGTCCACTATCTCACTCTAATTCTCGACCCCAAACGCACGGAGTACGCCGTCAATACGCTGGGCAATGATGGAGTAGCTGCCTGGCGTTGCAATCCGTGAAGGAGACGCGGCGTCGCGCAGCAGTCGCCTTGAGTCCTTCAACAATGTGGTGATGAGTTCAGCTTGTTCGTCGTTCAGGTTTTTTGGGATGCTGCTAGTCATTTTTCTTCCTCGCTGGGCCGGCGCCATGCCGCCCTCTCAGTGCCGATGCCAGCTCGTGGCTGGCGTCGTTCCTGCTGTAGGCGATTTTCATCATTACTTCAATTCGTTCCACTGGGCGATCGCTTCGCGCTTTGTGAACATCGGATGGCCCACGACCTGATGGCCGAGAAGACCCTCACTGTTTTTAGAGTACACCACATACCAGCAGCGTTGGCTTAGGATTCTTAACTTCCGGCGCTGCGCCGCACTGCGGACAGCTCTGCGGCTGATTAGTCTGCACAATATTTTCCTCCGATGGTCAATCGGGCATGCCGCGCATGCGATCCTGAACCTCGCGGCGTTCGACGATCTTTGTCAGATGGGGAACAACCTGCAGATCGTAGACGGCTTTCTGCTTTTCGCTAAGAGCGCTGTAGCCTTGATCGATACACGCTAACGCGACCCCATGCGCTGTGGACTTCTCCTCGATCACTCCCTCGTCCACGGCCTCTTGCAGCAGTTCATGCGATTCAAAGTCGTATTCCATGTTATTCCTTATAAACCGTTTATACGATATTTTTCTTAGTTGCAGTGCCTTCGCGCACAAGAGTATTTTGCTACTTGATGAGACGGAAGAACTGCAACGCCGGCTCACCTGAAGCCTCGTCAACAATCTTGGACGGAGTAGGCGAGATTATGTTAGACGCGACTTTTAGGGATGCAGTGTTGTGTTCGCCGATAACCGCCTCAACGTAAAATTCCCCCATGTGCGGTATGAAGCCTCGGCGCATTTCATCAATACTTTTCTGCAGCGCTTCTGAAGCAATGCCTTTATTCCGTAATGGAACACTGACCGCGTATCCCACCTGGAAGCAATGCTTTCCATCTTTCGGATCTACTGGGAGATACACGACGATGGCCTTCACTTTTCTGTTCAAATCGATTAGCGCATAAGTCAGCCGAGTCGTACCTTCTGCGTCGTCCATCATTACCAGTAAATCCCTATGGATGCTGCATGCGCGGGGAGAAATCTCCCCAGCTTTATAGGCAAGCTGGAAGCTCAGTAAGCCCTCGTGCGGGTCGACCATGTGGCTCATCTGTTTTCCTTATAAACCGTTTATACGGTAATTACCGGCGCCACAGCGACGAAGGCCCCGTCCCTACAAAAGCGGCAAACCGCCAGACGGCCGGGATACACGGCGCATGCGCCGGCGAAATTTTCTAAGCTGGTTAGTGCCCTGCCAATAAAAGGTTTCAACAAGGAAATAAGTATTTTATATCATTTGTGGCGTATTGAATCTCTCCAAATATCACAACACCTCGGCGAATGCTTGACGAAGTTGTGCGGGAGATATCTCCAGATACGGGTCGACGTGATCCAGTTCTGCATGCCCCAACATCAACTGCACGGTGCTCAGCTCGACGCCGTTGGCTAAAAGCCTTGACGCCATAGTGCGCCGACCACTGTGCGAAGTACCGCCCTTGATCCCGGCATCCCGGTACAACTTCGTTACGTGCGCTTGCAGGGCATCGCAGGCCGCGTAATCGACTTGCTGGCCAGCCTGATTGATTCGGCGCTTGGTGTTCATGGAGTAGCGATAGCCCTTGAAGGTGAGCACCAGTGCGCTATCTGGGCGCAGACCACGATATCGCTTCGGATCATCGCTCATACGCCAGCGCCGCGAGACGCGCAGCGCGAGGTAGTCATCTATCGCAGCGACCAGGTCGCGGTTTGTCGGATAGATGCAGCGCTGCCGCAGCCCCTTCGTGATGCTTGCCCGGAGCGATACCTCTGACCGGATCGCCCCGGACGGAAACAGCACGTCGCAGACCTCGATCTGAGCGATTTCGGACACACGCATCCCTGTGTGGATGCCCAGCATTAGGACAAGAATATCGCGCTCTGGATCGCGGCTGGTGGCTTTGGTGACACGGAGAAGGTGCCGGTATTGGCCCGGCTTCAAGACTGCGGCTTGCGGCATGGTGGTCCTCTGAATAGGGTTGAAAAACTGCTTTATTCAGAGTGAGAACCTGTCAGGCTCTTTTTCGAGTGTAACACTGCATGAACCCTCGCGTCCTCGGAAAAGCCGGCGACGCCGAGGATGGTATATCGGTTGAAGAGACAGTGCGCCGCTAGCTCCCAAGCTTTGAAGGCACAGATCGCGGTGTGCGTGCGCGACGCCGTAATCCCGGGATTCAGCGCACTAAATACGGGACCTGATCCACTTCGTCTTAGCCCGGAGATACTGCCGAGATCGTCGGCAGATTTGCGCTTCGGCCCCTGGACCTGCGGGTTTTCGCTTCGCCATGACGCCGGCGACGGGCCCGGCTCAGCCGACCTCCGGTCGGTACCATGCCTGCCGGCGCGGCTCGCCTACGCCACCACGGCGCAGCAGCTAGCCAGCTCCGCCACTGCCGACCACCCCCTGCAGCAAATCGAGCTCGCTTGCGGTGCTGTCGCTTCGCCTCGATGCCGGTGCCAGTCGTTCGGACCGGCCGTCTTCCAGTCCGCATCGTGCGCGCCGGGCGGCGGAAAACGACACATAGTTTGGATAGCGTTGTTATCTAGCCCGGCGCGTAGGCCATCAACTCCTGTGCGATGTGCCGGTCCAGCACCACCAGCATGGCGTGCATTTGCGCCACCAGCCGGCGCGCATTGGCCGTATCGGGGTCGGCGCGCACCCGCTCCAGCGCCAGGCACAGATTCCCGAACTGCATCGCGCCCACCGCGCGCGCCGACGATTTGATGCGATGGCCCAGCTCCGACAGCGCCACCAGGTCGTCCCGCGCCAGCGCGGCATCGACTTCCCGCATGCCGTCGCGTGCCGATTCGACAAACAGCAGCGCGTATTTGCGCATCTTGTCAGGCTTGCCGCCGAAGGTCTGCCCCAGCGCGGCCATGTCGAACAACTCGCCTTCGACCGGTATCGGCAGCGATTCGGGCCGAGGTTCCGGCTGCACCACCGGCGACATCGCCTGCAAACTCGCTTGCACGATGCCCTGGGCGCGTATTTCCACGTCCGCTTCCGTCATCGTCCGCACCGGCGGCTGCGGAGGGGCCAGCGCGCCGATCGCGTTGGACGCCGCCATCGCAGCCGACGCCGTGCCGTCGGCCATCGTGAAATACGACGGCGGCGGTGGCGACACCGGCCGCGCCACGCTGGTCGCGTTCCGGGCCCGTTGGCTCATCCACTTCGACAGCATGTTGAACAGCAGCTTGGGAGCGATCGGCTTGGTCACGAATTCGTCCATGCCCGCCTCCAGGCAGCGTTCCTGGTCGCCGCGCCCGGCGTTGGCCGTCATCGCGATGATCAGGGTGGCCGACAGCTTGGGGTGCGCGCGGATCAGGCGCGTGGTCTCGTAGCCGTCCATCACCGGCATCTGCACGTCCATCAGCACGCAATCGAAGCGCTCCTTGAGCAGCAGGTCGATCGCCTCCTTGCCGTTGTTGGCCACGCAGACGGTGGCGCCGGCATCCTCCAGCAGTTCCTGGCCGACCTGCTGGCTGAAGATATTGTCCTCGACCAGCAGGATCGACGCGCCGCGTATGCTGTCGAGCACCTCGGGCTGCACCGCCTCCACGCTCGGCTGCAGCAGTTGCGTGCCCTTGGCCAGACGCGCGGTGAACCAGAACGTGCTGCCCTCGCCCGGGTGGCTGTCGACACCGACGCCGCCCCCCATCAGCTCCGCCAGCTGCTTGCTGATGACCAGTCCCAGGCCGGTGCCGCCGTAGCGTCGCGTGGTCGACGTGTCGGCCTGGTGGAACGACTGGAACAGCTGCGACATCTGCTCGGCCGTCATGCCGATGCCGCGGTCGGCGACTTCGAAGCGCACCAGGATATGGCAGTCGCTGTCCTCCAGCTGGCGCGCGCGCACGAAGACCTTGCCGTTCTCGGAGAATTTGATCGCGTTGCTGGTGAAGTTGAGCAGCACCTGCTCGAGCCGCAACGGATCGCCGCGCAATTGGCGCGACATTCCCGGACTGACCTCATACACCAGCTCCAGCCCTTTGGCGCGGGCGCTCTCGCCAAGCTGGCTGGTGATGTTGGCCAGCAGCGCGTCGAGCGTGAAATCGAGCATCTCCAGATCCATCTTGCCCGCTTCGATCTTGGAGAAGTCCAGGATATCGTTGATGATGCCCAGCAGGTGCTGGCCCGAGTGATAGATCTTCAGCAGATAATCGCGCTGCTTCGGATGCGTGACCGATTTCAGCGCCAGGTGGGCCATGCCGATGATACTGTTCATCGGCGTGCGGATTTCGTGGCTCATATTGGACAGGAAATCGCTCTTGGCCTGGTTGGCGGTATCGGCCTTTTCCTTGAGCTGGTGCAGCTCCGTGACGTCGGTCGACATGCCGATCACCGCCGTCACCGAGCGGCCGATCTCCACCGGCGCCCTGACGGTCCAGTGGTACTGCACCTCGCCGTCGGCGCCGACGAACTGGGTCTCGCCGGAGCGCTTGACGTTTTCCTGGAACACGGGCTGCTCCAGCGCCCACGCGGCGTCGGCGGCGGCCGCCGGCATCAACTCGCTATCGAGTTTGCCGACGATGTCCTGCACCGGCATGCCCAGGCTGTGCGCCATGCGGGCGTTGACATAGATGAAGCGGCGGTTCTGGTCCTTCATGTAGACGTGGGCGTCGACATTATTGAGCACCGTGTCGAGCAGCACGCGATGCTTGACGGCGCGCCGGCGCGACGAATACAGCACCGCCAGATAGCTGTACAGCAGCAGCGTGCCGGCGAAGCCGGTCAACCCCGCCAGCCACGGGAAGTAGATATCGAAGCCGGTCAGCAGCTGCGATTTCTTCACCTGGAAGTGCGCCTTCCACAGGCTGCCATTGAAATCGATCGGCAGCACCGACTCCAGATAGTCGCCGCGCTCGGCCGCCGACAGCGGGGTCACCGTCGTCGCGCCGGTGTCGTTGAACAGCAGGCGGTCATGCTTTTCGATGACCAGGCGGCGCTGCTCGACGTCGCTGCTGCCGTCCGCGTACAAATTCAGATGGACCTGGCGCACCGTCATCTCGTCGATCGCGCCCTGCACCAGCTTGGCCACGCTGAATCCCAGCCCGACCGACCCCAGATAGGCGGCGCGGCGCTCGGTGACGTCGGCCAGCGGCATGTTGCGCCGATACACCGGCAGGCGCATGCCCAGCGCGACCTGCCGCTGCGGCTGTTCGATCACGAAGGGCTGGCCCGAGGCGCTGACCTGGCCGCTGTCGCGCGCCGCCGCGTTCAATTTCTCTATCACCGGGCTGGTCGCCAGATCGAGGCCGATTTTTTCGTCAAGCAAGTTGTTTGGTTCGACGTAGGTCAGCGGCGCGTAGACCGCGCGGCGCCCTGCCGGCTTGATGTCGAAATCGGGATAGCCCCGCGGCGACAGGCTGCGGTCGGCGCGCACGGCGGCGACAAAGGCGTCGCGCTCGGCGTCGGTGACGACCGGCGCCCAGCTGAGCATGGCGATGGCGGGAAACTGGCGCGGCAAATCGAGTCCCGACACGTATTGGTGGAACTGCTGGCGGCTCAGATTGTCGCTGGTCTGGAACAACGCGACCAGGCCGCGCGTCAGGTCGGAATACGACTTGATGCGCGCCGAGATCGCGTACTGCGTGCTGCGGGCCAGGTTCTCGAAACGCTGGCCGGCATCGGCCTCGACAATGCTCGTGGCGACGCCGTACAAGGTCGCGCCCATCGTCGTCGCAAGGGTCCATCCCGCCGCCCAGAACAGCGCGCGCGACCTGACGGCGGTCTTTCTGCTGTTAGCGGGTTTACGCATGCGCCATCACTCAATTCTTTCGGGATAGACAACAAATCATAAAAACTTTTGCATCACAGCAGCATACTATTAATGCCGTCGAGTAACCAGCGAAAGAATTTGATAGATTTGGTGAGAAATTAACGGAACCTTATGCCGTAACGGGCGCTCTAAATGATGAGTCTGTAAAAAAACTCGCCGTAGGAGCTCGTCATGCCTGCCACATCTGTTGTATCTGCAACGATACTGACGGTTTTTTGCTGCGCCTGCGTCGCCCTGCCCTTGGGGAGCCAAGCCTCCGTGTCGGACCACCGCGAATTCGAGGCGGTATTACAAACGCCATTTCACGCCGACAACAAGGGCATGCGGACCATTACACTGCATTTCAACTACCCGGATAGTGAGCAAACGCAACAAGTGCGTTGGCGATTGGAATTATTACGCGGCGATGGACGAGTACTCAGGCACTGGGCAGGACGGCAGGCGCTCGCCGCCGCGCCGGTCGAGGTGGCGATTCGCTGGAGCACGGCGGCGCGCGCCGGGACGCCGGCCAGCCTGCCTGCCGGCGTCTACCGGCTGCGGCTGCGCGCCGGTATCGCCGATGGCGCCGGCGACGCTCTCGGCAACAGTGTTGATGTAGAACAAACCTGGGACGTCGCGGTCGGCCTGCCCCGCCCCGCGCCCGCCATCGCTCGCCCGCCCCCGTTCTCGACCGCGCCGGCGCCGGCCGGCCCGCGCGCGACGCAATACACGGTCTACCTCGGCAATCTGCACAGCCAAACCAACCACAGCGACGGCGGCGGCGCGCTGGACCGCTGCACCGGCTCGCAGGCGCCGCAGAGCGCCGCGTTCGGCCCGACCGAGGCCTACGGTTTCGCACACCGGCACGGCCTGGATTTTCTGATGACCTCGGAACACAACCACATGTTCGACGGTTCCGACGGCACCGACGCCGGCGCCGACCCGGCCGCCGTCAGGGCGCTCTACCAGAGCGGTATGCACGCGGCCGACACCTGGAACCTGGCGCATCCCGGCTTTCTCGGCATTTACGGCCAGGAATGGGGCGTGATCAACAACGGCGGCCATCTGAACATTCTCAACAGCGGCGACCTGCTCGGATGGGAGCGCAACGCCGCCGGCGGGCTGCTGGCCGACATCGCCACCCCCAGGAACGATTACGCCACGCTGTACGCGCTAATGCGCCAGCGCGGCTGGCTGGGCCAGTTCAACCATCCCAGGGCCGACCAGTTCGCCATCGACGGCAAGCCGCTGGCCTGGACGCCGGACGGCGACGCCGCCATGGTGTTATGCGAGGTCATGAACAGCAACGCCTTCTCGACCCGCACCGACGAATCCGAGCCGCAGCACAGCAACTACGAAGCCGGCTGCAACAAGCTGCTCGAGGCCGGCTACCACGTCGCCTTCAGCAGCAACCAGGACAACCACTGCGCCAACTGGGGCGCGTCGTCCGGCAACCGCACCGGCGTGCTGATCGAGCGCGGCGAACCGTTGAGCGCCGACACCTTCCTCGCCGCGCTCAAGGCCCGCCGCGTGTATGCCACCATGGACAAGAACGCCGAGCTGGTCTTGACGGCGAACGGCCGCATGATGGGCGAACGCTTCGACAACAAGGGGCGGCTGGCGCTGCAAGTGCGCTATATCGGCAAGCGCGGCCAGCGGCCGGCCGCCATCAATTTGTTTGCCGGCGTGCCAGGACGAAACGGCGAAGTGACGGTTCTCAGCCGCAAGGCCAGGACGGTGTTCACCCCAAGGACCGGCGACCATTTTTACTATGCGAGGGTGACGCAGAATGATGGGAAAATGCTGTGGAGCGCGCCGGTCTGGATCACCCAACGGCGTCGCTGACGCACGCGTTGTTAAGACGCACAAACCCAAGCAAAGCGTGCGCGCGGAAACAACTATTTCCTGTACCCTACGAGCCGGGTGAAAACGTTGCCAACTACCTTGTCAGATAGCTACAATAATCGAAACTTCCATGTTGCGGCATTGCACAATATTGCTTGACTCCCAGACACACAGGAGTATCTTTTACCTTCCAAACTGAATCCACCGGACCGTAACCTGACAACCATACAGCCCGCCGTGCAGATCCCAAAAGTTCTTCTCGTCAACGACGATCCGGCAAGCTTGTACGCGCTGGAAAGCTTGCTCACAAATGCGGTCGAACAGCAGATACACGAGCTGATCACCGCAGGGTCGGGCAAGGAGGCGCTACGCCAGGTACTGCTGCACGAATTCGCCGTGATTTTGCTTGACGTCAGCATGCCGGGCATGGACGGTTTCGAGACGGCCGAGGCGATCCACTCGCATCCGCGCTCGGCCGGCGTGCCGATCATCTTCATCACCGCCCACTACGCCGACGAAATGAACCGGCTGCGGGCCTACCAGGCCGGCGCCGCCGACTACCTGTTCACGCCGGTGATCCCGCAGATCCTGCAGGCCAAGGTCGCGGTGTTCGTCGACATGGCGGTGAAAAACATGCAGTTGCAAAGCAAGAGCGAGGAGCTGGTGCGGCTCAACCAGGACTTGCGCGTGCAGCGCATGCAGGACCTGCAGCGCATCAATGGCGAGCTGGAACTGGAGATCAAGGAACGCAAGGTCGCCGAACAGCGCGCGCACGACCTGTCCACGCGCGACGTGCTGACCAATCTGGTCAACCGCCGCGCGCTGATCCAGCATCTGGAGCACGCCGTCGCCGTCTCGGACCGCAACGGCATCGGCTTCGCGCTGTTGTTCCTGGACCTCGACAAATTCAAGCAGGTCAACGACAACTACGGCCATGAAGCCGGCGACGAGCTGCTGCGCCAGGTATCGGCTCGCCTGTCGGCGGCGGTGCGCGTGGCCGACATCGTCGCCCGCCTGGGCGGCGACGAATTCGTCGTGCTGATCGAAGGCCGCGCCGCCTCGGCCAACGCCGCCCGCGTGGCGCGCAAGATCGAGATGGCCTGCGCCCTGCCCTTCGAGATCGGCGGCCACCGCCTGAAGACGGCGGCGAGCATCGGCATCGCCCTGTACCCGCAGGACGGCGCCAACGCCCAACTGCTGATGAAGCACGCCGACACCGCGATGTACCACGCCAAGCAGAATCCGGCGGCGCCGGTGCAGTTTTTCCACGAGGGCCTGAATGTGCGCGAGCGCGAACGCACGCAATGGACGGTGGAGCTGCGGCAGGCGATGAGCGGCGGCGAGCTGGAACTGCGCTACCAGCCGCAGATAGAGATTCGCAGCGGCCGCACCGTCGCCGCCGAGGCGAGGCTGTACTGGCATCATCCCGAACGCGGCGAGCTGGAGGCGTCGCAGTTCCTGCCCCACGTGCAGGACCGCGTGCTGCTGGACCGGATAGATGTCTGGGTCATCGCCCAGGCATGTTCGCAGTCGGCGCTGTGGCAGCGGGCGGTGGCGGGCGACGACGGCCAGCCGGCCGGTCCCCTGTGCATCTGGATCAACCTGGCCACGCCGCAGCTGCACGGCGAACTGCTGCAGGTGCTGCTGCCGGCGATGCGCATGCACGGCCTCGCGCCGGGCAGCATCGGCGTCGAACTCAATGAAAAACTGCTGCAGGGCGCCGCCGCGCCGTTGGAGCAGGTGCTGGCGCAGCTGCAGGCGGCCGGCGTGCGCGGCGCGCTGGACGATTTCGGCAGCGCGCGCTCGTCGCTGGCCGCCTGCAAACGCTGGCAGCTCGACGTGCTGAAGATAGACCCGGTCTTCATCCACGCCATCGGCAACGACCAGGGCGGCACCGACATCGTCGCCGCCGTGATCCACCTCGCGCGCGCGCTGTCGATGCGCGTCGTGGCGCTGGGCGTGGACCAGCGCCAGCAACTCGAAGTACTGCGCAAACTGCGCTGCGACAGCTGCCAGGGCGAGCTCTTTGCGCCGCCGCAGCCGGCCGGCGAGGTGCTGCGGCACGTCGCGCCGGGTGCGCCCTTCCCCGTTTCAACCCTTTCACCCCCTTCCACCCCTTCCACCACTACCCACTCCCTCCTGAACAACGAGGATTAAGCCGATGAATAACATGACCGACCTGGGCGAGCAACTGGATCTCAAGACCCTGCTGGCGACGCTGATGGCCCTGAAAAAAGGCGACTTCTCAGCCCGCATGCCCTCCGACTGGACCGGCATGTCCGGCAAAATAGCGGACACGCTGAACGAAATCATCGAGACCAAGGAAAAGATGGTCCACGTCGTCACGGACGTGAGCCGCGTGGTCGGCCGCGAAGGCCGGCTGACGCAGCGCGCGCAGGTGCCCAACATGGCCGGCGGCTGGGCCACCATCATCAGCGCCGTCAACGCGCTGATCGACGATCTGGTGCGCCCGACCACCGAAATGGCGCGCGTCATCGGCGCCGTCGCCAAGGGCGACCTGTCGCAGACCATGGCGCTGGAGGTCGACGGCCATCCGCTCAAGGGCCAGTACCTGCGCGCGGCCACCACCGCCAACACGATGGTGGAGCAGTTGTCGTCGTTCTCCTCCGAAGTCACGCGCGTAGCGCGCGAGGTCGGCACCGAGGGTAAGCTGGGCGGCCAGGCGCAGGTGAAAGGCGTGGCCGGCACCTGGAAGGACTTGACCGACTCGGTCAACTCGATGGCGGGTAACCTCACCTCGCAGGTGCGTAACATCGCCGAGGTGACCACCGCAGTGGCCAACGGCGACTTGTCCAAGAAGATCACGGTCGACGTGCGCGGCGAGATTCTGCAACTGAAGGACACCATCAACGTCATGGTGGACCAGCTGCGCTCCTTCGCCTCGGAGGTCACGCGCGTGGCGCGCGAGGTCGGTACCGAGGGCAAGCTGGGCGGCCAGGCCTACGTGCCCGGCGTGGGCGGCACCTGGAAGGACTTGACCGACAACGTCAACTTCATGGCGTCCAACCTGACGGGCCAGGTGCGTAACATCGCGGCGGTGACGACGGCGGTGGCCAACGGCGACTTGTCGAAAAAGATCACGGTGGACGTCAAGGGCGAGATCCTGGAACTGAAAAACACCATCAACGTGATGGTGGACCAGTTGTCCTCGTTCGCGTCGGAGGTCACGCGGGTGGCGCGCGAGGTCGGCACCGAGGGCAAGCTGGGCGGACAGGCGCAGGTCAAGGGCGTGGCCGGCACGTGGAAGGACTTGACCGACTCGGTCAACTCGATGGCGGGTAACCTGACGGGCCAGGTGCGTAATATCGCCGACGTGACCACCGCCGTCGCCAACGGCGACTTGTCGAAGAAAATCACGGTCGACGTCAAGGGCGAGATCCTGGAACTGAAAAACACCATCAACGTGATGGTCGACCAATTGAACTCCTTCGCCTCGGAGGTGACCCGCGTGGCGCGCGAGGTCGGCACCGAGGGCAAACTGGGCGGACAGGCCAACGTGCCCGGTGTCGCCGGAACGTGGAAGGACTTGACCGACGGCGTGAACTCGATGGCGGGCAACCTCACGGGCCAGGTGCGCAACATCGCCGACGTGACCACCGCGGTGGCCAACGGCGACCTGTCGAAAAAGATCACGGTCGACGTCAAGGGCGAAATCCTGGAACTGAAAAACACCATCAACGTGATGGTGGACCAACTGTCCTCGTTCGCGTCCGAAGTGACGCGGGTTGCGCGGGAGGTCGGCACCGAGGGTAAGCTGGGTGGCCAGGCGTATGTGCCCGGCGTCGGCGGCACCTGGAAGGATTTGACCGACAACGTCAACTTCATGGCGTCGAACCTGACGGGCCAGGTGCGTAACATCGCGGCGGTGACCACCGCCGTGGCGCGCGGCGACCTGTCGAAAAAGATCACGGTGGACGTCAAGGGCGAGATCCTCGAGCTGAAAGACACCATCAACGTCATGGTGGACCAACTGTCGTCGTTCGCGTCGGAAGTAACGCGGGTGGCGCGCGAGGTCGGCACCGAGGGTAAGCTGGGCGGACAGGCAAACGTGTCCGGCGTCGCCGGTACGTGGAAAGACTTGACCGAGAACGTCAACCAGCTGGCGGCGAACCTGACCAACCAGGTGCGCGCGATCGCCGAGGTGGCGACGGCGGTGACGCGCGGCGACTTGTCGCGCTCCATCCAGGTGGAGGCGCGCGGCGAGGTGTCCTACCTGAAGGACAACATCAACGAGATGATCCGCAACCTGAAGGACACGACGCTCAAGAACGCGCAGCAGGATTGGCTCAAGACCAATCTGGCGCGCTTCACCCGCCTGTTGCAGGGCCAGCGCGACTTGCAGGCCGTGACCAAGCTGATTCTGTCGGAGCTGGCGCCGCTGGTGTCGGCCCACCACGGCGTGTTCTATATGATGGACTCGCAGGAATCGGACGCCCGCCTGCGCATGATCGCCAGCTACGGCTACCGTTCCAGCCGCAAGCTGCCCACCTCGTTCCTGCCGGGCGAAGGCCTGGTGGGCCAGTGCGCGCTGGAGAAGGTGCGCATCTGGCTGACCGACGTGCCGCGCGATTACATCGTCGTCTCGTCCGGACTGGGCGCGGCGCCGCCGACCAACATCGTCGTGCTGCCCATCCTGTTCGAGCAGCAGGTCAAGGCCGTCATCGAGATCGCGTCGCTGGACCGCTTCACCGAAACCCACCTGTCCTTCCTCGACCAGCTGATGGAATCGATCGGCGTGGTGCTCAACACCATCGAGGCGAACAGCCGCACCGAATCGCTGCTGACGCAATCGCAATCGCTGGCGCAGGAACTGCAACAGACCAACCAGGAACTGGCCGAAAAAGCCCGCCTGCTGTCGGAGCAGAACATCGAGGTGGAACGCAAGAACCGCGAGGTGGAGCAGGCCAAACTGGCGCTGGAGGAAAAAGCGACCCAGCTGGCGCTGTCGTCGAAGTACAAATCCGAGTTCCTGGCCAATATGTCGCACGAGTTGCGCACGCCATTGAATTCGCTGCTGATCCTGGCGCAGCAGCTGGGCGACAACCCGGACGGCAACCTGTCCGGCAAGCAGGTGGAATTCGCCAAGACCATCCACGGCTCCGGCTCCGACCTGCTTACCCTGATCAACGACATTCTCGACCTGTCGAAGATCGAGTCGGGCACGGTGACCCTGGACGTCTCCGAGTATCGCTTCCAGAACCTGCGCAACTACGTCGACCGCACCTTCCGCCACATGGCCGAAGCCAAGCATCTCGGCTTCTCGGTCGACCTGCGCGAGAACCTGCCGACCGCGATGATGACCGACACCACGCGCCTGCAGCAGGTGCTGAAAAACCTGCTGTCGAACGCGTTCAAGTTCACCACGCACGGCCAGGTCTCGCTGGTCATCAGTCTTGTCAACAGCGGCTTCTCCAACGACCACCCGAACCTGATCCACGCCGACGCGGTGCTGGCCTTCGCCGTCAGCGACACCGGCGTCGGCATCGCCGCCGACAAGCTGCAGCTGATTTTCGAGGCGTTCCAGCAGGCCGACGGTTCGACCGCCCGCAAATACGGCGGCACGGGCCTGGGGCTGTCGATCTCGCGCGAACTGGCGCGGCTACTGGGCGGTGAGATCCGCGTCGAATCGGTGGTCGGCAACGGCTCCACGTTCACGCTGTTCCTGCCATACAACCGCGCGGGCTTCATCAACTACGACATGGGCCGCCAGCCGCAGGTGCGCCTGCCGATGCCGGCCATGCCGGCGCCGAACATCGTCTACTCCGCGCCGCACTACAGCGAACTGTCAATGCCGGAGCACGATAGCGCCGCCGCGGCCAGCGAGCTCGATGCCGACATCAGCGAATACAGCACCAGCGACGATCGCGGCCTGGTGGCGCCGGGCGACCCGTCGGTGCTGATCATCGAGGACGATGAGCGCTTCGCCAAGATCGTACTGGGCTTCGCGCGCGAGAAGAACTTCAAGGGCGTCGTCACCATGCAGGGCGATTCCGCCCTGAGCCTGGCGCGCGACTACCTGCCGTCGGCGATCCTGCTCGACCTGGACCTGCCGGACATCGATGGCTTCACGGTGCTCGACCGCCTCAAACGCGACCCGAGCACGCGCCACATCCCGGTGCATGTGATGTCCAGCCTGCGCGAACGCGAGCGCGCGCTGCGCCTGGGCGCCATCTCCTACCTGAACAAGCCGGTCAACAAGGCGGCGCTACAGGAGGAATTCGCGCGGATACAGAAATTCCTGTTGGGCGGAAAACGCAGCCTGCTGGTGGTCGACGACGAACCGGCGCAGCGCGACTCCATCGTCGCGCTGATCGGCGACGCCGACCTCCACATCGTCGCCGTCGACACCGGCAAGGCCGCGTTGGAAGCGCTGCGCGAACAGCGCTTCGACTGCATGGTGCTCGACTTGACGTTGCCGGACATCTCCGGCTTCGACCTGCTCGACATCATCGGCAAGGATGAATCGCTGCGCGACCTGCCGATCGTCATCAACACCGCCAAGGACTTGAACCGCAAGGAAGTGGCCAAACTCAAACGCTACGCCAAGACCATCGTCATCAAGGATGCGCGCTCGCCGGAACGGCTGCTCGACGAGACGGCGCTGTTCCTGCACCGCTCCCAGGCCAGCCTGCCGGAGGCGCAACGCCGCATGCTCGAGGAAATCCACGCGGCCGATGGCGGCCTGGCCGGGCGCAAGGTATTGATCGTCGACGACGACCTGCGCAACATCTTCGCACTGTCGTCGCTGCTGGAGCGCCAGCAGATGCAGGTGTCGTTCGCCGAAAATGGCCGCGACGGCATCGAGGTGCTGGAAAAGGATCCGACCATCGAGATCGTCCTGATGGACATCATGATGCCGGAGATGGACGGCTACGACACCATGCGCGCGATCCGGCGCATCCCCAAGTTCAAATCGCTGCCGATCATCACCTTGACCGCCAAGGCGATGAAGGGCGACCGGGATAAATGTATCGCCGCCGGCGCGTCCGACTACATCACCAAACCGGTGGATGTGGCGCAACTGCTGTCGCTGATGCGGGTGTGGCTGCACTGATGGGCGACATGATGCCATCGGCGCGGCGCCACTCCCCGTCGTCGGTCGAGGAGCTGGAACTGGAGCTGTTATTGGAGGCGCTGTTCCAATGCCATGGCTACGACTACCGTGGCTATGGACGGGATCCGGTGCGCGGCAAGGTGCGGCTGCTCATGGCCGAACTGTCCACCGACAGTATCTCGGCGCTGCAGGCCAGGGTGCTGCACGAGCCGGCAGCCCGCGACGCCTTCCTGAAGGCGATGTATGTCGAACCGGCGCGGATGTTCGACAACCCATCGGAAACCGCGCTGCTGCGCATGTCGCTGGGCGTCTGCCTGCACGGCGCCGCGTTGCCGCGCGTCTGGCTGGCCGATTGCGCCGGCGCCCAGCAGGCGTGGACCCTGGCGATCCTGCTGGAGCAGGAGCAGTTGGGTCCACGAACGGAGATCTATGCCACCGTCGCCAGCGACGCGCTGCTGGACGAGGCGCTGCAAGCCAGCCTGCCGATGGCGAATCTGGCTGAACTGCAGGGTAACTATATAAAGAGCGGCGGCGTCGGCCGCCTGATCGACTACTTCGAAGTGAACGCGGAAGGCACGCGCGCCGTGCCGCTGCCGCAGCTGCGCAGCCGCATCACGTGGGCGCAATACAACCTGGTGACGGACGCCTCGTTCAACGAATTCCAGATGATCGTGGCCGACCGCGCGTTGCCGGATTTCGGCCCGCCGCTACGGGAGCGTGTGCTGCGGCTGTTCGACGACAGCCTGGCGCAATCGGGCATGCTGGTGTTGGACCGCCCGTTCGACGACGGCGAGCCGCTGGCGCGCCAGTACAAGCAGGTCTTCCCGCACCAGCCCTGGTACAAGCGGGCGGTTTAGCAAGATGGATTAGAACCGTACCGAGGCGCTGGGCCGCTCCGCGATGCGGTCGCGCCACGCCTGCAAATGCGGCATTCCTTCGGCCGAAGGCCGGAACTTCATCAGCCCGCGCGCGAACTCCAGCGCGCAGAACGCCGTGATGTCGGCGATGGTGAAGCGCTGCCCGGCGACGAACGGCTGCCCGGCCAGCGTGCGGTCCAGCCAGCGCGCCGTCTCGCGCATCTTTTCGCCCTGCGACGCGCCAAAGTCGGCGAACTGCGGCTGCTCCAGTACCGCCAGCCCCGGATGCGTATGCCGCACGCAGTTGGCGATGCCGAAGAACAGATGCAGCTCCACCCGGCGGTCGGTCATCTCGATGAAAGCCCGCTCGTCGTAGCCCTCCCCCATCAGATTAGGCTCCGGCGCATAGCCTTCCAGCCAGCTGCAAATGGCGCGCGTCTCGCTCAGCAAGCGGCCGTCGTCCAGTTCCAGCACCGGCACGCGGCCGAATGGATTCTTCTCGAGGAATTCGGCGCTGCGGTTCTGGCCTGTCGACAGATCGATCTGCACCTGCTCGATATCGGCCAGGCCTTTCTCGGCCATGAACATGGCGACCCGGCGCGGATTGGGCGTGCGGCTCGACGTGTAGAACTTCATCTCACACGCCCCCGGTGCGCGACTGCCCGGTCTCCAGCATCTTGCGCGCCTCGACCGCGATCTGCTCCAGCTCCTCGGGCGTGCTGCGCTCCACGCGCGGCGGCAGTATCAAGCCGCGCTTGACGGCGGGCCGTTCGCGGATCGCCGCCAGCCAGCGCTGAAGATTCGGCAGATCGTCGACCGGAATGCCGGTCCAGTTGTGGATGTTCACCCACGCGAAATTGGCGATATCGGCGATCGAATAATCGCCGGCCAGGTATTCATTGTCGGCCAGGTGGCCGTCTAGCACCCGGAACAGGCGCTTGCTCTCGCCCTGGTAGCGGTCGATCGCCGGCTGGATCTTCTCCGGGAAGTAGCGGTAGAAGACGTTCGCCTGCCCCATCATCGGACCGACGCCGCCCATCTGGAACATCAGCCATTGCAGCACCTTGGAACGGCCCTTGAAATCGGTGGGCATCAACTCCCCGGTCTTCTCGGCCAGGTAGATCAGGATGGCGCCCGATTCGAACACGGCGAAGTTGTCCTCCGCGCGGTCGATGATGGCCGGGATGCGGCCGTTCGGATTAATCGCCAGGAACCATGGCTGCTTCTGCTCATTGGTCGACAGCTCCAGCGCGTGCAGCGTGTAGGTCAGTTCCAGCTCTTCGAGCGCGATGGAGATCTTGTGGCCATTGGGCGTGGCGGCGGTGTAAAGGTCGATCATTTGTCTCTGCCTTTTATTTTGTCTACAGGGATGATAGCCCGATTCGAAAAATGGTGCCGCCATCAAAGATAAAAAATAGATAATGCGAATAGCCGACGGCGGCGCAAAAAAAAACCAGCGTCATCGTGAGATGAAGCTGGTCGTAAAACGCTCGAGAGCGTGGGGATGGACGGTGTCCGGCGGCGATCGTGCCGCCTGGACGAAATTTGTGCCGGGCTGTAGGGGTCCGGCAACCGGGCGCTCGGCTTAACCGCGCGCTATGGGTAGTACTTTGCCAGTTATCGGCAAAGTCAGGCTTAGGACTTCATTAAGTTTGAACCGGGGACGGAAACTTAGGTAGGATGGTGCCGGTGTTTCAGGCCACCGGCGAGCCTGCTGAGTCATGCTTTGTGAAATCCCGCACCTGCTTGGGTACGGCGACCAACTGGAGCACGCTGGGACCAGCGAACGCATAATAATCTTACAATATGACGGCCAAATGACGCATACGCACCCACATCGCACACCAAAGACTCCTTCGAAACCCGCGCTGCGCGGCCTGGCCGCCGCCGCATTGCTTTATGCGCTGACGGCCTGCTCGCCGCTGCAAGCGCCAAGCGCCGGCACCGGCGCGCCATCCGCCCCGTCCACGACGGCACCGGCCGCCCCCGCGCCGGCCGCCCCGAACGCGGCTTCCGTCCTGCACATCGACAGCGCCAAATCGCTGATCGCCGTCACCGTGCGGCGCGGCGGCGTGCTGGCGCGGCTGGGGCACGATCACGTGGTGGCCAGCCGCACGGTCACCGGCACGGTGGCGCCGGCGCAAAACCGCGCCGACTTCCAGTTCCGCCTCGACCAGATGACGGTGGACGAACCGGATCTGCGGCGCGTGGCCGGCCTGGAAAAACAGCCGTCCGTCGACGCCATCGACGGCACGCGGACCAATATGCTGACCAAGGTGCTCGACGCCGAGCGCTATCCGGTGGTCTCGGTGCGCGCCGAGCGTGGCGCGGCCGGCGCACCGCTGCGCGTGGCGATCACGCTGCACGGCGTCACGCGCCACTACGCCATCCCGGTCGAACTGCGCGAGGACGGCGGCGTGATGACGGTCAGCGGCAAGGTCGACCTGAACCAAACGGATTTCGGCCTGGTACCGTTTTCGGTGATGGGCGGCGCCATGTCCGTACAGGACAAGATGGAACTGCGCTTCTCGCTGGTCGCAAAATAAACTCCGGGGTCAGGTCCTAATGCCGCTAAGTTAAGCGTTCATCTAAATCACGTAGGGCGGATTAGCGCAGCGTAATCGGCCAAGCGCCGTCGGCGGCTCATGGCGGATTACGGCGTTCCGCCTAATCCGCCCTACGAAAATCGCCTTAACTTAGCGGCATTAGGACCTGACCCCGGATCGGCATAGGGGCGGCCAGTATAACTGGCCGGTCCCCTGCCACACCACCCGGCATGCGGGTCCGCACCGGGCGGTTCAAGTAGTTGAGGTTAGGAGAGGCGAGGTACGCCAAGGCGGTCGAAGTAGGCAATCGTGAGT
>CAUPJZ010000061.1:0-22005 GCA_963511605.1 uncultured Duganella sp. | reverse complement strand
TGAAGGGCCTAATCTACGTGACAAGGTCGAGCCTTCAGGGCGGATACAGGATGTCCCTCACCTCAGTTAATGGTAGCTAACCACTAACTCGTTCAAGATACAAGGGCGGATTAGGCGGAACGCCGTAATCGGCCATGCATGGGCCGTCGGCGGCGCACGCATGGCCGATTACGCTGCGCTAATCCGCCCTACGTGTCACCGTGGTCCATTGACTTCGTAGTTCTGTTCCAAAACGCTCAGGACCAGCGGCGCACCGCCGCTGGCCTCATCGCGTAACCGTAAAAAACTTAATTAGCCACCGCCGCCAGCCGCTCCGACGGCTGCCAACCCGCGCCCAGCGCGCGCGCCACCGACACCGCCGCCAGCAAGCGCTGCGTATTGATCTGCACCGCCGCCCGGTCCGCCGTCAGCGCGCTGCGCTGCGCATCCGTCACATCCAGATAGGTCGACACGCCACGCTCGTAACGCGCACGCGCCACCAGATACCCGCGCGCCGCCGCCACCTGCGATGCCGACTGCGCCTCGCCCTGCAACTGGCGCTGCTGCACATCCGACAGCGCATCCTCCACCTCGCGCAACGCCGTCAGCAGCGTGGTCTGGTGATTGGCGAGCGCCTCCTCATAGCGCGCCTTGGCGATCGCCAGGTTGGCCTTGTTGCGGCCACCGTCGAAGATCGGCAGCGACAGCGCCAGCGGACCGGCGCTGAACTGGCGCGAACTGCCCTCGCCCAGCTTGCGCAGGCTCTCCGACGCGTAACCGAAATTGCCGGTCAATGTCAGCGTCGGATAAAACGCGCCCTCGGCCACGCCGATCTGCGCGTTGGCCGCGCGCAGGTTCGCCACGCTGCCTGCCAGATCCGGACGCTGCGCCAGCAGGCTGGCCGGCAGGCCGACCGGAATCGCCGGCGGCTGCGGCAGCAAGGCCGGATTCGTGTTGGCCGCCGTCAGCATGGCCGACGGCGAAGCGCCGACCAGGGTCGCCAGGCTATGTTCCAGCAGGTTGCGTTGACGCTGCACTTCCTGCAGATCGGATTTGGCGTTGGCGTACTCGATGCGCGCACGCGATACATCCAGCTCGTTCGACAGGCCGGCGTCGAAGCGCGCCGTCACCAGTTCCTCGCTTTCGCGGCGGGTATCGAGCGCGCCCTTCAGGATCGCGATCTCGGCATCCAGCCCGCGCAGCTGCCAGTAGGTCGTCGCCAGCTGCGACGACAGCACCAGCAGCACGCCGTCGCGGTCCGCCTCGGCCACCAGCGCCTGCGCGTCCGACGCCTCCACCAGGCGACGCACGCGGCCCAGCAGATCGAGCTCGTACGACATCGACGCGCCGACCGTGTAGTTGTTACCCTTGATCGAACGGCCGCCCAGCGCCAGCCCCTGCGACGTCTCCGCCGAGGTGCGCGAGTTGGCCACCGAGGTATTCACGCTCAGCGACGGCTGCTGGCTGGCGCGGCTCACGCCGGCCTGCTCCAGCGCCTGCACCAACCGCTGCGCGGCCGCCTTCACGCTCGGGTTGTCGCGCAGCGCGGTTTGCTCCAGACCGTTCAAGGTCTCGTCGTTGAAGACCGTCCACCACTGCGCCGGCAGATGCGCCTCGCTGGCGCCGGACTGCGGCAGGTGACGGAACGAAGCGTCGGCGACGTTTTTCGGCGCGGTGAAATCGCTGCCGACGGTGGCGCAGCCGCTGACCGCCAGGGTGATGGAAACAGCGAGCGTCAGGCGCTTCAAAGCTGAATTGAACATAGTGTTACCTCACAAATTAGTTAGTGTTAGCGCGCGCACCGATTTAGTGCGCACCGCCGCCGCCACCGCCCGAAGGGGCTTGGACTTTATCCGAGAACCACAGCACGCCGATGCAGGCGAAGAGCACCATCGCCACCAGGAAGAAGCCGTCGTTGTAGGCCATCACAAAGGACTCGCGCCGCACGATGCCGTCGACCGCCTTGAGGGCCATGTCCGACGCCGTGCTGGCGTCCATGCCCTGGCCGATGAAGGATTGCGTCAACGCCGCCAGACGATCCTGCGTGGCCAGGGCGAAGTTGGTCACCGACTCGCCGATGCGCTGCGAATGGAAATGCTCGCGCGTCGTCAGCGCCGTCGCCAGCAGGGCGATGCCGATCGAGCCACCCAGGTTGCGGGTCATGTTGATCAGGCTCGACGCCGACGGCATATCCTTCGGCTGGATGCCGTTCATCGCGAAGTTCGACAACGTCAGCATCACGAAAGGCTGGCCCAGTGCGCGCACCACCTGCGACCACAGTAACTGGTCGTAGCCGGTGGTGGCGTCCATATAGGCGTTCATCAGGCACGAGCCGCCGAACAGCAGCAGCCCGAAACTGCACAGGATACGGTTGTCGATCTTGGACGACAGCTTGGCCACGAACGGCATGATGAACAGCTGCGGCAGACCTGACCACATGATCACTTCACCGATCTGCATCGGCGAGTAGCCGGCGATCTGCCCCAGGTACAGCGGCAGCAGGAACGACGAACCGTACAAGCCCATGCCCATCGCCATCGACAGCGCGGTGGCGGCGGCGAAATTGCGCTTGCCGTACAGCCCCAGGTTAACGAACGGCTGCGGACGCAGCGCGCTGTTGACCACCCAGCCAAGCAGGCCGACGATGGACATCGCCGCGAAGGTGATGATGAAGGATGAATCGAACCAGTCCTTGCTGTTGCCCTCTTCCAGGAAGATCGTCAGGCTGCCCAGACCCACGGCCATGAAGGCGATGCCCAGCCAGTCGGCGGTCAGCAACAGCGACGGTTGCGACTTTTCCTTTTCCAGGCCAAGTCCGATACCGGCGATCAGCAGCAGGCCGGGTACCCAGTTGATGAAGAAGATCGACGGCCAGCCGTAGATTTCGCTCAGATAGCCGCCCAGGGTTGGGCCCATCGACGGCGCCAGCGTCGCGGTCAGGCCGAAGATGGCCATACCGGTGGCGCGCTTCGATGGCGGCAGCAACGTCATCACGATGGTCATCGCCATCGGGATCAGCGCGCCGCCGGTGAAGCCTTGCAGCATGCGGAAGGCGATCATGCTCTCGAGGTTCCACGCGAAGCCGCATAAGGTGGAAAACACCAGGAACAGCGCGGTGGTGCCCATCATGTAGTTACGCAGGCCGAAAACGCGCGTCAGCAGGCCGGTCATCGGAATGATGATGATCTCCGCCACCAGATAGGCGGTGGCGATCCACGAGCCCTCTTCCTGCGTGGCCGACAACGCGCCGAGAATATCCTTGAGCGACGAGTTGGTGATCTGGATGTCGAGCACCGCCATGAAGGCGCCCATCATGCCGGCGGCGACGGCCATCCAGGTGCGGGCGGAGACCTTCTCGCTCGGCATGACCGGTGCTTGTGGAGGGGCGAACGGCTTCCCGCCGCCCGGCGTATCGATCGTGGTGCTGGCCATGGAGTGGCTCCTTAGTGCGCCGCGACTTTGGACGGTGCCGCGGCATGCGCCTTGGCGTCATCCTTCTGCTTCAACGACACTTCGGCGATCGCCGACATGCCCGGCACCAGGCGGCCGTTCAAAGCCTTGATGTCCTCCGGCTTGAACACGATCTTGACCGGCACGCGCTGGACGATCTTGGTGAAGTTACCGGTCGCGTTATCGGCCGGCAGCAGCGCGAACTGCGCACCCGACGCCGGGGCGAAGCTCTCGACGGTGCCGATCAACTCCTTGCCCGGCATCGCGTCGATGCTCACCGTGACTTCCTGGCCCTTTTGCAGCTCGGCCAACTGGGTTTCCTTGAAGTTCGCGGTCAGCCACACATTGTCCTGCACGATGGCGGCGATCTGCTGGCCCGGTTGCAGGCGCTGGCCCACTTCGATGGTGCGCTTGCCGATACGGCCGCCGACCGGCGCCAGGATCCGGTTGTACGCCAGTTGCTGCTGCGCGTCCTTGAGCTGCACGCGCAGCACGTCCACCTGCGCCTTGAGCACGTCGCGCGCCGAACGGGCGGCCGCGATCTGCGCTTTGGCGGCCGAGGCGCTGTCCTTGCGCGCGGCCAGGTCGGCGATGGCGCTGGCGCGGCCGGCGACGGCGGTGTCCAGCTCCGATTTCGAGACAGCCTTCATCTGGCTGTTATACAGCTGGCCGTAACGCTCTGCGTCCTGGTTGGCGCGCACCAGCTGCGCCTGCGACTGCGCCACCTGCGCCGCCGAGGCGCTGGCCTGGGCCTGGGTCTGAACGATCTGGGCCTCGGACTGCACCACCTGCTGCTCGGCGCTGGCGATCTGGGCACGGATCTGCTCCACTCTCACGCCCTGGTCGAACGGATCGAGTTCGGCGATCACGTCGCCCTCGCGCACGATCTGGTTATCGTCGATCAGCACCTTGGTAACGACGCCGGAAATGCGCGAAGACACCGGCGTGACGTGGCCGGCCACATAGGCGTTGTCCGTCTCGACGAAATAATGGCTGCGGTACCACATGCGTCCACCGGCGGCCAGGGCGGCGATGGCGATCAGGCCGGCGATGACCAGCACCTTGCGGTTCGGCTTGGCCGGACCGGCGGGCGCGGCGGCTGTCGGGGCTGGAGCGCCTGCGGCCTGTGCTGGGGGCACGGCGCTGAGCACTTTTTGTTGTTCTTGTGGATTGGACATGTGTTGCTCCGCATAAATGAAATGGAATAAGGTCATTATTCGCCTGTTCAATTCCAAAGTCAAGAAATGAAACGATTGCATTTCATTTTTTTTTGGACTAGCATGGTCGCATTCGTTATCATTAGCCGCCATGAAAATTTCCGACCTACAAACCACCGCTTCAGCGGAGCCGGACTGTCCCGACGAGGCCGTCGCCGATCCCACATCGCCCTGCTTCGGCAAGGCTGCGGGACGCCCGCGCGCGGCCGACAAGGAGGCGCGCCATCTGGCCCTGTTGCACACGGCGAAGCACTTGTTCCTGGAAAAGGGTTATAGCAAGGTCAGTCTTGAAATGATCGCCCGCGAAGCCCATGTGGCGGTACGGACGATCTACGTCAAGTTCGGCGGCAAGGCGGGGCTGTTGAGCGCCATCATCAGCGAGGGCCGGGCGCACTTCTTCGCCGATATGGCCAGCATGGAAACGGACCCGCGTCCGCTGGAGGAGATCCTCGGCGACTTTTCGCTGCGCTTCCTGGAGCTGGTGTCGTTGCCGTCGTTCGTCAGCCTGCACCGCATGGTGGTGGCCGAGGCGCTCAGCACGCCCGAGCTGGCGGACACGTTTTATCAGGCAGGGCCGCGGCAATCGCGCGAACAACTGAAGCGCCTGTTCGTGCGGCCGGAGATCAGTGCCCGACTCAGGCCGGAATTGGGATTGGAAATGCTGGCGGTACACCTGACCAACTGCCTGCTCGGCGACCACATGACGCGCCTGCTGTACCCTAACCAGGCGCCGCCGACCACGGACGAGTTGCGCCAGCGCGCGGCGGAGGGGCTCGATCTGTTCCTGCGCAGCGTGCTACGTTAGAAGCTGTGCAACTTTGCAGTTTGTTCTATACTTGATTTTTAAATTGGAGCACACATGAGCAAATTGAATCGACTGGACTGGAGCAAACAAGTAACGCTCATGAACGAGCGCATCAAGAATTTCCAGGCCAATCCTGGACAGGAGCAGCTGGACGCCGTGGTCCAGGAATTGAAGGCCTACGCCGAGGCCGCGCGCACGGGTGGCATCGAAATCCCGACCCGCTTCACGGTCAATTAAGCCAAGACACGGTACGGCGGAAAAACGCGGAAATACGTAGGGCGGATTAGCGGGAACCGCGTAATCCGCCAGGCATGCGCCGTCCGCGACCTACCTCACTTACGCGACATCGCCACCAGCGCGTCCAGCACCTGCAAGGTGGCCTGGTTCAGCTGCTGGCGCGGAATCTGACCGGGATTGCTGCTGTCGACCATGGTCGGATTGGTCAGGTAGCGGCCATTGACGATCAAGGTCGGGGTGCTGTTGACCTCATACGTGGCGGCCACGCGGCCGGCGTTCTTCAAGCGCGTGATGATCGCGAACGAGTTATACACGGCCAAAAACTTCTGCTTGTCGATGCCGTTCTTGACAGCCCAATTGATGTTGTCCTCGTCGCTTTTCAGACGCTGGCGCTCGACGTGCCAGGTGCTCAGCACTTTGGCGTGCATCGACTCTTCCAGCTTCATCGCCTCCAGGGTCAGGAACAGATGCGCCTCCGGATCGTTGGCGCCGGTCAGCGGCAAGTGGATGCGGCGGAACACGATGTTGTCACCCTGCTTCTTGACCCACTCGTTCATGGCCGGCTCCAGCGCGTAGCACGCCGGGCAGTGGTACATGAAGAACTCAATGACCTCGACTTTTTTGCCTTCGGCCTGCACCGGCTGCGGCGCCTTCAGGGTGGTGTACTCGGCGCCGTTTTTCGGCGCGGTGGGCGAGGCAAAGGCGGCACCGGCCATCAGGGCGGCTGCGGCGAAAACGAATTTCAAGCGAAACATGGTTATCCTTTAAAAAAATCTGCAATGGGAATATACCAGCTTCCCGCGCCGCGCGGCGACCGTGGCCGCCCAAAACCGCCCTCGGCTACAATTGCTAACAACTGATACCGATCGCGCCACCCGGAACCCCGATGAAAATGACACCGTTCGCCCTCGCCGCATTGACCTTGTCGCTGGCCGCTTCGGGCCCCGCCCATGCCGCCGCGCTCTCCCCCACCGAGCAGAAAATCGTCGCCGAGGTCAAAGCCCACGCGCCGCAAGGCCTGCAACTGCTGGAGCGTTCGGTCAACATCAACAGCGGCACGATGAACCACGAAGGCGTGCGCGAGGTAGGCAAGCTGTTTCGCGAGCAGCTCGACCAACTGGGCTTTGCCACGCGCTGGATCGAGATGCCGCCGGCCGTGCGGCGTGCCGGCCACCTGGTCGCCACGCGTGAAGGCAAGCGGGGCAAGCGCCTGCTGCTGATCGGGCATCTCGACACGGTGTTCGAAAAAGACAGCCCGGTGCAGCTGTGGAAGCGCGAAGGAGGCCGCGTGCGCGGCCAGGGCGTCAACGACATGAAGGGCGGCGACGTCGTCATCATCGAAGCGCTGCGGGCGCTGCACAAGGTCGGCGCACTGGACGACACCACCATCACCGTCATGTTCACCGGCGATGAAGAGGACGCGGGCGAGCCGATCGAAGTCTCGCGCGCGGACATGGTGGCCGCCGCCAAACGCAGCGACATCGCGCTCGCCTTCGAGGGCACGGTGCGCGACAAGGACGGCAAGGACACCGGCACCATCGGCCGCCGCGCGTCGTCGTCGTGGGAGCTGGAGGTCAAGGGCAAGCAAGGCCACACGAGCGGCATCTTCAGCGAGAAAGCCGGCTACGGCGCGGTGTACGAGGCCGCGCGCATCCTCGACGGCTTCCGCCAGCAGGTGATCGAGCCGGATCTGACCTTCAGCCCCGGCCTGATATTGGGCGGCACCGATGTCGACGTCGATGCCATCGGCGACAAAGGCCAGGCCGCCGGCAAGACCAACGTCATCTCCCGCGTCGCCACCGTCAAGGGCGACCTGCGCTACCTCAGTTACGAACAGCGCGACCGCGCGCGCGCCAGGATGCGCGCCATCGTCGGCCAGAACCTGCCGGGCACCAGCGCCAGCATCGTCTTCCACGACGCCTATCCGCCGATGGCGCCGACCGCCGGCAACATCGCCATTCTCAAGACGTACTCGCAGGCCAGCAGCGACGCCGGCCTGGGCGAGATTCCCGCGCTGCCGCCGGGCCAGCGCGGCGCCGGCGACATCCAGTTCATCGCGCCGCTGATCGACAGCCTCGATGGACTGGGCGTGACCGGCAATGGCGCCCACTCGCCGGACGAGGATCTGGAGATCGCTTCGGTCGAACGCGCCACGATCCGTACCGCGATACTGCTTTATCGGCTAACGCGGTAAGCAATCTTCTAAACCACGTAGGGCGGATTAGGCGGAACGCCGTAATCGGCCATCTACGCGCCGCCGACGGCGCTAGCATGGCCGATTACGCGGTTCCCGCTAATCCGCCCTACGTGGCTCTTATGGATGCCCAGGCCGCGCCTCAAGCCCGGCTATGTCCTTCATCAGCGCTATAAGCCGTTTGGCACCCAGGCCGAGCGGCCGGTCGTTAAGCCACACCACATCCACCCACAACCGCAGCTGATTGCTCATGGTGGCAAAGTCGATGCCGATCAACTCCCCGTCCTCCAGCATCGGCGTCACCAGCCTCCGAGGAAGAAAAGCCCAACCCAATCCCGCCTGCACCATGCCCAAAGTGGCCAGATGACTATCGGTACGCCACAACTTGCGCGACACCAGCACCCGCATGTCCTCCTCGTGCGCGTCGCGGCTGACGATCGCGATCTGACGGATGTCGACCAGATCCTCCAGCCGGAAATGCCCATTACGCTCGCGCGCCAACGGATGGCGCGGCGAGATCACCGCCACCAGCACCTCGCTGCCCAACTCCTGGAAGCTCTCATGTTCATCGACCTGCGGACGCTCATAGAGCAACGCCAATTGCGCCGAGCCGTCGTGCAGCATGCGCCGCGCGTCTGCCTGCGGCGCCGACAGCACCTCCACCTCCAGCGATGGGAATTCATCGGCCAGCCGCGCCAAGGGATCGCTCCACGCGGCCGACAGCAGCTCCGGCGCGATGGCCAGGGTCAGGCGCCGCTCCAGCCCCTGATGCAGCGACAGCGCGTGCGCCTGCAATCGCCGCAATTGCCCGGCCATCTGCCGCGCCTCCGCCTCCAGCGCGCGCGCCATCTCGGTCGGCCGCACATCGCGCGAAGTGCGCTCGAACAACTGCAGATCGAGTTCCGCCTCCAGATGCGCGATCGCCATGCTGACGGCGGACGGCACCCGTCCCAGCACCCTGGCGGCGGCCGAAAATGAACCGTGATCGATCACGGCAAGAAAAATAAGAACGTTATCGCTGGAAAAGGCCATATGTCATGCTGTCAGAAAAACTGATAGCTGTCGACTTTTTCGATCAGAATTACTCAAGTACCATGCATGCAATAGTTTTTAGAGGAAATAACATGCAAGGTTTGAAACGAAAAGTTGTCTATGTCTCGCTGTTCGAATTGTTCGCCGTGGCGCTCACCAGCAGCTTCCTGATGCTGCTGGCCGGGCATGATGCGACCCACTCCGGCGTCGCCGCCATCGCCTCGTCCACCGTCGCGGTGGTGTGGAACTTCATCTACAACGGTATGTTCGAAGCATGGGAGGCGCGCCAGGCGACGCGCGGGCGGAGCGTCGCGCGCCGGGTGGCGCACGCCGTCGGTTTCGAGGGTGGCCTGGTGGTGATACTGGTGCCGCTGTTCGCCTGGTGGCTCAATATCACGCTATGGCAGGCGCTGGTGCTCGACGTCGGTCTGGTGGTGTTCTTCATGATCTACACCTTCCTTTTCAGCCTGGCCTTCGACCGTGTGTTCGGCCTGCCCGCCTCCGCCTCCGCCTCCGCGCAGGCAGCCGTTTGATCAAATATTCAGGCTGTTCATAGCCAGTCCAGCCAACAGGGCGACACCGCCCATCAATCCATAGGCGATCAGCGCCAGCACCGCCCCGCCCCTGCTACCCAGTGGCACACCGGCGGCGGTTCGCGCACGTGGCGCCAGGAACCAGGCGCCGATGCCGGCCTGTATCACCAGACCGGCGGCAACCAGCACCGCTATCGGCACGACGTTGCTGGAGAGACGATTGAGCAGCGTGGCGGTGCCGAGCACCGTCAGTAAAATCAAACTGAAAATGCAGGCGTCGCGCCAGCTAAGGCGCGCGCGTTTGTACAGGAAAGCGGCCAGCTTGTTGATGCTCGTGTAGAGAGCGACCGACACCAGCAGCGGGACTATGGAGGGGAACGAAGACATGCGGAACCTGACAATAAAAAAACCGGGAACACGTCCCGGTTTTGTGATGATGCGATAACTTAGCGCTTGCGCGGCGGCGGCAGGTCGGTGCAGACGCCTTCGTACACTTCGGCGGCCATGCCGATCGACTCGCCCAGCGTCGGGTGGGGATGGATCGTCTTGCCGATGTCGGTGCCGTCGCAGCCCATCTCGATCGCCAGTGCGATCTCGCCAATCATGTCGCCGGCGTGCGTGCCGACGATGGTGCCGCCGATGATGCGGTGCGTCTCAGCGTCGAACAGCAGCTTGGTGAAGCCTTCGGCGCGGCCGTTGGCCACGGCGCGGCCGCTGGCTGCCCAAGGGAAGTGGCCCTTCTCGACCTTGATGCCCTTGGCTTTCGCTTCGTCCTCGGTGATGCCGGCCCATGCCACTTCCGGATCGGTGTAGGCCACCGATGGAATCACCTTCACGTCGAAGTGCGACTTCTGGCCTGCCGCGGCTTCCGCCGCGACGTGGCCTTCGTGCACCGCCTTGTGCGCCAGCATAGGCTGGCCCACCAGGTCGCCGATGGCAAAGATGTTCGGCACGTTGGTGCGCATCTGGCTGTCGACCGGGATGAAGCCACGGTCGCTGACAATCACTCCGGCCTTGTCGGCCGCGATCTTCTTGCCGTTCGGGCTGCGGCCGACGGCGACCAGCACCAGATCGTAGATCTGCGGCGCTGGCGCGGTGGCGCCGGCTTCGGCGGCTTCGAAGGTGACTTTGATCCCTTCCGGCAGCGCTTCAACACCGACCGTTTTGGTCTTGGTCATGATGTTGTCGAAGCGCTTCTCGTTGAACTTCTGCCAGACCTTGACCGCATCGCGGTCGGCGCCCTGCATCAAGCCGTCCATCATTTCGACGACGTCGATGCGCGCGCCGAAGGTCGAGTAGACGGTGGCCATTTCCAGGCCGATGATGCCGCCGCCGATGACCAGCATGCGTTTCGGGATCTGGCGCAGTTCCAGCGCGCCCGTCGAATCGACGATGCGCGGATCTTCCGGCACGAACGGCAGCTTCACGACCGCCGAACCGGCGGCGATGATGGCCTGCTTGAACTGCACGACCTTCTTGCTGCCGTCGCCGGCGGTCACTTCGATGTGGTTAGCGCTCAGGAACTGGCCAACACCGGTGACGATTTGCGTCTTGCGGGCCTTGGCCATGCCGGCCAGACCGCCGGTCATGTTCTTGATGACGCCTTCCTTGTACTTGCGTACCTGGTCGATGTCGATGGTCGGCTTGGCGAAGGTGACGCCGGTGTTGGACATGTGCGACGTCTCGTCGATCACCGATGCCACGTGCAGCAGCGCTTTGGACGGAATGCAACCGACGTTCAGGCATACGCCGCCCAGCGTTTCGTAACGCTCGACGATGACCGTGTTCAGGCCCAGGTCGGCGGCGCGGAACGCGGCGGAGTAACCGCCTGGACCACCACCCAACACCATCATGTCGCAATCGATGTCGACCTGGCCGGAGTAGCTGCTACCGGCTGGCGCGGCGATCGGCGCGGCGGCTGCAGGAGCAGGAGCTGCCGCAGCGGCGGCGGCAGGTGCGGCAGCGGCCGGCGCCGGGGCCGCAGCGGCCGCACCAGCGGCCTCCTCGACCACCAGCAGCAACACGCCTTCCTTGACCTTGTCGCCAACCTTGACTTTGACTTCCTTCACCACACCTGCGTGCGACGAAGGGACTTCCATGCTCGCCTTGTCCGATTCGACGGTCACCAGCGACTGATCGACCTTGATCGTATCGCCAACCTTGACCATCACCTCGATCACTTCAACTTCTGCGAAGTCGCCGATGTTCGGCACTTTCACTTCTGTGGTCATAGTCGCTCCTTACAGCAGAATTTTGCGCATGTCGCCGAGCACTTCGCTCAGGTACACGGAGAAGCGAGCACCCATCGCGCCGTCGACCACGCGGTGGTCGTAGGACAGCGAGGTACCCATCATCAGGCGAGGCTGGAAGGCCTTGCCGTCCCACACCGGCTTGATCGACGCCTTGGACAAGCCGAGGATCGCCACTTCCGGCGCGTTGACGATAGGCGTGAAGTGCGTGCCGCCGATGCCGCCCAGCGACGAGATGGTGAAGCTCGCGCCTTGCATGTCGGTCGGTTTCAGCTTGCCTTCGCGCGCTTGCAGCGACAGGTCGGTCATTTCCTTGGCGATCTGCGAGACCGATTTCTGGTCCGCGTTCTTGATCACCGGGACCACCAGGCCGTTCGGCGTATCGGCCGCGAAGCCGATGTTGTAGTACTGCTTGAGGATCAGGTTCTCGCCCTTCTCGTCGAGCGAAGCGTTAAACGACGGGAATTTCTTCAGCGCGGCGACCGATGCCTTGATGACGAAGGCCAGCATGGTCAGCTTGGCCGCGTCCTTGTTCTTGGCGTTGGCGTTGTTGGTCTCGACGCGGAATGCTTCCAGATCGGTGATGTCGGCATCGTCGAACTGCGTGACGTGCGGGATCTGCACCCAGTTGCGGTGCAGGTTCGGGCCACTGATCTTCTTGATGCGCGACAGCGGCAGCAGTTCGGTCGGACCGAATTTGCTGAAGTCCAGCGACGGCCATGGCAGCACGCTGAAGTTGCCGCCACCGCCAACGCCGGAACCACCGCTGGCGGCGCCCGAAGGAGCCGCAACGGTACCGGCGATCACGCCCTTGACGTAGTTCTGCACGTCAATCTGCGTGATGCGGCCTTTAGGACCGGAGCCCGGCACCTTGAGCAGGTCGACACCGAGTTCGCGAGCGAACTTGCGGATCGATGGCGATGCGTGTGCGAGCTTGCCGGTTTGGACCGAGCCTTGCGAAGCCGCCGGCGCGGCGGCGGCAGCGGGAGCGGCCGAAGGCGCTGGTGCAGCGGCTGGAGCGGCGGCGGCGGCTGGAGCGGCGGCAGCGGCCGTAGCAGCAGCAGCGGCTGGAGCGGCAGCACCGCCGGTGGCTTCAACCACCAGCACGATCGAACCCATGGCGACCTTGTCGCCGACCTTGATCTTCACTTCCTTCACCACACCTGCGTGCGACGACGGGATTTCCATGCTGGCCTTGTCCGATTCGACGGTCAGCAGCGACTGATCGACCTTGATCGTGTCGCCGACTTTGACCATCACTTCGATGACTTCAACTTCCTTGAAGTCGCCGATGTCCGGCACCTTGACTTCGACCGGGCCGGCCGAAGCGGCTGGCGCGGCGGCCGCTGCGGGAGCCGGCGCAGCGGCGGCTGGCGCCGGCGCAGGAGCGGCAGCAGCCGGCGCGGCGGCCGCCGGAGCGGCTGCGGCTCCCTCGGCTTCCAACAGCAACAGCAGCGAACCCTCGGCGACCTTGTCGCCGACCTTGACCTTGATTTCCTTGACCACGCCGGCGGCGGAGGATGGAATCTCCATGCTGGCCTTATCCGATTCAACGGTGATCAGCGACTGATCGACCTTGATCGTATCGCCGACCTTGATCATCAACTCAATGATTTCAACTTCCTTGAAATCGCCGATATCCGGGACTTTAACTTCCACAATGCTCATAGCGTTTGCTCCGTATTCTATTTATTGGGTCACCGGATTTGGCTTGTTCGGATTCAGGCCGTACTTGACGACTGCTTCCTCAACCACCTTGACGTCGATCTTGCCTTCTTCGGCCAGCGATTTCAGCGCGGCGACCGTGATGTAGTAACGGTTCACCTCGAAGAACTCACGCAGCGCGGCGCGGGTGTCCGAACGGCCGAAACCATCGGTGCCCAGCACGCGGTAGGTGCGGTCCTTCGGAATGAAGGCGCGGATCTGTTCAGCAAAGGCGCGCATGTAGTCGGTCGTCGCAACGATAGGACCGGAGGTGTCCTTCAGCAGCTGGGTCACGTAAGGAACACGTGCTTCCTTGGTCGGGTTGACCAGGTTCCAGCGCTCGGCGTCCTGGCCGTCGCGGGCCACCAAGGTCAGCGACGGAGCGGACCACACGTCGGCGGCGATGTTCCAGTCGTTCTTCAGCAGTTCGGCGGCGAAGATCGATTCGCGCAGGATGGTGCCGGAGCCGATCAGCTGCACGCGCTGCTTGGCTTTCTCGTCGCCCTTCTGCAGCAGGTACATACCCTTCAGGATGCCCTCTTCCTGGCCCGGCTTGATGCCTGGGTGCGGGTAGTTCTCGTTCATGATGGTGATGTAGTAGAACACGTCTTCCTGTTCTTCCACCATGCGGCGCATACCGTCCTGGATGATCACGGCGACTTCGTGGCCGAAGGTCGGATCGTACGGCATGCAGTTCGGGACCGCTGCCGCGAACAGGTGGCTATGGCCGTCTTCGTGCTGCAGGCCTTCGCCGTTCAACGTCGTACGGCCGGCGGTGCCGCCCATCAGGAAGCCGCGCGAACGCATGTCGGCCGCTGCCCACACCAGATCGCCGATACGCTGCATACCGAACATCGAGTAGTAGGTATAGAACGGGATCATCACGCGGTTGTTGGTCGAGTACGACGTCGCAGCGGCGATCCACGAGCTCATACCACCGGCTTCGTTGATACCCTCTTGCAGGATCTGGCCGGCCTTGTCTTCGCGGTAGTACATGACCTGGTCTTTGTCGACCGGCTCGTACAACTGGCCTTGCTGGTTGAATATACCCACTTGACGGAACAGGCCTTCCATACCGAAGGTGCGCGACTCGTCGACCAGGATCGGGACGATGCGCGAACCGACGCTAGGGTCTTTCAGCAGCGTGGTCAGGATACGCACGAAGGTCTGGGTGCTCGATACTTCACGGCCTTCGGCGGTCGCGTCCAGCACGTTCTGGAAGGCGCTCAGCGGCGGCACGGTCAGTTTTTCGTCGGCTTGCTGGCGGCGGGCCGGCAGGTAGCCGCCCAGCGCGGCGCGGCGCTCGTGCAGGTACTTGATTTCCGGCGCGTCGTCGGCAGGCTTGTAGAACGGGATGTCGGCCAGCTTGTCGTCCGGGATAGGGATCGAGTAGCGGTCGCGCATCTCGCGCACGGCTTCGTCGGTCAGCTTCTTGGTGTTGTGCGCGGTGTTGCGCGCTTCGCCGTGCTTGCCCATTCCGAAGCCCTTGATGGTCTTCACCAGCAGGACGGTCGGCTGGCCTTTGTGCTCTTGCGCGACCTTGAAGGCGGCGTAGATCTTGTGCGGATCGTGGCCGCCACGGGTCAGGCGCCAGATGTCGTCGTCGGTCATGTTGGCGACCATCTCGAGCAGCTTCGGATGCTTGCCGAAGAAGTGCTTGCGCACGTAGGCGCCGTCTTTCGCTTTGTAGTTCTGGTATTCGCCGTCCAGCGTTTCCATCATCACCTTGCGCAGGATGCCGTCCTTGTCCTGCTTGAGCAGCGCGTCCCAACCCGGACCCCAGATGACTTTGACGACGTTCCAGCCGGCGCCGCGGAAGTCCGCTTCCAGCTCTTGAATGATCTTGCCGTTGCCGCGCACCGGGCCGTCCAGACGCTGCAGGTTGCAGTTGACGACGATGACCAGGTTGTCCAATTTTTCACGCGCGGCCATGCCGATCGCGCCCAGCGATTCCGGCTCGTCCATCTCGCCGTCGCCGCAGAAGGCCCAGACCTTGCGGTCGGTGGTGTCGGCGATCGAGCGCGCGTGCAGGTACTTCAGGAAGCGTGCCTGGTAGATCGCCATCAACGGGCCCAGGCCCATCGACACGGTCGGGAACTGCCAGAAGTCCGGCATCAGTTTCGGGTGCGGATACGACGACAGACCCTTGCCGTCGACTTCGCGGCGGTAATGGGTCAGTTGTTCTTCGGTCAGGCGGCCTTCCAGGAACGCGCGGGCGTAGACGCCTGGCGACGAGTGGCCCTGGATGTACAGCAGGTCGCCGCCGTGGCTTTCGCTCGGCGCTTTCCAGAAGTGGTTGAAGCCGATGCCCAGCATGTTGGCCAGCGAGGCGAACGAGGACAGGTGGCCACCGAGGTCGCCGTCGACGCGGTTGGCCTTGACGACCATCGCCATGGCGTTCCAGCGCATCCACGAGCGCAGCTTCTCTTCGTATTCGAGGTTGCCCGGGCAGTGCACTTCCATGCTGGTCGGGATGGTGTTGACGTAGGCGGTATTGGCCGAGAACGGGATGTCCGAGCCGCTTTGGCGGGCCAGGTCGATCAGGCGTTCCATCAGGTAATGAGCACGTTCAGGCCCCTCTTGTTCCAGCACCGCGGCCAGAGCATCCAACCATTCTTTGGTTTCTTGCGAATCAGGGTCGGTGTTTGCCGTTACCTGGTCAAGTTGAGCTGACATGTATTAAGTCTCCTGAGTTGAGTGCCCGTTTTATACCGTTCTGGGCCGTTGGAACGCTGTCTTTAATGAATTATTTACTATTACTTCAATGACGTGTGGGGATTCTAACAGTGATTTTTTGCTTTTTCAAACTATGATACGACATTTCGTATTGTGAAATTGCCCTATGAAAATCTTGTGCGCCGCAGCATGGCAAAACGCTTGGAAACGCGGCGCGGGGCGGCCTGGCGCTTTATAATCCTGCTTTCCTCTCCAACCTGGTTAAATCATGCCTGCTCAACTGATCGACGGAATCGCCCTCTCCCAAAAACTGCGCGCGGAAATTGCTGCACGTGCTGCCGCCCTCACCGCCAAAGGCAAGAAACCCGGCCTGGCCGTGATCCTGGTCGGCGACGACCCGGCCAGCCACGTCTACGTGCGCAACAAGGTCAAGGGTTGCGAGGACGCCGGTTTCTACTCGTTGAAGGAGCAATACCCGGCCGACCTGACCGAGGCCGCCCTGCTCGAGCGCATCGCCGCCCTGAACGCCGATCCGGCCATCCACGGCATCCTGGTGCAAATGCCGCTGCCTAAACACATCAACCCGCACAAGGTCATCGAGGCGATCTCGACCACCAAGGACGTCGACGGCTACTCGGTGCTCAGCGCCGGCGAACTGATGACGGGCCTGGAAGGCTTCCGCCCATGCACGCCGTACGGCTGCATGAAACTGATCGAAAGCACCGGCGTGGACCTGCGCGGCAAGCACGCGGTCGTCATCGGCCGCAGCAACACCGTCGGCAAACCGATGGCGCTGCTGCTCTTGCAAGCCAACGCCACCGTCACCATCTGCCATAGCGCGACGCCGGATCTGGGGCTGTACACCCGCCAGGCCGATGTGGTGGTGGCCGCCGTCGGCCGCCGCAACACCCTGACCGCCGACATGGTCAAGCCGGGCGCCATCGTCATCGACGTCGGCATGAACCGCGACGACGCCGGCAAGCTGTGCGGCGACGTGGATTTTGCCGGTGTTAAGGAAGTGGCGTCGCACATCACGCCGGTGCCGGGTGGCGTCGGTCCGATGACGATCACGATGCTGTTGATGAATACCGTAGAGGCGGCGGAACGCAGCTAACCGCGAGCACTTAAACAACCTATTGGAAGCTGACATGACCACAGACGCACAGAACCCCCTTCTCGATTTTTCCGGCCTGGCGCGTTTCGACGCGATCAAGCCCGAGCATGTCACCCCGGCCATCGACGACCTGCTGGCCAAAAGCCGCGCCGTCGTCGAGCAGTTGCAATCGCCTTCGGAACAGGTGACGTGGGAGAACTTCGTCACGCCGCTGGAGAACGCCACCGAACTGCTGGGACGCGCCTGGGGCATCGTCAGCCATCTGAACAACGTCGTCGACACGCCCGAGCTGCGCGCCACCTTCAACGAGAACCAGCCCAAGGTCACCGAGTTCTGGACCGCGCTGGCGCAGAACGAGGCGCTGTTCGCCAAATACAAGGCGCTGCGCGCGTCGCCCGAATTCGCCACCCTGTCGCCGGCGCGCAAGCGCATCGTCGACAACGCCATCCGCGATTTCCGCATGGGCGGCGCCGAGCTGCCGGCCGATAAGAAGGAACGCTTCGCCGCCATCCAGGAAGAGCACGCGTCGGTGTCGACCCGCTTTTCCGAAAACGTGCTCGACGCCACCAACGATTACAAGCTGCTGGTGACCGACGAGGCCGACCTGGCCGGCCTGCCGGACGACGTCAAGGCCGCCGCCCGCGCCGCCGCCGAAAAGGACGGCAAGCAAGGCTGGCAATTCTCGCTGCACTTCCCGTCGTACTACCCGATCCTGCAGTTCGCCCACAAGCGCGAGCTGCGCGAGACCGTCTACCGCGCCAACGCCACCAAGGCGTCCGAGCAGGGCGAGGTCTTCAGCAAAAAGGACGAGTGGGACAACACGCAAAACATCGTCACCCTGCTCAAGCTGCGCGACGAGGAAGCCAAGCTGCTCGGCTACCGGAACTTCGCCGAGGTGTCGCTGGTGCCGAAGATGGCCAAGTCGCCGGACGAGGTGGTCAACTTCCTCGAAGACCTGGCCAAGCGCGCCCGTCCGTTCGCCGAGAAGGACCTGGAAGAGCTGCGCCAGTTCGCCAAGGCCGAGTTGGGCATCGACGAACTGAAAGCCTGGGACATTCCATACGCGTCCGAAAAACTGCAGGAACGACGCTATGCGTTTTCCGCGCAGGAGGTGAAGCAATACTTCCCCGAACACAAAGTGGTCGACGGCTTGTTCCGCCTGATCCAGAACCTGTTCACGGTCGAGATCAAGCCGGACCAGGCGCCGGTCTGGCACAAGGACGTGCGCTTCTTCCGCATCGAACGCGATGGCAAGCTGATCGGCCAGTTCTACCTGGACCTGTACGCGCGCGCCGGCAAGAGCGGCGGCGCCTGGATGGACGACGCCCGTGGCCGCCGCGCCGACAAGCAGACCGTGCAAACGCCGATCGCCTACCTGACCTGCAACTTCACCGAACCGGCAGTGTTCGACGGCAAGGCGCAGCCATCGCTGTTCACGCACGATGAAGTGATCACCCTGTTCCACGAGTTCGGCCACGGCCTGCACCACATGCTGACGGCCGTCGACGAGCTGGGCGTGTCGGGCATCTCCGGCGTCGAGTGGGACGCGGTGGAACTGCCGTCGCAATTCATGGAAAACTTCTGCTGGGAATGGGAAGTGCTGGAGCACATGACAGCCCACGCCGTCACCGGCGAACCGCTGCCGCGCGCGCTGTACGACAAGATGCTAGCCGCGAAGAATTTCCAGTCCGGTTTGCAGACCCTGCGCCAGGTCGAGTTCTCGCTGCTGGACATGCACCTGCACTACGACTACGACGCCAGCACCGGCAAGACCGTGCAGCAGTTGATCGACGAGGTGCGCGCCAAGTTCGCGCTGATCATTCCACCGGCGTTCAACCGCTTCCAGAATTCCTTCGGCCACATTTTCGCCGGCGGCTACGCGGCCGGCTACTACAGCTACAAGTGGGCCGAGGTACTGTCCGCCGACGCCTACGCGGCCTTCGAGGAAGCCAAGGCGCTGGGACCGGCGGCGACGACGGAAACCGGCAAGCGCTATCTGCAAGAGATCCTGTCGGTCGGCGGCTCGCGTCCGGCGCTCGAATCGTTCACCGCCTTCCGCGGCCGCGAGCCGAGCATCGACGCGCTGCTGCGTCACAGCGGTATGGCCGCCTGAATAACAATCGCGGGTTGATATACCTCGTCGATATACCGCCGCGCGCATCGCAGTATGTCGCGCGGCATTTTCTTTTTACGCCGTGTCGCAAGCGCCGTCGATAGCAACATCGATGCCAGCGGCAAAAACGGTTTTCGCATAAACTGGAATCACGCGGCCCGCGCCGCGCGCCATTCCCCTCTACAGAACAGAACACAGCTATGACACGCATCGATTTCCACACCAACGTGCCGGACAAGATCGCCTACGCCTGCCGCCTCGTGCGCAAGGCGTACGCGGCCAACCATCGCATGGTGCTGATGGCGGAAGATGAGGCACAACTGACGGAACTTAACGCGGCGATGTGGGCATTTTCGGCGACCGACTTCCTGCCGCACGTGCTCGCCGGCGATCCGCTCGCGCCGCACACGCCGATCGTGCTCGCCGACAACGATGAGGCGGAATTACCACACACCGAATTATTAGTGAATTTGTCGCGCCGCGCCTCAAGCAGGGTCCCCGAGTTCGCGCGCATGATAGAAGTGATTTCCTCCGACGAGGATGATGCGGCTGCCGGCCGCAAGCGCTATGTCGCCTACAAGCAGCAAGACTACCCACTTACCCACTTTGTCACAGGAAAATCATGAGCCAAGCCCAATCGTTTGACGCCAGTATCCCTGTATTGACGGAAGTCCTCAAAGCCGAGCCGCTGGGCGGGGACCTGCTGCCCGGCGAAACGGCCACCGCGCCGCAAGCCACGTCCACCCGCGCCGAAATGGCGGCGCAGCTCGAAGCCGACGCCGTCGACGGCTGGAGCGACGCCGAATGGGCGATGCTGGAACACCGCCTGTCCGAGCGCATCATGGGCAAGCTGCAATCGCGGGTCGACTTCGTGCTCGAGCAGCGCATCAAGGACAGCATGGCCGAAGTGCTGACGCACGCGCTGCACGGCCTGACCAACGAGATCCGCATCGGCCTGCACGACACCATCGAAAAGATCGTCGCCCGCGCCGTGTCGCAGGAGCTGACGCATCTGCAGGCGCAAAAGAAATAATCCTCCCCCTCCCGGTCCGCGCCCGGACGGTGCGCGGACCGCCCCGTTTGCGCGCAGCGCCGCACCAATTTTGGTAATGCATCATAGATAGCCGTACCAATTCTGGAGCTGCATCATCAAAGCGCAAAACTTTCGCACTTCTTTCGTCTTTCCTCCTTTGCGCGGGCAATAATTTGTTGTACCTTTTGGCCTTGCAGAAAAAAACTGCGGCGTTCACAAGACAGCCGTCGACTATTCAACCATCGGAGAATATATATGCTGTTCAAATCTAAATTCATTCCACTCGCCATCGCCCTGGCTTTCGCCGGCAGCGCCAGTGCGCAAGAAGTGATCAAGATCGGCCACGTCGGCCCGGTCTCGGGTCCGTCGGCTCACTTGGGCAAGGACAATGAAAACGGCGCCAAGATGGCAGTCGAGGAATTGAACGCCAAGGGCTTCAAGATCGACGGCAAGCCGGTCAAGTTCGTGCTGCAACTGGAAGACGACGCCAGCGATCCTAAACAGGGCACGGCGGTCGCGCAGAAGCTGGTCGACGCCAAGGTCAACGGCGTGATCGGCCACCTGAACTCGGGCACCAGCATCCCGGCCTCGAAGATCTACTACGACGCCGGCATTCCACAGATCTCGCCCGCCACCACCCAGACCAAGTACACGCAGCAAGGCTTCAACTCGACGTTCCGCGTGGTCGCCAACGACGCCAAGCTGGGCGGCACGCTGGGTGCCTACGCGGTCGGCAAGATGGGCGCCAAGAAGATCGCCGTCATCGACGACCGCACCGCCTACGGCCAGGGCGTCGCCGACGAATTCATCAAGGGCGCCAAGAAAGCGCTGCCGGGCGTGCAAATCGTCGGCAAGGAATTCACCAACGACAAGGCCACCGACTTCAACGCCATCCTGACCACCATCAAGGGCAAGAACCCCGACCTGGTGTTCTTCGGCGGCATGGACTCGGTCGGCGGCCCGCTGCTGCGCCAGATGAAGGCGCTGGGCATCAAGGCCAAATACATGGGCGGCGACGGCATCTGCACCGAGCCGTTCGCCAAGCTGGCCGGCGACGCCGCCACCAACGGCACGGTGATCTGCGCCGAGGCCGGCGGTGTCTCGCCGGAGCAGCAAAAGAACATGGACGACTTCGTCGCCCGCTACAAGAAGAAATACAACGCCGACGTGCAGATCTACGCGCCGTACGTGTACGACGCCATCATGACGATGGCCACCGCGATGGCCGACGCCAAATCGTCGCAGCCGGCCAAGTACCTGCCGTTCCTGCACAAGATCAAGTACCAGGGCGTGACGGGCCTGATCTCGTTCGACCCGAAAGGCGACATCAAGGACGGCGCGCTGACCTTGTTCACCTACACCGACGGCAAAAAGACCAAAGTAGAAGTTGTCAAATAAACTCCAGGGTCAGGTCCACCATTTCTACACGAACGCGGCTGTAGTGGCCGATTTGGTCGGCCAATCCGGGCGCCGGAGTCTCCAAGGTTGTGCCCGTGTAGAATTGGTGGACCTGACCCCGGAGTTAGAAATCGGCATAGGGGACGACCCAGATGGGCCGCTCCCCTGCCACACCACCCGGCATGCGGGTCCGCACCGGGCGGTTCGAGTAGTTGAGGTCAAGACAGGCGAGGTACGCCGAGGCGGTCGAAATAAGCCATCGTGAGCACGC
>CAUPJZ010000060.1:0-22241 GCA_963511605.1 uncultured Duganella sp. | reverse complement strand
CTGAAGAAGCGTTGTGTTCATCAGCGAAGAGGCAAGATTATGAGGCGTTTCGAATATTTCGTCAAGCACTACTTTTTCTTCTCTTCTTCGCTTCACTCCGCATTTGCATGCGTCGTTCTGCGAGGGGGCGAACTATAGCAAAGCGAAAGTGAGCTGGCAAGCCCTATTTGCTTTTGAGGATGCCCGATAGCGATTCCACGCCCAAGCGCGCAACCGATCGCAGCGTCTCGTAATCGGCACCATCCCTGGCGAGAATCGACATGCCATGCTGAACGCTTGCAAAGTAAGTGCCCAGGCTTTCGGGATCGCTGGTCGCCGGCAGCTCACCCTCTTCCAACGCCCTGGCCAAACGCTGGCCGCGTGGACGATCGATAACGGCGCCAACGCGTGAGGAAAGGCTGGCGGTGGCCGGCGGGGTAAAATAACCGCTTCCCCGATCACTAAGCAGGCCATGTTCATTCCAACTATCTCCCCTACCAACAACGATGCGCTTGGCGCCTTGCTCGACAAGGCGATCAACAACAAAACCAAACCATTGGGCAGTCTAGGGGTGCTGGAGTCGCTGGCCAAACAAATCGGCCTGATACAGAACAGCCGCGAAGTCGCGCTGACGCAGCCGGCCATCCTGGTCTTCGCCGCCGATCACGGCATCGTCGCCGAAGGCATCTCCGCCTATCCGCAGGACGTGACGTGGCAGATGGTGGAGAACTTCCTCGCGCGCGGCGCGGCCATCAACATCTTCGCGGCGCAGAACAACTGCGAACTGCGCGTCATCGACGCCGGCGTCAATCACGACTTCGGCCCGCGTGACGGCCTGACCGACCGCAAGCTGGCCAACGGCACCCACAACTTCGCGCAAGAACCGGCGATGACCCATGCCACCTGCGAGGCGGCGCTGGCCGCCGGCATGGTGCTGGCCGCCGAATTGGATGGCAATGTGGTCGGCTTCGGCGAAATGGGCATCGGTAACACCACCGCCGCCGCCGCGCTGATGCACAAGCTGACGGGCATCCCGGTTGCCAATTGCGTGGGCGCCGGCACCGGCCTCTCCGCCGACGGCATCCTGCACAAGCAGCGCGTGATCGAAGCAGCGGTCGCACGCCACGAAACCGTCACGGAGCCGCTCGACGTGCTGGCCACCTTCGGCGGACTGGAAATCGCCATGATGGCCGGCGCCATGCTCAAGGCGGCAGAACTGCGCAAGGTGCTGCTGATCGACGGCTTCATCGTCACCAGCGCGCTGCTGGTCGCCGCCCGCCTGCAGCCGGCCATCCTCGATTACTGCGTCTTCGCGCACCGCTCGGACGAAAACGGCCATCAACAAATGCTGGCGGCGCTGGACGCCAAACCGCTGCTCAATCTCGGCTTGCGGCTGGGCGAAGGCACCGGCTGCGCGCTGGCGCTGCCGCTGCTGCACGCTGCGGTCAACTTCCTGAACCAGATGGCCACGTTCGAATCGGCCCAGGTCAGCGAGAAGTCCGAGTAAGGGGCGGGCTCAGTGCACCAGCTCCGACTGTTCTTCACCGCGCTGCAGTTCTTCACGCGCCTGCCGATCCCGCGCTGGGTCGGCTTCGATCCCGCGTGGCTCAACCAGGCGTCGCGCTATTTTCCGCTGGTCGGCGTGGTGGTCGCACTGATCGCCGGCGCGGTCTACGTTGTCGCCTTCAAGTTTTTCCCTCCCGTGATCGCCGTTATCCTGTCGGTCGCCGCCGGCGTCTACGCCACCGGTGCCTTCCATGAAGACGGTTTTGCCGACATGTGCGACGGTTTCGGCGGCGGCATGACGCAGGAGCGCGTGCTGGAGATCATGAAGGATTCGCGCATCGGCGCCTACGGTGCGATCGGCATCTTTTGCCTGCTGCTGCTGAAGTGCGCGATCTTGACCCATATACCGCCCTTCGGGGTGCTGGCGGCCCTGCTAATGGCGCACCCGATGTCGCGGTTGATGGCTGTTTCGCTGATTTGGCGCCTGGACTACGCGCGAGCCGAGGGCAAGGCCAAGCCGCTGGCGCAGAAGATGCGCACCATGGAATTCGCCATCGCCGCCGTCACAGCCTTGCTGCCGGCGCTGATACTTATCTATCTGGGCTGGCTGTCGTGGACAATGCTGATCAGCGGCTTCGCCCTGGCGCTGGTGGCCACGTTTTGGCTGGCCCGGAAATTCGTGCGGCGTATCGGCGGCTACACCGGCGATTGCCTGGGCGCGGTACAGCAAGTGACCGAGGCGATCTTCTATCTGTGCGTGCTCGCCGGGCTGCACACCAGCGCGCAGTCTCAGTTTTTTTAAGCCATGCGACTGATATTGGTTCGTCATCCCCAACCGCTGGTCGCGGCGGGGGTCTGCTACGGCAGCACCGACCTGGAAGTCGCGCCCGGGGAGCTGGCGCGCACGCTCGCCGCGCTGGCGCCGCGACTGCCGGCAGGTTTGCCCGTGTATTCCAGTCCATTGCGCCGCTGCGCCGGACTCGCCGCCAGACTGTCGGCCACTCCGGTTTTCGATGCCCGTCTGGTCGAAATGCATTTCGGCGGTTGGGAGATGCGAGCCTGGGACGACATTTCGCGCGCCGACGTCGACGCCTGGGCCGCCGATCTGGTCAACTACCAACCGGGCGGCGGCGAGAGCGTGCTGCGAATGGCGGTTCGCATAGCGGCCTTCCACGCCGACCTCCAGCGCCAGCTGGGCGACGACGGCGAGGCCATCGTCATCTGCCACGCGGGCGCCATGCGTTTGCTGTCCGCCTGCCACGCGGGCCTGCCACCGCCGGAGATGGCGCTGCAAGCCGCCCGGGCTCCCCACCATATCGCCTACGGCGCCACGCTGATTTTGGAATGAATTCAGGCCGGACTCAGGTCGCGGCCATGCGCAGCTTGAAAAAGGCATTGACCGTCAGCCTGCCGACAGCCGGATCACCGACCAACAGCTCGGGTGCCGCGAGATGCCCGGAGTGGAACAACTGGCCGTTATAAAAAATCGCCCGGTTGAACCTGGGCTCAACGGTCAGCACCTTTTCGAAATGGTCGTCCGATGCGATGGCGAATGTCGGCGGCTTCGCGGGCACCGGCGACTCCCCCGCCTGCTCCATGCGCTTCAATTCGCGCAGCAGCGCGGTGATTTCCGCCGGCGGCACCTTGGGCTTGAAAAAATTGGTGCCGCCGAGCCGCTGATCCTCGAACAGATACAGCACCATGGCACAGACACCCGCCATCGGATCCAGATCGTAGGAATCGCGGTGCGGCATGCGCTGGCCCGGCAACAGCTGCTCCGCACGCTTCGTCGCCAGCGACAGGCGGCAGACGGTACCGAGCACCCGGCGCGCCTTCAGCGGCGCGCGCGCATGCAGTAGAAACGCCTCCTGCACGCTGGAGACGAAGCGTCCCGTCAACGGCAACTCCGGTCCGGGATAGTAATTGCCGACCGAATCGAGGAATTCCGCGCGCTGGAGCGCCGCATATTCCACCATCGTCTCCGGCTCGGCCAGGAAGTTATCGACGATGACGCACTGATGGCCATCGAACAGCGGAACCACGCTCACGACCGGACGCGGATTGACCATGGGACGCAAAGTCGGAGGAGCGGATGACGGGACAAGACGGGGGTCGAACATGAACACTCCAACGTCAGCAAGTGAATTACCTGACAAGTTGGCTGAAATAATAACAAAAAAGTCGACCATCATTCGCTCAATTATTTTTCACCAGTTATCAAGTCACACACCAAACCCGTATAATGACCGGCTTTGGTGCCCGCGCGTCCGTCCGGATGCGCAGTTAAACGGGAAACACGAAGCCGCTCCGCGGCCCACGTGTGCTGCCCCCGCAACGGTAAGCAAGTGTCGCGCGGCGCGCGACAAACCAGCTCTGACAACCACTGTGCTTCGCATGGGAAGGTGAGATGGTCTAACTTGCCAGCCCGGATACCGGCCAAAGCAGGTGGAAGTGGGCGAACCGACTATGCGCGCGCATCTCTCGGTTATCCGCTTCTGTTCAATCTGGCCCACGGGGAAGTAGGCCGGTTGCTTCTAACAGAAAAATAAATCATGTCCTTTCCGATCTCCCGCCTGGCACGCCGCCCGGTGGCACTGACCTCGCTGGCACTGGCGATGGTCGCCGCTTTCCCGCACACCGGCGCCTACGCCGACGAGGCGCCCGCAGACACCGTCGTGGTGACCGCAACCCGCACGCCGCAACCGCTGGCCGACATCATCAGCGACACCGTCACCATCAAGGCCGAACAAATCGCCGAAGCCGGGGCCGGCTCCGTGGTCGACCTGCTCAAACGCCAGCGCGGTATCGAAGTGACGCGCAACGGCGGCGCGGGCAGCTCGTCCAACGTCTACATCCGTGGCGCCAACAGCAATCAAAGCATCGTGCTGATCGACGGCGTGCGTATCGGCTCGTCCACTACCGGCGCCGCCAACTGGAGCGCCATTCCGCTGACCGCGATCGACCATATCGAAATCGTCTACGGTTCGTTGAGCTCCCTGTACGGCGCCGACGCCATCGGCGGCGTGATCCAGATCTTCACCAAAAAGGGCCAGGGCGCGCCCGCGGTGACGGCCTTCGCCGGCTACGGCAGCGACAACACGCGCGAAGCCGATGTGACGGTTTCGGGCGCGACCGGCGGTGAGCACAGCTTCGGCTACGCGGTCAGCGCAGGCAAGGAAAAGTCCGACGGCTTCTCGACCGCCCGTCCAGGCCTGTCCTCGTACAATCCGGACGACGACGGCTACGACAAGGAGAACGTCTCCGGTCAATTCAGCCTGCAACTGGCCAAGGGTTACGAGGCCGGCGCGCTTTTCATGCATAGCAAACTCGATTCGCAGTACGACAGCGGCCTGTCGGCCTACGACGTGCGCAGCAGAAACGTGATCGATACCGCCAGCGTGTACGCCAAGGGGCGGCTGCTGCCGATCTGGGACAGTCTGCTGCAGTACTCGGAGACCAAGGACAAGGGCGAAAACTATATCAACTCCAGCGCCAGCGGTTACGCGCGCATCACCACCAAGCAAAGCTTCATCACCTGGCAGAACGATCTGCGCATCGGCGCCGACGTGCTGCAACTGCTGTACGAGCACCGCAAGGAGGAAGTCCAGACCAACGGCTTCGATCTGCGCAACCCCGAGCGCACCACCAACTCGTTCGCCGCCTCGTACAACGCCCGTCGCGGCGCCAATCTTCTGAGCGCGAGCGTCCGCCGCGACAACACGATCTACGGCTCACAGAATACCGGCTCGCTGGGCTATGGCTACAACATCACGCAGGCGCTGCGCGCCACCGCCAGCTACGGCACGAGCTTCCGCGCGCCGACCTACAACGAGTTGTACTTCCCAGGCTACGGCAATCCGGCCAACAAGCCGGAGGAAGGCCGCAACGCCGAAGTGGGCTTGCGCTACGACGATGGTGTCAACGCGCTGAGCGCCGGCTACTATCGCAACCGCCTGACGGACATGCTGGTCAACATCAATCCATGCCCGTTCGGCCGCACCGGTTATCCGAGCGGCTGCGCGTACAACGTCAATCGCGCGATGCTGGAGGGGATTACGCTGTCGGCCTCCACCAGGCTGGCCGGCATCAACCTCGCCGCCAATATCGATCTGCAGGACCCGAAGGATGAAACGACCGGCAAGCGCCTGCTGCGCCGCTCCAAAAAGCACGGCAACGTGACCGCCGACTATGGCATCGGCGCGCTGAAGACCGGCGTGGAGCTGGAAGTATCGGGCGACCGTTATGACGACGCGGCCAATCGCAATCGCCTGGGCGGGTACGGGCTGGTGAACCTGTACGCGACGTACGCGTTCTCGCGCGACTGGTCGGCGCTGGTCCGCTGGAATAACATCGGCGACAAACGGTACGACCTGGCGCGCAATTACGCCACGCCGGGGTCGAATGTGTTTGCGGGTATCCGATACGGTTATAAATAGGCCTGGACAGGTTGAAACTCGGGGAGACACGTAGGGCGGATTAGCGCAGCGTAATCGGCCATCGCCGCGCCGCCGACGGCTCATACATGGCCGATTACGCGGTTCCCGCTAATCCGCCCTACGTGTCTCCAGTGTCATCGCTAAGTCTTGCTTAAGCTTGTAATACTGTAATCTGCCGGTGCTTCCCACTCTCTGAAAGTAGTGCATGCATTCTTTCCCACGCAATCTGCAGCAGCGCGCCGCCGTCACCCTGACCGGCCTGGCCCTGTTCGCGTTTGCCAGCCTGGTTTTCTCGGGCATGACCGGTTCGGTCGCGATTCCCCTCTCCGATATGCCGGCGGCGGTCAACGATCTGCTGCACGGCCAGACCACCACCCTGTCCGCCACCCTGCTCGACCTGCGCCTGAGCCGCGCCATCACCGCCTTCGTCACCGGCGCGGCGCTGTCGCTGGCCGGCGTCATGATGCAGGCGCTGTTGCGCAACCCGCTGGCCGACCCTTATGTCCTGGGCATATCCTCCGGCGCCTCGGTCGGCGCGCTGGCCGCGCTGATGTTCATGTGCGCCGCGTGGATGGTCGACGCGGCGGCCTTCGCCGGCGCGGTGGTCGTGTCGATGATGCTCTATATGCTGGCCCGGCGCGACCTGCGCGGCGGCGCCGCGGCCGAAGGCGGCACCGCCCTGCTGCTGCTGACCGGCGTGATCCTGTCGTCCGCCTGCATGGCGCTGGTCACGCTGATGCTGTCGATCGCGCCGGAAAGCCGCCTGCGCACGATGGTGTTCTGGATGATCGGCGACCTGTCCGGCGCGCCGCTGCGCTGGATGCCGTGGGTGGTGCTGGCCGGGGCGCTGCTCTTCGCGCTGCGCAACGCGCGCGCCATGAACGTCATGGCATTGCACGCGGAAGCCGCCGCCACTTTGGGCATCCGCGTCGGCGCCTTGCGCAAAGGCCTGTTCTTCACCTCAGGCCTGCTGACCGCCAGCGCCGTCACCAGCGCCGGCAGCATCGGCTTCGTCGGCCTGATCGTGCCGCACGCCTGCCGCTTCGCCGTCGGTCCGGACCACCGCTTGCTGATCCCGGCGGCGGCGCTGGCCGGCGGCAGCTACCTGCTGCTGGCCGATACGCTGGCGCGCACCATCATCGCGCCGCAACAGCTGCCGGTTGGGGTGGTCACGGCCTTGATCGGCGCACCGGTGTTCCTGTACCAGCTGCATCGGCTGCGTAAATAATATGATCAGCACCCACCACCTCTCCCTGAAAATCGGCCAGCGCCAGCTGATCGCGGACTTGAACTGGCTTGTCCAGGACGGCGAATGCTGGAGCGTCATCGGCCGCAACGGCGCCGGCAAAAGCACCTTGTTGCGCACCCTGGCCGGCCTGCGCCCACCCGAGGGCGGCCATGTGGCGATCGGCGGGCGGCCCTTGAACGACTGGCCGCTGGCCGAACTGGCGCGCCAGCGCGCCTTCCTGGCGCAAAGCCGCAGCGACGCCTTCGCCTACACAGTGATCGAAACCGTGCTGTCGGCGCGCCACCCCTACCATGACAACCGCTATTGGGAGGGCGGCGAAGACCAGGCCATCGCCATGAAGTCGCTGGAGGCGATGGAGGTGGCGGAACTGGCCGCGCGCGACGTGCGCACGCTGTCCGGCGGCGAGCGTCAGCGCGTGGCCATCGCCGCCATGCTGGCGCAGGACACGCCGCTGCTGCTGCTCGACGAACCGGCCAACGCGCTCGATCTCGCGCACCAGGTCGGCGTCATGAAGCTGCTGTCGCAGCTGTGCCGCGAACAAGGAAAAACCGCCGTCATGATCGGCCACGACCTGACCCTGGCGCATAGCGTCTCCACCCACGCGCTGCTGCTGATGGGCGACGGCCGCTGGCTGGCCGGCACCACCGCCGACGTGATGCGGGCCGATCTCCTGAGCGACTACCTCGGCCACCCGATCGACATCATCCAGCACGGAACACGCAGCATCTTCATTCCCACCGAGGACCAAGAATGACCGACCAGAATAAAGAAAACACCGCAGCCATCAGCGCCGAAACAGCGGCGCTCAACGAGCGCCATCGCGTGCGGATGGAACGCAAGAAGGCCATCATCGACGCGCAGATCGCCGCCGCCGACAAGCAGATCGGCATCATCATCGTCAACACCGGCAATGGCAAGGGCAAGAGCTCGAGCGGCTTCGGCATGGTGATCCGCGCCCTGGGCCACGGCATGAAGGTCGGCGTGGTGCAGTTCATCAAAGGCGCGATGCAAACCGGCGAGGAAGCCTTCCTGCGCCGCTTCCCCGAGGAGGTGAGCTTCCATACGATGGGCGAAGGCTATACCTGGGAGACGCAGAACCGAGAACGCGACACCGAAAAAGCGCTGCTCGCGTGGGAGCAGGCAAAGAAGTTCCTGGCCGATCCGGCCATCGGCCTGGTGGTGTTCGACGAACTCAATATCGCGCTGAAGTACCGCTACCTGGACGTTGAAATGGTGATCAACGATCTGCTGGCGCGTCCGCCGATGCAGCACGTCGTCATCACCGGCCGTGGCGCGCCGCCGGAACTGATCGCCATCGCCGATACCGTCACCGAAATGGAGGTCGTCAAACACGCCTTCAAGGCCGGCATCGGCGCGCAACTCGGGACCGAGTGGTAATGGCCACTGTCAAGGCGCTATTGATCGCCGCCGTGGCCTCCGGCCAGGGCAAGACCACCGTGACGGCGGCGCTGGCGCGCAAGCTGGTGCGGCTGGGCAAACGCGTGCGCGTGTTCAAGTGCGGTCCGGATTTCATCGACCCGATGCTGCTGGAGCGCGCCAGCGGCGCGCCGGTGCGCACGCTCGATCTGTGGATGGTCGGCCCGGAGCAGTGCCGCGCCCAGTTGGCGCGGGCGGCCGCCGAAGCGGATGTGATCCTGATCGAAGGCGTCATGGGCCTGTACGACGGCACGCCGTCGTCCGCCGACCTGGCGCGCGAGTTCGGCGTGCCTGTGATGGCGGTGATCGACGCCTCCTCGATGGCGCAAACGGCCGGCGCGCTGGTACACGGCCTGCGCGACTATGGGCCGGTCGACATGGCGGGCGTGATCGCCAACCGCGTCGCCAGCGAAAACCACGCCAAAATGGTGGCGGCGTCGCTGCGCGATATTCCGCTGTTCGGCACCATGCCGCGCCAGACAAGATCGCTGCCGGAACGCCACCTCGGCCTCGTGCTGCCGGGTGAAGTGAGCGACATCGACGGATTGCTCGACGCGCTGGCCGACCAGCTGGTGTTCGACGAAGCCGCGTGGGGCCTGCTGCCCGCCACCGACATCGCCGCTCCCGTGGCCATGGATCCTGAGCCGGCGCCCGCACTGGCGGGAAAAACCATCGCCATCGCGCGCGATCCGGCGTTCATGTTCCTCTATCCCGCCAACCTCGATACTTTACAAACCCTCGGCGCGACCTTGACTTTCTTCTCGCCGTTGGCCGACGAAATGGTGCCCGACGGCGCCGACGCGGTCTATCTGCCCGGCGGCTACCCGGAACTGCACGCCGAGGCGTTGTCGCGCGCGGACGCCTGGAAATCGTCCATACGCGCCATCCACGCGGCGGGCATCCCCATCGTCGCCGAATGCGGCGGCATGATGGCGCTGGCCGATACGCTGGCCGACCAATCCGGCGCGATTTGGCCGATGGCCGGCTTACTGACCGGCAGTGTGGCAATGCAGCCACGCCTGGCGGGCCTCGGACCGCAGGCTCTCCCCACGCAGCAGGGTATCCTGCGCGGTCACACGTTCCATTACTCCAAATTGGCGACAACTGCGCAGCCGGCGGCGCATACTATTAAACATCCCTCCGCAATGCAAGGCGAAGCCTGGTATCGCGCAGGATCGCTCACCGCTTCGTATTTTCACGCTTACTTCCCATCCAACCCGGCGGCAGTCGCCGCCCTGTTTTCAAGGAGTCCGGTATGACACGTACACTCGTTCTGGGCGGCGCACGCTCCGGCAAAAGCGCTTACGCCGAACGCCTGGCCGTAGATTCAGGCAAGGAAGTCGTCTACATCGCCACCGCCACCGCCGGCGACGCCGAAATGGCGGCCCGCATCGCGCACCACCGCGCCACTCGCCCCGGCGAGTGGACCACAGTCGAGGAGCCGCTGGCCCTCGGTAACCAGTTGCTGCGCTGGTCGTCCCCGGACCGCCTGATCATGGTCGATTGCCTGACGCTGTGGCTCAGCAACCTGCTGTTCAGCAGCGGCGAACAGTATCCGGAGGTAGGCGAGATCACGCTGCCGGCGCTGTTCCACGAGCAGCAGGACATGCTGGCCAGCGCGTTGATCAAATGCGCCAGCGACGTGGTGCTGGTATCGAACGAGGTCGGACTGGGCATCATGCCGTCCGGCGCCATTTCGCGCTGCTTCCTCGACGAGCAGGGACGTCTGAATCAATCGGTGGCGGCGATCTGCGACCGCGCGGTGTTCGTCGCCGCCGGCCTGCCGCTGGTGTTAAAAGGATAGCCGTGCTGTCAGGGTTGAGCTTTTACGCCGTTGCGGTGTTGATGGTGGCCGGCGTACTGCTGGACTTTTTACTGGGCGAGGCGCGCCGCTGGCATCCGCTGGTCGGCTTCGGCAATCTGGCGATGGCGCTGGAACGCCGCCTCAATCGCGGCGGCCTGCGCTTCTGGCGCGGCGTGCTGGCGTGGACGCTGGCGGTGCTGCCGCTGACCGCCATCGCCGCCTTGCTCGTTTGGCTGGCAGCTCCACTGAGCGTGTGGCTGATGTATGCGCTGCACGCACTCATGCTCTATTTCGCGCTGGGACTGCGCAGCCTGCGCGACCACAACCTGCCGATCGCCGAGGCGCTGGCACGCGAGGACCTGCCCAACGCACGTTTGCTGACGGCCCGCATTGTCAGCCGCGACACCACCAGCGCCAGCGAAATCGAATTGACCAAGGCCAGCGCCGAATCCTTGCTTGAAAACGGCAACGACGCCGTTTTCGGCACGCTGTTCTGGTTTATCGTCGCCGGCGGCCCCGGTGCGGTCATGTTCCGCATGGCGAACACGCTCGACGCGATGTGGGGCTACCGCACTCCCCGCCTGCTGCGATTCGGCTGCGCCGCCGCGCGCCTGGACGATGCGATCAACTACCTGCCCGCGCGCCTGACCGCGCTGTCCTACGTGCTGCTGGCGCCGGGATTGCAGGGAAAACGGCGCGCCTGGGCGTGCTGGCGCGCACAAGCTCCCGCCTGGAGCAGCCCGAACGCCGGTCCGGTCATGGCCAGCGGCGCCGGCGCGCTCGGCGTGCAACTGGGCGGCGCGGCCATCTACGACGGCGAGGTCGAAGAACGTCCGCCGCTGGGCCAGGGCGAACCTGCCACCGGCGCCGATATCGCCCGCGCGTGGCATCTGGTGGTGCGCACCACGGCGCTGTGGCTATCCTGCGCGCTGGTCGCGGCTTTTATTCTGGAGTACGCACATGCTTGAACACGGCGGCAACCTGCGCGACGCCGCGCTGCGCTTCGGCCGCGACGACTGGCTCGATCTGTCGACCGGTATCAATCCGCGCTGGTATCCGGCGCCGCCGCTGCCGGACAACGCGTGGCACCGCCTGCCGGAAGCCGATCCGGACCTGGCGCGCGCGGCGCAGTCCTACTACGGCGCGCCGCTGATGCTGCCGGTGGCCGGCACACAGGCTGCCATACAAGCCCTGCCCCGGCTGCGCAAGCCGTCGCGCGTGACCGTCACCGCGCCGTCTTACGCGGAGCACGCGCATCACTGGAGCGATCACGGTCACACGCTGACGCAAACGCCGTACCCCAAACTGGATGCGGCGGTTGCCGCCAACGACGTCGTGGTCGTCGTCAATCCCAACAACCCCACCGGCGCCACGGTGCCAGCCGCACGGCTGCTGGAATGGGCCGACCAGCTGGCGGCGCGCGGCGGCTGGCTGGTCGTCGATGAAGCCTTCGGCGACACGTCGGAGCACAATAGCGTCGCCGCCCACAGCGACAGAGCGGGGCTGATCGTACTGCGCTCGGTCGGGAAGTTCTTCGGGCTGGCCGGCATCCGCCTGGGATTCGTGGCCGCACATCCGGACCTGCTGCGCGCCCTGGCCGACCTGCTCGGCCCCTGGACCATCAGCGGTCCGGCCCAGCACATCGCCATCGCAGCGCTGCGCGACAGACAATGGCAGGCCGGTACGCGCGAACAACTCGACGCCAGCGGCGAACGTCTGCGCCAGCTGCTGGCCGCACACGGCATCGCGTCGAACGGCACACCGTTGTTCCAGTGGTGGAGCGAGGCGCGGCCGGAGGCGTTCTGGCAGCACATGGCCGAACGTGGCATCTGGGTGCGGCTGTTCAAGCACGCAGCGCGCGGCATCCGCCTTGGCCTGCCGCCCGACGAAGCGGGATGGAATCGCCTACAAAAAGCATTGAACGAATGGACCAACCAATGAAGAAGAACCAACTCGCTGCGACACTCTGCCTGTGCACGGCCGCCATCGCCGCCGCTGTCCACACCCCTGACGCCAGCGCCGCCGCCATCAGCGTGCGCGACGACGACGGCAACGTGATCACGCTGCAAAAGCCCGCGCAGCGCATCATCGCGATGGCGCCGCATGTGACGGAACTGCTGTATGCGGCCGGTGGCGGCGACAGGATCGTCGGCGCAGTCACCTACAGCGATTTCCCGGAAGCCGCAAAGAAGATTCCGCGCATCGGCACCAACCGCCAGATCGACATGGAGCGGGTGATCGCCATGAAGCCGGACCTGATCGTCGCCTGGATGCACGGCAGCTCCGAGCGCCAGATCGAAACGCTGCGCCAGTTGGGCATTCCGATTTTCCATAGCGAGCCTTTGAAGCTGGACGGCATCCCCGACAACCTGCTGCGCCTCGGCCAGTTGATGGGTACCGAAAACGTCGCGCAACCCGCCGCCGCCGACATCCGCAAGCAGTTCGCGGCGCTGGCCAAGCAGTACTCCAACCGTCCGCCGGTGCGCATGTTCTACCAGGTGTGGGACAAACCGCTTTACACGCTCAATGGCGTGTCGATCGTCAGCGACGCGATGCGCCTGTGCGGTGGCGTCAACATCTTCGCCGACCTCAAGACCACGGCGCCGGTGGTCAGCGTGGAAGCGGTGCTGCAGGCGGACCCGGAGGCGGTCTTCGGCACCGCCGAGAAGGATTACGGCGGCGTCGCGCTGTGGAAGCCCTACACCACGATGAAGGCGGTCCGCAACGACAACCTCTTTACCCTGGACGGCGAGCTGCTGAACCGCGCCGGCCCGCGCATGGTCGCCGGCACCACCATCCTGTGCGAAAAACTCGAACTGGCGCGCCAGCACAGGAAGAATTAAAGTGAGCTTTCCCTATTCGACCCTGATGGTACAAGGCACCACCTCCGACGCCGGAAAAAGCACGGTTGTCGCCGCCCTGTGCCGCCTGCTTAAACGCGAGGGCGTGCGCGTGGTGCCGTTCAAGCCGCAGAACATGGCGCTCAACAGCGCGGTCACCGCCGATGGGGGCGAAATCGGCCGCGCACAGGCGCTGCAGGCCATCGCCGCCGGCCTGACGCCACACACGGACATGAATCCGGTCCTGCTCAAGCCATCAAGCGACATCGGCGCGCAAGTCGTCATCCATGGCAAGGTGCGCGCCGAGATGAACGCGCGCGACTACCATCAATACAAAACCGTGGCCATGCAGGCGGTGCTCGAATCGCACGACCGCCTGCTGACGCAATACGACACCGTGATCGTCGAAGGCGCGGGCAGCCCGGCGGAGATCAATCTGCGCGACCGCGACATCGCCAACATGGGTTTCGCCGAAAAGGTCGACTGCCCCGTGGTACTGGTGGCGGACATCGATCGCGGCGGCGTGTTCGCGCACATCGTCGGCACCTTGTCCTGCCTGTCGGAGAGCGAGCGCGCGCGCACCATCGGCTTCGTCATCAACCGCTTCCGGGGCGATATCAAACTGCTGGAGCCGGGCCTGGAATGGCTGGAGCAGCAAACCGGCAAACCGGTGCTCGCCGTGCTGCCCTATCTTCACGGCCTGTTCCTCGACGCCGAGGACGCGGTGCAACCGGTGCAGGCGTCCAAGGGCGCTTTCCGCGTGGTGGTGCCCAGCCTGCCGCGCATGAGCAACCACACCGACTTCGACGCGCTGCGCGCCCATCCCGACGTCGATCTGCATTTCGTGCGCCAGGGCGAACCGATACCCAAGGCGGACCTGATCATCCTCCCCGGCAGCAAGAACACGCGCGGCGATCTCGAATGGCTGCGCGCGCAAGGCTGGCCGAAGGAGATCGACCGCCACCTGCGCTACGGCGGCAAAGTCATCGGCGTGTGCGGCGGCTTCCAGATGTTGGGACGCAGTGTCGCCGATCCCCTTGGCATCGAGGGCAGGGCCGGCGACTCGGACGCCCTCGGCCTGCTCGACATGGTCACCGAGATGACGGCCGACAAACGGCTGGAGCAAGTGCGTGGCACGTGCGCCTTCGACGCCGATGGCGCCACCGTGGCGGGCTATGAAATCCACATGGGCACCTCGACCGGCGGCGCGCTGGAATCGCCCGCCTTCCTGATCGACGGCAGGCCTGAGGGCGCGCGTTCGGCCGACGACCAGATACTGGGCACCTATCTGCATGGCCTGTTCGATACGCCCGAGGCCAGCGGCGCGCTGCTGCGCTGGGCCGGTCTGCATTCGGACCACACGGTCGATACCTCGGCGCTGCGCGAGGCCAGCCTGGATCGCATCGCCGACGCCACGCAGCCGCTGCTCGACGCGCTGGTCGCGCTGAAGACGACGCGATGAATCGACACGCTTTTTCCGGTGCCGAGATCGAGGGTGTCTACCGCGCGATACGCGAGCGGCGCGATGTGCGCCACTTCAAGCCAGGGCCGTTGGAGGACGGGCAACTGCTGCGCTTCATCGCCGCCGCGCACAACGGGCCCAGCGTCGGCTTGATGCAGCCGTGGCGCTTCATCCGCATCGCCAGCGCGGCGCTGCGCGCCAGCATCCATCAGCACGTAAACGAGGAGCGCATCAAGACCGCCGAGGCGCTGGGCAAGCGCGCGGAGGAATTCATGCAGCTGAAAGTGGAAGGCATACTGGCCTGCGCCGAGGTGCTGGTGGTCGGCCTGGTCGACAAGCGTGAGAACTATGTGTTCGGCCGCCGGACCATGCCGGAGATGGACCTGGCGTCGGCGTCGTGCGCGCTGCAAAACTTCTGGCTGGCGGCGCGCGCGGAGGGGATCGGCGCGGGATGGGTGTCGATGTTCGATCCGCAAAGGTTGCGCGAGATTTGCGGCATGCCGGAGGGCAGCCAGCCGATCGCAGTGCTGTGCGTGGGCCACGTGGAGGAGTTCTACACCGCGCCGATGCTGGAGCTGGAGCGCTGGGACCAGCGCCGCCCGCTGAACGAGATCATGTTCGAGGACCGCTGGGGAGCGGGTGTCGAAGAAAACCCCGGCGCCCCATACAATCCGGCCTAATGACCCGACCTTGCCTTTTATGTGACAATTGAAGGCATGACTACTTCCGCCGCCAAGCGCTATCTGCCCTGGGTCGTCGCCACCGCCCTCTTCATGGAGCAGTTGGACTCGACCATCGTCAACACGGCGATTCCCAGCATGGCGGCGAGCCTGCAGGTCACCCCGCTGAGCTTGAAAGCGGTGGTCACCAGCTACATCCTCAGCCTGGCGGTGGCGATCCCGATCAGCGGCTGGATGGCCGACCGCTTCGGCACGCGCCGCGTCTTCATGTCGGCGGTGGCGATATTCACGGTGGCGTCGATACTGTGCGGACTGTCCGTCAATTCGCCGATGCTGGTGGCGGCGCGGCTGCTGCAAGGCCTGGGTGCGGCGATGATGATGCCGGTCGGACGCCTGGCCATCATCCGCACCTTCCCCAAGGCCGAACTGCTGGCGGCGATGAATTTCGTCATCATCCCGGCGCTGATCGGCCCCCTGCTCGGCCCCACCGTCGGCGGCTTGATCGTGCACTGGCTGACATGGCGCGATATCTTCTTCGTCAACGTGCCGGTGGGCCTGGCGGCCATCTTCCTCGCCCATCGCTACATGCCGGACTATCGCGGTGACGGCGCCCGGCCGCTGGACCTGATCGGCCTTGTCCTCTTCGGCACCGGGGTGGCGTTGCTGTCATGGCTGCTGGAGGTCTTCGGTGAACACAAACTCGATGCGACGTCGGCGGCCGTGCTGCTGCTGATCGCCTGCAGCCTGCTGGCCGCCTACGTATGGCACGCGCGGGATGCCAAGTTCCCGCTGCTGCGGCTGGCGCTGTTCAAGATCCGCACCTTCCGGGTGTCGGTGGCCGGCGGCTTCGTCACGCGCATCGGAGTGGGCGGACTGCCGTTCCTGCTGCCGCTGTTGTACCAGCTGGGCCTCGGCCTGCCGGCATGGCAATCGGGCCTGCTGATGATGCCGTCCGCCGCCGCCGCGATGGGCATGAAGTTCATTTCGGCGCGCGTGCTCGCCAGGTTCGGCTACCGCCAGGTGCTGACCGTGAACACGCTGCTGATCGGCGTGACCATCGCCATGTTCGCCCTGGTCCATCAGGGCACGCCGCTGTATGTGATCGTGATGATCAGTCTTTGCCTGGGCTTTTTCAATTCGCTGCAGTTCTCCAGCATGAACAGCATCGCCTACGCCGATGTCGACAACGCCGATTCGAGCATGGCCAGCACCATCGCCAGTTCGATGCAGCAGCTGTCGATGAGTTTCGGCCTGGCCGCCGGCTCGCTGATCACCGGCTGGTTCCTCGGCGACCTGCCGCAGTCGAACCGCCTGGCGCTGACGTCGGCGCTGCATTACGCCTTCATCACGCTGGCGGTGCTGACGATGCTGTCGTCGCTGACCTTCCGGTCGCTGCGCAAGGAGGATGGCGAAAGCCTGAGCAAGGGCATGGCTAGCCGCGCTGCTTGACGATCAGGCGGTTCACATAAGGATCGAGGACCAGCGGGCCCTGATAAACCTCGGGCGAGTACTGGTAGGCGTAGCTGGGCAGCAGCGAGTACTGGATCTGCAGCATCAGGCGCGGTTGCCGCGCCGGCGCCGTGCCTTTATGGATGCCGGCGGTATCGACGGCGAAACAAAAACCGCGCGACCCGACCGCCGTCAACAACATCTCGGTGCCGAAGGCGCTGGAGATTTCGGTGTCCGTATAAAAGCGCAGGCGCATCGGCGCCCTGGTCAGATGGCTGCCATGCAAATACACATGCGGTCCGGCGTCGAGATCGACATCGGTCAGGTAGACCAGCACCTTCAAATAGCGCCAGTCTTCCGAGTCCCGGTGGAAGGCCTGCAACGCGCTGCAATCCCCTTCCACCGGAAACGACCAGCGCAGCCCCAGCGCGGAGATCGTCGGCTTGCAGTCCATGTAGCGGGCGGCCAGCCCCAGCAGCGGCGGGCTGTTGGCCAGCGCGAGGATGTGCGGACAGGCGATGACGTCGCGCAAATGATAGTCGGCCACGCGCACGCCCGCGGGCGCCTGCATCAGCGTGAACGCCTCGCGGGCATGATCGCGGTCGAACAAGGCCTTGCTTTTTAGATAATCCTTGATTTCGTCGCATTGCGCGTTGTCGAGCAAGTTTCCCAGCGGCGCGTAACCGCTGTCGCTCAGGTCGGCCAGCGCGGCTTCCTCCTGCGCCGTATTACCGTACAACTCTTTGCCCGATCCCTGCCGCGCGCGCAAGGCACCGCTCAGCGCGCGCACCACGAGGCGGCGCAAGGCCGGCTGCGTGACGATGCGTTGACTGTAATACAACAGGCTATGAAGTGGGGCGAAACGGCGGCCGGGGGTCAGCTGCGCATATTCCATTGGGAAATTCCTTCCGGGTTCATCCCTAAGAAGGTAGCAACCCGACGCCCCGAACGCTTTGATATCGGCTAAACCCCTTGCTGACGGCGGCGGACGAAGGCGCCGATCAGGCCCAGACCGCCCAGCAGCATGGCGTAGGTGGCCGGTTCCGGCACGGCCGCTGCGGCGGCCACATCGGTATAGGCGCCGTCGAAGCGGAACATCGCCCGCTGGCCGTTGATGCTGGTCACGCCGATCAACGCCAGGAAGCTGGCGTCGGCCGAGTAGTCGCCCAGCAGGCGGAAGGCGTACCCGCCGGTCGCGGCTTCGGTGAACGACAGCGTCTTGCCGCTGACCACGGCGCCCAGGCCGTTGAACGTCAGCGAGGAAGCACCAAGCTGCACGGAGGCGTTGTCAAGCAGGGACAGGCTGGCGAAGGTTTGGCCGTCCGCGCCCGCGTTGGTCAGGCGCAGCGCGCCGCCGTTCAGAATCAGCTGGCTGCCCGCGGCGATGCGGTTGGCGCCGTCCAGGGTCAGGGTGCCGCCGCTCAGCACGGTGTCGCCGGAGTAGGTGCTTACACCGGACAAGACCACGTCGCCGCTTTTGAATTCGACCCGGCTGAAGTTCGAAATCGACCCGGCGTAGGCGAAGCTAGCGCCTGCCTGGACCACCATCGCGTTGCTGCCGCCGGCACCGCCATTGATGCCGCCGGTGATGCTGCCGCCGGTGATGGTCAGGCTATTGCTACCGCTGCCCATTTCGATGGCCTTGCCGCTGCTGGCACCATTGATGTTGCCGCCGCTGACGATGACGGTATTGTCGGCGCCGGTCTTGATCGCGGCGTTGGTCGCGCCGCCGCCCTGGATCGTGGCGCCGGCCTGGTTGAGGATGGTGACAGTGTGACCGCTGGCGGCGCCGACGGCGACGATGGCCGAATCGCTCTGGCCGCGTATCAGGCCGCCGGCCTGGTTGGTGATCGTCGCGTTGCCGTACAGGCCTTCGCGGGTGCCATTGCTCAGATCGTTACCGGCCAGGGTGATGCCGCGACCGGCCGCGTTGGTGTTGCCCGCCGAGACCAGCCCTTCGATCGTGCCGCTGTTGGTGACGGCGCCGCCGCCGAAGCTGATGCCTTCGCTGTAAGCCAGGCCGTCGGCCGGCGCGCTGAAGGCGTTGACCGAGCGGATGATGCCGGTGTTGGTGATGGTGGCCAGGCCGTCCACGTCCAGCCCGTCGCCATCGCCGGTGATGCCGTGGCCGATGATGCTGCCGTGGTTGACGATGTTGGCGGTCTGGTTCTTGTTGAAGCCGTCCAGATTGATGCCGGAACCGTTGCTGCCGCGAACCACGCCGCCGGCCAGATTGGTCAGGTCGATGACGAAGCTGTCGCCGGCCTTGTCCTGGCCGCCGGTGATGCCGTGGCGCCCCCCCTCGATCAGGCCGGTCGCGCCGTTGAAAATCTTGATGCCGGTATTGCCCTGGGCATCGACGCCGTCGCTGCTGGCGCCGGTGGCGGTGATCGAGCGAATGGTGCCGTTGTTGTTGACGACACCGTTGACACCGGCGCGCACGGCGTCCGCCTCGGTCGCCTGCAGCAGGCCGCCGCTGAAGTTGTTGACGACGTTGGCGCCGCTGGTGATCGAGCTGAAGTCGACCGCCTGGGCGCCGCCGGCGCTGGCGTTGAGCGAGATCATCGAGCCGTAATTGTTCAGCGTGACGCTGGCGTTGGCCTTGTTCATCTGGATCACGTCGGCGTCGGCTGTCTGCATCAGGGCCGCGCCGTTGGCGGCGCTACCGTTGATGATGAGCAGGCCGGTGGCGCCGGTGTTGTCGCGGATCGCGCGGCCGCTGCCGGTCTGGCGGATGCCGCCCTGGTTGTTGAGCGTCGCGTTGTTGCCGGTGATGGTCACCGCCACCGCGCCGCCGCCGACCGTCAACGAGCTGCTGGCGGTCACGGTGCCGGTGTCGTCCTTGCCGAGGGTGCGGACCGTGGTGTTGGCGCCGTTAATGGTGAAATCGGCGGCGAAGGCCGATTGCATGGTCAGCGGCAAGGTCGCCGCGACCAGCAAGGCTTGGATGGCGGAGGAAGCTTTCGGCAAGGTGATCTGCATAATTGTCCCGGATATTGTAGTGAGCAAACTTTCAATATCCCATAAAATTATGACAAGATCGTGACGCCGGGCGGGCGCAGGCCCGCCCCTTGCCCGTCTTAAAACGCCGTCAACGCCTTGGTGAACTTGATCAGCCACAGGCGGCTTGGACGCTCGCGGTCGTCGCCACGGGCGACGCGGATCGTGTTGGCCGCGTTGCACCCGGCGGCGGCGCTGGTGATGATGACGCCGTTCGCATCGACATTGCATTTGGTGACATCGGCATCGTCCACCGCCACGCCGGCCGCGTTGTAGACCTTGGTTTTGAGGCCGAAGTCATTGTCATTGACCAGCGCGAGCGTGTTGCCGTCGACGATGGTCAAGCCTTCGGCCTTCTCCGCCAGCCAGCCGATCGCGTTCAGGTCGAGCAGTTGGGTTTTCTTGAGCGCCACCACCGATTTCCAGTCCGCGCCATTGACGGCCGCGCCGCCCATGCTGCTCTTCTCCAGGTCCGACGTCGTCACGTTGAAGGCGGCCGCCGCGATGTCGGTCGCCGCGCCGATCTCCACCAGCATCAGCTTGTTGAATACCTTGCCGCCAGGCGCGGCGCCCTGTTCGATCACGATGAACTTGCCGTTGCCCAGCGCGACCACGTCACCCAGCTTGGCGTTGCCGGTGCGGCCATCCTGATAATCGGCGGCGTCGAGCGGATAAGCGTACATCTTTCCGGACGTACCGGTGGTCGGATCGAACTCGACCCAGCGGGTAAAGCGCGCGTAGCGTTCGACCGCCTCGTTCTTGCCGGTGACCGAGTAAGGCGCGTTGCCGTCGGTGAGCGGACTTTGCAGGAAGGCGTGTAGCTTGTCGGTGGTCGTGTCCAGCGCCATGCCTTCCATGCCGCGATTGGCGCGGCGCTTGAGGAAGATTTGCGGCAAGCCGTTGCCGGGGCCGTACTTGTTCTGGATGATGCCGGTGGCCGGATCGATCTTGGCAATGAACGGACCGTATTCGTCCGACACCCACAAGACATTGCGCTTCTTGTCGACGACGATGGCCTCCGAATCCAGGCCGCCGGCGTTGAAGGTGGCTTTACCGGCGGCGTCATACTTCATCACGTCCATCACCGGCAGCTCGGCCGAATTGCCGACCGAGCCGGGTGCGACCGGAAGTCCGGAAGCATTGACGTTGGCCGAGACCTTGATCGGCGTCGACGAGGTCAGCACGGCGCCCGACTTTCCGACGGTGATCAGGCCGAACGCGGGCGTAAAGCTAGGCGATGGGAAGATCTTGGCGCCGGTGACGCCGGTGCCGCTCAGCGACGGCAGGTTCGGCCCATCGCCGTTGGGGCCGCGATCGGTCAGGCCGTAGAACTCGAGATCGCCATTGGCGGCGAGGCCTTTGAAGGCGATCGACGAACCATAGGATGGCAGGAAGCCGAGCGGGAAATCTTCCTTGACCTTGGCGTTGCTACCTTCGTAAGGGATGTAGAAATTGTTGGCCGCCTGAATTTGATAGCGGGTCACGCTGACGGCCACATCGCCGAGCTGGGTCTTCTGCGTGAGGGATTCGGTGACAGGTGTGCCGATCTTGGAGGCGAGCGTGTCTTCAAAGTGTTCACGCACAAGGCCGCGACGGTTGTCGTCGACGGTGCGGGCGGCGTACTTGGCGCCGGCGGCTTTCAGGTTGTCGGTCATGGCGGTATTGAAGGTGGCGGCGGACGCGCCGAAGTCCGCGCTTTTGGAAGCGAGCGCGGTTTTCACGTCGGCGGCGAGCTTGATGCCGTTCGACGGATCGCTGTCTTCATCCAGCAGCTGCAGGGCCAGCAGGCGGTTGATCACTTTGACGTCCTTGATGTCGGTAACGCCAGCCAGTTGCAGCGGCGTGATGGTGGCCGCGCACGGTGCGCTGCCCAGGGCAATACCGCCGATACTGAAGCTGACGGTGTCGCCAGCGTAACACGTGAACTCGCCTTTGGAAGTCGTGCTGGCTTTGGCGGCGGTGCCGGCGACATAGTCCAGGTTTTCCACCGCGCCATCGAGGAACACGCCGGTCATCGACTGGCGCGCGGGCGCCTCGTTGTCGCTGCCACCGCAGCCGGCCAGGACGGAGAATACAGCGAGCGACAATAAGGAAAGATTTTTCATGCTAGCGGGCCTCAAATTGAAAAAGAGGCAAGTCTAGCGCCCGCATGTGACGCGGCTATGACGCGGAGAAGCATGGAGGTGTCAACGAACGCCGGAAGGCCCCGGAGACACGTAGGGCGGATTAGGCGGAACGCCGTAATCGGCCATCTTTGGGCCGTTGGCGGCGCATGCATGGCCGATTACGCTGCGCTAATCCGCCCTACGTGTCCCTAGATGTCTCTCCGGACACGGGCCATGAACGAAAAAAAGCCCCGACCAAATCATTGGAAGGGGCTTTTTAATATAACTAGCCTG
>CAUPJZ010000059.1:0-22309 GCA_963511605.1 uncultured Duganella sp. | reverse complement strand
CAGCTCCTTTCCGACCGACGAAGCCGTCAGCAAACTGTTTTACCTCGCGCTGAACAACATCAGCAAGAAGTGGACGATGCCAATACGGGACTGGAAAGCAGCGCTGAACCGCTTCGCCATCCAGTTTGAGGACCGGGTGCCGCAGGCTTAAACGAAAAGCCGTTTACACAGAATTCAGTACACCCCCGCTAACCCAGGTGCAAAACTCACCAATTCCCACCTCAGACCGAAGACGCCCCATAGGGGCATTGGCATGAGCGCGAGGCCGCCTTCTGTGATTGCATGAGCTGAGTGACCCGGATTGTTGGGGCAAGGCAGGCCTGTTGATGGGTTGGGCCTCAGGCCAGCAGCACTATTGTTCATGTCTGAGCCAGAGTTCACAGTAGCCAGCTTTCCACGGGCATACATACGATGCTACTAGTTTTTGCCGACGGTACGCAAAGAGTGCATTGGGTGGTGGTGATACTACCTCCCACCCTCCTGATACCAGCGCGGCTCGAATGGCGTCTCGAGAATCGTCGGGAACTTGACAGAGATAGGCTGAGCTGGCACTGCGTTGTTGCCGACTGAACCGGCAATCGGCCGCATTTGGTAGGGCTGCGCCGTTCTGGAGCTGCTGCGACGTTCTTACCAGTGTCGCCAAAGTCTCATTTGTTCCATTGTAGTAGCGAGATGTAGGCTCATATAATGATATGTAACCCGCCGCCAAAGTCAAAAGCAAGCTAATTCCTCCTCCACGCAGCACCATCTTCCGGTGCAACCGGAGCATTTCGGGAGTCACTATAGCTTGCCAAGCGATGCCAACAAAATACGCCGGAGCAGTAAAGAAGGCGCCGCCAATCCACGCACTCAAAAAACTCGAGTCAGCAATCTTGAAGAAAATGCCCAGCACTGCACCGACGATTTGTGCTCCGAGTAGAAGCAGCATTGTTGGGCGGATCGGACGTAAGTCTCCCCATGTATACGAGAAACCTAACCGTGACTCTCTCAATTCGCGCTCATCCGTGGGCCTCAGGTTCAAGCAAAACGGAGCGCAGTGGCACGTCCGAGTCGGTTGCTTGGGTATTTGCGTTCAATCGCATTCACAATAGCCTATCCGCCAATGGCGGCTTCTGGCCGAACTGGGCCGGTGAGCAAAGCTCTGGCAAACAAAAATTTCTGCCTGCGGCCCGCTGTCTAACGCAACCCTGCTGAGGGCGGCGGTGTCGGATTGAGCTCCTGCGACCATACCACTCCGGCGATTTTCCAGCCATCGCTTGTGCGCACCACCTGCCAGCTTTCCTTGCCCCAGTTTTCCTTATAACTCCCTCTGATAAAGTTGTAGTCGAACCAGACCTGACCGACGTCGCCATCGCTGTCGATGCGCACGTTCGATATCGTCTCGTCGATTTTTTCCTTATCCGTGACAACAGAACTGATAAATTTTCGCGGACTACTGTTGAAGAATTTAAAAGGCCGTTTCATCTCAGGTTTGGGGCGGTTTGCGTACATCCTTTCGATACTGGCGTCGGTGGTGACACCAGACCAGGTAATGTCTTCTTTCAAAAATAGTCGTAGAAACGCTTCCTCGTCCTTGTTGACGATAGCAGCACGGAAGGTTTCAATGACCCGTTCGATTTGCACCTTGTCGCTGCCGTCCGCTGTCTGGGCCACTGCATATTGGGGTGAAGTGGCCACGCCACCGAGCATCAACGTCATCGCTAATAGTCTGTACATTTTTTTCCTGAAGTCTGGGGAGCTGTCTTCTTTTCTAACGTCTGCTATTGGGCCGGTTGCAGCCTATCGGAACTCTAACTCATCTGACAGTTGGTGTCAGGTCAAGTCTGAGCTAGTACACCTAAACAGACGGGCGCGCGCCGCGTCTTGATGGCAGCACGTCCCGATTCTTCAATTTCAACCGATGAGTGAGCACAGATGGCAAAGACAAAACTGGTATACATTTGGTCGCTGCGCAACGCGGCCGCCGACAAGGCCGGCCAGTACGTTGCGTACAAGGGCGGGCAGCGTTATATGAAATCGCCGCTCGAGTATCTGGCCGAGGCGCTGAACCAGACCGCGCTGGGCGATGCCTACTCGCTCGAGGCCGTCATTTTCGACGACGACCCGGAGTCGCCGCGCGACCGGGACATGATCAGGGACTACGGCTTTTCGTATCAGCCCGGCAAGCAGTGGTTTTATCCGCCTGAACTGGCGATCGACGGGCGGCCCGTCAATGATCTGCTGTGCGGCATCGCCTCGACATACCGGCGGCTGCCGCTGGATGCGGCGCGGCGGCCGGAGGGCAAGAGCGACTTCGAAGCGCGCTTGCTCGGCAAGCTGCAATCGCTGGGTGCCGAACTGGTGGTGCTGGACGGCTTGCTGGTCATCCTGGACGAGCTGGTGAGGCCCGGTGCGCCGTTCCGGCAAAAGATCGTCAATATCCATCCTGGCATCACCCGCATCGAATCGCCTTACGAGCGGCGGGGCGCCACCGCCACCCTGGACGCCTTGCACGGCGCGCGCGGCCAGAAGGTGACGAACTGGCGCACGATGGAAACGCGGCCGGTGCCGGTGACGGACATGACCGGCGCCTCGTTCCATTACGTCGACAACGGCATCGATTCCGGGGAAGTCATCGTCGATGTGCTCGGGACCAGGATCGATCCGTCCGACACCATTCTGGAACTGCGCTGGAACAACTTCAACAACAGCCTGTTCCCGGCGCTGCGGCAGGGATTGGAGCACATGGCGGGTTTGCGGGCGCTGCCGTCGGCCAGGGCCGCGTGATCGGTTCCCCGCGCGGCCCCCTTTGGGGCCGCATTGCCGTACACGGATATTGCCGATGATCAACTCGTTTTCGCTGGTTGCTGGCTAGAATGTTCGTGACACATCGGCCTCCCCAAGTTTGTGATCAGCGGAGGACATCGCACGATCGAACGGTCAGCTTTCGGGGAGTTTCATTTATGAGTGCCCTTTACCATGGTAGGGCCGGCCAACAGCGCGGCATTGCGGCCGTTGAGTTCGCAATCATCCTGCCCGTCCTGGTGCTGCTGCTGATCATGCCGCTGTACTTTGGGCGTGTTTTTTGGCACTACACCACCATCCAGAATGCTGCGCAGGACGCCGCACGGTACCTGTCCAAAGTTCCCGCAGCCGATTTGGGCAACCCTGATCGGGCGGGCATGGCGGCAGCGGTGGCCAGCTCCATTGTGGCAATGGAGCTGGCGGAGCTGGCGCCAGGGCCCTATGCGTACGCGGTGGCGGTAACCTGCGATGGTGGCGTTTGCTCGGGATTTACCATGCCGAGCACGGTACGCGTTCACGTCTCGCTTTTAGTGCAGGATGTGTTTTTCGCCGGTATCAATCCGCTGGCAATTCCATTGGTCGCAGACGTCACTTATCCCTTTATGGGGAGATAGCGTCGTTTGGTATCGTGATTTGGGTTGGGGAATGCAGGCGTTCCCGGACTTCCAGGGATGATTGTGGTGCTCCGAGCCGGAATCGAACCGGCACGCCTTGCGGCGGGAGATTTTAAGTCTCCAGTGTCTACCAATTTCACCATCGGAGCGGCACAGCCCGATATTATGACATGAAGATGGCATAACTGCCATACCGGAAACCGGGCGCGGTTCGGTCAGACGGCCGTCGATCCGCCTTGGGCCCGCTGCTGCCACGCAGGCACGTCGACTCCTTTGATCAGCAGATACAGGCAAAACGCGCTCTCGCCGATGAAGCACGGCAGCAAGATGGCGGGGAACAGCATGTCCTGCAGCGGCGGGTAGAGGATCATCGCGAAGCTGTTGACCAGATAGCAGGCGCCGGTCAGTTGCATCAGCCAGCCGATGGCCTTGGGGAAGTAGCCGGATTGGCGGATCAAATGGCCGACGATCAGGCATTCGACGCCGAAGAAGATCAACGCCAGGCCGAACGCGTGGGCGTGGGCGATGATCGATTGATACGCCAGCAGGTGCAGTTGCTGTGGATTGACCACCTTCAGGTACGCCGAGCCGGACAGCGGCGTGAGCACCGCGTGCAGGTGCAGCGCGCCGACGCTTTCGACGGCCAGCGAGACCAGTCCGAAGAAGGCCACCGCCAGGGCGAGGTGCCCGTTGACGGGACGTAGCAGGATGTACCAGAGCAGGGTGAGGCCGACGGCGCACAGCAGCAGCAGGTCCTGGCCGCCGACGCCGAGCCGCCATAGCCATTCGGCGGCGAGGATGCTGCGGGCGGTGGCTTCGGGGTCGCCGGAGACGACCAGTTGGCCCCGGATGACCGATTCGCCGAGCAGGCCGATGACGATGATGATCAGGTAGAGCAGGCCGGCGAGGCGGGCGTGGGCTTTTATGTTGACGGTACTGGCTGGCTGGTGGTGCTCCGACATCTTTTCTCCTCTGACGGTAAGGCAGCCGGCTGCCGCGCAGCCGGTTCCTCCTGCGGTGAGAAGATTATCATGTTGTTATGGTGCAGGCTTCATACCTTCTCACCTATTCATTTGCCGGCGACGGAGCTTGGCGGATTGCGCTTCGCTAATCCGCCCTACGTGTTTCCGCGTGGGAGCCAGGTTTTTGGCCTGGCTTTGGGTCGTCCTAGTCCAGTTTTAGGGCCTTGGCGACGTCGTCCCAGGCGACGTATTTGAAGTTTTGCGGGCCGTCCGGCAGGCGCTTGTAGCCGTCCTGGATGACCAGCATGCCTTTCGCGTACGGGCCGCCGAAGTTGGCGGAGCTGACTTCCAGTCCGTCCGTCTCCGAGGTGCCGTCGATGCCGGCGGCCAGGTTGTAGCCGACCCGGAAGCTGCCGCGTACGCGGTAGGGCGCCTTGGCGTCGAGCACCAGGTAGCTGTTGTCGCCCTGGCTGGAGACGACCAGGTAGTCGTTCCTGTCGCCGTGGTACAGCCCCATGCCTTCGACGTCGGCCACCAGTTGCGGACCCACCGGCATGATCATGCTCAGCCTGGCCGGGGCGTCGCCACGGGCCGAGACGGTCCACACGCCACGCTTTTCCTCGCCCAGGAACAGGCGCTCGTTGCGGTCGTCGACGACGCAGCCCTCGGGCTGGCTGGCGACCTTGAAGCGGCGCAGCAGCTTGCCCGACATGCCCTTGCCGTCGGCGCCCGCTTCGATGCGGTATTGCAGGAAGCTGCCGTCCTTGTCGTTGATGAACGCTTCCAGCCCGCCGTCGGCCGGACGGTACAGGCACATGCCGTAGATGTCCTCCAGCCCGGTGGCGAAGGCGCCGGCCGGCGTGACGGTGCCGCCGGCGTCGATGGCGAACAGCATCACGCTGTTGTCGTCGCGCTGGGTGGCGACGGCCACGTCGAGCGTGCGTCCGCCGACGGTGACGCCCTGGCGCACGTCGACGTTGTTGAGGCGACCGACCTCCAGCAGTTGCAGCTGCTTGCCGTTCAGGTCGTAGACCAGCAGGCCCTGTTTCTTGTTGGTGCCCAGGATGCGCGCGCCGGCCGGGTCGGACGGATTGCGCCAGATGGCCGGATCGTCGGCGGCGTCGCCCTGGCGCGCGACCGGCTCGGTTTGCGCGCGCGGCTCGATGACGGCCTTGGCGTTCGCCACCGGCGGCGTCGCCGCCTTCCATGGCAGCACCCGCACCTGGCCTTTTTTGACGGTGTCGCCGCGCTGGACCAGCTTGCGGCTGGGGCCGCCCTCGGCGTCGGCGTTGTAGGCCCACACGCCCATTTTTTCCTCGGTCACCAGCAGTTGCTGCGCGGTGTCGTCGGCGCGGCAGTGCTTGACGTGCGGCGGCAGCGCCAGCTTGCGCACGAGCTGGCGCTGGTCGCCGTGCATCAGCCATTGTTCGGCCTGGCCATCCTTGCCGATCATGAACAGATGGTCGATGCGCTGGGCGTCGCGGTACAGGCAGGACGATTCGATGCCGAAGGGCGGCGCCGGGAACGGCTTTTGCGCCGCCAGGGTGCCGGCCTTGAGGTCGACGACGACCGGCAGCACGTGTTCGGCGTTGGCGTCGAGCACCACGGCCAGCACGCCGCCGTTCGGACCTTGCGGGCGCAGGTCGAGTTGCTTGGCGCGTACAGCCAGATGGGCGCGCTCCTTGCCGGCGGCGTCGAGCAGGCGCAGGGCCTGCTTGTCGATGGCCAGCCAGCCGCCGTCGGGCAGGGCCGCCAGTTCGCTGGCTTTGGCGGCGAGGCCGGGCAGGGCGGCCGGCTGAGCCGCTTGTGCCAGCACGCCGCAGGAGACCAGCGCGCCGAAGAGAATACCGTTGAAGATCGTTGTTTTCATTGTTAGAACATGCTCACTTTGAGGCTGACTTTATAGGTGCGGCCGTATTGTTCATATTGCGCGTTCTGCGCTTTGCTGCCCAGATAAACGTAGTATTTTTCGTTGTTCAGGTTGGCCGCTTCGAAGTTCAGCTGCACCTGCTTGCTGATCTGGTACGACAGCGAGAAGTCGACCTGTTTCTGGGTGTCGACGACGCGGTCCTGGCCGGCGTCGAGGATGTCGTCGCCCATTTCCAGCAGGTACGGCGACTTGTAGTTGAGCGCCAGGCGGGTGCTCAGCGGACCCTGCTCGTAGCCCAGCATCAGGTTCAGCACGCGGTCCGACTGGCCCGGCATGTTGATGCTGCGCGAGCGCGTGCGGCCGGCGTCGATGTCGTAGCGGGCGATGTTGGCGTCCGAGCGGGTCAGGCTGCCGTTGGCGCCGACGATCAGGCGGTTGAATGGCGCCGGCAGCATGCGCAGCGGCTGGCTGTAGGCCAGCTCGATGCCCTTGACGGTGGCCTTGTCGCCGTTGGCGTAGGACACGGCCGAGCTGTAGTCGGCCCACTGGCCGCTGCCGGCCAGGTTGGTGGTGTAGGTGAAGTTCTTGATGTCCTTGTGGAACACGTAGGCCGACACGCTGCCGTCGTCGCCCAGCACGCGCTCGATGCCCAGGTCGAGGTTGGTGGACTTCAGCGGCGCCAGGTCCGGGTTGCCGATGGTGGCCTCGGTGTCGCTGGCCAGGCTCACGCCCGGCGCCAGCTGGCTGAAGTTGGCGCGCACCACCGCGTGCGTCCAGGCCGCGCGCACGCTGGTCTTGGCGTCGAGGTCGTAGCGCGCCTGCAGCGACGGCAGCCAGTTGGTGTAAGAGCGTTTGCGGTTGACGGCATCGAAGCTTTCCTCCTCCTCGTTGACGCGCGAACCGGCCGCGTCGAATTTGGTGTGCTCGGCGCGCACGCCGGCCAGCAGGTGCCAGGCGTCGATGTCGACGCTGTTTTGCACGTAGGCGGCGTCGATGTCCTCGTGCATGCGGTAGTCGTCGACGGTCGAGTCGACCAGCAGGCGCGCGTCGGCGCGCTTCAGGCCGGCCACCAGGCGGCGGATCGCGGCCGGATCGATGGCCTTGCCGATGCGCCCGAGCTTGTAGTCGAGGTCGTTGCCGGTGACGTAGTCGGCCAGCGCGGTGCTGGCGCCGCCGATCTGCTTGCTGCTGTACGACCACGCCTCGGTGTCGTTGGATTTTTCGCGGCGGCCGGCCTTGGCGCCGAACTTGAGCGTCGAGCTGCCTTCGCCCAGTTCGAACTTGTGGCTCAGGTCGAAGCGCACGTGGTGTTCCTTGTCGGTGGCGTCTCCCTGCTTGAGCGCGATCGAGTTCAGCTTGTAGTTGGCGGCCTCGTACAGGCTGGCAGGGCCGGTCAGGCGCGGGATGTCGGTGCCGGTGAAGCCGACGCCGGCGAAGTCCTTGCTGCCACGGAAGCGGGCGTCGTTAATCGATTCGGGCGCCTCGTCGGTGGCGCGGCTGATGCCGCCAGCCAGGTCGAGCTTCCAGCCGTTCCATTTCTGTTCGGTGCCCAGCACCACCGAGCTGATGGTCTGGGTGTACTTGCGCTGGCGCAGGCGGCGCTCGCCGCGCGCGCTGGCGGTCTCGCCCTCGGCCAGGCCGTCGCCGGCGATGTTGCTGATGGTCAGGCGGTCGCGCACTTCGTCGTCGCTGAAGTCGCTGATGAAGCTGCGCACGAAGTATTTGCTCAGATTGTCGGCGTGGTAGTCCAGGTTGAGCGCGGCGGCGCGGCGCTTGCGCGTCGGCAGGTAGTCGCGCAGTTCGACGCCGGTCAGTTTGCCGTCTTCCCAGGCCCCGCCGGTTTCGACGTTGTCGGAACCGAATTCACGCTTCTCGTAGCTGACGCCGCCCGCCACGCCCAGCTTGCCATTCAGGAAGCGGTCGGCGAACAGGATGCTGCCGTTGGGGCTGGTCTTGCCGATGTTCTGGTCGCGGCTGGCGCCGACGGTGGCCGACAACAGCTTGCCCGGCAGGTCGAAGGCCGACAGCGTCTTGACTTCGACGGTGCCGCCGAGGGAATTGGCGTCCTGGTCCGGCGTCAAGGTCTTGCTGACCGACAGCGAACGGATCAGGCCGGCCGGCAGCACGTCCAGCGCCACCGCGCGGCGGCCCGATTCGGGCGACGGCACCAGCGCGCCGTTGATGGTGACCGAATTGAGGTCCGGGCCGAGGCCGCGCACGCTGACGTAGCGGCCTTCGCCCTGGTCGCGCTGCACCGACAGGCCCGGCAGGCGCGCCAGCGCTTCGGCGGCGTTCTTGTCCGGCAGGCCGCCGATGTCGTCGCTGCTGATGACGCTGACGATGTTGTCGGCCTGCTCCTGCGCGGCGATCGAATTGCGCAGGCTGGAGCGCTGGCCCGAGATCACCACGCTGTTGGCGCTGGCCGCCACGCTGGCGGCGCCGCCATCGTTGGCCTGGCTGGCTTGTCCGCTGGCATGCGATTGCGCGGCCAGCATAGACAACATGGACAGCACGCCGAGGCTGAGCACGGAGAGGCGGCAGCCATGACCTTGTTGCGTGGGCTGTTTGGACGTTTTGTATTGTGTGGTTTTCATTCTGTGCCGTCATAGTAGGTGGAGGACGGGCGGATTCTAAGTAGTCAATGTGTCAATTGCATGACACCTTGCCGCGCTGGAGGGCCGAAAGCGCATTTGCAAGGCCGGATTCGGGCGAAATGAGCTGGATTGACCCGGCAAACGGGCCGCCTGTGCCGCGCCGGGAGCCGTGGAGGGGGCCGTAGAGGGGGCCACACCACGCGGCGCCGTCGGGGACACGTTCCCGCACGGAGTGGGAGCGGCTTGCCAACTACCTGTGAGCCGTTTGCACCTGTTGTCATGCCGGGCCGTTTTTCCGCGCGGCGCGGCCGGATGTCACGACCGTGTCATAAATCTCCTCTATGCTGCGGCCGCACTAACGACGCCGTCATGATGAGCCCGCCCATGCTGCAACTTCACCGTTCCACCCTGATCGCGGCCGGCCTGGCCCTGCTGGGCTGCCTGTTCCTGTACGCCACCCTCGGCGTTGCAAAATCGTTCCAGTATTGGAAATGGACGGACATCGTCAGCGAAGGCGGCACCGCCGTCATGGCCGGCAGCTGGGTGTTGTTCACCTTGAGCAGCCGCCCCGGCGGCCTGGTCACGCGCCTGCTGGCCGGCGGCCTGGCGCTGATCATGATCGGCTCCTTCGCCGATTGCATGGACGAATTCTTCACCATCAGCAAGGCGGCGCGGTGGGATCACTGGCTCGAGAGCATGGTGCCGGTCGGCATGCTGGTGGTCACCATCGGCATGTATTACTGGCGGCACGAGCAGTTCCGCCTCAACGAGCATTTGCAAAAGCGCGAACGGCTGTTCCGCGATCACCGTGCCTTCGACCGCATCACCCAACTGGCCAACGCCGACTATTTGCGGCGCCAGATCCGCCACGAGCAGGCACGGCGGCCGGGCCAGCCCTGTGCGCTGGTGCTGCTGGATATCGACGGCTTCCACTTGATCAACCGCGAATTCGGCCAGCCCGAGGGCGACCGCGTGCTGCAGGCGGTCGGCCACATGCTGTTGCTCAACCTGCGCAACGACGACTTGCTGTGCCGCTATGCCGGTGACCGCTTCGCCTTGCTGCTGCCCGACACCAGTGTCGCAGAGGCCGCGTCGCTGGCCGCGCATCTGGCGGCCATGGTCGGCCAGATGCGCCACCACGCCAAGGGCGGCCGGGTCGGCATCACCCTGCGCCACGCCTGCTCGAACGCGGACGCGGCGCCGGACGTGCTGCTGGCCGATCTGAGCCGGGCGGTGTCGCAGCAGGCGATGGCTTCGCCGATGGCCTCGACAGCCGTGGTGGCGGCCGCGTGATCGCTTACCGGCAAATCGGCGACAGTTTCATCCCGGCGCAGCACCAGCCGGCGCTGATACTCGACTACGCCCGCAGCCGCGAGCTCGACGAGCAGGGCGACAAAGCCTTGCGCGGCACCGGCCTGACGGGATGGGAGATGCCCGACGCCGACATCGCGCTCAGCCCGGCGCAATACCTGCAATTGCTGGCGAACGTGATGCGCGAACTGGGCAGCCCCGACACCAGCTTCATGCTGGGCCAGCAGATGCTGCCGGGCCACTTCGGCGCGTTCAGCCACGCCTTGCTGCAGGCGCAGAATCTGCGGCAGGCGCTGGAGATCCTGTGCGCCGGCGCGGTGCGTTTGTGTCCGTTGTTGACGCCGCGCCTGCGCGAGGAGGGCGGTCTGGCCGTGCTGTACTGGACCGACAGCTTCGGCGCGCCCAGCCAGTTGCCGGCGCTGGTGGAGATGCACATGACGGCGGTGACGGCGATGTGCCGCTGGCTGGCCGGCGAGCGCTTGCCGTGGCGCTACTGCCTGAACCGCAGCGCGCCGGCGCACGTCGAGCAGCACGAGGTGCATCTGGGCGCCGACCTGCGCTTCAACTGCCATCTGGACGCGATGCTGATCAATCCGGAGTGGCTCGACCGGCCCTGGCCGCGCGGCAATGCGATGGCGGCGTCGGTGGCGCTCAACGGCGCGGCGGCGGAGGCGGGCGCCGACAAGCTGGCGCTGGCCCCGAGCCTGCTGTCGGCGCTGTACGACCACTTGCTGGCCAACATACGGCTCGGTCCCACGCTGGAGTTGAGCGCGGCCGCGTTCGGCGTGAGCGCGGCGACGATGAAGCGCCATCTAGCGCGCCACGGCAGCCATTTCCAGGCCGAACTCGACCAGGTGCGGGCGCATGTGGCGATCCACCTGTTCCAGGCGCGCGGCTACGACAACGAAGCGGTGGCGCAATACCTCGGCTTCCACGACGCCACCAATTTCCGCCGCTCGTTCAAGCGCTGGACCGGCCTCACGCCCAGCCTGCTGCGTGACGGCCTGCTCAGCGTGCCGCTGTAATGCGCCGCCAGCGGCTCATCGATGGCGGATTACGGCGTTCCGCCTAATCCGCCCTACGTGGAACCGTTGTAACGCCATCGCCACAGGGCCGTCGCGGAGATGCTTTGCACCTCAACTGCCGGTCCGTCGCGAAGACACGTAGGGCGGATTAGCGAAGCGTAATCCGCCGTGGCTGCGCCGCCAACAACCCGTGCATGAACCGACTAAGGCGTATGCACCGGCTCCTGCACAAACGTCCCCATTCCCGCGTCCAGATAGAAGCTCGGATGCGGCGGCTGGTTGTATCCCGCGTTCTGCGCCGCCACCTGCGCCCGGTACTGCGGATTGTGCATCAAGGTCGGCAAGCGCGTGGTCGTCGGTGCCGTGGTGCTGTAAATCAGCAGCGCCGTGTTGGCGCTATTCCGCCACACCACCTCCTCGCGCCAATCCCCCAGCAAATCGGCGCTGAGCACCGGCGTCGCCTTGGTGCCGTTGTTGGAAGCCGCGCCGGCATCCGCCCCGTTCACCAGCACGCTCGAACTGCTGGTCGACGGATTCCACTTGCTGATCTGCGTACCATCTAGCGCCTCGCGCAACAAATCCCCATCCCACCACGCCGCGAAGTTCATCTGGCTCGGCCGGTTGGTGCCGATCTGCACCCCGGTCGCACTGCGCAAGCCGCCGCGGCTACCCCAGCATTCCTCGCCCGGATAGGCCGGATCGATGTCCATGCACACGCCGCGCCCCACGTCCACACCCTCGCCGCTGGTGCCCCACAGCAGCGCGCCGGTGGCCGCGTTGTGCATGCCCGTGCCGCTGGCGCCGTAGCAGCTCGGCGTCTCGTGCACCATGTACACCTGCAACCCCGCCAGATTCGGATTGAATTTCCCCACGTGCAAAGCATCGCCGTGGCACAAGCCGGTCGAATAGAGCAACTGCCCATAGCTGTCGATGGTGGCCGCCCCATAGACGATGTCGTCCTTGCCGTCGCTGTTGACGTCGGCCACGCTGAACCAGTGCGCGCCCTGGCCGCGCGCGGCGCTGCCGGCGACGTCGGTGTCGAACACCCAGCGGCTGGTCAGCGCGCCGTCGCGCCAATCCCAGGCGGCGATGACGGCGCGCGTGTAGTAGCCGCGCGAAAACACCGCACTCGGGCGCGCGCCGTCCAGATTGGCCACGCCGCCGAGGAAGCGGTCGACCCGGTTGCCGTAGTTGTCGCCCCAGCTCGAGACGGTGCCGCGCGCCGGCAGGTAGTTGGCGGTCTTCATCGCCTTGCCGGTCTGGCCGTTGAACACGGTCAGGAACTCCGGCCCCGTCAGGATGTAGCCGGAACTGTTGCGGTGGTCGGCGCTCGCCGAGCCGATCGTCGCGCCGGTGCCGTCGACGGTGGCGTCGGCCGTTTTCATCATGATCTCGGCCTTGCCGTCGCCGTCGAAGTCGTAGGCCACCATCGTCGTGTAGTGGGCGCCGGCGCGGATATTGCGCCCCAGGTCGATGCGCCACAGCCGCGTGCCGTCGAGTTTATAAGCGTCGACCAGCGCGTTGCCGGTGTAGCCGGACTGCGAATTGTCCTTGGCGTTGGTCGGCTGCCATTTGACGATGAGCTCGTAGGCGCCGTCGCCGTCGAGGTCGGCCGGCGTGCCGTCGTTGATCTCGTAGGTGTAGGCCACGCCGTCGGTCGAGGTGCCGCCGGCCGGACGCTGCACCGGCACCGTCTTGTACGGCGCCGACCAGGTGGCGCCGGCGCCGGCGCCGGTTTGCTCCGTGCCGTTGACGACCGCGCGCACCGAGTACGCGCTGGAGGCGGTGCCGCCCGCGTCCGTGTAGTTGAGCTGGGTGAGCGGGGTGGCATTGAGCTTGGTGCTGCCGCGATAGACGTTGAACGCCACGCCGCCCGCGTCCGTGGCCAGCAGGCGCCAGCTGACGAACACGCCGCCCGTAGTCTGGATGGCCACCGCTCCACGGTTGAGCAACTCGATTTGCTTGCCGGGGGAGGTGACGACGGCGCCGACCTGCGCGCAACTGGCCAGGGCCAGCGTGAAGAAGACGGCGGGGACCTTTGAGGAAGTCATGGATTTCACCTTTCAGTGTGGGGAAGACAAGCTTGGCAGGCTAGATTAGCGCAAAGACATTCCTAAAAAGCATGTCAGGTATTTCATTCGATGATTACTCATCAAGATGAGTAATGCGTCGCATTCCCACCACCAAGCCCGGCGGCGTTAGCAACTCATCAAGGGAACATGTAGACACTTTATTAAAAATAAATGATAATGATTCGCATTCAGCAGTTACCTTAAAATTAATCGTGCTGATTTAACCAATGCGGAGGCCTTTGATGTCGATGGAATTGCAACAAACAGTCCTTGGGGACATCTTTATCGAACACCGGGCGCAGTTGCGCCGCATCGCGCAGAAAATCGTCGGCACGTCGCACACCGCCGACGAGGTCATCCAGGACGCCTACCTGAAGGTGCTCGAGATGACCGGCGTGCGCGATATCCTCAAGCCGTTCTGCTATTGCTGCCAGGTGGTGCGCAACATGGCGCTCGACCATTGCCGTCGGCAGGCGGTCGAGTCGTCCTACCGCATCTACCCGGACGACGGCGAACTGCCGCAGGTGTCCGGCGGCAGCATCCCCGACCACCAACTGCACGGCATGCAGGTGATCGACGCCATCGACCGCATCCTGTGCGGCCTGCCGTCGCGCACCCGCCAGGTGTTCGAGCTCTCGCGCCTGGGCGGCCTGACCCAGCGCGACATCGCCCAGGAGATCGGCTGCTCGGCCACACTGGTCAACTTCATGCTGCGCGACGCCACCCAGGCCATCGCCTGCTGCCGCGAGCTGGTCGACATCGGCTAGGCGCGGCGCGTTCTTCCACTATCTTCCACTAAACAAATTCCCCGCTGTCGCGTCTTGGATAAGAGCGACCAGCATGCCGGCGCAGGAGCCGGCACCGCGAGAGGTCGCGTTCATACACAGCACCGGGATGCGCATGACGACCAGTTGTTTTGACCGCGGAAACGAAACTTCCATTGTTCTGATCGGCCGCGCGCCCGTCCACCAGCCTCCGCTCGACCTCTCCGCAGTCGCATGACGCGCCGTGGTCTGGCCAGCGCCGCCCGGTTCGTGGCGGCGCTGGCCGCCGTGCCGTCGGCAGCTGTTTCGTCGATCGCTTCGGCCGCGGTCGAGGCGTTGCCGGCCGCGCTGTCGCTGCCGGCGGCGGGCGGGGGAGGCGGCGCTTCCGCGCTGGACGGCGCGGCACTCATCGACGGCTTCGTGCAGGTGGCGCCGGTCGCCGGGGCCGCGCCGAGCCGGCGCACCGAACTGCGCCTGGCGCACGACGCCAAGTCCCTGTACATCCGCGTGCGCGCCTACGACTCCATCCCGTCAAGTATCGTGGCCCAGCAGATGCGCCGCGACGTCGAGGGTATGCTGCAGGAGGACCGGGTCACCTTGGTGTTCGACCCGGAGGGCGACGGCCGCAACGGCTACCTGTTCGCCGTCAACCCCAACGGCGCGCAGTTCGACGCCCTGATCTTCGACGGCGGCCGCATGCGTTTCGACTGGGACGCCTTGTGGCGCAGCGAGGCGCGCATCGAGGTCGACGGCTGGAGCGCCGACATCACGATTCCGCTATCGGTGTTCGGCCGTGGCCGCCCGGTCGGTGCGGGCGGGCTGCGCCACTGGCGCGTCAACGCCGAGCGCTGGATGCCGCGCGGCAGCGAGCGCGTGCGCCTGGCCGGCATCCAGCCCGATAAAGAGGTTTACTCGCTGGGCGACGCGCTGCCGATGCCGGCCATCGTCGCCGCCCAGGACGGCTGGGGCCTGCGCATGAAGGGCTCGCTGCGCGCCACCGCCGAATCGTCGGCCGCCTCGGGCACGGGCCGCACGCGGCGCCGCCTGGAACCGGGACTGGAACTGTTCCACGAAAGCGAGGGCGGCCTGCGCACGACGGCCGCGCTCAACATCGATTTCGGCGAGGCCGAGGCCGACGAGCGCGCCGTCAACCTGACGCGCTTCGAGCTGTTCCGGCCCGAGAAGCGGGAATTCTTCCTGCACGACGCCGGCCGCTACACCTTCGGCGGCCTGGTCGACGGCGCCGTGGTGCCGTACTACTCGCGCCGGGTGGGGCTGGACGCCACCGGACGCGGACGCAGCCTGGACGCCGGCCTGAAGTTCTCCGGCCAGGTGGCCGGCGCCGACTTCGGCCTGCTGGGCGCGCGCGTGGCCGGCGGCGCCACCGCGCCGGACCAGCCGGATCAACGGGCCGCCGACGTGGCGGTGGTGCGCCTGGCGCGTCCGCTCGACAACCGCCACCGGGTCGGCATGATGCTTACGCGCGGCAACGCCGAGGGCACGGGCGGCAGCGGCACGCACGGCGTCGACTACCAGTTCCGCGACAGCGACTGGACGCCGCCGGGCGGCGTGGGCGGCGGCAAGACGCTGGAGGCGCACGCGTGGGCGCTGGAGTCGCGCAACGCGGGCCTGGGCACCGGCCGCGCCTGGGGCGCCAGCGTCAACTATCCGAATGTCGGCCTGAACGGGGCGGCGGAGCTGCAACGCATCGGCGCCAACTTCGACCCCGCGCTCGGCTATCTGGCCGAGTCCGACGTCACGCGCGGCGAAGGCACGCTTGGCTGGTGGCACCGCACCGGCGCCGGCGAGAGCATCATCCCGGGCATGGACTGGAATTTCCGCCGCAAACAGGACGGCGGCGAGCGCTCGGTCATGCTTAACCCGGAGATCGCCTACACGGCGGCGGCCGGCGACACCGCGCTGGCCGAGGTGTTTTACGAGACCGACCGGCTGGCCGCCGCGTACAGCCCGGTGCCGGGCGTGGTCATCCAGCCGGGCAGTTATAGCTGGCGCTATCTGTATGGTTATGTCGAGACGTCCCCTTCGCGACCGTTGTCGGCGTCGGCGGACGTGCGCGGCGGCGGCTACTACGACGGACACCGCCAGGACCAGAGCGTGTCGCTGGCGTGGAAGCCGGGCGCGCGCTGGGGCTGGCGCGCGGGATTGACGCGCAACGCCATCCGCCTGCCGTCGGGCCGCTTTACCGTGCGCATGGCCACCTTGCGCCTGGATCACACGCCCAGCACGCGCATGGCCGAGAGCCTGCTGTTGCAGTGGGATAACGTCTCGCAGGAGCTGGGTGTGAGCGCGCGCGTGCGCTGGCTGTGGGCGGCGGACCGGGAACTGATCTTCTCGCTCGACCGCCTGGGCTACACGGGCGAGCGGCGCGACGCGCTGCCCGGCCAGACCCGCGCCATGCTCAAGCTGGTGTGGAATCTGGAGCGTTAAAGCCGATCACGGCCTGGCGGCGCGGCCGGCGGCGAAAGGAAAACGATTAATGTTTCTCTGGCTGCTCTATAATTAAAACGTTTCCATTAAGCCAAAAATAGCGCCAGGCCAACTCAATGACGTCTTCCCCCCAGACATTACCGTTCCGCGCCACCACCGAACAAGCCTGCGAGTGGCTCGCGCGGCAGGGCGTGGGCGGCGCGCCCTGGACCTTGGCGCGCCTGATCGAGAGCGGCGCCACGCCGTATGTCTGGCTCGATTACGACGCCGCCTATCCCGAGTTGTTCGGCGACGCCAACGGCGGCTACGCGGCGCCGATCTTCTTCGAGGGCGATACCGCGCGCCTGGCCGCCGGCAGCGAGGACGTGCTCATCACCATCACCAAGGATGCCTACAAGATCGTCGCCAAGCTGCCGCCACCCGGTTTCCGGCGTGCGCTGCACGAGCTGCGCTTTCAGAAGAAGGATCTGGAGCAGTTGGCCGCGCGGCTCAAACGCGAAGCCCAACCGCAACCCGTCAAGGCCGAAGGCGTGAAGGAATCGCAGGACGGCATCGGCCGCGACGAGATCCTGGCCGCCTTCGACGGCCTGGCCAGGCTCGATCTGGCGCAGTCGCTCGACGACGGCATCGGCATCTTCGGCGACGATGGCGCCCGCGTCAAAGGCAGCGGCGGCAAGGGCAAGAAGAACAAGCACAACACCCTGTGGAATCCCGTGACCCTGGCGCTGGGCTTGAACGAGGTCTACCGCGTTCCCGTCCCCCGCCTGAAGAAGGCTTTCGCCACACATGATTTTCTGTATGCGTGGCGGGCGGACTGGGAGTTGTCGCTGACGCTGCTGAACAAATAAGTGAGTTTTACCCGCCCCGGCACCACGCTTTTATCCATCGACTCTTTCAAACGGACCCCATGAGATATTTACGCTACTTGTTGATGCTCGCCGCCGTCGCCCTCAGCCTGAACGCTCCCGCCCACGCGGACGAGCGCGCCGTGCGCGAGCGGATTTCCTTCAATGCCGACTGGCGCTTTATCAAGGGCGAGCCGCCGGGGGCCGTCGGCGACGCGGCGTTCGACGACAGCCGCTGGCGCAAACTCGATCTGCCGCACGACTTCGGCATCGAAGGCCCGTTCAAGCAAGAGTACGAGGGCGAGACCGGCAAGCTGCCGTGGTGGGGCGTGGCGTGGTACCGCAAGCACTTCGCGGCGCCGGCCAGCGACGCCGGGCGCCGGGTGTTCATCGATATCGACGGCGCGATGTCGCACGCCACGGTCTTTCTCAACGGGCAGAAGGTCGGCGGCTGGCCCTATGGCTACTCGTCGTTCCGCCTGGAGCTAACCCCCTATCTGAAGCCGGGCGCGCAAAACGTGCTGGCGGTCCGCATCGACAATCCGCCGGAGTCGTCGCGCTGGTATCCGGGCGGCGGTATTTACCGCAACGTCTGGCTGGTCAAGACGACGCCGCTGCATGTGGCCAACAACGGCATCTTCGTGCTGACGCCGACGGTGACCGCCGATGCCGCCACCGTCGAGATCCGCGCCACCCTGGACAACCAGGGCGCCGATGCCGAGGCCAAGGTCAGCACCGCCGTCTACGCGCTGGACGCGGCCGGCCGCCGCAGCGGCGCGGCGCTGGCGCAGACCGCTGTATCCGCCGCCGCCAAGATCGTGGCCGGCAAGCAGGCGATCCTGACGCAGTCGCTGCAACTGGCGCGTCCGCAATTGTGGAGCTTGCGCACGCCCAAGCGCTATGTGGCCGTCACCACGGTGACCGCCAAGGACCAGGTGGTCGACGTGGTCGAAACCCCGTTCGGCGTGCGCACCATCGCCTTCGACGCGGCGCGCGGCTTCCTGCTCAACGGCGAGCGCGTGATGCTGCAAGGCGTCAGCCAGCACCACGACCTGGGCGCGTTGGGCGCGGCGCTGAACGTGCGCGCGCTGGAGCGCCAGTTCGAGATTCTGCAGGAAATGGGCGTCAACGCCATCCGCACCACGCACAATCCGCCGGCGCCCGAGCTGCTGGAACTGGCCGACCGCATGGGCATGCTGATCATCGTCGAGGCCTTCGACGCCTGGCGCATTCCCAAGACCAAGAACGACTACGCCACGCTGTACGACGCCTGGCACGAAAAAGACCTGCGCGCGATGGTCCAGCGCGACCGCAACCATCCAAGCGTGATCGCCTGGAGCATCGGCAACGAGATCATGGAGCAGGGCCAGCCGGAAGGCTGGAAGGTCGCCGTCCACCTGGCCGACATCGTCCGCAGCGAGGACCGTTCGCGTCCGACCACGGCCGGCTTCAACAAGATCAACTCCGGCTATGACGGCTTCCAGACCGCCATCGATGTGTTCGGCTACAACTACAAGCCGGCCGAGTATGGCCGGCTGCATCAGAGCGCGCCTTACCTGCCGCTGTACGGCAGCGAGACCTCGTCCACCGTCAGCTCGCGCGGCGAGTACTTCTTCCCCGTCAGCGACGACAAAACCAAGGGCGCGTTCAACTTCCAGGTCAGCAGCTACGACTTGACGGCGCCGCCTTGGGCCTGGTCGCCGGACGTCGAATTCGCCGGGATCGACAACAACCCCTTCGTCGCCGGCGAGTTCGTCTGGACCGGTTTCGACTACCTGGGCGAGCCGACGCCGTACAACGACGACGCCACCAATGTCTTCAACTTCACCGATCCGGCGCAGCAGCAGCAGGCCGCCAAGGAACTGGCCGAGCTTCGCAAGATCAAGATGCCGTCGCGCAGCTCGTACTTCGGCATTGTCGACCTGGCCGGCTTCAAGAAGGACCGGTTCTATCTGTACCAGGCGCGCTGGCGGCCCGAGCTGCCGATGGCGCATCTGCTGCCGCACTGGAACTGGCCGGAGCGGGTGGGGCAGGTGACGCCGGTGCATCTGTACACGTCGGGCGACGAGGCCGAGTTGTTCCTCAACGGCCAGTCGCTGGGTCGCAAGAAGCGCGGCCCGCGCGACTACCGCCTGCGCTGGGATGACGTGGTGTACAAGCCGGGCACCTTGCGCGCGGTGGTGTACAAGCAGGGCAAGCAGTGGGCGGAGGACACGGTGCGCACCACCGGCGCGGCGGCGAAGCTCAAGCTGGCCGCCGACCGCAGCGCGCTGAGCGCCGACGGCAAGGACTTGTCGTTCGTAACGTTGACGATCGCCGACAAGGACGGGCTGGCGGTGCCGCGCTCGCACAACAAGGTCAAGTTCACCGTCAGCGGCCCGGCCGAACTGGTGGCCACCGACAACGGCGACGCGACCAGCCATGTATCGTTCCAATCGCCGGAGCGGCCCGCGTTCAACGGCCTGGCGCTGGCGATCGTGCGCACGCGGGCGGGGCAGGGTGGCAAGATCGTCGTCACCGCCACCAGCGAGGGGCTCGGCAGCGCGAAGGTGGAGCTGAGCAGCAAGCCGTAGTCCTCCGGGGTCAGGTCCACCATTTCTACACGAGCCCGGCCATATGGCCGCCTCCTCAAGTCATACGGGAGTACTGGGATAAGGCGGCCCTTCGGGTTATTTTGAAAGTGTGAGTAGTGGCTATAACCGACGTATCGACCCTGTTCTTTGGCATGACGCTCAACCTGTCGATCATGGCCGTGGCGCTGCCCTATTTCATGGGTCGGGTGAACCGTGCCGCGCGATATGCCCAAGCCGGGATCATCCTGCAAACGGTGGGTTGGGTTTTCCTGCTGTGGTCAAGCACCTTTGAACGGGGCGGCTGGGCCGACCACTTATTGTCAACGATGGCAATGGGTAGCGTCTCGGGCGGCATGGTGTTCAACGCCATGGCCTTTCAATTGTGGTACGGTCGTGAGGCAAGCGCCCGCGCCCCCGCCGCCATCGCCGTGCTGATGACAGTCGGCTACAGCATCGGTTTTTCCAACTATCCGTTCAGGGTAGGCTGGGCGAACGGCCTGCTGGCATTGCAGTTTGCGGCCATAATAGTTTCGCTGTGCCGTGCGCCACAGGTGGCAGTCGGACGCTGGCGTTGGCTGTTAATCATATGCCTTACGGTTCAGATGGTAGTACTTGCCTGCCGCGCCGTGCTGGGTGCGTTCTACACCGCCGAGTTTCCGAATTTTTTTGGGCCGTACCTGATCAACCGAGTGTTTGCCTTGTCATCGAACTCAATGATGATGATGTCGGTGGTGGCCATTCTCCTTGCGCACCGCGACGAGGCAGCCCGGGAACTGGAACGGTTGGCTACGCTGGACGGTTTGACAGGCGCCTTGAATCGCCGCGCTTGGGTGGTGAAATCCGAGATCGACCTGGCCAGCAGTGTGCGATACGAGCAGCCGCTCGGCGTGTTGATGCTTGACCTCGACTATTTTAAGCAAATCAACGACAAGCACGGCCATGCGGGTGGCGACAGGGCGTTGCAAGTTTTCGTCGCTGGCTTACGGGCTGTGAGCCGTGTTGGAGATCTGTTCTGCCGTTACGGCGGCGAGGAATTTTGCGTGCTACTCAACGGTGCCGACTTTGCTTCGATCATCGCTTACGACGAACGCCTGCGGCAGTGGCTTGCGCTGCACTCGATCAACGAACTTGGTTTTGAACTCTCTTACAGCGGCGGCATCGCGATGCGTATGGACAGCACAGACACCATAGAGCGGATGCTTCAGCGTGCCGACGTCGCCCTGTACAAGGGCAAGTCGCAGGGGCGTGGCTGTACGCTTTCCAGTTCGGAAATGCTCGATACGCGTTCTACATCCGTGGCATCATAAATTTCACGCGGAGTGCGCCAAGCAGACATAGGATGAGGAATTTTAGATGCTAAGTTTTAGTACTCGACTTATCGCAGGTCCTGGCCTTTTGTTGATTTGCGTCGTCGCGATGGCGCAGAATGTGGACCGCCTGTCTCAGGTCGCCGATACCTTGGCCCGCGACAGCCAATTTTCCGGCACCGTGCTAGTGGCCAAGGGGGCGCGTCCTCCTGTCACGAGGTTACTGTGACGCCTTTGTCGTTTTAGTCCGGTTTGGGGCGGCTTGAGCCTGATGTGAGAATTCGTGAGTTTTGCAGATGGGCAAGCTGCTATCCTAGCAGCGCAACGGGCTGTGTTCGGCCAGAAGCAATGGGATGGACTCCTCCTCACCTATCGGCGTCGATGCGCCTAAACTGGAGTTTCGACACAACCAGTTGAGAGAAGGAGTCCACCATGAAGATTATCCGCGTCGGCGTCGATCTCGCCAAGAGCGTCTTTCAAGTGCACGGGGTTGATCGTTGCGAAAAGGTTGTATGGCGCAAGAAGCTGGGCCGTGCAGAATGGCTTGGGGCGTTGCTGGAGAAAATTGAGCCGGGCTGCGAAATTGGCATGGAAGCCTGTGGTGGCGCATATCACTGGGCCCGGCAATTGCAGAAGCGAGGCTTCACGGTGAAGCTGATCGCACCGCAATTCGTCAAGCCGTACGTGAAGAGCAACAAGAACGACGCGAACGATGCGGAGGCAATTTGCGAAGCGATGAGTCGTCCGAACATGCGCTTCGTCGCGATCAAATCTGTCGAGCAGCAAGATTTGCAGGCGATACATCGGATTAGGGCTGAGTTATGTAATCAGCGCAGGGCCAAGGGCAACCAGATTCGCGGCCTATGTTCCGAGTATGGCTTGGTAGCGCCAAGGGAAATGATCCAGCTGCGAGCAGCCGTGCCTTGCTGGCTGGAGGATATGGAGAATGGTTTGACGCTGCGGTTCCGTCGAATGCTGCGCGGCTTGTGGCTTGATCTCATGAACCTGGAACTCAGAGTTAAAGAATTGGATCAGGAAATTGAAATTGCGGCGGCTACCGATCCGGTCGCCACCAGGTTGCAGCAGCTGCGGGGCGTCGGCCCGATCATCGCTACAGCGATTGTGGCCAACGTCGGCGAT
>CAUPJZ010000058.1:0-24188 GCA_963511605.1 uncultured Duganella sp. | reverse complement strand
CGGCAAATCCAAAATGTCGGCCATTGGGGCCGCCATGCGCAAACTCGCACATTTGTGCTTCGGTGTCGTCAAGACTGGACGGGCTTACGATGAAAATTTTGCCATTCAGGCTTGACGATCAAGACGGTATCTACGTGTCTCTTCGTATCTCTCTCCTACCGAAAGCACGCCCATGAGCTCCAACCTGTCCTGTCCGTCCATTGTCACCAGCAAGGGTGGCCCGACCTTGTCGCGCATCGTCGCCGGCATGTGGCGCATGAACGAATGGAAGCTGACGCCCCAGCAACGGGTGTCGTTCATCGAGCAATGCCTGGACATGGGCGTGACCAGCTTCGACCACGCCGACATCTACGGCGGCTACGGCGTGGAAGCGCTGTTCGGCGAGGCGCTGGCGCTGCAACCGTCGCTGCGCGCGCGCATGCAGCTGGTGAGCAAATGCGGCATCAAGCTGCTCAACGCGGCACGTCCGGACCATACTATCCAGCACTATGACACCAGCGCCAGCCACATCGTCGCGTCGGCGGAGAACTCGCTGCGCCAGCTGGGCACCGATCATCTGGATCTGCTGCTGATCCACCGTCCCGATCCGCTGATGGATTTCGACGAGATCGCCGACGCTTTCGGGCGTCTGCGCCAGGAGGGCAAGGTGCGGCATTTCGGCGTCTCCAATTTCAGCCGCCACCAGTTCGAGAGCCTGAACCGGCGCATCGCGCTGGCGACCAACCAGGTGGAATTCTCGCCGCTGTGCGTGGCGCCGATGTTCGACGAGACCTTCGATGGGTTGCAGGATTTGGGCGTGGCGCCGATGATCTGGTCGCCGCTGGCCGGCGGGCGCCTGTTCAGCAAGGACGATGCGGCGGGCGTGCGGGTGAGCGCCGTGATCCAGAAGATCGCCGATGAAGTGCGGCGTCCGTTCGCCAGCGTGGTGTTTGCCTGGATTATGCAATTGCCGAGCCGCCCGGTGCCGCTGACCGGATCGGGGCGGCTTCAGGCCGTGGCGGAGGCGGTGGAGGCGACGCAGTTCACGTTGAGCCGCAGCCAGTGGTTCGAGATCCTGCGCGCCGCGCGCGGGCATGAAGTGGCGTGAGCTACGCCTGTTTCCACTAAACTTAACTCAAATCTAAAACACGTCTAAAACACGTAGGGCGGATTAGCGTAGCGTAATCGGCCATGCATGCGTCTCGACGGCGCATACATGGCCGATTACGGCGTTCCGCCTAATCCGCACAACGTGGATCAGATCAAGCGTCCGTCCCGTACCGAGCTCATATCTCGTCATACACGACCGGCGGCGCGATCCCCTTCCAGCCCCTCTTCCAAGCCAGGTTCAGCGCCAGCGTGAAGGCGATATACACCACGAAGAACAGCACGAAGTAAGCGGCCTGCAACCAGGCCAGCAATCCCAGGTTCACCACCAACAGCACCAGCGCGCCCCAGCTCTTCTTCTGCTTGGAGCTCGGGAAGCGCACCGTCGACACCATCAGCGTCCCCACCACGAACAGCAGCAGCACGACCAGGATCGCGTGCCAGGTGGTGGCCGCCGGGTCCGGCCAGGCCACCACCACCGACGCCACGCAGGCGGCACCCGCCGTGATCGGCATGCCGACGAAATAGCGCGGGTCGGTCCGGCCGACGCTGACATTGAACCGCGCCAGCCGCAGCGCCCCGCAAGCGACAAAGAAGAAGCTGGCGATGCCGCCGGCCCGCAGCAAGGTCGGATGGTCGACGCCCAGCTGCACGAAGCCATAGCAATACAGCAGCAGCCCCGGCGCGCAGCCGAAGTTCATCACGTCGGCGATGGAGTCGAGCTGCATGCCGAACTCGGACGCGGTGTTGGTGGCGCGGGCAACAAAGCCGTCGAGCGCGTCGAACACGCCGGCCAGCACCAGCAGGATGGCCGCCAGCCGGTAGTCCTCGGCGGACCCGACAAGGGCGTTGTCGACCGAGATGACGATGCTGCCGAAGCCGCAGGCGATCGACATCAGGGTCACCATACTGGGCAACGCGAACTTGGCGCGCCGAACGCGCGCTTGATTGATAGGTTTCAAATGACGACTTCCAGGTTAAGCATAGCCTCAACGCCAACGGGCGGCTGGCTGAACGGTTAGCTTACCATTTTACGCAAGCCGTTCCGTACAGGGCGGTCCGGCTAGCATATTGCGTGCCGCAAGCGAACAATCTGGCTTAAAATCGCTGTAGCCAGTCCGGGCAAAACGCCCATACGCACAGGAGTTTCAAACATGGCAAATCATAAGCACCGGCAACTCCCCTTTTCTCCGTTGCCGGCGGCAATGGTGCTTATCGCCGCCCTGCTCGCCGGCTGCGGCGGCGGAGGCGGAAGCGATAGCGCGACCGCGCCAGCCACCTCGGCTCCCCCCTCCACCCCGCTACCGCAGGAACCGGGCGCGCCTACGCTGACCGGCAACACAGCCCTCGACGGCTTCAACTGGCTCAATTACCGGCGCGCGCAGGTGGGCTTGTCGGTACTGTCGCGCAACAGCCAGGTCGATACGGCCGCGCTGGGGCATTCCAACTACCTGCGCCTGAATAACACCGTCAGCCACGATCAGACCGTGGGGGCACCCGGGTTCACCGGCGTCAACCTGACCAACCGGCTCAGCGCCGCCGGCTATGCGCTGACGGGCGGCTACGCGATCGGCGAAGTGATCTCCGCCACGACGGACACTTCCGGCTTCTACCAGGCGGAGGAACTGATCACCGCGATCTATCACCGCTTCGTGATGTTCGAGCCGGTCTTCAAGGAAGTCGGCACCGGCGCCACCACCGTCTCCGGCGGCTACACCTACTTCACCGCCGACCTGACGGCGACCAACGGCCTGGGTGCCGGCATCGGCGCGGGCAAGCTGGTCAATTACCCGGTCAACAACCAGACCAACGTCCCGATCAATTTCCTCAGCGATACCGAATCGCCCGATCCGGTGCCGAACCAGAACGACGTCGGCTACCCGATCAGCGTCCACGCCGACAGCGGCCGGGGCGGCGCCGGCGTGGTGGTGCGCAGCTTCACCGTCGCGCCGCGCGGCGGCAGCGCGCTGAGCACGCTTCTGCTCAGCAGCGCGACCGATTCGCGGACCACGTCCTCGGCCGCCGCCATCATCCCGCTGGCGCCGCTTCGCCGGGGCACGGTCTACGATGTCAGCTTCGATGGCTCGGTGAACGGCGTGGCGGCCCCGCGCACATGGTCGTTCACGACCCGGCAGTGACCCGCCGCGAGGGTGCCCCATGCGTTGTTGCGGCCGGTAAGGTCTGCTATGGTACGGCTTCGATATAGTTCCGTACGGCTTCCGACCAACCACCGATCCGCGATAACGCACCGTCCATGACATTTTCCAGCATGCCAGCCCCACCGGTTCACGCCGAGGGCCATATCCTGCAAGTGGAAACCGGCTTGCAGCAGCTGATGGGCGACCGCGCCCTCTATCTGCAGATCCTGCGCCGCTTCCGGCAACGCTACCACGACAGCGCCAACCAGGCGCGCAACGAACTGACGGCCGGCGACGCCACCGGCGCGCAACGCATCATTCACACGCTCAAGGGCGCGGCCGGCATGATCGGCGCCCAGCAGGTGTATCTATTGGCGGCCAATCTGGAGCAAGCCTGCATGGGACCGGCTGCATTGTGCATGGGGCCGCTGGCGCAGCTGGAGCACGCGCTGCGCTGCCTGATGGGCGCGATCGACGCCGAGTTGGGCGCGGCCGACGAGCAACCGCCGGCGGAGCCGACGGCCGCCGGCCAGCATCCACCGGAGACGCGCATGCTGGTGCAGCATCTGGCCAGGCTGCTGGAAGAAGGCGACGGCGCGGCGATCGATGTGCTGGAGCACTCGGCGACGGTGCTCGCGGCAAGCTTGGGAGTGGCGGTATTTCAGGAGGTGACCGAGGCGGCGCATCAGTTCGACTTCGAGGCGGCGCTGGCGGTGCTGCAGGCGGCGAAGGGCTAGGTCTTCAGCGCGTATATTCTTTCTCTTCGTCGAAGGCGTCGGCGCATTCCTTGTCGCAGAAACGTTTGACGTTGTCGAGCGGCTTCTCGCAGTACCAGCACGAGCCCTTGGGCGGCAACATCTGCCGCGTGCGGGCCGGCGAGACGGGCGCCGCCATCGCGGGAGGCGCCGTGCCGGCGCCGTCGTCCGGTACGCTTTCTTGTGTCGGTTCCACGATCCCCTCCGTTCCAGGCAGTGCCCAAGTCAACGTTGCAAGGTTACTTCAGCGGAATATCTCAAGCATGAGAATTCTCAAGGCCGTGCCGGTTTCGAGCCATGTGTTGGAAACCGAACACTCATCTGCGACGAATCAATCATAGCAGGTTCGGCGAACCGGCCACAGCGGCGAAATCGGCAAAAAATGCGCCCATGCGACACTTCTCCTGCGCCGCGCGTCGCGCTCCCCGAGGGCGCTCATAGGGGACAAATATTTTTTAATTGAAAAGTCAAAAATGATAGGGAGTCGCCGTGAAATTGTGGCTTCAAGGCATCGTCGACGGCCCCGCAGCGAGCCGGGCGGCTTATAATCATTACACCATTATCATTCCCGCCTGGAAAGTTCGAATGCCTGAAACTGTTCATGCTTCCCCGCCTGCCACGGCCGGTCAATCCCACTTGTCCACCCGCGCGCTGGCGCTCGCCGACCTCGGCCTGATCGTGCTCGACGCCGGCCAGCGCATCGTCCTGTGGAACCAATGGATGGCCAGCCACTCCGGGCAATCGTCGCACCGTGTGCTCGGCAGCGACCTGTTCGATGTGTTTCCCGAATTGCGCGGCCAGCGGCTGGAGCAGGCCGTGCACAGCGCGATGCAGAGCAAAACGCCGCAGCAACTGTCGCCGGGACTGAACCGCTCGCCCTTCCCCCTGTTCCCGGCCGGCACCTGGGGCGGCGAGCGCATCGAGCAGGCGGTGTCGGTGACGCCGTTCACCGAAGGCAAGGAACGGTTTTGCCTGATCCAGGTCAGCGACATCAGCAGCACCGTCGGCCGCGAGCGCCAGTTGCGCGGCCAGGCCGAGGCGCTGCGCGCGCAATCGTATGTCGACGGCCTGACCGGCATCGCCAACCGGCGCCACTTCGACGTCGCGCTCGACCGCGAATTGCGGCGCGCCCAGCGCAACGGCGGCCAGTTGTCGCTGCTGCTGATGGATATCGACTCGTTCAAAGCCTATAACGACCACTTCGGCCACCAGCAGGGCGACGCCTGCCTGACCCTGGTCGCGGAAGCGTTCGCCGCCATGCTGCAGCGGCCGGCCGATTTGGCCGCGCGCTACGGCGGCGAGGAATTCGGCGCCGTCCTGCCCGACACCGGACCTGAGCAGGCGGCGCTGGTCGCCGAGAGCATCCGCGCGCGCATCGCCGCACTGGAGGTCCCGCACGCGCCCGCAGCGATGCGTCCGTATGTGACAATGAGCATCGGCGTGGCCAGCTTCGTCAAGGACCGGCTGTGCACCGCCGAAACCATGCTGGCCGCCGCCGACGGCTGCCTGTACGCCGCCAAACACGCCGGACGCGACTGCGTCATCGTTCACAAACTGGAAGAAACCAACGCATGAAAATTCGCCCTGCCTTTAGCTTCGCATCGATCTTGTCCGCCGCCGTCGCCACCGCCTTGGTGGGCGCTTTCGCCGCTCCCGTGGCCCTCGCCGCCGCGCCGGCCGCCTGTACCGGCACCGCGCCGTCCGGCGAGCTGACAGCGCAGCGCATCGTCGCCGCCAACCCGACGCGCTCGGAGCCGGGGCTGTATGAAGGTCCGGTATGGATCAAGGACGCGCTGTATTTCTCGGACTTCACGTTCGGGCCGGGCTTCCCGTCGCGCATTCAAAAACTTGATTCTAGCGGCAAGGTCACCACCCTGATCGCCGACAGCGGCAGCAACGGCCTGGCGGTCGACGCGCAGGGCAACATCCTGGCGGCGACGCACAAATACAAAAGCGTCTCGCGCTACACGATGGATGGCAAGCGCAGCGATGTGGTGACCAAGTACAACGGCAACGTCTTCAACTCGCCGAACGACATGGCGCTGGCCGCCGACGGCACCTTGTACTTCAGCGACCCGGCCTTCCAGCGCGACGCCGCGCCGGGCGGACAGGACAAGACGCGCGTCTACCGCGTGGCGGCCGACGGCACGGTGACCGTGGTGGACGACACGCTCACCAATCCGAACGGCGTATCGCTGTCGCCGGCAGGGGACGTACTGTATGTGAACGGTATGGTTGGCGAAAAAGGCGTGCTGCGCGCGTATCCTATCGTCGGCGGCAAGCCTGGCAAGGGACGCGACCTGGTCAATGGCCTGGGCATCCCGGACGGCATGGCGATCGACTGCCACGGCAACGTCTACGTCACCGAGCACACGGACAAGCGCATCCGCGTATTCACGCCGCAGGGCAAGCACATCGCCACGATCAAGGTGGATGCGAATGTCACCAATGCGGCGTTTGGCGGCGCCGATGGCAAGACCTTGTTCATCACCGGCGCCGGGTCGGTGTGGAAGATCGCGCTGAACGTCAGCGGCCTGCCGTACTAAGCGCGCGGGAAATCCGAACCGCAACTCGGGCCGGGATCTGAAACAGGAACCTGGCCCGCGATCCAAATCAAAATCCGCTCCTCGGCTCGAACTGAAATCCAGACAACGATCCGAACCGCATCTCTGCGGCCACCATCCAAACCAAAATCTAAAACACGTAGGTCGGATTAGCGCAGCGTAATCCGACAGGCTCCGTCGACGGCCCAAGACTAAGCACGTATAGCAATGTCGGTCCCAAAGGAACTACCCGCCCCCCCCCTAAAGCGTGCTTCGCATCCATTATGGAATTTTTCTGTCGCTTTAGCGTATCTGGTGCGTAAGCCACACAAGCAAGCGCGGCGGCCATGGGCCCGGCTTGTAAGAAGACGATAGACCACATCGCCGTCACCGCGGACCGCTAAAACCAATAAGAACTTTGGCAGTAACTCACCCGTGTCAGGGTCGGGATAGAACTGGGCATGCCGCCAAATTTCACCGACCGCTGGCATGGAAAATCACCTCTCGGCCGAAGCCCGACGTGCAATCCCCTTCGACTCGTTCGCATACTCAAGAATAGCTTCGCGATGTGGGTCGTCAGCTGAGATTGCAAGTTCGTACGGTATGACCGTTCTGGCGCCCGCCCCCTCATTCCAAACCCGATCCCATGCTCCATTTTGAGCATGAGTAACATCGATCATGGTGGGCGAACGAGTGGTTTTAAATCGTACGGCAAGCTCTTCCATGATAGAAATTTGCCTAGGCGTGAAATCCTCATCAACAAAATCCACGCCCTCGCGTGGTTTGACCGTTTCGCGCGTGTAATCAATAACCTTTTCCGGCACGATATCGACGACGGCACTCAGATCCTCGCCCAACATTTCCCATTCCTGCATGAGATCTACGGGAACTGGTCCAAACTTCCATGCTTCGTACTCAAATCCCGTCACACTTTTGCCGGTTAGCTTGAAGTGCTCGAAGTCGAGCAGATACAGCAATTTAAAGAGTTTGATTTTGCCGCACGCTTCCGTATTCTTCGCAAAGAATAGAATGGCGTTCCTTATGCGGGATCTGGCAAGTTCGGGTTTCATCAGCCGATATTAGCATGGTTGGGAGGCGCCACATTGGCCGCGTCGCCGATTCGGAATTTACCGATCAAAGGCCGAGCCTGTGTAGAAATGGTGGACCTGACCCCGGAGTTTATTTGCCGATACAGAAGCGGCTGAAGATCACGCCCAGCAAATCATCCGACGAGAACGCGCCCGTGATGCTCGACAGCTGTACTTGCGCCAGCCGCAGCTCCTCCGCGAACAAATCCAGCGACTGGTCGTTTTGCGCCGCGTGCTCGCCGGCCCGCTCCAGATGCGCGCCGGCGTTCTTCAGCGCGATCAGGTGACGCTCGCGCGCCAGGTACAGCGATTCGCCCGTCTGCTGCCAGCCGGCGATGCGCAGCAGTTCCTTGCGCAGCAGGTCGATGCCGATGTTCTCGTGCGCCGACAGATACACATGCGTCGCGTCCGGCATCACGTCCACGCTCGGCTTGTGTCCCGACAAATCGATCTTGTTCCAGATGCGCAGCACCGGCACGCCCGCCGGGAAGGCGGCGACGATGCCTTCATCCGCGCGCGACGGCCCGTGGTCGGCATCCAGCAGATGCAGGATCACATCGGCCTTGCCGACCTCGCCCCAGGTGCGCTCGATGCCGATACGCTCAACCACATCCACCGTCTCGTCCGCATGGCGGATGCCTGCCGTGTCAATGATGTTGAGCGGGATGCCTTCGATCTGGATCGTCTCGGTGACCTTGTCGCGCGTGGTGCCGGCGATCGGCGTGACGATGGCGACGTCGGAACCGGCCAGCGAATTGAGCAGTGACGATTTGCCGACATTCGGCTGGCCCACCAGCACCACGCTCAGCCCCTCACGCAACAGCGCGCCTTGCGCCGCCTGCTTGAACACCTGGTCCAGCGCGCTGACGATGCCGGCCAGCTGTCCGCGCGCATCCGATTTCTCCAGGAAGTCGATCTCCTCCTCAGGGAAATCCAACGTCGCTTCCACCAGCATACGCAAACCGGTCACGCCCTCGACCAGCTTGTTGACCGTCTTTGAAAACACTCCCGACAACGATTGCGACGCCGACTTGGCCGCCGCCTCGGTCGACGCGTCGATCAGATCGGCCACCGCCTCCGCCTGCGCCAGATCGAGCTTGTCGTTCAGATACGCGCGGCGCGTGAATTCGCCCGGCTCGGCCAGACGCAAGCCCAGCTCGGCGCCCGCTTCCAGCACGCGCGCCAGCAGCAGTTGCAGCACGATCGGTCCGCCATGCCCCTGCAACTCCAGCACATCCTCCCCTGTGTACGAGTTCGGTCCCTTGAACCAGATCGCGATGCCCTGGTCGATGATGGCGCCGTCGGCCTGCGTGAACTGAATGTAGGTGGCGTGGCGCGGCTTCAGCGCGGTGGCGCCGAACAGCGCGGCGATCAGCGGTTGCAAATTCTTGCCGGAGGCGCGCACGACGCCGATGCCGCCGCGTCCCGGTGCGGTGGCGATGGCGGCGATGGGGGAGGAGTCGATATTCATGGGCTAATTGTAGAGGATATAAAAAAAGCCCGCGATCAACACGGGCTTCCTGGCAACACTAAGCGCTAAGGATTACGCCTTGGCGGGCTCCGGCGTCGCATACTTCTTGGTGATCACATACTGTTGACCGATCGACAGCACGTTGTTGACCACCCAGTACAGCACCAGGCCGGACGGGAAGAAGAAGAACATGACCGAGAACGCCAGCGGCATGAACAGCATGATCTTCGCTTGCATCGGGTCGGCGGGCGCCGGGTTCAGCTTGGTGGTGATGTACATCGAGATCGCGTACAGCACCGGCAGGATGAACCATGGGTCCGGCGCGGCCAGGTTGGTGATCCAGCCGATCCATGGCGCGCCGCGGATTTCCACCGACGCCTGCAGCACCCAGTACAGCGCGATGAAGACCGGCATCTGCACCAGGATCGGCAGACAGCCGCCCAGCGGATTGATCTTCTCGGCCTTGTACAGTTCCATCGTGGCCTGGTTCATCTTGGCCGGGTCGCCCTTGTAGCGCTCGCGGATGGCCTGCATCTTCGGCGTGACCAGCTTGACCTTGGCCATGCTCTTGTAACCGGCGGCCGACAGCGGGAAGAACAGCAGCTTGATCAGGATCGTGAAGACGATGATGGTCCAGCCCCAGTTGCCCAGTACCTGGTGGATATGCACCATGACCCAGAAGATCGGCTTGGCGATCACGGTCAGCATGCCGTAGTCCTTGACCAGTTCCAGGCCAGGGGTGACTTTTTCCAGCAGCTTCTCTTCCTGCGGACCGGAATACAGCTTGGCGGTGTTCGACACGGTGGCGCCCGGCGCCAGGGTGCCCAGCGGCTGGATGGTGCCGATCGCGTACTGGTTGGTCGTCACTTTCTTGGTGAAGATGGTGCGCGGGGTCTTATCCTGCGGCACGAAGGCCGAGACGAAGAAGTGCTGCGAGATCGCGACCCAGCCGTTGTCGGCCTTGGTTGGATGCTCCTGGATCATGTCCTTGCCGGACTTGGCGGCCGACTCGGCGTCCTTCTCCAGCGTTTCGAACTTCAGCTTGTGGTACTTGTCGGCGTCGGTGTACAAGGTCGGGCCGGTGTAGCTGCTGTTGAAGAACGAGTCGCCGGCCGGCTTGTTGCCGTCGTGGACCAGTTGCAGGTACAGCTCGGGCTTGACCGGCGCGGTGCCGACGTTGGTGACGTCGTGGCGCACGTCGATGACGTAGTCGCCGCGCTTGAAGGTAAAGGTCTTGGTCAGCTTGACGCCGCCCTGCTCCGATTCCAGCACCAGTTGCACCTGGTTGGCGCCGTCGAGCGTGCGCGGACCTGGCTTGGCGACGAAGCCGGTGGTGTGGTTCGGCAAACCTGGCGCGCCGATCAGGCCGGTCTGGCCCAGATAGGTCTTGCCGGTGGCGCTGTCGATGTCGAACAGCACCTGGTTCTTGTGGGTGTCGACGCCGTCCTTGTAGTTCAGCAGCTCCAGGCGGCGGATGGTGCCGCCCAGGGTGTCGATGTCGACCTTAAACAGGTCGGTCGTTACGGTGATGCGCTCACTCTTGAACGGCGCTTCCGCGCCGGTGGCGGCGGTCGCGCCCGGCAATGCGGCGGCGCCGGCGGTCGCTTCGGCCGTGGCGGCGGTTGGCAGTTCCGATTTCTTCGCCTCGGGCGCCTTGGCGGTTTGGGCCGGGGCCGGGGCGAACATGGAAGGCTGGCCGGTCGAGACCATCCAGTTGTTCCATAGAACTACCAGCGACACGGCAAACACGATCCACAGGATGGTACGTTTATTGATATCCATTAGGGTATTTATCAGGAGTGGTTGCAACCGCAAGCGGTCGTTGAAGAGGAATTCTTGGCATCCGGCGCGTCCTTCGGAGGCACCGGATCGAAACCGCCGTCGTTGAACGGATGGCAGCGGCACACGCGTTTGGCGGCCAGCCAGCTGCCCTTGCCCGCCCCATGCACCTGCAACGCTTCCAGCGCGTAGTTCGAGCAGCTCGGATAGAAGCGGCAACGCGGGCCCAGCAGCGGACTGATGGTCAGCTGGTAGGCGCGCAGCAGGAAGCGGAGAACTTTGGTCATGACGGCGTAAGTGGAGGCGTCGTAGCCGAAGGCAAGGCCGCCGGCGGCGCTGCCGATACTACAGCGGGCTGCGCCGGCGCGGAGGCCTGCCCGAGCGCCAGCGCGGCCTGCCGGCCGGACAGCTTGGCCTGCGCGGCGAACAGGCGCGCCAATTCCACCCGCAGCGTCCGTTTGAGCGTCGCGGTGGTGGCGGGACCGTCCTTGCTGTTGACCGGCTTGGCCAGGCGCACCACGCAATCGATGGCGGGCAGGCCGGTCACGCGGAACAGCTCGCGGGTGACGCGCTTGATCGTGTTGCGCGTGACGGCCCGGGGCGCGAAGCGCTTGGCCACCACGACGCCCAGCCGCGCATGCGGCAATTCGTTCAGACGGGTGTAGAGCACGAAGTGCGCGCTTTTTTGCGTGGGGCGCAAACGAAAAACGGATGAAAATTCATCCGTTTTAACGATACGCCGAACGCGCGCGAAGTCGTGCGAACCTTCGCCTGTCGAGCCGCTTGAAATACAGCTTTCCACGCGATCAGCTAACAAGCAGGTGGCTTATACAGCCAGACGCTTGCGGCCTTTTGCGCGACGTGCGTTGAGCACATCACGGCCACCACGGGTAGCCATACGAGCGCGGAAGCCGTGGGTGCGTTTACGACGCACGACGGAAGGTTGGTAAGTACGTTTCATGTTGGTCTCGCTAAAAGCAGAAAAAAATACAAAATCGGGCCAGCGCCCGTCAATTTTTGGTGCCAATGACACTTCGCGCACCCATGCCAACGCTACCGGCACAGCTGGGTCCATCTCATCGCCCGCTAATCCACGCTTACTCCATATTGACGTTCAAGTGAATAAACACGGAATACGGGCGGGGAACCCTGAATTATCAGCATTTCGGCCCTGCTTGTCAACAACAGATCCCGTTTGGCGGCGATTCCGGCCCCACCGAAAGTATGAAAATAAGCGGCGTGCCTGTGGATAACTTTAGCGAGCGAGAGTAGAATAGCGCGTTACGTGTGGCGAACCCGAGGCGCAACAGCCCCGGTCCACACCCTCATCAGCAGTAGAGAATAGATAAGATTCATGGAAAATTTCTGGCAGACCTGCTCCGCACAGTTGGAGTTGGAACTGACGCCGCAACAATTTAGCGCGTGGATTAAACCGCTCATCCCACTCGATTACGAGGCGGGCAAGTTGCGTGTGGCCGCACCGAACCGCTTCAAGCTGGACTGGGTCAAGTCGCAGTTCGCCAGCCGCATCACGGCGCTGGCCAGCCAGTACTGGGAAGCGCCGACCGAAGTGCAGTTCGTGCTCGACCCGCGCCTGTCGATGCCGCGCAAGCCGGCCGCCGTGGTGCCGGCGCCGGACTACAACGACGGCAACCCGAACAACCACCCGCGCAATTCCGATCCGGTGCCGTCGGTGCCCGAGCTGCCGGCTTCGGCCGCGCCGCGCCGCGAGCAAAGCCGCATCAACACCGATCTGACCTTCGACAGTTTCGTCACCGGTAAGGCCAACCAGCTGGCGCGCGCCGCCGCCATCCAGGTCGCCAACAACCCGGGCGTGTCGTACAACCCGCTGTTCTTCTACGGCGGCGTCGGCCTGGGTAAGACCCACTTGATCCACGCCATCGGCAACCAGGTGATGGCCGACCAGCCGGGCGCCAAGATCCGCTACATCCACGCCGAGCAGTACGTGCGCGACGTGGTGACCGCCTACCAGCGCAAGGGCTTCGACGACTTCAAGCACTACTATCACTCGCTCGACATGCTGCTGATCGATGATATTCAATTCTTCGGGGGCAAAAGCCGCACGCAGGAAGAGTTCTTCTACGCGTTCGAAGCGCTGATCGCCGCCAAGAAACAGATCATCATCACCTCGGATACGTATCCGAAGGAAATCACCGGCATGGACGACCGCCTGATCTCGCGCTTCGACTCGGGCCTCACGGTCGCGATCGAACCGCCGGAGCTGGAAATGCGGGTCGCCATTCTGTTGAAGAAGGCCAAGCAGGAAGGCGTCACCTTCTCGGACGACGTCGCCTTCTTTGTCGCCAAGCACCTGCGCTCGAACGTGCGCGAGCTCGAAGGCGCGCTGCGCAAGATCCTGGCGTACTCGCGCTTCCACGGCAAGGACATCACGATCGACATCGTCAAGGAAGCGCTGAAGGACTTGCTGTCGGTGCAGAACCGCCAGATCTCGGTGGAAAACATCCAGAAAACCGTGGCCGACTTCTTCAACATCAAGGTCGCCGACATGTACTCCAAGCGCCGCCCGGCCAACATCGCCCGGCCGCGCCAGATCGCCATGTACCTGGCCAAGGAACTGACGCAAAAGAGCCTGCCGGAGATCGGCGAACTGTTCGGCGGACGGGATCACACGACGGTGCTGCACGCTGTGCGCAAGATCGCTTTGGACCGCACCAAGAACCCGGAATGCAACCACGAACTGCACGTGCTGGAACAAACACTGAAGGGCTAGCGGGACGCTAGTTTTGCCATTATGATTGGTTGAACTGCAGAGCTGCACATAAGTTAATCTTGAAATATCGTTAATCTTTACTACTGAGGATAATCTATGCAATTGGTCAAAACCACCCGAGATACCCTTCTCCGGCCACTGCAGATCGTGAGTGGTATTGTCGAGCGTCGGCACACTATGCCGATTCTGGCCAATATCCTCATCCGCAAAGACGGCGAGAACGTATCCTTCCTGTCGACCGACACCGAAGTCCAGATCACCACGAACGCCGCGATCGGTTCCGGCGCCGAAGTGACCGGCACCACCGTCGCCGCGCGCAAGCTGCTCGACATCCTGCGCGCGCTGCCGGAATCGGGCGACGTCACGATGACCTTGCTGAACAAGCGCCTGACCGTCCAAACGGGCAAATCGCGCTTTGCGCTGCAAACCCTGGCCGCCGAGGAATTCCCGACCGTCCAGCAAGCCGACAGCTACAGCGCCAGCGTGACCCTGCCGCAGAAAACGTTGAAGCACCTGTTCAACATGGTGCACTTCTCGATGGCGCAGCAGGACATCCGCTACTACCTGAACGGCCTGCTGCTGGTCCTGGACGGCAAGAACGTCATCGCCGTGGCCACCGACGGCCACCGCCTGGCGTTCTGCCAGGTCGAGACCGAGCAATCGTTCGAGCGCCAGGAAGTGATCATCCCGCGCAAGACCATCATCGAACTGCAGCGCCTGCTGGAAGAAAACGACGAGACCGTTCAACTGGACATCGCCGCCAACCAGGTCAAGCTCACCTTCGCCGACATCGAGCTGATCTCGAAGCTGGTCGAGGGCAAGTTCCCCGACTACACGCGCGTGATCCCGAAGGGCTACAAGAACGAATTCACGATCGGCCGCGACGAGCTGCTGCGTTCGCTGCAACGCGCCGCCATCATGACCAGCGACAAGTTCAAAGGCGTGCGTTGCATCATCACGCCGGGCAGCATGAAGATCAGCTCGACCAACGCCGACCAGGAAGAAGCGGTCGAGGAACTGGAGATCGACTACGGCGGCGACAGCGTCGACATCGGCTTCAACGTCACCTATTTGCTCGACGTGCTCAATAACCTCAAGTGCGACCAGATCAACGTCGCCCTCGGTGATTCGAACTCGTCGGCGTTGATCTCGATTCCGGATAACACCGATTTCAAGTACGTCGTTATGCCGATGCGGATCTAAGAGTTGGCCGATTACGCCTTCGGCTAATCCGCCCTACGTGTTTCCGGACAACGCCACCGCCCCGAGCCGCCAGATGTATTAAAACCTGCGGCGGCCACAGCGGCCGAGACACCCGGAACATGATCGGACGGCTTGCGGCGGATGCCGCATCCAAACGACCATGGAAACACGTAGGGCGGATTAGCGCGAAGCGCGTAATCGGCCAAACCAGCAGGCCCCAATCAACACCAGCAACAGATAAACAGAGAAAGCAGTCCATGTCCGCCATCCCAGCAGAGAATCCAGCCCCAGTGGTACCGACCGAAGAATACGGCGCAGCATCGATCCAGATCCTCGAAGGTCTGGAAGCAGTACGCAAACGTCCCGGCATGTACATCGGCGACACCTCGGACGGCACGGGCCTGCACCACCTGGTGTTCGAAGTGCTGGACAACTCGATCGACGAATCGCTGGCCGGGCACTGCACCGAAATCCACGTCACCATCCACTCCGACAACTCGATCTCGATCACCGACAACGGCCGCGGCGTCCCGACCGGCCTGAAGATGGACGACAAGCACGATCCGAAGCGCTCCGCCGCCGAGATCGTCATGACCGAACTGCACGCCGGCGGCAAGTTCGACCAGAACTCGTACAAGGTCTCCGGCGGCCTGCACGGCGTCGGCGTCTCCTGCGTCAACGCCCTGTCGAAAACGCTCAAGCTGACCATCCGCCGCGACGGCAAGGTCCACTTCATGGAATTCGCCCGCGGCGTGCCGGTCAACCGCGAACTGGAAATGAAGGACGGCTTCGCCGTCTCCCCGATCAAGGTCATCGGCGAAACCGACAAGCGCGGCACCGACGTCCACTTCTGGGCCGACGAAACCATCTTCGGCAACGTCGAATTCCACTACGAAATCCTGGCCAAGCGCATCCGCGAACTGTCGTTCCTGAATAACGGCGTCAACATCAAGCTCACCGACCAGCGCAACGGCAAGGAAGAAATCTTCGCCTTCGAAGGCGGCACGCGCGGCTTCGTCGAATACATCAACAAAGCCAAGACGGTGCTGCACCCGACCGTGTTCCAGGCCACCGGCGAACGCATGTCGGACCAGAACACCAACATCTCGGTCGACGTCTCGATGCAATGGAACGACGCCTACAACGAACAGGTGCTGTGCTTCACCAACAACATCCCGCAGCGCGACGGCGGCACCCACCTGACCGGCCTGCGCGCCGCGATGACCCGCGTCATCAACAAATACATCGACGAGCAGGAATTCGCCAAGAAAGCCAAGGTAGAAATCTCCGGCGACGACATGCGCGAAGGCCTGACCTGCGTGCTGTCGGTCAAGGTGCCCGAGCCGAAATTCTCGTCGCAGACCAAGGACAAGCTGGTGTCGTCGGAAGTGCGCGGCCCGGTCGAGGAGATCGTCGCCAAGACCTTGGCCGACTACCTGCAGGAAAAACCGAACGACGCCAAAATCATCTGCGGCAAGATCGTCGAAGCGGCGCGCGCGCGCGAAGCGGCCCGCAAGGCCCGCGACCTGACCCGCCGCAAAGGCGTCATGGACGGCCTGGGCCTGTCGGCCAAGCTGGCCGACTGCCAGGAAAAAGACCCGGCCCTGTGCGAACTGTACATCGTCGAGGGTGACTCCGCAGGCGGCTCCGCCAAGCAGGGCCGCGACCGTAAATTCCAGGCGATTCTGCCGCTGCGCGGTAAGGTGTTGAACGTGGAAAAGGCGCGCTTCGAGAAGATGCTGTCGTCGGAGCAGATCACCACCTTGATCGCCACGCTCGGCACCTCGATCGGCCCGGACGAATTCAACGTCGAAAAGCTGCGCTATCACCGCATCATCATCATGACCGATGCGGACGTCGACGGCGCCCACATCCGCACGCTGCTGCTGACCCTGTTCTACCGCCAGATGCCGCAACTGGTCGAGCGCGGCCACATCTACATCGCGCAACCGCCGCTGTACAAGGTGAAGGCCGGCCGCGACGAGCGTTATCTGAAGGATGACGCCGAGGAAGCGACCTACATGATGAACGTCGCGCTCAACACCGCCGTGCTGACGCCGCGCGAAGGCGCAGACCCGATCGTCGGCGAACCGCTGGCCGAGCTGGTGCGTCAGTTCAACCTGGCCAACGTCATCATGATGCGCCTGACGCGCGTGATCGACCGCGCCGCGCTGACCGCCATCATGACCGGCGTGACCTTGGATCTGAGCACGCAGGAGCTGGCGGAGGCGTCGGCTGCCGCGCTGTCGAAGGAGATCAACGATATCGCCGTCAAGGTCACCGTGATTTCGGACGAGCTGTCGGAGAAGCACGCGCTGCGCATCGAACGTATGCATCACGGTAATATCAAAGTCAGCTCGATCGACGCCGACTTCGTGCAGGGCGCGGACTACAACGTGCTGGCCAGCGCGGCGGCCACGTTCAAGGGCTTGATCGGCGAAGGCGCGGTCGTCAGCCGTGGCGAAGGCGAGCGGACCAAGGAATCGGCCGTGGTCGACTTCCACCACGCGATGCAGTGGCTGCGCGATGAGGCGGAACGGGTTGTGTCGAAGCAGCGCTACAAAGGTCTGGGTGAGATGAATCCGGATCAGCTGTGGGAGACCACCATGGATCCGACTGTGCGGCGCTTGCTCAAGGTGCAGATCGAGGACGCGATTGCTGCGGATCAGATCTTCACTACGTTGATGGGGGATGATGTTGAGCCGCGCCGGGCGTTTATTGAGAATAATGCGCTGCGGGCGGGGAATATTGACGTGTAATTGTCGTAGCTATACGTCCTATCAAAGCCAGCCTTCAAGGCTGGCTTTTTTTTGCAAATCTCACCAGCACTTGGTTGCTTTGCCAGAGAAGGGATGGTGCGAAAAATCCCAGATAGCGATGCCGCCGATTACAACTCGTGCACCAAAGCCCCTGGACGCAACGGCTCACCTTTTACTTCAGTGCAGCAACAACATGTTTCCCGCGCATACATATCAGTTCAGCGGTAACAACGTCCATCTTCGATGATGTAGGGTCATCATATGCCGCCGACCTCCCCGTCTCCGTAAAGAGACATGCCCGGAACCGTTCCGACAAGTGCTTCCGCGGTAGCGAAAAAAACATTCCCCAATGGCCGTAAACATGGAGATATTTCGACAATCTCACCCGTCTTATATGCCCCATCTGATGCGCAATTAACTCGACCGGCCAGCGCGTCCATCTTGGTCTCATATTCGTGCAAATACAACTCTGACATCGAACCTCCTTGTTGCACATAGACATACGATGGCGTTGATTTTTCTTTCAGCAATGCAGCGCCATTTCCATCAATGGTTATACGCAGTTGCCCACCTGGTAAGCGCTCGTATTGGATTGCCGCTTTCGACGTCATGACATAGAGAGCGACAGCCATCGCGTCATCGTGGTTTAAAAATAACTTGGGCATTTAGGTCTTGGTCATCGGTTCTACATGTGTGAGCCGCGCAGGCAAGGTACATAGGTAGCCGCGCTATCGCCGGCAACCTTGGCTTAAGTGGTCAATGATTCCCGAGACAGCTACACCACATCGGCGACTTCTTACTTTGCAGAGCAAAATCAGTTAGACCTCCGTTCAACAAAAAATATCTTTTGCTTCCCCAAAAAAGGCTTATCAAGCTAGCCCAGCAATTGCCTTACGCCTCTGGCCGCACACGATGCCGTGTTGTACACGCGCTGGCAACGCTGTGCTGATGGGCTGGCAATCGACGGTCACCGAGAGCGTGTGCGTGCTGTCCAGGAAATAGCGTCGCTAGCCTGCGCCCCCCCCCCCGCCACCTCCAACGAGTTTCACCTTTCGCAACGACCTAAAAATCGACCTGTCCAACGACGCCGCTGCTCATATTGTAGAGTTCGCTTAAACATTAAGCAGACTCTGCAATAGATGCTAGAGTGATGCCCAGAATCAATTGACAACTAGGCATCAACTCGGGAGCTATATGCAGTTTTATTGGGTGAATATCGGAACCACACACAAGACCGTAATCGATCAACATTTTTTGTGGGCTCCCAAAAGCTCACGAAACAAGGCAGGGAGCGAGGTAACACGGCTCTACTGGGACAATGTCGGGAAGGTTCAACAGGGAGACATTATTTTCTGTTGCTATAACCAAAGAATCAGCTTCTTAGCAATTGCGGACGGAAATTCATATACAGAGGCGCGTCCTGTCAGTCGTTCATTCGGTGAGTGGGACGCTGTCGGCAACCGCGTAGACGTTCAGATTGTTGAACTAGACCGCAAGGTCCATCGCGATGAAATTTCATCGGAATTTATCGCTAGGTTTAACAACCGAAGCACTCCCTCTTTATTCAGTAATCAAGCTACGCTCAACCAAATTTACATGGCTCACCTGCCTGCAGATGCGGGGATGTACCTTCTTGAGGCTGTCAATCAGACAGCCAGGTCAGAGGATGCTTTCATTCGAGCCGGAACTAGCGAGCCTGCGAAAATATCTGCGACAACGCGAGAGGCGCTGGTGATGGCTCGCGTTGGACAGGGCAAGTTTAGAGCTGATCTTATAAAAAGATGGGGCGGACGATGTGCGCTCACGGGCTTGCAAAACGTCAATCTGATGGTGGCATCACACATCAATTCGTGGGCATTGTCTGACAATATCGAAAGGCTAGACGTCGAAAATGGGTTGCTGCTGGCCCCGCATATTGACCGACTGTTTGACCAGGGACTCATCTCATTTTCAAACAACGGTTTAGTGCAGATTTCCCCTTCATTAAGCGCTGAAGACAGAGTTATCTTCGGACTAGATCGATTTACAAAAATAGAAGCGCTGAGCAGAAGAAATCAGTCGTATCTCGATCGTCACCGCAAGCGTTTCAATTTTCTTTAGCAATAGCACCCTCAAGCATCGACCTGCCAACCCTCTTCTATGGACGGCAAGCACGGCGGCTTCCTGGACGAGCGCGACATGTTTCCGCAGGCGGTGCGCGCCGTGCGCGAGGCCTGTCCGCGCGCGTTCGTCTTCGAGAACATGCAGGGCCTGACGCGCGCCGCCTTCGCCAACTACTTCGACTATATCCTGCTGCAGCTGGAGTTTCCGTCACTGACCGCGAAGCCGAAGGAGCAATGGGGCGAGCACCTGGCCCGCTTGCGCAAGTGGAAGAACAAGCCGGGCGCCATGAGCGAGTACCGGGTCGCGTTCAAGCTGGTGAACGCGGCCAACTACGGCGTGCCGCAGAAGCGCATGCGCGTGTTCTTTGTTGGCTTCCGCGCGGACGAGGACAAGCTGTGGACGCCGCCCGCCGAGACGCACAGCGCCGACGCGCTGTTGTTGTCGCAATGGGCGTCCGGGGAATATTGGGAGCGGCACAGGTGGCGACACGCCACCGGCCGCCCCGGCCCGAGGGCGTCGAGAAGAAGATCCGCACGCTCGTCGACGCCGATTACGGCGCCAACCTGCTGGCGTGGAAAACCGTGCGAGATGCCATTTGCGACCTGCCCGATCCGGAGCGTCACCCGAACAAGGCGCAGGCGCATGGTTTCCAGCTGGGCGCGCGCGCCTATGTCGGCCACACCGGCAGCCCGCTGGACGAGCCGGCCGAGGCGTTGAAGGCGGGCGACCACGGCGTGCCCGGCGGCGAGAACATGCTGCGGCGCACGGATGGCTCGGTGCGCTATTTCACCGTGCGCGAGTCGGCCCGCATCCAGACGTTCCCAAACACGTTCCTGTTCGAGGGCACCTGGTCGGAGGTCATGCGCCAACTCGGCAACGCCGTGCTGGTCCGGCTGGCGTCGCTGATCGCCGCGAGCGTGTGCGAGCTGCTCAGAAAGTAGCGTCGCCGGCCGGCGCCGCGCCGGCCACCTCCAGCTCGACGACGCCGCCCGCCGGCGTGGAGAAGGCGTACAGGTTCGGCTGATGCATGTCTTCGGTGAAGAGCTCGAAGATCTGGTGGATGTCGGCGTAAGGCCGGTGCGCCGCCAGGTGGGCGCCGATCTGTTCGATGATCGTCGCTGGCGGCTTTTGGTTGTCCGTCGTCGCGTCGGCCCACTAACGGCCGGGATGCAGCGTGTCCCACAGGGAGCGCTTGTTGACCAGGATTTCCGAACTGTCGCCGTGCTTGCCCAAGCCGAAGCATATTTTTTTTCCGAGTTCCAGATCGGCTTAAAGAAGTTAAACAGGCAGTCCTCAGCCGATTTCTGAAAGCCCGTCTGCACGATCAGGAAGCGACACTCGAAGTCGTCGATGTCGAGCGCGGTGCCGGCCTTGCGGATGCTGCGCGCGTGCTCGTTGAGCCGGGCCAACAGCTTGGTGCCCTGGCTGAACGCGGCGACGCGGCCGGAGGTGTTGGGGTCGGTGGGCAGATGAAAGCGAGAGCGCAGTCAGCGAGGGATTGCTGACTTGCTCTCAGGATCTTACTATTGCATGTGCTTGACAAGTTGTGCACGGAATCAGCGATGGGCTATATGGATGAGATCAACGTTGCGCCGCAGGCGGTTTTATCCCCGTGATACGCAACGGCCTTCCCATGGTGTTTGCGATCGCTCGACGGCACTTGTATTGCAAAGGTCCCCTTGCACTGAGGGCACGTGGCCTGATCACCATGAAGCGCAATCGCTTTTCCAAGTGCTTTGAAATCCGTCGCGGCCGATATGACTTTGCCACCATGCGATGTCGAGTCCCCCAACCGAATTACACCAAGTCCCTTGCTGTTTTTCATATCTAACCTTTCTTGCAAAATAGATAACTTAAATGTAGTTCATCTGGTTTGCAAAAGCATTACAAATCTAATTTCGCTCATCGGCCCCCATCCAGCCCCGAGCGTTCACGATCGGGTCAGCCTCGCCCGCCCAATCCACACTGTTACACCGTGGGGCTAAGGGATAGCGTCCCGCGACTCTTGCTCGTGCAGTCTCGGCCCAACCTATGGGCGTACTGCCACGTGGCTGCGCGTGTGCGTCTGCCTTCCGGACATTACTGACATTCAAAACACCAGCGGGCCAAACTGGATCACGGCAAGTCCACATCGACACTAAGCGCTGACTGGTCAGGAAAGCCGCAAAAGGGCTGAATATGGCACGGATTGCCGGGCCGAGATTGAACCCCAGTTCGTACAGACAACATAAGAAGCTTTCGCCGACGTCTTCGTATTCAGCCAGATACAGCAGCGGCGGTGGCAAACCTTCCGGCCCGCTATTCATGTACGCGCACCAGTAATTCCACTGTGCTAGCAGGTCACGCATACCGTCGATTCCCTGCCATTCACGTCCGATCGCAAACGCCCGAATAACATTATCTTTCTCATCGAGCTGGTAGCAGCGAATGTGGAAGTGCTCACCTAGATCGAGGTTGACGGGTCCTCTATGAACGCAAAATACAGCGCGTTCATCCCACGGGATTTCCCAACAAATATCGCCGGCAGCAGCTGCCTTTCGATAGCGCCGATGACGAATCGCGTAAATTTTCTGCGTCTCACGGTTGAACCGAATCGGACGGCGCGTTAGCCAGAAAAATTCGTCTCGACCTAAACGTAGGGCAATGGCAAAAAAGAACAAGGGGCTGAGCACGAACAATACTATTGCCGCGATGGCCGCGGCATCAAGGCGTCTTGGCGGATGAGTGAACAATATAGTTATAGTTCCATATGAAAAAAGTATCGCCATCAAACAGGCGACCAGCGCGCCACCGGCGTACCACTGTCTACTCATGTGTGGCTGATCGCTTATATCCATATAAGTCGAGTTGACTTTAAAGACGGTCCCACTATCGGCAATCTCTGGGCCGGCATTTCCCTTTAGCGACAGCCTGTGTTCGGCATCCCAAGTAGGCATTGGTGAGTCCACTTTTGCCCTAAAAACTCGTTCGTCCATAAGCCCCCCGATGCAGCGTTGTAGGCGCTAAGTTCTTCCTCAAGTGAAATATAGAACTTGACGGGAATCAGCGATGAACTATATGGATGAGATCAACGTTGCGCCACAGGCGGTCTTGTCCCCGTGATACGCAACGGACTTCCCATGGTGCTTTCGATCGCTCGACGGCACTTGAATCGCAAAAGTCCCCTTGCATTGCGGGCAGGTGGCTATATCACCATGAAGCGCAATCGCTTTTCCAAGTGCTTTGAAATCCGTTGCCGCCGATATGACTTTGCCACCATGCGATGTCGAGTCCCCCAACTGAATTACGCCAAGCCCCTTACTGTTTTTCATAGTGCATCCTTCGGGCAAAATTTAACACGTGGCAGTAGCTCACCTGTTTGCGAATCACTCCAAAACTAACTTCTCTCATTAGTTCCCATCCAGCGTTGAGCATTGACGATCGGGTCCGCCTCGCCCGACCAATCCACGCTAATACAATGTGGCGCCAAAGGATAGCGTCCCGCGCTCCTTGCCCGTGCAGTTTCGGCCCAGCCTATCGGCGTACCTCCAATTGGCTGTGCGTGGGCGTCCCCTACTGGCACAGCACTGACCTCCAAAACACATTTAGGCCAGACTGGATCGCGGCATGTCCACATCGAAATCAAGCGCGGACTCGTCAGAGCAGCGGCAAACGGGCTGAACATGGCCCGCATCGCCGGGGCCAGGTTTAATCCCATCTCGTACAGACAATATAAGAAGCTCTCGCCAATATCTTCGTGTTCCGCCAGATACAGCAATGGCGGGGGCAAACCTTCTGGCCCATTATTCATGTACGCGCACCAGTAATTCCACTGCGCCAGCAGGTCACGCATACCGTCAACGCCATGCCATTCACGTCCGAGTGCAAACGCCCGAATTACATTGTCTTGCTCATCGAGCTGGTAGCAGCGAATGTGGAACTGTTCACCTAAATCGAGCTTCGCTGGTCCTCTATGAACGCAAAATACAGAACGTTCACCCCACGGGATTTCCCAACAGATATCACCGGCAACAACTGCGTTTCGATAGCGTCGATGACGAATTGCATAAATTTTTTGCATCTCACGATTGAACCGAATAGGACGACGTGTTAACCAGAAAAATTCATCTCGACCGAAACGTATGGCTACCCCAAAAAGGAACAGCGGGCTTAGCACGAACACTGTTATTGCAAAGATTGCCCCCGCGTCCATGTATCTGGGTGGGTGCGTGAACAAGACAACGACGGTTCCCCATGAAAAAAGTAGGCCCATAAAACACGCTGTCAACGTCCCTCCCGCGTACCACTGTCTCATCATGTGGGGTTGATCGCTAACATCCATATAAGTGGAATTGACTTTGAAGACAGTGCCACTATCGGCGATTTCAGGGCCTGCTGTGGTCTAATTTGCCTGGACACCTCAATAGGTGGAAAATCCACCACCTGAGGAGAAATGCATGACAAGAAAGCGTAAAACATTCGATCCCAGCTTGAAGCTGGAAGTCGTTCGGATGATCACGGAGCAAGGCCTG
>CAUPJZ010000057.1:0-25468 GCA_963511605.1 uncultured Duganella sp. | reverse complement strand
GCGGCACAGCGCCCGCACCGAGCCATACCAGATGTTCTCGGCCGGATCGTCGTCGTGGGTGACGACCAGCGCCACGTCCACGCCGCCGGCCAGCAGCACCCGCAGGCAGCGCACGCCGACGTCGTGGTAGGCGAAGACCACGGCGCGCGGCACCGCGCCAGTCGCCGTCACCGCCCCACCCCGCACTGTTCCAGCGGCAAGATGGCCGCCGCGTTGGCGGCGTCGCCCACTTGCCGCCGCGCCGCCGGCGCCAGCTCCTCGAGAATGGTTTGCACCACATAGCGCGGCCGCGCGCGCACCTGCTGGTAAATGCGGCCGATGTACTCCCCCAACAAGCCGATGCCGAACAGGATCACGCCCATCAGGAAGAACAGCAGCGCAAACAAGGTGAACGCGCCCTCGGCCTCGGCACCCAGTAGCAGCCGGCGCGTTAACAACACCAGCACCAACAAGCCGGAGGCGCCGGACAGCGCCATGCCCAGCATCGAGAACATTTGCAGCGGAATCAGCGAAAAACCGGTCACCAGGTCGAAGTTGAGCCGTATCAGGCTGTAGAGCGAATACTTCGACGCGCCGGCCGTGCGCTCCTCGTGCTCGACCACGACCTCGGCCGGATTGCGCGCGAAAGTGTAGGCCAGCGCCGGCACGAAGGTGTTGACCTCCGCGCATTGATTGACCAGGTCGATGACATTGCGGCCGTAGGCGCGCAGCATGTTGCCCTGGTCGGTGATGCGGATGTTGGTGATGCGTTCGCGCATCCGGTTCATCGCCTTCGACGCCAGCGTGCGCCAGGCCGAATCCTGTCGCACGCGCCGGATCGAGCCGACGTAATCGTGGCCTTCGCGGATCCTGGCGACCAGCTTGCCGATCTCCTCGGGCGGGTTCTGCAGGTCGGCGTCGAGCGTGACCATGATCTGCCCGCGCGAGGATTGGAAGCCGGCCAGGATGGCCATGTGCTGGCCGTAATTGCCGTTGAACAGCACCACGCGGGTGACGTCGGGGCGCCGCCGGAACTGCTCGGCCAACAGCGCCACCGAGGCGTCGCGGCTGCCGTCGTTGACGAACACGATCTCATAGCCGGTGCGCAGCGCGTCGAGCGCCGGGTACAGGCGCGCGAACAGGCCGGGCAGCCCCGCCTCCTCGTTGTAAACCGGAATGACGATGGACAATTCGGGCGTCATGGCAATCCTTTCGTCAGTTGATTGGAGATCACGAGCCGGCGCCCGTCACGTGCCACCAGGCGCATCGGCAGGCCAAGCTGGCGCAGCCGGTCGTACAGGGCCTGGCTGGCGATGGCCATCGAGGGCAGGCCGGCGGCGCTGTCGCGCCGCCATTGGGCGACGAACTCGTCCAGCCCGGACAGCGCCAGTCGCGGTTCCTGTTGCAGCCCGAAGGCGAATTCGTCCACGTATTCGACCAGGATGGCCGGCCGGCCCAGGTAGAAGGTCAGCGACTGCTCGTAGCGGCCGACCGCGTACAGCGTGGTGGACGGCGTCAGTTCGGCCCGGATCGCCGGCAGCAGCGCCGTGCCCGCGCGGTCCTTGCCGTACACCTCGAAACCGGCGACGATCAGATGGGTGGCGAGAAAGCCCGCCACCGCCATCGTCAGGACGGTCGGATCGCGCCGGACGCGCGCCGCATGGAACCACGCCAGGCAACCGCCGACCAACATGATGCAGCCGGCCAACATCAGCCACGGCTGGTAGCTGCGCAGGCTGTGCGGTGCAGAGCCGACCGCGCCCGCGCCCGTCGCCAGCGCCACCGGCACCGCGACCACCAGCGCCGCGCCAACCGCCGCCAGCAGCGCGGCGGCGGCCATGTGCGGGCGGCGGCCGGCGGCGTCCAGGCACAGCGCCGTGAGCAACGCCAGCGCCGGGAACACCGGCACGATATAGCCGGGCAGCTTCGAGCTCGACATGCTGAAAAACACGAAGATGAAGGCGAACCAGATCAGCAACAGCAATCGCGGCTGGAACCGGCCCGGCGCGCGCCTGGCGCCGGCCGCCAACGCGTGCGGCAGCCAGCCCAACCAGGGCAACATGCCAGGCAGCAGCAGCATAATGAAGGCGTACCAGGGCCCCTCGCGCTTGTGGCCAGGGCTCAGGAAGCGGTCGAAATGCTCGTGGATGAAGAAGAAATACGGCTGTTCGGGGTTGCGCTGGGCGACCAGGATGAACCAGGGCGCGGCGACGGCGAAAAACAGCAGCAATCCCTTGCCCATGTGCAGGCGGGTCCAGACGCGCCAATCGCGCGCGGCGGCGCCGTAGAGCACCAGCACGGCGCCCGGCAGCACCACGCCGACCAAGCCCTTGGCCAGCACCGCCAACGCCATCGCCGCCCATGCGACCAGCATCCAGGCGCGCCGCTGGCCGGCGGTGGCGCCATCGCGCTGTGCGATCAGGACGGCGGCCAGGCAGGTGGCCATCATGCCCGACAGGCTCATGTCGAGCGAATTGATCTGGCCCGACGCCAGCCAGAACAGCGTCGATGCCAGCACGAGGCCGGCATACAGCCCGACGCGGGGCGAGAACACCATGCGCCCGGCCCAGGCGGTCATGACCACGCCGACGATGCCGCAGACGCCGGTCCACAGCCGCGCTTGCCATTCGCCCAGGCCGAACAGGGTGAAGGTCAGCGCGTTCATCCACGCTTGCAGCGGCGGCTTCTCGAAGTATTTGATGCCGTTCAGGCGCGTGGTGATCCAGTCGCCGCTGGCGAACATCTCCCGGCCGATCTCGGCGTAGCGGCCCTCGTCGGGCGGCACCAGGGTGCGCACGCCGAGCGCGCACAGCGTGATCAGGACGAAGCCGCCGAACAGCATCCACAGCAGCGCGGTCGACAGCGGTGGCGTGGCGCCGGCGCGCCAGGGCGGCGGCGCCGGGCGCGCGGCCAGGGCGTCGTCGAGCAGCGCGTCGCCGCCGCCGGTGAACGGCCGACGGGCCGTATCGTGCATGGCATCGAGGTTCATTGGGGCACCCGCTGGTGGATCAGGATCGATTCGACCGCCGCCACCACGCGCTCGACATCGTCGAAAGTCATCGCGTGGAACAATGGCAAGGTTACCGTCAAGCGGCCGATGCGCTCGGCGACCGGGAACATGCCCTCCGCGTAGCCGCGCGCGCGGTACAGACTGAACAAATGAATCGCCGCGTAATGGAAGCCGGTGCCGATCCCCCGGCGCGCCATCGCCTCCATGAAATCGGCGCGCGTGGACGGGCCCCGGTCGGGCAGGATGATCTGGAACAGATGCCAGTTGCTGTGCTCGAAATCGGCCAGCGGCAGCCGGGCGCCGCTGGCGGCTTCGAAGCCATCGCCGAAGCGGGCGAAATAGCGGCGCGCCAGCGCGCGCCGGTGCGCGGTGACGGACTCGATGTTGGCGAACTGCCCCAGGCCGATCGCCGCCATGATGTCGCTCATGTTGTGCTTGCCGCCCAGGACATCGACGTCGATGCCGTCGACGCCGCTGCGCGTGACGCCCTGCAGGCGATGCCTGGCGGCCAGCGCCGCCTCGGCGGCGTCGTTGAGCACCAGGCAGCCGCCCTCGCCCGTCGTCAGGTTCTTATTGGCTTGAAAGCTGAACGACACCAGATCGCCGAAGGCGCCGATGTGCCGGCCCCGCCAGCGCGATCCGAACGCCTGCGCGGCGTCCTCGACCACGCGCAGCCGGTGGCGCGCGGCGATCCGGTACAGCCGCTCCATATCCACCGGCAGGCCGGATAAATGAACCGGGATCAGCGCGCGCGTGCGCGGTGTGATGGCGGCTTCAAGCCGATCGAGATCGATGTTTCGGGTGGCCGGGTCGATATCGGCGAACACCGGCGTCGCGCCCACGGCGAGGATGACGTTGGCCGTGGCCGGCCACGAGATTGGCGTGGTGATCACCTCGTCGCCGGGACCGACACCGGCCACGCGCAGCGCGATCTCCATCGTGCAGGTGCCGGAATTGAAGGTCAATACGGGCCGCCCGCCAAAATAGGCGGACAGGCGCTCCTCGAACTCGCGTACTTTGGGGCCGCTGGTAATCCAGCCGGAACGCAGCACCTCGCCGGCGGCGGCGATGGTGACCTCGTCGATGGTCGGTCGGGAGAACGGCAGGAAAGGCAGCTCGCGCGTCATGGGCGGTAGCCACCAACGCGGGGCGCGCGTTCAGGTGTGACGGTTAGTTGTTGGGTCGAGGTGAAAATACGCGGGAACCGCATGATTGTTTCTCCGAGTGCCGAGGCTGGGAGATCATCATCACGCGAGTTCACTTACTGAACACTTACCGGGGGGAAGTGATTGACTATCCCCCCGCCGTCCCTCACGCTAGTTTGAACGGCATGTCGCGCACCGGCTTGCCCGTGACGCGCGCCAGCGCGTTGGCGAAGGCCGGCGCCAGCGGCGGCAGGCCTGGTTCGCCGATGCCGGTCGGCGGCTCGGCGCTCGGCACGATGTGCACGTCGATGGCCGGCATGCTGGTCATGCGTGGCACCGCGAAGTCGCCGAAATTGCTTTGCTCGACCACGCCGTCCTTGAGCGTGATCGCCGCGCCGGGCAGGCACATCGACAATCCCATCAGCGCCCCGCCCTGCACCTGCGCCTCGATGCTGCGCGGGTTGACCGCCAGGTTGCAGTGCACGCCGGCGGTGACGCGGTGCAGCACCGGCTCGCCCTCCTTGACCGACGCCTCCACCACATACGCCACCACGCTGTCGAACGACTCGTGCACCGCCACGCCCCAGGCGCGGCCGGCCGCCAGGCGGCGCTTGCCGTAACCGCTCTTGTCGACCGCCAGTTGCAGTGCCGCGCGGTGGCGCGCCTGCTTCGGACTGAGGAGCTTCATGCGGTACGCCACCGGGTCCTGCTTGGTCATGCGCGCGATCTCGTCGATCAGCGTCTCCATGACGAAGGCGGTGTGGTTGGAGCCCACGCTGCGCCACCACAGGACCGGCACGTTCTGTTTCGGGTGGTGCACGGTCAGGCGCATCGGGAACGGATACGGATCGCGCATGCCTTCGGTGGCGGTGCCGTCGATGCCGTCCTTCACCTGGAACGGCTCGAACGGCGAGCCGGCCGTGATCGACTGGCCGACGATCGCGTGGTCCCACGCCAGCACATTGCCGCTGGCGTCGAAGCCGATGTGGGCGCGGTGCAGGTGCATCGGACGGTAGTAGCCGCCACGGATGTCGTCCTCGCGGCTCCACACCGTGCGGATAGGCGCGACCACGCCGGCCGCGCGGGCGGCCTTGGCGATCTGGCACGCCTCCACCACGAAGTCGTTGGTGGGCACGGCGCGGCGGCCGAAACCGCCGCCGGCCACCGCCACGTTCATCTTGACCTTGTCCTGCTTGAGGCCCAGCACGCGCGCGGCGGCGGCGCTGTCGAGGCCCGGCATCTGGGTGCCGGTCCACACCTCGGCGGCGCCGTCGTCGAGCTTGACGGTGCAGTTCAGCGGCTCCATCGGCGCATGGGCGAGATACGGGAACACGAAGTCCGCCTTGATGCTCAAAGGCGCGCCGGCCAGCGGCGCCATGTCGGCGTCGAACTTGCGGTTGCCCGGCTGGCCGGCCAGCTCGCGATACTGGGCGAGCTGCTTTTCGCTGTCGACCTTTTCGACGTCGTCGGTGTTCCACTCCAGTTTCAGGGCGTCGCGCCCGCGCTTGGCGTTCCAGTAGCCGTCGGCCACCACGGCCACGCCTTCCGCGCCACGGTCGAGCGGCACGCGCAGCACGGCGCGCACGCCCTTGATGGCGCGCGCGGCGCCGTCGTCGACCGTCTTAATGCGGGCGCCGAACACCGGCGGCCGCGCGACCACCGCCGTCAGCTGGCCGTCCAGACTGGCATCGATGCCGAACGCCTGCTTGCCGCTGCTCTTGGCCTTGGCGTCGATGCGGCCGGTGGCGCGGCCGATGATGCGGAAGTCCTTGGGGTCTTTCAGCACCACCTTTTGCGGCACCGGCAGCGCGGCGGCGGCCTGCGCCAGCTCGCCATAACTTACTTGGCGTCCGCCCGGCCCCAGCACCTTGCCGGCGCGGGTTTGCAGGGTGGCCACGTCGACGTTCCAGCGCTGCGCGGCGGCCGCCAGCAGCATGGCGCGGGCGCGCGCCCCCAGTTCGCGGTACTGGATATAACTGTGCTTGATCGCGCCGGAGCCGCCGGTCAGGTGCATGCCGAACACCGGATCGACATAGGCCGGATCGTCGGTGCCCATGCGTGCGGTGACGAGCGACCAGTCGGCGTCCAGTTCCTCGGCCAATATCATCGGCAAACCGGTCTGCACGCCCTGGCCAAATTCGAGCCGATTGATGGTGACTGTAACGACGCCGTCGGGCGCGATCCGCACGAAGGCCAAAGGCTGCTCGGTCGGCTTGAGGCCGGTGGCCTCCTGCGCCATCGCCATGCCCGGGAACGTTCCCAGCGCCAGGCCGGACAGGCCCATCACCTTGAGGAAGGCGCGGCGCGGCGGGCTGGCCGTGGCCGTGGCCTGTTCGCGCTCGATCATGTTTTGCAGCGCGCGCGGCAATTCCTTGGGATTGAAGTTGGTCAGCATGGTGGTTCCTTTAAGCGAGGGTGCGGGCGGCGTCGGCGACGGCGGCGCGGATGCGGGCGTAGGTGCCGCAACGGCAGATATTGCCGGCCATGGCGGACTCGATCTCGGCGACGGTCGGCTGTTTGCCGCGCGGCAGCGTCTTGAGGAAGGCGATCGCGCTCATGATCTGGCCGCTCTGGCAGTAGCCGCATTGCGCCACGTCGTGTTTGACCCAGGCCGCGTGCACCGCCATGCCGACGCGGTCGCTGCCGTCGGTGGCCGCTTCGATGGTCGTGATCTTCTTGCCGTCGGCGGCGGAGACCGGCGTGACGCACGAGCGGATCGCCTGGCCGTCGAGGTGTACGGTGCAGGCGCCGCACAGCGCCGCACCGCAACCGAACTTGGTGCCCGTCAGGCCCAGGGTGTCCCGCAACGCCCACAGGATGGGGGTATCGGCGTCGACATCGATGGCGCGGGCGCTGCCGTTGACATTGAGTGTGGTCATGGTAAGCGTATCTCCAGTGAAATTTTATCCACTGAAAGTATGACTTCGACCGAGTTGAAACCGGTTGCCGAATCCGACCGATATCTTGCCTAAACCGATGGTTTTGAGTGGAATCACGTAGGGCGGATTAGCGTAGCGTAATCGGCCATGTATGCGCCGCCGACGCGCATGCATGACCGATTACGGCGTTCCGCCTCTCAAGGCCTACCGGCAGGTAGGCCGCCTCCTTCGGTCGGCCCCCGGGGCGGATTGGCGGGCCTCGCCCGCTAATCCGCCCTACGTGGATCCGTGTCACTCTTGGCTTCCGCTTCCGAGGCGAAGGCGCGCAGCGCCGCGATGTCGAGTATGCGGATCGTGCCGTAGCTGGCCTGCAGCAGATGCGCATCCTCGAGCCGGCGCAGCGCGCGGTTCACCAGCTGGCGCGACACCCCGGCCAACAGCGCGATCTCTTCCTGCGAAATCCGCAGCATCGTCGCCGTGCCCGGATACAGCTCCGCGTTGAACAATTCAGCCAGGCAATGCGCCACGTGCCGTTCCGGCGCCGATGAACGGAAATGCTCCACGCGAATGACAAACTGCGCCAGTCTGGCGTTCAACTGCTCGATCAAAAACCGGTTGAACGGCAGGCTGCACCCCAACAGCCAGTGGAAGGTCGCGGCCGGCACCTGTGCCAGGTGGCTCGCGCGCAGCGCCACCACGTCGTAGGGACGATACTCGTTCTTCAGCACCGAACCCTCGCCGAACCAGCCGCCGGTGGGGATGCCGATCAGCGAGGTCGGCCGCCCTTCGCGCGTGACGTTGGAGACCTTCACCAGCCCTTCGACCACGCCGTACCAGTATTCGGCGCGCACGCCGCGATGGCAGACCGTCTGCCCGCCCTCGGCCATCAGCTCCGACGTGTCACCGAGTACCCGCCGCAACTGTTCCGCGGTCAAATTACGGCCCCACAAGGAAGATGCTATGAATTCTTCGATCCGCTCACTCGCCATTGTCTACAATTCAGGGTTGCTGTTCACGGCGACTGCAATGGAGCGGGAACGACGCTGACACCTTGCGCGGTGGCGGCGGCGATTTCCGCAGCACGGGCTCGGCCGTACCCATCCCGCTGCTTCAATCTGCGCCAATAATACCGCACCGATTGCGGAAACTCGGCCTCCAGCCCGAGATACTCGGCCAGCAACAGCGCATAGCCGACCGAGATGTCGGCCATCGTGAAGCGGCCGGCGCACAGCCACTCCCGCTCCGCCAGCAGCGGTTCCAGCGTCCTCAGCCTGCCGAGGAACCAGCGCCGGTAATCGGCGACGGCCTGCGGCAGGCGGCGTTCGGCCGCTTCCAAGCGCTCGTAACGCAGCACGATCGTTTGCGGGAAGGTCAGCGTGGCTTCGCCGAAGTGCAGCCAGTTCAGGAACGGACCGTAATCGCCCTCCTCCGGCGCGACGATCAGGCTTGAGGGACCGTACTTGACGCCCAAATAATGGCAGATGGCGACCGATTCCGTCATGCGCAGCTCGCCGTCGCACAGCAGCGGCACCGTGCCGAGCGGATTAAGCTGGAGATAGCTTCTGTCGATGAACCGGGGTGGAAAGGCCAGCATCTTCAGCTCGTAGTCCAGCGACAGCTCCTCCAGCGCCCACAAGACCCTGAACGAACGCGCGGCGACGCAGTGGTACAACCCGATCATGGCGTGGTGAGCCCCAGGTCGCCGGCGATCTGCTCGCGCAGCACGAACTTCTGGATTTTTCCGGTGACCGTCATCGGGAAGGCGTCGACGAACACGATGTAGCGCGGTACCTTGTAGTAGGCGATCTGTCCCTGGCAGAACGCGCGGATCTCCTCGGCGTCGGCCAGCATGCCCGGGCGCAGGATGACACAGGCGCACAGCTCCTCGCCGTATTTCCTGTCCGGCACGCCGACGCATTGCACGTCCTGGATCTTGGGGTGCCGGTACAGGAACTCCTCGACCTCGCGCGGATAGATATTCTCGCCGCCACGGATGACCATGTCCTTGGAGCGGCCGACGATGGTGGCATAGCCCTCCTCGTCGATGACGGCCAGGTCGCCGGTATGCATCCAGCGCGCCGCGTCGATGGTTTCGCGGGTCTTTTCGTCGTCGCCCCAATAGCCGAGCATGACCGAGTAGCCGCGCGTGAGCAGTTCGCCCTTGACGCCGCGCGGCACGATGCGCCCCGAGCCGTCGACGATCTTGACCTCCAGGTGTGGATGCACGCGGCCGATGGTGGCCACCCGCAGCGCGACCGGGTCGTCGGTCGAACTTTGGAAACTGACCGGCGACGTCTCCGTCATGCCGTAGGCGATGGTGATCTCGTTCATGTGCATCGTGCCGATGACCCGGTTCATCACCTCGGTTGGACAAGGCGAGCCGGCCATGATACCGGTGCGCAAGGTCGACAAGTCATAATTGCCGAACTCCGGATGGTCGAGGATGGCGATGAACATCGTCGGCACGCCGTGCAAGGCCGTGCAGCGTTCGGCCTGCACCGTCTCCAGCACCGCCCTGGGCTCGAAGCCCTCGCCGGGGAACACCATGGCGGCGCCGTGCGTGACGCAGGCCAGGTTGCCCAGCACCATGCCGAAGCAGTGGTACAGCGGCACCGGGATGCACAGCCGGTCGTCGGCGTCCAGGCGCATCGCCTCGCCGATGAAGAAGCCGTTGTTGAGGATGTTGTGGTGGGTCAGGGTCGCGCCCTTGGGCGCGCCGGTGGTGCCGGAGGTGAACTGGATGTTGACCGGGTCGTCGAACTGCAGCGCCTCTTCCACCCGCGCCAGGTGCGCGAGCTGGTCGCCCGTGGGCGGCGCCAGCAACTCGCTGAAGTTGAACATGCCGTCGGTGAGCTCGTCGCCCAGCCGGATCACATGGCGCAGATGCGGCAACCGCTCGGACTGCAAGGCGCCGGGCCTGGCGTGGTGGATGGCCGGCACGACGTCGCGCACGATGGCGATGTAGTCGCTCGACTTGAACGCCGGCGCCAGGATCAGCGCGCTGCATTGCACTTTGTCGAGCACGTACTCGAGCTCGGAACGACGATACGATGGATTGATGTTCACCATGATCAGTCCGGCCCTGGCGGTGGCGAACTGCACCAGCACCCACTCGGCGCAGTTCTGCGACCATATGCCGACCCGGTCGCCCGGCTTCAGGCCGAGCTTGAGCAGGCCGGCGGCGACGCGGGTGACCCGCTCGTCGAACTCGCGGTAGGTCCAGCGCACGTTTTGATGGGGCACCACCACGGCGTCGCTGTCGCCGTGGCGCTCGGCGACCGACGCCAGATACGGGCCGATCGTCACACCGATGAGCGGCACGTCGTGGGCGCCGTGAACGTAGCTTAATTTTTCCTGCATGAAATCTCCTTGTGGCTGGCGCCACGGGCTGTCTCGACTATTTTTTCACCAGCGGGCAACCCGACTGCGCCAGCGGACGGAACGCCTCGTTGCCAGGGATGACGTCCACCACCTTGTAGTAGTCCCACGGCGATTTGGACTCGGCCGGCTTCTTTACTTGTAACAGTAGCATGTCGTGCACCATTCGGCCATCCGCACGCAAGGTGCCCTTCGGGATGACGACGTCGTTGACCGGCAGCTCGCGCATTTTCTTCATGACGGCGGCCGTGTCGTCGGTGCCGGCCGCCTTGACCGCCTTCAGGTAGTGCGTCACGGCCGAATACATGCCCGCCTGCGCCATCGTCGGCATTTTCTTCTGGATCGCGAAGAATCGCCTGGACCAGGCGCGCGTGCCGTCGTTGTAATCCCAGTAGAAACCCTCGGTCAGGTACATGTCCTGCGCGTACTTGAGGCCGATGGCGTGGACGTCGCTGATGAACATCAGCAGCGGCGCCACCACCATGCCCTTGGCGGCGATACCGAACTCGCCGGCCTGCTTGACGGCGTTGACGGCGTCGCCGCCGGCGTTGGCCAGGCCCATGACCTTGGCCTTGGACGCCTGCGCCTGCACCAGGTAGGACGAAAAATCGTTGCTGTTCAACGGGTGCCTGGCCGAACCGAGCACCTTGCCGCCGCCGGCCGTGACCACGTCGGACACGTCCTTCTCCAGCGACTTGCCGAAGGCGTAGTCGGCTGTGAGGAAGTACCAGCTGTCGCCGCCGCGCTTGAGGAGTGCCTTGCCGGTGCCCACCGAGCTGGAATAGGTGTCGTACATCCAGTGCACGCTGGTGCTGGTGCATTTTTCGTTGGAGATGACGCTGGAGGCCGAGCCGACCACGATGGCGAGCTTGTTCTTTTGCTGGGCGATGTCCATGACGGCCAGCGCGGCGTTGGTCGGCACCAGGTCCATCAGCACGTCGACGTTTTGCTGGTCGATCCACTCGCGCGCCTTGTTGGCGGCGACGTCGGCCTTGTTGTGGCTGTCGCCCGAGACCAGTTCGATCGGCTTGCCGAGCACGGTCTTGCCGAAGTCCTCGATCGCCATGCGGGCGGCGACGATCGAGCCCTGCCCCGACAGGTCCGAGTACAGGCCCGACAGATCGGTGAGCACGCCGATTTTGACGGTGTTGTTGCTGACCTGGGCGGTGGCGCCGGCCGTGACGGCGGCCAGCATGGCGGCGGCCAGCGACATCTGCGTAAGCTTCATGGTGTGTCTCCGTTATATTTTCTATTTTTTACGCTTACGTAAACGTAAGTCAACAATCAGCGTAGCACCGATCGTTGGCCCGAATTGTCCGTACCGCGACAATTGGCCGGTTTTCTTGGCGGTTGTTTCAGTGCAACGTTTTATCGTCCCGGACACCGATTATCGAGCCGGTTACCTCGCCAGGCCGGTTTCCGGCCTGCGTGACGAGGCGGCAAATCAGGCAAAAAAGCCCATCGGATCCCCCGCCGTTTTGACCACCCCGGCGCCACAACGCCGGCACTCTAGTGCAACAGAATTTGTTGACCGATGATGGTCGCAGCCGCGACGATCCGGGCAAGCAATATGGAGGCGGCGGTCAGGGCAAGAAGTGGAGTCGGGGCGGACAGCGCATCCGGAATCAGCTGCGCATTAAAGAAAGGGCGTGTTGCGAAACAGCCCGCCGGGCCGGCGCGCGCGGCGCGCTGGACGGGGCGTCCCTGGCGAGCAGGGAACCGCGCCCGATGCCGTGGTACTCAAATCCGTACTCGTCCATCGCCTCCGGCTCGAACAGATTGCGCCCGTCGAAGATGACCGGCTGTTTCAGCGCCGTCTTGATCTTGCCGAAATCGGGGCTGCGAAACGCCTTCCACTCGGTGACGATCACCAGCGCGTCGGCGCCGGCCAGGGCGTCGAGCGGTGCGGCGGCGAAGCGCACCCGCGCCAGCTCATCGGCGCTCAGATCGAGCGCCAAGGTCCGCGCGGACTCGGCCATCGCGACCGGGTCGTACACGGCCACGGTCGCGCCCGCGCGCAGCAACTGGCGCAGCAGCGCGCGCGCCGGCGCCTCCCGCATGTCGTCGGTGTTCGGTTTGAACGCCAGTCCCCACACGGCGAAATGCATGCCGCCCAGATCGTCGCCGTAGCGCCCGAGGATCTTGCGGCCCAGCAGCAGCTGCTGGTGCTGGTTGACCGCCTCCACCGCGCGCAGGATCAACAGCTCCTGGCCGACGCGTCCGGCGGTGCGCGCGAGCGCCCGCACGTCCTTCGGAAAGCAGGAACCGCCGTAGCCGGCGCCGGCGTACAGGAAGCTGTGGCCGATGCGCGGATCGGAACCGATGCCGCGGCGCACCGCCTCGATATCGACGCCGACGCAATCGGCCAGGTTGGCCAGTTCGTTCATCAACGAGATGCGCGTGGCCAGCATGGCGTTGGCGGCATATTTGGTGAACTCCGCCGAGCGCACGTCCATCCAGTGGGTGCGCTCGTGATGGCGGTTGAAAGGCTTGTAGAGCGTGCGCAGCAGGTCGCGCGCGCGTTCGCCCTCGGGCGTGCCGTCGCAGCCGATGACGATGCGGTCGGGCCGCATGAAATCCTCGATCGCCGCGCCCTCCTTGAGGAACTCGGGGTTGGAGACGACCGAGAAAGCGGCATCCGAAGCGCGCCTGCCCAGCTCCTCGCGCAGCGCGGCGGCCACCCGCTCGCCGGTGCCGACCGGCACGGTCGACTTGTCGACCACCACCTTGAAGCCGCGCATGTGGCGACCGATCGCGCGCGCGGCGGCCAGCACGTGCCGCAGGTCGGCGGCGCCGTCCTCGTCGCCGGGCGTGCCGACCGCGATGAACTGCAAGTTGCCGTGCTCCACGGCGGCGGCGACGTCGGTGCAAAAGCGCAGCCGTCCGGCGTCGCGGTTGCGTTCGACGATCTCCGCCAGCCCCGGTTCGTGGATCGGCATGCCGCCGCTGTTGAGCAGCGCGATCTTGCCCTCGTCGAGGTCGAGGCAGACGACATCGTTGCCCAGTTCGGCCAGGCAGGCGCCCGTCACCAGGCCGACGTAGCCCGTTCCGATGATGGTGATTTTCATGCTGGCGCCCCGCTTGGTTGGAACGGATCGGTAAATTGCGACATCGGGATACTCCTCAAAATAAAGGGAAGGAAAAGCCGCTCTACAGCGCCGACTATTAACGCCGACCTGATGTGCCGTCGGTTTTTCCGCACCAGGCCGGGCGCGAACCAGCAGCCACATCAGCGCGGTGTTCGGGCACCGGCGCAGGCAGCCCACCCCAGTGCCGCGGCCATCAGTCGATCAGCGCCCGCGCCCGCGAGACCAATGCAGGGGCGGAACCGGTATTGCATCGGGTCATATCATTGCTCGCCATGGCGGTTCTCCTTGGGGACGTAGGCGGCAATGGTCACTCTAGGTCTACGGATCGGAACCGTCCCTGCGCGGGATCAAGCGGACGCCCGAATACCGCGTTCGAATCTTGTCGGCGCCACTTGACACTTGCTGAGCCAGCCGATCGCGGATGGCCGCGGTCAAGACAGCGGCATGCAGCGGACTCCAGGTTTGATTGAAGCGGATATCGCGCAAGCCCACCGCCACGGCACCGCCGAACAGGCCCTTGGTGCCGCTCCAGGCCACGACGTCGCCGGTGCCCACCGTTCCCTGCGCTAGCTTGGACCAGTTGAGCACGGTCAGGCCGGCCTCGGCGCTGAGCGCGAAATTGTGCCTGGCCATGAACGCCTGCACCGAAACTCGCACCGGCTCGCGCTCACGACGGCCCATCCCGACCGGCGTCGCCCAGTCCGGCCGCGTCCAGCCGGTGCACGATGAACCCACGCGCCCGCGACAGGCGGCTGCGCACCGTCCCCAGCGGGCAGTGCATGTCGGCGGCGATCTGCTGGTAGCTGTAGCCTTCGAGCCCGCGCATGCGGATCGCCTGGGCCAGATCCGCCGGCAAGTCGTCGATGGCCTCGCCGATCGCCCGCAGCGTTTGCTTGTTGAGCAAAGCGAGCTCCGGCCCGCTCAAGCCGTCGTCGCAGCCCTCGTCCCCGGCCCGCAGATGTTCATCCTTGAACTCGATCGCGTTCAGGAACAGCTGGTTCTTCTTGGCGTCGGCGGCATGGCGGGCGGTATTCAAGGCGATGCGGAACAGCCAGGTATAGAACGATGAGTCGCCGCGGAAATCGGGCGCGTAGCGCAGCACGCGGATAAACGTTTCCTGCACCAGATCCTCGGCCGAGGCGGCATCCGGCGCCAGCTTCGATAACACGCGGAAGATACGCCGGTGGTACTTCGTAAACAGCAGGTCGAAGGCGTGCCGGTCGCCCGACGCGGCCCGCCGCACCAACGCAATATCGGTCATCCTGTCGTCGCCCATCGCTGCTCCCCATGCGGGCTGCGTGATCCACGCGCCACTTGTTCTTTGCCGACGACACGCCAGTGCCATCCCATCACAGCAGTCAGGCACGGCCCCGACCGAAAGGGGCATGACCGCCAACCGGAGCATGGCGATGTCATCCCGTCAGCGGCGGGCCGCGCCGAACCGCGGCAACTTCCGCTATGTCTGCGACGTCGTTGGCACGGACTCGGAAGGATCTCGAGGCCGCGTCGTCGTCCTGGTGCGGCGCGCGTCCTCGCGGGCGTACGATGCGCCGCTGGTGCTGTACACGCCGGCGCGCTACCCCGCCAGGGCGCACCCCCGACAGGCGAGCGTCCGCTATGCCGTGGAAGTGCTCCAATCGGCGTCCGCCGATACCTTGCTGTATCTGGCGTCGCTGGAACCGTGCCGCTGCGCGCGCGCGGCCACGGCGGCGGCAGACGAGCCACTATAGGAGCGCGGCGCCGGGAAAAACCTGTGCTGGATCAGGCGCGGCGGTCGATACGTAAAAGTCCGCCGGTGCTTGATACACATCAGGAACGCCGCCACCACGGCCGGCGAAGGACGGTTACATTGGCAACTCCCGGCGCCCACGGCGCCCGACCATCAATCCTTCCAGGAGAACACCATGATGCATTCATCGCAGCTCAGCGCCGCCATTCCGCCGCGACGCAACGAGCTTGGCGCGCAGTTGGCCCGCCTCGAAACGCTGGGCCGGCAGGCGCTCGATTGCGGCGAACAGATGGCCCGGCTCAATTTGCGCTGTGGCCGCGAAGCCACGCTGGGCGGCTTGGCGGCGACGCACCGGCTGCTGGTGGCGCCCGACGCGGCGCGGCGCGCCGAGCTGCTGGTGCCGAACTGGTCGGCGTTGGGCGGCTACCTGTCGGAGGCTGCGGCGATCTCGGCCGAGCTGCAGTCGGCGTGGTGCACCTGGGCCGACGCCGCGCTGTCCAACGGCGGCGAGCAATGGCTGCGCCAGCTGTCGTCGCCGCACCTGCACGGCGGCTGGGGCGCGCAAACGCTGGACCTGATGCGACAGGCGCTGTCGGGCGGCGGCGCGCCCCGGCCGGCGAAGCCGGCGCCGCCGCGTGCGCGGGCCGCGGCGGGGCAACCGGTCACCGTGGCCTGAGGGGGACGCCCAATGGACGAAGCCTTCCAACATGTATGGATATGCCAGTTGTTGCTCGACCGCGAACCGCTGTCGGTGGCGCAGGCCTACTGCGCGCGCCAGCGCATCCTACCGCCGCTGGCGGCCCGGCACGAAAGCGCGCGCGACAGCGCGCAAGGCCGGAGGCAGGCGGCGGCCAAGCTGCGTGACTACGGCTGGTGGGTCAAGCAAATCAGATTGCGCAACGCCCGCGAGCAGCGCCGCCGCCTGCCGCCGCGTTAGCGCTGACAGTTTTTCCACGACACAGGAGACCGCTATGACGACCGGCCGGGACATCAAGACAGAGGTCAAACAGGAGCCGCGGCGGCACGCGCGGCCCGGCGCCACCGACGTCGGCGTCGAACGCTCCACCCGGACGGCGCCCGGACGCCAGCTGTCCCATGCCTCTGTCCCATGCCTCTGTCCCATGCCTATTTCCCGCTCACGGCCGTGATCTTCGGGCGGCAACTGCTGGACGACGGCTGCGCGGCGGAGCTCATGACGGTCGGCAGCGTAGGCTCGCCGGCATCCTCGGGGTGCGGCGCGCCGCCGCCGCACCAGCGTCGCGCCGGCGACGCTAGCCCGCCGCCAGTGCGCTGGCGATACCCGAACTGAGGCGCTCGGCCATATCCTCGACCGTATAGGCGGCCGCGCTGTCGCGCGCGCCGGCCCGCAGCCGCGCCATCTGCTCCGGCGAGCGCAGCGTGGCGATGATGGCCGCCGCATAGCTGCCGACGTCGTTGGCTGTCATGACGCCGTTGATGCCCGAATCCAGATAGGCGATCTCCGGCGAATGCATGCCGCAGTCGGTGGTAAACATCGGCTTGCCGCTGCAGAACGAATCGAGGATGCCCAGTCCGACCAGGCCGGGATTGAGCATCAGGTCCGACAGCGCCATGGCCAGCGCCTTGTCGCGCCCGTGCAGCGTGCCCAGCGCGCGTATCCACGGATGGACGGCGACGGCGGCATCGACCAGCGCCTGCTCCGGGCCGGCGCCGGCGATCAGCAGCTGGAAGCCCGGCACGCTTTTCCGCACTTCCTGCGCGGCGGCGATCAGGAACTCGAGCCGCTTCTCCTTGTACAGCGAGCCCAGATACAGGCTCACCGGGCCCGGCTCCAGCGCCAGCTCGCGCCGCCGCGCGCCGATCGCTGCGGCGTCGACGGCGCCGCACAAGCTGCGCATTTGCGCCGTGTCGACGGCGTTGCGTACCACGGTGGTGCGCTCCGGCGGGAAGCCGGCGTCGGCCAGCAGGCGCGCGCTCAGGTCGGTGTAGGCATACCACCAGTCGGCCCGCCCGACGGTCCAGCGCTTGAAGCGCTCCTTCCAGCCGTGCGGATGGGCCGACTGCAGGTTGGCGCCGTGCCCCCAGAACGCCAGGCGCCGCGGCCGGCGCACCAGCATCAGCCAGAGGTTGTACAGGATCTTGTTTTCGTGCATCACAACGACCAGGTCGGCGGCCCGCGCATAGCGCCCGTACGGTTGCCAGCACAACCGCTGGCCAAGGAGATAGCGGGTCGGGATCGACACGCTCCAGTCCAGGAAGGCCTCGTTGCGCTTGAGCTTTTCGGCCGGCGTGCCCTGGCCCACCAGCAACTGCAGCTCGATGCCGCGCTCGGCCAGCCGGGCGCGCAGCCGCTCATAGAAGTCGACCCGGTAATGGAGCAGCTGGCGTTCGACGATCAGCACGCGCGGGCGCGAGCGGTAGCCGTCCGGGCGCTGCAACTGCAGCCGGCGCTGGCCGAAGGCGCGCCGGCAGGCCTGGCCCAGGCCCTCGGCGGCGCGGGCGAACGTGTAGCGTGCCACCAGCGCGCGGCTGCGCTCGGAGAAGCGGCGATACAGCGCCGCGTCGTCGAGCAACGCCTGCGCGCGCGCCGACCACAGCTCCGGCTCGAGCGCGCACACATAGCCGTTCTCGCCGTCGCGCACCAGCTCGCCGGCGACGCCCGCGTGCGGCGAGGTCAGCACCGGCAGGCCGGCCGCGCAGGCCTCGTTGACGACCACGCCCCACGGGTCCCGGCGCGTCGGAAACACGAACAGGCGCGCGCTGCGGTACAACGCGGGCAGCGCGCCCTGCTCGACAAAGCCGGCGAACTCGGCCTGGAGCAGCCCCGGATACAGCGCGGCGCGCGCCCGCAGGTCCGCCAGTTCGGCGCCGCTGCCGACGAACAGGATGCGGATGCGGCGGCGGCAGCGCCGCGCCAGCGCCAGCGCCAGCGCCAGCGCGAAATGGGGATGCCCGACCGCCTCCATGCGCCCGCAGAACAGCAGGTCGAAGCGCGGCGGCGCGGCCGGCCCGGCGAAGGCGGCGTTGTCGACCGCCAGGCAGCACGTGAAGCGCTGCGCGTGCGACATGCCATAGCTGTCGTACAGCGCCTGGCCGGCGTCGCTGGCGGCGACAAAGGCCTGGCTGCCGCCGAACAACCAGGCGCGCACGCGGCGGTGCAGCGCGCTCAGCGGGCGCTCCGACTCGACGGTGCCGTCGCTCACCGGCACGCAAGCGAGGCCGTGACGGCGGGCCCAGGCGTGCGCCAGCAGATGGGTCGGGTTGTAGCCGTCGGTCACCACCACGTCGGGGCGGTAGACGCGCAGGCCGGCCACCACGTCGACGTTGCAGTGGATAGAGCGGCCGCGCCAGGTCGCGAAGCGCGGCCGCAGCACCGTCAGCGCGCAGCCCGGCGGCGGACACGCCCACAAGCGGTCCGGTTCGCCCTCGACGCAGCAGAACACATGGACGTCGGTCCCGGGCAGCGCGGCCAGCGCGGAAAACACGGGGGTGCGGTGCGGTGCCAGCACATTGGTAACGATGGCGATCTTCAACATACGGTCCTTTCAACGGAGGTCAAACAGCGGGAGCGGGATTGCGGCCATTTGACACCCGGCGCGGGACGGCCGATTGCTTACTGTCACAAAGTCGCGCATTGGGCGCGCGCCGGCGCCGTTTGCCCGCCGTCGCCGGACGAAGTGACAATGCGCAAAGGTGGCGTGCGGCGAGAACTTTAATCTAGCTCAAACACCGAACCGAGGAGACGCCATGCGCCACACACCGAACCGCCACGCCGCCCTGGCCTGCCTGCTGGGCCTGCTATCGCTGGCCGGCTGCGCCGCCGGCGTCGGCGCCGGCGCGCCGGCGCCGACGCCGGTGCTGATCACCCCGGCGCTGATCGAGGCGCAGCGCCTGCAAGCCCGGCAGCGCCGCCAGGACATCGAGCCGCTGACCGCGCCGGCGCCACCCTACGTCATCGGCGCGGCCGACATCCTGTCCATCGTCGTGTGGGGCCATCCCGAGTTGTCGACGGCGGTGCTGGCGACGCCGGCGCCGCTGGCCGGCGTCGAGCAGAACGCCGCGGCCGCGCCGCCCCAGGGCTTCGTCGTCAGCGACCGCGGCGCCATCCAGTTCCCCTACGCCGGCGACGTGCCCGTGGCCGGGCTGACCGAAGAGCAGGCGCGCGACCTGCTGGCGCGCCGGCTGGCGCCGCTGTTCCAGCAACCCAGGGTGACGCTGCGCGTGACGGCCTTCCGCAGCCAGCGCGTCTACGTCGACGGCGAGGTCAAGCTGCCCGGCGTGCAGCCGATCAACGACGTGCCGATGACGCTGACCGAGGCGGTCAACCGCGCCGGCGGCGCCACCCCGACCGGCGACCAGAGCCGGATGTCGCTGCTGCGCCAGGGCCGGCGCTACCTGATCGACCTGCCGGCCCTGGTGCGCGAGGGCGGCGATCCAACGCGCATCACGCTGCGCCACGGCGACATCGTGCGCGTCCACCCGCTCGACGAGAGCAAGGTGTTCGTCAGCGGCGAGGTGGTCACGCCCAGGGCGCTGACCATGCACAGCGGCCGGCTGACCCTGAACGAGGCGATCGGCGAGGCCGGCGGCATCAACCCGCTGACCGGCGACGCCCAGCGCGTGTTCGTGGTGCGGCGCGGCGCCGAGACCAGCGAGCTGTTCCAGCTCGACGCGCGCGATGCCGGCGCGCTGGCCATGGCCGAGGGCTTCGAACTGCAGCCGCGCGACCTGGTCTTCATCGACGCCAGCGGCCTGGCCAACTGGCACCGTGCGCTGAGCCTGCTGATACCGGGCGCGCTGACCTCGGCCGTGACCGCCGGCAAACAATAAACCACCGCCTGCCCGCCATGAACCATCCCCTCCCCTCCGCGCCGCACGGCCTGCAAGGCGGCGCGCCATGGCAGCCGACGCTGCTGCAGGCGGCCGCCCCGCTGCCCCATCACGAAGACGAGATGGAGCTGTCGAGCTACCTCGACATTCTGCGCCAGCAGCGCTGGCGCATCGCGGCCATCGTCGCGCTGTGCCTGGCCGTCGGCGCGCTGTACGCCCTGCTGGCCGCGCCGGTGTACGAGGCGACCATGCTGATCCACGTCGAGGAAGACCAGCCCAACAACAACGCCAAGAACATGATCGGCGAGATCTCGGCCATGTTCGACGTCAAGGCGGCCGCCATCTCGGAGATGGAGCTGATCAAGTCGCGCATGGTCATCGCCAAGTCGGTCGACAACCTGGGCCTGTACATCGAGGCCGCGCCGCGCACCTTGCCGCTGCTGGGCCCGGCGCTGGCGCGCTACCGTCCGCAGCCTCCGTGGTCCGGCCTGCTCGGCCTGGGCGCGCACGGCCGGGAAGCGATCGACGTGGCCGATTTCTACGTGCCCGAGCGGCTGCAGAACCTGCGCTTCGTGGTGACCGCCGGCGCCGGCGGCCTGTATCGCCTGACGCAGCCCGAACAGGGCATCGACGTCGGCGGCCGCGTCGGCCAGCCGCTGGCGCTGGCGCTGGCCGACGGCCGCCTGCTGCTGCGCATCAAGCGGCTCGACGGCGCGCCCGGCGCCCAGTTCGATCTGCGCTACCTGCCCAAGCTGGCCGCCATCGAGAAGGTGCAAAAAGCCCTGACCGTGGCCGAGATCGGCAAGCAATCGGGCTTGATCAGCGTCGTCATGAGCGGCGCCGACGCCAAGGGCACCTACGCCACGCTGAGCGAGATCGGCCGCGAATACGTGCGCCAGAACGTCACCCGCAAGCTCGAGGAGGCGGAAAAATCGCTGGCGTTCCTGGAAAAGCAGCTGCCCGACATCAAGCTGCGGCTGGACCGGTCCGAGGCCGACTACTACCGCTTCCGCAACCAGAGCGGCACCATCGACCTGCCCGAGGAAAGCAAGATCAGCCTGCAGCAACAGGCCGCCGCCAAGGCCAAGCGCATCGACCTGCGGCAAAAGCGCGACGAGCTGCTGGCCAGCTTCACGCCCGCCCATCCCACGGTGATGGCGCTCGACCGCCAGATCGCCGCGCTCACGCGCGAGATCGACAGCGCCGGCGCGCATATCCGCCAGTTGCCGATCCTGGAGCAGGAGCTGCTGCGGCTGAGCCGCGAGGTCAAGGTGAATACCGAACTCTACAGTGCTTTGCTGAACTCGGCGCAGCAGCTGCGCCTGGTCAAGGCGGGCAAGGTCAGCAACGTGCGCCTGATCGACCTGCCGATGCTGCCCGAGAAGCCGGCCCGGCCCAACCGCGGCGCCATCCTCGGCATCGCGCTGGGCGCGGGCCTGGGCCTGGCGCTGGCGGCGGTGATGCTGCAGCGCCTGCTCAGCAAGGGCATCCAGAGCCCGCGCGACATCGAGCGGCTGCTCGGCGCGCGCGTGGTGTACGCCAACATCCCGCACAGCGACAGCCAGGCGCGGCGGGAGCGCGAGGCGGTCCGGCAAGGGCCGGACGCGCCGCTGCCGCTGCTGGCCGCGTGCGAGCCGGGCGACGCCGCCATCGACAGCCTGCGCTGCCTGCGCGCCGCGCTGCAGGTCACGCTCACGCGCAGCCGCAACAACATCGTCCAGCTGTGCGGCGCCACGCCGGGCCTGGGCAAGTCCTTCATCTGCGCCAATTTCGCCGCCGTGATCGCCTCCAGCGGCAGGCGCGTGCTGCTGATCGACGCCGACCTGCGCGGCGGCCAGCTGCACCGCTATTTCGGGCTGCCGCGCGGCGCCGGGCTCAGCGAGGCCATCGCCGGCGGCGCGGCGCTGCGCGGCGCCATCCGGCCCACCGGCGCGGCGCAGCTGGACTTGCTGAGCACGGGCGCGCTGCCGCCCAATCCGTCCGAGTTCCTGCTCCATGCCAACCTGGCGGCGCTGCTGCTGGCGGCCTCGACCCATTACGACTGCGTGCTGATCGACGCGCCGCCGCTGCTGGCCGTGTCCGACGCGCTGGTGCTCGGCGGCCATGCCGGCGCGGTGTTCCTGGTGGCCCGGGCCGACGTCTCCACCGCCGACGAGCTCAACGAGTCGATCAACCGCCTCAACCAGGCCGGCGTCGCGCCCCAGGGCGTGGTGTTCAACGACATGGCGGTGCGCGGGCGCCCGCTGCCGCGCGCGCCCGCCCCATCCCGGCTCCCCCTGCAACCATGACCCCTCGATACAGGCCAACCATGACCACCCTGCCCGACCTGACCGCCCTGCCGCCGCTGCCCGTGGCCGCCCCCCTGCAACAACACTGCTGGCACGGCGAGGTGCCGGCGTGGGCCGGTCCGGCGCTCGAGCGCCTGTACGGCAACCTGTACGCCACGCTGACGCAGTTCCGTCTCAGCCGCGACCTGGCGCAGGCCCATACCTACGCCGCCTACCAGGGCGGCGAGCTCAAGACGCTGCTGGTGTTCGGCTTGCGCGACGGCGTGGTCGAGGTCTACAACGAAGTGATCTGCCTGGGTGCCGGCGAGATCGACGCCTTCGCGCGCTACGTGTTCGCCGGCTTTGCCGCCGCCCGCGTCGTCGCGCTGCGCGCCGTGCACGTGCCGCGCGCCGGCTGGGCCTATCCGAGCCAGCAGTACGATTACCTGGAGGATACCTGGATCGCGCTGCCGGCCGGCGTCGAGGCCTATACGGCCAGCCTGAGCAAGAACACCCGGCGCAACGTCCGGCGCTACAGCCAGAGCCTGCTCGACGAGCAGCCCGGCTACACTTTCGATCTGGCCGAGGGCGGCGCGGCCGATCCGCGCCGGATCGACGCCATCATCGCCCTCAACCATGCGCGCATGGCCACCAAGAACAAGCTGTCGGCGCTCGACGCGCGCGAGACGGCGCGGCTCAAGCAGCTCGCCGGCGCCTGCGGGCTGGTGGGCGCGATCACCATCGACGGGCGCATCCGCGCCGGCGCCATCAGCTACCACGTGGGCGACAACCACTTCCTGGTGGTGCTCGCCCACGACCCCGACTACGACCGCTACAGCCTGGGCTTTCTGTGCTGCTACCTGACCATCTGCGCCTGCATCGAACGCGGCGCCAAGGAATTCCACTTCCTGTGGGGACGCTACGACTACAAGCGCAGCTTCCTCGGACAACAGCGCAGCCTGGACCAGTTGCTGCTGTACCGTTCGCGCGGCGCCCGGCTGCGGCACGCCGGCCTGGCGTTGCGCACGTGGGCCGCCGCCGCGCGGCGCCGCGCCATGCTGTGGCTGCAGCAGGGGCGGCGCCGCGAGCACCCGGCGGCGCGCGCGGCGCTGCGCTGCCACGGGGCGCTGCGCCGCCTGCTGCAGCGCGCCTGAGCCTTCTTTTCCGTTGACCCGCCACCAAGGACACCCCATGCTTATCGACACACGCCAGCTGGACGCCCGCGCCAGCATCGACACCACCGTCTGCGTGATCGGCGCCGGCCCGGCCGGCATCACCTTGGCGCTGGAGCTGGCGGCCCAGGGCGTCGACGTCTGCCTGCTCGAGAGCGGCGGCCTGGCGCCCGACCCGGCCACGCGCGACCTGTACCGCGGCGCCAGCGTCGGCCTGCCCTACCAGTACGCCGACGGCTGCCGCAGCCGCTACCTGGGCGGCAGCAGCAATTGCTGGGGCGGCTGGTGCCGCCCGCTCGACCCGTGGGACTTCGAGGCGCGGCCCTGGATCGCGCACAGCGGCTGGCCGTTCGGCGCGGCCGAGCTGGCGCCGTACTACCTGCGCGCGCACGCGGTGCTCAAGCTGGGACCGCACAACTTCTCGCCGGCCTGGTGGGAGCGGGCCATCGGCCGCGACGACGTGCGCCGCCTGCCGCTGCCCAGCGGCCTGGTCAGGGATACGCTCTCCCAGTTCAGCGCGCCCGTGCGCTTCGGCCGCCTGTACCGGCGCGACCTGGAACAGGCGCCGACGCTGCGGGTCTATCTGTGGGCCAACGCCGTCAACCTGGCCACCGGCAATCCGGCCAGCCGGGTGCGCCAGCTGGACGCGGCCACGCTGTGCGGACGGCGCCTGGCCGTGCGCGCCAAGGTGTACGTGCTGGCGGCCGGCGGCATCGAGAACGCGCGCCTGCTGCTGGCCTCGCACCAGGTGCAGCCGGCCGGACTGGGCAACGGCCACGACCTGGTGGGCCGCTATTTCATGGACCATCCGCGCATGCAATCGGGGCGCGTGGTGTTCGCGCGCGCCTGGGCCCGCAACAAGCTGTACGACATCAAATACCACTATATGAACGCGGCGGTGGCCGCGCGCGGCACCCACATCGCCGCCCAGCTCGCGCTGACCGGCGAGGTGCTGGCGCGCGAAGGCTTGCTCAACGCCCGCGTCTGGTTCTGCTCGCAGTTCCCCGGCGAGGGCAGCGCGGCGGCCCAGGCGCTGTTCCGCTACAAGCAGGCCACGCTGCAGAAGGACCAGCCCGGCTGGCGGCCGCTGCGCGACGCCGCCACCATGCTGCGCCACCCGCTCGACACGCTCGGCTACGGCGCCACCCGGCTGCTGCAGCCGCGCTGGCTGGTCGAGGGGGTCCAGTTCCAGACCATCGTCGAACCGGCGCCCGATCCCGACAGCCGCGTGACGCTGTCGACGAGCGAGCGCGACCAGCTCGGCATGCCGCGGGTGCGGGTCGACTGGCGCCTGGGCAGGCAGGTGCAGCGCACCTTCGACCGCACGCTGGCCATCATCGGCGCCGAACTCGAGCTCGCCGGCGTGGCCGGCGTCCACCTCGACCCGCCGCTCGAGGGCGGCGCCTGGCCGCCGAGCCTGGAGCGCGAAGGCACCTGGCACCACATGGGAACGACGCGCATGCACGATTCGCCCCGCCACGGCGTGGTCGACGGCCACGGCCGGGTGCACGGCATGAGCAACCTGTACGTGGCCGGCAGCTCGGTGTTTCCGACCGCCGGCGCCAACTTCCCCACCATCACGCTGACGGCGCTGGCGCTGCGCCTGGCCGACCACCTGGGCCAGCAGTTGCGCCGCCCCGACGCCGCGCTGGAGCGGCCGGCCCCGCTGTCGGCCTGCCTCAATGGAGCGCCGGCATGAACGCGCTGGCCGCGCGGCTGGCGCGCCAGCCGGAGCGCCTGGCGTTCGCGCTGCGCCTGGCCGACGTGGCGCTGCTGGCGGCCGCCGCGCAGGCGGCCAGCCTGCTGCGCGACGGCCATGGCGTCGGCGCCGCCACGCCCGGCCAGTTGCTGCAGCTGTGCACGGCGTGCGCGCTGGCGCTGGCGCTGCTGCCCAAGTTCGGGCTGTACGCGCTCGACGACGTCACGCCCGGCTGGCCGCTGGCGGGCGCGCTGGCTGCGGCCTGCGCCGCGGTGCTGGCCGGGGCGGCCGTGGCCGGCGCGCTGACCGGCG
>CAUPJZ010000056.1:0-26536 GCA_963511605.1 uncultured Duganella sp. | reverse complement strand
GTGCAGAGTATCAGGGGCGACCAGGCTGCTTGACCGGGCTACGAAAAGAGGAAAAATCCAGCGCGTGCTGGTGACGGAGGTGTATCAGTTTTAAATCGCTGCGAGCGCCAAAACTGTATCAGTTTTCAATCGCTGTTGACACGATGTACTGTTGCTACAAGAATGGGAAACGTCATGGGATGCACTGCTGCATGAAAACGGGATTCGCCCCAAGGCGGGTTCTTTTTTCCGGCGGAAGATGGCCGAATTATCAGCCGACGGCAAATTGCCTCTGGTCGTTTTCAACGCCACTTCAGCCGCCGATGGGCGAAGCGCCAGCTACAGTAGCTACCCGGGAGCGGTACGTTGGTCATGGGAACTCGACTCGCAGGCTACCGTGGGACGTGCCGTACTCGATAGTGCGCGCTTCGCTGGCATCTCGCCTGTAGGCGTGGCCTGTGCGCATGACGGCGCTTTCGAAATTCCCCGTATGCCCGAGTCGGCCGTCAAGTGCAAGCCGGGTTCTCGTCCACTGGCGGTTGCAGACGGAGGCTACCGTGATAACGCTGGTCTGGCGGAAATTGCGGTAGTTGTCGATGAACTGGCGCGCAGTGGCGATCCTCTTAATCAAGTGTTTGTTGTCCAGATCAGTAGCAATCCCGATGAGGGTATCAAGTGGGTAGAAGGGACTCGGTTCAGTAGCGGAAAATTGCTTTCTGAGTTGATAGCGCCTGCGATCGTGCAGGAGTCAGCCCGATCTGGTCATCCGGAAGCTTATGTACAGCAGATTCAGGGGCGCCGCAATCAGCCGCATATGTACACATGGGGGCTGCCGCACAACTTGGAGGCCTCTACGTTTTCGTCGCAGCGCCGCCAGAATTTCTGGATCTTCAATTGGCTGAACGAGCGTGCTATCCAAGCTGAATGGCAGCGGCATGCACGCTTACCTCCACTCGGTTGGACTATGGATCCGGAGTCGTATTGGGCGCTCTACCGAGATTCGTTGAGAATTCGAGAACTGCCCGTAGTTGTTCGCTGTGACCAACTAATGCCGCAATATGCTGTACTTTGTAAGGCGCTGGAGGATGCAAACTCAGTGCATGGGTATGCTGCCCGATAATGTCCAAGTAAAACGCGTGACGCCTCTTCCATATTAGCTGCTTCTTACGTACTCGGTTTTTCATAGTATCCCTTCCTGCAAGGTACTTGCAAATCTACCACTCGGCACCTGCGACTTCTCCCTAGCATTACAGCTTATCCCAAGTCGAGGGAGGCTACTACCGGCGCAGAAGTAAGAGCTTCCGGCCTGAGATGTAAAATTTTATTCTGTGTTGCAATCATTATAGAGAACGATATTCTTCGTTATCTTGCTTTTACCGAAAATTTGGATCAAAATTGAATAGCGCGCCATTAAATCTCCTTAGCGGGCTACGCCCAAATCCTTTGCCCCAACCCAATGACACTTGACCAATCTGCAAAAAATTACTTCCGCCTTGCCGGTGTGACCGTCGCAGATTGGGCGGTGAACAATGGATTTAGTCCGGCTCTAGTCTATGCCGTGCTGAGGCCGCGCGGGGCAGGCGATGATCCGTCCCGGCCCGGTGTTGGGCATCGCCGGCGCGGACTTGCGTTGGACGGGCGTCGGCAAATATTAATGGCTGCGCGCCGGCCGTGGTGGCGACCGGGTCCGAGGACCCCGGCGTCCACGGCCGCCCGATCCCGTTAGCGCGCGCAACAGCTGTCGAACAGCGACTTCGCCAACGTCACGACTTTCTGGCTGCTTGCCGGGTCCAGGTCGTCCAGGATCTCCGCCGTGCCGGATAGCTTGTCCGAGGCGGGAAACGGCGCGCCAAACGCCTGGTAGGAAACCAGCCGCCAGGCCGCCGCGCGCGTCGGATCGGCCAGGGACGGTTGCGGGGCCGAAAGCAATTGGTCCAGCGCCACGATCGACTCCCGGTGGCCTTCGAACGCCAGCCTTTCCAGTTCCAAGGCGATTACTTTGGCTTCACCCTCGTCGGCGGGGGCGAACTCCCGTTGCCCGTCGGCGGCGTCGTTGCCATGTGCGCGCGCCAGCAGCGCCTGCGCGCGACGGCGCAGCAGCAGCCCTTGCGCGTCGCGGTTGCCCTGGGCCGCCGCGAGCCTCAACATGCCCTCGATTTGCCGATACTCCGCCGGACCGACCATGCGGCATTGCGCGCTTCTGGCGTTGCGATCCTTCTCCAGTCGCGCCGCCAGCACGCCGGTGGCGTCGATTTGGTAGGCCTCGTCGGGCGCGCCCGCATTGGCGGCGGGCTCTTTGGCGCGCTCTTCGCAATCGGCGAACAGGTTGGCCGATGTGTAGGTTCGCCAGGCTTCGTTGACCGGGACCGATGGGGCGGGCGTGACCACGGTGGCCGATGCCTGAGGAGCACGCCTTGGCGCCGGATGGCCTGGCTCCGCTTGCGTGGCAACAGCCGGCGGTGCGACATCATCCTGATCGACAAAACGCACCGTTATCGCGATCGAGACTACGGCCACCGACAGCAACAAAGCGCCCGCGCCCCAAGGGCTGCGCGACAAACTCATGGCGTGGCGGCCGGACGGGCGTGGTCCCGCAGTTGTTCTTCGACCAACGGCTTCGCCATCTCGAAGTCCGCCGCGTGCCGCTCCTCCAGCCGGATGAGGTGATAGCCGTCGCGACCGCGCGTCGGTTTGCTCACTTCGCCGATGGCCAGTTCACGCACGGTGTCGATGAATTCGTCCGCGACATAGACGCCGAACATCGACGACAGTTCCCCGCCAATGGGCGCGGTGGCGGCGTCGTCGGATTCGCGCTGTGCCACCATACTGAAATCCTTGCCGGCGTCGAGCTGGCGTTTGAGCGCCCGGGCGCGAGCCAACGCTTGCGACTCGGAGCGCGGCTTTTTATGTGCCGTGGTCGACCCGACCGCGATGAAGATGTGCCGGAGCCGGTATTCGTCGTAGGCCCACGAGCGCGATTCGAATTCGCCGCGGAGCTCGGCGTCGGTCGGTTCCACGTTCGCGCCGGGTGGCGCCGCCGGCTCGGCGGCGGCCGCGTTGGAGAGGGTGCCCAGGCTGCTCAAGACTAATATCAGCGCCGCGATCGGGCGCGTTGCGTATCGACGATTCCACATGGCGATGCCTTTCTGTTGTGTTGAAACCCGGCACCGCTCATCCACGAGCGGCGCCGGCGGTGATGATTAGTGCACGTGCGAGAAGCGTTTGCCGTGATCGCCGAGGAAGCGGTTCACGCCCAACGGATCGTCAGTGGTGATCAGTCCGAAGCCCTGGTACAGCAGATAGCCCAAGTCTCCGCGATTGTCGGCCGTGTCCCTGCCACCCGAGTACGAGAAGTAGAGACTGGACAGTTTGTAGCAGCACTGTCCGGTGTTCTGGTAGAACTGTCCCGACAAGGGACCGTCGGGAATCGCATGGAACACGCCGATGCGATTATTCGCTTTCTTGGCCGCGTCCATCTGGCCCTGCAGCAATCCGCCATCCTGCTTGACGTTGATCTCCAGCGTATTGGCCCAGTTCTGCCAGGCGGCGCGGCTGGCCGGCACGTCGATCTTCGAGAGCATGTTGGTGGTGAACACCGGAATAGCATCGATGTGCGGCGCGCGCGCGATAAACGCGGTCGGCACGGGGAACAGCGTGGCGTTCACCTTGACCGCCACCACGTCCCGGGCGTTGGAAAATTTCTGATTGGCGATGTAATCGATGGCGCCCACCGCGTCCGCGGTCTTGGTGTCGAACACCATCGGCACGGTCATGCCTTCCTTCTTCCAATAGTCGAACAACTCGTCGACGCGCGGCGGATGATAGCCGGTATCGACGCTGCGGTCCGGCGTAAGCAGCTGGAGTCGCGCGATGGTGCTCCACGGCAGGGTGCTCACGGCGGCATTCTGCCCCTGGTTGTTGAGCGGGTTGTACTTGGCCCCGCCCAAGACCATGTAGGCGGTTGTGGTCCGGCCGACGTTGAAGTCGTGCATCAGGATCGGCACGCCGTCCTTGGTGACCTTGACGTCAAGTTCGACGCCGTCCATACATTTCACGTCGGCTTGGTACAACGCCCCCCGGGAATTTTCGGGCAAGCTGGGAATGCCGGCGTATTTGCCCCACAAGCCGCGGTGGGCCAGCACCAGCGTGTCGGCGGTGTATTGGCCGTGGGTGCCGAGAATTTCGCGCATCTTGGTGGTGACGTTGCCGCAGGAGGCGGAGGCGATTTGCGGCGCCAGGCAGGCGGCGGCGATCAGCACGACCGCGATCGATCGTCTGGCGAGGGGGGAGGATGTGGGTGGTCGGGTAGGTCGGGTCATAGTATCTCCTGGCTGTGAAGGATGATGGGGAAGGCGACGTGATGACATTCCTTCAGCGTCTTTTATTATTAACCATTAGTGAGTTAATAATATGCTTGTATGCTAATGCCAGATTGTTTCAAGCGTATTACAAACCAAGCACCTCGACGCGCTCTTGCCGTTTTTCCCGTAGAAGTAGCAAACATTTGTTGATTAACTCACGTTGCGTTAGTAATATAGATTCCATCGTAGATTTGAAAGCGTTTCATGACAGCCGAGTCCCGCCGCAGCGCCCTGCGCACGCTCTTATACTCCACCTTGGTACTCTCCTCGGCGGGTCCCGCCTGCCGGGCGGCCGCACAAACGACCGTTGCGGCCGTCCCGCCCAAATTCCTGCTGGACGGCGGCCCGGCGCATTGGCCGGGCAACACCATCTTGTGCCACGTCGACAAGCGCAGCGCCGCCTTCCTGGCGCTGCTGGATATACATGTCGCGCTGATGCGCAGCGGTCTACAGGGCCACATCGCGCCGCTGCCGCCGGCCAGCTACCACATGACCGTTTTCGAAGGCGTCTCCTACCCCGCGCGACACCAGTATTTCCCGTCCGACCTGCCGGCCGACGCCGGCGAGGCCGCCTGCAACGCGGCCTTCCTCGACAAGCTGCGCCGCTTCGATCTGGACACTGCGCTGCCGATCCGCATGCGCCCCCTCCCGCTGGCGCAGCAGACGAACCTCGCCAGCATCCTGCTGGAGCCGGCCGACGCCGCCGAGAACCGCAAGCTGCGCGTGCTGCGCGACCGGCTGGCCGACACGCTACGCTTCCGCACCGCGCGCCACGACGACTATGTTTTCCATATCACGCTCAATTACATCTATGCCCCGCTGGACGCCGCCGGCCGCGAGCGTCTGGCCGGCCTGCGCCAGCGCTTGCTGGCCGACTTCATCGCCCGCTCGCCTCTAATCGAACTGGGCGCGCCGGAGTTCACCTACTTCGACGACATGCTGGAGTTCCGGCCGCAACTGCTGCTGGCCAACCTGCCGAGGTAGCGGCCAGGATTGCAAGTTGGACGCTGAACAAGGACAATGGCGCTTTCCCTGGAACGCGCCCGAAAGCAGGCTGTGCCGACAATCCCATCACCGCGGCCCCAGCTCACCCGGCGCGGCCTGATCCTTTCCCTGGTTTTGCTACTGGGTCTGCACCCCGTTGCCGGCTACCTGTATCTGCCGGCGCTGCCGCAACTCCAGCATGAACTCCATATCCCGGCCGCGACCGCGCAGCTGACCTTGTCGGTCCTGGTGCTCAGCTTCGGCCTCGGACAGGTGCTGTGGGGGCCGCTGGCGGACCGCCACGGCCGCCGTCCGGTGCTGCTGGCCGGACTGGGCATGCTGCTGGCGGCCAGCTTGGCCGTCGCCGCCAGCACCGACATCGCCACCTTGTTGATCGGCCGCTGCGTGCAGGGCCTCGGTGTGGCGGCCGCCGGCGTCTGCGCGCGCGCCATGCTGCGCGACCTGTACCAGCCGATCGAAGGCGTGCGGCTGCTATCGATCGGCTTTTCGTGGGTCGGCGTGATCGCGCTGGCGGGGCCGCCGCTGAGCGCCGCGCTGGCCGGCGCCGGCGGCTTTCGCGCGCCGTTGCTGCTACTGGCCGGCTGCGCCGCGCTGGCCCTGCTCGACGTCCTGCTGCGCGTGCCGGAAACCCGGCCGTCACCGGACAAGGCGGCGGCGCATCGCTCGACGCTGCTGCGCGACTGGCTGCTGCTGCTGCGCGACCGCACCTTCATCGCCTACACCGCGCTGACGGCGGCCAGCTACACCGGCCATTACCTGTTCCTGGCGATGTCGCCCTTCGCGCTGATCGGCGAGCGCGGCCTGACGGCGCTGGAATATGGCTACGCGCTGTCAGCCAGTTCGGCCGTCCACCTGGGCGCCAACCATGTCTGCCGCCGCTGGCTCGAGCGCTCCGGCATCCGCGCCACGCTGCGCAAGGCCGGCGGCGCCACGTTGGCAGGCGGCCTGGGACTGGCGCTGCTGCAGTGGGCGGACGTGCACGCGGCGTGGGCGATCATCGTGCCGCAGTGGTTTTATATGTTCGGCCACGCCATCCATCAATCGTGCGGCCAGGCCGCCGTGTCCGCGCCGTTCCCCCAATGCGCGGGCACGGCGGCGTCGCTGTCTGGCTTCGTGCTGACGCTGATCGCGGTGCTGGCCGGCGAGCTGCTGAAATTGAACATGACGGTCGGCGCGGCGGCGCTGGCCTACGGCATGGCGGTCTGCGCGATCGCCACCGCCACCGTCGCCTGGGGCTGGGTGCAGCGCGACGGCGAAATCGACTTCACAAGAAGAAGTGCCGCTTGAGGGGCAGGGCCGCCGCGCCGATGGCGGCCGCGTCGCCGCGCGTCCCGGCCGCCACCAGCGACGCCTGCGGACGCTGGATGCCGCGGCGCGGCTGGTTGTCGATGCGGATATGCGGAATCAGCTTATCGGCCAGCGCGCGCGGCATGCGTCCACCGAGCACGATCAGCTCCGGATCGAAGATGGCGATGATGGCCGACGTCACCAGCGACATGCTCGGCGCCACCGCCTCTATCCAGCGGTCGACGCACGACCACGACGGATCGAATTCCGCCAGTAGCTGGTAAATCGTCTCGACCCGGTGACCGTCCTCGCAGCGCATCTCGCGCAGCAGCTCCAGGGTTGGCCTCGGCAAGCCCTGCATCGGCAGCATGCCGGCGAATTCGCCGGCGTTGCCGTGCATGCCGCGCAGGCATTCGCCGTCCGACACCAGGCCGCCGCCGAAGCCATGGCTGAAATACAGATAGGCGAAATGCCGGTGCTCCCGTCCAAGGCCCAGTAGGCTCTCGCCGATGGCGGCCGCGTTGCCGTCGTTGTCGATCCAGACCGGATGGCCGAGTTCGCGCTCCAGATAGCTATCGAGTTCGATCAACGCCAGGTCGTCGAGCGGCTGCGGCGGATTGAGCGGGGTACCCTTGCCGATAAAGAAACCGGTCATCGCCACGCCGATGCCGAACAGGCGCTCGCGCGCGCCCGGATGCGCGGCCAGCATTTTCGTCAGCGCCTGCTTGAGGAAGGCGCTGAGCGAGGCGCGCGTGATCGGCGCCATCGGTTCGACGCGCTGCGCCACAACCGCGCCGGCGAAATTGACCAGCACCAGCGTCACCGCGTCGGTGGCGATCGAGACGCCGACGCAGAAGGCGAAATCGGGCACCAGTTGCACCACCGGGCCGGGTTTGCCGCGGCCTATGGAGACGGTGGCGCCGAACCGCAGCAGGCCGCGGGCGATCAGGTCGTCGACCAGGCGCATCACCGATTGCGCGGTCAGGTCGGTCACGCGGGTCAGGTCGGCGCGCGTCATCTCCCCCTGGCGCCGGATCAGGTCGAGGATCAGGCGCTCGTTGGGACTGGCGACCAGCTGTTCGCGTTCGCCGCGCAGAAACCTGTCAGGCAGATGGAATTTGGAGGGCATGGGGAAGTCGGCTCGTTGGGGATGGCTTGTCATCAAGCGGAAATATAGCAATATTATACTCCGAGTGAGTTTCTAATCCTGCTTTTACGCCTTTCCAAGCACGCACGCAACCCTCCCTAGTGAAAATAAAGTTTCTTCTTGCAACCAATGGCGATATTTCTTTATTTTGTAATTCACTCATAGTTAGTTAATAGCCGATTACCAGGAGAATTATCATGACGCACCACCGTTTCCATGCCGCCGCGGCCGCCCGTCCACTGCTGTTGTCACTGCTGGTCATGAGCGTGGCCAGCGCTTGGGGCCAGAGCGCCGGAGGCGACGCCACTGACGACACCGCCGCCCCGATGCAGACCGTCGAAGTATCGGGCAAGGCGCTGGCCGTGCAAAAAGCCATCGCCGACAAGCGCGACAAATCGGTCATCTCGGACGGCATCTCCTCCGACGAGATCGGCTCCATCCCCGACTTCGGCCTCGGCGAGGCGCTTGAACGCGTCCCCGGCGTCTCGATGATCCCCAACAACGGCCGCGGCGAAGCGCAGTTCATGACCCTGCGCGGCCTGAACCCAGACTACAACACCGTCACGCTGGACGGCGTCGCCCTGCCGGGCACCGAGACCACGCGCCGCACCGTGTCGCTGGACGTGATTCCCGCCTCGTTGGCCAAGCGCGTCAGCGTCTACAAGAGCTTCACGCCCGAGATGGAGGGCAACGCAATCGGCGGCATCACCGACCTGACCACCCGCTCGGCGCTCGACCGCGGCGGCTTCCACGCCTCGGGCCGCGCCGACTACACCAGTTGGGACAAGCCGAAGCTGCGCGGCGACAGCCCGTCCGGCCAGCTCGAAGGCACGGTCAGCAACACCTTCGGCGAGCGCCAGCAATTCGGCGCGCTGCTGTCGGCCGGCTACTACCGCCGCGTATCTAGTTCGCTGAACACGGCCGTCGACAGCTACAGCTACTTCCGCGACGCGACCAGCCAGACCAACGGCGCCAAGGTCAACCAGGCCGGCAACGCCGTCAACGGCCTAGTGGCGATGCCGGACCGCATCCGCTGGCTCAGCTACGACAACATCCGCGAGCGCCGCAACATCTTCGGCAAGTTCGACTACGACAACGACAGCAACTTCCGCGCCCATCTGAGCGGCGGCATTTTCCAGCACATCAACGACGAGGACCGCCGCGCGCAATGGCTGCAGAACACCAACACCGCCACGTCGGCCGTCGCCCAGACCGGCCCGAGGGCGGGCAGCGTCGCCAGCGGCCAGTCGCAGACCGACTACGCCAAGTTCGACCAGAAGCGCGAAATGAAATACGTGGAACTGGGCGGCCAGTACCAGCCTTCGGCCTTGCGGGCGATCGACTTCACGCTCAACGACGCGCGCGGCAGCTACCGGCAGGACGCCAAGCTGTACACCTTCGCCAGTGCCAACAGCGCCGCCCTGGCCTACAAGTACGACTACGATACCGGCGAGGTGCCGGTCTTCACTCCGGTCGGCACGGGCGCGTTCGGCAACGCCGCGCTGTTCAACCAGACCGAGAACACCACCCAGCGCGAAACGAGCGACAACCGCACCCGCACCTTCAAGCTAAGCATGGCCCACAACATGGCGGAAGGCTCGAAAGGTTGGGGCTACAAGGGCGGCGCGCAGTTGCGCAAGCTGACGCAGGAATACGACTTCAACGAGCTTAAATATGTGCCTGCGGCCGGCGCCACGATTTCGCTGTCGGCCGTCGGCGCCGGCACCCAATCGATCACACCGTACAACAGCGGCGGCCTGGGACTGCTGCTGGTCGATCCACAGGCGGCGCAGCGCTACTTCGACGCCAACCAGGGCAGGTACGCGCTGGCGGCGACCAACACGCAAAACAGCACCCAGCGCGACTTCGGCATCGGCGAGCACGTCGGCGCGGCCTACGCGATGGCGGCCTACCGGGCGGCGCAATGGTCGGCGCTGTTCGGCCTGCGCTATGAGAGCACCAGTCTTGACGTGCACACGTTCACGCCATCGCCGGCCAACCAGAGCAGCGTGTACGCGCCGGTGTTCGTGCATAAGTCATACGGCAACGCGCTGCCGTCGGCCAATCTGGCCTACGACATCGGCGACGCGCTCAAGCTGCGCACGGCCGCCAGCCTGTCCATCGGCCGGCCGACCTACGCGGCGCTAGGGCAGAACTCGACCAGCGTCACTGGCACCACCATCGCCCAGACGCTGGCCAATCCGAACCTGGAACCGCGCAAATCGGCCAACTACGACCTCTCGCTCGAATGGTATCCAATGCCGCGCGCGATGATTTCGGCGGGCCTGTTCCACAAGGAGATCAGCCAGGAGATCGCTAGCCTGACCTCGACGCAGAATCTGACCATCGGCAACGTGGTGTACCAGAACCAGATCGCGCAGGCGCAAAACGTCGGCGACGCCAGCCTGACCGGCGTCGAGCTGGGACTGGTGAACACGCGGTTCACGCAGTTGCCGGCGCCGTTCAACAATTTCGGCGCGTCGGTCAACTACACCCGGCTGCTGATGCGGCCGTCAAGCATCGTCATGGCCGACCGTTCGGCACGGGAAATGCCCAGCCTGATGGAGTCGCCGAAGTCCATGCTCAACGCCTCGCTGCTGTGGGGCAGCGGTCCGTTCTCCGGACAACTGAGCTACAACTGGACGGACCGGACGCTGATTTCGCTGTCGTCGACCAACGCGGCGCAGGACGTCTATTACAAGGCCAACGGCTATGTCGACGCCCAGTTCAAGTACATGCCATCGAAGCAGGTCTCGTTCGTGTTTCAAGGTAAGAATCTGGGCAACACCCGCCGCGTGCGCGTGACCGGCACCGATCAGCAACTGCTGAACCAGGAGATCAACAACGGCCGCGGTTTTTACGCGGGCGTGACGATGGCTTACTAGACCGTTCAATATGAGCCCGCATAGATGCTTGCCGGCTTATACAGAAAACATTCAATCTGGTCCTGACAAAACGGGTGGAGTCCATCGGTGTGTGGCCACCTAGCTCCGTGTTAGGTCCAAAGTTTGGACGCACTGAGTCCAAAAAGGTCAGGTACTGGATGTTCGGCGCCATCCGCAACACGCTGCTTCCGCAATACAGCAACTCCGGTGCCAAAGGAAAAGACAGGTCGTTCGGCGGCCCCCATGGCAGGCGACCGCGTGCCATCAACACCATTGCGCCGTACAGGGCAAAAACGCTTTCCGAGGACGACAAGGCGCTCATTCGCATCGGCTACCTGCCACAGAAATCGTTGCAACGGTCGTAGCAGCCTGCTCCAGTGGAAATGCCGGTACCAGCGAGCGCCGCTGACATAACACGATTTTTTCTCGAAGTTTGGCAATTTACGACTTTAATAAGCAATTTACGACTTTAATTGGCAATTTACGACTTTAATTGGAAGGAATAACTCAGCTAACGGTTCCGCGATTACTCAACCGTCACCGACTTTGCCAGATTCCGTGGCTTATCCACATCCGTCCCCCGCGCCAGCGCCGAGTGATACGCCAGCAGCTGCAAGGACACCACGTGCAGGATCGGCGACAGCAAACCATAATGCTCCGGCAACCGGATCACGTGGACGCCTTCGCCGGAAGTGATGCGCGAATCGACGTCGGCGAACACATACAGCTGACCACCGCGCGCGCGCACCTCTTGCATGTTCGACTTCAACTTCTCAATCAGCGCGTCGTTCGGGGCGATGGTGACGACCGGCATTTCCTCGGTGACCAGCGCCAGCGGGCCGTGCTTCAGCTCGCCGGCCGGATACGCCTCGGCGTGGATATACGAAATCTCCTTGAGCTTGAGCGCGCCTTCGAGCGCGATCGGGTAGTGCATGCCGCGCCCGAGGAACAGGGCGTTTTCCTTGCGCGCGAAATCATCGGCCCAGGCGATGATCAGCGGCTCCAGCGCCAGCACGGCGGAGATCGCAACCGGCAGGTGGCGCATCGCTTTCAAATGCTGCGCTTCCTCGGCGTCGGTGAGGCGGCCGTTGATTTGCGCCAGCGACAGCGTCAGCAGGAACAGCGCCGCCAGCTGCGTGGTGAAGGCCTTGGTCGAGGCGACGCCAACTTCCACGCCGGCGCGCGTGATGTAGGCCAGCTTGCATTCGCGCACCATGGCGCTGGTGGCGACGTTGCAGATGGTCAGCGTGTGCTCCATGCCGAGGCTGCGCGCGTGCTTGAGCGCGGCCAGGGTGTCGGCCGTTTCGCCGCTTTGCGAGATCGTGACGACCAGGGTGTTGGGATGCGGCACGCTGTCGCGGTAGCGGTATTCGCTGGCGATTTCGACGTTGACCGGAATCTTGGCGACCGATTCGATCCAGTATTTGGCGGTCAGGCCCGAGTAGTAGCTGGTGCCGCAGGCGAGGATGAGCACGCGGTCGATCTGCTTGAAGACGTTGTAGGCGCCGTCGCCGAACAGTTCCGGCATGATGCCGGTGACGCCTTCGAGCGTGTCGCCGATGACGCGCGGCTGTTCGAAGATTTCCTTTTGCATGTAGTGGCGGTATGGGCCCAGCTCGGCCGCGCCGGTGTGCGCCTGCACGGTTTTGACTTCGCGCTGCACCGGCTTGCCGTCGGCGTCGACGATCCAGGTGCGGCCCAGTTGCAGGTCGACCACGTCGCCTTCTTCCAGATAGATGATCTGGTCGGTGGTGCCGGCCAGCGCCATGGCGTCGGAGGCGACGAAGTTTTCGCCCTGGCCGATGCCGACGATCAGCGGCGATCCCTGGCGGGCGGCGACCACGCGGTGCGGCTCTTCGCGGCTGAACACGGCGATGGCGTAGGCGCCGTGCAGGCGTTTGACGGCGTGCTGGACGGTATCGAAGAGATCGCCGTTGTACATGTGGTCGACCAGGTGGGCGATCACTTCGGTATCGGTCTGGCTTTGGAAGACGTAGCCGAGCGCGGTCAGTTCGGCGCGCAGTTCGTCGTGGTTTTCAATGATGCCGTTGTGGACCAGGGCGATGCGCGCCTGGTCGGCCGACGGCGAGAAGTGCGGGTGGGCGTTGTGCGAGGCGGGGGCGCCGTGCGTGGCCCAGCGCGTGTGGGCGATGCCGGTGAAGCCTTTCATGTGCGCTTCGTCGATCTGCTTTTCCAGGTCGGCCACGCGCGAGGTGCTGCGCGAGCGTTGCAGTTGGCCGTCGACGTGCAGGGCGACGCCGCAGGAGTCGTAGCCGCGGTATTCCAGGCGCTTGAGGCCTTCGATCAGGATCGGGGTGATGTTGCGTTGCGCTACCGCGCCGACGATGCCGCACATAGAAAACCTCTTCTGTTAAGTTAGGAGGCCATCGTAGAGCAGCCCCTGTGAAATATGCTTTCTTATTTACTCATCTTCTGAAATAATATTTCATCACTTCGATATCATGAAATATTATTTCATTTAGACTGGAAAATTTTATGGATGAGATAGATCGTCGCATTCTCAATGTGCTGCAGGTTGATGCGTCACAAACCAATAGCGAGCTGGCGCTGGCTGTCCATGTGTCGCCGCCGACTTGTCTGCGCAGGGTCAAGCAGTTGACGGAGTCCGGGGTTATCCAGCGGCAGGTGGCGATTGTCGCGCCCGAGAAGGTGGGGCCGAGCTTGACGGCGATTGTGGAAATTTCGCTGGATGTTCAGGCGGCCGAGCGTATGACGGAGTTCGAGGCGCATGTGGCGGGGGAGGATGCGGTGCTGCAGTGTTATCGAGTGGCGCCCGGGCCGGATTTCGTGCTGATCGTGCAGGTGGCGGATATGCCTGCTTATCACGCGCTGGCGCATCGCTTGTTTGCGACGCGGACCAATGTGCGGAATGTGAAGGCTTACTTTTCTACGTTTCGGAGTAAGTTCGAGACGCGGATTGCGGTTTAATGTGCAATTGGAGCCGCCGTTAAGGCACGTAGGGCGGATTAGCGCAGCGTAATCGGCCAATGCATGCGCCGTCGGCGGCGCATAGATGGCCGATTACGGCGTTCCGCCTAATCCGCCCTACGTGGCACACCTTATCCCTGATTTGTGCACAGGTTTATTCACATCGCATTTTTCGCCACTGGACTTTTCCCGTGGTTTGCACAGCTTGTTCAGGGGCTTTGCACTCGCTTATACCCAGCCTTATCCACATTTAAAAGTTATCCTGCGTTACTCACATGATTTCCCACAGGTTTGTCCACAATCCGGCCGATATCACGGCGGAGTGCGGCTTCGCGGATTGTCGGGGCTCACCGGGATGAAGTTGTTCCGGTGTTTTCCCCTGCTTATACCCGGGTTCTTCAGGGCTTATCAGCAGGCTTCTCCACATCTTTATCCACAAATAAAAAAGCCGGGATAGTTATCCCGGCTTGTTCGAGTGGATATCCACATGGTTGTCCACATCACTTCATTTTGGCTTCTTGACCGGGCGGCTCCAGTTGTCGATCGTGACCTGGCGCGGACGGGAAATCGTCAGCTTACCGGCCGGCGCGTCCTTGCTCAGGGTGGTGCCGGCGCCCAAGGTGGCGCCCTTGCCGACGGTGACCGGGGCGATCAATTGGCTATCGCTGCCGATGAAGGCGTCGTCCTCGATGACCGTGCGCGATTTGTTGACGCCGTCATAGTTGCAGGTGATCGTGCCGGCGCCGATGTTGACGCGCGAGCCGATGGTGGCGTCGCCGATGTAGGCCAGGTGGTTGGCCTTGCTGTGCGCGGCGACCTGGCCGTTCTTGATTTCGACGAAGTTGCCGACGTGGACGTCCTCGGCCAGCACCGTGCCCGGACGCAGCCGCGCATACGGGCCGATGATCGAGACTTCGCCGACCACCGCCTCTTCGATATGGCAGAAGGGCTTGATCTGGGCACCGGCCAGGATGCGGGCGTTGACGATGACGTTGTGGGCGGCGACGCGCACGCCGTCACCCAGTTCGACCTTGCCTTCGAACACGCAGCCGACGTCGATGGTGACGTCGCGGCCGCAGATCAATTCCCCGCGCACATCGATGCGCGCCGGGTCCATCAACGTCACGCCCTGTTCCAGCAGCTTGAGGGCGATGTTGCGCTGGTGGATGCGTTCGAGCTCGGCCAACTGCACTTTGCTGTTGACGCCGGCCACTTCCCACTGCGCCGACGGTTGCGCCGAGACCACCCGCACGCCATCCGCCACCGCTTGCGCGACGATGTCGGTCAGGTAATACTCGCCCTGGGCGTTGTTGTTCTTTAGCGCGCCCAGCCAGCGCTTCAGGTGCGCGGTCGGCGCGACCATGATGCCGCTGTTGATTTCCTTAATGGCGCGCTCGGCGTCGGTGGCGTCCTTCTGCTCGACGATGCGGACGATCTCGCCGCTCATTGTCCCCCCCTTACGCACGATGCGGCCCAGGCCGAACGGATCGTCCTGCTCGACCGTCAGGATGCCCAGCTTGTCGCTGCCGGCCACGTCGACCAGCGCCTGCAGCGAGGCGCTCGTCGTCAGCGGCACGTCGCCGTACAGGATCAAGGTCGGCACGCTGTCGTCCAACTCCGGCAGCGCCTGCATGACGGCGTGGCCGGTGCCCAGCTGCGGCTCCTGCAGCGCGGTAGCGACCTTTTCCGGTTGCCTGGCCAACAGTTCCTGCACGGCAGCGCCCCCATGTCCGTAAATAACGCATAATCGGCTGGCAGACAGGCTGCGCGCGGTATCGAGCACATGCGAGAGCAATGGCTTGCCGGCCAGTGGATGCAACACCTTGGGCAGCGCGGATTGCATGCGTTTGCCCATACCCGCGGCGAGAATAACGACGTTCATAAGAAGCCAGATAGAGTGAGTGAGTAAATGCAAAAGTCTAACATGTCCCAAAACGGTAACCGAACGATAAGCCGCCTTTTCCTGATTGCGCTCATGACCGTGCTGGCCGCGTGCAGTTCGCTGCGCCTGGCTTATAACAATGGCGACACGTTGCTGTACTGGTGGCTGGACGGTTACGTCGACCTGACCTCCGATCAAAAAGGCTGGGTGCAGAAGGAGATCGACAAACTGTTCAGCTGGCACCGCAAGACCCAGTTGAACGACTACGTGCATATCCTGCAAACGGGACAGAAGCAGTTGGCCGGCAACCTGACGGCCGCCGACCTGCAAACCGATTACGACGACATTAAAGGCCGCACGCAGAAATTGCTGCTGAAGGCGGCGCCGGAGCTGGCCGGCCTGGCGACTTCGCTGGAGCAGGACCAGATCGACACGCTGGAGAAGAAGTTTGCCTCCAACCTCGACGACTTCCGCAAGAAGAACATGAAGGGCGACAAGGAAGCCCAGCAGAAATTCCGCTACAAGAAATCGATGGAGCAGTTCGAGCTGTGGTTCGGCAATTTCTCGAAGGCACAGGAGCAAGAGATCCGCAAGGCTTCCGACGCCCGCCCGCTGGACAATGAAATCTGGCTCAACGAGCGCAAGCGCCGCCAAAACGCGATCCTGACGCTGGTGCGCAAGGTGCAGCAGGAGAAGTTGAGCAAGGAGGCGACCATTCCGCTCATCAATACGCTGATCAAGGATTCCTTCAACCGTCTGGAAACCTCCGAGCACAAGCAGTTCTTCGAGGCGTCCGAGCAGGGCAGCTTGCAGCTGATTTTGACGGTGGTGAAGATCGCCACGCCGGAGCAAAAGGCGCACGCGCAGAAGCGCATGCAGGGCTGGATCAACGACTTCCGCAGCCTGGCGGCGGAGGCCCGCTGACCAGCGCCAGCAAGCCCGTATGGTATAGTGGCCCCTGTTGAATCAATGACTTAGAACACAGCCACATGCCAAAGAAGCCAGCAAGCAAAGCCGCAAAACCCGCAAAAGTCCCGGTCCACGGTCCCCAGCACAGCAACCAGGTGCGCATCATCGGCGGGGCGTGGAAACGCACTCCGCTGCCGGTATTGAGCGCGCAGGGCTTGCGGCCGACGCCGGACCGCGTGCGCGAGACGGTGTTCAACTGGATCAACCACCAGCGCGACGCCAACTGGGCCGATGCGCAGGTGCTGGATCTGTTCGCCGGCAGCGGCGCGCTCGGCTTCGAGGCGGCCAGCCGTGGCGCCAAGTCGGTCATGATGATCGACTCCAACTTGCCGGTCGTGCGGCAGCTCGACGAAATCAAGACCAAGCTGAAAGCGGACAATGTGCAGATCATGCGCGGCGACGCGCTGGCGGTGGCGCAGTCGGCCGCCGCGCGCGGCCAGAAATTCGACCTGATTTTCCTCGATCCGCCGTATCAGCAAGAGTTTTTGGAGCGCTGCCTGCCGCAGTGCACAAGACTCTTGAAAGAGGGCGGCCTGGTGTACGCCGAGTCCGGCGCGGCGCTGGAATTCGAAGCGGAAGCGACGCCGGACTGGATGGCGCAATGGGAAGTGATCCGCGCCGACAAGGCGGGAATGGTATTCTTCCATTTGCTCAAGCTGAAGGAATTAGTGGCTTAGTAACAACTTAGTTGCTACTTATTTGCTATCGGATTGCTACTAATCCCCCCTAAACTGCCCGATATTAAGGCAGACATCGTTTTTCAGGCATAATGCGCGTTCTATATTGGTGCACTGCAGGGAGCCGCAATGGTAGTAGCTGTTTATCCAGGAACGTTCGATCCGCTGACCCGTGGTCATGAAGATCTGGTGCGTCGCGCATCGGGTCTGTTCGATACGCTGGTGGTCGGCGTCGCCGACAGCAAGAACAAGAAACCTTTCTTTTCACTGGAAGAACGCCTGACCATCGCCAACGAAGTGCTGGGCCACTATCCGAACGTGAAAGTGGAGAGTTTTTCCGGCCTGTTGAAGGATTTCGTGCGCGCGCACGACGCCCGCGTCATCGTTCGCGGCCTGCGCGCCGTGTCCGACTTCGAGTACGAGTTCCAAATGGCGGGCATGAACCGCTACCTGCTGCCGGATGTCGAAACCTTGTTCCTGACGCCGTCCGACCAGTACCAGTTCATCTCCGGCACCATCGTGCGCGAAATCGCCGTCCTGGGCGGAGATGTCTCCAAGTTTGTTTTCCCATCGGTCGACCGTTGGCTGCAAAAGAAAATCGCAGCCACCCAGACCGAATAAGCGAGTTCCGTCATGGCCTTAATGATCACCGACGACTGTATCAATTGCGACGTGTGCGAGCCCGAGTGCCCGAACGACGCGATCTACATGGGCGCGGAAATTTACGAAATCAATCCGGACAAGTGCACCGAGTGCGTCGGCCATTTCAATGAGCCGCAGTGCCAGCAGGTCTGTCCGGTCAGCTGCATCCCCTTCAATCCCGCATGGCGCGAGACCGAAGAGCAGCTGCGCGCCAAATACGAGCACCTGCAGGCCGCCAAGGCCTGACCGCCATGCGACGCCGACAACTCATCATGAGCCTGGTGGCGGTGGCCGCCTGCGTCCAGCTGCCCGCGTTCGCCACCGTCGAGTTGGCGGGCGCCAAGTTCGACGAGATCGCGACCGTCGGCGGCAAGGAGCTCAAGCTCAACGGCGCCGGCCTGCGCACGAAGGTCATCTTCAAGGTGTATGCGGCCGGTCTGTACCTGGCCGAAAAGAAAACCACCGTCCCCGACGTGCTGGGCGCGACCGGTCCGCGCCGCGTCAGCATCGTCATGCTGCGCGACGTCAGTTCGGACGACTTCGGCAAGTCCTTCATGGAAGGCTTGAGTTCCAATACCGACAAGATCGAACGCACCCGCATCCTGCCGCAGACGATGAAGTTCGGCGAAGTGTTCGCGCAAATCCAGACGCTGAAAAAAGGCGACCAGATGCTGCTCGACTGGATACCGGGCGAGGGCACCCAGTGCTATCTGAACGGTAAAAAGTTGGGGGAGTTGATGCCGGACGTGGCGTTCTACAACGCCGTGCTGCGGATCTGGCTGGGCGACAAGCCGGTGGACAGCTCGCTCAAGCCCGCCCTGCTGGGCGAGCGCTAACTTCTGTTCTTAGGCGCGCGACGCCATCGCGCGCAGCTCGGCGGCATGGCTGGCACCGCATTCGCTGGTGTTGAGCATGCGCTTGAGCATCATCGCGTCGCGCATTTGACGGCGTTGAAGGCGCTCTTCCTTGGTCAACTTCGGTTTTACGATCAGCATGGCGGCGCGCGCGACGCCGCGCAGCAGCGGTTTGAACAAAACCAGCAGGCCCACGGTGACAACGGCGGCCAGCGCCAGCTGTATAGCGGTGGTAAACGAAAGAGCTTGCAGTACTGAGATGATGGTAGACATGATAGACCGGTGCATTTAGAATCAAGTTAACTATAGTGCAGCGCAACATAAGTATCCAATTTACTTCCACGATAACAATTATCTGTTTGGTGAATGGCGAAGCTTATCCTTGACGAGAAATCCGTATTTCTCGATACTGTCTTATCCTATTTTCATACTACCTGAGCCAACATGAGCTTTTTGACGCTGGACTTGAATTTGTTACGCGTCTTCGACGCCGTGATGACAGAACAAAATCTGACACGCGCGGCCGGCCATCTGGCCATGACCCAGCCCGCCGTCTCGAACGCGATCAAGCGTCTACGCGAGAGCCTGGGCGACGAATTGCTGATACGCACCGCCTACGGCGTCAAGCCGACGCCGCGCGCCGAATCGCTGTGGCCGTCCGTGCGCAGCGCGCTGGCCAGCCTGGAGGCTGCGGTGGCGCCGGAAACCTTCGACGTCTCCGCCGCCCACGCGACCTTCCGCATGGCGATGGCCGACGCCACCGCCGCCTTCTGGCTGCCGTCGCTGATGCGCTCGATCGAAAGCGAAGCGCCCGGCGTGAACGTGCGCATGGTGCCGCTGACCACGCGCGAACCACGGCCGATGCTGCTGCGTGGCGATATCGATCTGGCGGTCGGTTTCTTCCCTGGTGTGGCGGCGCAGCTGTCGTACGAGACGGGTTCGCCTATCCGCCATGAGCGGCTGTATTCCGGGCATTACGTTTGCGTGATGCGGCGCGACCATCCGCTGGCCAAGGTCGAGCTGAACCTAGACAACTATTGCAAGGCCAATCACCTGCTGGTGAGTTTCTCGGGCCGCGCGCATGGTCTGGTCGACGAGGCGCTGGCGCAGATCCAGCGCGAGCGGCGGATCTTGCTGACGGTGAACCAGTTCTTCACGGCGGGAAGGGTGGTGGCGAACTCGGATCTGATCACCGTGTTGCCGCGCCACTTGATCGCCTCGACGGGCATGACCGACGCGTTGATCGCCAAGGAATTGCCGTTCCAGCTGCCGGCGGTGCACCTGGACATGCTGTGGCACGAACGCGATGCGCGCAGCCCGGCGCACAAGTGGCTGCGTATGCATCTGGAAGGCATGAACCAGGTGGCGGCGCGGACCGCGCCGGGAAGCGCGCCGAAGAAAGACACCGCCTAAACCAGCGGCCAAGAAACACCACGGAGACACGTAGGGCGGATTAGCGCGCAGCGCGTAATCGGCCATGCATGCGTTGCGGCGACGCATGCATGGCCGATTACGGCGTTCCGCCTAATCCGCCCTACGTGAATCCATGCGAATCGTATATCCCGTGTCCCAGCCACGAAAATCCCGTCGCGTGCGTGTTCGTCTCGCTCAGTGCTTGGTGCTCGAGCGATAACCGATGCGGAACCCACCCCAATGCTTGCCGTTCACATAAATCGGCGCCGACAGGTCGTGCATCACTTCCCCCGTATCGCGCTTATAAGTCTGCAGCAGGAACGGCTTGGTGTTCGACCCGCAGCGCTTGCCGGTGCGATCGCTGAAAATCCTCTTGGTGCGGTTGTTGACGATGTCGACGTCATAGTTCCCCGTCAACGGCTGCGAGAACTTCTTGTTATGGGTGGGGAAATAGCCGTTGTTATCCACAGCACCCGCATAAGCCAGCTGCGGCATGGCCACCAGCAGCGCCTCCTGCAATGAAGGCAGCACGCGATCCGTAAAATCATCGAACCTCGTTTTATGCTTGGCCGGGTCGGTATTCGGAATCGGCGTATAAGTCCGGTCGAACAACGCATCCCGGGTGATCTTGCCCGACGACAGCGCCGCCTCGAAAATCCTGCCCACCTCCAGCGCCGCCTGTTGCGCGGCATGCCGGATCGCATCGTGCGACGTCGCGATCGACGACTCGCTTAGCGCGCCGGTGATGACCTCGGCCCGCTCGGCCAGCGCCATCGCCGAACTGGCGGCGCGCGGCAATTCCTTTTCCGTGGATAACAAACTGTCGCGGATGCTGGCGATCGCCGCCGCGATTTCCTCGGTGGTGGCGACATGCTCGCGCGACGCCCGGGCGATCTGGCCGATTTCGTCTTCCGAGACGCCGGAGGAACGCTCGATATTGCCCAGCAAGCCGTGCACTTTCTCCACATTGCCGGCCGCCTCGCTGACCTGCACCGCCAGCGACGTCATGCCGGTGGCGGCTTGTTCCGCCTGCTGGTTGATCTCGCGCACCATGGTGCTGATCTCGTCGGTCGCTTCCTTGGTGCGCAACGCCAGCTGGCGCACCTCGCTGGCGACGACGGCGAAACCGCGTCCCTGTTCGCCGGCGCGCGCCGCCTCGATGGCGGCATTCAGCGCCAGCAGGTTGGTGCGGGCGGAAATCTCGCTGATCGCCTCGGTGAAGCCGTAGATCTTGCGGGAGTTGGTTTGCAGGCTGGTCATGACGGATGCGGCCGTCTGGGCGTCCTGGCGCGCGGTGCGGATGCGCTGCAGGCCGTTGTCCGCCTCGCTACGGCCCGCCACGGTCTCGCCGCGCACCTGGGCGGCGATCTTGGCCGCACGCTCGGCGTTGGCGGCGATGCGCTCGGTGGTCGCGGCATTTTGCGCCGAGCTCTGGACAATGCCGCCGGCGGTGCCGACATCGAGCTCGATTTTCTTCTTAACGGAATCGACGAAATATGAGGTTTCCGCCGCGCCGATCATGATGGCGTCGATTTCCGCCCCCACGGTCTGGGCGAAGCGGCGCACGCCACCTTCGTCGTTGTCCTGGCGCGCCGCCCACCAGGAGATCAACGCGCCGGCCAACGCCGCCGGCGCCGCCGTGTAGATCAACGAGGCGTTATCGCCCGCCGCCAGATTGAACAAGTACGCCAGGCAAGTTCCGCCGGCCGTAGCACCCAACAACCATAATCCACGTTGCACCAACTTCTGCTGCAAAAGCTTCATTTGTCCCCCGTTGTACCCGGCGCTTCGGCGCGTAGCGACTAATTTATTTCCTACATACTACTTTATAGGTAACTTGGTGGTATTCTTGACTTCTTCCATCACGGCATAAGTGTGGGTTTCCCGCACTCCTTTTTGGAGCAGGGTTTTACCCAGGAACTCGCGGTAGGCGGCCATGTCCTTGACCCGGGCCTTGACCAGGTAGTCGAAACCGCCGGCGACCATGTGACATTCCAGCACTTCCGGGATGACCTGGACGCTGTGTTTGAAGGCGTCGAAGACTTCGGGTGTCGTGCGATCAAGCACGACTTCGATGAAGACGAGCAGTGAAACGTCGAGCAGCTGGGGATTCAGCTGCGCGGTGTAGCCCATGATGTAGCCGGACTCGTGCAACTTGCGCACGCGCTCCAGGCAAGCGGCCGGCGACAGGTTGACCCGCGCCGCCAGCTCCACATTGCTGATGCGGCCATCGCTCTGCAACTCCATCAAGATTTTTTTGCTGATCTTGTCTAACATTTCCGGGGACTCCCAAATAAATATTATTTGGTTAAATTGTCTCACTAAAAACAATCTATTGCTAGCCCCCTGTAATACCAGAATTAATCCAGAAGAATTCACTTTACAATCGAATCATCAGCAGTTCACGATTCGAGACCACGATTCAACCTCAAACCACGCTCTCAAGCTACCCGCTTGCAGAGCGTGTTTTTGTAAGTGGACGCTCCAAAATTTCTATTCTGAGAGTCATTCATGCAAGCAGCAGATCCGACCGTTTTCACCCCCTTCGCAGCGTTACAAGCAGAAATCCTGCGCGACCCGATTCCACTGCGCGCAGCAGTGACGGCGGCCTACCGGCGCGACGAAGTGAGCGCTGTTCAGTGGTTGTTGGATCAGATCAAAAACAACGACACGAATAGCTTGCAACAGGCGCAGCAACTGGCGCATAAACTGGTCAGCTCGGTGCGCGAACAGCGCACCCGCGCCTCCGGCGTCGACGCCCTGATGCACGAGTTCTCGCTGTCGTCGGAAGAGGGTGTCGCGTTGATGTGCCTGGCCGAAGCACTGTTGCGTATTCCCGACAATGCCACCGCCGACCGCCTGATCGCCGACAAAATCAGCAAGGGCGACTGGCGCAAGCACTTGGGCGAGTCGCCGTCGCTGTTCGTCAACGCGGCCACCTGGGGTCTGCTCATCACCGGAAAACTGGTCAGCACCAACAGCGAGACCGGGCTGGGCTCGGCCTTGACCAAGCTCATCTCCAAGGGCGGCGAGCCGCTGATCCGCAAAGGCGTCGACTTGGCGATGCGCATGCTGGGCAATCAGTTCGTCACCGGCCAGACCATCGACGAAGCCATCAAGAACGGCCAGGCCAACGAGGCGCGCGGCTATCGTTATTCATATGACATGTTGGGCGAGGCGGCCCTGACCGAGGCCGACGCCAAGAACTACTATGCCTCGTACGAAACGGCGATCCACGCGATCGGTAAAGCCTCGAACGGCCGCGGCATCAAGAACGGTCCCGGCATTTCGGTCAAACTGTCTGCGCTGCACCCGCGTTACAGCCGCGCCCAGCGCGTCCGCGTGATGGAGGAATTGCTGCCGCGCATGCGTCAGCTGGTGCTGCTGGCCAAGCACTACAACATCGGCCTGAACATCGATGCGGAAGAGGCCGACCGCCTGGAACTGTCGCTGGATCTGATGGAGGCGCTGGCTTTCGATCCGGAACTGGCCGGCTTCGAGGGCATCGGCTTCGTCGTGCAGGCGTATCAGAAGCGCTGCCCGTTCGCGATCGATTTCCTGATCGACCTGGCCAAGCGCAGCGGCCGCAAATTCATGGTGCGCCTGGTGAAGGGCGCGTATTGGGATGCCGAGATCAAGCGCGCCCAGGTGGACGGCATGAGCGGCTACCCGGTCTACACGCGCAAGGTCTACACCGACGTTTCCTATCTGGTGTGTGCGCAAAAGCTGCTGGGCGCGACCGACGTGATCTATCCGCAGTTCGCCACGCACAACGCGCAAACCTTGTCGACCATCTACACCTGGGCCAAGCGCGACGGCGTGACCGACTACGAATTCCAGTGCCTGCACGGCATGGGCGAATCGCTGTACGACCAGGTCGTCGGCAAGGACAACCTGGACAAGCCGTGCCGCATTTACGCGCCGGTCGGCACCCATGAAACCTTGCTGGCCTACCTGGTGCGCCGCCTGCTGGAGAACGGCGCCAACTCGTCGTTCGTCAACCAGATCGTCGACGAGGCGATTCCGATCGACTCGCTGATCAAGGACCCGGTCGCCCAGGCGCGTGAGCAGGGCGGTCAGCCGCACGCCGGCATTCCGCTGCCGCAGGACATGTTCGGCGCGGAGCGTAAGAACTCCGCCGGTTTCGACCTGGCCAACGAGGACGTGCTGCGCGACATTTCGGCGGCGCTGGCCGTGCCGCGCACCTGGTACGCGTCGCCGCTGCTGGCTGGCGGCGTCAGCGTTGGGCAGCCGGTGCAGGATGTCAGCAATCCGGCCCAGCATAGCGATATCGTCGGCAAACTGGTCGAAGCGACCACCACCGACGTCGACAGCGCGCTGATCAGCGCCAGCAATTTCGCGATGGATTGGCAGACCACCCAGCCGTCCGAACGCGCCGCCGCGTTGAACCGCGCCGCCGACCTGTTCGAAGCGAACGCGATGGAGCTGATGACCCTGGCGATCCGCGAAGCGGGCAAATCGCTGCCGAACGCGATCGCCGAGCTGCGCGAAGCGGTCGATTTCCTGCGTTACTACGCGGCCGAGGTCGCCGGTTCGGCCAACACCCTGGCGTTGGGTCCGGTCACCTGCATCAGCCCGTGGAACTTCCCGCTGGCGATTTTCACCGGCCAGGTCGCCGCCTCGCTGGCGGCGGGCAACGTCGTGCTGGCCAAGCCGGCCGAGCAAACGCCGCTGATCGCGCACCGCGCGGTCGAGCTGCTGCACGAGGCCGGCATTCCGCGCGCCGCGCTGCAATTTCTGCCGGGCCGTGGCGAAGTGGTCGGCGCCGCGCTGACCGCCGATCCGCGTGTGAAAGGCGTGATCTTCACCGGCTCAACCGAAGTTGCACAGCTGATCAACCGTACCCTGGCCAAGCGTGCCGCCGCTGAAAACATCGACATTCCCCTGATCGCCGAGACCGGGGGCCAAAACGCGATGATCGTCGATTCGTCGGCCTTGCCGGAACAGGTGGTTCAGGATGCGATTTCGTCCGCTTTCGACAGCGCCGGCCAACGCTGCTCCGCGCTGCGCGTGCTATTCCTGCAGGAAGATATCGCCGACAAGACCATCAAAATGCTCAAAGGCGCGATGCTCGAGCTGAAAGTCGGCTGCCCGGACCGCCTGGTGACCGATATCGGCCCGGTCATCGACGCCGAGGCGCAGCAGAACCTGCTGGCGCACATCAACAAGCTCAAGGGCACAGCGGTGAACTACTTCTCGCTGGATTTGCCGTCGAGCGTGATTACCGCCGGTACTTTTGTTCCGCCGACGGTGCTGGAGATCCGTTCGCTGTCGGAACTGACGCAGGAAGTCTTCGGCCCGGTTCTGCACGTGATCCGCTACAAGCGTGCCGATCTGCCGAAACTGGTCCGGCAAATCAACGAAAGCGGCTTTGGCCTGACCCTGGGCGTACATTCGCGCATCGATGAAACGATCGATTACATCAGCTCGAACGCGCATGTCGGCAACATCTACGTGAATCGCAACATCGTCGGCGCGGTCGTGGGCGTGCAGCCCTTCGGTGGCGAAGGCAAATCCGGCACCGGCCCAAAAGCCGGTGGTCCGCTGTACCTGAAACGGCTGCAGCGCGGCGCGACGGCAACGCCGCAGCACCAGCGCGACCGCCAGGCGACGCCGGCACTGGACGCGCTGACGGCCTGGGCGCAAAAGCACGGCCGCGACGGCATCGCCAAGCTGGCCGATCAGTACAGCCGCACGACGATGCTGGGCAGCCTGACCGCCTTGCCGGGCCCGACAGGTGAGCGCAACACGCTGGCGCTGGTGCCACGGGGTGCGGTGGTTTGTGCCGCAGGCACCCGGGACGGCCTGCTGAACCAGCTTGCCGCCGTACTCGCCACCGGAAATATCGCCCTGCTGGCAGGCGACACGGCCAAGCTGGTACCGGCGGATCTGCCCGCGGCTGTAAAAGACCGGATCAAGCCGGTGGCCGATCTCAACAGTTTCGAAGGCGATTTCCAGATCGCCCTGGTGGAATCGATGCTGGCAGGCAGCTGGCACAACCAACTGGCGGCCCGTAGCGGGGCGCTGGTGAGCCTGATCGACACCAACGAGGATGGTCCCATCCCCCTGTGGCGTTTGCTTGCTGAGCGGGCTCTGTGCGTCAATACGACCGCTGCGGGCGGCAACGCCAGCCTGATGACGCTGGAAGCGTAGGAAAATAAGCTGTGAACGCGAAGGGCCGGGATCAAACCCGGCCCTTTTTTCATCCGGGGTCAGGTCCACCATTTCTACACGAGCTGAGGCGTAACTGGGCAAAATCGGCTATCCAAGGCCGCTAGGGCTGAGGCCGTGTAGAAATGGTGGACCTGACCCTAATGCCGTGACCCTAATGCCGCTAAGTTAAGGCGATTTTCGTAGGGCGGATTAGGCGGAACGCCGTAATCGGCCATGAGCCGCCGACGGCGCTTGGCCGATTACGCTGCGCTAATCCGCCCTACGTGATTTAGATGAACGCTTAACTTAGCG
>CAUPJZ010000055.1:0-27410 GCA_963511605.1 uncultured Duganella sp. | reverse complement strand
GTCGCCGCCGCGCCCGCCGCAGCCGCGCCCGCCGCCGCCGAGGCCGCACCGGCGCCGGCCCCCGCGCCACAGAAGGGCGACACCGCCTGGATGATGGTCGCCACCCTGCTGGTGATCCTGATGACGATTCCCGGCCTGGCGCTGTTCTACGGCGGCCTGGTCCGTTCCAAAAACATGCTGTCGATCCTGATGCAGGTGTTCATGGTCTTCGCCCTGATCGTGGTGCTGTGGTGCGTGTACGGCTATTCGCTGGCATTCACCGAAGGCAACGCCTTCTACGGCAAATTCGACCGTGCCTTCCTGAACGGCATCTTCGATCCGGCCAAGGGCGCGTTCTCGTACGCCGCCACCTTCAGCAAGGGCGTGGTCATTCCTGAATTTATCTACGTCGCCTTCCAGGCCACGTTCGCCGCCATTACTTGCGGCCTGATCGTCGGCGCCTTCGCCGAACGCGCCAAGTTCACCGCCGTGCTCGCCTTCGTCGTGCTGTGGTTCACCTTCGCCTACCTGCCGATCGCCCACATGGTCTGGTTCTGGACCGGTCCGGACGCGATCAAGGACGCGGCCACCGCCGCCACCGAAGCGGCCAAAGCGGGCTTCCTGTTCCAAAAAGGCGCGCTGGACTTCGCCGGCGGCACCGTGGTGCACATCAACGCCGCTGTTGCCGGCCTGGTCGGCGCCTACATGATCGGCAAACGCGTCGGCTACGGCCGCGAATCGATGGCCCCGCACTCGGTCACCATGACCATGATCGGCGCATCGCTGCTGTGGGTCGGCTGGTTCGGTTTCAACGCCGGTTCGGCGCTGGAAGCCGCTGATATCGCCGCGCTGGCCTTCGTCAACACCTTGCTGGCAACCGCCGCCGCCACCGTGGCCTGGGTGTTCGCCGAGTGGATCTTCAAAGGCAAGCCATCGATGCTGGGTGGCGCCTCGGGTGCGGTGGCCGGCCTGGTCGCCATCACCCCGGCCTGCGGTTTCGTCGGTCCTATGGGCGCGCTGGTCATCGGCCTGGCCGCCGGCGTCGTCTGCCTGTGGGGTGTGAACGGTCTGAAACGCCTGCTGGGCGCCGACGACTCCCTGGACGTGTTCGGCGTCCACGGCGTCGGCGGTATCCTCGGCGCGCTGCTGACCGGCGTGTTCGCTTCGCCATCGCTGGGCGGCCAGGGCATCTGGGACTACGTTGCCAACAAGGCATCGGCTGACTACTCGATCATGGGCCAGGTCACCACCCAGGCGACCGCCGTCGGCGTCACCATCCTGTGGTCGGCTGTCGTCTCGTTCATCGCCTACAAGCTGGTCGACGTGGTCATCGGCCTGCGCGTGCCTGAAGAAGAGGAGCGCGAAGGTCTGGACATCACCACCCACGGCGAGTCCGCTTACCACGCTTAATCGTTGTTGTTGTAATAACCCGCTTCGGCGGGTGCCCACAAAAGCGCCTCGAATGAGGCGCTTTTTTCGTTTGCGCCGCATTTCCACCTTTAAAATAGGGTTTTCGCCCTGATTTGGGCTATCTGCAAGGTAATATTTGAGGTTCTGTTGCCTGGAGGGCCGTCCTCCCGCACATTTAAGGAAGTAATCATGGTTCCCCATCTCGTCACGGCTCTGACCGGTCCGCTGCTCGATCTCGAAGAAAAAATCCTGGCCGCCACGCCGGCCATTGAGCGCTGGTTCCGTCTGGAATGGCAGGAGCACACGCCGCCGTTCTATTGCTCGGTCGATATGCGCAACGCCGGCTACAAGCTGGCGCCGGTCGATACCAACCTGTTCCCGGGCGGTTTCAACCACCTGGCCACGGAAATGCTGCCGCTGTCGGTGCAGGCCGCGATGGCCGCGATCGACAAATACTGCCCGGACGCGCGTAATTTGCTGCTGATCCCGGAAATCCACCAGCGCCACCCGACCTACTGGCAAAACGTCGCCCGTCTGATGCAGATTTTCCGCCAGACCGGCCTGCACGTTCGCCTCGGTTCGCTGTCGCCCGAGGTGAAGCAGCCGACCCCGATCGCTCTGCCGGACGGCAATATGCTGGTGGTCGAGCCGCTGGTGCGCTCGGCCAACGGCCGCCGCGTCGGCCTCAAGGACTTCGATCCGTGCACGATCTTGCTGAACAACGACCTGTCGGCCGGCATCCCCGAGATTTTGCAGAACATCCACGAGCAGAGCCTGCTGCCGCCGCTGCACGCCGGCTGGGCCGTGCGCCGCAAGAGCAACCACCTGAACGCGTACGACGAGGTGGCCAAGAAGTTCGGCAAGCTGATCGGCGTCGATCCGTGGATGCTCAACCCGTTCCACGCCAAGTGCGACGCGGTCAACTTCCGCACCGGCGACGGCTACGATTGCCTGGCCGCCAATGTCGACGCGCTGCTGGCCAAGATCAAGAAGAAGTACAAGGAATACGGCATGAAGGACCACAAGCCGTTTGTGATCGTCAAGCCGGACGCCGGGACCTACGGCACCAGCATCCTGACGATCAAGGATTCCAGTGAAATCAAGGACTTGAGCCAGGCCCAGCGCGACAAGATGATCGTCATCAAGGATGGCAAGGAAGTGACCGACTTCATCATCCAGGAGGGCGTGCCGACCTTCGAGAGCATCAAGGACGACGTCGCCGAGCCGGTGGTGTACATGATCGACCGCTACGTGGTCGGCGGCTTCTACCGCGTGCACGCGGAAAAGGGCGTCGACCAGAACCTCAACGCGCCCGGCTCGCAGTACGTGCCGCTGGCGTTCGCGCAGCAGCACGCGGTGCCCGATCTGAAGGCGAAGCCGGGCACGGCGGCGCCGAACCGCTTCTACGTCTACGGCGTGGTGGCGCGCCTGGCGCTGCTGGCGGCGTCGCTGGAAATGGAACGCACCGATCCGAATCCGGAAGTGTATTAAGCCGGTATTGTCGGCTTGGCAAGGCCACCGGGCTAGCGGCCTCGTCCGCTCCCCGGTGCCGGCGGCGAATCTCGGCTAAAATCAGGCATTACCCAGATTGGATGCGCCCATGAAAATAGCTTTCCTCGCCGATCCCTTGGCCAGTTTCAAGACCTACAAGGATTCGACCTACGCCATGATGGTGGAAGCCGCCAAGCGCGGCCACACCGTCTACGCCTTCGAGCAAAAAGACATGGCCGTCGACGGCGGCGTGGCGTATGCCAACGTGGCCGAAATCACCATCCTGGACGACGCGACCGACTGGTTCCGCGCCGCGCCGGCCGTGGAAACCAATCTCGGCGAGTTCGACGCCATCGTCCAGCGCAAGGACCCGCCGTTCGACATGGAGTACATCTACGGCACCTACATGCTGGAGCTGGCCGAGAAGCAGGGCGCCAACGTCTTCAACAAGCCGTCGGCCATCCGCGACCACAACGAAAAGCTGGCCATCGCCCAGTTCAGCGGGTTCACCTCGCCGACCCTGGTGACGGCCGACGAGGCGCGCATCCGCGCCTTCCAGGCCGAGCATGGCGACGTCATCCTCAAGCCGCTCGACGGCATGGGCGGCACCGGCATCTTCCGCGTCAAGCCGGACGCGATGAACCTGGGCGCCATCATCGAGACGCTGACCGACAACGGCAAGCGCACCATCATGGCCCAGCGCTTCATCCCGGACATCGCCAAGGGCGACAAGCGCATCCTTGTCATCGGCGGCAAGCCGGTGCCGTTTTCGCTGGCGCGCATCCCGCAAAACGGCGAGGTGCGGGGCAATCTGGCGGCCGGCGGCCTTGGCGTGGCGCAACCTTTGACCGAACGGGACTTCGAAATCGCCAATACCCTGGGGCCGGTACTGGCCGCGCGCGGCTTGTTGCTGGTAGGATTGGACGTGATCGGGGATTGCCTGACGGAAGTCAACGTTACCAGCCCGACCTGTTTCCAGGAAATCACCCAGCAGGCCGGTTTCCCGGTGGCGGCGATGTTCATGGATGCGGTGGAGGCGGCGGTGGAATCGCCGGCGACCCCGGCCCGATGATGGATATTCAAAATAATTTTGCCGGACGGCCTCAAAAACCTCCGCGCTCACTGGCGGTTTAAGAATATGGTTGGCATACTGCTTATGACGCACGCACCGCTGGGACAGGCTTTCATCGCCGCCTGCGCGCATGTGTTCCGTGGTCCGACCGAGCGGCTCGAGGCGATCGATGTGATCGCCGACCAGGATCTCGGCGAAGTGCAGTCCCTGGCGGCGGCGGCGATCAAGCGTCTCGACGATGGCGACGGCGTGTTGATCATGACCGACGTCAAGGGCGGTACCCCCGCCAATTGTTGCGACCGGTTGGCGGACGCGGGCCGGGTGGAGGTCATCGCCGGCATCAGTTTGCCGATGCTGCTGCGGGCCATCACCTACCGGCGCGACACGCTCGATGTGGTCGTCGAGATGGCGCTGGCCGGCGCGCAAAGCGGAGCGGTGCGCGTCGACAACCGGATTCGCGTCGTGTAGCGGCGGCGCGGGAATTTTTTGTGCGGCTTATTTGCGCGGCGTGTATTGAGTAGCTCACGCCGCGCCGATTTCTCATTGAGACAAAAGAAAAATGATTCAACAAGAACTTGAGATTATCAACAAGCTTGGACTGCATGCCCGGGCTTCCGCCAAATTTACCCAACTGGCAGCAAAGTTTCAAAGCGACGTATGGCTGACCCGCAACGCGCGCCGCATCAACGCCAAGTCCATCATGGGCGTGATGATGCTGGCCGCCGGCAAGGGCGCCAAGGTCACCCTGGAGGCCGACGGCCCCGATGAAAGCGAATGCATCGCCGCTTTGTCCGCACTGGTCAACGACAAGTTCGGCGAAGGCGAGTAATGCCCTCGGATCGTAGCCGTTCCCGCATTTTCACTGGTCCACCCATGGCTTCCTTCACACTGCACGGCATTCCCGTCTCCCGCGGCATCGCCATCGGCCGCGCGCACAAGCTGGCGCCGGCGGCGCTCGACGTCAAGCATTACCTGGTGGCCGAGGAGCATCTGGAAGCGGAAGTGCTGCGCCTGCAGCAGGCGCTGGCCCAGGTGCACAAGGAACTGCAAACGCTGTGGAACGAGCTGCCCAAGGACGCGCCGACCGAGTTGGGCGCCTTCATCGACGTCCACGCGCTGATCCTGTCGGACCCGATGATCTCGGAGGCGCCGCTCGACATCATCCGCGCGCGCCACTATAACGCCGAATGGGCGCTGCTGACGCAGATCGACGAGCTGTCGGCGCAGTTCGACGAGATCGAGGACCCGTACCTGCGCGAGCGCAAGGCCGACATCCAGCAGGTGGCGGAGCGCGTGCTCAAGGTCTTGATGGGCACCGCGCAGATCCTGCCGCCGACCACCAACAGCGGCGACGAATTCCAGGCGCAGATGATCATCGTCGCCCACGACATCTCGCCGGCCGACATGCTGCAGTTCCGCGACCGCTCCTTCATCGGCTTCGTCACCGACGTCGGCGGCCAGAACTCGCACACGGCCATCGTCGCGCGCAGCCTGGACATCCCGGCGGCGGTCGGCATGTCCGGCGCCTCCACCCTGATCGAGCAGGACGACTGGCTGATCATCGACGGCGACGCCGGCGTGGTCATCGCCAACCCCAGCGCGCTGGTGCTGGAGCAGTACCGCGAGCGCCAGGGCGCCGCGCTGCGCGCCCGCAAAAAGCTCAATAAACTCAAGAAGACGCCGGCCATCACCAAGGACGGCACCGAGATCACCCTGCTGGCCAACATCGAGCTGCCGGACGACTGCCCGGCCGCGATGGAGGCGGGCGCCAACGGCGTGGGCCTGTTCCGCTCCGAGTTCCTGTTCATGGGCCGCAACAGCAAGATCCCGTCCGAGGACGAACAGTTCGAGCAGTACAAGCGCGCGGTGGTGGCGATGAAGGGCAGGCCGGTGACGATCCGCACGCTCGACATCGGCGCCGACAAACCGCTCGACCAGACCGAGCACACGGCGCTCAATCCGGCGCTGGGCCTGCGGGCGATCCGCTATTGCCTGGCCGAGCCGCAGATTTTCCTGACCCAGCTGCGCGCCATCCTGCGCGCGTCGGCATTCGGCAAGGTGAAGATCCTGATCCCGATGCTGGCGCACGCGTTCGAGATCGACCAGTCGCTGGCGATGATCGCCCAGGCCAAGGCCGAGCTGCGCGAGGCGAAGATCAAATTCGACGACGCGGTGCCGGTGGGCGCGATGATCGAAATCCCGGCGGCGGCGCTGTCGCTGCCGATGTTCGTCAAGCGCATGAACTTCCTGTCGATCGGCACCAACGACCTGATTCAGTACACCCTGGCGATCGACCGGGTTGATTATGAGGTCGCGCACCTTTACAATCCGCTGCATCCGGCTGTGCTGCAATTGATCTCGATGACAATCGCGGCCGGGCATAAGGCCGGGATCGACGTCGCCGTGTGCGGCGAAATGGCGGGCGACGTCAAACTGACACGCCTGCTGCTGGGCATGGGACTGCGCGAATTCTCGATGCACCCGGCGCAGCTGCTGTCGGTCAAGCAGGAAATCCTGAACAGCGACCTTGCGCGTATCGTTCCGCAAACCCGCAAGATCATGCGCTCGATGGAACCCAACGTGATTGCAGACGCGGTCGAACAATTACAGTTGATGTAAGCCGGTGGGACCCATCCTCGCGGTCCCGCCCTGATACATGGCCCGTGGGGCCGCCCCAATACTCTTATAAAAATATGTCATCCCTGGGATACGTCAAACCGCAAACCATGCATTTCGCGCAGCCGCTGCCGCTGCAAAGCGGCGCCGCGCTGCAAGACTACATGCTGATGTACGAAACCTACGGCACCCTCAACGCCGACAAATCGAACGCGGTGCTGGTGTGCCACGCGCTCAACGCCTCGCACCACGTCGCCGGCGAATACGAGGGCGTGCCGAAAAGCCTGGGCTGGTGGGACAACATGGTCGGTCCCGGCAAATCGCTCGACACCGACAAGTTCTTCGTCATCGGCATCAACAACCTCGGCTCGTGCTTCGGCTCGACGGGCCCGATGCACAACAATCCCGCCACCGGCAAGCCTTACGGCGCCGCCTTCCCGGTCGTCACGGTGGAGGACTGGGTGGCCGCGCAGGCCCGCCTGGCCGACGCGCTGGGCATCACGCAGTTCGCCGCCGTCATGGGCGGCTCGCTGGGCGGCATGCAGGCGCTGGCCTGGTCCATCATGTACCCTGAGCGGCTGCGCCACTGCGTGGTGATCGCCTCCACGGCCAAGCTGTCGGCGCAGAACATCGCCTTCAACGACGTCGCCCGCCAGGCCATCCTGTCCGACCCGGACTACCATGGCGGCGACTTCTATGAGCACGGCGTGGTGCCGAAGAACGGCCTGCGCGTGGCGCGCATGGTCGGCCATATCACCTACCTGTCCGACGACGACATGGCCGAAAAGTTCGGCCGCAGGCTGCGCGCGGCGGTGGACGACATCGCCGGCGTCCCGGGCGACAACCCGGCCAACTACAAATTCGGCTTCGGCGTCGACTTCGAGATCGAATCGTACCTGCGCTACCAGGGCGACAAGTTCAGCGAATACTTCGACGCCAACACCTATCTGTTGATCACCAAGGCGCTCGACTACTTCGACCCGGCGCGCCACCACGGCGGCGACCTGGCCAAGACGCTGGCCGGCACCCGCGCCAGGTTCTTCGTGGCCTCGTTCACCACCGACTGGCGCTTCTCGCCCGAGCGCAGCCGGGAGATCGTGCAGGCGCTGGTGAGCAACCGCCGCCGCGTGACCTACGCCGAAATCGACGCGCCGCACGGCCACGACGCCTTCCTGCTGGAGGACCCGCGCTACCTGAAGCTGGTGCGCGCCTACTACGACCAGGTGTGGAACGATATCAAGGAGCCAGCATGAACTTCACCCAACTGAGCACGGCCCGTCCGGACCTGGCCTTCATCGCCCACTGGGTGCCGAACAACGCGCACGTGCTGGATGTCGGCTGCGGCGACGGCGTGATGATGGACTACCTGCAAAGCGACAAGCAGTGCAGCGGCTACGGCATCGAGATCGCCGACGACAAGGTCCTCGACAGCACCAGGCGCGGCGTCCAGGTGATCCAGCAGGACATGGAGAACGGCCTGTCGCTATTCGGCGATAACTCCTTCGACACGGTGCTGTGCCTGTCGTCCTTGCAGATGATGAAGCACGTCGAGTCGCTGCTGCGCGATATCGTCCGCGTCGGCAAGGAGGCCATCGTTTCGTTCCCCAACTTCGCCTACTGGCCGCACCGCGTGTCGCTGCTCAAGGGCCGCATGCCGGTGTCCGAGTCGCTGCCGTACGAGTGGTACGACACGCCCAACCTGCGCTGCGCCACCATCAACGATTTCCGCGACCTGGCCGTCGAATGCGGGCTGGAAGTGATCGAGTACGTGGCGCTGGCGGAAGGGCGGCGCGTGTCGTTCCTGCCCAACCTGCGCGGCGACCTGGCGGTGTTCCGCCTGCGGAAAAAAGTCGATTCGAAAGCCGCGCACTGATGGCCGCCCGGGAACCGAAGCGACACTGGCTGTCGTATCTGAACGGCCGTACCGTCTCCATTCTGTTCCTGGGCTTCAGCTCCGGGCTGCCGCTGTACACGCTGATCTACCTGATGCAGGCGTGGCTGGCCAAGTCCGGGCTGGATGTGAAAGCGCTCGGCCTGTTCGCGCTGGTGACGTTCCCGTATACCTTCAAGTTCCTGTGGGCGCCGTTCATGGACCGCTACACCATCGGTCCGCTGGGCCGGCGGCGCGGCTGGATGGCGGTCACGCAGATCGGCCTGTTCCTGGTCATCGGCGGGCTGGGCATGCTCGACCCCAAGCTGGAGCTGACGTTGATCGCCGTCTTCGTCGGCGTCATCGCCTTCCTGTCGGCCAGCCAGGACGTGGTGGTCGACGCCTACCGCCGCGAGATCCTGGCCGAGGACGAGCAGGGCCTGGGCGCGGCCATCATCGTCAACGCCTACAAGGCGGCCAGCCTGATCCCCAGCGCGCTGGGGCTGGTGCTGGCCGACACGATGTCGTGGCAGGCGGTGTTCTGGATCGTCGCCGCGTTCATGCTGCCCGGCTTCATCTGCACCTTGCTGGCGAAGGAGCCGGCCGTCTACGGCGCGCCGCCCAAGAACCTGCAGGAGGCGGTGGTGCTGCCGTTCCGCGAATTCATCCTGCGCGACGGCTTGAAACAGGCGGTCATCATCATTATGTTCGTCCTGCTGTACAAGATCGGCGACAGCATGGCGACCGCGTTGTCGACCAAGTTCTTCCTCGATGTCGGCTTCACCACCAAGCAGATCGGGCTGGCGGCCAACGCCACCGGCTGGTGGGCCAGCCTGGCCGGCGGCGCCGTCGGCGGCATCTGGATGATCAAACTGGGCATCAACCGCGCGCTGTGGGTGTTCGGGGTGCTGCAGGCGATCGCGATTCTGGGCTTCGCCTGGCTGGCCGAGGTGGGGCCGGACCCGGTGCTGCTGAGCGCCGTGTTCGGGTTCGAGGCGTTCGCCAGCCTGGGGCTGGGATCGGCGGCGCTGGTGGCATTTATGTCAAGGGCGACCGATCCCCGTTATACTGCCACCCAGTACGCGTTGTTTTCCAGTCTGGCTGCGGTCCCGCGCACATTCATTAATTCCTCCGTGGGTTATATTGTTGCCGAAACGGGTTGGTTCTGGTTCTTTATCGTGTGTTTCATCCTCGCCTTCCCGGCGATGATGATGTTGCCGAAAATCGCTCCTTGGAATAGTGCAAATGAAAAAGCTTAAATTGAAGAGCGCCGCGCTGGCGCTGGTCTGCGTGATGGGCGCCTTGCCCGTCTACGCGCAAAACGACGGTATTCCCGTCGAAAAGCTGTCGCGCATGCGGGGGCTGGGCGGCGATTCCGCGCAGTTCGATCAACAGTCCAAGCTTCAGTACGATCAGATGCTGAAGCAGGCGCACGACAAGGATGCCGTCGCCAGCGACAACAATCCACAGCTGATCCGCCTGCGCGCCATCGCCAAGCGGCTCATTCCGTTCACCACGCGCTGGAATCCCGACGCGGCGCAATGGAAGTGGGAAGTCAACCTGCTCAAATCCGACACCGTCAACGCCTTCTGCATGCCGGGCGGACGCATCGCCTTCTATAACGGCATCCTGACCAAGCTCAATCTGACCGACGACGAAGTGGCGGCGGTGATGGGCCACGAGATCGCCCACGCGCTGCGCGAACACGCGCGCGAGCAGGCCGGCAAGAACACCGTCACGCAGGTCGGCTCGCGCATCCTCGGCGCCATCGGCTCGGCCTATTTCGGTGTCGATCCGCGTCTGGGCGACGCCGCCGCCGGCATGGTTTCACAGGGGGCCGCGTTGACGTTCTCGCGCGGCGATGAAAGCGAGGCCGATCTGGTCGGCATCGACCTGGCCGCGCGCGCCGGCTACGATCCGCGCGCCGGCGTGGCGTTGTGGCAGAAGATGGGCGCGATCAACAAGAGCCAGCCGATCAGTTTCCTGTCGACCCACCCGACCGGCAAGGACCGCATCGCCAACATGAACAAGAACATGCCGCTGGTGCTGCCGGTGTACGCCCGCGCCAAGGGGCTGGATCCGAACAACCTGCCCAAGTACCACTCGCTGGCGCTGCCGAAGTCCTGATGTCGCGGCCACCGTTGCCGATGCGCGACGGGGTCGCGCCCAGCTATCTGTGGCTGCCGGAGGGACGGTGGCCGGACCTGATCACCTTTCTGGTGGCGCGCTTTCCCGACGTCGAGGCATCGACCTGGTACGAGCGCATGGCGCGCGGCGAGGTCGTCGACGGCGACGGCAAGCCGCTGGCGCCGCACAGCCCCTTCAAGCGCGGCATGCGCATGTTCTACTACCGCGAACTGGAGGCGGAGACGCCGATACCGTTCACCGAAGAGATCCTGCACATGGACGAGCATCTGGTGGTGGTCGACAAGCCGCACTTCCTGCCGATGACGCCGGGCGGGCGCTTCCTGCACGAGACCTTGCTGGTGCGGCTGAAGAAAACGCTGGGCGAGGAGGCGCTGACGCCGATCCACCGGCTCGACCGCGAGACGGCCGGCGTGGTGATCTTCTCGCGCAAGCAGGAGAGCCGCGGCGCGTATCAATCGATGTTCCAGAAGCGGGTGGTCGAGAAGGAATACGAGGCGCTGGCGCCGGCGTTGCAGGGCGTCGAGTATCCGTTCACGTACCGCAGCCGGATGGTCGACGGCGACAAGTTCTTCATCATGAAGGAGGAGGCGGGCGAGCCCAATTCCGAGACCATCATCGAGGTCATCGAGCATCGCGCCGATTGCACCTTGTACCGGCTGTTTCCGCACACGGGCCGCAAGCACCAGTTGCGGCTGCACCTGTCGTCGCTCGGCATCCCGATCATCAACGACGCGTTCTATCCCGTGGCGCTGCCGTGCAAGGCGGACGACGTGTCGCAGCCGTTGAAGCTGCTGGCGAGGCGCATCTCCTTCCTGGATCCGCTCACCGGCGACTGGCGCGAGTTCAGCAGCCGCCGCAGCCTGTGATTACGTAGGGCGGATTAGCGCAGCGTAATCGGCCATGCATGCGTCTCGACGGCGCATGCATGGCCGATTACGGCGTTCCGCCTAATCCGCCCTACGTGTTACCGGGGTGTTTCCGAGCTCGCTGTGCTCAGTCGTGCGCGTAATCAATGATCAACGGCGCATGGTCCGAGAACTTCTCTTCCTTGTAGATCGCCACCGTGGTGGCCTTGGCGGCGATGCCCGGGGTGGCCACATGATAGTCGATGCGCCAGCCGACATTCTTCGCGTACGCCTGCCCACGGTTGCTCCACCACGTGTACTGCTCCTCGCGCGGGTCGAGGCCGCGATGCACGTCGACATACCCCACCTCGTCGAACACGCGCGTCATCCATTCGCGTTCCTCCGGCAGGAAGCCGGAATTCTTCTTGTTGCCCTTCCAGTTCTTCAAGTCGATCTCTTTGTGGGCGATGTTCCAGTCGCCGCAGATGACCACTTCGCGGCCCTCGGCGTGCAGCTGCTGCAGGTGCGGCAGGAACAGCGCCATGAAGCGGAACTTGGCTTCCTGGCGCTCGGGCCCCGACGATCCCGACGGGCAATACACCGAAATCACGCTCAGATTGCCGAAATCGCAACGCACGTAGCGGCCCTCGGCGTCGAATTCCGGCGCGCCGAAACCGATGACCACGCGGTCCGGTTCGATCTTGCTGTAGACGCCGGTGCCGGAGTAGCCTTTTTTCTCGGCATAATGGAAGTGGCCGTGGTAGCCGCCCGGGTTCAGGAACTCGGGCGTCATGTCCGGCGCCTGCGCCTTGAGCTCTTGTACGCAGACGAAGTCGGCGTCCTGCGTGGCCATCCACTTGAAAAAGCCCTTGGAGGATGCCGAACGGATGCCGTTCAGGTTGGCGGAGATGATTTTTGGCATGGAGGAGGTGCTTGAAAAAGAGTGCTTAAAAAAGAGTGCTTAAAAATGAGACAGAATTTTGGAATGCGTTAGTGTAGCGTTAAAATACGGCCACTTTAAAGAAATGAGGCAGCATGAACAATTTACGTCAGCAATTTATCGAGTTTTCGGTCGACACCGGTGTGCTGCGCTTCGGCGAGTTCACGACCAAGGCCGGGCGCCAGTCGCCGTACTTCTTCAACGCAGGCCTGTTCCACGACGGCGCGACCCTGGCCCAGCTGGCCCAGTTCTACGCCCAGACCCTGCTCGATTCGGGCGTCGAGTTCGACATGCTGTTCGGACCGGCCTACAAGGGCATCACGCTGGCGTCGGCGACGGCGGTGGCGCTGGCCGGCAAGGGCCGCAACACCTCGTTCGCCTTCAACCGCAAGGAAGCCAAGGCCCACGGCGAGGGCGGCTCGCTGGTCGGCGCCAAGCTGCAAGGCAAGGTCGTCATCATCGACGACGTGATCTCGGCCGGTACCTCGGTGCGCGAATCGGTGGACATGATACGCGCCGCCGGCGCCGAGCCGTGCGCCGTGCTGATCGCGCTCGACCGCATGGAGCGCTCCGCCAACGCCGACGGCGTGATGTCGCCGAACTCGGCGGTGCAGGAAGTGTCCAAACTCTACAATATCCCGGTCATTTCGATCGGCAACCTGGACGATTTGTTCGCGTACTTGAACGGCAAGGGTGCCGATCCGCAGTTGCTGCAGCATAAAGACGCCGTGGCGGCGTATCGCGAACGCTACGGGATTGCCTGATCTATCGCTCCGTCTGGCGTTTATGCCTTGTCGAATCGGCCATATTGCTAGACTTTGATATTTCTATGGTGTAACCTTTTGAGACGGCATATAGACCGTCGACAAACAAGGCAGATCCATGAACATCGCAACAATGAAGGTGCACGGCGACGACGAGGGACTGGCAGACGTCCGCGACGGCTTGCCAACCGAACCGGATAGCGACTGGCAGAAGGGCGACGTCAAGCCCGACGGCCGGGTACGCATCGATTCCGGCTTCTATGTCGGTATCGGCACGGACGAGAACCCGGACGAGCTGCTCAAGCAGATCCGCCACTACCTGGCCGAATGCCAGGCGCGCGGCATCCACTTCGAACGCTCGGACGTGGCCGCCGAGCTGCGCATCTCCTTCACCACCGAGCGTGGCGCGGCGACGCCCAGCCTGGACTTCACCTTGGCCGATTTGACCTTGCTGGTCGAAATGGGCATCACGCTCAGCATCATCGCCTGATGCGCTTCGCCGAAACGCGGCTTGCCGGTTTTCGTTGCGGGCAGGCCGAGCGGCGCATTCACATCTGGGAGCCGGCGGCGCCGATGCCGCCGCGCGCGGTGCTGCTCGCCATCCATGGCGGCATGGCGCATGGCGGCGACTACGTCACGCCGGCGCTGTATTTCCGCCAGCACGGCATCGCCACCGTCGCCTACGACCTGTGCGGCCATCAGGATGCGCGCCGGGTCGACATCCCCGGCTTCCACGTGTTCCTCGACGACAGCGTGCTGTTCCTGCAATGGGTCAAGCGCGAGTATCCCGGCGTGCCGATCTTCGTGATGGGCCATTCCATGGGCGCGCTGATCGCCACCCATCTGGGGCTGGGCGGTTTCGCCGGCGACGCCGCCATCCATGGGTTCATTTTATCGTCGCCTTACTATGTCAACGCGATCAAGGTGTCGCCGCTGCTGCTGGCGCTGGCAGGCGTGCTGGGGGCGCTGGCGCCGCGCATGAAGGTGCCGCTGGCGCCGTTGACCGACGTGCTCACGCACGACGGCGCCATCACGGCGCGCCACCACGCCGACGAGCGCGACGGCGTGCGCGCGACCGGGATCACGGTCCGCTTCGGCAACGCGCTGACGGCGGCGCAAAAGGGATTAGCGGCGCGGCTGCCGGCCTGGAACCATCGCTTGTTCGCCGTCGTGGCGGGGGACGACAAGCTGGCCGACGCCGACGCGGCCGAGGCGATGCTCAAATCGGTGCCGGCGGCGCTGCTGACGTATCGGCGCCATCCGCAAAATTATCACGAGAACTTCAACGAGCTCAATCGCGAGCAAATCTTTGCCGACATCCTCGCGTGGATGCGGCTGCCGCCCGCCGGCTGATCGTCATCGCGCCGGCGGCGGTGTCGGCGCCGGATCAGTCGAGCGTCCAGACGTACTGCATCATCATCCAGGCTTCGACCGGATTGCCGTCGAGCGTGCCGGGCTTGAACGTGCACTTCTCGATGCCGGTGCGGGCCGCCTCGTCCAGCTCGGCGTGGCCGCTGGATTTGACGATCTTCGACGCCTTCGACTTGCCGTCGGCGCCGATCAGGAACGACAGCGTGACCGTGCCGGTCTTGTCGGCGGCGGTGGCGCCGTCGGGCCACACCTTCATGCCCCCAGCCACAGGCGGTAAAGCGGCAGCCCGATCAGCACGTTCAGCGGGAAGGTGATGCCCAGCGCGGCAAGCATGGCCAGGCCGATGTCGGCTTGCGGGATGGCGGCGCGGATCGCGGCCGGGGCGGCGATGTAAGAGGCGCTGGCCGTCAGCGCCGCGAGGATCAGCGCGCTGCCCGGCGGCAGGTGCAGCAGCGCCGCCATGCCGATGCCGGCCCAGGCCAGCGCGAACGGCGCCAGCGCGGCGAACGCCATCAGGCGCCAGTGGCGCAGCGGCAGCGGCGCGCACACGCGCGCCGTGCACAGCCCCATCTCCAGCAGGAAGATCGCCAGCATCGCCTTGAATCCTCCCAGCATCACCGGCGCGATCGGCGCCAGGCCGTGCGGCCCGTACAGCGCGCCGATGACGACGCCGCCGCCGAGCAGCACCACGCCGCGGCTGGTGAGCGCTTCGCGCCAGATGGCCAGGCCGCCGCGCTGGCCCTGCTGGCGGCGGTGCAGCCACAACATGACGACGATGGCCGGCAGCTCCAGCATCACCAGGTACAGCGTGGTCTGCGGATTGATCGCCAGGCCGGCCTGTTCGGCCATCGTCAGCGCCACCGCGAAGGTGCCGGCGCTGACCGAGCCGTAGTGGGCGGCGATGCTCAGTGCGTCGGGCCGATCGAGCCGCACCAGCCGCCGCAGCACCGGATAGCACAGCAGCGGCAGCGCCACGCCGAGCGCCGCCACCGCCAGCAGTTCGACGGCGACGGCGGCGCTGACGTGCCCGTGCAGCGCCATGCCGCCCTTGAGGCCGAGCACCAGCATCAGCAGGATGGCGAGCGTGTCATAGGTCGGGGAGGGCAGCTTGAGGTCGGATTTGACGAGGCCGGCGCACAGGCCGAGGGCGAAGAAGGCGATAACGATGTCTGGCATGGGAACGATGGCTTGGTTGTCGAGGCTGGCCATTGTGCCGACGGCGAACTATATTGGATAATAAAACCTTCGCCATCCACCCATAGATGATTCTTTATGAATATCCGCCATTTGAGCTTCCGCCTGCTGCAAATCTACGTGCAGGTGGTGCGCAGCGGCAGCATCTCGGCGGCCGCGCGCGCCATGCACCTGACGCAGCCGACGGTGTCGTTGCAGATGAAGCGGCTGGCCGAAGCGGTCGGCGCGCCGCTGTTGGAGACCCGCGACGGCCGCGTCGGGCGCACGGCCGTGGGCGAGGAATTGTTCTGCGCCGCGTGCGACGTGCTGGGGCGCTTCGACGATTTCAGCGGCTATCTGGAGCGCGCGCGCGGCGGCTCGAGCGGCCATATCCACGTGGCGGTGGTGACCACCGCCAAGTACGTGCTGCCGCGCATCCTCGGGCCGTTTTACCGCGAGTTTCCCGATATCGGCGTCACGCTCAGCGTCGGCAACCGGGCGCAGATCGTCGGCCGCTTCGAGCGCCAGGAGGACGAGTTGTACGTGTTCAGCCATCCGCCGAGCGGGCCGCAGGTGCAGGCCGCGCGCATGCTGCGCAATCCGCTGCAGATGATCGCGCCGCTCGGGCACTGGGCCGCCGGCGGCGAGCCGGTGGCGATGGCGCGCCTGCGCAAGGAGCGCTTTCTGGTGCGCGAGCCGGGATCGGCCACGCGCATGATGTTCGAATCGTGGCTTAGCGCGCAGGGCATGGACCTCGGCGACACGATGCAAATCGAGAGCAACGAGGCAATCCGCCTGAGCGTGGCGTCGGGGCTGGGACTGTCGGTGATCTCCGAGCACACCTTGCAGGAGGGGCGCGAGAAGCTGGCGGTGCTGCCGGTGCAGGGCTTCCCTCTTGAGAGCAACTGGTATCTGGTGGCGCGCAAGGACAGGCGCCTGTCGGCGCCGGCGCTGCAATTCATCTCGTTCATCGCGCGACGGCTGCACGAATGCGTGGAGCCGGACTGGGTGGCCGGCGATATCGGCGGCTTGCCGGCGCAGTTCGCGCCGTCGGCGCGGCGGTGAGCGGGGGCGGCGAGGCCCCGACCCGCGCCGCACGGCATGACGGGCGTCAGCCGGCCACGATCCTCCGGTTTGCCGATCCCGGCAGCATGCGCAAGGTCTTGCCGACCGACGCCGTGTAGGTCTTCGACTGGATGGTGTCGACGTAGCGGTATTCGGCGCGCGTCTCGGCCGGCGTGACCGTCAGCACGACGAAGCCGCGCGAGGCCGTCTCGGCATATTGCAACGGGCCGATCAGCTGTTCCATGCCGCCCGCCACCGTGGCCGGCGCGGCGGTGGGGAAATAGCTCTCGAAGCCCGGCGAACTGACCGACGGCACGCCGAATTCGACGCCGACCGCCTGGCCGTTGGCGTCGGCCAGGTCGCTGGCCCAGGCGTTGTGCGTGTCGCCGGCCAGCACCACCAGGTTCTTGTCGAGCGTGCGCGCCATGCCAAGCACCGTCTCGCGCGCGGCGGCATAGCCGTCCCAGGCGTCGAGGTTGTACGGCACTTTCGGCGCGGCCAGCTGCTGCTGTTCCGCGTCGCTCAGCGCCACGCCCGCGCGCACCTTGGCCGCTATCGCGAGGTAGGACGCGTAGCCGGTGGCGGTCAGCACCATCGGCGCCGGCAGCAGCATGCGCGCCATCAGCACCTGCTGGCCGAGGATTTGCCAGGTGGCAGTCGATTTGCTCATCTGGTTTTGCAGCCACGCGGTCTGCTCCGCGCCCATCAACTGGCGCGCCGGGTTCGACACGTCGGCCGTGAAGGCCGCGCTGTTGAAGCTGCCGTCCGCGCCCGCGTAGCTGGCGTAGGCCAGTTGCTTGTCGCGGCCGATCACGCGGGTGTCGAGCATGTGCAGCGACAGCAGGTTGCCGAAGTCGAAGGAGCGGTAGATGCGGTCCGGCCGCGCCGCGTCGGGCCGGCGGATCGGCATCCATTCGTGATACGCCTGGATCGCCATCAGGCGGCGCGCGGCCCACAGGCCCTCGGTGGCGGGATTGTGGTTTTCCGCGCCGTCGCGCCAGGTGTCGTTGGCCAGCTCGTGATCGTCCCAGACGGCGATGAACGGGATGCGCGCGTGCACCGCCTGCAGGTCCGGGTCGGTGCGGTATTGCTGGTAGCGGCGGCGGTAGTCGGTCAGGGTGATGATCTCGGTGGCCGGCTGCGACACGCGGTTCAGCGTAGCGGCGTTCTGCGAGGCGTAGCCGCCGGCCGCGTATTCGTAGATGTAGTCGCCAAGGTGCAGGCCGACGTCGATGTCGTCGAACTTCGCCGCGTCGCCATAGACGTTGAAGTAGCCGGTCGGGTAGTTCGAGCAGCTGAAGACGGCGAAGCGGGCGCGCGACACGGAACCGGTCGGCAAGGTCTTGGTGCGGCCGACCGGCGAGTCCACGCCCTGGCAGCGGAAGCGGTAGTAGTAGCCGCGGTTGGCCGACAGGCCGGTGGCGTCGACCTTGACCGTGTAGTCGCCGGCCGCCCCGGCGCGGGCGGTGCCGGAGGCGACGATCTTGGCGAAGGCGCTGTCTTCCGCCACCATCCAGCCCACGTCCATGTCGTCCGCGCCTGGCGTGGCCGTGATGCGCGTCCACAGGATCACGCGGTCGCTTAGCGGGTCGCCGCTGGCGATGCCGTGCGCAAAGCTGACCGGTTGGTAGTACGGGTCGCCGCCGCCGCAGGCGGTGAGCGAAATGGCGGCGGTGCCGACCGAGAAGTTGCGGATGAACTTGCGACGCGAATTCGATGGTGTCATGGCTGGGCTGTTGCCGAAAGTGAAAGAAGGCGTAGCTTAGATAGCCTGCGTTACAGGCTGATGACATGGGGGAGGCATCGCGTCCTGGGCGGCGCGCCCCGGGGGGGCGCCGCCATTGCCGCGCCGGGCGAAATAGTGTGTTGCGCGGCGCGGCCATTCTGGTTCCGGTCGGTATTGCGCAAAATGCGGTCATCACAACCTACCTGGAATGTAATGGACCGTCGTCATTTTATCGCCACCGGCATCGCCGTGGCATCCCCGGCCGCCGGCGCCGCGTCGCGCCCGGCGCCGCAGCCGCCGACCATCACCAAGGCCGATGGCCTCAACCCGCCGGGCATCCGGACGGCCGGCGTGCGCATGGTGCCGGTCATGGGCGGCAAATACAAGGTCTGGACCAAAAAGATCGGCAGCGGGCCGGTCAAGGTGTTGCTGCTGCACGGCGGGCCGGGCTTCTCGCACGAGTACCTCGAGGCGATGGAGTCGTTCCTGCCGCAGGCGGGCATCGAAATGTATTATTACGATCAGCTCGGCTGCGGCAACTCGGACCGCCCCGACGATCCCGCGCTGTGGACGCTGCCGCGCTACCTGGACGAGGTGGAGGAGGTGCGCGCCGGCCTCGGGCTCGAATCGTTCGTGTTGTTCGGCCACTCGTGGGGCGGCGTGCTGGCGATCGACTACGCGCTGCGCCATCAAGCCCGCTTGCGCGGCCTCGTCATCTCTAACATGACGGCCGGGATGCAGGCGCTGAAGCGGCATCTTGCCGTGCTCAAACGGCAGTTGCCGCCGACGGTGCTGGCGCGGCTCGAGGCGCTGGAGGCGGCCGACGCCTACGACTCTCCCGACTACGAGCAAATCATGATGGAGGAGCTCTATCCCAAATTCATCTGCCGCCTCTCCCCGTGGCCGGACGCGGTCAACCGCACGTTCGCGCACGCCAACCTGAAGATCTATCACCAGATGCAGGGGCGCAGCGAATTCGTCATGACGGGAAACCTGAAGGACTGGGAGCGTTGGGACAGGCTGGGCGAGATCAAGGTCAAAGCGCTTGTCATCGGCGCCACCTACGACGAGATGGACCCGCGTGACATGCCGAAGATGGCGTCGGCGATGGGTGACGCGAAGGCGGTCATCTGCGTCAACGGCAGCCATTTGTGCATGTGGGACGACCAGGCGTTTTATTTCGAACGGTTGCTCGCGTTCCTCAAGGGGTTATAGCCCCGGCATCCGCCCCGCGCGCCGCCTTCTTTCGGAACTGCGCGGCCTTGTGGCGATTGCCGCACAGGGCCATGCTGCACCAGCGCCGCTTGTGCGACTTGGTACGGTCGTAAAACCACAGGATGCATTCGGGGTGCTCGCATTGCTTGACGAGGTTGAAGTCGCCTTCGACCAGCAGTTGCGCCGCCGCTTCCGCAATCGCACCCAGCATCGACGCGACCGGATCGGCGCGGACCACGCGCGTGAGCGTCAAACCGCCGTCGCTGTCACGCGCCAGATGGGGGGCGCTGACGTGGGCGTGCAGATACGGCTCCAGGCCGGCGATATCGCCGAGCCTGTCCTCCTTGCGTTCCCCGATCAGCCGCCTCACCAATGCGCGCAGCGCTTTTCCCCGGGTCAGCAGCGCGGCCAGGTCGACCCGGCCGTGCGGCGTGATGCCGTGGCGTGCCAGCCACGCGAGAACGTCCTCTCCGCTGTGCCAGTAATCGACCGCTTGTCCGTCGACGCTGGCCTCGGTGTTAAGCAGGTCCATCGCCAGGTGGTCGCCCACCATCGGCGCCTCGGACAACGCGTCACCTGGATGCTTTTCTACTGTCATGATTTTGTAACCGTTAAAAATTGTGTTGACAGGTTACTTTAAACTGTCGATACTCAGCTTCAAGTAACCAACTTAATTCAATTATAGAGGTTATTAAGCCATTCAACATTTACCAATCGAAGGAGCCGTCATGACCATCAAAACGTCGTTGTTCGCAGCCGCCAGCCTGGCCACCGCCCTCGTCGCCAATGCCGCCGACAATCCCGCCCAGGTCCATCACCGCACGATGGAGGTCCAGGGCGTCAACGTCTTCTATCGCGAAGCCGGCCCGGCCCGGGCGCCCGTGTTGCTGCTCCTGCATGGCTTCGGCGCCTCGTCGTACATGTTTCGCAACCTGATCCCGCAGCTGGCCGGTAAATACCATGTGATCGCACCGGATCTGCCCGGTTTCGGCCAGAGCAGCGTCACGCCCGGCAAGCAGTTCGCCTACACCTTCGACAACCTTGCCTCCGTGATCGACGCCTTCACCGTGGCCAAAGGAGCGGAGCGTTATGCCATGTATGTGTTCGATTACGGCGCTCCGGTCGGCTGGCGTCTGGCGGTGAAAAACCCGCAAAAGGTCACGGCGATCATCAGCCAGAACGGCAATGCTTACGAAGAGGGCTTGAGCGCGGGCTGGGCCGACATGCGCAAGGCCTGGGCGGAGCCGACCGCCGCCAACCGCGAGGCCCTGCGCCGCTTCAATACGCTGGACATGACCAAGTGGCAGTACACCGAAGGCGTGCGGGATGCGTCGCTGATCGCGCCGGAGACGTGGCAGTTGGCGCACGCCGCCATCGAGCGCATCGGCGTCGAGGCGCAGATGGACTTGTTGCTCGACTATGGGCAGAACATCAAACAGTACACCCAACTGCATGAGTTTTTCCGCAGCCACCGCCCGCCGACACTGGCGATCTGGGGCAAGAACGATCCATTCTTCGTGCCGGCGGGCGCCGAGGCGTTCAAACGCGATAATCCGAAGGCCGAAGTGCGCTTCCTGGACACGGGCCACTTCGCCATCGAGACGCACGGCAACGAGATCGCCACGCAAATGCTGGAATTTTTGAACCGCAACGTCAAGCCCTGAGGCGTGCCCACGCACCGGCTTAAACGACGGGGTCAGTGCCGACATTCGGACATTTCGAAACTTTTAGGCTGATAAAAGTTCCCTGATGTCCGAATGTCGGCACTGACCCTCCGGATTTTGTGGAAACGCCCCCGCAAGCCTTGCGGCTTGGGGGGCGTTTTCATTTCTGAGGCACTGCGCCTGCTGGTTAGCCGGCCAGCTTTGCCTTCAGCAGCTCGGTCAGCTGGGCCGGGTTGGCCTTGCCGCGCGACGCTTTCATCGCCTGGCCGATCAGCGCGTTGAGCGCCGCTTCCTTGCCGGCGCGGTATTGCTCGACCGATTTGGCGTTGGCGGCGATGACGTCGTTGACGATCGCTTCCAGCGCGCCGGTGTCCGAGATCTGCTTCAGACCCTTGGCTTCGATGATGGTGTCGACCAGGTTTTCATCAGTCGATTTGGCTTCCCACATGCCGGCGAAGACTTCCTTCGCGGCCTTGTTGGAGATCGTGCCGTCGGCGATGCGCTTCAACATCGCTGCCAGCTGCGCCGCCGATACCGGCGCATCGTCCAGGTCCACGCCTTCGCGGTTCAGGGTCGACGAGACGTCGCCCATCAGCCAGTTGGCGGCGGCCTTGGCGTTTTCCTTGCCGGCTTTTTCCACCACGGCGACGAAGTAGGTCGCCATCGATTTCGACGCCGTCAGCACCAGCGAATCGTATTCCGGCAGCGCATACTCGCTGACGAAGCGCGCGCGCATGGCGGCCGGCAGTTCCGGCATCGAGGCCTTCACCTGCGCGATCCATTCGTCCGAAATCACCAGCGGCGGCAGGTCCGGGTCCGGGAAGTAGCGGTAGTCCTGCGCGTCTTCCTTGCTGCGCATTTCGCGCGTCTCCTTGCGGTCCGGATCGTACAGGCGCGTCGCCTGCACGACCTTGCCGCCGTCCTCGATTAATTCGATCTGGCGGCGCACTTCGACGTGCACCGCTTCCTCGATGAAGCGGAACGAGTTCAGGTTCTTGATCTCGCAGCGGGTGCCGTATTCCTTCTGGCCTTTAGGGCGCACCGAGACGTTGACGTCGCAGCGGAACGAGCCTTCCTGCATGTTGCCGTCGCAGACGCCGAGCCACATCACCAGCGAGTGCAAGGCCTTGGCGTAGGCCACCGCCTCGGCGGCGCTGCGGATCTCCGGTTCGGAGACGATTTCCAGCAGCGGCGTGCCGGCGCGGTTCAAGTCGATGCCGCTCATGCCGGCGTAGTCCTCGTGCAGCGATTTGCCGGCGTCTTCTTCCAGGTGCGCGCGCGTCAGGTTGACGGTCTTGGTGACGAACTCGCCATCCTTCTCGAAGCCGAACGTCAGCGAGCCGCCGATGACCACCGGGTCTTCGAATTGGCTGATCTGGTAGCCCTTCGGCAGGTCGGGATAGAAGTAGTTTTTACGGGCGAAGATCGAGGCCGGCGCGATCTTGGCGCCGACGGCCAGGCCGAAGCGGATGGCGCGGTCGACTGCCTGCTTGTTCATCACCGGCAGCACGCCGGGCAGCGCCAGGTCCACCGGACTGGCTTGCGTGTTCGGCTCGGCGCCGAACTTGATCGGCGAGCCGCTGAAGATTTTTGATTCGGTCGTGAGCTGCACGTGGTTCTCAAGACCGATGACGACTTCCCATTCCATATGATTCTCGCTCTGTTCTATGTTAGATGCCGGCCGGAGCGCGGGTGTGCCAGTCGGTCGCCAGCTGGTACTGGTGGGCGACGTTGAGCAGCTTCGCTTCGCCGAAATGCTTGCCGATGATTTGCAGTCCCACCGGGCGGTTGGCGTTCTTCTCGCCCTGGCCGAAGCCGCAAGGGATCGACATGCCGGGCAGGCCGGCCAGGCTGGTCGACAGGGTGAAGATGTCGGCCAGGTAGGCGGCGACCGGGTCGTCCGATTTGTCGCCAAGGTCCCAGGCGACGGTCGGCGCGACAGGCCCCATGATGACGTCGCAGACGGCGTCCGGGCCGTTGAGCACCGCTTCGAAGTCCTGCGCGATCAGGCGGCGGATCTTTTGCGCCTTGAGGTAGTAGGCGTCGTAGTAGCCGTGGCACAGTACATAGGTGCCGACCATGATGCGGCGTTTGACCTCGGCGCCGAAGCCCTCGGCGCGGGTCTTGCGGTACATGTCCGACAGGTCCTTGTACTCGGCGGCGCGGTGGCCGTAGCGCACGCCGTCAAAGCGCGACAGGTTCGACGACGCCTCGGCCGGGGCGATCATGTAGTAGGCCGGGATCGACAGCGCGGTGTTCGGCAGCGAAATATCGACCAACTGCGCGCCCAGCGCCACGTATTGCGCCAGCGCGGCGCGCACGGCCTGTTCGACGTCGGCGGCCAGGCCTTCGCCGAAGTATTCCTTCGGCACGCCGATGCGCAGGCCGGTCAGCGGCTGGCCCAGTTCACGCGTGAAGTCCTCGTCGACGCCGCCCAGTTCCGGCGTCAGCGAGGTCGAGTCGCGTTCGTCGAAGCCGGCCATGGCGTTGAGCAGCAGCGCGCAGTCCTCGGCCGTTTGCGCCATCGGGCCGCCCTGGTCGAGCGACGAGGCGAAGGCGATCATGCCGAAGCGCGACACGCGGCCGTAGGTCGGCTTGATGCCGGTGATGCCGCAGAAGGCGGCCGGCTGGCGGATCGAGCCGCCGGTGTCGGTGCCGGTGACGGCCGGCGCCAGGCGCGCGGCGACGGCGGCGGCCGAGCCGCCCGACGAGCCGCCCGGCACGGCGTTCTTGTCCCACGGGTTCTTGACCGGGCCGAAGGCCGAGTTCTCGTTGGCCGAGCCCATGGCGAATTCGTCGCAGTTCAATTTGCCCAAGGTGACCATGCCGGCCTTGCGGAACTTCTCGACGACGGTGGCGTCGAACGGGCTGATGTAGTCGGCCAGCATTTTGGAGCCGGCCGTCGAGCGCCAGTCGCGCGTGACGAAGATGTCCTTGTGGGCGATCGGCACGCCGGTCAGCGCGGTGGCGGTGCCGGCGGCGATGCGGGCGTCGGCCTCGGCGGCCTGCGCCAGGGTCAAGGCGCGGTCCACGTGCAGGAAGGCGTTCAAGTCGCTCTTCTCGATACGGTCGAGGAAGTGCGTGGCCAGCTCGGTGGCGGTGACGGCTTTGCTCTGCAGGAGCGCGGACAGCTCTTTAAGGGTTTTGGTGTGCATGGCGTTTCAATTCAATTCGGGGAGGATCGAGGCGAAGATGGGGGCAAACACGTGGCAAACCACGGCGCTTTTTGCTTATTCGATCACTTTCGGCACCAGGTACAAGCCATCCTGTGTCTTCGGCGCGACGGCCTGGTAGTCCTCGCGGCGATTGGCCTCGGTGGCCGCGTCCTCGCGCAGGCGCAGGGCGATGTTGTTCATGTGCGCCGCCAGCGGGTGGCTCAGCGGGGCGACGCCGTCGGTGTCGACCGCTTGCATCTGTTCGGCCAGCGCGAAAATGCCATTCAGCTGCTCGAGCGCGGTGGCGCTCTGCTGCTCGCTCATCTCAAGTTGGGCCAGTTTGGCAATGCGTGTTACGTCGGATAGGGTCAGGGACATAGCGAATGGCGCGGACGGGCCGCGCGGGGTTTAATTGTTACATTGATAAAAAACTTGAAGTTCTGGCTAATCGCTGGCAAAAGCGGACGATTGCCGCTTAACTTGCAAGCTGGGCCGATACACTTTTGGGTGGATTTTCGGCAAATCGCATTCAAATTATAAGGTAGAATGGCGGGTTGATGCGTTGCCGGGGCTGAATCATTGCCGCCGCCGCTCACCACAGGACATCTTTCGACAGCTTACGCGCACGCAGCGGCGCCACAGGACACACATGTTTGGTTTTTTACGCAGGTATATTTCCACTGATCTGGCCATCGACTTGGGCACGGCCAACACCTTGATTTACGTCCGCGGCCAGGGCATCGTTCTGGATGAACCATCGGTCGTCGCGATCCGCCAGGAGGGCGGCCCCAACGGCAAGAAAACGATACAAGCGGTTGGTAAGGAAGCAAAGCAGATGCTGGGCAAGGTCCCCGGCAACATCGAGGCGATCCGCCCGATGAAAGACGGCGTGATCGCCGACTTCACCGTCACCGAGCAAATGCTCAAGCAGTTCATCCGCATGGTGCACGACTCCAAATTCTTCCGTCCTTCGCCGCGCATCATCATTTGCGTGCCGTGCGGCTCGACCCAGGTCGAGCGACGCGCGATCCGCGAATCGGCGCTCGGCGCCGGCGCCTCGCAGGTGTACCTGATCGAAGAACCGATGGCCGCCGCGATCGGCGCCGGCCTGCCGGTGTCGGACGCCACCGGCTCGATGGTGGTCGACATCGGCGGCGGCACCACCGAGGTGGGCATCATCTCGCTGGGCGGCATGGTCTATAAAGGTTCGGTGCGCGTCGGCGGCGACAAGTTCGACGAGGCGATCGTCAACTACATCCGCCGCAACTACGGCATGCTGATCGGCGAGCAGACCGCCGAGGCGATCAAGAAGGCCATCGGTTCGGCCTTCCCGGGATCGGAAGTCAAGGAGATGGAAGTCAAGGGCCGCAACCTGTCCGAGGGTATCCCGCGCTCGTTTACGATTTCGTCCAACGAGATCCTGGAAGCGCTGACCGATCCGCTCAACAACATCGTTTCGGCCGTCAAGAACGCGCTGGAACAGACGCCGCCCGAACTGGGCGCCGACATCGCCGAAAAAGGCATGATGCTGACCGGCGGCGGCGCGCTGCTGCGCGATCTGGACCGCCTGCTGATGGAGGAAACCGGCCTGCCGGTGCTGGTGGCCGAAGACCCGCTGACCTGCGTGGTCCGGGGCTCGGGCATGGCGCTGGAACGGATGGATCAACTGGGCTCGATCTTCTCCTACGAATGATCAAGACGGGGCCGCGAAACAGCGGCCCCGGTGCTTTGGGTGAGTTGACAGTCTCGTTGGCGCGGGAGCGCCGGATTATTGGAAGTCATGGAATACAGTCCTCCGCCACTTTTCAAGCAAGGCGCTTCGGCCCGGGTCAAGATGACGGTGTTCGCGTGCATATCGATTGCACTGCTGTTGGTCGACGCGCGCATGCGCACCCTGTCGACCGTGCGCCAGGTCGCGGGTACCGTGCTGTATCCGCTGCAGATGGTCGCGCTGCTGCCGCGCGACGCCATCTACGGCGTCGGCGACTACTTCTCCACCTTGTCGTCGATGAAAAAGCAGGTCAATGAGCTCAAACGCCAGCAGATCGCCGACGCCCAGGCGCTGCAGCAGGCGCAGCTCCGCACCGTCGAGAACAACCAGCTGCGCAAGCTGATGGGCGCGCGCGAGCAGCTGCCCGTCAAGTCGATGCTGGCCGAGGTGCTGTACGACGCGCGCGACGCCAACAGCCGCAAGATCATCCTCGACCGCGGCATCAAGAGCGATGTCATGCTCGGCATGCCTGTGATCGACAACCAGGGCGTGGTCGGGCAGGTGACGCGGGTGTTCCCGTTCACCTCCGAGGTCACGCTGCTGACCGACAAGGAGCAGGCCATCCCCGTCCAGCTGCTGCGCAACGGCTTGCGCAGCGTCGCTTATGGACGCGGCAAGATCGGCGCGCTGGAGCTGCGCTTCACCGCGCCCAACGCCGATATCCAGGTCGGCGACATCGTCGTCACCTCGGGCCTGGACGGCATCTATCCGGCCGGCCTGGCCGTGGCGCGCGTGACGCAGGTGGAAAACAGCGCCGGCGGTTCCTTCGGCGGCGTGATCTGCCAGCCGCTGGCCGGCGTCGCCAACAATACCCAGTTGCTGATCCTGATGTCGACGCCGGAGCTGCCTCCGCGTCCGCCCGAGGAAGAGCCGCGCACGCCGAAGAAGGGCAATAACAAGATGGCGCCCGTGAAGGATCCGGCGAAGGAGGGCGCCGACGGCCAGGCCGCGCCGGCCGCCGCTGCCACCGCTCCAGTCAACAATGCCGCGCCGGGACTGATGCCGGTGATGCCGCCGCCGCTCGCGCCGAAGGTCGCGCCGGCCGACGGCGCAACGACGCCGCCCGCCGCTGGCGCGGCAGCCAAACCGGCGGCCGCCACGCCGCCCGCGGCCGCACCTGTCGCCGCGGCGCCCG
>CAUPJZ010000054.1:0-30905 GCA_963511605.1 uncultured Duganella sp. | reverse complement strand
TCCAATGTGGCCGGCTTGCCCAGCAGGGGCGCCAGTTCGATGTGGGCATCGGTCGACAGCGCGATGATGTCACGCGCGCCGATCGCCTGCAGTCCCTCGTCGGCGGCGAAGGCCTCGACCATCAGGGCCGGGCCGTCGTCGCCCCAGCTGAGCTCGTACAGCCGGGTGGCGCTGCTGAACTCCGCCAGCGCGCCGACCACCTGGTCCACCACCGCGAAACTCATCGCGCCACCTTGCAGTCGCCGGTCTTGGTGCGGCCTTCGCAAATGCGCTCGCGGCATTCGGCAGCCTTGGTCTTGCCGAATTTTTTGCACTGGGCCAACTGTTCTTTCAGGCTGAGCCTGGGTTTTTTGGGCGCCTCGGCCTTGTCGGCGGCCTGGGCATGCGCGACCAGGGCCGACAGCAAGGCGATATCGCTTTCCTGCTCGGGCGTGGTGGCCGGTTCGGCCGGGGCCTTCTTGGTTTCCTTGGGCGCAGGCTTAGGCTTGGGCTTCGGCGCAGGCTTGGCCGCGCTTTTCGCTGGGGCCGGTGCGCCGGCGGATGGCGTCTCCAGCGCCTTGCTGAGCACATCGTGGGCCGGCTTGGCGGCCGCCGACCCCGGTGCGCCGTCGGCGTTGAGCATTTCGCTCAGGCTTTCCTGCTTGACGGGCGCCTGCTGGGCTGCCCGGTCGTCGTTGATAACGGCCGCCGGCGCGGCGGACGCCAGCACCTCGTCGGCCGACACTTCGGCCGGAGCCGCCGGAGCCGGTGCCGGCGCGCTAGCCGGCGGCAAATCCTTGCTGGCCGCCGCGACCGACGTCATCACTTCGCTGTGCGCGCTCTCCCGCGTCACATACGTACCGATGCCCACCGCGATCATCACCAAGGCCACGCCCAGTCCCGCCCACACCAGCGGCGAGCGGCCGCGCCTGGCGGCCGGCTTGGCTGCGCCACTGCCGGACTCAAGCGTGGATAATATGCGGTTGCGGTCCGCCTCTTCCTGCTGCGCCGGGGTCAACAAACTCGGCCGGGAGGACTTGGGACTCTCATCTTTTCGTTGCAAAATACAAACTCCTGTCAGTTATTGCAATACTTTACTATATTCAACAGCGATGCGACGCATGTTAGAACGTTAACTGAACGCGCACTCAACCTGCGCACAATTGAACGGAATAGTCATCACATTATCAGACTAGTAAGATATACTCTCAAGCAATAATTAATCTAGCAGTAAAGAAAGTTTGTACAAGTGGCCGCCGCAGGGCGCCGATGAACGTGGTGAGGGTTGAGGTAGTCGTGTTTTTACTGGCGGTGGTGCTCTATTTTCTGCTGGCGTGCCTGATCAGCTGGCTGGTGCTGTTCCCGGCCGGCCGCGCTTATGTGCTGGAGCGGGCCGCGCGCGCCGAATCCGCGCTGCAGCGGCGCTTTGCCGGACTGAAGCGCCGGCAGACGGCCGGTGCCGGGGTGTTGTTGCAGTCCGGCGCGGCGTCCGCGCAGGGCTTGGCGGCGTTCGCCAAGCGCCATTACCTGCTGTGCCTGGCCGGGCTCTTGCTGCTCAGTCTGCCGCCGACCTTGGCCTTCCTGGTGAGCGGCAAGAACATGCTGGGCGCGTACGATGTCTCGACACGCGAGGTGAACATGCAGGTGGCGGGACTGTTGCAGGGCGAGGAACTGGTGCCGCCGGTGGCGCTGCCGCCGACCGTGTTCGCCACGGCCGAGATCGAGCGCGAGCGTCCGATGCTCGTCTCGGCCAGCCGCAACTGGTCGCTGATGGACCCGGAATATACCCAGCGTTTGTTAACGGTATTTAAGATAATGAAAGAGCAACACGGTTATGATATGGCGATCCTGGAGGGCTACCGCAGCCCCGAGCGCCAAAACATGCTGGCCGGCATGGGCAGCAACGTCACCAACGCGGCCGCCTTCCAGAGCTGGCACCAATATGGCCTGGCGGCCGATTGCGCCTTCCTGCGCGACGGCAAACTGGTGATCTCGGAAAAAGATCCCTGGGCTATGCGCGGATACGAACTGTACGGTCAGGTGGCCGAATCGGTCGGCCTGACCTGGGGCGGCCGCTGGAAAATGATGGACTTCGGGCACACCGAATTGCGCGTGCCCGGCGTGATGAAACGAAAAAGTTAAGGAGACGAGATGGCTGGTCCGGTGATACGGTTGGGAGACAAGACGTCGCACGGCGGCGTGGTGGTGAGCGCCTCGCTGTTAAGCGACAGCGGCGGCATTCCGATCGCCCGCGTCGGCGACATGGTGGTGTGCCCTATTCCCGGCCACACGCCGGGCGTGATCGTCAGCGGCGACTCGACCATGATCGTCGACGGCATGCCGGTCGCCCGCGACGGCGACAAAACCAGTTGCGGCGCCAGCCTGATCGCCAGCCAGCAAGCCACCACGGACCAGGTCTAGACGCATGCACAGTATTCACACGGACGGGCGCCGCTGATGCGCCCCTGGCTCAGTCGTAGCCTGATCGTCGCCGCCGCTTTCGCCGCCTGCTGGCTGGGCGCGGTATGGTATTGGCGCGAGACGCGCCGCATGCCCGGCACCGACGACCTGGTGATCTATTTGCTGCTGTTGCCGCTGCTGCTATTGCTGCTGGTGTGGGGTGGACACAAATTGCTGGCCGCCGCCAGCGCGGGTGCGGCCGGCGCGTCCGCCGCCGCTGCCGCCAGCGCCGCCGATGCCGCCGCGCAAAGCGCCCCTCCGGCGCCGCCCTTCGCCCCGCTGACGGTGCTGGCCGGCGCGCTGCGCATGCCCCACGGCGATAGCGCGGCCCGCCTGGCCGACGCGCTGTCGTCGCGCAAGGCCAACCTGGCCCTCGATCCGGAACTGGTCGACGAGAACGGCTACCCCATCCTCAGCGGCCGGGTCGACGGCGTCGACGTCCCCGCCCAGCAGGACGAGATGGCCGAGTGGCTGCGCGCCCACCATCCGGAGGTCGACTTCAGCGATGAGCAATGGCGCGCAATGGCGCTCGGCAGCGCCGTGGCCGCCGACCTGGCCGCCGAACTCGGCCCGCATCCGGCGCTGCCGGCCTATCTGGACGCGGTCGCGGACGGCAAAGCGCTACCGCCGCTGCCGCCGCTGCACGTGGTCACCCTGCTGCCGGCAGAATGGACCGACGACCAGCGTACCGCCGCCTCCGGCTGGCTGCGCCACATCGTCGCCCGCCACGGCTGGCCTCAAGCCCGCCTGGCGCCGCCGCTGATGGCCGCGCATGCGCAACCGGCGCTGCAGCTGATACGCCAGTTGGCAATCCAGGCGCGGCAGGAAGAACAACCATTGCTGTGCCTGGTGATGGCGTGCGGCTCGCGCATCGGCACGGCCAGCGTACAGGACTGGGCCGACCATTTCATGCTATTCGACAGCAATCATCCGCAAGGGCGCATCCCGGGCGAAGGGGCGGCCGGCTTGCTGCTGGCCGACGCCACCCAGGGCGCCCTGTTCGACGCCGCCGACGCCGCGCTGTTGTATCCCGCCAGCAGCGCGCTCCGCGCCGCCTCGGCCGACACCAAGCCGCGCGGCGACGCCGGCCTGCTGGCCGAACTGGCGGCGCAGGCGATCGCCACGTCCGGCGTCAGCGCCGCCGGCATCGCCACGCTCACCGCCGACAGCGACCAGCGCGTCGGCCGCATGACGGAATTGCTGGGCATGGCCAGCACCACCCTGCCCGAGCTCGACCTGGGCAGCCAGGTGCTGTCGGTCGCCTCCGCCTGCGGCGACGCCGGCGCCGTCTCGACCCTGGCCGCGCTGGTGCTGGCCCAACAGCAGGTCCGCGACGGCAAAGGCCCGGCGCTGTGCGTGACCAATCTCGATCCATTCCACCGTGGCGCCGTGGTGCTGGCGGCCCCGGCAGACACGGCCGCCCCGCCGGAAACGGCCACGGCATGAACCATTTCACTCAACCCAAGTACGCCTTAGCCCCTTTAGCCCCACTATGATGCAACGATTCTGGCACTTTCTCACCGCTCGTTTCAGCCTGGCCGTGATCGGCTTCGCGGCCTTTGCCGCCGCGCTGCTGATCGCCGCCGCCGTCTTCGAGATTTCCTACCAATGGGTATTGATCGTGCTATTGGCCGCGCTGCTGCTGTACGGCGCCCTCTGGCTGTTCAAGCGCTACCGCCGTCAGCGCTCCGGCGCCGCCTTCGGCGGCATGCTCGAGCAGCAGACCGGCGCATCCAAGGCCGACGCCGCCCAGCGCGAGGAGAACGAGGCGCTGCGCAAGCGCATGATGGAGGCGATCGGCACCATCAAGACTTCCAAGCTGGGCCAGCTCTCGGGCGACGCCGCGCTGTATGAATTGCCGTGGTATATGGTGATCGGCAACCCGGCCGCCGGCAAGAGCACGGCCATCGCCAGCTCGGGCCTGCAGTTCCCCTTCGCCGACAGCAAGATCGTCCAGGGCGTCGGCGGCACGCGTAATTGCGACTGGTTCTTCACCACCGACGGCATCCTGCTCGACACCGCCGGCCGTTACTCGGTCAGCGAGGAGGACCGTGGCGAATGGCTGGGCTTCCTCGGCCTGCTGAAGAAATACCGCAAGCGCGCGCCGATCAACGGCATCATCATCGCCGTCAGCGTCGCCGAGCTGACCGGCAGCCGGCCCGAGTTCGCCATCAACCTGGCCAAGAACCTGCGCCAGCGCGTGCAGGAACTGACCGAGAAGCTGGAAGTGCACGCGCCGGTCTACGTGGTGTTCACCAAGGCCGACCTGATCACCGGTTTCAACGAGTTCTTCCAGGACGCCGAACGCGGCGAGCGCGACAAAGTATGGGGCGCCACCCTGCCCTACAGCCAGACCAGCTCCAAGCAGGACGTGCTGGAGCAGTTCGACCAGCGCTTCGACGAGCTGTACGACGGCCTCAAGGACCTGAGCCTGGCCAACATGGCCTTGCAATGGCGCGAGCGCATGCCGCCCGGCGTGTTCACCTTCCCGCTGGAGTTCAGCTCGATCAAGGGCCCGCTGCGCACCTTCATCGCCACCTTGTTCGAAGAAAACCCGTTCCAGTTCAAGCCGGTGTTCCGCGGCTTCTACTTCACCAGCGCGCTGCAGGAGGGCGAATCCGTTTCCGCCTCGTCCGAGCGCGTCGCCCACCGCTTCGATTTGCAGATGCTGCCGGCGGCCCAGTCCGAGGTGCACGACCAGCACGGCTACTTCCTGCTCAACCTGTTCCGCAAGGTGATCTTCGCCGACAAGGACCTGGTGGCGCAGTACGCCAGCCCGGCCAAGACGCGCATGCGCTATGCCACCTTCTTCGGCGCCATGGCGCTGGTCGGCCTGGCGCTGGGCGGCTGGAGCTGGTCCTACCTGGCCAACCGCCAGCTGGTCAACAACGTCCAGGCCGACCTGGCGCAGGCGGTCAAGGTGCAGGAAAAGCGCATGGACCTGGCGTCGCGCTTCGAGGCGCTGGAAATCCTGCAAGACCGCATCGAACAACTCGAGTCGTACCGCACCGACCGTCCGCTGTCGCTCGGCTTCGGCCTGTACCAGGGCGAGTTCCTGGAGCGCAAGCTGCGTGAGGAATACTTCTCCGGCCTGAAAGAAGTGATGCTCAAACCGGTCGGCCAATCGATCGAAGCCTTCCTGGGCGAAGTCAACAGCGGCGCCGACAAGCTCGAGCCGATGTCGCGTCCGCCGCAGTCGGGCGCGCTGAACGCCGCCGCCACCGCGCCGGTGGCCGGCGCCGTTCCCGGCGCCCCCGGCGCCGTCGTTCCGGCCGTGGCCCCTGGCGCCGCGCCGGGCGCCCTGCCAGGCACGGTCGCGCTGTCGCCGGCCGCCGCCGTCAACTTCGGCGCGCTGCAATTCAAGGATGCCAACCCGGCCAACGTCGAGGACGCCTACAACGCGCTCAAGACCTACCTGATGTTGACCGACAAGTCGCGCGCCGAGGCCAGCCACCTGAACGACCAGCTGACCCGCTTCTGGCGCGTCTGGCTCGACAGCAATCGCGGCACCATGCCGCGCGAGCAAATGATACGCAGCGCCGAGCGCATGATCTCGTTCTACCTGAGCCAGATGAGCGACCCGTCGTGGCCGACCATCGAACCCAAGCTGGCCCTGGTCGACCAGAGCCGCGACAACCTGCGCAAAGTGGTGCGCGGCCTGCCGGCGCGCGAGCGCGTCTACGCCGACGTCAAGGCGCGCGCCGCGACCCGCTTCCCGTCGATGACGGTGGCCCGCATCGTCGGCGAGCAGGACAAGGAACTGGTGGTGGGCAGCTACGCCATCCCCGGCACCTTCACCCGCGAGGCCTGGGACAAATTCATCCAGGAGGCGTTCCGCGACGCCGCCAACCGCGAGCTGCAAAGCTCGGACTGGGTGCTGAAGACCGCCGCCAAGGACGATCTGACGCTGGAAGGCAGCCCGGAACAGATCCAGAAGGCGCTGGTCGAGCTGTATAAAAACGACTACGCCAAGGAATGGCAGAAGTTCATCCAGGGCGTCAGCATCCGCGAACTGAACGGCTTCGACCAGGCCGCCAGCGCGATGAACCGCCTGGGCGATCCGCAAGCGTCGCCGATCGACAAGCTGATCAAAACGGTCTACGAGCAAACCTCGTGGGACAACCCGTCGCTGATCGACGCCGGCCTGCAGCGCGCCCAGCGCGGCATGGTCGAGTGGTTCAAGCAAACCATCCTGCGCCAGAAGCCGTCCGGCATCGACGTCAACATCAACACCAGCGCCGCCCCGGGCGCCGCGCCGATCCCGATGGGCCCGGTCGGACGCGAGTTCTCCGGCGTCGCCAAGCTGGTGGTGAGCAAGGACAAGGGCGCGACCCTGATGGGCGGCTACATGGACGCGCTGTCCAAGCTGCGCGGCCGCTTCAACCAGATCAAGAACCAGGGCGACACCGGCCCCGGCGCCAAACAGTTCATGCAGCAAACGCTCGACGGCGCCGGCTCCGAACTGGCCGAGGCGCTCAAGTACGTCGACGAGCAGATGCTGGTCGGCATGACCGACCAGCAACGCCAGGCCATCCGTCCGCTGCTGGTGCGGCCGCTGATGCAAACCTTCGCCGTCATCGTGCGTCCGACCGAAACCGAGGTCAACAAGGTTTGGACCGCGCAGGTGCTGGAACCGTTCAACCGCAGCCTGGCGCTCAAGTATCCGTTCGCGCCGGAATCGCGGGTCGAAGCGACCGACGCCGAGATCGGCCAGATGTTCGGCCCGGACGGCGCCATCGCCAAGTATTTCAACACCACCATCGGACCGTTGGTGGTGCGCCGTGGCGACACCCTCAGCGCCAAGACCTGGGCCAACATGGGCATCAACCTGGCGCCGGGCGTGATCAACAGCTTCCCGAGCTGGGTGGCGCCGCTGTCGGCCGGCGGCGTGGCCGCCCAGGCCGGCGCGGCCGAGTCGCAGACGCGCTTCGACGTGCAGGCGCTGGGCGCGACCGGCGCCACCGAGTTCACCATCGAGATCGACGGCCAGGCGCTGCGCTGGCGCGGCCAGCCGCAGCCGTGGGTGCACATGGTGTGGCCGAACCCGCAAGGCACGCCGGGCTCGCGCATCACCGCCATCACGCCCGAGGGCCGCACCGTGGTGCTGCTCAACGAGCCGGGCCACTTCGGCCTGAAAAAGATGATCGACGCCGCCAAGCGCACCCGCAAGGATAGCGGCGTGTTCGAGCTGAGCTGGGAAAACAGCAACGTGGTCGTGCGCGCCAACCTGAAGATCGTGGGCACCACGCAGGCGGCCCCGGCCGCCGCGCCGCCACCGGGCTCCGCCGCCGGCTTCCGCCGCATGCGCCTGCCCGAGATCATCACCGCGCCGGCGCCCGTCGCCGCACCCGCCGCCCCTGCCGCGGCCGCCGCCCCGGCGGCGGTCGCGCCGGCGGCGGCGCCGGCCGCACCAAGGAGCCAGCCATGAGCCGCGCCACCCCGATCTCCATCGGTTACTTCGGCAAGATTCCCAGCCGGGGCGACTTCGTCAAGGCCAGCGAGAACCCGGCCCTGATCAACATCCTCGACGCCTGGCTGGCCCAGGCGATGGACCTGCTGAGCGCCGACACGCGCTGGAAGCTGACCTACGACGCCCTGGCGCCGCTGCATTTCGCCTTCATCGGCCCGCGCCGGGGGCGCGCCATCGCCGGCCACATCGTCGCCAGCAGCGACCAGTCCAAGCGGCGCTTCCCGTTCCTGATGATGAGCACGATGGACGTGGAAGACCCGGCCGGCTTCGTGCCCAACAGCCCGCTGGTGCTGTCGCGCCTGTGGAACCGGCTCGAATCGCTCAGCGCCGGCGTGCTGGCCGCGCCCGAACCGGCCGGTGCGCTGCAGGCAGCCGCCGCCAGCACGATCGACGTCGACCTGCGCAGCGCCGCCTACGAGGCCGCCTTCAACGATTTCCTCGACCTGCAAACGGTTGGCGGCCTGGACGCGATGCTGGCGCAGACCGGCTTCCCCGGCTCGGTGCGGCAAGTGCTGCTCGCGCTCGGCCTGCTGCTGCAGCCGGTCATGGCCAGCAGTTCGAGCCGGCTGGAGAAAAGCCTGGTGCTGCCGCTGCCTTCCGACCCGATGTACCGCAATTTGGTGGGCGCGTTCTGGATGCACCTGATCACACCGTTCCTGATGCGCGCCGACTTCGAGCTGTCGCTGTTCACCACCCGCCTGGGGGGCCGTCCGGCGCTGGTGCTCGGCTTTAGCGGCGCCTCGGCGCTGACGCTGCAAGCCATCATGGACCCGCAGGCCGGCCTCGAACACCACATCGCCTTCGACGAGCTCGACTGGGTCGAGGAGCAGGTCGACGCCGACTACGCGATCAAAAAGGTCTCGACCTACCTGGCCCAGCCCAACCTTTCACTCAAATCGGCCTGCGACTCCGTGCGCGCGGCCTTTATCGGAACTTGATCATGCGTTTTATCCGGACAGCTGTATTAATTAGTATGACCGCAGGTCTCACGGTCGGCCTCGCCGCCGGTCTGGCCGGAACGGCCGCTGCCCAGGCGGTGCCGGCGGCGGCCACGCCGCAGCCGGGCCAGGTGCTGGCCAGCGGCACGGTTCCCGACGAAGCGACCAAGGCCGGCGTGCTGGCGCGCCTGCGCGACGTCTACGGCGCCGACAAGGTGGTCGACCAGATCGCCATTGGCCAGGTGGCGCAGCCGGCCAACTGGAACGCCTACGTGCAAAAGCTGATCACGCCCAACCTCAAGCAGATCAGCCGGGGCCAGCTCAAGATCGACGGCAGCACCGTCAGCGTGCGCGGCGAGGTCGCCAACGAAGCGCAGCGGCAGAAGATCGCCAGCGACTTCGCCACCAGCCTCAATCCGACCTACGTGGTCAACAACGGGCTGCGCGTCTCGGCCGCCGAGCAGAACATCCTCGACAACACCTTGGGCAACCGCATCGTCGAATTCGAAAGCGGCAAGGCGACGTTGACGCCGACCGGCCAGGCCATCCTCGACCAGATGGGCGCGGCGATGCAGAAGCTGCAAGGCCGCAAGGTGGAAATCATCGGCCACACCGACAACCAGGGCCTGAAGGCCAGCAACCAGAACTTGAGCCAGGCGCGCGCCGAAGCGGTCAAGACCTACCTGACCGGCAAGGGCCTGAACGGCGACATGCTGACCGCGTCGGGCCAGGGTTCGGACCGTCCGATCGCCAGCAACGACACGCCGGACGGCCGTGCGCGCAACCGCCGCATCGAGTTCCGCATCGCCCAGTAAGTGGCCCACTACATTCAAAGGTAACGTATGTTTTCAGCAGAACAATTGCTCGGCCCGATCAGCCCTGGCGCGCCCAGCGGCGAAGACCTGTCGTTCTCGGCGGACCTGGACGCCATCGCCCAGGCGCGCCGTTTCGACGATCCGTCGCTCGACCAGGGCGAATGGGTGACGGAGCTGAAGGAAGCGGACTGGGACTTCGTGGTGCGCCGCTGCGCCGCCCTGTTGCAAGAAAAGAGCAAGGACTTGCGGCTGGCCGTGTGGCTGACCGAGGCCGGCGCCAAGACGGTCGGCCTGCGCGCGCTGGGCGAAGGTTTCAAGGTATTGGCCGGACTGTGCCGGGACTTCTGGGACCAGGGCTTGTATCCCGAATCGGACGGCAACGACCACGACCAGCGCATCGGCAACCTGAGCTGGATATTGGGCCGCGTGCCGGCGCTGCTGCGCGAGATTCCGTTGACCGAGGGTCGCGGCACTGCCTATTCGACGATCGATTTCGAAGTGGCGCGCAAGCTGGCCGCCGCCACGAACGGCAACAGTTCGCCGGGCAATCCGGGCGCCAAGCTGGCGGAGATGGAAACGGCGCGCAGGAATAATTCGGCGCAGTTCGCCACGGCGTTCGCGGCCGATGCGCAGATGTGCCTGGATGCGTTGAAGGAGCTGGAGCTGGTGGCCGATGAGCGCTTGGGCGTCGACAGCCCGGGGTTCTCGGCGGCGCGCGATGCCTTGCACACGTTGCAGCGGATGGTGCCGGCGCCGGTTGCCGGTGGCGGCGTGGCCGAGACGGAATTGGCCGACAACGCTTATGTTGGTTCGGCGGCGGTCGATTTCACGCACGATGGCGGCCAGGTGGCGGTTCCAGCGCCGTCCGGGCCGCCGGGCGCGATCCAGACGCGGGCGCAGGCGTTGGCGCAATTGCGGGCGGTGGCGGCGTTCTTCCGCCGCACGGAGCCGCATAGCCCGGTATCGTATTTCGCCGACAAGGCGGCCGATGCGGGCGAGTTGAGCTTGCACGATTGGTTGCGGACCGTGGTCAAGGACCCGAATTCGATGGCGCACATCGAGGAGTTGTTGGGCGTAAAACCCGCAGAATAAATCCGGAACCGCGCCAAAGCCGCAGAGACACGTAGGGCGGATTAGCGAAGCGTAATCGGCCATGCATGCGCCGCCAGCGACGCATGCATGGCCGATTACGGCGTCCCGCCTAATCCGCCCTACGTGTTTCCGATGTCACTTGATGGTGTACTTGAACTGCCCCTTCTTGTCCGCGCTGACCTTGATCTTGGAGATCGTGGCGCCCTCCGCCATCTTGGCCAAGACCGATTCGGCGACCTCCGGCAACAAACTCCCATTCAGAATATTGTCGACATTGCGCGCGCCCGAATCCACCTCGGTGCAACGCGCCAGCACCGCTTCCACCAGCGCCTCGTCGTACGTCAACTCCGCCTTGTGGTTCTCGGCAATCCGCCGCGCGATCTTGCCCAGCTTGAGCTCGATGATCTTGACCAGCACGTCATCGGCGATCGGATAGTACGGAATCACCTTCAAGCGCCCCAGGAAGGCCGGCTTGAACACCTTCATCAAATGCGGACGAATCACCTGCTCCAGCTGCTCCGGCGTCGGCATGTCCTTCGGCTCCTTGTTCAGGCAAGCCTGCATCATCGTGCTCGACGCCACGTTCGACGTCAAAATGATGATCGTGTTCTTGAAGTCGATCTCGCGGCCCTCGGCGTCATCCATCACGCCCTTGTCGAACACCTGGAAGAACAATTCCATCACATCCGGGTGCGCCTTCTCGACCTCGTCGAGCAGCACCACGCTGTACGGATTGCGCCGCACGGCCTCGGTCAGCACGCCGCCTTCGCCATACCCCACATAGCCCGGCGGCGAACCCTTCAGGCCCGAGACGCTGTGCGCCTCCTGGTACTCGCTCATGTTGATGGTGATCAGCTTGCGCTCGCCGCCATACAGCACATCGGCCAGCGCCAGCGCGGTCTCGGTCTTGCCGATGCCCGACGGACCGACGAACAGGAACACGCCCTTCGGCTTGTTCGGATCGTCCAGGTTGGCGCGCGAGGTGCGCACGCGCTGCGCCACCGCCTCGATCGCGTGCGGTTGGCCCAGCACGCGCTCCTCCAGCATCTCGTTCAGCTTGAGCACGGTCTTGATCTCGTCCTTGACCATTTTGCCCAGCGGGATGCCGGTCCAGCCTGCCACGATCTCGGCAACCACATGGCCGTCGACCTGCACCGGCACCATCGGCGCCTCGCCCTGCAAGGCCTTCAATTCCTTGATCAGCGCCTGCACGCCGGCCGCCGCGTTCTTGGCCGGCGCTTTCTCGGCGCCGGCCCCGGCTGTCTCCAGTTCCAGGCGCGCCGCCTTGATCTTCTCGGTCAGGCCCTTCTCCAGCTCCCAGCGCGCGGCCAGCGTGCCGTGTTCGTCGCTGGCCTTGGCGCGCTCCGAGCGCAGTTCGGCCAGGCGCGCCGCATGGCTGCCGCCGCCGCTTTCCTCGCGCGCCAGCGAGGCGATCTCGGCGTCGATGCGGTCCAGCTTCTTGACCAGGTTCTCGATCAGGGCCGGCGTCGCGTTCTGTCCCAGCGCCACCTTCGCGCAGGCGGTGTCGAGCACGCTGATGGCCTTGTCCGGCAGCTGGCGGCCCATGATGTAGCGGTGCGACAGGCGCACCGCCTCGGTGATGGCCTCGTCGTAGACGCGCACGTTGAAGTGTTTTTCCATCAGCGGCGCCATGCCGCGCAACATGGCGCAAGCCAGTTCCTCGCTCGGTTCCTCGACCTTGATGACCTGGAAGCGGCGCGCCAGCGCGGCGTCCTTTTCGAAGTACTTCTTGTACTCGCCCCAGGTGGTGGCGGCGATGGTGCGCAGCTCGCCGCGCGCCAAGGCAGGCTTGAGCAGGTTGGCGGCGTCGTTCTGGCCGGCAGTGCCGCCGGCGCCGATCATCGTGTGCGCCTCGTCGATGAACAGGATGATGGCGTGCGGGCTTTTCTTGACTTCGTCGATGACGTTTTTCAGGCGGTTCTCGAACTCGCCCTTGACGCTGGCGCCGGCTTGCAGCAGGCCCATGTCCAAGGTGTGGATCTCCACGCCTTTCAGGACATCGGGTACGTCGTCCTGCGAAATGCGCAGCGCCAAACCCTCGACCACGGCGGTCTTGCCGACGCCGGCCTCGCCGGTCAGGATGGGATTGTTCTGGCGGCGGCGCATCAGGATGTCGATCGCCTGGCGGATTTCCATGTCGCGGCCGATCACCGGGTCGACCTTGCCGTCGCGCGCGCGCTGGGTCAGGTTGGTGGTGAACTGGTCCAGCGCCGGCGTTTTCGACGCGGCCTGGCCGGCCAGCTCGCCGACCGGGTCGCCACCGGCGTCCTGCTCGCCGGCCGGCGCGCCCTCGCCCGCCGCCACGGCTTCCTGCGAGCCCTCGGTCAGGTGGTCGAGCTTGTGCTTGATCTCGTCGACGTTGAATTTATTGAACAGCTTGGAGCCGCGATAGGCCAGCTGCGCCAGCTCGCTGTCGGTCAGCAGCGCCTGTAACAAATGGCCGCTGCGGATGCTGCTCTGGCGTCCGGCCTGGATGTCGAGCGAGGCGATCAGCCAGGCATTTTCGAACAGCTTGGGCAGGCGCGCCGAGAACACCGGCGTGCGCGTGTTGCCGGTCTTCAGGCGCGACACCTCGGTTTGCAGGTCCGCTTCCAGCATCGGGATGCTGATGCCGCTCTTGCGGGCGATGACGACGAAGTCGCTCTTCGGCTGTTCCAGCAGCGCCAGGAACAGGTGTTCGAGATCGACCTCGAATTGGCCGAGGCCCACGCAAATGCTGGCGGCGCGCGTGGCGGCGGTGCGGCTGGTGTCGTTCAGCTTGCCGATCAGCGTCTTCAGGTTAATGCTCATAGCGCGGTTTTCCTTGTTCGATTAAATAGGTTCGGGTTTGCACAATGTCGTTTTACAGCGTGTGAATTTCGTAGCGCACATCGGCGCGGTCGCGCGCCTCGCCCCCGGTGATGAGGAAACTGTCCCAGCCCAGACGCCCCCCCGCGCGCTCGTCGCTCAGGGTCACGCCCTCGACGTCGGCCGCGCGCAGCACCAGCTGCACCTCGTATTCGAGCGACATGCCGGTGAACATGGCCAGCATCTTCTCCAGCGCCTTGGCTGCCTTGCCACCAGGCAGGAAGGAGTCGAAGCTGGCGCGCGGCAGCGGACCGACCGTGAGCAGCATGCGCAGGTCGCGCTGCCACACCCGCTGGCCCACCAGCGCGCTGGTGCCCAGCTGGGCGTTGGCGCCGCCCAGCGCGCTCTGCTGGCCGGGCGGCACGTCGTACCAGGCGCCGATGAATTGCGTCACCGTCACCCGCTGGCCGAAGTACTCGCTCAGCACGTGGCCGATCGACACCGACGACGCCGGCCGGTGCCGCATGGCGGCGGCGAAATAGCCGATCGATTCGTCGAGCACGCCCTCGCCGCCGTCGGACAGGCGGTGCTTGAGCGACTCGTTGCCGATGCCGGCCAAGGACAGCAGCAGCGGCAGGAAGCGGTCCTTGCCGTCGATCTGGTACTTCAGCTCCAGCCGGTACTTGCGCCAGGATTCATAGAACAGCGCCAGCGCCCGGTTGGAGAAGGTGTCCAGGAAGGCGCGCGGGCCATCGTCCTTTTCGTACAGCGCATGCGCGGCCACCCGCTCGGTGTAGTGCGCAGGCAAGGCGCCTGCCGTGCCGAGAAAGCCCATGAAGGCCGGCGTGATGCGGATATATTTCAGTTCACCATTGCGCAACGCCTCGCCCAGCGCTTGGCTGTCGCGGCCGATCTCGCGCGGCTCGGTCTGCATCGACTCGAGCTGGCTGGCCGGAAAATTGAGCGACAGCGAGTTCTGGAAGCGCAGGAAGCTGGCTACCGCCTGGTCGTGCGGCAAGCCGTTGCGCTTGAGCCAGAGCTCGAGCATGCGCACCGCCTGGAAGAACTGGAAGCGGTACGGCTGCTCGAACAGGCGCTCGATTACACTAGGTTCAAATCGCCGCTTCGTGGTGTGCATCGCAACAGCTCCTCCCCTGATTTTTTGGATACGACCACCAATTGCGTGAAACTGTTGGCGTGCACGTACAGGCCGAGGAAGCGCTCGACGATATGGGTGAAGGCGTGGATGCCGCTACCGACGAAGGCTTCCTCGTCGATGGTGATGCTGACCTCGGTGCCGCGCACCAGGCAGGCGAATGGATTGCCCGGGAGCCAGTGGTTGGCGGCCTTGCTGCCGATCGCGTGGATGCCGCGGATCTGGCGCTGCGACGTCGGCGAGCGCGGCAGGTCGTACAGGGTCAGCATTTCCTGGAAGGCGTCGACGCCGCTGCCGGCCAGCGACAGATGGTTGAGCGACAGGTGCGAGATCAGGCGCCAGTGGGCGCCACGGCCGCGCTCGAAACGGTGGGAGTCGGTGGGCCGGCGCAGGAAGGTGATGCTGCGCACGCTCGATCCGCCCTCGAGGAACAGGTCGCCGCCGCGCATGCCATAGGTCAGCGAGGCCGGCAGGTCGCGGTTGGTGCAGGTCAGCTCCAGGCTCAGGGTGTCGGTCTCGATGGCGGCCGGATCGAAGTCGATATCGACGATCGAGATCTCGGTCTCGTAGCCGGGACTCTTGCGGGCGATGACCTCGTCGCGCCGCATGACCCAGTAGTGGCCGTTCTTTTCCGGCGTCTCGCCGTGGCGCAGCGAATAAAACGGCCGGAACTCGATCACCGATTCGCCCTGCGGCGTCTGCCGCACCAATTTGACCGAGTCGATCGATTGCACCTCGAAGGCGTAGGCGCGGCGGGCGTCGGCCAGCACCGGGTAGCTGGCCGTCGTGTGGGTGACGCGGATCGGCTCGCCGCGCTGGCGGAACAGATTGACCACCGGCGTGCAACCCAGCAGCAGGTTGTTGGTCGACATCGTGCCCAGCATGCGCGCAGTGTTGGAATCGGTGCGCAGGCCGCTCATGCCCAGGTGCAGCGTAAAGCGCTTGCAGCCGAGCGGCAGCGACACGCCGATCGCCGACAGGTCGATGTCGATGAAGTTGAATTTTTCCGGGAAGCAGAAATATTCGGTCAGCAGCCGGTACGCCGGATGCGAGCGGGCCGAGAACGGGATCAGCGATTCGTCCTCGCCAAAGCCGGCCGGCCACACGGGCACCGCCGCCAGCGGCGTCCAGCGGCCGTTTTGCTCCGGCTCGATCCAGGCCTTGACGGTGCGCAGGAACAGCGCGTCGCGCAGCGCGGCACAAAACGACGGTTCGCCGTCGATGAACACGCGCAGCATTTTAATGCCCAGCTGCGACAGGGTGACCTGCGCGGCGGTGGTTTCGATGGTGATGCTGACGCCGGAGCTCACGTTGGGCGGCAGCATCACCGCCTCCGGCGCGTCGATGATGGCGGCGAACGCCGCGTGCGACAACGCGATCGGCGCCACCGTCACCGGATAGGCGGTGCGGAAAGTGCACGCGACGCCCTTGACGGGGCGCGTGTCGAGTTCGGTCCCACGGGCGATCTCGGTGGCCGTGGTCAGCTGCGCGGCGGCGGCGCTGTAGTCCATGCGCGCGATCGAGCACGACGGGAACGGCCGCAGGTAGTGCGGATACAGCACCTCGAACAGCGCCTCGGTGAATTCGGGGTAGTCGTCGTCGAGCCGCTTGGAGATGCGCGAGTTGAGCAGCGCGAACGACTGGATCATGCGCTCGATGTGCGGGTCTTCGCAGACCTCGCCGCCCATCAACAGGCGGCCGGCGATTTTAGGATAGCGCTCGGAGAATTCGCGCGAATAGCGGCGCAGAAATCCCAGCTCCCGTTCGTAGTACGGTAACAGTTCTTCCAAGTCAGACTCCCGGCGACGCCAGACGGCGCGCCTTGCTAATGGTGTAATGCAGGCTCGACGGCTGCAGGACGGCGTCGAAGTTGACCGGCTCTTGCGCCGCGTGCACCACCAGCAGCGCGGTGATGGCGAAATTGAGGCGGTTGATCGTGCCCTCCTGGATTTCGAGCGAGGCGCGCACGTTGCGCAGGCGCGGCTCGTGGCGGGCGATGGCCTTTTCCAGGCAAGAACAGATGTAGGCGCGGTCGTCGGCGCTAGACAGGCTGAGTCCGGCAAAATCGTTGAGGCCGTAGGTCAGGATCGAGCGGCCGCATTCGGGGAATTTTTTGATCAGCTCCTCGCTGATGACGGTGCGCGTGTTGAGCAGCGCTTCAAGGTCGCGGGCGACGGTGTCCTTCAAGTCCTCGATCGACATCCTGGACACGGTGGCACTGGTGGCGCCGTGGACGGGCGCGTCCATCAGGCGGTCGAACAGTCCCGGCGAAAAACCCTTCATGTGCATCCTGAATATCAGTATTGAAACGTTGGAAATAATGCAGCGTCCGCCGCCGCGTCGGGCGGCGGCGGTTGCCACAATAAATCCAGCTTTCGCGCCCGTCCCCCACCCGTTCGCGGCGGCATGGAGCCGCCGCAAGGGGACCGGGCGCGATGGCGAGCGGGGCGCGGCGCGCGTCATGGCGCGCGCGCGTCGTCCCGTATCGCCGGCGTCAATTCCACGGCGTCCCGACGACACCATGGAATTCACAGGGTATTGGGGTAACTTAGGCCGTCTTGTTGGCCGACAGATCCCAACCTCCCGAGGTGTTGCCACCCGAACCGCCGCCGATCTTCTGCTGGGTGTACTTCCACTTCACTTTCGAGTACTTGATCGACACGTGCTCGGACAGGATGTCGCCTGGCTGCACTTGCGGTGCGACGCTGCTGATCAGCACGTTTTCCAGTTCGATTTCGAAGTACTTGATGCGCTCGCCCTGGCCGTCGGCGCGCAGGAACTCGAACTTGGCCTTAGGAATGGTTTTTCCCGAGGAGCAAGTCTGCAGCAGCAGCGGGGTCGACAGGTCGGCCAGCTTGGCGATCACGATCTCTTTGTGCTCGGTGCGCTCGGCGGTGTGGCCGCCGGCCGACGAAGCGGTAGCCGATTTAGGCTGCAGCACTTCCCACTGGACCGATTTGCACTCGATCCAATCTTTGTGGCTGCTGTCGGCGGACTCGCCTTTGATGCCGTCGATTTGCAGATATACGTCGATTGCCATGGTATTCCTTTCGGTTTTGGATTGAACAACTAAAAATTAAGACTTGGTCGATTGAGGCAGCTCCGCGACCAGACGGAGTGAAACGGACAGCTCGTCGAGCTGGAAATGCGGGCGCAGGAACGACACGGCGCGGTACACACCCGGGCGTCCCGGCACTTCGGATACTTGCACCGACGCTTCGCGCAGCGGGAACTGGGCCTTCTGTTCCTGGCTGGCGTTGTCGTCCAGTAGCACGTATTGGGTCAGCCAACGGTTGAGGAAGTCCTCGACGTTGGAGGCAGCGGCGAAGCTGCCGATCTTGTCGCGCATCATCGCCTTCATATAGTGGGCGATGCGCGAGACGGCGAAGATGTATTGCAGCTGGGCCGACAGCACCGCGTTGGCGTTGGCCGCGTCGGTGTTGTACTTCTTGGCCTTTTGCGTCGACTGCGCGCCGAAGAAGGCGGCGTAGTCGGTGTTTTTGCAGTGCACCAGCGAGATGAAGCCGAGGTCGCTCAATTCCTTCTCGCGGCGGTCGGTGATGGCGATCTCGGTCGGGCACTTGAGCGCCACTTCGCCCTCGTCGGTCTTGAAGGTGTGGGTCGGCAGGTCTTCGACCAGGCCGCCGCCTTCGACGCCGCGGATGGCGGCGCACCAGCCGTAGTCCTCGAACGCGTTGGTCAGCTTGGTGCCGAAGGCGTAGGCGGCGTTGCACCACAGGTATTTGTGGTGGTCGGTGCCGTCGACGTCCTCGACGAAGTTGAAGCCCTCGACGGTCATGCCGTCGGCCGGGTTGAACGGCTGGCGGCCCAGGAAGCGCGGCAACGTCAGGCCGACGTAGCGCGAATCCTCGGACTCGCGGAACGATTTCCATTTGGCGTACTCGACGGTGTCGAACACCTTCGACAGGTCGCGCGGCTTGCCCAGGTCGCTGTAGGTCTCCAGGCCGAACAGTTCCGGCGAGGCGGCCGAGATGAACGGCGCGTGCGAGGCGGCGGCCACGTGCGACATCTGCTCGATGAAGTACATGTCCTCGGGCTGGCGGGTGATCTCGAAATCGCCGATCAGCGAGCCGAACGGCGCGCCGCCGAACGTGCCGAACTCTTCCTCGTAGACCTTCTTGAACATGGTCGACTGGTCGAACTCGAGCGCGCTCTGGAAATCCTTGACCAATTCCTTCTTGGTCGCGTTGAGCATCTTGATCTTGAGGTTCTGGCCGGTCGACGAATTCTTGACCAGGTAGTTCAGGCCGGTCCAGCTCGATTCGAGCTTCTGGAATTCCGGCGCGTGCATGATGGCGCTGAGCTGTTTCGAGATCAGGCTGTCGAGCTCGGCAACGCGGGCGTCGATCGTGGCCGCCAGGTTGTCCGACACCACGACGGTACCTTCCATGACCTGGCTCACCAGTTCGGAAATGATGTCCTTGGCGCGCGCGTGCTCGACGCTGGACTTGGCGACCTTGCTCTGTTCAACGATTTGATCGAGCAGGGCCAGCTCGGTGGTGGCCGCGCCGGCGGCCGTGGAGGAGGTTTGGACGGACATGGCTCAATCTTTCTTCGGGGTGGTTTGCTGGCCCAGTTCGGCCAGCTTCTCGGTGCTGTGCAGGACGTCGTTGAGGATGTCTTCGAGCTTGTCGTTGCCGGCCAGCTTGTTGCGCAGGTCGGCCAGCTTGGTGCGCGCCTCGAGTAGCTTGCGCAGCGGCTCGACCTGCTCGACCAAGGACTCGGGACGGAAATCGTCCATCGACTTGAACTTCAGGTCGACGGCGAACTCGCCGCCGCCCTCGCCCAGCTCGTTGGCCACGCGGAAGGCGGCGCGCGGCTCGACGCCCTTGAGCACCTCGTCGAAATTGTCGCGGTCGATGTTGACGAACTTGCGCTCCTTCAAGCGCTTCTGTTCGACTTCGGAGTTGCCGCCGAAATCGCCCACCACGCCCATGACGAACGGCAGCTCTTTATTTTCGATCGCATCGCCGATCTCGACGTCATAGGTCATCTGGACCCGTGGCGGACGCACCTTTTGCAGGCGCTTCTGAACACTCTCTTTTTTCGACATGACATCCCCATTTCAAAAATAAACAGCGGCGTCGCGGCGACGCCGCCGGGTGGAATTGCTGAATTACTGACCGTTTCGACCCTGATTACTTCAGCGCGTCGAAGGGGTCGGCCTTCGGTTCGCGGGCGGGCTGCTTGCCGCCCTTTTTATTCGTTGCCGTGTTGCGTGGCGGCGGCGTGGTGGGCTTGGCCGGCGGCACCAGCACCTGCTCGCCCAGGCTCTCGCGCAGCAGCTTGGCCAGGTCCTGCGACTCGGTGCGCAGCGAACCGGACAGATTGTTCTGACGGCTCAGGTCGGCAAGCGCGCGGGTCGACAGGCGCAGGCCGCTGATGGCGATGATGCTGTTGGCCAGCTGGTCGTTGGGGTCGCGCACCAGGATTTCCTGGGCGTTGACGATGGCTTCGCCGTACTGGCCGGCCTCGTATTTGGTCTGCGCCATGCGGGTCCACGGGTCCTTGTCGGCCGGGTAGGCGGCGGCGGCCTGCTTCCACAACGCGATCGCCGCTTCCTTCTGGCCGGCGCTGTCGGCGGCGGCGGCCTTGCCCATGACTTCGGCGATGGTCGGTGGCGCCACAGGCACATTGGCGACCGGCGCGGTGGTGCAGGCGCTCAGGGCCAGGATGCAGACGGCGCCGCCCAACAGGCGGCGAAGGTGGATGGATGTACTCATGTGTTCCTCAAAAAAAGTAATGTCTGTTAATCGCTGGAACAGTTGCCATAAACTGTTGCCAAATTCTCATTTTTCGGCAGAATAGCATAAATTTAATTCTTTACCTCGTACAATACGAACTCAACCGTACGGACGTTACCGAAAAGCAAGATTATAAAGCTTAGCACGTTACGCAGAAGAAACACTCACGGGGTCCCAGAAAATGTTATTGTTCTGGCAGTTGTGATTGGGCACTAATTTTTGATGGTCCGCAGGCATGAGGCGAGAAAGCATTCGATGAGCATCACGGGAAAACTTTTATGGGGTGAAGGACTGTTCCTGCGTCCCCAGCATTTTCAGCAGCAGGACCGCTACCACGAGCAGCGGCTGCACGACAGCGTCAAGGCGCTGCATCCTTACGCCTGGGGCGTGAGCCAGTTGCAGCTCGACCGCGACGCCCTGCACAACAACACCTTGCGCCTGCTCGACCTGGCGCTGGTATTCCAGGACGGCGAGATCTACCAGGCGCCCGGCGCCGACGAGCTGCCGCCCGAGATCGACCTGAGCAACATCCCGCAATCGCAGCAGGCGCTGACGTTCTACGCCGCCCTGCCCGCGTTCAAGCACTTCGGCGGCAACTTCGCGCCCGAGGGCCAGCCCAGCAACGCAGCCCGCTACGCCCAGAACAACCTCGACACGCCCGACCTGTACACCCAGGCCGCGCAAGCGCAGCTGACCTACCTGAAGAAGACGCTGCGCCTGGTGTCGGAATCGGAGCCGCGCGACTCCTACGTCAGCCTGCCGCTGCTGCGCCTGCGCCGGCTGTCGACCGGCGGCTTCGAACAAGACCCGTCATTCATCCCGCCCAGCCTGTCGATCCGCAGCGCGCCGCTGCTGTTCCTGCAACTGCGCCGCCTGCTCGACGCGCTGCAGGCCAAGGTCAACGCGCTGTATGGCCACCACCGCGAGCCGAGCAAGCACGTGATCGAATTCCGCTCCGGCGACATGTCCTCGTTCTGGCTGCTGCACACGGCCAGCTCGGCCTACGCCTCGCTGAGCCACTATTTCCACCATCCGACCCTGCACCCGGAGCGGCTCTACGAGCAACTGCTGGGCCTGTCGGGCGCGTTGATGACCTTCTCCAAGGGCATTTCGCTCAGCGACCTGCCGCAGTACGACCACCTCGACCCCGGTCCCGGCTTCGCCCGCCTGCACGGCATCATCCGCGAGCTGCTCGACACCGTGATCTCGTCGAAATACTTCGCCATCGCGCTCAACGAGGTCAAACCGTCGTACCACCACGGCATGCTCGACTCGGGCAAGATCGACGCCCAGACCACCTTCTACCTGGGCGTGTCGGCCGATTTGTCCGGCGTCGAGATGGTCGACGTGGTGCCGCTGCGCTTCAAGATCGGCGCCCCGGACGACGTCGAGAAATTCGTGCTCTCGGCCATGCCCGGCGTGCGCCTGACGCACGCGCCGCAAGTGCCGGCGGCCGTGCCGGTGCGCCCCGACACCTATTATTTCGCCCTCGAAGCCAAAGGTCAGATGTACGAGCGCATGCTGCAGGCGCAATCGATCTCGATCTACGTTCCGTCCGGCATGCGCGACCTGAAACTGGACCTCGTCGCCGTCACTTCCTGAAGACCAACCCATGACTACTAGCGCCCCTCCTTCCCTGATCCCCGGCGGCCAGCCGGCCTTCTCGCCGGCCATCGCCGCCGGCCCGGGCACCGAACACACGCTGATGGACCTGATGTACGACGGTTTCTACGCCCTGTTCATGCTCAAGAACGGCAACGGCCCGCAAGCCAACGCCGACTTCATCAACAAGATGACGCAGTTCCTCGACGACTTCAGCCGTGGGGCCAAGAAGCAAGGCGCCTCGGCCGACGACATCGACAACGCCAAGTACGCCTTCTGCGCGGCGGTCGACGAGATCATCCTGCGCTCGCCGTACGGCATCCGCGACGCCTGGGAGCGCCGCCCGCTGCAACTGGTGCTGTTCGGCGACCAGCTGGCAGGCGAGAACTTCTTCAACCGCCTCGAAAACCTGCGCGCGCGCGGCAGCGCCCACCTGCAGGCGCTCGAAGTGTTCCACATGTGCCTGCTGCTGGGCTTCCAGGGCCGCTACATCATCGAGGGTTCGGAAAAGCTGGCCTACCTGACGGCGCGCCTGGGCGACGAGATCGCCCACATGAAGGGCAAGAAATCGGGCTTCGCGCCGCACGCCGAGCGTCCCGACCAGATCATCCACAAGCTGCGCAACGACGTCCCGCTGTGGGTGCTGTGCTCGGTGTTCGCGCTGATCGGCGCGCTCGGCTACATCGGCCTGCGCAGCATGCTCGGCCATAGCACCGAAACCAGCATGAGCGCCTACAACGACGTGGTCAAGCTCGCGCCCAAGCAAGCCAACCTGACGATCACGTTGCCGTGATGAGCATGCCCGACCTGCCGGGCTCGTCCTTGGTGGACGGGCTGTTCGGAACCGGCCTGAGCCAGCACGCGCGCCTGATCACCCTGGCCAGCGCGCAGGACTCGACCCTGCCCGAGTCGCTGATGCCGGAGCGCTTCACGGGGCGCGAAGCGGTCAACGAGATATTCCGTTTCGACATCGACGCGCTCAGCACCTCGACCGACCTCGCGCTGGCCGACTTCATCGGCGAGGAAATCACGCTCAAGCTGTTGCAGGCCGACGGCACGCGCCGCGCCTGGCACGGCATCTGCACCGACGCCGCCTGGCTGGGGGCCGACGGCGGCCTGGCGCGCTACCGGCTGCGGCTCGAACCGGGCCTGGCCCTGCTCGGACTGCGCCGCGACAGCTACATCTTCCAGGACAAAAACGCGCAAGACCTGATCACCGAGCTGCTGGCCGATTACAAGCAGGTGCGGTTCGAATTCGACATCACGCAAACCTTGGTGGCGCGGCCAATCTGGACGCAGTACCGCGAAAGCGACCTCGAGTTCCTGCAACGTGTGCTCGCATCCGAAGGCCTGAGCTGGCGCTTCGAGCACGACCAGGAAGAAGGCGCGGCCGATGCCGAAGGTGGCGGCCAGCAGCAAGCCAAGCACAAAGTCGTCTTCTTCGACAGCAAGGCCGTCGCGCCGGCAACGACAGGCGGCGCCGAGCTGCGCTACCACGGCGTGCGCGCCACCGACAGCGACGATGCCATCGACGAATTCAACGCGCTGCGCCGCATCCAGGCCAACGCCGTCACCATCAGCAGCTGGGACCCGACGCAACTAGTGGCCCCGGCCGCCGAGCAAACCACCAGCCTCGACATCGGCGAACTGCCTGCGCTGTCGATCTACGACGGCAGCGCCGAGCGGCGCCACGCCGACACGGCAGCCGCCGATCCGCACAGCCGGCTGATGCTGCAAGCGCTCGAACTCGACAACAAACTGTTCGAAGGCCAGGGTTCGGTGCGACGCTTAGCGGCCGGCCACGGCTTCCAGCTGACCCAGCACGAACACTACGCCGACGGCGCCAACAAATTCACCGCGCTGTGGGTCGAGCACGAGGGGCGCAACAACGTCGAACCGGCGCTGGGCGGCTTGGCCAAGTTCGCCGGCGCGCAGCTGGAAGCGGGAACCTACCGCAACCGCTTCGCCTGCGTGCGCGACACGGTCGCCATCGTCCCCCGCGCCAGCGCCGAGCGCTTCAACGGCGCCTCGCTGGGACCGCAAACGGCCTTGGTGGTCGGCCTGCCCGACGCCATCAACACCACCACGCGCGAACACCAGGTGCGCATCCAGTTCGCCTGGCAACGCGGCGCTGGCGCCAACGCAGGCGGCCTGCCGCACAACACCGACGACAAGGGCAACGCCCCCGGCAACGACGGCTCCGGCACCTGGGTGCGCGTGGCAGAGGCGCTGGCCGGCCCCAACTGGGGCTCGCAGTTCACGCCGCGCATCGGCACCGAGGTGCTGGTCGACTTCATCGAAGGCGACATGGACCGTCCGCTGGTGGTCGCACAGCTCTACACCGGCGCCGACACCCCGCCCTACTCGGCCGGCGTCGACACCGACATCAACCACGCCGGGGTCATCTCCGGCATGCACAGCAATAACTTCGACGGTGGCGGCTACAACCAGTGGGTGGTCGACGACACGCCAGGCCAGCTGCGCACGCGCCTGGCCACGTCGAGCGCCGCCACGCAGCTGAACCTGGGATACCTGGTGCAACAAACGCCGGGTTCGGCGCAACGCGGCAACTATCGCGGCCACGGCTTCGAGCTGCGCACCGACGCCTGGGGTGTGCTGCGCTCAGGCGAAGGCATGCTGATCTCGGCCACCGCCCGCGCGCAGCAAGGCGCGGGTGTCACCTCGACCCAGCTCGACAGCGCGGAAGCCACCGGCCTGTTGCGAGCCGCCTCCGAACTGAGCAAGAATCTGGCCGACGCCGCCGCGCAGCAAAACGCGCTCGTCAGCAAGGACGCCAACCAGGCGCAGATCGACTTCATCACGCAGATCGATCCGGAGCAAAAAGGGAAATTCGAGGGCGCGGTCGGCGGGCACGATCCGTTGAAGGCCACGGCAGGAGCGCGCGATCTCGACAGCGGCGCGCCGGTGGAGAAATTCGGCCAGCCGGTGGTGCTGATGGAAGCGCCGGCCAGCATCAACTGGGCCACACCGGCCTCCACCGTGCTGTTCGCCGGCGGGCAGTTGCAGTGGACCACGCAGTCCGATATGCACATGGCGGCCGCGTTCACGGTGGCGTCGGTGTCAGCCAACGCCACCGGCTTGTTCACGCACGCCGGCGGCATTCAGGCGATCGCGGCCAACGGGCCGGTGTCGCTGCAGGCGCATACCGATCAGTTGGAGATTCTGGCCGACAAGGCGATCACGATCGTGTCGGTCAACGACGTCATCGAGGTCAAGGCCAACAAGAAGATCGTGCTGCAGGCCGGGCAATCATCGGTGACGCTGGAGGGCGGGAACATCACGTTTGCCTGCCCGGGGAATTTCACGGTCAAGGGGGGACAGCATATCTTCCAGGGCGGCGGCAGCAGCGCCGCCTCCTTACCGCCCCTGCCTAGTGCGAGCACCACGATCTGCCTTGAATGTTTGAAGAAAGCGGCACTGCAAGGCAGCAGCTTCTTGCGCCGCTGACGCCCTACTCGCACGGAAAATTTTACGATGAACAGCCATTCCTCCGCGCCCGACGAGGGCCAAAAAGTCGACAACACCTACGCGTTGATCGATTGCGCCGCGCACGATGACGCCTTCGCGCAGCTGACGACGCGCTTTCCTGATGCGCAGTGGCGCTCGCTGTTCGCCGACACACCGGAGGCGCATCTGCAATCTGCCGCGCCGCTGCTGATCGCGCTCGACCCAACCGCCGAGGACAAATCCATCTTCATGTGGCTGATTGAGAAGGAACGCGCGCATCCGAGCGTCACCTGGATCAAAAGTCACTTCGGCCTGCCCACCTTGGCCATGATGTTGACGCGCCGGCTGCAATGCCGGATCAACGATGACGAAGATGTCGTGCTGCGTTTTTACGACCCGCGCATTCTGCTGGGCCTGTCCTCAGCGCTGACGGGGCCGCAAAAGAAGTTCTTCTTCGCGCCGGTCAGCAGCTGGACCGCGTGGGAACCGCGACGGGAGGCGTACTACGGCATCGATCCGGAGCCGGCCACCCCTGCCGAAATCGCCGCGTTCTCGGTCGTTCCCATCAGTCTCGACTTGCGCCAGCGCGAGCAACTGATGTACTACGACAAGGAAGCACTGTACGACAGCATCATCGCGCACTGGGAGGAAAACAGCCCCGAGGCGATCGAGGGAATGGAAGCCGACATGCTGCGCAACATAGCTATTGCCGCCGTGGCGCGCTGCGCCGGTTACGGCATTCACAACGCCGACGACCAGCACCTGTTCGCGGGTTTGATGATGCGCGTGTCGCCGTCGTTCGACGCCCATCCGATGGTGCGCAGCTACCTGCGCGACGAAGAGATGGCGCCCGAAGAGCGACTGAGTCAAATGATCGATGAATTGCCGGATGCGATCTGGCGTCAGATCGGCGAGCAAAAACGCTACGAAGCGCTGTTCCAACACGCACTACCGGCATGACACAACTTACGCAAAACGAGAACTTATGACTGGCGGATTTAATCTAACCGAACGGATACAGACCGTCACCAAAAAGCTGGCCGACGTCAACGCTGAGATGGCGTGGGAAGCGGCCGGCACTGCTGCGGACGTGGCCGGCATGATCGACCCGACGCCGATCTCGGATGCGGTAGGTGCCGGCATTGCCATACGCAACGGCGACTTCCTCGGCGCTGGCTTGAACGTGGTGGGTATGATCCCCTACCTCGGTGACGCGGTGGCGAAACCGATCAAGGCGACGCGGGTCGCCAAGCGAGTTCTGGCGCTCAAAGAAAAAGCGACCTTGTTGACCAAGGAATTGGCCGACCTCAACGCGTTGAAAAAGAAAGAGGAAGCAGCGGAGCTAGCGGCCAAAGAAGCTAAAATCGCAGCAGACGCAAAGAAAGTGAAGGACGCGGAAAAGGCTGCGGCGGAGCAAGAAAAGGCGGCCGCAAAGGCCAAAGACAAAGACTGCGAGGATTGTGCTAAAGGTGGGAAGCCAACGAAGATAATGCCTAAGAAGCGTGTGACTTGCTTCAGCTCAAAAAAACTTGATCCTTCCAAGTCTAAAGAATTTGCTGAACAACTCAAACGTCAAGAAGAAGCCTTAAATAATTTGACGGTTAAACAGTACAACGACGCAAGAGCCTTTTTCAAAAAAAATGGTCGCGCTGGCTCAGGCCTGGCACAGAAAAAAGCTCGTGAGAAATATAAGAAGGCTTTGGTTAGTAAGTTGACCGACGAAAACAGAAATTTAAAAAAGATGTCGCTGGACGATGCGAAAGCAGCCGCGCAGACCGAAGCGAAAAACACAATGAAATCGCTTGCTGCTTTGCATGAACCAGACATGATCGCCGGTGGTAAAGATGAAGCCGTGAGGTTGGGAGACAAGAGTGTGAACTCATCTATTGGTAGCCAATGGAAGAGCCGGGTGAAGGAACTGGATGAAGCCACGTCAAAAATCCCCGCAGCTGAACAAGCCAATACAAAAATGAACGCAAAATTACCGAAATGTAGGAAATAGGAGATTTAGGGATGGATGAAGATTTTAATTATTTCTTAAAAACCTTTGGCGCAGCAGTCCAAGACCCAGAGCAACCGCAGGCTAGCGACATTGAGAAGTACCAAGGTAAACTGCCAGCACGCTTATTGGAATATTGGAAAAATTATGGTTGGGGGGGCTATAAGGACGGGCTGTTTTGGATAGTTAATCCAGCGGAGTTCGAGCCAATTGTCGAAGAATGGCTCGCGGGATCAGGAGCAGAAGATCGTGATTCCTATCACACTGTTGCTCGCACTGCTTTCGGTGAACTATTTCTGTGGGGTGAAAAAAGTGGCCAGACCATCACAGTAACCCCACTGGACGCCACCATGTACTCGTATCCAGATGACAAAAGATTACTAACTCGCCCGGATTCTGCGATTGCGTCATTTTTTAGCGATCAGGATCCCGAAGGTCTCGATTTCGAAGACGAAAACGAAAAACCTTTATTTAAAAAGGCCGTAAAAAAGCTTGGGAAATTAAAAGCGGATGAAATGTATGGCTTTGAACCAGCATTGTGCATAGGTGGTATGCCTCGCCTGGAAAATCTTGTAAAGGTCAAGATGCATGAACATCTCTTGTTGCTCGAACAACTGGGGGAAATAGAAATCATTCCTATCGATGTCGGCGGGCAGGTCTCCTGATCTGGATTCATCAGCCAACCTGGTCTGTTACGTAGAGCGGTGATGTCGCAGGTCGAGCCCAAGGCCGTTCGAGATCGATCATTTGGAAGAAAAATAGATTGGTTGCATCTGCGGGCAGTGATTATGGAGAAGTTCTGACTGCTGCGGAGTACGCATATGGTTAGCGGACAATTAATGCTAGTCGGGCCGGCTTCCAATCCCAGTCCAGGAGTGCAAGATGTTTGGCAAAGATGAAGCCAAAGAGAAGTTTGATGATTTTCTGTTGATCATGGATGACCAACTTGAAGCTGTTGAGTCAGAGGCTGGCAAAAGAGATATTCCGCTCGCCGTCGATATGGAGTGTTTGGAAAATTTAGAGAAACTTTTTTTCCAAGTGACGGAGAATTGCAGTGAAGATGAAAAGCAGGGTTGGATAGTGACATTTTCACGGTATGTCGGGGAAATCGTCAGAGAGACTTTCAATGGAAAATGGAACCTCTCTCTCGACGATCCAAAAAATATTTATTTCAACACGCCGGTCATAATCAATCATACAAAGATCGAAAATCTGCAATTTTCTCCCATATTTGCAATGCGGGCCCTATCATTAAGAAAAAAAAGGGGGTTATTGCGAAAAATAATCATGGCAGATATAAAACCTCGCGAGCTGAACATTGATCACTTAGAGGAGAAATGATATCTTAAACTGCGTCGTCGCTATGCCGATTTGAATCTGTCCTGATTCTAGGGAAACGCTGATCAATTAGCTTTCTGAGCCTGATCGGCGCGCGAAATGCTCGAAAGGCGAGTCGAATAAGCGCGTTTTCGGCCGATTTGGCGTGATGCTTGGCGCCTTCCGCTAATCAGGACGGACTGCGCGATTCAGTGATCTTAAAGCGCCTGCCGGCCAGCACCAGATTGGCCAAGGCGAACAAGGTAAAGAGCTGTGCAGTGTTCTTGGCCAGGCCGCGATAGCGCGTTTTACGATGACGGAACAGGTTCTTGACGACATGAAACGGATGCTCGACTTTTGCCCGAACACTCGCCTTCATATGCTCCAGCTTCTCGGTAATTCGTCCCAATTTATTCTTGGGCAGCGCCTTGCGTTTGGAGCGCTTCATGGCCACGTGCCACGTCACCGATTTGCCGATGTTCTCCGGCCGCTTTTCCACACCCTGGTAGCCGGCGTCACCGAGCGCGGCGCTCTCGTCGCCGTGCAGCAGCGCGTGCGCCTGCGTTACGTCGGCGACATTGCCCGCCGTACCGATGACCGTGTGCACCAGGCCAGAAACAGCATCCACGCCGACGTGGGCCTTCATGCCGAAGTGCCAGTCATTGCCTTTCTTCGACTGGTGCATCTCGGGATCGCGCTTGCCGTCCTTGTTCTTCGTCGACGGCGGCGCGGCGATCAGCGTGGCGTCGACGATGGTGCATTCGCGCATCATCAGGCCCTTCTCGGCGAGGTGTCCGTTGATCGTATCGAAGATCTGGCGCGTGAGCCCTTTGGCTTCGAGCAAGTGGCGGAACTTCAGCAAGGTCGTGGCGTCCGCGCCGACTCGCGGCCCAGATCAATACCGACAAAGGCGCGAATGGATTGACTATCGTAGATCGCGTCTTCGATGCCTTCGTCCGACAAACCAAGGCATTGCTGGGCCACGTACATACGCAACATGCGAGCAAGTCCGATCGGTGGCCGACCGGCGCCTTCGACCTTCGGATAGAACGGCTCGACGGCTTGATGCAGCTTGCCCCACGGGGTCACGCTGTCTATCTCAGCGAGGAAGCGGTCGCGCCGCGTCAACTTCTTCTTGGCGGCGTATTCGAGGTCGGAAAAGCTCTTTTGCATGGTCGATGGCGAACAGTGGGAATGCCGTCATTGTCTCAGGTCGGACCGCAGCGCGGAACGGCGTCCGATGAATAAATCAGTGCTTCCTTAGAAAACGATTATGCCAGGTTCACCCAGCAAGGCAATACAGTGAACTTCAGTCACGTATTAGGGGATTTTGATAGCGCAGGCTGACCCGGGAGTGTCGACGTAAAATATGAGGTGGTCAACCAAGCAGAGAAAGTTGTTAACTCTTTCGCCAAGAAATTTTTAAATGAAGCAGGCCAAGTTTATACCAGAAAGGCAGGAAAATGAAAGAACGTGAAACAGATTTAATTATCGCTCTAGCTAAACGATTCATCGAGGAGGTACAAGAACTAGAGCCTGAATTCGAGCGGGCTTTTTTCAGATTTCATGCTGAAGAACGAATGTATGAATCTTGCTCGTCTTATACAACCTCATCTGATGTCTTTATCGTCAGCGCACTTATGCAAGATGAGTTTTTCGATGAGATGAACAAAATATCTCTGGAATTATTGGCGGAGATGGAAAAGAATCCTGCTCTACTACTTTTGACGATAGATAAGGATTTTGACTACGAAATCGAGTTTGAGTATAAAGATATGGAAAAGTGGCAGATAAGCCTTGCAGACGGCGGCTCTGGCATTCCTAATCAATAACTCTGACACTGAACACAGCAAGATGCCACGACGGCTTTGGCCAAAGCGGACATGGACTTAAAGCCATGCCCTTATACACAAGTCTAACCTGATCGCTGCCGGCATCAAAAAGTCGTTTACATTCAAATACTTGCGCAGGTACTTGTAAACAGTGGCGATTTCGCGTTTACTCTTGCCTTTTGGGTGACGCGTTGACGACAGCAG
>CAUPJZ010000053.1:0-31899 GCA_963511605.1 uncultured Duganella sp. | reverse complement strand
TGAAGGGCCTAATCTACGTGACAAGGTCGAGCCTTCAGGGCGGATACAGGATGTCCCTCACCTCAGTTAATGGTAGCTAACCACTAACTCGTTCAAGATACAAGGGCGGATTAGGCGGAACGCCGTAATCGGCCATGCATGCGCAATTGGCGCCTCACGCATGGCCGATTACGCTGCGCTAATCCGCCCTACGTGTTTTTAGATAACGCAGGCCGGAGCCAACCTCACGCGGCGGCTTCGGCGAAGCGGCTTTCGTACAGCGCCGCCACCAGATCCGATTGCGTGATGATGCCGGCGAAGCGCTGCTCGGCGTCGACCACCGGAATGTGGTGGAAGCCGGAGTCGGCCATCAGCGGCACCAGGTCGACGATGGGCGTGTCGAGCCGAGCCGTGGTCGGGTGGTGGGTCATGATCTGGCCGACCACCTCGGCCTTTTCCGTGTGCGTCACGCCGCTCTTGCGCAGGAAGCGCCGCAGTTGACGGCGGATGTCGCCATAGTTATCCAGGCCGCCATGGTCGAGGAAGTCGGTTTGCGTGACGATGCCGATCACCCTGCGCGCGCGGTTGAGCACCGGCAAGGCCGCCACGTGGTGGCGCCGCATCAGCTGCCACGCCTGCTCCAGGTCGGTGCCGAACTCGGCGCTGACGATGTCCCGCGACATGATGTCCTCGCAATTGATGATGCCGAAGCGGCGCTGGTAGGCGCGCTGCTCGGTCTGCATGAACAGTGATTCCAGATCGTCGCGGCTGATGTCGAGCACCTGGTCGTGCTGCTTGAGCACGGCGTCCAGGTCCTCGGGCTTGAAGCCCAGCCGCACGGTCGGCACCGCGTCCCCGGTGCCGTGCGGATTCGGATGGGCGGCCTGCTGGGTGTGCGGGTAGCGGCGCCCGGTCAGGTTGTTGTAGATGATGGCCATGCCCGTCAGCAACGCGGTGTTGACCAGCACCGTCAGCAGCGCGAATTCAAAACCGGCCGCGTGCACGGCGGGGCCGCCGATGACGGTCGTCAACGCCACCGCGCCGCCGGGCGGATGCAGGCAGCGCAGCGCGAACATGGCGGCGATGGCCGCGCCGACGGCCACGCCGCACAGCATCGGCATCGGCAGGCTCGCGCCCAGCCAGCGTACGCAGGCCGCGCCCACCAGGCCGCTGACGACGTTGCCGCCGATGGCGGACCAGGGCTGGGCCAGCGGGCTGGCCGGCAGCGCGAACAGCAGCACGGCCGAGGCGCCCACCGGCGCGACCATGAAGAGGGTGGCGCTGCTGGGCTCGAGCAGGAAGTGGCTGAGGACGGCGGTGGCCAGCAGGCCGCACAGGGCGCCGATGGCGGCACGCAGCTGTTCGGCGCCGCTGGCGGTGGTGGGGCTGGGCAGCCAGCGGTCCAGGAAAGCGCGCATGGGGCTTAATAAGTATTTTAAATGAGTATTATCCCATGCCCGGCCGGCTCATGCGCGCACGTTGCACCTTATTGGTGCGATTCGTGGTGGGACACCAGCTCCAGCGGCAGCGCCGTCGTGTATTTGATCTGTTCCATCGAGAACGCCGACGACACGCCGGTGAGCTGGCCGACCTTGATCAGGCGCTTGTAAAACGCGTCGTAGCCGTCGATGTCGGTGGTGACGACCTTGAGCAGGTAGTCGACGTCGCCGCTCATGCGGTGGAATTCCTGCACTTCCGGCAACGCCATGACGGCGGCGGCGAAGCGGTCGAGCCATTTGGCGTCGTGCTGGCCGGTGCGCACGCTGACATACACCGTCACCGGCAAGCCGACCTTGCGCCGGTTGACGATGGCGACGCGGCTTTCTATATAGCCTTCCTCTTCCAGGCGCTTGACCCGTTTCCAGCAAGGCGTGCTGGACAGACCAACCTTCTCGCTGAGCGCGGCGATCGAGAGCGTGCCATCGACTTGCAGCGCGGCCAGGATGGCGCAGTCGAATTTGTCGAGTGAATTCATGTGGAGTGTGGTGAAAAAGAAGAATGAACATTCTTTAGTTTATCAAAACAAGGATAGACCAATGCATGATGATAAAAGGAAATTTATACCGTATTGATCCGTAGTGAAGCATGCCCATGCTAAGACATGAGGCAATAACAGACTATTTTGGCATATTTTCTCGTTGGCGCTTGGGTAAACTGTTCGGATGACTTGTCCATCTTCGCAGCGAACACCATGACCACAGAAATCTACCTCGACGGCAATGCCACCACCGCCGTTCTGCCCGCCGCCATCGGGGCCGCCATCGACGCCATGGGCCAACGCTTCGGCAATCCCAGCAGCACCCACGCTACCGGACTCAAGGCCAAAGCCATGCTGGACCAGGCGCGTGCATGCGCGATGCGCCTGCTGGGTGTCGGCAACGGCCGCCTGATGTTCAACAGCGGCGCGACCGAAGGCATCCAGACCTCGGTGCTGTCGGCACTGGTCGCCTTGCGCGAGCGGCAGGCGCGCGGCGAGCGCATCGGCAGCCTGCTGGTCTATGGCGCCACCGAACACAAGGCGGTGCCGGAAAGCCTGGCGCACTGGAACCGGCTGCTGGGCTTGAATCTGACACTGCACAAATTGCCGGTCGATTCCGACGGCGCCCACGATCTGGCGCTGCTGCGGCAAGTGGCGGGCTCGGCCGCGCTGATCTGCACCATGGCCGCCAACAACGAAACCGGCGTCGTCAGCGACCTCGACGGTATCGAAGCGGTGATCGAGGAGACCGGCACGGCCGCCTACTGGATGGTCGACTGCGTGCAGGCGCTGGGCAAGCTGGACTTGAATCTCGCGGCCACGCGCATCGACTACGCGCCATTTTCCGGCCACAAACTGTACGCGCCCAAGGGCGTGGGTATGTTGTACGTGCGCGCCGGCGCGCCGTTCACGCCGCTGATCATGGGCGGCGGCCAGGAATCGGGCCAGCGTTCCGGCACCGAAAACATGGCCGGCATCGCCGCGCTCGGCGTGGTGCTGGCCGCGCTCGAACGTGGCGACACCTTCCGCAGCCATGGGGAGCTGTGGGGCTTCCGCGCGCGGTTGGCCGACAGCCTGCGCGCCGCCTTGCCCGGCGTGGTGTTCAACCATCCGTTCGAGAAGGCGTTGCCGACCACGCTCAACTTCTCCGTGCCCGGCCTGTCGAGCCGCGAGTTGATGGACGTGTTCGACGCCGCGCAAGTGCGCGTCAGCGCCGGCAGCGCCTGCTCGTCGGCCAAGGCCGCGCCCAGCTACGTGCTCGACGCGATGGGCGTGCCGTTGTGGCGCAGCGCCGGCGCCATCCGCATGTCCTTCGGCCCCTTGGCCGACGAGGAGATGATCGCCGCCGCCTGTCTCCGCATCGAGCGCTGCGGCGCCGCGCTGCGCGCCAGTTGCCTGATCCCGTCCGAACGCGCCGCCGAGCCGCACGACGGCTTGCTGCAATTGGGCGTCGAAGGCGCGTGCAGCTGGCTGGTGCTGGACGCGGCCAGCGGCGCTTGCGTGGTCATCGATCCGTTGCCGGAGATGACGGCGCGCATCGCCTCGTATGTGCGCTGCCAGAACTATCGGGTGCTGGCGGTGGTCGGCACGGCGCCCGACGCCGACCGCCAGCCGCTGCTGGAGGCGTTGGGCGATGCGTATGTCGCCGGTTCAGTGGACGAGTTTGGTTGGCCGGCCGCGGCGATGGATGTGTCGCTGGAGCATGGGGCGAAGGCGCGCGCGATCGCGCTTGGCGCGCAAGTGCTGGCCAGCGTCGCCGGCAACGCCGCGCGCGCGTATTTGCTGGGCGCCGCCGACGCGGGCCGCTTGCCGGCCTCGTCCGTGCGTTTCGTGTTTTGCGCGGGGTCGCAGGACGAGGCATTGCAGGCCGTCAGTGGGCCGGGCACATTGCTGTGTCCAACGCGCGACGATCATAATCAGTTCTGCGCAAGCATGACGAAGCACTCGCCGGCAATGTTCACTGCCGAGACGCAACTGGTTGCGCAGTCCGACATGCAACTCGACAGCGCCGAGCTCGACGCGTTTTTGAGTGCGCATCCGGACGCCGTGTTGATCGACGTGCGCGAAGCCTACGAATTCGCCGCCACCGCCGTGCCCGGGCCGGGAGGCCGCATGGCGCATAGCGTCCCGTTGAGCCGCCTCGCCGGACAAGCCAGTGCATGGCTGCGTGAAGAACAGCGGCCGCTGGTGTTCTTCTGTCGCAGCGGCAATCGCAGCATGAAAGCCACGCAATGCCTGCGCCGCCTCGGCCACGATCAGGCCTACAGCCTCGCCGGCGGGTTGGCGTTGGCCGCGTAATCGGCGGACGAACAAAATGCAAGTCGCATAAGGGCCGGTCCGGCCCTTTTTCTTTTGCCAAAACCTGCCACTTGGTCACTGTATGTTCGTCACCGTACAGTACACTGCCGTGCGCCCCAGTACGATTCCATAGCACATAATTTCCCATTCGCAGATTCGTCGCGCCCGTAGCCGGAGCGCGGCCGCGTCTCGCATGCAACATAGCGAGGTATAAGTTGAAAAAGTCCAATCCCCTAATGCCCGACCTGGCGCTCGGCTTCCGTGAGTCGACCACCGCCTCCCTGGTCTCCGACGAAGACGACGAAGACCTGCCCTTACGTGCCGAGCTCTTCAGCGCAGCGCAAATGGGCGCGCACGGTAGAACCCTGGCGGCCCACCACGAACTGAGCACGCGCGGCGGTCCCGACCAGTTGCTGTCGCGCCTGACGGAAAACGCCGACTTCATCAACACAACCTGCGACGAACTGACCGAGGCCGTCAAGGCCGGCCGGCAGATCACGCCCGCCTCCGAATGGCTGCTCGATAATTTCTATCTGATCGAAGAGCAGATCCGCATCGCCCGCCGCCACCTGCCGAAGGACTACAGCAAGGAGCTGCCGCGCCTGAGCCGCGGCGCGCCGGAAGGCTGCCCGCGCGTCTACAAGCTCGCGCTGGAAATCATCTCGCACGGCGACGGCCGCGTCGATCCCGAATCGCTGTGCCGCTTCGTCGACGCCTACCAGGAAATCGCGCCGCTCAAACTGGGCGAGTTGTGGGCCATCCCCATCATGCTGCGCCTCGCGCTGATCGAGAACCTGCGCCGCGTGGCGGTGCGCGTGGCCGACAACCGCGCCGACCGCGATTTGGCCAACAGCTGGGCCGACCAGATGACCGAGGTGGTGGAAAAAAATCCGAGCGGTTTGATTTTGATGGTGGCCGACATGGCCCGCTCCAATCCGCCGATCACCAGCGCCTTCGTCGCCGAACTGGCGCGCCGCCTGCAGGGACAAAGCTCGGCGCTGACCCTGGCGCTGTCGTGGATCACGCACCGCCTGGCCGAATCGGGCCACACCATCGAACAGCAGATCCAGGCCGAGATCCAGCAGCAGGCGGCAGAACAGGTGTCGATCGCCAACAGCATCGGCAGCCTGCGCTTCCTCGGCACCATGGACTGGCAGGAGTTCGTCGAGACCATGAGCGTGGTCGAACAGACCTTGCGCCAGGACCCGGCCGGCGTCTATGGCCGCATGGAGTTCGCCACCCGCGACCAATACCGCCATTCGGTCGAGAAGATCTCCAAGCATTCGCGCCTGTCGGAAGTCGAAGTGGCGCAGCATGCCTTGCAGCTGGCCGTGGCGCACGCCAACAGCGGCGACGAGCGCCACAGCCACGTCGGTTTCTATCTGATCGGCGACGGCCTGGCCGCCCTGGAAAAACAGACCGGCATGCGCCGCCCGTGGCGCGAAGTGTTCCGCCACACGTCGGGCGCCTCGCCGCTGACGTCCTACCTGGGCGCGATCGCCGCCATCACCTTCGTCGCCACCGCGCTGCTGCTCGAACGCGCCGCCTTCCATGGCGTGAACGGCGTCGTGCTGGTGGCGCTGGGCGTGCTGGCGCTGCTGGGCAGCAGCCAGCTGGCGCTGAGCCTCGTCAACTGGGTGACAACGCAGATCACCCATCCCAATCCGCTGCCGCGCATGGACCTCGACGACGGCATCCCGGCCGAGGGCAGGGCGCTGGTGGTGGTGCCGACGCTCGCCTACAGCAAGGACAACATCGAAGACCTGTGCGAACAGCTGGAAGTGCGCTTCCTCGCCAACCGCGATCCGAACCTGGTGTTTTGCCTGTTGACCGATTTCGCCGACGCCCCGGCCGAGACCTTGCCGGGCGACGCCGCGCTGCTCGAGCAGATGCAGCACCGGATCGAACAACTCAACCGCAAGTACGCCGTCCATCCGAGCGGCGAACCGGCCACGCCTTTCCTGCTGCTGCACCGCCCGCGACTGTGGAATCCGCAGGAAGGCGTCTGGATGGGTTATGAACGCAAACGCGGCAAGCTGCAGGACCTGAACCGCTTCCTGCGCGGCGGCGCGCGCGACAAGTTCTCGGTCGCCGTCGGCGACATCAGCCAGCTCGAAAGCATCAAGTACGTCATCACGCTCGATACCGACACCCAGCTGCCGCGCGACGCGGCGGCGCAGTTCATCGCCACCATGATGCATCCGCTGAACCGCCCGCGCGTGGATGCGGCGCGCGGCTGCGTGGTCGAAGGCTACGGCATCCTGCAACCGCGCGTGGCCGTCAGCCTGCCAAGCGAGAACGCCTCGCACTACGAAAAGCTGTGCGGCGGCGAGCCTGGCATCGATCCGTACACCCGCACCGTCTCCGACGTCTACCAGGATGTGTTCCTGGAAGGCTCCTTCATCGGCAAGGGCATTTATGATGTCGACGTCTTCGAGCAGGTATTGGGACACCGCCTGCCCGACAACCAGGTGCTCAGCCACGATCTGCTGGAGGGCTGCTATCTGCGCGCCGGCTTGCTGAGCGACGCCCAGTTGTACGAGGAATATCCGAGCCGCTACAGCGATGATGTCAGCCGCCGCCAGCGCTGGATACGCGGCGACTGGCAGCTGATCTCCTGGCTGTTCGGCCGCGTGCCGGGCCCCGGCCGCAAGCGGGAGAAAAATCCGCTGTCGCTGCTGTCGCGCTGGAAGCTGTTCGACAATCTGCGCCGCAGTTTGACCGCGCCCGCGCTGGTGCTGTCGCTGATCGTCGCCTGGCGCTGGCTGCCCGACCCGTGGTTGTGGACCGGCGCCGTGCTGACCGTGATCTTCCTGCCGCCGTTCGTCAGCACGCTGCACGACGTGCTGCACCGGCCCAAGGACACCTTGTGGAGCCAGCATCTGCGCGCCACCATGCGCCGCACCGGCCTGCAGTTCTCGCACGCGATGTTGATGCTGGTGTTCCTGCCGTACGAGGCCTACTTCAGCCTCGACGCGATCGTCCGCAGCGTCTACCGCATGACGGTGTCGCACAAACACATGCTCGAGTGGCGCGCCTCGGCGCTGTCGCGCGCCGGCGCCAACGCCAGCACCTGGGTCAGGATGTGGCCTGCGCCCGTGCTGGCGCTGTTCGTCGGCGGCATGCTGCTCGGCTGGCGTCCCGCCAGCCTGGCGCCGGCCGCGCTGTTCCTGCTGGCGTGGCTGGTGGCGCCGGCCGTGGCGGACTGGATCAGCCGTCCGATCAAGCGCAAGGACGCGCAGCTGTCGCCGGAGCAGAACGTGTTCCTGCACAAGCTGGCGCGCCGCACCTGGGCCTATTTCGACCGCTTCGTCGGGCCGGACGACAACTGGCTGCCGCCCGATAACATGCAGGAGCAACCGGTCCAGGTTATCGCCCACCGCACCTCGCCGACCAATATCGGCATGGCGCTGCTGGCCAACCTGAGCGCCTGCGACTTCGGCTACATCACCGTGTCGCAGCTGATCGCGCGCACCGGCGCCACGCTGGACGCGATGGACAAGCTGGAGCGCCACCAGGGCCACTTCTATAACTGGTACGACACGCAGTCCCTCAAGCCGCTGCACCCGATTTATATTTCGACGGTCGATAGCGGCAACCTGGCGGGCCACCTGTTGACGTTGCAGCCCGGTCTGACCGGCATGTTCGACCAGCCGGTCCTTGGCCCTCAGATCATCGACGGCATGCTCGCCACCGTGCGCGTGCTGGAGGAGACGCTCAACGACGCCGTCACCGCCGGCACGGCCGCCGCCAGCGCCACTGTGGCAAGCGTCGCCAGCGCCGATGGCGCCACCGACGGCGTCGCGCCGTCCATCGCCGGACAGGGCGCCGAAGCCATTGCCACGCCGCCGGATCTGGCGCCGCTGCTGGCGCTACTGGCCGCTAAGCCGGACCCCACCCATCTGCAGCAGCTGAATGGATGGCTGGTCCTGGCCGCGCAGGCCGCCGAGGCGCTGCACGCGCAGGTCGACCCGCAAAGCGACGCCGCGATGTGGAGCGCCTCGCTGGTCCGGCAAAGCAACGCCGCCCTCGACGAGCTGGCGCTGTTGACGCCATGGGTCAACCTGTCGGCCGATACCGTGTTCGACACCAGCATGACGCGCGTGCCGACCCTGCGCGAACTGGCCAGCCTGTCCCACGCCAGCGCCGCCATTCCGGTGACCGACCTGGCGCCGGCCGAGCGCGAACGCCAGCAACAACTGGCGCAGCTGCTTGAGCAGGGCAGCGCGGCCGCGCACGAGCGCATGCGCGTGCTGGCCGAACTGGCGCAGCGCAGCTGCGCCTTCGCCCAGATGGAGTACGGCTTCCTGTACAACCCGACCACCAACCTGCTGGCGATCGGCTTCAACGTCAGCGAGCGCCGCCTCGACGCCAGCTACTACGATTTGCTGGCGTCGGAAGTGCGCCTGGCCAGCTTCATCGCCATCGCCCAGGGCCAGCTGCCGCAGGACCATTGGTTCGCGCTGGGCCGCCAGTTGTGCATCGTCGCCGGCAAGCCGGTGCTGCTGTCCTGGAGCGGCTCGATGTTCGAGTACCTGATGCCGCTGCTGGTGATGCCGAACTACCCGAGCACCCTGCTCGACCAGACCTACAACGCCGTCATCGACGCGCAGATCGACTACGCCAAGCGCCGTGGCGTGCCGTGGGGGATTTCCGAGTCCGGCTACAACACCGTCGACGCCAGCCTCAATTACCAGTACCGCGCCTTCGGCGTTCCGGGCCTGGGCCTCAAGCGCGGCCTGGCCGACGACCTGGTGATCGCGCCCTACGCCACCATGATGGGATTGATGGTGCAGCCGGAGGCGGCCTGCCTGAACCTGCAGAAGATGGCGGGACTGGGCTTCATGGGACGCTACGGCTTCTTCGAGGCGATCGACTACACCGCCTCGCGCCTGCCGCGCGGCCAGAGCTGCGCCGTGGTGCGTTCGTTCATGGTCCACCACCAGGGCATGGGCCTGCTGTCGCTCAGCTATCTGCTGCACGACCGGCCGATGCAGCGCCGTTTCGAATCCGACCCGCTGCTGCAATCGACCTTGCTGGTGCTGCAGGAACGCAGCCCGCAGGCCGGCGCCTTCTATTCCAACACCACCGAGCTGGCGGCGCTGCGCACCACCGTGCCCGACCAGCAGGCCGCGCCGATGCGCGTGCTCACCCAGCACAGCACACCGGTGCCGGAAACCCAGCTGCTCTCGAACGGCCGCTATCACGTCATGGTCACCAACGCCGGCGGCAGCTACAGCCGCTGGCGCGACCTGGCCGTGACGCGCTGGCGCGAGGACAGCACCCGCGACAACTGGGGCAACTTCTGCTACGTGCGCGACCTGGAGGACGGCCAGTTCTGGTCCACCACCTATCAACCGACCCTGGTCGATCCGCGCAAATACGAGGTGATCTTCTCCGAAGGACGCGCCGAATTCCGCCGCTCCGACCGTGGCCTGGACCTGTACACGGAAATCGTGGTCTCGCCGGAAGACGACATCGAATTGCGCCGCACCCGCATCACCAACAAGAGCGACAGCGTGCGCACCATCGAGGTGACCAGCTACGCCGAGGTGGTGATGGCGCCGGCCGCCGCCGACGCCGCCCACCCCGCCTTCAGCAAGCTGTTCGTGCAAACCGAGATCCTGCGCGACCAGCAGGCGATCCTGTGCACGCGCCGCCCGCGCGGCGGCAACGAGGCCATGCCATACATGCTGCATTCGATGACGGTGCACGACGCGCCGGTGGTCGCGGTGTCGTTCGAAACCGACCGTTCGCGCTTCCTCGGTCGCGGCAACACCGCCGCCGCGCCGCGCGCGCTGCTGGAAAGCGGCCCGCTGGGCGGCGCCGAAGGCTCGGTGCTCGATCCCGTCGTGGCGATCCGTTACACCATCACGCTCAAGCCGGACCAGATGGCCACCGTCGATATCGTCACCGGCATGACGGAGCAGCGCGACGCCGCGCTGCACCTGATCGACAAATACCAGGACAGGCATCTGGCCGACCGCGTGTTCGAACTGGCGTGGACCCACAGCCAGGTCGTGCTGCGCCAGCTCAACGCCAGCGAGGCGGACGGGCAGCTTTACGGCCGCCTGGCCAACTCGGTCATCTATCCGAACGCCGCGCTGCGCGCCGACGTCGGCACCCTGGTCAAGAACCATCGCGGCCAGTCCGGCCTGTGGGCGTACGCGATCTCCGGCGACCTGCCGATCGTGCTGCTGCAGATCAAGGACCCCGCGAACATCGATCTGGTGCGCCAGATGGTGCAGGCGCACGCCTACTGGCGCCTCAAGGGCCTGGTGGTCGATCTGGTGATCTGGTACGAGGACCAGTCGGGATACCGCCAGCTGCTGCACGAGCAAATCATGGGATTGATCGCCTCCGGCATCGACGCCCAGGCGGTCGACCGCCCGGGCGGCATCTTCGTGCGCCTGGCCGACCAGATCTCCAACGAGGACCGCATCCTGCTGCAGTCGGTGGCGCGCGCCATCCTCAGCGACAGCCGCGGTTCGCTGGCCGAGCAGATCAAGCGTCCCGGCCCACAGTCGATGCGCATGCCGCCGTTGCTGGCGGACGGGCGCGGCGACTATGGAGACGCTGTTGCCGCCGCCCGTCCTGTGCGTCCGCTGATGCTGGAAAACGGCATTGGCGGTTTCACGCCGGACGGCCGCGAATACGTGATCACCACCAGCGAGGGCCAGCGCACGCCGGCGCCGTGGTCCAACGTGATGGCCAATGCGCACTTCGGCACGGTGATTTCGGAAAGCGGGCAGGCCTACACCTGGCACGAGAACGCGCATGAATACCGCCTGACGCCATGGCACAACGACCCGGTCAGCGACGCCAGCGGCGAAGCGTTCTACCTGCGCGACGAGCAGACCGGCGAGTTCTGGTCCCCCGCCGCGCTGCCCGCGCGCGGCACCGGCGATTACGTCACGCGCCACGGCTTCGGCTACAGCGTCTTCGAACATAGCGAAAACGGCATCGCCACCGAGATGACGACCTTCGTCTCGACCGACGCGCCGATCAAGTATACGGTGCTCAAGGTGCGCAACGATACGCTTGTGGCGCGCAAGCTGAGCGTCACCGGCTACGTCGAATGGGTGCTGGGCGATATGCGCTCCAAGTCCGGCATGCACATCCTCACCGAGGTTGATGCGGTCAGCGGCGCGATGTTCGCCCGCAATCCGTACAACACCGAGTTCACCGGCCGCGTCGCCTTCTTCAATTGCGACGCCAGCCTGCGCTCGATCACGGGCGACCGTGGCGAATTCCTGGGCCGTAACGGCTCGCTGGCCGCGCCGGCCGCGCTGCGCCGCGCGCGCCTGTCCGGCAAGGTCGGCGCGGGGCTCGACGCCTGCGCCGCCATCCAGGCGCCGTTCGACCTGCTGCCGGGCCAGGAGCGCGAGATCGTCTTCGTGCTCGGCGTGGCCGGCCGCCGCAACGCCGACGCCAGCGGCATGGTGCAAAAACACCGCAGCGCCGGCGCCGCGCAGGAGGCCCTGGCCGCCGTCCACGCCCATTGGGAAAAGACCCTGGGCGCGGTGCGCATCGAGACGCCGGAACCGGAGCTCGACGTCATCGCCAACGGCTGGCTGATGTACCAGACCATCGCTTGCCGCATCTGGGCGCGCAGCGGCTACTACCAGTCCGGCGGCGCGTTCGGCTTCCGCGACCAGCTGCAGGACGCGATGGCGACCATCCACACGCAGCCGCAGCTGCTGCGCGACCAGCTGCTGCTGTGCGCCGCCCACCAGTTCCTCGAGGGCGACGTCCAGCACTGGTGGCATCCGCCGTCGGACCGCGGCGTGCGCACGCACTGCTCGGACGATTATCTGTGGCTGCCGCTGGGCGCCTGGCGCTATGTCGCCAGCACCGGCGACATGAGCGTGCTGGAGGAAAACCTGCCGTACCTGGAAGGGCGCGCCGTCAAGCCGGAAGAGGATTCCTACTACGACATGCCGAGCCGCTCGGGCCAGAGCGGCACCCTGTACGAGCATTGCGTGCAGGCGATCCGCCACGGCCTGCGCTTCGGCGAACACGGCCTGCCGCTGATCGGCTCCTGCGACTGGAACGACGGCATGGACAAGGTGGGCGAGCATGGCAAGGGCGAGAGCGTGTGGCTGGCCTTCTTCCTGTGCGAGGTGCTGCAGCGCTTCGCCGACGTCGCCGACATGAAGGACGACACGGTGTTCGCGTCCGAATGCCGCGAGGAGGCCAGGAAGCTGGCCGCCAACGTCGAATTGAACGCCTGGGACGGCGAGTGGTACCGCCGCGCCTATTTCGACGACGGCACGCCGCTCGGTTCGCACACCAACGAGGAATGCCAGATCGATTCGATCTCGCAGAGCTGGGGCGTGCTGTCCGGCGCCGCCGATCCGGCGCGCGTGCGCGGCGCCATGGAGCAGGTCAACCAGCGCCTGGTGCGGCGCGACTCGGGCATCATCCAGCTGCTCGATCCCCCGTTCGACAAGGCCGGGCCGAATCCGGGCTACATCCGGGGTTACGTGCCGGGCGTGCGCGAGAACGGCGGCCAGTACACCCACGCCGCGATCTGGACCGCGATGGCGTTCGCCCGCCTGGGCGACACCGAGCGGGCCTGGGAACTGGCGCGCATGATCAATCCGGTCATGCACGGCGGGACGGCGGAGGGCACGGCCAAGTACAAGGTCGAGCCGTACGTGGTCACGGCCGACGTCTACGCGGTGGCGCCGCACGTGGGGCGCGGCGGCTGGAGCTGGTACACCGGCTCCTCGGGCTGGATGTACCGCCTGATCATCGAGTCCCTGCTCGGCCTGACGCGCGGCGCGCGGCAACTGACCTTGGCGCCACGCATGCCGGCCGGCTGGAACAGCTTCACGCTGACCTACCGTTACGAGACATCGTCTTACGTGATCCGCGTGCTGCACGACGATGGCACCGGTGCCAACGCGGTGCCGGTGCTGACGGTCGATGGAGTGCCACAACAGGAACAGGCGATCGCGCTGGTCGACACGGGCATGACGCACCAGGTGGAACTGCGTTTGCCGGCGCGGCCCGCCGTTCCCAGGGAGGAACGACTGTAATCGTTTACTCAATTTAGTGCGCGAATGTCTGAATAGACAATAAAAATCGAATTTGTTGGTCATATTGCCGTCATGCATAGTTGGCAGAATTTTAGGATTCCCAACCGCTGAAAGAAGATGACATGAACAAGTTCGCGCCGCTGTCGAAGTTGATGTTCACGCTAATGCTGTGCGCCGGCTTTGCCGGCGCGGCGCAGGCGTCCAAGGCCGACCACCAGGAATTCGAGGCGACGCTGCACGCGCCGTTCCTGGCCGACGCCAAGGCCACGTCCGAGCTGCCCGAGGCGCGCACGTTCACGCTGTCGTTCGACTACCCGTTCCTGGAGCAGGCCAAGGCGGTCAGCTGGACGCTGGAGGTGGTGAGTCCCGACGGCGTGACGGTGCAGCAGTGGAAGGGCAGCCGCGCGCTGGCGGACAAGCAGGTCGACGTCCGCGTGGCCTGGGACGGCCGTGGCCAGGGCGTGATCCTGTCGGATGGCGTCTACCAGGTGCGGATGCGCGCCAGCGACGGCGACGAGGAGGTCGAACAAAGCTGGGAGATCGGCGTCGGCAAGCGCGTGGCGCAGACCATGCCGGCTTTCGCGCCGCTGCCGATTTCGCGCCAGCGCGCGGACGGCAAGGGCAAGTCCGGTGTCGCCGCGACCGACGCCATGTCCACGGACGACGGCGCGACCACGACCTCGGTGGCGGCGACGGCCTCGCTGCCGTACACCATCTACCTGGGCAATCTGCACAGCCAGACCAACCATAGCGACGGCGGCGGCGCGCTGTCCGGCTGCACCGGCGCGCAGAATCCGCAAAGCGCGGCGTTCGGCCCGGCCGACGCCTACGCCTACGCCAAGGGCAAAGGCCTCGACTTCCTGATGGCGTCCGAGCACAATCACATGTACGACGGCTCCGACGCCACCAAGACCACGGCCGATCCGGCGGTGGCGAAGGCGCTCTATCAATCGGGCCTGACGGCGGCCGCCAACTACAACAGCGCCAACCCGGGCTTCCTCGGCATGTACGGCCTGGAATGGGGCGTGATCAACAACGGCGGGCACCTGAACATCTTCAACGCCACCGAGTTGCTGGGCTGGGAAATCAACGGCAGCGGCCAACTGCTGGCCGACACCCAGACCACCAAGAACGACTACGGCGCCTTGTACACGTTGATGCGCCAGCGCGGCTGGGTGGGGCAGTTCAACCATCCGTCGAGCTCCGGCCAGTTCATCGTCAACGGCACCGCGTTCGGTTACACGGCCGACGGCGACCAGGCGATGGCGATGTGCGAGGTGCTCAACACGTCGGCCTTCTCGACCAACACCAGCGAGACGGAGACTAGCCGCAGCACCTACGAGGGCGCGTGCAACAAGGCGCTGGAAGCGGGCTTCCACGTCGCCTTCTCCACCAACCAGGACAACCACTGCGCCAACTGGGGCGCCTCGTACACCAACCGCACCGGGGTGCTGATCCCCAACGGCACGGCGCTGACCTCGGCCAGCATGATCGCCGCCATCAAGGCGCGCCGCGTCTACGCGACGATGGACAAGGGCTCGCAGCTGATCCTGACCGGCAATGGCCGCATGATGGGGGAGCGCATCACCAACAGCGGCACGCTCAAGCTGGTGGCCAACTTCGCCAGCGCCGGCGGCAAGACGGTATCGTCGGTGCGCGTGTACGAGGGCGTCCCTGGCCGCAACGGCACGGTGACCCAGCTCTCGACCACCGCCACCACCACCATCACGCCGGCCGTCGGCGAGCATTTCTACTACGCCAAGGTAACGCAGAACGATGGCAAGATCCTGTGGTCGGCACCGATCTGGGTCACGCAAACGAGCGCCACCGCCAGCGCGGCAGCGGACAGCCCGCAAGCCCGCTAACCCCGGGGGTTATATGACCCCGGGGGTTATACGCCGAGGCTGGCGCCGGCGCCGAGCAAGGTCGCCACGCCGAGCACCGCGAAGACGGCGGCGGCGATGCCGTGCACCAGCTTGAGCGAGACGCGGTTGGCGATCCGGTCGCCAAGGTAGACCGCCGGGACGTTGGCGAGCATCATGCCGAGCGTGGTGCCGCAGACGACGGCGATCAGCGCGTCGTAGCGCGCCGCCAGCGCCACCGTGGCCACCTGCGTCTTGTCGCCCATCTCGGCGACGAAGAAGGCGATCAGGGTGGTCATGAACACGCCGTAGCCCGCCAGCCGGGTGTCCTCGTCATCGAGCTTGTCGGGCACCAGGGTCCATACGGCCATCGCCAGGAACGACGCGCCCAGCACCCAGCGCAAAATGTCGGGGCCCAGCAGGCCGGTGATCCAGGTGCCGATGGCCGCCGCGAACGCGTGGTTGGCGATGGTGGCGATGAAGATCGCGGCGATGATGGGCAGCGGACGACGGAATTTGGCCGCCAGGACGAAGGCGAGCAGCTGGGTTTTGTCGCCGATTTCTGCGAGAGCGACAATGCCGGTGGAGACGAGGAATGCTTCCATTGGGATGATGTGAGTGGTACGCGGGCCGGAAACGATTAACCAATGATCCAGGCGCGACTCCGGCCCATCATGGCCGCACCTCGATCATGGTCTCGTCAAGTTTTTCAACCACCTGCACCACGGTCTGCGGACCGATTATGTTGATACAGGTTCTTGCGCCGGGAGGCGCAAGCCGACTACTCCCCAATTACGGCGTGTATTTTAACACAGCCGTCGGCCGCTCCCGTTGTCGGCCGCACACATGCCTGTTACATGGCTGTGATATTCTGCATCGCGCTTCAGACCAACATTGAAAAGATCACCATGCCTATCAAGAAGACACTGTCCGCGTTGGTGCTTACCGCACTGATGTCGCTTGCCGCCCACGCCGACCCTTTGAGCTACGCGCGCTACGATCAGGTCCGCACCAGCGACCTGTATCTGGACCTGAAGGCCGATTTCGGCCGCAAGACGCTGGGCGGCTACGCCGAGCTGACGTTGAACTGGATCGACAAGTCGGCCCGCACCCTGGTGCTCGACACGAACGAACTCAGTATCGCCAAGGTGCAGGTGCTCAATCCGAACGGGCGCTGGACCTCCGCCTCCTTCATGCTCGACAAGCTCGATGTGCAGAAGGGCCGGGCGCTGCGCATCGCGCTGCCGTTCCAGCCGCAGAAGGTGCGCGTCTACTACCGCACCGCGCCGTCGGCCGCCGCGCTGCAGTGGATGTCGCCAGCGCAGACCATGTCGGGCAAGCGCCCGTTCATGTTCAGCCAGTCGCAGGACATCAACGCCCGCTCGTGGGCGCCGGTGCAGGATACGCCGGCCGTGCGCTTCACCTACAGCGCCCGCATCGACGCGCCGGCCGGCCTGCGCGTGTTGATGAGCGCCGACAACGACCCCGCCGCCACCGGCGACGGCGGCTGGAAGTTCAAGATGGCGCAGCCGATTCCTTCCTACCTGCTGGCCATCGCCATCGGCGAGATCGAGGTGCGCAAGCTCGGTCCGCGCTCGGCGGTCTACGCCGAACCGGCCCGCATCGAGGCCGCCGCCAGCGAGCTGGCCGACACCGAGAAGATGATCAGCGCCGCCGAGAGCCTGTACGGCCCTTACCGGTGGGAGCGTTACGACATGATCGTGCTGCCGCCGTCGTTCCCGTACGGCGGCATGGAAAATCCGCGCCTGACCTTCCTCACGCCGACCATGATCGCGGGCGACCGCAGCCTGGTCGACCTGATCGCGCACGAACTGGCGCACTCGTGGTCCGGCAACCTGGTCACCAACGCCTCGTGGAAGCACATGTGGCTCAACGAGGGCTTCACCACCTACGTCACCACCCGCATCGTGGAAAAAATCTACGGCCCCGAGATCGCCGAGATGAACCTGCAGGTCGAGCAGGAGGAGGCGCTGGTGTCGCTGCTGACCGTGCCGGCCTCCAAGCAGGCCCTGTCCACGCGCGGCCCGGACACCGACCCGTCGACCTACGCCGACGGCGGCCTGATTTATCCGAAGGGCGCGTGGTTCCTGCGCACCATCGAGCAGCGCGCCGGACGCGAGGTGTTCGATCCCTTCCTGCGCGGCTGGTTCGACCAGCACGCGTTCAAGTCCGCCACCACCGAGGAATTCGTCGAGTATCTGAAAAAGAACCTGCTCGACGCGCACCCCGAGTACATGCCGCAGGCGGAGCTCGACGAGTGGCTGTACGCCCCCGGCATCCCCGCCACCGCCGTGCGCGCGGTCTCGCCGCGCCTGGCCGCGCTGGACGCGCAGCGCGCCGCGTGGCTCAAGGGAGAACTGCCGACCGCCGATTTGGGCGGCAAGGCCTGGATCGCGCTCGAGTGGATGCACTTCCTGAACGCCATCGAAGGCAAGGCCACCGCCGCGCAGATGCAGGAGCTGGACCAGGCTTTCGGCCTGGCCAGGAGCGGCAACAACGAGATCGCGTACCGCTTCTACCTGGGCTCCGTCAAGGCGGGCTACAACGTGCGCGATCCGCTCAACAAATTCCTCATGAGCGTGGGGCGGCAGAAGTTCGTGGTGCCGCTGTATAGCGCGCTGCTGAAGAACCCGACCGACAAGGACTGGGCCCGCGCCGTCTACGCCAAGGCGCGCGACCATTACCATCCCGTGACCCAGGCTTCGGTCGACAAACAATTCAAACTGAATAAATGATGAAGTTCTCCCGTACTTTTGTATCGGCCGCGTTGGTGGCGGCGCTTTCCACGACGTCCTTCACGGCGCTCGCCGCTCCGGACGCCGGCGCCGCCGCCTCCACGGCGACGGTCCCCGCGTTCGACCTCGACGCCGATGTCAACCGCGCCCTCAAGACCTTCGGCGTCCCGGGCATGGCCATCGCCATCGTCAAGGACGGCAAGGTCGTCACGGCCAAGGGCTACGGCGTGCGCAAGCTGGGCGAGCCCCAACCGGTCGATGCCAAAACGCTGTTCGAGGTGGCTTCCAACTCCAAGGCCTTCACCGCCGCCGCGCTGGCGATGCTGGTCGACGAGGGCAAGATCGCCTGGGACGATCCGGTCACCAAGCACCTGCCGGGCTTCCAGATGTACGATGCCTACGTCACCGGCGCGATGACGGTGCGCGACCTGCTCACGCACCGCAGCGGCCTGGGTCTGGGCGCCGGCGATCTGCTGTGGTGGCCGACCACCAGTTTCAGCACCGACGAGATCATCTCGCGGCTGCGCTACATCAAGCCGGCCACCAGCTTCCGCAACAGCTACGCCTACGACAACCTGCTCTACATCGTCGCCGGCAAGATCATCGCCGAGAAGGACGGCAAGCCATGGGGCGACGCCATCCGCGACCGCATCCTGGCGCCGCTGGGCATGGACGGCAGCACCACCAGCCTGGCCGCGATGCTGGCCAGCGCCGACCACGCGTCGCCGCACAGCAAGGTCAATGACAAGCCGGTCGTGGTCAGGCCGATCCCGGTGCCGAACGCGGTGGGCGCGGTGGGCCTCAACACCAGCGCCGGGGACGTGGCGCGCTGGATGAATTTACTGCTCAACGACGGCAAGACGCCGGACGGCAAGCAGCTGATCAGCGCCAAGCAGCTGGCCGAGATGTGGACCCAGCAAACGCCGATGCGCATCCGGGAACCGAAACCGGCGCTGGCGGCGACCAAGCCGAATTTCGCCGCCTATGGCCTGGGCTTCAACCTGCGTGACTACAAGGGCCGCAAGATCGCCATGCACGGCGGCGCGCTGGTGGGCTTTTATTCGACGGTGCTGATGGTGCCCGAGGAAAAACTGGGCATCGCGATCCTGACCAACGCCGAAAACGGCCCGGCGATGGCGGCGCTTTACTGGCGCATCCTCGACCAGTACCTGAAGGTGCCGGCCAGCGACTGGATCAAGCTGTACGCCGAGCAGGAGGCGGCGGCCCACAAGGAGGAGCTGGAGCGGCTGGGCAAGGAGCACACGGCGCGCGCGGCCAGGTCGTCGCCGTCGCTGCCGCTGGCGTCGTACGACGGCGCGTATGAGGACCCGTGGTACGGCAAGGTCACCATCGCCGCCGAAGGCGGCAAGCGCGTGATGCGCTTCGCCCGCACGCCGGACCTGACGGGGGAGCTGGAGCACTTCCAGCACGATACCTTCATCGTCCGCTGGAAGGAGCGCAGCTTCAACGCCGACGCCTATGTCACGTTCGCGCTGAACCCGAACGGCAGCATCGAGCGCATGAAGATGGAGCCCATTTCGACCGAGACGGACTTCAGCTACGACTTCCGGGACCTGAACTTCACGCCCTCGCCGAAGTAAATGGCACAAGTAGCCGCATGAGTCCGGCTAGTGATATGATATCGCCCTCGCATTGCATCGAGTCCCGCAAAGGTACTTTGGCAAGCTTGAATGATTACTAATCGAGGGATGAAGAAGATGTCTATGCAACGAGTTATGCTGCGTGCCAAGCTGCACCGGGTTACGGTCACGCAGGCGGATCTGAACTACGAGGGTTCCTGCGGTATCGACATGGATCTGCTGGAGGCGGCCGATATTCTGCCGAACGAGCATATCGATCTGTATAACGTGAACAATGGCGAGCGTTTCGCGACCTACGCGATTCCGGGCCTGCGCGGCACCGGCGAGATCTCGCTGAACGGCGCGGCGGCCCGCAAGGCGCACCTGGGCGACCTGCTGATCATCTGCACCTACGCGCCGATGACCGAAGAGCAGATCGCCGACTACAAGCCGAAGATCGTGTTCGTCGACGCGCAGAACAAGATCACCGGCATGAAGAAATAAGACCGTCACACCGGTCCGGAAAAGGCGTCCTTCGGGACGCTTTTTTTTCGCCTCGACTAACTGATGCTCCGGGGCCGGAGGGTCGCGCCCCGGTCGGCGCGACCCGGTCGATGCGGTAACTGGTCCGGGCTCTTACTTCGTTTCCGGCTTGCCGATGAAACGGTAGATGGCGGCGCCCAGCAGCGCGCCGACGATAGGCGCGACCCAGAACGCCCACAGCTGCGTGGTGGCCCAGTCGCCGACGTACAGCGCCACGCCGGTGCTGCGCGCGGGGTTGACCGAGGTGTTGGTGACCGGGATGCTGATCAAGTGGATCAACGTCAGCGCGAAGCCGATCGGCAGCGGCGCGAAGCCCTTCGGCGCGCGCTCGTCGGTGGCGCCCAGTATGATCAGCAGGAACATCATCGTCATCACCACCTCGGTCACCAGCGCCGCCGTCAGCGAGTAGCCGCCCGGCGAGTGCTCGCCGTAGCCGTTGGAGGCGAAGCCGCCCGCCACGTCGAAGCCGGCCTTGCCGGTGGCGATCACATACAGCACGCCGCCGGCGACGATCGCGCCCAGCACCTGCGCCACGATATACGGCAGCAGCTTATTGGCCGGGAAGCGGCCGCCGGCCCACAGGCCGATCGACACCGCCGGATTGAGGTGGCAGCCGGAGATGTGGCCGATGGCGTAAGCCATCGTCAGCACCGTCAGGCCGAACGCCAGCGACACGCCGAGCAGGCCGATGCCGACGCCGGGAAAGGCCGCCGCCAGCACGGCGCTGCCGCAACCGCCAAGCACCAGCCAAAATGTTCCAAAAAACTCCGCGCCATATTGTTTCATATTGTTCCTTCAATTTAAGTGGGGGGGTGCGACGCTGTCATGGCAGCTATGCAACCTTGTCAATTTACATCCAAAGTCGCTGATTGTCGAGCTTCGACGGCCCGCCGCGGCATGCGTGAAAGTACCGTTTTGCTAGTCTCTATAAGGCGCCGTTCGTGGTTGCGTGGGTGCAACAAGAAGTTGCAATCGGCCTATCGGATTTAAACTTTATGAGAACAAACGCGGTTCAAGTGCGATAGAGTTGGACCTCAGACGTTCCCATCGGCGACGTTTTTGAGACCTCAGCGGGGTGGCGGTTAGTGAAGACAAACTCATTTGTATTGGACAGAAGCGTCGTGATGCCGTTTGCGCTCGCCGGCGCCGGCGCGGTGGGAACGATGGCCGCCGGGTGGGGCGCGTGGGGCTGGTACACGGTGCTATGGGCCGCGCTGCTGCTGGCCGCCGCCGCGTGGTGCGCCTTCGGCCGGGCGGACGGCGGCGCCGGCGCCGGATCGTCGATGGTCGACGATTACCTCGACGGGCGCGAACGCTTCGGCGACGCCGTGTTGCCGATCTGGTGCCGCCATATCGAGAACTCCCGCACGCAAATGGAGGAAGCCGTCGCCGACCTGGCCGGAAGATTTTCCAGCATCGTCGACAAGCTCGATAACGCGCTGCACGTCTCCAGCATGGACGGCGGCAAGGGCGCGCCGTCGATGACCGAGGTGTTCGCGCGCAGCGAGTCCCAGCTTGGCTCCGTGGTGACGTCGATGAAATCGGCGATGACGTCCAAGCAGGCCATGCTCGCGCAGATCAAGGACCTGGAACGCTTCACCCGCGAGCTGCGCGACATGGCCGAAGGCGTGGCAAGCATCGCCGCGCAAACCAACCTGCTGGCGCTCAACGCCGCGATCGAGGCGGCGCGCGCGGGGCCGGCGGGACGCGGCTTCGCGGTGGTGGCGCAGGAGGTGCGCAACCTGTCGAGCCGCTCGGCCGAGACGGGCCGCAACATCTCCAACCGGGTCGGCTTGATCAGCAGCGCCATCCTCGCCGCCAGCCAGGCGGCCGAGCAGTCGAGCGAGCAGGAGAACCGTTCGATGTCGTCGGCCGAGGGCATGATCGATACCGTGCTGGCCGACTTCCGCACCATGACCGACGCGCTGGTGCAGTCGTCCGACCTGCTCAAGCAGGAGAGCATCGGCATCCAGGGCGAGGTTGGGCAGGCGCTGGTGCAGTTGCAGTTCCAGGACCGCGTCAGCCAGGTGATGGCGCACGTGCGCGAGAACATGGAGCTGCTGCCGTCGCTGCTGCGCGAGAACCGCGGCCGCTACGAGGCCGACCACGTGCTCGAGCCGCTCGACCCTGCGCCATTGCTGCACGAGCTGCAGAAGACTTACGCGATGGCCGAGGAGCATGCGGTGCATGGCGGCTCGAAGCACGCCGCGCCGGTTGCCGCCGCCGCCGACGAGATCACTTTTTTCTGAACCACAAGGTAGATAGGGTAGATAAACCATGGCAAAAACGATTATGGTGGTCGACGATTCCGCGTCTTTGCGCCAGGTGGTGGGCATCGCGCTCAAGGGCGCGGGCTACGATGTCATCGAAGGCCGCGACGGTGTCGACGCACTCTCCAAATGCACCGGCCAGAAAATCCATCTGGTGGTGTGCGACGTGAACATGCCCAACATGGACGGCATCACCTTCGTCAAGGAGTTCAAGCAGCTGCCGAACTACCGCTTCACGCCGGTGATCATGCTCACCACCGAATCGCAGGAGGGCAAGAAGGAGGAGGGCAAGGCCGCCGGCGCCAAGGCGTGGGTGGTCAAGCCGTTCAAGCCGGAAGTGCTGCTCGGCGCCGTGGCCAAGCTGGTGCTGCCGTGAGCTCCGACGACGCCGCCGGGGTTGCCGGGGTTACCCGCATCGCCATCGATGGCGAGCTGACGATCTACCGCGCCGTCGATCTGAAGGTGACGCTGCTCGAGGCGCTGCGCAAGTCGCCGGTGCTGGAAGTGGACCTGTCCGGCGTCACCGAGCTCGATACGGCCGGCTTGCAGGTGCTGATGCTGGCCAAGAACACGGCGGCCGCCGACAAGCGCGAACTGCGCCTGCTGAACCACAGCCCCGCCGTCGTCGAGATTGTCGAGATGCTCAACCTGGGCGCCTTCTTCGGCGACGCCCTGCTGATCCACAGCTAAATTCATCAGAGGTTAGTCATGAACCTGGACGAAGCGCTACAGACCTTCATCACCGAAAGCCGCGAACTCCTGGAGGACATGGAGAACGCGCTGCTCAACATCGACGTCGCCGGCGACCAGGGCGAGGCGATCAACGCCATCTTCCGCGCCGCCCACACCATCAAGGGCTCGGCGGGCTTGTTCAGCCTCGATCACATCGTCGCCTTCACCCATGTGGTGGAAAGCCTGCTCGACGAGGTGCGCGACGGCCGCGTGGTGATCAACGATGAAATGATCGTGCTGCTGCTGTCGTGCTGCGACTATTTGTCCGGCATGACCGAGGCGCTGGCCGCCGGCCGGCTGGAGGCCGATCCCGACACCGCGCCCGAGGGCGAGATGCTGCTGCACCAGCTGCGCCGGCACATGTCGGGCGGCCATGGCGAGGCCGCTCAGGCCCAAGGCTCCCAAGCCCCCGCATCGTCGCAGTCGCTGACCGTGCAGTCGGAACCCGGCGTCGAGCGCATCGACAAGGTGGCCGGCGACAGCGACTACTGGCACATCTCGCTGCGCTTCGGCCGCGGTGTTCTGCAGAACGGCATGGACCCGATCGCGTTCCTGCGCTACCTGGCCAAACTGGGCAAGATCGTCGGCATCGCCACCGTGCCCGACGCCATGCCGGCGGCCGAGGAGATGGACGCGGAGCTGTGCTACCTGGGCTTCGAGATCGCCTTCGACAGCAACGCCGACCGCGAGGCCATCGTCGGCGTGTTCGAGTTCGTGCAGGACGACTGCGAGATCCGCATCATCCCGCCGCACAGCAAGGTGTCGCAGTACGTCGATTTGATCCGCGCGCTGCCGGAACTGCCAACGCGCCTTGGCGAAATCCTGGTCATGTGCGGCAGCGTGACCGCGTCCGAACTGGCTGGCGCGCTGCAACAGCAGTCCAGCAAGGAAGCGAAGGGCGGCGAGGAAGAGCCGCCGCCGCGCCTGGGCAGCATCCTGGTCGCCGCCGGCAACGTGCCGCCAGTGGTGGTGGAGGCGGCGCTGGCCAAGCAGAAGCAGGTGGTCGAGCAGAAGGCGCAGGAGAGCCGCTCGATCCGCGTCGATTCCGACAAGCTCGATCGGCTGATCGACCTGGTGGGGGAGCTGATCATCGCCGGCGCCCGCGCCAGCATGATCGGCCAGCAGATCCACAACACCGACCTGCAGGAATGCACGTCGACCTTGTCGGGCCTCGTGGAGGAGGTGCGCGACGCCGCGCTGGAGCTGCGCATGGTCAAGATCGGCGCCACCTTCAACCGCTTCCAGCGCGTGGTGCACGACGTCGCGCGCGAGTTGGGCAAGGACATCGGCCTGATGGTCGACGGCGAGGATTCGGAGCTGGACAAGACCGTGGTGGAGAAAATCGGCGATCCGCTGATGCACCTGGTGCGCAACGCCATGGACCACGGCATCGAGCCGGCCGACGTGCGCATCGCCAGCGGCAAGCCGGCCAAGGGCATGATCAAATTGAACGCCTTCCACGAATCGGGCAGCATCGTCATCGAGGTGAGCGACGACGGCGGCGGCCTGCGCAAGGAGAAAATCCTGGCCAAGGCGGTCGAGCGCGGGCTGGTCGATCCGGAGCGCAAATTGAGCGACAGCGAAATCTATAACCTGATCTTCGAGGCCGGGTTCTCGACGGCGGAGAAGGTCACCAACCTGTCCGGGCGCGGCGTCGGCATGGATGTCGTCAAACGCAATATCACCGCGCTGCGCGGCAGCGTGGACGTCAGCAGCAGGGAGGGCGCCGGCACCACCGTCACCGTGCGCCTGCCGCTGACACTGGCCATCATCGACGGCTTCCTGGTGCAGGTGGGCGGTTCGGTGTTCGTCATCCCGCTCGACATGATCGAGGAGTGCATCGAGTTCGCCACCGAGCCGGGACAGGACTACTGCAACCTGCGCGGGCAGGTGCTGCCGTTCATCCGTTTGCGATCGCTGTTCCGCATCGACGGCGCGGCCACGCGGCGCGAGAGCATCGTGGTGCTCAAGCTGGGCACCACCCGCGCCGGCCTGGTGGTCGACACCTTGCTGGGCGAATTCCAGACCGTCATCAAGCCGCTCAGCCCCATGTTCAGCGAGGTCAAATGCATCAGCGGCTCGACCATCCTGGGCAGCGGCGAGGTGGCGCTGATCCTGGACGTGGCCGCGCTGATGCAGGCCGTCGGCGGCAAAGGCACGGTGGCCCTGGCCGCCTAGTGAATCAAGGAGACTACGCATATGGTTAACCAGCCGGCCAATCCGCTTTCGGCGAACAACATCGTCACCTACGGCAGCAGCGCCATCGTCGCGCTGCAAAGCGGGGCGGCGCTACCGAGCCAGTTCCTGACCTTCATGCTGGGCGAGGAGCAGTTCGCCGTCGGCATCCTGCACATCAAGGAAATCATCGAATACGGCAGCCTGGCCACGGTGCCGATGATGCCGGCCTGCGTGCGCGGCGTGATCAACCTGCGCGGCGCTGTGGTGCCGGTGATGGACCTGTCGGCGCGCTTTGGCCGCAACCCGAGCGCCATCACCAAGCGCAGTTGCATCGTCATCGTCGAAGTCGAGGGGACCGGCGGCGACGGCAAGCAGGTGTTGGGCATGCTGGTCGACGCCGTCAACGCGGTGGTTGAGATCGCCGCCGGCGACATCGAGCCGGCGCCATCGTTCGGCACCCGCATCCGCCCCGACTTCATCGCCGGCATCGGCAAGTTCAATGGCAAGTTCGTCATCCTGCTGGCGATCGACCGCGTGCTGTCGACCGAGGAGGTGGTAGAGATGGCGCGCTCCGGCGCCAACGACGCGGCCGCGCCTGCGCTGCTTTCGTGATTTTCCAGTTTTCTGAATGTGACGCATCATGCCTTTGGTAGCTATTTCCGATCGTGAGTTCATGCAGTTCCAGCGCTTCATCTACGACGCCGCCGGTATCACTATGTCCAACGGCAAGCAGGCGCTGGTCAGCGGCCGTCTCGCCAAGCGCCTGGCGCATTACCAGCTCGATAGCTACAGCGATTATCTGCGCCTGCTCGAAAGCCGCTCGGATCCCGCCGAGCTGCAGATGGCGGTCGATCTGCTGACCACCAACGAAACCTATTTTTTCCGCGAACCCAAGCACTTCCAGCTGCTGCGCGAGCTGGCGCTCGATGCGCGCGAGAAGCGGCAGACGATGCGCGTGTGGAGCGCCGCCAGCTCCAGCGGCGAGGAGGTCTACAGCATCGCGATGGTGCTGGCCGACGTGCTGGGCGACGCCGCCTGGGAAGTGCTGGGTACCGACATCAGCACGCGGGTGCTGCAGCGCGCCCGCAGCGGCCACTATCCGATGGAGCGCGCCAGCCAGATGCCGCAGGATTACCTGAAGCGCTTTTGCCTCAAGGGCCAGGGCAGCGAGACCGGCACCATGCTGATCGAGCGCGCGTTGCGCCAGCGGGTACAGTTCCAGCAGGTGAACCTGAACGCGCCGCTGCCCAAGATCGGCTGCTTCGACGTGATCTTCCTGCGCAACGTGATGATCTACTTTAACCTGGAGACCAAGCGCCAGGTGGTGGCCCGGCTGCTGGCGCAGCTACGCCCCGGCGGCTATTTCCTGATCGGCCATTCGGAAACCCTCAACGACATCAACGACACCTTGTCCGCCGTGGCGCCGTCGGTCTACAGGAAAGCATAGCGGCCGCCATGCCCGACTCGAAACTCATCGATATTTTCCTCATGCCCGGCGATTATTTCGTCGGCGACGAGCGTTATCGCGTGCGCACGCTGCTGGGGTCCTGCGTCTCGGTCACGCTGTGGCATCCGTCGCGCCGCATCGGCGCCATGTCGCACTTTCTCTTGCCGGGCACCGGCCATCGCAAGGCCCACGACAAGCCGGGCATGTACGGCGACGACGCCATGCACCTGCTGCTCGACGGCTTGGCGCGCCACGACGTGGCGCCCGGCCAGTGCCAGGCCAAGATCTTCGGCGGCGGCGCCATGTTTCCCCGCAATCCCAAGGCGCGCGATATCGGCCAGCAGAATGGCGACTTCGCGCGCCAGATGCTGCACAAGAACGGCATACACGTCGTGTCCGAAAGCCTGTTCGGCGATGGACACCGTCAATTGATCTTCACCATCCGCAGCGGCGATGTACTCAGCCGCCAGGTTCCGCCGGAACCGAAAGCTGCCCGCACCAGGGAAAACGCATGAGTACAATCAACGTCATGATCGTCGACGATTCGGCCGTGGTGCGGCAGGTCCTCAGCGGCCTGCTCAACGCCTCGCCGGGCATCACCGTCACCTACGCCGTGGCCAATCCGCTGCTGGCGATGGAACGCATGAAGGTGCAGTGGCCGGACGTGATCGTGCTCGATGTGGAGATGCCCAAGATGGACGGCATCACCTTCCTGCGCAAGATCATGGCCGAGCGTCCGACGCCGGTGGTGATCTGTTCGACGTTGACGGAGAAGGGCGCGCAGACGTCGGTGGAGGCGCTGGGCGCCGGCGCGGTCGCCATCATCACCAAGCCGCGCCTGGACCTCAAGCAGTTTTTGCACGACAGCGCCGACGAACTGGTGTCGGCGGTGCGGGCGGCGTCCGGCGCGCGCGTGGGCAAGCTGGTGGGCCGGTCGCCCGCGCCGCCGGTCGCCGCCAAGCTCAATGCGGACGCCGTGCTGCCGCCGGCCGACGCCAGGCCGATGACCGCCACCACCGAGCGCGTGGTGGCGATCGGCACCTCCACCGGCGGCACGCAGGCGCTTGAAGAGGTGCTGACATCGCTGCCGCGCGTGTGCCCGGGCATCGTGGTGGTGCAGCACATGCCGGAGAAATTCACCGCCGCCTTCGCCGCGCGCCTCGACAGCGTGTGCGAGGTGCGCGTCAAGGAGGCGGCCAACAACGACCGCGTGCTCCAGGGCCAGGTGCTGATCGCGCCTGGCGGCAAGCATATGCTGTTGCGCCGCACCGGCGCCCAGTACTTTGTCGAAGTGGTCGACGGGCCGCTGGTCAACCGCCACCGGCCGTCGGTCGACGTGCTGTTCCGCTCCGCCGCGCGGGCGGCCGGCGCCAACGCGCTGGGGGTGATCATGACCGGCATGGGCGACGACGGCGCCGCCGGCATGCTGGAGATGCTCAAGGCCGGCGCGCGCACGGTGGCGCAGGACGAGGCGAGCTGCGTGGTGTACGGCATGCCGAAGGAAGCCGTCAAACGCGGTGGCGTCGAAAAAACAGTGGCACTCAATGCGATCTATCGCGAAATCCTGCAGCAGCTGTCCTAAAGGACTCGCGTTTGTTAAACCAACGAAGGGAATCATCATGCTATCAACCTTGACGGTCAGGACCAAGATCCTGGCATTGCTGGCGGTGGCCATCCTGGCGCTTGTGGTTGTGGTCCTCATCGCCTTTTCCGGCTTGAAGTCGCAAAGCGAGATGCTCGATACACTGGGCAAGAACCGCATGCCCTCGGTACGCGCCCTGATGGTCATCAACGAGGCCCAGACCGCGCTGCGCTCCTCGAGCCGCTACATCGACGCGATGGGCATGTTCCCCGATGACGTGAACGATATCACCGGCGAACTCAAACGCAAACAGGAAATTTGGAGCGCAATCGACGCGGCCTGGAAGGCGTACGAAGCTTTGCCGCAGGAGCGCGAGGAGGCGGATGTGTGGAAGACCTTCATCAAGCAGTGGGATACGTGGAAGACGCGCGACGCGACCATCACCGACATCGCGGGGCAGATAGCGCGCGCGGAGCCGGGCAGGCGCAGGGAATTGTTCGCGCTCCTGCATAAAACGCTGCAGGAAAACCGGCCGGCCTTCACCGCCGCCGAGGAGAGCTTGTCCAAGCTGGTGGCGTTGAACGTGCAATACGGCGAGAACGACGTCAAGCACGCCGACGCCGCCTCCGCCGGCGCGATGAGCAGCATGTACGTCAGCACCGGCGTTGCGCTGGCGCTGCTGGTGGCGATCGGCTTTCTCATCCTGACCGGCATCATGCGCCAGCTCGGCGGCGATCCCTCCTATGCGGCGGAGATCGTGCGCAGGGTGGCCGACGGCGACCTTGGCGCCGACGTGCATGTCAAGGCCGGCGACACCACCAGCCTGCTGGCGGCGATGAAGGGCATGATCGACAAGCTCTCGCAGGTGGTGCAGGACGTGAACAACGGCGCCGAGTCGCTGGCCAGCGCCTCCGAGGAAGTCAGCGCGACGGCGCAGTCGCTGTCGCAGGCGGCCAGCGAGCAGGCCGCCGGCACCGAGGAGACCAGCGCCTCGGTCGAGCAGATGACGGCGTCGATTTCGCAGAACACCGAAAACGCCAAGGTCACCGACGGTATCGCCAGCAAGGCGGCGGTGGAGGCGGTGGAGGGTGGCGACGCGGTCAAGTCGACGGTCGCGGCGATGCAGCAGATCGCCAAGAAGATCAGCATCATCGACGATATCGCCTACCAGACCAATCTGCTGGCGCTGAACGCGGCGATCGAGGCGGCGCGCGCCGGCGAGCATGGCAAGGGCTTCGCGGTGGTGGCGGCCGAGGTGCGCAAGCTGGCCGAGCGCAGCCAGATCGCCGCGCAGGAAATCGAACAGGTGGCCAGCAGCAGCGTGCAGCTGGCGGAGAAGGCCGGCCAGCTGCTCGATGAAATGGTGCCCAACATCCGCCGCACCTCGAACCTGGTGCAGGAGATCACGGCGGCGTCGGAGGAGCAGTCGGCCGGCGTGGGCCAGATCAATTCCGCCATCACGCAGTTGAGCCAGACCACGCAGCAGAACGCGTCCGCCTCAGAGCAGCTGGCCGCCACCGCCGAGGAGATGAGCGGCCAGGCCGAGCAACTGCAGCAGACCATGTCCTTCTTTAAATTGTCGGGCGCCTCGCGGCCGATGCGCACGACCCGTGCGCCGGCCCGGCCGGCCAAGCAGGCCAACGGGCGCGGCCGGCCCGGCCACGGCAGCAGCAAGCAGATGATGGACATGGCCGATCCGGACGAATCGCATTTCGTTAAATTCTAGACGGGGCGGATGATGAGCAACGTACAAGGCGCCGAGCCGCAATTTCTCAGCTTTATGCTGGGCCAGGACATGTTCGCGATGGGTATCCTGGCCGTGCGCGAAATACTGGAGTACGCGGGCGTGACGCCCGTTCCGCAAATGCCGCCCTGTATCAGCGGCGTGATCAACCTGCGCGGCACGGCGGTGCCGGTGCTCGACCTGGCGTGCCGGCTCGAGCGCGAGCCGGTTCCGGTCAGCAAACGCACCTGCATCATCGTCGTCGAAGTCGATGGCGATGGAAGCACTGGCGGCGCCTTCGTCATCGGCATCCTGGTCGACGCGGTCAACGCGGTGCTCGATATTCCGCCGTCCGAGGTCGAGCCGGCGCCCAGCCTGGGCGCGCAGGTGCGCGCCGAGATGCTGCAGGGGATAGGCAAGGTCAATGGCCGCTTCGTCCTGCTGCTGGACGTGCGGCGGGTGGCCGCGGTCGGCGACCTGGCCGCCATCGCTCCCGCCGCCCTGGATCACGTGTAGCCGCGCATCGCGACCGCACCAACGCACCACCCTGGAGAACCAACATGTTTAAACAAATGAAAATGGAGACCCGGCTGCACGCCGGATTCGGCGCCATCGTGTTGCTGGTGGTGGTACTGGGGGTGATCGCCTTCGCCAAGCTGACGGCGCTGCACGACCAATGGGCGCGTTTCGAGAGCGTCACCCTGGCGCGCAAGAACGCCGTGCTGGAAGGCGTCATCGCGCAGGGCCACGCGGTCCAGCAATTCAAGAACTACATTCTGCGTGGCGGCGAGCAAAACACCCAGTTCCGCGCCGCGCTGGCCAATATCGACAAGGAAATGGCCAACTACAAGGCGGTGGGGCCCCTCAGCGAGGAAGAGCAGGTGCTGCTGGGCGAAGTGGCGGCCGGCGTCAAGGCCTATGGCGACAGCATGGCCGAGCTGGAGGCGATGCAGGCGAAAGGCATGACGGCGACGGAGATGGACAAGTCCATCAAGGGCGCCGACGCCGCCATCGCCGGCGCCTTCCGCAAGCTGCTCAAGTTGAACGACAGTGTGACCGATCGCGAATCGGCGGCGATGACCGAGGTGACCGATTCGGCCAAGCGCCTGATCCTGTCGGTCGATATCGTCATCGCCATTCTGGGATGCGTGCTGGCGGTATGGCTGGCGCGCAGCCTGTCGGGCATCGTGCGCGAAGTGCAGATGGTGGTCGCCGGCCTGGCCGGGGCCTCGCAGGAAGTTAGTTCGACGGCGCAGTCGCTGTCGCAGGCGGCCAGCGAGCAGGCCGCCGGCGTCGAGGAAACCAGCGCATCGATCGAGCAGATGACGGCGTCGATCGCACAGAACACGGAGAACGCCAAGGTCACCGACGGCATCGCCACCCAGGCCGCCGTGGACGCGACGCGCGGCGGCGAGGTGGTGAAGGCGACGGCGGCGGCGATGCGTCAAATCGCCAGCAAGATCAGCATCATCGACGATATCGCCTATCAAACCAATCTGCTGGCGCTGAACGCGGCCATCGAGGCGGCGCGCGCGCACGAACACGGCAAGGGCTTCGCGGTGGTGGCGGCAGAGGTGCGCAAGTTGGCCGAGCGCAGCCAGGTGGCGGCGCAGGAGATCAGCAAGGTGGCGGCCGACAGCGTCGATCTGGCCGAGCAGGCCGGCGTGATGTTCGATGCGCTGGTGCCCAATATCCGCAGGACGTCGGACCTGGTGCAGGAGATATCGGCGGCGTCGGAAGAGCAGAGTTCCGGCGTGCGCCAGATTAACAGCGCGGTCAATCAGCTTAGCCAGACCACCCAGGTCAACGCGGCCAGCTCGGAGGAACTGGCGGCGACGTCGGAGGAAATGAGCGCCCAGGCCGAGCAGCTGGGCCAATTGATGGCGGTGTTCAAACGCTACGCCGTCGAGGAACGGGCACCGGCGCG
>CAUPJZ010000052.1:0-32791 GCA_963511605.1 uncultured Duganella sp. | reverse complement strand
CCCCCCCCCCCCACCCCCGGGGGGGTGCCTCCCCACCCACCCCACACACACAAAAAAACCATATATTTTATCTGTTATACACATAAAAAAAACGCCCCTTGGCCCCCCCCCCCCCCCCGGGGGGATTTGGCGGGGACTCCGGGAAACAACGGTTTGCCTGTTTCTGCAAGCTTCACGTTGGTAAAGATTTGTAAATGGCAATAATTGGCATGGGCCTTCTGTAAAATAGCAGGCTTCCGACATCAAATAAGACGGCGCCGCCCGGCGGTCCCGCCAGCCTCATGCAAAAGAAGCAAAAGAAACTCCTGTCCCAGTGCATCACCGGCGGCTCGCTCGGCGTGCTGTTGGCCGCCCCGCTCGGCGCCCTGGCCCAAAACACTGTTGAAAAACCCGCCGCAAAGCCGAACACGACCACGACCACGGCCACGCCGACGCCGGCGAAGGACGCGGCCGTCGTACCGTCCGTCACCGTCGCCGGAGAGCGCCCGACCAACCGCATCGACCGCCAGGTCTACGACGTCAAATCCGACGTCTCCAGCACCAACGGCACCGCCGCCGACGCGCTCAACAACGTGCCGTCGGTCGCCGTCGATCCGGACGGCACAGTCACCCTGCGCGGCAGCAGCAATGTGCAGATCCTGGTCGACGGCAAACCGTCGGCCATGCTGCAAGGCGAGAACCGGGGCGCCGCGCTGCAGGCCATGGGCGCCGACGATATCGAGTCGGTCGAGGTCATCAACAATCCCGGCGCGCAGTTCGGCAACGAGGGCGGCGGCGGCCCCATCCTCAATCTGGTGATGCGCCGCAACCGCAAGCCGGGCGGCTTCGGCACCGTCAACGCCAACGCCGGCAAGGACGGCCGCTACAACAGCGCCGTCAACGGCAGCTACAACGAGGGCGCCTGGGGCTTCCAGGGCGGCCTCAACGTGCGCCACGACGGCCGCAATTCCACTGCGGAGGTCAGCCGCGACCGCCTCGACCCGTCCACCGGCGAGTTCGTCCACAGCAGCCAGTCGTCGGTCGGCAAGGGCCTCAACGACATGGTCGGCGCCAACGGCACCGTGAGCTACAACCTCAACCAGACCGACACGCTGACCGCCAGCGCCACCTACAACGGCCGCACCAACGACCAGCGCGGCACCGACCGCTACATCAACGGCGCCACCTCCTTCAGTCCGGCCAGCGACTACGTGCGCTCGACCACGCGCGAAGGCGACAGCCGCAACTACAGCTGGGGCGGACGCTACGACCACAAAGGCGAGCTGCCGGGCGAATCGCTGAAGATCGACCTGCGCGTGTCCTCGTCGGACAACGACAACGACAGCAACTACGCCAACGATTACGCCACCCCGGGCTTCATCGACACGCGCGCCTTCCAGCACAGCGACACCGCCATCAAAGTGGTCGACTTCACCGGCGACTACGAGCGCCCGCTGTGGGGCGGCTCGGCCAAAGCCGGCTATAAGGCGGCCAGCACCAAGAGCACCTTCGACACCTTGTACACCGATATCGATCCGCTGACCTCCGTCGCCATCGTCAACGCGGCACGCACCAACCGCTTCGAGGTCGACGAGACGGTGCTGGCGTTGTACGGCTCCTACCAGATGCGCCTGAGCGAGAACTGGGGCGCGCTGGCGGGCCTGCGCACCGAGTACACCGACATGGACATCCGCCAGATCACCAGCGGCACCGAGGACAAGAACAGCTACGTCAACTTCATTCCCAGCCTGTTCGCGACCTACAAGGTCAACGACACGGCCAACATGCGCTTCGCCTACGCGCGCCGCATCCGCCGCCCGGGCGCCAACGACCTCAATCCCTACCAGGTCTACCGCGACGAATTCAACGTCTCGGCCGGCAATCCGCAGCTGATGCCGACCAAGACCGATTCGTTCGAGGTGGGCTACGAGACCAAGGTCGCGGGCCTGGAGACCAATCTGCGCGCCTACTACCGCGAGGATTCGGACGCCATCGTCGACTATCGCTACTTCATCGCCAACAACGTGTTGCTGACCACCAAGCAAAACGGCGAAGGCAGCCACTCGAGCGGGCTGGAATTCACCGTCAGCGGCAAGCTGCTGCCCAACCTGACGATCAACAGCAGCGGCAACCTGGCGCGCAGCCAGCAGCGGTCGCAGGACGACACCGGCGTGTATAGCACGCGCACCGCCAATTCGCTGAGCGGCCGGCTGCGGCTGAACTACCAGTACAGCGCCGCCACGCAGATGCAAATGGCGCTGATGATGATGGGCAAGACCTTGTCGGGACAGGGCTACCGCTCGCCGAACCGCACGCTCAACCTGAGCGCGCGCCACGCGCTGACGTCGCAACTGAGCCTGGTGGCCAACGTCACCGATGTGCTGGACAAGAACAAGATGGAGACGGTCATCAACAGCAGCACCCTGCGCGAGACCAGCACCAGGCGGTTCGACGGACGCGTGTTTTATGTGGGATTGTCGTACCGCTTCGGCGGCGCCGGCGGCGCATCGTCGGAGCGTGAAGGCGGCGGCTTCGGGCCGCGCATGGGCCCTGGCGGCCCTGGCGGACCTGGACCGGGCGGCGGCCCACCGGGCGCCTGATGTCTTCTAAAACACGTAGGGCGGATTAGGCGGAACGCCGTAATCGGCCATCCATGAGCCGCCGGCGGAGCATGCATGGCCGATTACGGCTTCGCCTAATCCGCCCTACGTGTCTCCGGGGTCATTCAAGTGGCCCCGTACCGATTTACTTCACCACCGCCAGCTTCTCCCGCGTGGCGTTCTTGAACGTGTAGATGGTCAGCACGCCATCCTTCACGTCGCCACGCGCATCGAACGCGATATTGCCGGTCACGCCCTTGTACTGGATCTTCGCCAGCTCCGGCAGATATTTGGCCGGATCGGGCGAACCGGCCTTGCGCATCGCCGCCACCATCGTCATCAGCGCGTCATAGGTGTACGGCGCGTACGTCTGCACGTCGATCCCATACCGCTTCTTGTACGCCACGCGGAAATCGGCCATGCCCTTTTCCTGCGACGGCTCCACCCCGCCCGCCTCCGCGCAAATCACCTGCCCGTCGCTCATGGCGCTACCCGCCAGCCGCGGCACCGAGTCCGAACACATGCCGTCGCCACCCATGAATTTGATCGGGATCCCCAACTGCTTCATCTGGCGCAGCATCGGGCCGGCCACGGCGTCCATGCCGCCGAAGAAAATCATATCCGGCTTGGTCGCCTTGACCGCCGTCAGGATGGCGCTGAAGTCGGTGGCCTTGTCGTTGGTGAACTGGGTCGACACGATGCTCGATCCGGACGCCGCCCCGCCGCGCTTGACGTTCTTGGCGAATTCATCGACCAGGCCTTTGCCATATGCCGTGCGGTCGTCGATGACGGCGATGCGCCTGGCCTTGACCTGCTGCATCGCGTAGCGGGCCAGCGCGGCGCCCAGCTGCTCGTCGTTGGCGACATTGCGGAAGGTGGTGTTGTAGCGCTGGCGCGTGTACTGCGGGTTGCTGGCCGACGGCGATATCTGCGGGATGCCGGCGTCGTAATAAATCCGCGAGGCCGGAATCGAGGTACCGGACGTCTCGTGCCCGATCACGCCCTGCACCCTGGCGTCAACCAGTTTTTGCGCGGCGGCCGTGGCCTGCTTCGGATCGGCGGCGTCGTCCTCCGCCTGCAGCACGATCTTGTATTTTTTGCCGCCGATGACCACGCCCTTGGCGTTGAGCTCATCGACCGCCATGCGGGCGCCGTTTTCGTTGTCCTTGCCCAGGTGGGCGATGGGGCCGGAAGTGGCCGCCACATGGCCAATCTTGATGGTGTCTTCGGCCTGCGCGGCGTTGGCGCCGGCGGCCAGAACCAGCGCCACGGCGCCCGCGATCGTCGTGGCATTTACTGCAGTTGCTTTTGTTGGGAACTTCATACAATCCTCGTTGGTTAACTTGGCAAGGATACCATCCGACACCAGACTCTGCATTCCGTGCGTTGCTGCTGGTATAACTGAAGTAAAATAATTAATCGAAACATTTGCCTCAGGGATATCAATATGGCAATTTCCCAACGCATCGCGCGTTCAAAGCCTTTGGCCACCACGGCCATGCACGGCCGTGTCGACGCCATGAAGGCGCGCGGCGAGGACGTGATCGATTTTTCCATCGCCATCTCCCATTTCCAGGCGCCCGAAGCGGTGCTCGAAGCGGCACGCGCGGGCCTGCGCCAGCCGTCGCTGGCCTACACCGCCGTCGTCGGCGACGCGGCGATCCGCACCCGGCTCGCCGCCAGGGTCGTCAACGAGAACGACATCGACGCCACCCCGGCCGACATCCTCGTCACCAACGGCGCCAAGCAGGCGCTGTACCAGGCGTTATATGTGATGGCCGATCCGGGCGACCGCGTGATCATCTTCAAGCCGCACTGGCCGGCCTACGTGGCGACCAGCAAACTGCTCGGACTTGAACCGCTGCTGGTCGACCTGCCCGCCACGATCACAGAGGAACTGTTGGACAGCCTGCCGCCGGCCAAGGTCCTGATCATCAACAACCCGCACAACCCGACCGGCGCGGTGCTGACGGCCGCCGAGATCGACTGCATCGGCGCCTGGATCGAACGCACCGGCACCCACGCCATCGTCGACGAGAGCTACGAGAAGCTGATTTTCGACGGCGCCCATATCAGCCTGGCCTCGCGCCCGGACTGGCGCGAAATCGGCGTCGTCACGCTGTTTTCGGCCTCGCAAAGCTACGCCATGATGGGCTGGCGCGCCGGCTTCGCGGTGGCGCCGCCTGAATGGGTGTCGGCGATGGAAACGCTGCAAGGCCCGATCACCGCCGCCGCGCCCATGCTGATCCAGCTGGCGCTGGCGGCGGCCTTCGAATCGGGCGCACCGCGCGCGATGCTGGCCGACTACCGCGCCCGGCGCGATCTGGTGCTCGACCTGACCGCCGGCCTGCCCTGGCTGACGATGCGCAGCCCCGCCTCCGGACCGTATCTGTGGGCCGACGTCTCGCCGCTGACGATGGACACCAGCGCGCTCTCCGAGCGGCTGCTGGCCGAGCGCTCGGTGGCGGTGATGCCGGGCGAGGCGCTGGGCGTGCCCGGCTACATCCGCATCGGCTATATCTCGGACGACGTGGCCACGCTGCGGCGCGGCGTCAAAGCCATCGTCGACTTCGGCAACGCCCTGTACCGCGCCCGCTGACACGCTGTGGCCTTCCTCCTCTTCCAACTCAATAGCCTGCGCAGCCGGCTGATTTTACTGGTTGCGCTGGCGATCGCGCCGATCGCGGTGATGACCATCGTCAGCGGCGTGCGTGAACGCGAACACGCGATCCGCGTGGCCGAGGAAAACCTGCAGCAGCTGACCAACCTGGCCGCCGCCAACGAGGCGCAATCGATCGAAAGCGCGCGCCAGATCCTGCGCGACCTGGCCAGCGTGCCCGATCTGATGGGCGACCAGGCCCATTGCAGCCGCCTGCTGGCGAACATCCACAAACAGAATCCGGACTACGCCAACTTCGGCCTGGTCCAGCTGAACGGCGATGTCACCTGCACCGCCGTCCCCTCCAAGACCATGGTCAATCTGGGCGACCGAACGCATTTCCGCCGCGCCGTCCACTTGCGCCGGTTTGTCGCCGGCGGCTACGTCTTCGGCCGGGTGATCCAGAAGCACACCGTCAACCTCACCTATCCGATGCTCGACGAGGGCCAGCAGGTGCAGGCCGTGTTGTTCGCCGCGCTGGACCTGACCAAGCTCGATCGCTTCGTCGCCGACATCCAGCTGCCACCCGGCTCCCTGCTGATGACCGCCGATTCCGACGGAAAAATCATCGCCCGCAAGCCCCACCCGGAGCAGTGGTACGGCAAACAGGTGTGGCCGGAGATGCGCGCGGCCATGGCCGGCGAGCCCGGAAAACCCGTGCTGCTCACGGGCCCGGACGGCGTCGAACGGCTGCACCGCTTCGCCCGGGTCGGCAACAACGGGCTGTCCGACTACACCGTCACGATCGGCATCCCCGCCGACGACATCACAGCCGTCGCCCGCCGCGACCAGAAGCTCGACCTGCTGGCGTTGGCGGCCACCCTGATCCTGGCGCTGCTGGCGGCGTGGTTCGTCGGCGACGTGCTGGTGCTGCGCCGGGTCAAGCGGCTGGCCACCACCGCCAACAGCATCGCGTCAGGCACCCTGGGCGCGCGCAGCGGCATCACCTACGGCAACGAGGAGATCAGCGAACTGGCACGCGCGCTCGACGCCATGGCCGCCGCGCTGCAGGAAAAAGAGCGGCAGCACCTGCTGGCCGAGACCCAGTTGCGGCAGGCCGACCAGCGCAAGGACGAATTCCTGGCGATGCTGGCGCACGAACTGCGTAATCCGCTGGCGCCGATCAGCGCCGGGGCCCAGCTGCTCCAGAGCGGCAACGCCAGCCCGCAGGCGGTGGAACGCACCGCCGGCATCATCGTGCGCCAGGTCACGCACATGACGCGGCTGGTCGACGACCTGCTCGACGTCTCGCGCGTGACGCGCGGCCTGGTGACGTTGACGCGCGTGCCGTTGAACGTGGCCGACGTCGTCGCCGCCGCGATCGAACAGGCCGACCCGATGATGCGCGCCAAGCAGCACCGCTTCGACCTGGTGCTGCCGGAGACGCCGCTGCAGGTGATGGGCGACCATAAACGGCTGGTGCAGGTGCTGGTCAATGTGCTCAACAACGCGGCCAAGTACACGCCGGCCGGCGGCGTTATCCGCCTGCTGGTGCGCGCCGAGGCGGGCGAAGTCAAGATGGTCATCAGCGACAACGGCATCGGCATGTCGGACGAATTGCGCGGCCGCGTGTTCGAATTGTTCGCGCAGGCCGACCGCAATTCGGACCGTTCGCAGGGTGGACTGGGACTGGGCCTGGCGCTGGTCAAGACGCTGGTCGAACTGCATGGCGGCACGGTGGTCGTCGACAGCGGCGGCGACCAGAAAGGCAGCACCTTCACCATCAAGCTGCCCGGCACGGCGGGCGCGCAGGCGCCGGTGGCGGCCAAGCCGGCGGCCGCGCCGCAAACGAGGCTGCGCGTGCTGGTGGTCGACGATAACATCGACGCCGCGCAAACCTTGCAGCTGTTGCTGGAAACCGTCGGCCACGAGGTCTTCCTGGCCCATACCGCGCACGCGGGGCTGGAGATCGCGCAGGCGGTCGCGCCGCAACTGTGCCTGCTCGACATCGGCCTGCCCGACCTCAGCGGCAACGACCTGGCGCGCGGGCTACGCAAGCTGCCGCAGACGGCCAACGCCACCCTGGTGGCGGTGACCGGGTACGGGCGCCGCGAGGACCGCGAGCTGGCCAAAGGCGCGGGCTTCGACCATTATTTCGTCAAGCCGGTCGATGTCGACGGTTTGCTGGCGGTGATCGCGACGCTGAAGTAAGCCTATTCCTTTAGGGAGACTGTACAAACACGCCCATCCAAATGATAATTACTCTCATTCTCATTTGCCATGGTCATCATGATTCATCTTCCCGCGCGCAAGCGTCTCGCCGTCGCCGTCCTCACCGCCCTCCACTGCCTGCCCTCGCGGGCCCAAACCGAACAAGAACTGCAAACAGTCGTCATCAGCGCCAGCGCGGACGCCTCGGCCGCCGGCCTGTCGAAGGCCTTCGCCGGCGGCCAGGTCGCCAGGGGTGGGCGCGTTGGCCTGCTCGGCAACATGGACAACATGGACACGCCGTTCAACAGCACCAACTACACGCAGCAGTTCATCCAGGACCAGCAGGCGCGCAGCGTGGCCGACGTGCTGCAAAGCGATCCCTCGGTGCGCGTGGCGCGCGGCTTCGGCAATTACCAGGAGATGTACATCATTCGCGGCTTCCCGGTCGCATCGGACGATCTGGCCTACAACGGCTTGTACGGCGTGCTGCCGCGCCAGTACATCGCGGCCGAACTGCTGGAACGCGTGGAAGTGTTCAGGGGCGCCAACACCTTCCTCAACGGCGCCTCGCCGTCGGGCGGCGGCATCGGCGGCGCCATCAACCTGCTGCCCAAGCGCGCGCCCAATGTGCCGCTGACCGAAATCAGCGCCGGCCTGCAATCGGGCCGGCAAACCCACCTGGCGGCCGACATCGCGCGCCGCTTCGGCGACGACAACCGCATCGGCCTGCGCTTCAACGCCGTGCAGCGCAAGGGCGGCACCGCCATCGACGACGAACACCGCGAACTGCGACTGGCCGCGCTGGGCGCCGACTATCGCGGACGCGGCTTCCGGCTGTCGGCGGATCTGGGCTGGCAGGACAGCAAGCTAAGCAACGCCCGCCCGGCCGTCAACGTCGCCGCCGGACTGCCCATTCCCGCGGCGCCGGACGGCAGCGCCAACTACGGCCAGCCTTGGGACTACTCCAGCGAGCGCGATGTCTTCGGCACCCTGCGCGGCGAGTGGGACGTCGCCAGAGACGTGGTGGCGTGGGCCTCGTTCGGCGGACGGCGCGGCCATGAACTCAATCGGCTGGCCAGCACCCTGAACCTGACCTCGAGTTCAGGCGCCGGCAACCTGCGCCGCTTCGACAACGCCCGCGAAGACCATATCCACACCGGCGAACTGGGATTGCGCGCCGCGCTGCGCACCGGCCCCGTAAGCCACAAGCTGGCGGTGACGGCGACCGGTTTCGATCTGGACTCGCGCAACGCCTACGCCACCTCGGCCTACCAGGCGACGTCGCTGTACAACCCGCCGGTGATGGCCCTGCCGGTCTTCACCACCTTCGGCAACGCGCTGTCCGATCCCCGCACCACCAACAAGGTCAAGCTGGTCAGCGGCGCGGTGGCCGACAGCATGGGCTTCCTCGACGACAGCGTGCTGTTGACCGTCGGCGTGCGCCATCAGAGAATCAGGCAGACCGGCTACGCCTACAACACGGGGAAACAGAACGCCGCCTACAGCGAGAGCGCCAACACGCCGATCGCGGCGCTGGTGTACAAGGCGTCGAAACAGGTGTCGCTGTACGCGAACTATATCGAGAGCCTGCAGCAAGGCGCGGTGGCCGGATCGACCGCCGTCAACGTCGGCCAGATTTTCGCGCCGTACAAATCGCGGCAGAAGGAAGTGGGCGCGAAGTACGACGGCGGCCGCTTCGGCGCCAATGTCGCGCTGTTCACCACCACCCAGCCGCAGGGCGTGTTGAACCCGGCCAGCAAGGTGTTCGGCATCGATGGCGAGCAGCGCAACCGTGGCGCCGAATTCTCGGCCTTCGGCGAACCGCTGCGCGGACTGCGGGTGCTCGGCGGCGTGACCCTGCTCGACGCCACGCAGGAGCGCACGGCCGGCGGTGCGACCGACGGCAAGGACGTCATCGGCGTGCCCAAGTCGCAGGTCAATATCGGCGTCGACTGGGATGTGCCGGGCATGCCGGGCCTGAGCCTGTCGGCGCGCGCGCTGCACACGGCGTCGCAGGCGGTCAACGCGGCCAATACCCAGGAGCTGCCGTCGTGGAACCGGCTCGACGCCAGCGCGCGCTTCCAGCTCGATCTGGATGGCCGAACCTACACGCTGCGCGTGCGCGTCGACAACCTGACCGACAAGAGCTACTGGGCCTCGGCCGGCGGCTCGCAGGGCTCCGGTTATCTGGTGCTGGGGGCGCCGCGCAGTTTTGCGCTCACGGCAAGCACGGAGTTCTAGCCAACACCTTGGCGGCCAGCGCCAGGCCGCTCAACCACGCGTCCTCCACCCGGCCGCCGCCAAGCCAGTCGCCGCACAGGCCCACCTGCACCGCCGGCAACCACACGGCCTGCCGCGACGACGCCGCGCCGGCCTTGGCGTAACGCCAGCGGTGCGCGGTGACCGCTTCCGGGTGCGGGCCGCCAAGCTTTGCGAAGGCGTCCAGCAACAGCACCTTTACCAGCGTCTCGTCATCCTCGATGTGGGCGGCGCTCCACTCGGCGCTGGCCTGCAGCACCCACACCTCGCTACCTGTGCGGCCGGGTTTCGAGCTGTCGCGGGCGATCCAGCGCAGCGGCCCGTCGTTGATGAAGGCGGCGTCGTAACCCGGCGTGTAGGGCTGCGCGAAACGCAGCATCAAGGTCCAACTGGGGAGCATGGCGACGGCGTTGGACTGCATCGCCGTCAATGGCAGCAAGGGTTCCAGCAACACGGCCGCCTGCGGCGCCGGCACCGCGAGCACCAGCGCGTCGTAACGCTCGGCGTGCAGTCCCTGCTCCCTCGAATGCAGGCGCCATCCTTCCGCCTCATGGCGCATATCGTCGATGGTCATGCCGCTGTGCACCTGCAGGCCGCCGGCAAGCCACGCGGCGGGAGCGCTCATGCGCGGCACGCCCACGAAGCGCACGACGCTGTCCGGCTCCGCCTTGCCGCCGCCGATGACGGCGATCTTCGGTTCCCACGGCGCCGCCACGCCGGCCGCCTCCCAACGCGCGACCTCCTCTCGGAAGGCGTTGTCCCGCACCGTGAAGTACTGGGCGCCGTGGTCGCACTGCCAGCCGTCGGCGCGGCGGGTGCTCATGCGGCCGCCGGGACCGCGCGCCTTCTCGAACAGCGTGACGCGGCAACCCGCGTTCTGCAAATGCCGTCCGCATGACAGCCCGGCCAACCCGGCACCGACCACCGCCACATTAAGACGTGTTTCAGGCATGACGATGAGTCCTCTTCGATATAAAGTCCAAAGTATAAAGAGAAGACTGCGGCGGCAGAAGGCTTGGCGGGCTTTCAGCGGTTCAATTTCGGTTCAAGCGACACAATGACCCGCAAAATGCTAGAATGCGGAAAATAGCGAAAGAGGAGCGACATGTCGAAAGCGGAACAAAAACCAGAATCGAAGCCCACCGGCTATCGCAGCGGCGTGGCCGCGCGGCTGGCGGGCCTGCCGGTGGAAACGCTGCGCGTGTGGGAGCGCCGCTATGGCGTCTCCGATGTCGACCGCTCGCCGCACGGCCAGCGCCTGTATTCGGCCGACCAGGTCCGCCGGCTGGGCCTGCTTAAACGCGTGGTCGACCAGGGGCACGCGATCGGCACCGTGGCCCGTCTCGCGGCCGATGAATTGATCGCGCTGGCCGGCGCCGCGCCCTCGCCCGCCGGCCCGGGCGCGATCACCCAAACACTCAAGATCGCCGTAGCCGGCGCCGCGCTGGCGCGCCGGCTCGGCGCCATCCGCACCTCGCCCGAACTCGATATCGTCGCCAGCTGCTTCCAGCTCGAAGGCGCGGCCGAGGCCATGGCCGGCGTGTCGGCCGACGTGCTGCTGATCGAATCGTCCGAGATGAGCGCCGACGCGCTGCCGCAAATCCAGGCCGCGCGCCGCGCGATGCAGGTGCGCACGGTGGTGGTGCTGTACCGCTTCTGCGACAGCGCCACCGTGCGCCGCCTGCGCGAACATGGCTGCCTGGTGGCGCGCGCGCCGTCCGACGCCGCCGAAGTGGCGGTTCTATGCAGCACGGCGCTGTCCGGCGCGGCGCGTCCACCCCCGGGGCCGAGCACCGCGCCGCCGCCGCGCCGCCTGGACGACCAGGCACTGGCGGCACTGTCGTCGGCATCTTCCAGCATCAATTGTGAGTGCCCGCGCCATCTGGCGGATATACTGATGATGCTGGCCAGTTTCGAGCGCTACAGCTACCAGTGCCAAAATCGCAATGCCAGCGACGCGGCGCTGCACGAGGACCTGGGCCGCAGCGCCGGCCACGCGCGCGTGATGATGGAGCAGGCGCTGGAACGACTGGCGTATGCCGAAGGCCTGCCCCTGCCCGACAAGCAGTGAAACACCGCCGCACCCGCAGTTGTACTAGCAGTTGTACTCATACTTTGAATTTCTGATTGGACTACCGCATGACCACCGAGCAGCTTCCGGCATATCGCCCCGCCACCACTACCGCCTCCGAGCGCATCCGCGCGCGCCTGATCGCAAGCAACACGCGCTTTCACGCCAACGACAATATCGCCGCCTACATCGAGCCCGGTGAGCTGGACCAGTTGCTGGACGAAGTCAGCGGCCATATGCAGAAGGTGCTGGAGAGCCTGGTCATCGACACCGTCAGCGACCATAACACGCAGGATACGGCGCGCCGCGTCGCCAAGATGTACATGAACGAGGTGTTCGGCGGCCGCTACGTCGACATGCCGCCGGTGACCGAATTCCCCAACGCCGCCAACCTGAACGAGTTGATGATCATCGGCCCGATCACGGTGCGCAGCGCCTGCTCGCACCATCTGTGCCCGGTGATCGGCAAGGTCTGGATCGGCGTGATGCCGAACCAGCACTCCAACCTGATCGGCCTTTCCAAGTATGCGCGCCTGGCCAGCTGGATCATGAGCCGGCCGCAGATCCAGGAAGAGGCGGTGGTTCAATTGGCCGATCTGCTGCAAGAGAAAATGCAGCCGGACGGCCTGGCCGTTATCATGGAGGCGGACCACTTTTGCATGCAGTGGCGCGGCGTCAAGGACATGGATGCGCGCATGATCAATAGCGTCATGCACGGCTCCTTCCTCAAGGACCCGGCCCTGCGGCGCGAGTTCCTGTCGCTGATCAAACGCTGATATCACGGGAGAATACGAATGCTCGTCCGACTTTTGTACGCCAGCCGCGCCGCCGCCGACACCCAAACGGGCGCGGTCACGGCCATCATGCAGCACTCGCATGCCTACAATCCCAAGCACGGCATCACCGGCGTGCTGTGCCATAGCGACCGTTCCTACCTGCAGGTGATCGAGGGTGGGCGCGACCAGGTCAACCGCCTGTACGGAAAGATTTTGCGCGACACGCGGCACACCGACGTGGTGCTGCTGCACTACGAGGAAATCTGCGAGCGCCGCTACTCCGGCTGGACCATGGGGCAGACCAATTTGAACAAGCTCAATCCGGGCACGTTGCTGCGCTACTCGGCGACGGCGGAATTCGACCCGCATTCGCTGTCGGGCAAAAGCTCGCTGGCGCTGATCGATGAGCTGATGGCGGCGGCGGCTGTGCTGGGCCGCGCCTGAGGCGGGCTTAATGCCACCCCTGGCGCCACTTGGCGCCATCGGCCAACTCGCGCCACGGCATGGTTTGCCGGCGGCGCGAATGCACCGCCTCCAGCACGATGTCGACCAGCGCGCCGCCCTGCTGCACGGGGTCGACCAATTCCACCACCATGAAATGCCTTTCCTTGTTGACCGGCGCGATCGCCGTCCACTTGCTCAGCCGGAGTTTTTGGGGATTCAGCCGGATCGCCGGCTTGGTATTGGTTTCCATCATCGCTGCGACTCCTACCTGAATAATTGAACCGCCATTGAACCATTTTTGCGCGATGATCGCAACGTGTGCGCTGGACGATACGTTGGTCTTGCTCTAAGGTGGCCCGCATCATGACCACCTCCTCCAACACCCTGCTCTACTGGTTCCGCAACGACCTGCGCCTGGCCGATAATCCGGCGCTGCTACGCGCCTGCGGACAAGCGACCCATCTGCTCCCGGTGTTTTGCATGCCGCCCGCCGCCACCTCGCGATGGGGCTTCGAACGGGTAGGACCGCACCGCCGCGCGCTGCTCGCCTCCGCATTGCAGGAGTTACGGCAAGCACTGTCCGACGCCGGCAGCCGCTTGCTGGTGCTCGACGGCCCGGCCGCCGTCGCCCTGCCCCGACTGGTTCGTGAGACCGGCGCCACCGGCATCGTCTGCGAAGAAATCGCCGCCCCGGAGGAAATGGCCGAGGTGGCAACGCTGCGCCAAGCCGGGATCGCCGTCCAAACGCACTGGCAATCGACGCTGCTCGTCCCGGCCGGTCTGCCGTTCACACCCGCCGACATGCCGAACCAGTTCACGGAATTTCGCCGCGCGATCGAAAAATCGCCTGCGCGCCCGGCCGCGCCGCTGTCCGCGCCCGCCGTCATTCCGCCGCCACCGGAACACGCGCCGGCCGGCGTCGCGCCGGACGAGGCAGGCATCGGCGGCGGCGAGGCCTCGGCGATCGCGCACCTCGCGCGCTACTTCGGCGGCGGGCTGCCGCACACATACAAGTCTACCCGCGACCAGCTGCACGGCGCCGACTTTTCAACAGGATTCTCGCGCTGGCTCTGGAGCGGCGCCATCTCGGCGCGCGCCATCGACGCCGGGTTGCGCGCGTACGAGGACCAAAACGGCGCGACCGACAGCAGCTACTGGATACGATTCGAGCTGCTGTGGCGCGATCACTTCCGCTTCCTGCATCTGAAGCACGGAGCGGCGCTTTACCGCCAACGCGGCCTGCTCGCGGCGGCGCCGGCGCGGCCGGCGCACGACGAGGAAAAGATGCGGCGCTGGCGCGAAGGCGCAACCGGCCAGCCGCTGGTGGACGCGGGCATGCGCGAACTGGCGGCAACCGGATTCCTGTCGAACCGGATGCGCCAGATCGTCGCCAGCTACCTGATCTACGAACTGGAATGCGACTGGCGCGCCGGCGCGGCGTGGTTCGAGGCACGGTTGACCGACTACGACGTCTACTCCAACCATGGCAACTGGCTGTACATCGCCGGCCGCGGCACCGATCCGCGCGGTGGCCGGCGCTTCGATCCGGAGCGGCAGGCGCGCATCCACGACCCCGACGGCATTTACCAACGACTGTGGAGCAACGCATGACAGCGCAAAACAAACCGACGCTCAAGCTGATCCTCGGCGACCAGCTCAACTGCCAGCATAGCTGGTTCTCGCAGCCGAGCGACGACGTGGTCTTCGTCATGATGGAAGTGCGCCAGGAAACCGATTATGTGCTGCATCACGCGCAAAAGATCATCGCCATCTTCGCCGCCATGCGCGATCTCGCGGCGCGGCTGCGCGACGGCGGCCACCGCGTCCACTACCTGCGTATCGACGATGCCGACAACCGCCAGTCGCTTCCCCGCAACCTCGACGATCTGATTGCCCATTACAAGGCCGGGGCGTTCCGCTGGCAGGCGCCGGACGAATACCGGCTGGACCGCCAGTTGGCCGACTACGCCGCCGGCCTGTCCATCCCGTCGGCGATGGACGACACCGAGCATTTCTACACCGCCCGCGACGAGGCGGCCGCGCTGTTCGAAGGCCGTGACAGCTGGCTGATGGAACGCTTCTACCGCCACATGCGCCTGCGCCACAAGGTACTGGTGTCGGAAACCGGCAAGCCCGCCGGCGGCCAATGGAACTTCGACCACGACAACCGCGAAGCCTGGAAAGGCATGCCATGGGAACCGGCCGATCTGCGCGGCCGCCACGACCATAGCGAACTATGGAACACGATACAAGCATCCGGCGCGCGCAGTTTCGGCCAGCCGAACGCCGACGATTTCGGCTGGCCGCTGAACCGCGACGAGGCGCTGGAGCAACTGGAGCGCTTCGTCAAACACGCCCTGCCGCATTTCGGCCAGTTCCAGGACGCGATGAGTATCAAGGCCTGGCGCCTGTTCCATTCGCTGCTGTCGTTCGCGATGAACAGCAAGATGCTCGCTCCGCGCACCGTGATCGAACGGGTCGAGGCTGCGTGGCGCGACGGCGCAGTGCCGCTGGCGTCGGCCGAGGGGTATATCCGCCAGATACTGGGCTGGCGGGAATATGTCCGGGGCGTCTACTGGCACCGCATGCCGGGTTACGACCGGCACAACGCCTTCAACCACACCACGCCGCTGCCGCACTGGTTCTGGTCGGGCGAAACGCGCATGCGCTGCATGGCGACGGCCATCGGCCAGTCGCTGGAGCATGCGCACAGCCACCATATCAACCGGCTGATGGTGATCGGCAATTTCTCGCTGCTGGCGGGGTTGTCGCCTTACGAACTGCATCAATGGTATTTGGGCGTCTATATCGACGCTTTCGAGTGGGTGGAATTGCCCAATACGCTGGGCATGAGCCAGTATGCGGACGGTGGTTTGCTGGCCACCAAGCCCTATGTATCGAGCGCGGCGTATATCGATCGCATGAGCGATTATTGCAAGGGCTGCCATTACGATAAGAAGGCGCGTGTTGGCGACAGGGCCTGCCCGTACAACGCGATGTATTGGGATTTTTTCGAGCGTAATCGGGATTCGCTGGGAAAGAACCACCGGCTTAACATGGTGTATCAGCAGATCAGGCGCATGGACGCGCCAGCGCTGGAGGGGTTGCGCGCGCAGGCCGCGCACACGCGCGCCACATTAGCGGATTTGTGAGAAAACACGTAGGGCGGATTAGCGAAGCGTAATCGGCCATCGATGCGCCGCCGACGGCGCATCGATGGCCGATTACGGCGTTCCGCCTAATCCCCCCAACGTGATTCAGAACTTAGCTTAGCGCCGCGCCGTCAGCCACTGCGCGGCCGGCAGCGCCGCCGCCGCCACCCTCACCTCGCCGATGTTGCCGAAGAAGCCGTCGGCGCGCGCCCCATCCCACGAGCCGCCGCCCACCACCCATTGCGAGGTCGCCGACAACGTCGCCAGGCCAACGACATTGCTGCTGTTGCGCAGTACCGGCGCGCCTTCCACGTACATCACCGTGTCGTGCGTGACCGGGTCGTTGACGATGGCGATGTGCACCCACGTGCCGGCGATGATCTCGCCCGACCAGCTGGCCAGGCCGCCACGCGCGCCCACCACGTCCGGCACCACTTCCCACTGCACCTCGCGCAGGCTGGAGATGGCGAACAGCAGCGGCGGCGATTCCGGATCGCCGCCGTCGAAGCCGGCCAGGTCGCCGCGCTTGCCGTCGCGCGTCATGATGTTCATCCACGCGTGCTTGGACTTGTCCCACGCCTGGTTGATCTTGACGAAGGCTTCGATCGTGTAACCGGTCTTGGCGAAGGTCTGGGCGTTGATCGCGGCCGACGGGTCGGTGACGAAATAGCTCAGGCGCGGCGTGTTCTTGTCGGTGTTGATGAAGCTGACCGAACCCGGCGCCGACGACAGGCGGTGACGGTCGCTGCTCCAGACGATATCGCCCGCTTCGGCGCCGACGATGCCGCCCTTGTTGAGCGCGTCGCGCGTCAGCGGATTGGCGCCGGTGACGTCGGCGATGCGGGTGCCGGGGGCCACCGCCGCGCCCTCGGCGCCGCCGTAGAAGCGCCAGTGCGCCACGGTCGACGCCACTTTCGGATAATCGTCCGCGTCCTTCGGCGCGACCGGCACGACAACCGCCGGTTCCGTGTAGCCCTTGAGGACCAGCGCCTTGGCCTGGTCGACCAGCGACGACGCCACCGTCGCCTTGCCGGTGCCGAAGGTGGCGTTGAAGCGCGCGAAGCGCTTGGCGAAGTTGATGTTGATGGTGAACGCCTCGTTCGGCTCGGTGAGCACCGCGCGGTCGAAGGCGTTCAGGGTGTCGGCCGGCTTCATCGGCACCCACGGCGAGAACGACAGCACCTTGATCTGGTTGTTGGTCAGGTCGAATTCATACAGGCGCATCAAACCGTTGCCGCCCTGGTAGTCCATCTGGTAGTCGACCACCATTTCCTCGACGGCATTGCCGAAGTTGTTGGTCTTGGTCAGGCGCGCGGCGCCGTGGTGGTGGCCGTTCAGGGTCATGAAGATCTGATCGTTGTCACGGATCAGTTTTTCCCACAGCATCTTGCCGTAGTCCGTCTCCAGCGGGCTGAGCGCGTCGGCCGCGATGTTGAGCAACTGGTGGTTGACCAGGATCACCGGCAAGGTGGGATTGTCGGCCATGACCTTGCGCGCCCAGGCGATGCCGGCGTCGGAGATGCGCCACGACAGCGACAGCACCATGAACTTTTGTTCCTGCGCGGTGAAGATGTGGTACTCGTGGAAGCCGGTGCTGTCGCGCCCGCCGAAGGTGGCCTGGCGCTGCGCGCGGCGGGTACCGAACCATTGCAGATACGGCTCGTTGGCCAGCACGCGCTGGGTGTCGGTGCCCTTGGTCTGGTCGCCGGTGTAGTCCAGGTCGTTCACGACGTCGTGGTTGCCGGCCAGGATGGAGTACGGCACTTTGTTCACTTCCAGCACTTGCATGGCGCTGTCGGCCACCTTCCACTGTTCCGGCTTGCCGACCTGGTCGACCACGTCGCCCAGGTGGATCAGGAACGGGATATTCAGCGCGGCGGCGTTGCGCGCCACCCAGTTGGTCTGCGCGGCGAACGGCTCGTTGCCGTAGTGGCGCTGGTATTGATTGCTTTCGGACGAGGTCGCGTAGCGCGAATAGAACTGCGTATCCGGCAAAACCGCCAAGGCGAAGCTGGAGATCAGCGTGCTCGGCGGAACGACAACGGGGGTGGTGCCGCCGCCAGTGCCCGTGTTGCCGATGTCGCCGTTACCGCCACCGCAGCCCGCCAGCAAGCCACCGACGGACAGGCCCGACGCCGAGGCCAGGCCCATTTTCAGCAAGGTGCGGCGCTGCGGCCTTGGTGCGACGCCTGGTTCGGTGGTGACCGGGGATTTGCTGTTGCCTTGTTCGCTCATGGTGACTCATGCTCAAGAAATAGTGGAGCGCCAAGTCTATTTCTAAAGCGTGACGTGTTCATGACAACATGCAAGTCACCTCTCAACGCCTTCCACACCGACTACGACGATTTCCAGGCGCAGTCCAACCGCATCGATCCGGTCACCAACCTGACGCAAAACGCCGTCATGAACGTCGGCGCGCTGCGCACCCGCAGCGATAGATGCGGACACGCAGTCCTTCCTCAAAACGCTGGCGCCCACCCGGGCGATCGGCACCACGCGCGATGTCGTGGATGCCGTGCTCCACCCGACCTAAGCCGGTCGACCCGGCACGGCTGTTGGCCATCGTCGAACAGCCCGCCCTTGCCGCCGGCTAGCCCCGACGCGGCGGGGCGCGCCGCTGGCCGCGTCAGTGCTCCAGGACGGCGTCCAGCCCGCTGCCGTGCCGCAACGCCGCGTCCAGCGCGTCCATGAACTCGCGCACCATGATGGGCTTGGTCAAATAACCGAAGAATCCCGCAGCTATCCCTTTTTCCATGTCGCGCGGCATGGCGTTGGCCGACAGCGCGATCACCGGTATGTCGCGGGTCGCGGGGTCGTCGCGCAGGATCTGCAAGGCGCCATAGCCGCTCATGCCGGGCAGGTTGATATCCATCAGTATCAGGTCCGGCCGCTGTTGCCTGGCCAGCATCACCCCCAGCTGGCCGGTGACGGCCGTCATCAGGTGCAGGTCGTCGCGCCGCGCGATCAGTTGCTCGACCAAGGCCAGGTTGGCCGGGTTGTCCTCCACATACAACAGCGTGCGGCGCTGCCGGTCCTTCAGTCCCGCGTCGCGGCTGTCGGCGCCGCAGGGCGCACCGTCCACCGTTTCCGCCGCCAGCTCCGGCGCCTCGGTCGACACCAGGTCGAACCAGAATTCACTGCCCACGCCGACGGTGCTCGCGACACCCATGCTGCCGCCCATCAACTCGATCAATTTCTTGGTCACCACCAGCCCGATGCCGGTGCCCTCCTCGGCGCTGGCTTCCTGTCCCAGCCGGTTAAACGGCTGGAACAAATGAGCCAGCTTCTCGGGCGAGAGGCCGGCGCCGGTGTCGACCACGGCGACGCGGACGCGGCCCTCGTCGCCGAACCGGCATTCCACCGTCACCGCGCCGCCGGCGCGGTTGTACTTGATGGCGTTCGACAGCAGGTTGACGATGACTTGCTTGACACGCGTGCGGTCCGCGTGGACGAAGTACATATGCTCGAAATTGGGAAACCCCAGCGCGATGCCGCGTTGCTCGGCCTGCGGCGCCATCATGGCTTTGCAGTCGAGCAGCACCTCGGTCAACGACATCACCTCCTTCGACAGGCTCACCTTGCCCGACTCGATCATCGACAGGTCGAGGATCTCGTTGATAAGGCGTAGCAAATACCAGCCGCCCTGCAGGATCTGGTCGATCGCGGTCTTTTGCGCGGGCGACGGCGGCGGCACGTCGGACGCCATCAACTGCGCGAACCCCAGCACGGCGTTCAGCGGCGTGCGCAATTCGTGGCTCATGCTAGACAAAAACTCGGACTTGGCCAGGTTGGCTTTCTCGGCGGCCGCCCTGGCGCTCTCCAGCTCGACGTTGTTTTCCTGCATGCGATGTTCGAACTGCTTGCGGTCGGTCACGTCGCGCGCGGCGGCGAACACGCCCTGCAACTTGCGGTCGCGGTCGTGGAAGGTCGAGGCGTTGAACGACACCACCGTCTCGCCCCCCTCGCGCGACAGCGCCGTCAGTTCATAGTTGGTCAACTTGCCTTCGCGCAGCACGCGCGAGATGCCGGCCTGCGCCCGCTCGGGATCGCTGAAGTAATCCTTGAACGGCGCGCCGATCAATTCATCGCGGGTGCAGCCGGTCAGCGATTCCATTTGCTGGTTGACGTCGGTGATGATGCCGCGCGGGTCGGTCGCCATCAGCGCGTCGATGTTGGACTCGATCAGCGAGCGGGTATAGAACTGCTGGTTGCGCAGCCGCTGGTCGAGCACCGCCTGTTCGGCCTCGACCTGCTTGCGCGCCGTGTTGTCCGTGCCGATCAGCAGGTAGCCGATGATGCTTTCCTGGTCGTCGCGCAGCGCCGTGACGGAGACGATGGCCGGAAAACGGCTGCCGTCCTGGCGGATATACGTCAACTCGTAGATGTCCTCGATGCCGCGCGAGGCCTTGAACACCAGCGCCTCGAAGCCGGGCGTGATCGGCGTGCCCAGCTCCATGCTCAGCGTATCGGCGCGCGCGATGACCTCGCGCGGATCGGAAATGTCGGCCGGGGTGATCTTGTTGACCACATCGGCGGCCTTGTAGCCCAGCATGCGCTCGGCGCCGACGTTGAAGATCTGGATCACGCCCTCGGCGTCGGTGGCGATGCTGGAGAAGTTGGCGCTGTTGAAAATCGCGTTCTGCAGCGCGCCGGCCTTCTTCAAAGCCTCCTCGGCGAGCTTGCGGGCGGTGTTGTCGGTGCCGATCAGCAGATAGCCGATGATGGATTCGCGGTCGTCGCGCAGCGCCGTGACCGACACCATGGCCGGGAAGCGGCTGCCGTCCTGGCGGATATAGGTCAGCTCGTATATGTCCTCGATGCCGCGCGAGGCCTTGAACACCAGCGCCTCGAAGCCGGGTGTGATCGGCATGTCGAATTCGATGCTGAGCGCGGCGGCGCGCGCGATCAGCTCGCGCGTATCCGAAATGTCGGCCGGCGTGATCTTGTCCATGACATCGGCGGCATTATAACCAAGCATACGTTCGGCGCCGACGTTGAAGATCTGGATGACCCCCTGCGCGTCGGTGGCGATGCTGGAGAAATTGGCGCTGTTGAAGATGGCGTCCTGCAGCGCGCCGGCCTTTAATAACAGTTGCCCATCGTATAACGAGCGATCGACGATCAAGATGTTCTCCAAACGGGACGGGTAATGGCGAGCGCCGGCCGGAGGCGGTGGAGCGCGGCGGGTGTCGTGAAATAAGGGCTTTACTAGCGACAGCTAGGCGGTGGGAGCCCGGGCAGGCCGCGCACGCGTGGTGGCGGTGGCGGCTGGTGGCGGGACTTCGCGAAGTGTGGTGATGGGACCTGTAACTTGGTCCCACAATAGCACAGTACGATGGCCCCGACGGCAATTATCGCTCCGCCCCGGGAGAATAGTGGCCGCCAACAACGCCGGCGTTCCCGCATTCAACCTGCGGGAAGTTGCTACTGGTTCCGGGCATGGGCCATTCGTTCAGCAACGGCATGCGACAGGTATAAGGGTTACGGGCGGCGCCGGAGGCGCGCGGCCAGCCACTGCACGGCGTCGTCGACATAAGTGAACACCACGGGAATGACCAGCAGGCTCAGTACCGTCGAGGTGACCAGTCCGCCGATGACGACGATCGCCATCGGCGCGCGGAAGCTCGGGTCGGTGCCCCAGCCGAGCGCGATTGGCAGCATGCCCGCGCCCATGGCGATGGTGGTCATGACGATCGGCCGTACACGCTTGCCGCAGGCGTCGATGATCGCGTCCCAGCGCTCCAGGCCATGGTCGAGCCGGGCCAGGATGATGTAGTCGATCAGCAGGATGGAGTTCTTGGTCGCGATGCCCATCAGCATGATCAAACCGATCATCGACGGCATCGACAACGCCGTGCCGGTGAGGAACAGCGCAAGGAAGGCCCCGGGCACCGACAGCACCAGCGCGGCCAGGATCGTCACCGGCTGCATGAAGTCCTTCAGCAGCAGCACCAGCACCATGTAGATGCACAGCACGCCGGTCAGCATGGCCACGCCGAAGCCGGCGGCCAGCTCGCCCATCGCCTCGGCGTCGCCGACGGTCGCCTGCACCACGCCGGGCGGCATGTTTTGCAGGCTCGGCAGCGCGAGGACGGCCGCTTCGATGTCGCCCAGCGGCTGGCCGTTCAGCTCGATCTCGAAGTTGACGTTGCGCAGGCGGTCGTAGCGCGCGATCTCCGACGGCCCGCTGCCGATCGTCAGCGTGGCGACGTTCTCCAGCGACACCGGCCCGCGCGCACCCGGCACCGGCAGGCGCTTGAGCGTTTCGAAGTCGTCGCGGGCGCCGTCGGCCAGCCGCACCACGACCGGCACCTGGCGCTCGCTCAAGTTGAGCTTGGCCAATTCCTGGTCGTAGTCGCCGGTGGTGGCCACGCGCAGCGTGTCGGCGATCGCCGCCGAGGTCACGCCCAGATCGGCCGCGCGGTCGAAGTCGGGGCGCACGATCAACTCGGGGCGCAGCAGGCTGGCCGTGGAAGTGACCGCGCCGATGCCGGCGATGCCGCGCAGCTCGTTTTCCACCAGCAAGGCATGGCGGGCCAGCGCGGCGCCGTCCTCGCCGGCGAGCACCAGCACGTAGTTTTCCGATTCCCCCATGCCGACCTTGACGCGGGCGCCGGGCAAGGCGGCCAGCGCCGCGCGCAACTGCGACTCGATCCCCTGCTTGGTCAGGCCCGGGCGCTCGTCGCGGTGCGTCAGGTTCAGCGTGAGCACGGCGGTGCGCACGTCGGCGACGGCGCCACCGGACGAGCCGGCCGGATCGGCGCCGGCGCTGCCGCCGCCGATGGCCGAATACACCAGCTTGACGTGCCGGTTGCCCATGACGATGGCGCGCGCCCGCTCGGCCAGCGCGAGCGTGTCGCCCAGCCTGGCGCCGGGCGCCAGCGTCACCGTCACCTGGGTTTGCCAATCGTCGTCGGGCGGGATGAAGGTGCCGGGCAATGTGGCCGCCAGCAGCAGCCCGCCGGCGAAGAACGCGGCGGCGGCGGCCACCGTCAGCGCCCGGTGGCGCAGGCACCAGCGCGCGCAGGACAGATAGGCTTCCAGCCAGCGCGGCGCTTGGCGCGGCGTGGAATTGGGCGCGCGCAACAGGTAGGCCGACATCATCGGCGTGAGCATGCGCGCCACCACCAGCGAGAAGAACACCGCGATGGCCGCCGTCCAGCCGAACTGGACGAAGAACTTGCCGACCGTGCCGCCCATGAAGGCCGTCGGCAGGAACACGGCGATCAGCGTGAAGGTGGTGGCCACCACCGCCAGGCCGATCTCGTCGGCCGCCTCCATCGCCGCCTGGAACGGCGTCTTGCCCATCAACAGATGGCGTTCGATGTTTTCGATCTCGACGATGGCGTCGTCGACCAGCACGCCGATCACCAGCGACAGCGACAGCAGGCTGACCGTGTTGACGGTGAAGCCCATCCAGTGCATCAGCGCGAAGGTGGGAATGGCCGACAGCGGCAGCGCCACCGCCGCGATCAGGGTGGCGCGCCAGTCGCGCAGGAACAGGAACACCACCAGCACCGCCAGCGCCGCGCCCTCGTACAGCAGCCGCATCGAGCCGTCGTAGTTCTCGCGCACCGGGTCGACGAAGTTGAAGGCTTCGGTGACGACGATGTCCGGGTGCTTCGCCTTCAGGCGCTCGAGGGCGCGCCGGACGCCCTCGGCGACGTCGATCTCGCCGGCGCCGCGCGAGCGCGTGATCTCGAAGCCGACCACCGGCGCGCCGTTCAATAACGCGGCCGAGCGCGGTTCGGCGACGGTGTCGGTGACCGTCGCCACCCGGTCGAGCCGCACCCGGCGGCCATCGCCCAGGGTGACGTCCAGCATGGCCACCTCGGCGGCCGACTGCACGGTGGCGATGGTGCTCACCGATTGCTCGGCGCCGCCCAGGTTGACGCGCCCGCCCGGCGACTCGCGCTGGATCTGGCGCAGCTGGCGCGACAGGTCCACCGCCGTCGTGTTCAACGCCAGCAGCCGCGCCGGGTCCAGGGCCACGCGCACCTCCCGGTCCACGCCGCCGACCCGCGTGACCGCGCCCACGCCGGGCACCGCCAGCAGCGTTTTGCCGACCTCGTTGTCGACGAACCAGGACAGCGCCTCCGCGTCCATGTGGCTGGAGGCGACGGTGTAGGTCAGGATGGGCGCGCCGGCCAGTTCGACCTTGCGGATCACCGGGTCGCGCAGGTCGGCCGGCAGGTCGGCGCGGACGCGGGAGACGGCGTCGCGCACGTCCTCGACGGCCTGCTGCGCCGGTTTTTCGAGGTGGAACTCGATCGTGATGTTGGCGTTGCCGTCGGTCAGGGTGCTGCGGATGTGCTTGACGCCCTGCACGGTGGCCAGCGCGTCCTCGATCTTGCGGGCGACGTCGGTCTCCAGCTGCGCCGGCGAGGCGCCGGGCAGCTCGGCGCTGACGGTGACCGTCGGCAGCTCGATGTCGGGGAAATTCTGCACCTTCATCGCGCGGAAACCCATCAGGCCCCCGAGCGTCAACAGGACGAACAACAGGATGGCCGGGGTCGGATTGCGGATCGACCAGGAGGATATATTGAAATGCATCGCGTTCTTTCGATTAATTGGTATCGGCGGCGACGGCGGCCGGCGCCGCTGCCGGCGCGGCGGCGGCCACCGTGACCAGATCGCCGTGCCCGAGGAAGGCGCCGCCGGCCGCCACCACACGCGCCGGCGCGGCGATGCCGTCGACGATCTCAATCCTGTCGCCCGCGCGCCGCCCCACTTTCACCTTGGTCTGCGCCACGCGCGAATCGGCGCCCACCCGCAGTACGTAGCTGAAGCCATCACGCATCAGCACCGCGCTTTGCGGCAAGGTCACCATGCGGACGCTGCCGGTCTCGAACTCGCCGCGCGCGAACATGCCGGCGCGCGCCGGGCCGCCCGGCGGCAGGTCCACGTACACCAGCCCGTTGCGCGAGAGGGTGTCGACCGCCGGCGCGACCATCCGCAGGCGGCCCTTGACCGGCTTGCTGCCGGCCGGCGTCACCAGCGCGGCCTGGCCGGGCTTGAGCTGGGCCAGGTCGGAGGCCGCGACCTCGGCGCGCCATTCGAGCCGGCCGCGCAGGATCAGCCGGAACAGCTCCTGCCCGGCCGGCGGCACCGCCCCCACCGTCGCGCTGCGCGCCGAGATCACGCCATCGTCCGGGGCCAGCACGCGGGTCTGCGCCAGGCGCAGTTGCTGGGTGTTCTCGGCGGCTCGCAGCGCGTCGAGCCGCGCCTGCGCGGTGCGCTCTGCCGTGAGGTATTGCTCGATTTGCTGTGCCGACAAGGCGCCGGTGGTTTGCAGTTGGCGGGCGCGCTGCGCGTTGGCCCCGGCCTCGGCCAGCGCGGCCTCCGCCTCGGCGGCGGCCGCGCGGCTTTGCGCCAGCTCGGCGCCCACGGTGGCGGCGGCGAAAGTGGCCAGCAGCTGGCCGCGCCGGACCACGTCGCCAACATTGACCTTGACCTCGGCCAGGCGCAGGCCGCTGGCCTCGGTGCCGATGCTGGCTTCCTGCCACGCCGTAATATTGCCGTTGGCGGCCAGCCGGATCGGCAGCACCGCCGGCCGCAGCGTCGCGACCTCGACCGTCAGCGCGCTCCTGGCGGCGGCCGCCGGCGGCTTGGCCGGCTCCGGCATGGCCACCGCGATGGCGGCGACGGCAAGCGCGGCGGCAAAGGCCGCTGCCAAATAGAAGAGATGGGGGCGTATATTTTTCATCATTGGTTTCCTTGTTCCTGGCGGGCCGGCACGGCGCGGGTGCCGATGTTGGCAATGGGTGGTTGGGGCGTATCGCTGTCGGTCGAGGGCACCGCCGGCGCACCGGTTTCGGACCAGCCGCCGCCGAGCTCGCGGTACAGGGCGATCCAGGCGGCCACGCGCTCGCGGCGCAGCCCGATCACCGCGACCTGCGCCGCGAGCGTGCTGCGGCGGGCGTCCTCCAGCTCGAACAAGCTGGCGGTGCCGGCCTGGTAGCTCGCCTCCGTCGCACGATAGGAGCGCTCGAATCCGGCGGCGGCGGCATCGGTGTCGGCGCCGCGCGCGGCCGTGCTTTGTAGTGTGACCAGCGCCGTTTCCACGTCGCGCACCGCCTCGCGCAGGCGCGCCGAGTAGACCGTGGTGGCGGTCTCGTAGCGCACGCGCGCCGCCTGCGCGTTGGCGCGCAGCGCGCCGCCGTCGAACAGCGGCAAGGTCACGGTGACCGGCCCCACGCTCCAGACGCTGCCGTTGCTGCCGATGCCGGCGCCGCTCACGCGGCTGGCGCCGATGCTGCCGGCCAGGGTGACGCGCGGCCAGCGTCGCGCCTGCGCCTGGTCTGCCCGCGCGCTGGCGGCCGCGACGTCGCGCGCGGCGGCGTAAATATCGGGCCTTTGCGCCAGCACGGCGGCCGGAACGACGGCCACGGCCAGTTCGGCCGGTTGCGGCAAGCGGGCGGCCCCGGCGGCGAGCTCGCCGCGCAGCGCCGTCTCGTCCAGCGCGGTGAGCGCGACCAGGGCCTTGACCGAGAGATCGCATTGCGCGCGCTGCTGGATCAGCGCGGCGCTCGCCTGCGCGGCGCTGGCGCGCGCCAGATCGGCCGTGGCCGGCGCGCGGAAGCCGGCGTCCGCCGCCAGATCGGTCAATTCGGAGGTCCGGGTGCGCGAACGGGCATCGAGCTCCGTCTGCGCCAGTTGCGCCTCGCAGGCGCGCAAGCCAAGGTAGGCGGTGGCGATCTCGGCGGCCAGCGACACCCGCGCCATATGCCAGCCGGCCTGGCTGGACTCGAGCGCGGCCCCGGAGGCGGCGGCGCCGGCGCGATTGGCGCCGAACAGGTCCAGCTCCCAGCCGGCCTCCAAACCGGCCGACGCCGCCTTGCCGACCGGCCCGGCGATCTCCGAGCGCCCCCGGCTGGCGCTGGCATTGACGCCCAGGTTGGGCAGCAAGGCGGCGCCGCTGGACACCCTGGCCGCGCGGGCGTCGGCGATGCGGGCCACGGCCTCAGCCAGCGTCGGGCTGGCTTTCTGCCCGGCCGCGATCAGGGGCGGCACGAGCGGGTCGTCGAACTGTCCCCACCAGAGGCCAAGGTCGGCAAGCTGACCGCCGTGCGGCAGCGGCGCGTGCCATTGGGCGGCCACCGGCGCCACCGGACCGCCGGGCGTCAGCCCGGGAGCGCTCGTCGCGCAGCCGGCCAATAACGCGGCGGCGGCCAGCCACGGCGCGTGCGACAGCGGCCGGCGGAAGAGTAAATGGAAGTTGGCGGGTGAACGCATGCGATGCCCTCGGCTTTAACAATGCGTCACTATCGGGCAGCGCGCCTTTCCGGATACTTACCGGGAAGGACGGGTTTTGATGTTTTTTTCGGGTAAGTATTCAGTAAGACGACTTCGCCGACCATGTGGTTTCACATTCAACATTCGGAGAAACCACCATGCAGTTTCCGCGCATCTTTACCTCGGCCACCACTATCCACCACGTGGCGGTCGCTTCGGCCCTCGCACTCGGGTTGGGCGCCTCTTGCGTGGCCAGCGCCGCCCCGGGCGGCGAGGCTTCCTCCTGGGGCCTGGGCGTCGCCGCGTTCACCGAGCAGCAGCCCTACACCGGCATCGACCGGGAAAACCGCGTGCTGCCGCTGATCTCCTACGAGAACCAGTATGTGCGCGTGTTCGGACCCGTCGTCGAGTTCAAGGCGTACAGCCTCGACCTCGGCGGCGGCCAGCGCCTCGACCTGCGCGTGGTCGGCAAATACGACTTCAGCGGCTATGAGGCCGGCGACGCGACCATCCTGAACGGCATGCGCGAACGCAAAGGCGGCTTCTGGGCGGGCGGCAAGGTGAAATGGACGACCGGCGTGGTCGATGTCAGCGCCGAACTGCTGGCCGACGCCTCGGGCAACAGCAAGGGCCGCCGCTTCAACCTGGGCCTGGAAAGGAACTGGCGCATCGGCCAGCATGTTATATTGACGCCCCGCGCAGGCGCCAGCTGGGTCGACAAGAAATACGTCGATTACTACTATGGTGTCGCCGCCGACGAGGCGCGCGCCGGCCGTGCCGCCTACGAAGGCAAATCGGGCGTCAATGCCGAGCTGGGCCTACGCAGCACCTACGTTATCGATGCGCACCACTCCATGTTTCTTGATCTGGGGGTGAGCAAGCTTTCCAAAAAGATCAAGGATAGCCCTCTGGTCGACCGCTCGACCGAGAGTCGTGTCGGCCTGGGATACCTATACCGCTTCTGATGAACCGCATTCTACTAATCGAAGACCATGACCGCCTCGCCCAGCTGATGTGCAAGGCGCTGGCGGCCGCCGGCATCGCGGTCGACGTCATCGACCGCATCGACACCGCGTGGTCCGCCATCCAGCAACTGCCCTACCAGGCGATCATCCTCGACCGCGGCTTGCCCGACGGCGACGGGCTGTCCCTGTTGCAGCGCGTGCGTGGCGCCGGGCTGCACGTGCCCTGCCTGGTGCTGACGGCGCGCGACGCGCTGCACGACCGCGTCGCGGGGCTCGAGGCCGGGGCCGACGACTACCTGCCCAAGCCGTTCGCCATGGACGAGATGGTCGCGCGCGTGCGGGCCTTGCTACGCCGCCCCGTCGACTTCCGCCCGCTCGACCCCAGCCACGACGACCTGACCCTGCGCCCCGGCGAGGGCCTGGTCTGCTGCGCGGAGGAACGCGTCAGCCTCGCCCCGGCGGAGATGCAGATCATGCTGATGCTGGTGCACCGCCATGCCGAGGTGGTGCGCCGCAGCGCGCTGGAGGCCGCCGCCTGGGGACTGAGCGAGGCGGTCACGCCGAACGCGCTGGACGTGGCGCTGCACCGGATCCGCCGCAAACTGCTGGCCATCGGCTCGCGCCAACGGATCGTCAATGTGAGGGGACTGGGTTATGCGCTTCGTGAAACCGACGTGGCTCAATAGCCTGGGCGTCAAAGTCCTGCTCGCCTACGTGGCCGGCATGGTGCTCAGCATCTCCCTGCTGCTGGCGGCCGTTTTTTACCTCATCACGACGAAAAGCGAGATTTTGCCGAGCATGGACGTGGCGGAACGCGCGGAGGAAATGGCCGAGGCGCTGCTCTTCGATCGCGCCGGACGGCCGGTCGGCTTCCTGGAAAGCGAGGACAGTCATCCCTGGACGTACGACAGTCTCCGGCGCGAGATCTCGTACCGGGTGCTGGACGCGGCCGGCGACGTCGCGCTGGCGTCCGCCACCGGCCCCGGGACGGCATGGCCGTCGACACCGGCGACGCGCCGGTTGACACCCGGCCCCTTCACCTTCGATTTCGCCGGCGTGCCGATGTACGCCGGCACCGCCGCCGTCGAGCACGAGGGCAAGCGCTGGTTCGTGCAGTTCGCCGCCAGCAAGCGGATCGTCGAGCTGTTCCAAACCGAGTTCGCGCTGCCGTTCATGGGCGCCGGCATCGTGTTGTTCAGTCTGGTCATGCTGTTCGCCTTCGGCGCCTGCGCGCTCATCACGCTGCGCTACACGCTCAAGCCGCTGCGCGAGGTGTCGGAATCGGCCGCGGCGATTTCCCCGCGCGCGATGCACGCGCGGCTGCGGGTCAACGCGGTGCCTGCCGAGATCGCGCCGCTGGTCGACAGTTTCAACCGCGTGCTGGAGCGCCTGGAACAGGGTTATCGCGTCCAGCAAGGTTTTCTGGCGACGGCCGCGCATGAGTTGAAGACGCCGCTTGCCCTGATCCGCGCGCAAGTCGAGCTGACGGACGAGGGCGGCGAGCGCGAATCGCTGCTCGGCGACATCCAGCACATGACGCGCCAGGTGCAGCAGTTGCTGCTGCTGGCCGAAGCGAGCGAGGAGCAGAATTACATTTTCGCCATGGTCGATCCGCGCGAAGTCGGCGCCGAGGCGGTCGACTACCTGCGGCGCATGGCCGATGCGGCGCACGTGCGCCTGACCTTGCGCGACGACGGCCCGGCGGCGCCATGGCAGGCGGACCCGGCGACGCTGTTCACCTTGCTGAAAAACCTGCTGGAAAACGCCATCCAGCATGCCCCCGAAGGCACCGAGGTGTGCGTGACGGTCGGCGCCGAGGTGCTGACGGTACGCGATAGCGGCCCCGGGGTGGCGCCGGAGCAGATGGCGCGAATGTTCGAGCGCTTCTGGCGTGGCGCGCATCGCCGCGACCATGGCGCCGGACTGGGCCTTTCGATCTGCCAGGAAATCGCGCGGGCGCACGGCTGGACGCTGGCGGCGCAGCGGATGGAGCCCGGCCTGCTGTTCCGGCTGACGACCCGGCCGACGCCGGACGCGTAAAAACCGGCGCCGCGCGCGGCCACGCCGGCCCGCCACCGCACGTGGCCCCGGCCGCCGATGCCGCATCGGTGTTGCCGCGCGCCTGTCGGCGCGGCGCGGTCCATCCTGCGTTCCATCAAGCGCCCATTAAAGAAACAGCATGCTGCGAAACCTCCCGCCGGGCCGGGGCGCGCGGCGCGCTGGACGGCGCGTCCTTGGCAAGCCGGGAGCCTCGCCCGACGCCGTGGTACTCAAATCCGTACTCGTCCATCGCCTCCGGTTCGAACAGATTGCGCCCGTCGAAGATGACCGGCTGTTTCAGCGCCGCCTTGATCTTGCCGAAATCGGGGCTACGAAACGCCTTCCACTCGGTGACGATCGCCAGCGCGTCGGCGCCGGCCAGGGCGTCGAGCGGTGCGGCGGCGAAGCGCACCCGCGCCAGCTCGTCGGCGCGAAGATCCAGCGCCAACGTCCGCGCGGCCTCGGCCATCGGGACCGGGTCGTACACGGCCACGGTCGCGCCCGCGCGCAGCAACTGCCGCAGCAGCGCGCGCGCCGGCGCCTCCCGCATGTCGTCGGTGTTCGGTTTGAACGCCAGTCCCCACACCGCGAAATGCATGCCGTCCAGGTCGTCGCCGTAGCGCCCGAGGATCTTGCGCCCCAGCAGCAGCTGCTGGGGCTGGTTGACCGCCTCCACCGCGCGCAGGATCAACAGCTCCTGGCCGAAGCGCCCGGCCGTGCGCGCGAGCGCGCGCACGTCCTTGGGGAAGCAGGAGCCGCCGTAGCCGGCGCCGGCGTACAGGAAGCCGTGGCCGATGCGCGGATCGGAACCGATGCCGCGGCGCACCGCCTCGATATCGGCGCCGACGCAATCGGCCAGGTTGGCCAGTTCGTTCATCAACGAGATGCGCGTGGCCAGCATGGCGTTGGCGGCATATTTGGTGAATTCCGCCGAGCGCACGTCCATCCAGTGGGTGCGCTCGTGATTGCGGTTGAAAGGCTTGTAGAGCGTGCGCAGCAGGTCGCGCGCGCGCTCGCCGTCGGGCGTGCCGTCGCAGCCGATGACAATGCGGTCGGGCCGCATGAAATCCTCGACCGCCGCGCCCTCCTTGAGGAACTCGGGGTTGGAGACGACCGAGAAAGCGGCATCCGAAGCGCGCCTGCCCAGCTCCTCGCGCAGCACGGCGGCCACGCGCTCGCCGGTGCCGACCGGCACGGTCGACTTGTCGACCACCACCTTGAAGCCGCGCATGTGGCGGCCAATCGCGCGCGCGGCGGCCAGCACGTGCCGCAGGTCGGCGGCGCCGTCCTCGTCGCCCGGCGTGCCGACCGCGATGAACTGCAAGTCGCCGTGCTCCACGGCGGCGGCGACGTCGGTGCAAAAGCGCAGCCGTCCGGCGTCGCGGTTGCGTTCGACGATCTCCGCCAGCCCCGGTTCGTGGATCGGCATGCCGCCGCTGTTGAGCAGCGCGATCTTGTCCGCGTCGAGGTCGAGGCAGACGACATCGTTGCCCAGTTCGGCCAGGCAGGCGCCCGTCACCAGGCCGACGTAGCCCGTTCCGACGATGGTGATTTTCATGCCGGCGCCCCGCTTGGTTGGAACGGATCGGTAAATTGCGACATCGGGATACTCCTCAAAACAAAGGAAAGGAAAGGCCACGCTACAGCGCCCCGCCCTGCATGATCACGCGCCCGGACCGCCCGGGCAGCTCGCCCCAGCCCAACGGCGATGTCGGCAGCGGCGCGTGCCTGACCTGGTCGTAGTAGTCGGCCATCGCGCCGAACCGGTAGCCCTGCGCGCGCCAGCCGAGCAGCAGCTGCTCGAACACCGGCGCCAGCTTTTGCCCCTCCAGTTCGGCGTGCAGCGTGTAGACATGGTCGCGCGGCGCGCCGGCGGTCAGCGACAACAGGTGCGCGGCGACGTTGTCCGCCGTGATCGTCCTGCCGTCGATCGCGCGTCCGAGCAGTTCGTCGAGCGTGGGCAGCGTCGTGGGCAACTGGACGCAGTCGATCAGGCGGCCGCCGGCCACCACCCGGTGCGGTCCGCTGGCCGGGTCGCGCAGCGCGCCCCGGTCGTCGAGCGGGACGCGCCCGTCCGAGGCGTAGCGGTAGCCGGCCGCGTCGTGTTCGGCGAAGGCGGCGGCATTCATCTGCCAGCCGGCCGCGCCGTGCGTGCGCGTGGCCACGCCGAACACGTCGACATGGCGGCGCGCTGCCTTGCGCATCATCTCGCGCGTCCAGCCGGCGCCGCGCGCGGCCACGTTGTCCTGCCACCGCACGTGGTCCCAGGTGTGGATGCCGCATTCGAAACCGGCGTCGCGCACCGCGCGCAGCTCCGCGGCGCAGCGCCGGCCGATGTCGGGACCCGGCAGCAAGGTGCCGTACATCAGCGTCTTCAAGCCGTAGTGCTCCACCACCGACGTGCGCGCAACCTTGCTGAAAAATCCGGGCCGCAGCGCCCGCCGCAAGGCCCAGCCGGTG
>CAUPJZ010000051.1:0-33944 GCA_963511605.1 uncultured Duganella sp. | reverse complement strand
GATCATGTTTTTGATGTAGTCGGCGTGGCCTGGGCAGTCAACGTGTGCGTAGTGACGGGCAGCGGTTTCGTACTCGACGTGCGCGGTGTTGATGGTGATGCCGCGTGCTTTTTCTTCCGGAGCCGCATCGATCTGGTCGTATGCTTTAGCTTCGCCGCCGAATTTCTTCGACAGAACGGTTGCGATCGCAGCGGTCAGGGTGGTCTTGCCGTGGTCGACGTGGCCGATGGTGCCGACGTTGACGTGCGGCTTGGTCCGTTCGAATTTACCTTTTGCCATTTTAGACTCCTAACGATTTGGTGTGATTGCCCGGGCTCGCGCCCGACTGTCTGTGAATACTGCTGAATTTGTTGCTACCGAATTTTTTGCTGCTCTGTGCCGACGTGATGCTTATTACATATGCACTGCGAATTCTGGTGCCCTTTACGTGGATTGAACACGTGGCCTCTCCCTTACCAAGGGAGTGCTCTACCACTGAGCTAAAAGGGCTGATTGGGTACTGCCATTTGATGCCCTGCCTGCGCATCTGCATTGCAACAACACTGGAGCGGGTGAAGGGAATCGAACCCTCGTCGTAAGCTTGGAAGGCTTCTGCTCTACCATTGAGCTACACCCGCGAGGTATCGTTCATTTCACTTTTGCTACTCAGTCTCACCGCAACAACTTGGTGGAGGGGGCTGGATTCGAACCAGCGTACTCATAGAGAACAGATTTACAGTCTGTCGCCTTTAACCACTCGGCCACCCCTCCGCGAGGAACCGCAGAGTATGAAGCAATTACCTTGACCTGTCAACCCTCCCGCTACACTTGAAACGCGATATTTTGCGCCCTTGAGGATGAACCGTCTGCTTCGGGGCGAGATTTTAACTGGACCGCGTGCAAAAGTGCAAGTGTTGTTTTTACGTTGAATGATTTCCTATACAATCGGTCGCGGATCGGCCCGCCGATCGACCGCTTTTCGACCAATGCATGCGACCGGGAGTCCCGCCGTTGAACACCACGCAGCCGAATTACCCTGGCCTTGGCCGACGCAGTGCGGTGCTCGCCAACCTGGCCCTGCTGGCCGCCTATGTGATCGCCGGCCGCCTCGGCCTGCTACTGGCGCTGCCGCCCGGCTACGCTTCCCCGATCTTCCTTCCCGCCGGCATCGCCCTGGCCGCCTGCGCCGCCGGCGGCATGCGGCTGTTGCCGGCCGTCGCGCTCGGCTCGCTGTGCGTCAACCTGGTCCACCCCTGGTCGAGCGCCGGCGGCATCTCCCCGCAGGCGCTGCTGGGCGCGCTGTCGGCGGCCGCCGGCGCCGCGCTGCAAGCCTGGGTCGGCGCCGGCCTGTTCCGCCGCCACATCGATCCGGCCATCGGCTCGGGGCGCGACGTGGTGCGCTTCATCGTGCTGGCCGCCAGCGTCACCGTCATCAGTTGCACCGTCTCGCTGTCGGGCATGCTGCTGGCCGGCGCGCTGCGCTGGGACGGGCTGGTGGGCGACTGGCTGGCCTGGTGGATGGGCGACACCATCGGCGTGCTGCTGGCCGCGCCGCTGACGTGGATCGCCATCGGCCGCCCGCGCGCGCTGTGGGAGCGCCGCCGCATGCTGGTGGGCCTGCCGCTGGTGCTGTCGGCCGCCGCCTTCATCGCCATCTACGTGCAGGCCGACAAATGGGAAAGCAACCAGCAGCTGCAAACCTTCCGCCTCAAGGCGCAACAGACCGGCGACCTGCTGCAGGCGCAGTTTAGCGAACACGAGCGCTTCATCTACGCCATGGCCAAGGCGCTCAACGATCCCAGCCGCATGCTGGGCGCGGACGACTTCAGCAACCTGGCGCACGGCTATCTCGACCAGCGCCCCGAGCTGCTGTCGATGGGCTGGCTGATGCCGGTGGCCGGCGCCGACCGCGCCGCCTTCGAGTCGTGGGCGCGCCAGCACGTGGCGCCGTCGTTCGAGATCCGCGAACGCTCGCTGAGCGGCGCCCTGCGCGGCGCGGCCCAGCGCCCGCGCTACTTCCCGGTCACCTTCGTCGAACCGGCCGAGGGGCGCGACTACGTCGGCCTCGACTTCCTGTCCGAGGACCAGCGCCGCGCCGCGCTGGAACGGGCGATCCAGTCGGGCCAGCCGACGGCGACGGCGCCGCTGCAGTTCGCGCGCACCCTGCCCGGCCACGGCGTGCTGCTGCTGCAAACGGTCTACCCCAACCACGCCCAGCACCGGCCGGTCGGCTCGCTGCTCATCGCGCTGCAGTTCGACGCCTACCTCGACGAGGCGCTCAAGCGCTCCGAGTTCGAGCACTTTTTGGTGCGCTTCGAAGACATGGACGACGAGACCCCGGGCCGCACCTTGCGCGACAGCCTGCTGCGCGCGCCGGCGGCGGGCGACTTCCAGCACCAGTTGCACTTCGGCGGCCGCATCTACGAGCTGACCCTGGCGCCGACGCCGGCCTACCTGCAGCAGCAGCGCGGCTGGCAAAGCTGGACCGTGCTGACCTGCGGCCTGCTGCTGACCGGCTTGCTGGGTACGCTGATGCTGCTCATCAGCGGCGAGCGGGCGCGCATCCAGGCGCAGGTCAAGGACAGCACGGCGCGCCTGCGCGAGCGCGAGGCGCGGCTGCAGGCGATCCTGAACAAGGCCGCCGACGCCATCCTCACCATCGACGGCGACGGCCTGCTGATGTCGGCCAACGCCGCCGCCGGGCGCCTGTTCGGCTACACGCCCGAGCAGATGACGCGCCTGCGGCTCGATCGCCTGATTCCGGTGGGCGTCGGCGAGGCCGACGGCCTCGACGCGGCCGGCCTGCTGCGCATGATCGCCTGCGGCGTCACGCACGACTACACCCTGACCGGCTGGCGCAGCGACGGCAGCGAGTTCCCGCTGGCGATCTCGGTGAGCGAGGTCGAACTGCCCGACGAGCACCTGTTCGTCGCCATCCTGCACGACCTCACCGAGCAGCGCATGGCGCAGGAGCGCATCCACCGCCTGGCCCACCACGACACCCTGACGGGACTGGACAACCGCCTGTCGCTGAACCTGCGCCTGGAGCAATTGCTGGCGCAGACGCGGCGCGCGCACGGCGCGGCGGCGGTGCTGTTCATCGACCTCGATCACTTCAAGAAGATCAACGACACCCACGGCCACCAGACCGGCGACCTGCTGCTCGTCGCCGTGGCCCAGCGCCTGCGCGAGCTGCTGCGCGAGGTCGACATCATCGCCCGCCTGGGCGGCGACGAATTCATCGTCGTCGCCTCCGGCGGCGTCACGCCGGACGCCGTCACCCACATCGCCGTGCGCATCGTCGAATCGCTCACCGAGCCCTACCCGATCGAGGGCAAGACCATCCACAGCGGCGCCAGCGTCGGCGTGGCGATGTTCCCGTCCGACGGCGAGGACGGCAGCACGCTGATGCGCCACGCCGACACCGCGATGTACGCCGCCAAGAGCCAGGGACGCGGCAACTTCCAGTTCTTCTCGGCCGAGATGAACGTCGCCACCCACGAGCGGCTGATGCTGGAGAACCGCCTGTGGCAGGCGCTCGAACAGGAGGAGTTCGAGCTGTATCTGCAGCCGCAGGTGGAGCTGGCCACGCAGCGCATCATCGGCGCCGAGGCGCTGCTGCGCTGGCACCATCCGGAGCTGGGCATGGTGGGGCCGGACCGCTTCATCCCGATCGCCGAGGAGTCGGGCCTGATCCTGCCGCTGGGCGACTGGGTGCTCAGGCGCGCCACCGGCCTGCTGGCGTCGTGGCGCGGCACGCCGCTGGCGCATCTGCGGCTGGCGGTCAACCTGTCGGCGCGCCAGTGCCACGGCGCCGGCCTGCTGCCGCACCTGGACCATCTGCTGGCCAGCCAGGGCATCGATCCGGCGCTGCTGGAACTGGAGATCACCGAGTCGGCGGCGATGCAGGACCCCGAGCGCAGCCGCGCGCTGCTGGTCGAGCTGCGCTCGCGCGGCATCAAGGTGGCGATCGACGATTTCGGCACCGGCTATTCGTCGCTCAGTTATTTGAAATTGTTCGACATCGACCGCATCAAGATCGACCGCGGCTTCGTCAAGGATATCGAGACCGATCCGGACGACGCGGTGATCGTCGCGGCGACCATCGCGCTGGCCCATTCGCTGGGGTTGGGCGTGGTGGCCGAGGGCGTGGAGACCGAGGCGCAGCGCGACTTCCTGCGCTCCAAGCAGTGCGACGAGGCGCAGGGGTATTTGTTCGCGCGGCCGATGCCGGCCGCGCAATTCGAGGCGATCGTGACAGAAGAGAATCAACGGAGACACGTAGGGCGGATTAGCGCAGCGTAATCGGCCAGCGCATGCTTCGCCGGCGGCTCATAGATGGCCGATTACGGCGTTCCGCCTAATCCGCCCTACGTGCCTCCGCGGCCATGCCGGTTGCGCCTAATCCGGTGTGCGGCCTATCGTCGGATCGCGCTCGATCAGCTCCAGCAACGACGCCACCACCTCCGGATCGAACTGCTTGCCGGCGCGCTCGGTGATGTAGGTCATCACCTCGGTGTGCGGCCACGGTTCCTTGTAAGGCCGCTCGTGCAGCAGCGAATCGAACACGTCGACCACGGCGACGATGCGCGCGGCGACCGGTATCTCGGTGCCCTTGAGCTGGTTCGGATAGCCGTTGCCGTCGAAATGCTCGTGGTGCCCGCCGGCGATCGCCGCGCCGTACGTCAGATAACTCACGCCGTCGACCATGCCCGCCGCGCGCTCCAGGATGGCGCGCCCCACCGCCGCGTGGGTCTGCATCTCGGCGCGCTCCTGCGGCGTGTGCGGTCCCGGCTTGAGCAGGATGTGGTCCGGCGTGGCCACCTTGCCGACGTCGTGCAGGATGCTCGCCAGCCCGATCATCTCCAGCAGCTGCGGCGTGATCTCGTCGGGATAGGAGCCGCGTTCGGCCAGCCGCGCCGCCAGCGACGACGACAGCTGCTGCACGCGCCGCACATGGCCGCCGGTGCCGCTGTCGCGGAACTCGGCCAGGTCGGCCAGCGCCACCACGGTGGCCTCCTGCGCCTTGCGCAATTGGCCGAACATGTACAGGTTGTCGAACGCCGCCGCGATGCGCTGGCAGAACACCTCCAGCAGGTCGCGCTGGATCTGCGCCAATGGCCACGGCGGCGTGACCGAGATGGCCACCTCGCGGTTCTCCTGCGTGTGGATGAACAGCACGTTGGCCGGGTGGTCGAACTGGCTTTTCTTTTCGGCGAAGGCCTTGGCGATGGTCGGCCACAGCGGGTGGCTGGTCGGCATCAGCTCCGACTCGCTCAGCTGCGCGTAGCCGCCGGTGGCCGCCACCACGCTGGTGACGCCGGTGTCGCCCTGCATCAGGCACAGCACGCCGTCGGAGCCGACGTCGAGGATCGCGCTGACCTGGTTGAGCACGCCGGAGGCGAATTCGCGCAGCGAATGGATCTGGTACAGATTGGTGGCGCCGGCCAGGATCTTGCCCAGGCCGACGCGGCTGCGCTCGAGCATGTTGAGGCTCTCGTACGCGCGCAGCGCCGAGATCACGGTGGTGAACAGCTTCTGCGTGGTCAGCTCGGTCTTGGCCTTGTAGTCGTTGATGTCGTATTCGATGATGACGCGCTGCTCGGGCGCCTGGCCCGGCTGGCCGGTGCGCAGCACCACGCGCACGATGGCGTTGTGCAGCTCCTCGCGGATGCGGCGCGCCAGTATCAGGCCGGCGTCGTCGGTCTCCATGACCACGTCGAGCAGCACCAGCGCGATGTCGGGTGTGTCGCGCAGGATCTCGAACGCCTCGCGCCCGCTGTAGGCGGAGAACAGTTCGAGCTCGCGGCCCTTGAAGCTGACGTTGCGCAGCGCCAGCCGCGTGACGGCGTGGACATCGACGTCGTCGTCGACGATCAGCACGCGCCATTGGCGCTGGTCCGGAGCGCCCGCGCCTCCCGGCGGCTGTACTTCCTCATCTTCCTCGATCAGCCAGTCGTCGTCTGAGGCGGTTGAATCTGTCATCTACAATCTCCTGGAAGGTCCGGCGTCCGGCCGCGCCGTGTGCCTTAGCTTAGGCTAGCATAATCAGATTCCCCCCCTGTGACAAGCTCCGTGGAAGCGATAGCAACAGCGCGCCGCTTTTTACTAAACAGCGCTTTCCCAAACGCTCGTCAGGGTGCCCCGACTCTGCTACTCTTATGAGGCGGCTGTCGCCGCCGCTCAATATTTCAAGGACCACAACAAGGTGCCGGGACGGGCCAAACCAGGACACAAATCGACTCACAACCAAGGACCATCGCCATGCAAGAAAACGCATCCGATATCGCCGGCAGGGAGTTCCTCGCCTTCACGCTCGGCTCCGAGGAATACGGCATCGACATCCTCAAGGTGCAGGAGATCCGCGGCTACGAGGCCGTCACCCGCATCGCCAACGCGCCGGAGTTCATCAAGGGCGTCATCAACCTGCGCGGCATCATCATCCCGGTGGTGGACATGCGCATCAAGTTCAACCTGGGCGAGCCGGTGTACGACCAGTTCACCGTCGTCATCATCCTCAACATCAACGGCCGCGTGGTCGGCATGGTGGTCGATTCGGTGTCGGACGTGACGACCTTGACGCCCGAGCAGGTCAAGCCGGCGCCGGAGATGGGCACCGCCTTCAGCTCCGACTACCTGATCGGCCTGGGCACCATCGACGAGCGCATGCTCATCCTGGTCAATATCGACAAACTGATGTCGAGCGAGGAAATGGGTTTGATGGAGACGGTGGCGAGCTAGTTGCTCAGCGCCGGCGTGTCCGCCCCGGTGCGGGCGGCGGCGGTGCGGCTGGGCGTTGTGCCGGTGCCGGGACCGGCGCCGGAGCAGCCGCCACGGCCGGCGCCGGGGTCGAGGTTCTGGTAGCGGATCTCGTACTTGCCATTCGATAGTTTGTCGACCATCAGCTTGTCGTGCGCCTGAACGTAGGCGTAGCGCACGTTGGCGCGCCGCTCGACGTCGTAGACCTTGATGAACACCGCCGAGGCGTTGTTGGCGTTGTCGAGCATCAGCTGGATGTCGTCGCCGCGGTTGCCGATGGTGAAGCCCTCGATGTAGCCGGAGTTGGCCGGCCACGGCTCGCCGTTGGGCGCGACCAGGGTCTGGCTGTCGTTGTCGCAATCGGGCGTGACGCCGGGCAGCACGATCTGCGACATCGCCACCACCTTGACCGGGGCACCCTTGGGCGCCGGCGAGGTGTCGGCCTCCGGATAGAACGGCCGGTGCCCGGCCCAGTCTTCGCGCTCGCGGGCATCGGCCTTGGCCGCGCGCTGCGCCTCCGCTTTGGCGCCGCTGCTCACCTTGCCGCCCAGCGCCGCCTCCAGCAACGCCGATTCGGACGCCATCGTCCCGCCGATCCAGCCCACCACCAGGCAGCCGGCCAGCGCCGTCCACCACTTCCATTTGCGCAGCGGCGCCGGCAACGGCTGGGGGTCGTCGACCGGCTCGGGATTCCAGCGGTCGGCGTCGTGGCGGTGCTTGTCGCCGCGCCCGTCCTCGTTACGGGTGCTCTCGAGCCACTCGATCTCCCACTCCTCGGCGGCGATCCACTCGTCGTGCTCGCGGCGACGCTGGGTGTCGGACAAGGTGTCGTAGGCGCTGTTGAGGATGGCCATGATGCGCGCAGCCTTTTCATCACCCGGATTCTTGTCCGGGTGGTATTTCTGGCTGAGGGCCTTGTAGGCGGCACGTATGACTTCCTGAGGCGCCATGCGCGACACTTTCAGGTTGTCATAGTGAGTGTGTATCTTTCCCATTGTTCCAATATGGCGTTAAACCGGCGCTCGATCTTCCATCATAGCCGATCTTCGCCCGCCCATCCCACCGATCAGGCAGCGAATGGCTTTGCTTTTCCGGCCATTGTGCCATTTTGTCTACAAACGATGACTGCGGTCATGCATTGTGATGGCGTCCGGCAACTTGACGTTCTTTCCTATCACCAAGACCTTGAACAGTTCGCCCATCTCGGCCGGCGACAGCAGTTTTTGCACGGCGCCCGCCCGCGGCAGGTAATTGAGCGTGTCGGACGGGTCCGTCCGCATCAGCAATTCGCCGATGCCGGCGCCGATCAGGAAGCCGGCCTGGTTCAGGTACGCCAGCACGCCGGCGCCGGCGTCCTGCGCCGCCAGCGCCATCGCCGTGAAATCGACGTGGGCGGTGATGTCCTGCAGGCCCGGATAATAGAACGGGTCCGGGTGCGCATGGTGGCGGTAGTGGCACATCAGCGTGCCGGTGGCGCGCAGGCCCAGATAGTATTCGTGCGCCGGGAAGCCGTAGTCGAACAGGAAGGCGGCGTTGGCGCCGCCGCCGCGCAGCATGCGCCCCAGGGTCGCCATGAAACCGCAGGCCACTCCGTGCACCTCGGTGACGTAACCGACCGGCAGCTCGGCGTGGCCGGCGATCTGGCGCTCGATCTGCGCCAGCAGCGCGTCGCCGGCCGGCGCCTCCAGCCAGTCGAAGCGGCCGTCGCGCACCGTCACGCGCAGCTCCTGCCAGCCTTCCGGGTGTTTGGTGACCAGGTGGACCGGCATGGCGTCGAGCACCTCGTTGCCGAAGACGACGCCGTCGAAGGTGTCCGGCAGCGCGTCGAGCCATTCCACCTGCGGGAAATCGCGCAGCCGCTCGCGCTGGCGCGCGCGCAATTCGCCGGACAGCTCGACGATGAAATAGCGCTCGACGGCGACGCCGTCGGCGGCCAGCGCGGTCAGGATGTCGAACGCCAGCTTGCCGGTGCCGGCGCCGAATTCGAGGATGCGCGGCGCGCTTTGGGCGATAATAGCGGCTGCGACACGCGCCAGCGCGGCGCCGAATAGCGGCGTCAGTTCCGGCGCGGTTGTAAAATCGCCATCTTTTCCAAGCTTGGCGGAGCCGCCGCTGTAGTAGCCCAGATCGGGCGCGTACAGCGCCAGCTCCATGAAGCGGGCGAAGGAAACCGCGCCGTCATGGCGCTCGATGTCGGCGGCGATCAGGTTCTGCAGGGCGTGGGACGCGGCCAGCGCGTCGCTAGAAGGTACGGGTAGGGACATACCGGCATTGTAGCGAATCGGCGCCCGTGCGCGATAGTAAGTGACACCCACAACATTTTTTGAACATCGACTATGACAACAACGCAGCACTCCCCCACCCAGGCCGCGCCGGCGACCGTCCGCGTCGCCCTCGTGACCGGCGCCGGGCGCCGCATCGGCCGCGCCATCGCGCTCGGGCTGGCGCGCGCCGGCTGGGACGTGGCGGTGCACTACCGCGCATCGGAGGACGAGGCGCGCCAGGTGGCGGCCGACATCGTCGCGCTGGGCCGGCGCGCCGTCGCGCTGCAATGCGACCTGTCGGACGAAGCGGCCGTGCGCGAACTGCTGCCGCGCGCCATCGCCGCCCTCGGGCCGGTGCGCTGCGTGGTCAACAACGCCTCGCTGTTCGACTACGACAGCGCCGCCGATTTCACCGCCGCCCGGCTCGACGCCCACATGCGCGCCAACGTCGCCGCGCCCATCCTGCTGGCGCAGGCGCTGCACGCGGCAACGGTCGGCGGCGGCGAGCCGGCCGCCGTCATCAATCTGCTCGACCAAAAACTGTACAATCTCAATCCTGATTTTTTGTCGTACACCCTGTCCAAGGCCGCGCTGCACACCGCCACCACGATGCTGGCGCAGCAGCTGGCGCCGGCGGTGCGGGTGGTCGGCATCGCGCCCGGCATCACGATGGTGTCCGGCGACCAGACCGAGGCCGGTTTCGCCAACGCCCACCGGCAAACCCCGCTGGGCCGTTCCAGCACCCCCGAGGACATCGCCGACAGCGTCGTCTACGCCGCCTCGGCGCGCGCCATGACCGGTACCACCCTGCTGGTCGACGGCGGCCAGCACCTGATGCCGCTGCCGCGCGACGTGATGTTCCTGGCTAAATGATAAGTAAGTAGAATTTAAATCGAAAGAAGGTAATCCCATGTTGTCCGCCCTGTTCCACCCGAGTCTGACCGACTGCCGCCGCCTGTTCCTGCGCAATTACGAAGTGCTGATCAACATCGGCGTGTACGAGTTCGAAAAGAAGGGCGAGCAGCGGCTGCTGATCAACGTCGACCTGTACATCCCGCTGGCGGTGTCGACGCCGACCCACGACCAGTTGGACGAGGTGGTCGATTACGACTTCATCCGCGACACCATCGCCAAGCTGATGGCGCGCGGCCACGTGCAACTGCAGGAAAGCCTGTGCGACGACATCGTGCGCGCGATGCTGGACCACCCGCGCGTGCGCGCCGCCCGCGTCTCGACGATGAAGCCGGACGTGTATCCGGACTGCGAAGGCGTCGGCGTCGAGGTCTTCAAGATCAAGGACAACGTCTAAAGCCAGCGACGGTCCATGTAACACCCCGGTCACAACGACTTGTTATCCTGCCCACGTGGTTAACCAGGGCGGTGAATATGGAGATGTCAAAAACCCGCGCGGGGCTGGACGCGATGGATCGCGTGCTGGCCAGCGCCGAGTTTTCACGGAGCGGCCGGCTCTCGTCATTTCTGCGTTACGTGTGCACCGCCACGCTGGCCGACAACAGCATCCGCCTGACCGAGCAGCACATCGGCGTCGAGGTGTTCGGCCGGCCGCCGCATTACCTGCCCGCCGACGACACCATCGTGCGCACCACGGCCGGCCTGCTGCGCAAGCGCCTGGCCAAATACTATGAGGCCGAAGGCAGCGTTGACCCGGTGCGCATCGCCATTCCACGCGGCTCCTACGTGCCGGTGTTCGCGGAGGCCTGCGCCGCGCCGGCGCCCGCCGCCACGGCCGACGACGCCGATCCGGGCGCCATCGATCCAGCCGCCGCCGCTCCCGAACCAACGCCGGACGCCATCCCCGCTCCAGCCGGAGCCGGCAAGCCGGCGCCGAACGGCGCGACGGCGCGCCCCCGCGTCACCCTGCCCGCCTGGCTGCGGGTGCGCGGCCGCCTGCGCAACCTGGTCTGCGCGCTGGCGGCCGGGATCGGCGTGCTGGCCTTCACCGTCTCCGGCGCCTTCTCGCCCGGCGCCGCGCGCGACCCGGTGGACGTTTTCTGGGCGTCGCTGTTCTCCAGGCAGCACGAAACCATCCTGGTGCCGGCCGATTCCGAGCTGGTGATGTACCAGACCGCCGCCCGGCGCGAGGTCAGCCTCGACGACTACATCGCTAAACGCTTCCCCGCCACCGGCGAAGGCGGCGCGCCGTTCCAGTGGCGCCGCTACACCGCCACCACGTCGGTCACGCTGGCGGCCGAACTGGGAAAAATGTCGGCCGCCGCCCCGCAGCAGTTCCGCGTGCGCTACGCGCGCGACCTGCAGTTGAGCGATCTGAAGCACGCCAGCGTGATCCTGGTCGGCATCCAGCAGGCCAACCCGTGGGTGCACCTGTTCCGCCGCCGCCTGAACTACCACATCGACTGGGACCCGGCCGTCGATAAGTTACTCGTCCGCAACGACAACCCGGCCGCCGGCGAGCAGGCGCTGTACGAGTTCACCGGCGCCGACCATCCCAGGCGCGGCTTCGCCGTGATTTCCTACACGCGCAACCTGAGCGGCAACGGCCACGTGCTGATGATAGGCGGCACCTCGGCCGCCGGCACCGAGGCGGCCATCGAATTCTTGCTCAGCCGCGAGCAAATGCGCGACGTGCTGCGGCGCGCCATCAAGGCCGACGGCGCCGTCGGCACCTTCGAAGTCATGCTGCAATGCGAGCTCCAGGCCACCGGCAGCACCGACGTCAAACTGCTCGGCGTGCGCGCCAACCACATTTGAGCCCCGTGAAAACCGCCGCACTTCACCGGTAAGTTTCACGGTGAAACGCCACAGGCACGGCACACTCCTCCGTAGAATTTGCCAGGACGATAACGCGGCGGGACACACCGTCCCCGCCGGCGCGCCCATCGCAAAACCTACCCTGGAGTCAGTTCATGTCCCCGATTCAGCCGTCCCGCCGTCCGGCGTTCCTATTGCGCCCGCTCGCCGCCGCCGTCCTCGCCGCGCTGCACGCGCTGCCGTGTAGCGCCCTCGCCCAGCAAGCGGCCGACGACGCCGTCTACGCGCCGCCCGCCGACGCGCCGGCCGATATGCAAAGCGTCGTCGTCAGCGGTTTCCGCGCCGCCCAGCGCGCCAACGTGCTATCGAAAAAGAACACGCGCCAGGTGATGGACGCGGTCAGCCAGGACGACATCGGCCGCCTGCCAGACCTCAACATCGTCGAAGCGGCACGCCGCATCCCCGGCCTGTCGGTGGTCGGCGGCGGCGATCCGACCAAGAACCGCGACGTCTACCAGCGCGCCACCATCCGTGGCCTCGACAGCCGCTACAACCTGGTCACCGTCGACGGCGTGCCGATCGCCTCGGCCGACCAGCTCTATCGCGGCGCCCGGCTCGAGATGCTGCCGGCCACCCTGGTGTCGCAGATCCAGGCCATCAAGACCGTCACCGCCGAATACGACCCGCACGCGCTCGGCGGCCAGGTCAACCTGGTCACGCGCAGCGCCTTCGGCATCGACGAGGAGCGCTTTTTCGTCGCCAGCGCGGCCACCGGGCGCAATTCGAGCGCCGGCAGGTTCGTCGCCGACGACCAGGCCTCCTACCGCGCCGACGCCACCGGCTCGCTGCTGTTCGGCGACCAAAAACAATTCGGCCTGGTGGTTTCGGGCGAGGTGCAGCGGCTGCCGTCGAGCGCTTTCTCGGAATTGCCGGGCGACACCAACGGCGCCGGCTGGACCTATTTCACCGCCAACGGCACCCGCACGCCGTTCAAGAACCTCTCGGCCAGCGGACAAATCGCGCCGGTGCGCAACCAGGACTTCGCCTTCGACAACCTGCGCGAGCGGGCCAGCCTGAACACCAAACTGGAATACCGCTTCGGCCAGCGTGGCCACGTGTCGGCCTTCGCCGGCTACTATGCCGACAAGGACACCGAGACCCGCTACGAGACCTTGACCATGCCCGGTTCGGCCGCCGTCGCGCAGAGCGACGGCGCCGGCCGTTTTGCGCTGGGCGACGTCCAGCAGGGCTACACCTACCAGCCGGTGCGCCGCCGCACTTCGCTGTTCAACCTCGACGGCGTGTTCGAGGCCGGCGAGCGGGCCGAGGTCAACCTGACCGCCGCCTCGTCGAAGGCCACCTACCGCGAGTACCGCCAGATGGTCAAATACGACACCAACCCGCGCGCCGGCGCCGCCAGCAACCAGTTCCTGCCGGCGCTGGCCTACAGCTACGGCGTCGTCGACGGCAAGCCGCGCCTGGCCTTTGACACGCCGTCCGCCGCCGCCAGCCCGGACGCCTATCGCGGCATGTACTGGCGCGACATCAACCGCGATCTGGACAACGACGTCGATTTCGCGCGCGCCGACTACAAATACAACTTCAAGCCCGCCGATCGCGGCTTCGGCTTCAACGCCGGGATCAACCTGACCAAAACGGTGCAGAAGTGGGATGTGCGCTACCAGGAGCTGGTGCCGCGCGACGCCGCCGGCCAGCAAGCGGTGGGCACGCTGTCGCGGGTGCTGGCGCCGGGCGCCTTCGCCACCTACGAGACGCCGCAGGTGCCCTACCTGCTGGCCGGGCGCGACGCCGCCAACCGGGTGCTGCGCGGGAACGCCGCCTCGTTCGTAGCGACCAACCAGGTGGCCAACAACTTCGGCGACGACTACACCGACACCGAAAAGGTCAAGGCGGCCTACGCGCAGGGCATCTACCAGGCCGACCGCTGGAGCGCGCTGGCCGGCTTGCGCGAGGACCGCACCGACGTCGGCGTCGACGGCTTCCAGGCGCCGACCGCCGCCGGGACCACCGCCTACACGCCGGCTTCGCGCGACGGCAAGTACCGCTTCCTGCTGCCGTCGGCGCTGGCCAGCTTCCAGCTGAACGACGAGATGCGCGTCAAGGGCGCCGTCAGCCGCACCATCGGCCGGCCGGATTTCAGCCAGTACGCGGCGCGCCGCACCTTCTCGGTCGGCACCGCCGGCGACCTGACCGTCAACCGGGGCAACCCGAACCTCGCCCCGCGCGAGGCGTGGAACTACGACCTGTCCTATGAATGGTATCCGCGCAACGGCGGCGTGGTGTCGGCGGCGCTGTTCTACAAGGACATCAAGAACGAGATCTTCACCACCAGCGTGGTCGGCGCGCCCACCGATTACCAGGGCCGCACCTACACCAACGTGACGGTGTCGCAGCCGCTCAACTCGGCCAAGGCGGGCATGCGCGGGCTCGAACTGCAATACGTCGGCGACCGCTTCGCCTTCCTGCCCAAATCGCTGCGCGGGGTCGGCGTGTCGGCCAACCTGACGTGGCTCAAGGGCTTCTTCAACCAGCCGATGAGCGCGGCCAGCGTGGCCAACGGCGGCCCGGCCACGCGCCGCTCCGGCGGCTTGGTACGCCAGCCGGACTTCATCGCCAACGCCACGCTGTTCTACGCCGCCGGCCCGGCGGACGTGCGGCTGTCGTTCAACCGCATCGGCCGCGCGCTGGAATCGGTCGACCAGGACACCGGTGAGCGCGACCTGTACGCGATGGGCCGCAACCAGCTGGACCTGCAGGCCAGCTACCAGATCAGCCGCGCGCTCAAGGCGGTGGTCCAGGGTCAGAACCTGGGCAAGTCGCCGTTCGTGGTGCGCCAGGGGGCGAACCAGGAGCTGCTCAACAACTACTTCCCGGTCGGCCGCTCGTTCTTCATCGGCCTGACTTACCAGGCGCAGCTGTGAGGGCGGCCCGGATGGCTGCCGCGCTGCTGGCCGCATGCGCGTTCGCCGGCGCGGCCGGCGTCACCGGCGCCACCGCGCCCCCGGCGGCGGCCGAGCCCACGGTGCGCGTGGTGCTCAAATTCGTCAAGGCCGGCGGCGAACCGGCGCCGGCGGTCCGCTTCCTGGCCGACAGCTGCGCCGCCTGCACGGCGCTGCGCGACCCGGCCTTCGAACGCGACAACCAGCGCGAAACCCTGGCCGCGCTGGTCCTGCCCGAGCGCCGCACGCTGGCGCTGCGCTTCCGCGCCGCCCCCGGCTCGGTCAAGCGGGTGCTGCTCGAAAGCGGGGATCTGCGCTTCGAGGCGGCCGGCGACATCGTCATCGTGCAAGTACCGCCGCTCGGCTACGACGCGGTCGGCGCCGGCGAGGTGGCCACCCACATCGTCGAACCGGGCATGGTGCTGCGCTTCGAGCACGCCGACCCGGCGCGGCGCGCCGGCGCGTACGCCGACGGCCCCTTCCCGGCGTTGCAGCGGCGCGCCGCCGACCATCTGGAGTTCGCCCAGCGCGAGGTGATACGCCGCACCGGCCTGGGCGACTACGTCGCGCGCGAAAAGCTCGGCGCCATCCACGTGATGGGCTTCGACACCAACTACCCGCACGGCCATACGGACGCGCCGCCGCACATGCATATGCACTTGCGCTGGCCGGCCAACGCCGGCACCCAGATCGGCCACTACTACATCGGCGCCGACGGCCTGCTCGATCGCAACGAGGTCGGCATCAAGGACCTCGACGCGCCCGGCGCCACTTTCGGCCGCGGCAAGAGTTTCACCACGCGGGACATGCGCGGACGGCCCGTATACACCCACCAGATCACCGCCGAGGGCTGGCTGCGGCTGGGGCGCGCCGGCCAGGCGCCGTGCCAGATCCGTCCATTGGCGCGCGGCTTCGACGGCGGCGCGCTGGTGGCGTGCCCGGGCCAGCCCGAGGTCGCGGTCAAGGTCGATGACGACCTCGCCGCCGGCGTGCTGCGCGTGGCCACCGGCGCGGTGCTGGAAGTGTTCCGCTACGACCCCGACAGCGGCAAGCTGCTGTCGGCCGCCGGCCCGCCGCCGGTGACCGAATCGAATTACCCGCCCGCCGATTGATGACCACCCTTGATTGTTATTTCAAGCCTTAGATAAAGGAAGTCCAGTGAAACCCATCTTCTCGCCGTCCAGGTTCGCCCTGCCATTGTTGGCCGTGGCCGCCACGCTGTCGATGCAGCCCGCCTCGGCGCAGTACTACGACCTGCTCAGCCCCACCCTGACCACCAGCCTGCTCGACATGCTGCACAAGCGCACGCCGCCGACCGGCGACGTCGGGCTGCGCGACAGCGCGCCGGTCATCATCGCCGCCCACCGCGGCGTGGTCGATGGCACGCATCCGGAAAATTCGGTCCAGTCCATCGTCAACACCATGAACTACGGCATCGAGGCGATCGAACTCGACGTCTGGCAGTCGGCCGACTACGTGCCCTACCTGATGCACGACATCTCGCTGCGGCGCATGACCGGCCACCAGCAGTACTCTGACATCTACCGCTGGACCAAGGACAACGCCAACCAGATCCCCGGGCAGCACGCCGGCGACGCGGTCAAGACCCCGGACTGGGCCACGCTGAGCCAGTACTACCTGTGCGGCGACCTGCGCTCAATGGCCGAGCACGGCGGCCACGGGCTGACCGACGACAATCCGTCGACCTGCCTGAACCAATACAAGGTGCCGTCGCTGGTCGACGGCCTCAACGCGCTGTACATGAACAGCTACCAGGGGCTGGTGTTCCTCGACCTGCGCGGACCGGAGAACGTCGTCGACGTCGCCGTGCTGCTGACCCACTACGCGCTCAACGACCGCAGCGACTTCGGCACCTGGATCGCCAACCACGTGGTGCTCAAGTTCCAGACCACCATGGTCAAGGGGCCGAAGGATTATTGGAGCAAGGTCATCGCCAAATACCAGCAGAACTACAACGAGATCCTGTCGACCGGCGACGTCGCCTTCGCGCTGTTCGTACAGCCGGTCTACACCTCGAACAACGTGGCCAACTTCGAAGCCAGCGTCGACGTCAACTGGGCGCTGGGCGACTACCAGAGCTGGGTGGGCGCCTACACGGCGGAGGGCTCGCCGGACGCGCTGCTGCCGCCGCTGGTGGGCGTCAAGGCGGCCGGCGCGGTGCTCAACAAGGACCCCGACGACCTGTTCACCTACTTGTGGAAACAAGGCGCCAGCACCGGCGTGTACGTGCCAAACGCCGAATGCAAGGTCGCCTCGCCGAGCACTGCCGCGTCCAACCTCACCGGCAACCAGGGCGTGTGGTGGGAGGGCGGCATCTGCGGCCCGATCGTGCCGGCCATGAACAGCAACGAATGCGGCAACGCCAGCACCACCGTGTTCGACACCTTTGCCGCCGGCTGCACCGACCACAGGCCCTTCTTCCGCTACTGGCACGACGCCATGAAGTTCGGCTTCATCATCACCGACGACCCGGTCGGCGCGATCACGGCGCTGGCGAATTATCCGGGCCAGCGCCCGCTCGGCGCCAACCTGCTCAAAGGCGTGCGCCTGCTCGACGTCACGGCCGGCTACCGCGTCGCCGCCGACGGCAGCGGCGCCTACGCTACCATCGGCGCCGCGCTCGAGGCGCTGCCGGCCACCGGCGGCGTGATCGAGATCGCCCCGGGCACCTACGATGAAAAGCTGGCCATCACCAAGCCCAACGTGTCGCTGCTGGGCACCGGCAAGGACGCCTCGCGGGTGGTCATCACCCACAACGACTCGGCGGTCAAGACCAATCCGGCCACCGGCCAGCCGTTCGGCACCTCGCGCAGCTATACGGTGTCGGTCACGGGCAAGGACTTCTACGCCAACAACCTGACGATCCGCAACACGGCCGACTACGAGGCGCCCAACTACCGCGACAACGGCCAGGCGGTGGCGCTCTACAGCGCCGGCGACCGCGCCGTCTACCGCGACGTCATGGTGGTCGGCGGCCACGACACCCTGTACGTGAACGGCGGCGCCCGCGCCTACTTCAAGAATTGCTACGTCGAGGGCTATGTCGACTACATCTTCGGCAACGGCAAGGCGGTGTTCGATGGCTGCCAGATCAAGACCAAGGTGCATGGCGGCCTGGGCGACGAGGCTACCATCACCGCCCACTCGCGCGCCAGCGCCACCGACGACAGCGGCTTCGTCATCGCCAACTCAACCTTGTTGTTCGACAGCCCGTACATGAACAACGTGTGGCTGGGTCGGCCGTGGGGCCAGTACGCGGCCACCTACTTCGTCAACACCAAGATGGGCCCGCAGGTGGCGGACGCCGGCTGGATCGAGTTCGTCCCGGGCACCACCACCAACCTGCCGACCAGCGTCTACCGAGAATACCGGACGCAGATGCCGGGCACCGCCGGCGCCTGGGAGGCGTTCGACATCGGCCTGCGCGAGAGCGTCTCGCCGCACAGCAACGTGCCGCTGACGGCCGCCGAGGCCGCCGCGCTGGCTCCGGACGCCTATCTGGCCGGCGCCGACAAGTGGCAGCCGAGCAAGGTGGCCGGCGGCACGCTGCACGGCCAGGCGCTGCCGATCCCGAAGCCGCCGTTCGGCGCGCCCGGCGCGCCGGTCATCACCACGGTCACCGGCGGCAACGGCAACATCAACATCGCCTGGGCCGGCACCCCGGCCAATCCGACCGAGACAGGCTACATCCTCACCGCCATCCAGGACGGCAAGACCCACGGCCCGGTGCACGTGCCGGCGACGGCGACGTCGGGCTACGTCGGCGGCCTGGCCAACGGCACGGCGGCCACCATCACCCTGGCCGAGGTTAATCCGGAAGGCACCAGCGCCGGCGTCTCGGCCACGGCCACGCCGGCCGCGCACGACCCGGCGGCGCCGGCGGCCATCACGTTCCAGCCGTCGACGACGTCGGCGGTGATGAACTTCACGCTGCCGAGCCAAGGCGCGCAGCCGGTGCTCGGCGGCAGCGTGCCGCACGCCGGCGTCTACACCGCGCTGTACGCGAGCGAAATGGACGCCTACGCCGGCAAGGCGCTGGCCGGCACCTCCACCGGCTTCACGGCGACCACCTACACCTTCACCGGGCTGGCGTCGCGCACCCGCTATTGGGTGTCGCTGCGGGCCTTCAACGGCTATTGGAGTCCGCTGGCGGTGACGTCCTTCGTCACGCAGTGACGCTGGAGGCGTAATAAAAGGGGAAGGACAACGGGAAGGGGCGTGTTTACCGGCCCCTTCCCCGCATTGGGGTAAAATCCGGGGTTGCTCTCCACCGATGCCCGATATGAACGCCCCACTGCACCTCCCGCAAGAAATTAGCTCCTTGGCAACCCCGCCGGAACGCGACCCGACCGACTCGCGCCGCTTCGAACTGCTGCAAAAGAAGCTGCGCACGCAGACCGGCAAGGCGATCGTCGACTTCGACATGATCACCGAGGGCGACCTGGTGATGGTCTGCATGTCCGGCGGCAAGGACAGCTACACGATGCTCGATATCCTGATGCACCTGCGTAAAATCGCGCCGGTCAAGTTCGACCTGATCGCGGTCAACCTCGATCAAAAGCAGCCGGGCTTCCCGGAGCACGTGCTGCCGGAGTATTTCCAGAAGATCGGCGTGCCGTACAAGATCGTCGAGCAGGACACCTACAGCATCGTCACCGAGAAGATCGAGCCGGGCAAGACCACCTGCTCGCTGTGCTCGCGCCTGCGCCGGGGCATCCTGTACCGCACCGCCAAGGAGCTGGGCGCGACCAAGATCGCGCTGGGCCACCACCAGGGCGACATCCTCGAGACCTTCCTGCTCAATATGTTCTACGGCGGCACGATCAAGACCATGCCGGCCAAGCTGACCGCCGACGACGGCGAGAACGTGGTGATCCGCCCGCTGGCCTACTGCCGCGAGCAGGACATCGAAAAATACGCCGGCAAGATGGGCTTCCCCATCATCCCGTGCAACCTGTGCGGCTCGCAACCGAACCTGCAGCGGCAGGCGATGAAGGAGATGCTGGCGACGTGGCAGCAAAAGAATCCGCTGTGGATCAAGAGCATGTTCACCGCGATGGGCAACATCAAGCCGTCGCACATGATGGACCGCGGCCTGTTCGACTTCAGCAAGAACGAGATGCGCGAAGCCGAGGGCGCCTTCAGCGGCGACATCCTGTTCGACAAGGACGAGAGCATCACGCTCGACGGCATCAACGGCGCGTTCGCGATCCAGAGCGAAGTGCTCAAGCGCGCGCCGTAACAGGCATATAATCAAAGCCGGTTCTTAACGGGAGTGCGTCATGAATGACAACCTCAACATTGCAGTCGCGATGTCGTCTGAATTGAAGAAGGCCATGGACAAAATCGAAACCTTGTCCGGCCAGCCGGCTGAGTCAATTGCGCAAGAGGCACTGAGGCACTACGTTGCTTGGCGCGTGCCGCAACTGCTCGATCTGCAGGAAGCCATCGCGGCGGCGGACGATGGCGATTTCGCCTCGAAAGACGAGGTCGACGAGTGGTTCGCTCGTCATGGCGCCTGAGCTGCAAACGCACTGGTCGCGTCGAGCCCTATCCGATTTGTCCGACATTATCGATTTCATCTCGATCGTTAAACCGCTGGCAGCGCGCAAACTGGCCCAGGTCATTCGCGCTAAAACCGAGGCACTGGGATCGAATCCTCACTTGGGGCGAGAAACCACGCCTGGAGTCCGCGAGCTTATCGTCCATCGCCATTACCTGATTACCTAACGCATCAAAGCGGACCGGATCGAGATACTTCAGATTTGGCATACGGCACGAAAGCGCTAGGCCGGCGTTTGTTCTCCAGCGCCGGCCCGCACCAAACTTAAAACTTCTGCGCCGTGCGCATCACCGGGTAGAGATTGAAGCGCTCGTCCCACGACGAATGGCGGCGGGCGAAGAACTCCAGGCGCGCCTGCTGGCTCTTGTTGAACTCCGCGTCGGTGTCGAGCTTTTTGCGGAACTCGGCGCGCAGCGCCGGATCGGCCTCCAGCTGCTCGCGCGCGACATCCTCGGCGACATACTCCTCCATGTACTCCTTGCGCTCGAAGGCGTTATTGAACTCGCCCCAGGCCAGCAGCGAATCGGCGCCGCGCGGCTCGAGCATCGTCATCACCAGGCGCGCCTTGGGCTGCGCGATCGGCACGAACAGCGACCCCTTGGCCACGCTGCGGCGCTCGCGGCCCCAGTCGCCTTCCACCGCCAGCGATTGCCGGCCTTCGAACGATTGCGCGCCGAACTTGGTCTTGGTGGCGCGGAAGGTCTCCACCTCCGCCGCCATCTGGTCCGCGCCCAGCACCTTGAACGCGATGCCGTGCTGTTTGAGCTTGGCCGCCACCCTGGACGCGTCGGCCAGCGGCACCAGATAGCCGCCCCCCGGCGCGGCCACCCGCAGATCGGGCACGATCTCGTCGCGCAGCGGCACGGTCCACATCTGCGGCTTGCTTTCGTCATAGTGCGTCATCAGGCCGCCCGACACCTCCGAATGGCCGCGCGTGTATTCATAGCCGGGGAACTGGATGGTCTTTTTGTTGAACGTGGTGCGATAGCTGAGCGGCACCTCGGCGCCCGCCAGCGCCGCCGCCCGCGCGTCCGCCTCGCGCGCCGTCTTCAGCCACTGCTGGCCGTGCGCGCCGACCTGCGACAGCAGCGAGACGATGGTGTTGCGCGTGACGCGCACGCGGGTCGGATAGTCCTTCCACGAGTGCGTCTCGACCAGCATCGCGAAGCGGTTGCGCATCGGGAAATAACCGGTCGAAAAACGCGGCGCCGGCATGCTGTCGACAAAGCCGGACGTCGGATCGTCGTTCACCGCGAATGAGATGTAGTACGGCTTGGGGTCCGAGCCCTGCGCCTTGAGGTCCGCTATCACGGCCGTTCGCAGCGCCAGGCCGGCCTGCTTGAGATCCTCGTCGCCGCCGTGCACCGGCTCGACCTGGATCGAGACGTCGGGCTGGAACTTGGCGCCGTCGGTCACGTGCAGGTCGATGTAGGCCAGCGGGTCCCAGGCGTTCACCAGCGCCAGCATGGACTGCATTTCCGGCGCGTCGGCCTTGACGTAGTCGCGATTGAGGTTGTAGTTCTGCGCCGTCGTGCGCCAGCCCATTTCCACCGGGCCGCGCTGGTTCGGCCGGTTCCATTTGCCGAAGCGCTCATGGCCGTCGACGTTGAACACCGGGACGAACAACAGCACCTGCTTGTCCAGGGCGCCCGGAGCGGCCTTGTTCTCCAGCGCCTCGCGCAGCGCCAGGAAGCCGGCGTCCTTGCCGTCGATTTCGCCGGCGTGGATGCCGCCCTGTACCAGCAGCACCGGCAGGCCGCGCTTTTTCGCCTGCTCGGCGGTCAGCGCGCCGGTGCGCGAGACGGCCAGCGCCAGCATCGGCCGCCCCTCCGGCGTGCGGCCGAATTCGAAGCACCGCACCTGTTTCGGATACGCCTTCTGGAAGCGCGCGCACAGCGCGACCACCTCGTCGTAACGGCCGGTGTTCTGGAAGCCGGATCGCTCGGCGATGGTGCTCAGGGGAGCGTTCGGCGGCGTGGCGGCCAAGGTGGCGGTGGAGGTGGATGCGGCAAAGGCAAGCAGTATGGCGGAACGGATCATGGACAAACTTCCAGCGTGGGGTTGATCGACCGGTGCCTGCGCCGGCACCGGATACGCTGGAAATTATAGTCGGCTTTACGCGCTAGCGATCGCGGATGGCGATTTCCCTGGCCTGCGGACGCACCACGGTCATGGCGCCGGAACCGGCGGTCGCGGAGCGCGCGCGGTTCATGGCCGGCTGCGCCGGGCAGATGCCGCTTTCGCGGTAGCTGAGCGCCGTCGCCAGCAAGCGCTCGGACGTGTCGCCCAGCGCGCGATCGAGATCGTCGCCCGCACGGCAGGTCGGCTGGAAGCCGTCGGCGTAGTCGCCGAAGCCCTTGTGGTTGGCGCCCTGCAGCTGGATCGCGAAGTATGTGGTGCCGCAGTTATTCGCCGGCAGGAACCCATACGGCTTGCCGCAGGTGTCGCCGCCGATCAGATTGACTTCCACATCGATGCCGCGCAAGCCGTTGATCACCGATTCGCTGGCCGAACAGGTGCCCGGCGTGGTCAGGATGGTGACGCGCTTGAGCCCCAGATAAGGCAGTGCCGTGCCGCCGGCCAGCTGCGACGACTTGAAGCCGTAAGCCTTGGTGCGGAACATGTCCGGCGCCTGAGGCGTGGTCTTGTCGTTGTACTGCAGCTGCTCGAAGATCTTGCCGCTGGTGGCCGCGGGCCCGGCGATCATGTAGGCCAGCTCGTTGGCCACGGCCAGGTAACCGCCGCCGTTGTAGCGCATGTCGAGCACCAGGTCGACGATGTTGGCCGCCTTGAACGTGCCAATCGCCTTCGCCAGCTCGCTCTCGGACAGCTGATTGTGATCGTCGAACTGCAGGTAGCCGACCTTGCCGGTCGGCGTGTCGATGGTTTTGACGTTTTGGACCGGCGGATTGCTCACCTGCCGCGCCACCAGGTTGACCGCCAGCGGAACGCCGGCGCGCGTCAGCACCAGACTGTGCGTCTCGCCAGCGGTGGCCGGGAACAGGCCGGCGTTGAGCCGCGTGACGCCGTCGCTGGTGGTGTCGGTGATCGCCACGCCATCGACGGACGACAGACTGTCGCCGCGCCGCAGGCCTGCCAGCGCGGCGGGCGACGCCGGCGCCACCATCGCCACCGCCCACGCGCGCGGCGTCGCCGTGTCGGCATTGCGCGCCCAGGTCACGCCGTAGCCGACCTCCGTACCGGAACTCGACAAATCCTCCCATACCTGGGTCGGATAGGTGAAATGGAAGCGGTCCTTGGCCCGGCCGGAGGCGGTGGTCGCGAAGGTCTTGTAGTCGTCGAAGAAGTCCACCGCGCGCGCATAGTCTTCCAGCCGCAGGTTGGTGGGCAGCTCGCGGTACCACAGATAAGTCTCGCCGTAGAAGGAACGCAGCCACTTCAACTCGTCCATCAGCGAGCCTTGCGCGTCTGAGCTGCCCGCGCGCGGATGCTCGCAGCTGTTGGCCAGCGCCAGCCAGTCGGGAGGATTGTTAGGATCGATCACGGGTGGCCCCACGGGCGGCGTCGACGGGATAGTCGGATCGACGGTGGGTGGCGTCGGCGTCACGACCGGCGGCGTCGGTGTGACCACCACCGGCGATGTGGGATTGGCGGCGGAGCTGTCTCCACCGCCCCCACCGCCGCACGCGGACAGCAGAGCCAGTGATGTCGCGGCGGCCGCCGCAAGAAGCATGGAATGTTTTTTCATGGGAACATTATAACGGCCACGGCTCCGGGGATGCCAGTAAAACAACATATTTTCAGGCCTGCAGGTCGGCATCGCTGCGGAACAGGCCGGCCAGCCAGGCGGCGAACACGTTCAGTCGCGGCGAGGCCATGCGGCCCTGCGGATACAACAGCGAAATGGGCATCGGCGTCGGCGGCATCTCGTGCAGCACCTCGACCAGCGCGCCGCTGTCCAGCAGGTGGCGCACCTGGTAGCGCGCCGCCTGGATCAGGCCCATGTCCTGCAACGCGCAGATGATATAGGCGTCCGGATCGTTGACCGCGATGGCGCCGCGCACCGGCATCGTCACGACGCTGCCGTCGGCGACGAAATCCCAGTCGAACGGACGGCCGGTGCGGCCGGAAAAATGCGTCACGCCGCGATGCGCGTGCAGATCCTCCAAGGTTCGCGGCACGCCATGCGCGGCCAGGTAGGCCGGCGAGGCACACGTCAGGAAGCCCATGCTGCCGATGCGCCGGCCGATCATCGACGAATCCTGCAGGTCGCCCACGCGCAGCGAGCAGTCCAGGCCTTCGCGCGTCAAATCCTTCACCTGCTCGCTCAGCGAGACGACCAGATCGATCTCCGGATAATCGCGGCAAAAAGCGCCGATGTGCGGCATGACCAGATTGCGGCCGACGGCGCCCGGCAGTTCCACCCGCAGCCGGCCTTTGGGCCGGGCCGCGCTCTGGCCGCGGAAGGTGCCCTCGGCGTCGTCCACCGCCTGCAGGATGTCGAGGCATTTCTTGAAGTAGTCGGCGCCGTCCGGCGTCAGCGACAGTCGGCGCGTGGTCCGCTGCAGCAGCTGGGTGCCGAGGAAGGCCTCCAGCTTCTTGATCGTCGCCGTCAGCGCGGCGCGCGGCAGGTCCAGCGTCTCTGCCGCCTTCGTGTAGCTATTGGCCTCGACGATGCGCACAAATACCTGCATGGCCTTCAAACGATCCATGATTGTTCATATAAAGTGAAAAGTATGGAGGCATTATGCCCTAATTATCTTTACCGTCGTTTTGCCTACACTGGGCTCATCGAATTCCACTTCTGGAGCCATCATGAACAAAACCTCGGAAACAGACATCAGCGCCGGCATGGTGCTGCTGTTGGCCGCCGCGACGGGCCTGATCGTCGCCAACCTGTATTACGCGCAAACGCTGGTCGGCCCGATCAGCGCGGCCACCGGCCTGTCGGCGCAGGCGGCGGGCCTGATCGTCACGTTGACGCAGATCGGCTACACCATCGGCCTTCTGTTCGTCGTCCCCCTGGGCGACCTGCTGGAAAACCGCCGCCTGATCTTCAGCGGCCTTTTGTTTACATCGGCGATGCTGGTGCTGGCCGCGTTCAGCACCAGCGCATGGATGTTCCTGACCGCAGCGCTGGGCATCGGCCTGGGCTCGGTGGCGGCGCAGATCATCGTGCCGTTCGCCGCGCACCTGTCGAAGGAATCGACGCGCGGCCACACCGTGGGCAAGGTGGTCAGCGGCCTGCTGCTGGGGATCATGCTGGCGCGCCCGGTCGCCAGCCTGGTTGCCGACGCCAGCAACTGGCATGTCGTCTTCGGCGGCGCCGCGCTGATCGTGCTGGCCGTGGCGCTGGTGCTGCGCGCCAAACTGCCGCTGCGCGTGCCGGCGTCGAACATCACCTATCCGGCACTGATGGCGTCGCTGTGGCACCTGTTCCTGCGCACACCGCTGCTGCGCCGCCGCGCCGCCTACCACGCCGGCCTGTTTGGATCGTTCAGCTTGTTCTGGACCGTCACGCCGCTGATGCTGGCCGGCCCGCAGTTCCACCTGTCGCAGACGGGCATCGCCATCTTCGCGCTGGTGGGCATGGCCGGCGCGGTGGCCTCGCCGATCACCGGGCGCCTGGCCGACGCGGGCCACACCCTGATGGCGACGGCCGCCGCGCTGGCGCTGGGCGTGGTCGGCTTCGCGCTGCCGATGATCGCGCCGGAATCGCGCAACGTCGGCCTGGCGATACTGGTGGTCGCATCGATCGTGCTCGATATGGGCGTGGCGGCCAACCTGGTGCTTGGCCAGCGCGCCATCTTCACCTTGGGCGCGGAGGTGCGTAGTCGTTTGAACGGGGTGTATTTCGCGCTGTTCTTCGCCGGCGGCGCGCTCGGTTCCGCGCTGGGCGGCTGGATGTTCGCCACGCACGGCTGGCACGCGGCGCTGCTGACCGGCATGGCCTTCCCTGCCCTGGCGCTGGTATATTGGGTGACGGAGTATGCAGGGCATGGCGCCGCGCAGCGCGAGGTGGCATGAATGAGGACCGGGGCGGCGCGTGGCGGATTACGGCTGCGCCTAATCCGCCCTACGTGTCTGCGTGGTGGCGCATATGCCGGAGGCCTGCTTTCACCTGGATGTCGACGGGCCCGATAGGCACGTAGGGCGGATTAACGCGAAGCGCGTAATCCGCCACTGCGTCAGGAACCGAAATGGTAGTTCAGCTCCACCCATCCTTGACGTCCGACCGGGCTGTAACTCCCGACCGGATAATACGGCCAGCCGCCGCTGGTGTCGCTCTTGACCTTGTTGAACAGGTTGTTGACCGCGACGGACACGGTGATCCGCGAATTCAAACGATACACCGCGCTCGCGTTGACCAAGGTCGTCGGCGTCAGATACGCCTCGCCCGCACCATCGGGCACCTTGCTATAGCGCTGCAGGAACAAGGTGTTCGACCACTTCTCCAGATTCCACGTCACGCTCGCATTGAGCTTGTCGCGCCAATCGGGGTTGCTCAGATCATGCAAATCGTCGTTCAACGGATCGCCTGCGAACTGGCGCGACTTCTTGTCCAGCGTCTTCGAATAATTCAGCTTCGAGACGAACTGGCCCCAGCCCGTGGTGCGCAGCACATGCTTGACGCTGACGTCGATGCCGTTCACGCTGGTGGACGCCGCGTTGATCGGATTGACCGTGATCCGGCGGATCTCGCCCGGCTTGTTGAGCGCCGTCAGCGGATTGCGTTCGATGCGCGCGATGACATCGGCGCAAGTCGGCGAGGTCAGGTCGCCGGCCATGCGGCAATCCGACTCGTCGCGCAGCAGCTTGTCGGCGCTCAGGTTGGTCACCAGATCGTCGATCTTGATGTTCCAGTAGTCGAGCGACACGTCGAAGTCGGCGCTCGGCGACCACACCAGGCCGAGACCCGTCGAACGGCCCCGCTCCGCGCGCAGATCCTTGCTGCCGTTCTGGACGTAGTCCGATCCCGGCGAGACGTTGGCGAACTCGCAGTCGGCCACCGGCTGGCCGGCCTTCGCGCAGCGGTAGTAGTCGGTGGTGGACGAATAGTAGCCGGTGCCGCGCGCCTTGAAGATATAGTTCATGTCCGGCGCCCGGAAGCTGGTGGCGTAGTTACCGCGCACCAGCACCTGCTTGACGGGGCGCCATTCCAGGCCGCCGTTATAGGTCGCCTTGCCCTCATCGCGGCCGGCGTAGCTGTAATGGTCGTAGCGGCCGGCCAGGGTGGCCGACAACTGCGGCAGCAGCGGAACGTTGGCCTCCACGCCAAGCGCGTAGCGCTTGCGGGTGCCGGCGGTGACGTCGGCCGGCGGCGTCAGGTTGAAGTAGCCCTGGTTGATGCGTTCATCCGGCCGGTTCGAGAAGCCCTGCTTGCCCACCTCCGCCACCGTCGCCAGCCTGACCGGACCGGCCGGCAGCGCGAACGCCTCGCCGTTGGCGGACAAGCTGAGGGTATTGGTCCACGACTTGTCGTCGCTGTGCGTGAAGCCGGTGATGCTGTCGAATTCGGCCGGCGTCAAACGGCGCGTCAGGCGCGACTGGTCGGGCGCGTAGATCGCCACGCCGTCGGCGTCCACGCTCAGTTGCGGGCCGAGGAAGAAGCTGTCGATATTGGACAGCGCGCGCGGCGCCTTGGCCTGGCTCTTGTAGAGCGACGCCGTGTAGGCCGCCTCGTACTGCCAGTCGCCGGCGAGCCGCCCCTTGGCGCCGAACGACAGCGAACTGGCCTGGTCGTCCCAGGTGCGGTTGTAGCGATCGACGCCGCCCATCTCCTCCGGCGAGATGTATTTTTTCCACGCCTCGTAGTTGCCGGTGTTCTGGTTGACGAAATAGGCGTCGGTGAGCGAGCGCGAAGTCCACGACGGGCCGCGCGTATTGTTCGCGCTGCGATTCTGACCGTACAGCCCCTCGATGAACAAGGTGGTGGACGGCGACAGCTCGTAGTTGGCGCTGCCGAACACGTTCTGGCTGCTGTTTTTGGTCTGCGTGGTCCAGTAGGTGGGCCCGACGTTCGGGCTGGCGCAGTAGCTGCCGGTCCTGGCGGTGTATTTGACGGCGCTGCCGTTGAAGACGTCGCCCAGGCCGGCGCAAGCGTCGCCCAGATCGACATAGCGTCCGCTGGTGACATTGCGCCGGCCCAGGATCGAGGTCGGCGCCACACCGGTGCGGGTGCTCATGAAATCGCGGTCGCGGCTCCACAACGGATCGCGCTCGAGCAGTTCGATGCTGAACAGGGTATTGAGCTTGTCGAAGGTGTGGCCGCCGGTGAACTGCAATCGCTTGTCACCGCCGCCGCCGCGCGAGGTGCCGCCGGCTTTCAGGTTGATATCATAGCCGTCGGCCTGTTTTTTCAGGATGATGTTGACCACCCCCGCGATCGCGTCCGAGCCGTAGACGGCGGAGGCGCCGCCGCTCAATATCTCGATGCGGTCGACGACGCTCGACGGGATGTTGGCCAGGTTGGTGAAGTTGACCGTGCCTTCATAGGCGATCGGGAAGTCCGCCATGCGGCGGCCATTGAGCAGCACCAGCGTGTGGTTCGGCCCCAGACCGCGCAGGCTGATCGTGTTGGCCGACGGCGTGAAGGTATTGCCGTAATCGGCGCCCTGCGTGAAGCCGCTGTTCTGCGCCTGGTTGTTCAAGGCGTCGAAGACGTTGCGATAACCCTGCTTCGTGATGTCGTCGCCGGTGATGACGGTGACGGAAGACGGACCTTCCAAGGTGGCGCGCGGAATGCGCGAACCGGTAACGACAACTGCGGGCGGGCTCAGGGTTTCCGAGCCAGCCACCTGCGCGCTGGACGAGCCGGCAGCGCCGTACAGCAGCGCGATAGCGCCTGCCGCCAGCGGATTCAATTTAAATTTTGTTTGCACTGAAGTGATCCGGTAAGAGATGGGGATGCCATCTTATCAACCGCCGGATCGGGAATGAACGAACGAATCCGCACAAGCTTATGCGTTATTTTGGTGCATTCTCCGGCACCGCCGCGCCACTGCTCTACAATTGCCTTTCGCGCATCTCACCGGGAACATCCATGACCACATCCGCCAGCGCCGGCCCCAAATGGGGCATGGCCATCGATCTTGAACGCTGCATCGGCTGCCACGCCTGTTCGGTCGCCTGCAAAGTCGAAAACTCCGTCTCGCTCGGTCACTTCCGCACCAAGGTATACTACTACGATTTCGCCGCGCTCAATCCGTACAACCAGCAGCCGACGACCAAACGCGCCTTCCTGCCGACGCTGTGCATGCAGTGCGAGGACGCGCCCTGCCTGGACGCCTGTCCCACCGATGCGATCACGCGCGGCGCCGACGGCATCGTGCGCATCGACGATGCGGTCTGCGACCGTAGCCGCGACTGCATAAAGGCCTGTCCTTACGGCGCCATCCACATCGACCCGGTCGCCGAAGTGGCCGACAAATGCGATTTCTGTTCGCACCGGCTGGCAGCCGACATGGACCCGGCCTGCGTGGAAGTGTGCCCCGCCGAGGTCTTCGCGTTCGGCGACTTGAATGACCCGTCCAGCAAGGTCAGTCTGTTCCATGCGAAGCATCGGAAGCAGACGGCGCCCCTCAAGCCGGAGGAGAAAACCCGGCCGCTGGTGGAATACCGGGGCCTGGGCGGCGTGGTGCCGCGCGCGATGGAGCGCAAGATCCCCAAAGGCCGCAGCCACGACCCGTTCTCGTACGAGGTCGAAACCTGGGACCAGCTCAAGTCCGAGTTCCCTGCGGCCGCACCGCGCGTCAACAAACCACGGGGAGGCTGACATGGACCGTCGTGGATTCATCAAAAGCGGCATCGGCTCGATGGCCACCCTGGGCTTGGGCGAGACCATCCTGCTCACGCCCAACGCCGCCAGCGCCATGAACTACCGGCCGGTCGCCGACGGCGGCAGGCGCAAGGTCAAGAACGATTATCGCAGCGCCAAGCGCATCACCAGTGTGTGTCTCAACTGCTCGACGGTGTGCGGCATCGAAGCCTTCGTCCAGGACGACAAGGTGATCAAAATTCGCGGCAATCCGCTCGACCCGAACATGGGCAGCTACATGACCTGCGCCAAGGGCCAGTCGGGACCGACGATCAACGACTATCCGGAGCGGCTGCTCTATCCGCTGAAGCGGGTGGGCGCGCGCGGCGAGGGGAAATGGCAGCGCATCAGCTGGGAGCAGGCTTATGCCGAAGTGGCCGAGCGGATCAAGGCCAGCATCGCCAGCGGCCATCCGGAGCGGGTCGCGCTGCACCAGGGCCGCTCGCGCATCGACGCCGAAATCAACCGTTTCCTGAGCGCGATCGGCACGCCGGTGCAGCTGAACCACCGGGCCCTGTGTTCATCCAACAAGCGCGCCGCCAATTACGTCTCGCTCGGCGAGACCGACTGGGAATCGATCGACGCCGAACGCTGCAAATACTTCCTCAACTTCGGCGCCAATTTCTACGAGGCGCACCAGGGCGGCCTGCATCTGGTCAGCCGGGTGGTCAAGGCGCGCTTCGACCACGGCGCCAAACTGGTCACCTTCGACGTGCGCCTGTCCAACACGGCCGGCCGCAGCGACGAATGGCACCAGCCCTTCCCCGGCACCGAGGGCGCCGTCGCGCTGGCGATGGCGCACGTGATCATCCGCGAAAACGAAATCGACCACGACTTCGTCGCCAAATTCGTCCAGCCCGGGCTGGAGACGATGCGCTCCTGGCTGGCCACCTGCACGCCGGCGTGGGCGGCCAGGCTGTCCGGCATCGCCGCGCGCGACATCGAGCGCCTGGCGCTGGAGTTCGCGCGCCTGCGGCCGGCCGTCGCCGCCTTCACCAACCGTGGCACCGGCGCCCACTACAACGGCTTCAATGCCGAACGCGCGGTGGTGATGCTCAACGCGCTGGTCGGCTCGATCGCCAAGCCGGGCGGGTACTGCTATGGGCTCGATGAAAAACTGTCCGCCGGCCGCTACCCGCAACCGCAACCCGTTCCCCCCGCGCCGAAGATCCGCACCGATCTGGAAGACCCGCCAGAATGGCCGCTGGCGAACCGCTGGCAGAAGATGAAGGTCGGCCAGATCGTCTACGACTATCTGCGCCAGGGCCGCGCGCGGCTCGACGTCTATCTGAGCTACACCCTGGGTTCGCCGATGACCTGGCCCGAGGGCCGCAGCACCACCGTCGAAGTGCTGCTGGACGAGAAGCTGATCCCGTTCCACGCCTGCTCCGACGTGGTCTATTCCGAGATGGCGCACTACGCGGACCTGATCCTGCCCGACGCCACCTATCTGGAACGCTGGGGCATGGACATCCGCAACAACCTTGAGCTGACCCACTACGTCGCGCTGCGCCAGCCGCTGACGCCACCGCCGGGCGAGGCGCGCAGCTACGCCGACGTGCTGTTCGAGATCGGCCGCCGGCTCGGTCCCGAGCAGGCCAAGTACTTCCAGTTCGGCGGCCACGAGGACTTCGTGCGCGCGCAGTGCGCCAAGCTGCCGACGACGGGACCGGACGGCCGGCAATTCAAGGACGGCTTCGAGTATATGAAGCACTACGGCGTCTATGTCGACCGTTCGCAGCCCAAGCCTTACCAGGTCTACCAGAAGCCGCTGGGCGACAAGCAGCTGGACGGCAGCCGCACCGACGCCGGCACCGGCGTGATCTACCGGCCCAACGACAAAGGCAAGGAAGTCGCCGTGGGCGTGCGGATCGGCGGCACGGCGGTGCGCGGCTTCACGACGCCGTCGCGCAAATTCGAGGTGCACGCGCCGGAGATCACGCAGGTGGCCAGGACGCTGGGCATCGTCGATGACGGCTTGCCGACGTTCGCGCAGATTCCGTCCCACCGCAACCTGCCGGCGGACCGCTTCATCCTGACCACGTTCAAGTGGAACGTGCACACGCAGGCGCGCACCGCGTCGCAAAAGTACCTGACGGAGATCGTGCATGACAATCCGATGTGGATCAATGCCGGTGTCGCCAGGAAGATGGGGCTCAAGAGCGGCGACATGGTGGAGCTAACCACTTACCGGCCGCGCTCCGGGCCGGCCGACCAGGCGGACCAGCAGGCTTACAAGGGCACCGGCGAGAAGATCGGTTCGGCGCGGATGCGGGTGTTCGTCACGCGCGGCATCCACCCGCGCGTGGTGGCGGTGTCGAATTCGGTGGGCTGGATCAGCGGCGGACGCGCCAGCGAGGGACGTAGCGGGCGCCGGGTCGAGGTGGCGGCGCGCGGCATCGCGCCAGATGCGGCCAAAGGCTACGGGCCGGCGCCGGCGCTGGACGATCTGAACACGGGAGTGTGGTGGGACGAGAAGAACGGTGGCAAAGGCAACGGCGTCAACATCAACGCCCTGCTGCCGATCAACCCGCAGCCACTGGTGGGCATGCAGGCGTGGTTCGATACCGTGTGCTCGCTGCGTAAGGTGTAGCGAACTATTTTTTTCGTGCCGGTACTTTGTGGGGCTGGGACTCGACCGGTCTTGGTTGCGGGTAGTGCGTCATCAGCGCGCTGGAACCCGCCAACCGAACATTTGCCTGCCGCTCCGGCGTCCAGCTATTAAACTCACGTTGAGCTTGTTGGATTTGTTGGGCAAGACTACTGGGCTTTTTCATGATCATTCTCCAAACTTGCTTCTATACTTCCGGCATGCCTAATTTCAACGCCTTGATCAGGCGGGGAATCTCGTTGGATACTATAGCAGTTTCGATATCGAGGTATGTATTTTGAAAACGTAAGAAGCGCGGCTTACCGCCTCTGCCACGCCAATCGACCGCCTTTCCCTCCGAATCCTTACGAAGCTCGCCGGCATCAAAAATATCCTGGTATTGTCTGGGCGCGACACCTTCGAACGGCTCGAAGTTAACAAGATCAATCGATGGCACCGCCGGATCGACGCTGATCGAATCCCGATGCAACGGCTTGGCCTTGCTCTTGGGATAAGGCTCGACGTACACAACGCGCTTGATGCCACTGGCGACGATGTGCCGCGCACACATATGGCATGGGAACGTTGTACAAAACAAGGTAGCGTCCTTCACCGAAATTCCCAGCCTTGCTGCAGACATCAAAGCGGCCATCTCGGCATGGACGCTACGACCAAATTCAAGCAAGCCCATCACACGTGTACCGCGCAAGACCGCCTTCTTTTCACCAGAAATCAGATCCCTGACAAGCTCGTTGAGTTTGGCGGAGTCGATCTCTCCAGACAACAGCCGATTGCTTTCAAAGCGCTCCAACAACTCCCCGAGCACCTGCAGTCTCTCATCGGCCATTGCATCCACGCCCTTCTGGAAATCCCTGGCGTCGCCCTTGTCGCCAGGCCAATAAAGATCCCCACCGGCTTTGGGAACATCGTTACATCCAACGGCGATCAAGTCACCCTCCACTCGTAAAATGGCTGCGCCAACTTGACGATTCAAATCCGCAGACCTCAAAGCGGCCGAGCGGGCATAATGCATGCCCTGCTCGTCACGTGACGGCGTGTGGAACACGTTCCCGAAAAGAAGCTCAAAGAAACGGCTAATTTGCAGCGCCAATCCTGCCTTATTGCGGCTATCGACAAATAGATCGGCCAGTGGAAAGGCTGAGGTGTACTGTCAATAGTGGACACGTCCGTTTCAAGCAGCGAACGCCTGTTTTCTAAAGTGCTCAGCGAACGACGCCGGCGATACGTAGCCAAGGCGAGAATGGCGCCGTTGGCGGTTGTAGAAGATCTCGATGTACTC
>CAUPJZ010000050.1:0-35912 GCA_963511605.1 uncultured Duganella sp. | reverse complement strand
CCGTGAGGACGTCTATCGGGACGCGAGGAACCGCAATCCACAACGCTGGTCGCGGGACACGAGGGATTGGAAACTCGAAGATCAAGTCTGGTTGAATCCGGAACGGATTCGGCCAGAAGAACTAAAGCAAGTTGCTTGAGAAGACGCGACAACTACGTTGACAAACACCGCTATCGTAAGCACAAGTTTATTGTGTCCAAGCCGTGTAAGATGAGCACAGTAAAGTGCTAAGTGCTGGCAGTTCAGAAACCTGCCTCTTAAACGTCTTCTAGGATCATGCCTTCATGAGTGCAGAACACGAAAAATTGACATCACCTATGTCTCCTGTGACGGCGGATATTCAAGTCGAAGCTAACGATAATGATCCCGAGCCGTTGACGTCAGTGTTTCGAGAACTTCTGGGGAACGATTCATCCAATATGGATTATGAGCTAGCTGGCAGAATCATCGTCAACTTTGCTCAAAAAAGTGACCCCACACTTGATCTAAGTCGCCTGCTTCGATGGGAGATAGCCGAGGATATCTACGAGGCGGCAGAGAGGCTTTCAGCCGAGTTAGGTCAGTCAATTACGCTCACGAAAACCGAGAACAGTGTCTCTGGTGGCCGCATTATTCACACAGCAGACGGAGCCATCATTTTAGTTCCGGCCTCAACCTTGAGGAACTTGGTCGATGGACCAGATGGCATGGCCCAGTTCGCACTCAATTTGCTGCATCACGAGCTCTGCCACGTCCATGACGAGGCTGTGAGAAAGTCCATGCCAGGCTGGAAGGATTCAATGGTCGGCTTACCTCTAACGAATCGTATGATCGACATCATGATTTTGCTATGGGACGAATACTCCGCTAACAGACGATCAATAAGCACTACGCAGCCGGTGCTTGAAAAGATGCAGTTCGAGCTTGTAGTTGCAGAGTATCCGCGAGTGAATGCTGAAATTAGTCAGTCTATCGAATCTTGGCGGGAGCATGGGGATATGAGGCGACTCTTTTCCGAACTGTCGTCGTCATTTGGCCATATGTTCAAACTACTAGGCTACGCTCTTGGAAGCTCAGCAGGACGAGGAGTGAGCTTAGAGCAGCTTGATCCTGTGTCATATAGGTTCCTTCGTGGGACTTGGCTCGCCAGCTTGTTAGAAGACGAAAGCGTCGAGCAACTCAACACCCTGTATGAAAGCTTCGGAAATTGGTCAGGAATTGAAGTCTTTGATGATTTTGCCGAAACCTGCCGGTTGGCGTATTGGGATGCAGGCATTCAAATTTTTGCTAGTCAGGAAGGCCTCACGGCGAACATTTGACAACGGTTGCAAACGACTCGCTCACAGCCTCAAGGTCAGCAGTGGGGCTGCGAACTGGGTGCCATCGGCAATTTGATGGAGGCTGAGCCGCCAAACTTTATGGGCGTCGCACTGACATCGAAAATAGAACGGCACTGGACTGGTCAGTGCTGCTGCCTCTTCTTGCGTAGAGACGGATAGGCTGCTGTCGTATTTCACAGCCATCGTTTTTTTGTGCAGCTTTTGGCTAATTCCAGCGATGTCTTCGTCATGCAAATGTTTCACCACAGCGGTGCAAAACTCGTGATCAACATGCCGAAGAAAAGCTCTTTGCGGAAGGCTCTGACCGTCGAATTCAAGGAACAGAAAAAAGCATGGCATTGTGGATGTCACCATCCGTTTAAGGACCGATAGTTTGATGCCCCAGCTTCCGTTGTTCTTATCGGTGGACTTCACCTGCACCTTGCAATCGAAGGCACCCATGTGGACCATTGATATCTCGGAAGATACGGGCGTAGGAAAGTCAAACTCAACGAGGAAATCCCAGCCAGTCATATCGACTTTGCTGCTGTTCGCTGGCAGCCCCTGGCTAGCACACCACTGAGCAAACGTGGCCTCGCCCATCCTTCCAACATCTCTTTCCATTAGCCGCTTTCAGTCAGTTTTGAACCTTCATTTTACGCCTAAGCAAGTGCCACTCCTTCACATTCCCCGCATCCCATTTTTACAGCAAAGAAAGGGGACTTTTGACGATGGGAAATACGTTAGAATCGGATTATAAAAATGATGTTCCGCACCGATCCCAAATCATGATCGGCACGGCTGAATAGCTGCTGAGTGCGGAAAATAAAACATAGGTGAGCTGCCGCGTAGCTTGCTACCAAAATTAGGCTCAAGAGAGGATAGAAATGGGGAGTTTTGCTGCTGATAGTGGTATAGCTGTGACGGATGTCCGGGTTAGCAATTTCCGCTCGCTCGGAAACATTGAGGTAGAGCTTGGAGACCTTACTGTTCTTATTGGAGCCAACAACGCCGGTAAAACAAGTTTTTTGGATGCCTTGTTTGCCGCCATTGGAGCTGGCCGAAAGCTTCTCACCTCTGACGATATTCGACTGGCCCACGGCGAGGCTATGGCTCCTAAAGAGAGGGTCATCACCGTGGATGTGCGTATCTACCCAATCAACGCCGATGGCGAGCGAGCGGCGTCTTTCCCTTTGGGCAGTTTTTGGACAACACTTTGGGGCACCTCGTTTGTCTTGGATCTTGACCCCGCGTCCGATCTGTCTGAATTCATCGCCTTTCGCACCACCCTGAAATGGAGCATTTCAAAGGCCGAATACGTAGTTGAGCGCAAGCCCCTGACTGAGTGGCGTGCTTTTGAAGGTTGGCTCGAAACCCCAGTCACGGATAAATCGGTGACGGCGGCACAGCTTGAACCCATCGCCCTACACTACATCGATGCGAAGCGGGATCTTGATGAGGATCTGCGAAAGCAGGGCTCATTCTGGCGTCGGCTGACTGATGATCTTGGATTGCCAGCTGAGGATATTGCCGAGCTTGAGAATACGCTTTCAGGGATCAATCAACAGATTGTGGAAAAAAGTGCCATCTTGGGGCATTTGAGGACGAGTCTTGCGGACCTCCAAGGAGTCGTTTCTGCGGACAGTGCGGGAATTGATATTTCCCCAGTTGCTCGAAGACTTCGAGACTTGTCCAAAGGCGTTGATGTGTCGTTCTCAACCTCTGGAGCACAGTCCTTCCCCTTAGCACGCCACGGCATGGGCACGCGAAGCCTCGCGTCGCTTCTTGTGTTCAGAGCGTTTGCCTCGTGGCGTAATATGAAGGCTAAGGAAGGCGGCGATAAAATTCATTCGGTGCTCGCATTAGAAGAGCCCGAGTCGCACTTGCACCCACAGGCTCAACGCTCACTGTTTGCACACATCAGAGACATCCCCGGCCAACGAGTTGTCAGCACCCATTCGCCGTATTTTGCGGGACAGGCCCAATTGGAAGACCTGAGGCTGTTCATCAAGAACGGCGGCGAGACTACGGCAACGAAGCTCAATTTGAAGGAGCTCACGAATCCTGATGATGTCCGTAAGTTGCAGGAGACCGTGATTGAATCGCGGGGCGATCTGCTATTTTCGCGGGCGGTGATTTTCTTCGAGGGACAAACGGAAGAGCAAGCCCTCCCACTCTGGGCTCAGCGGTATTGGGGTGCCAGCATTCACGAGCTGGGCTTCACCTTCGTGCGAGCAAATGGAACGGCCTACTTCCCGTTTGTATGGTTAGCCAAGAGCTTGCAAATTCCATGGTTCGTTTTTGCAGATGGCGAGCCGGGTCCACTTAGCAAGCTTGAGGATGATTTGAGAAAAGCAAAATGCAAAGTGGCAGCTCAGTGCCCCAATGTCGTTGTTCTTCCTGGGGGCGAGAATTTTGAAACGCACTTGATCGCAAATGACTACCTTGAAGAGATTGAGGCGGCCATGAACGAACTGCATGGCGTAGAGGATGCACTCGATCACTTCATCAAGAAAAATCATGGAAAGTCCTACGGCCCGGATAAGGGGAATCGGGACTATCAGAGCGATGGAGGCCGTAAGCGTGCCGCCAAAGATGCAATGAGTGCTTCCAAAACCAAGCTGGCTAAGCCGTTAGCAAGAGCGATCTCTGGCCTGGAAGATGAAGAACGCTGTTTTCCACCGGGGATTCTGAAGCTATTTGATATCATTGCGGCAGATCAAAAACTTCCACGGCAGCAAAGCGAAAATAATGAGGAAGATGAAGGCTTATGAATATGTCCGCTAAAGTCAGACTGTCAGACCAACAGACAGAGGTCGTCAGCCACGTTGACGGGCCTCTGCTTGTTGTTGCGGGGCCTGGATCAGGCAAGACGCGAGTGTTGACGGAGCGAGTGCGGACCCTGCTCACTAAGGTCGAAGGGCACTTCCGAGTCTTGGCTTTGACCTTCACTAACAAGGCTGCAGACGAGATGCGTGAGCGTCTTAGCGATCTTGGCGAAGCACGCCAAAGGGCTTTCATTGGAACGTTGCATGGCTTCTGTCTCGACATGCTTTCCGAGCGAGGCAAGTTCGTTGGCATTGAGGGCACGCCAAATATCTTCGAGCAGTTCAAAGACCGTAAAGAGATACTGATTAAAGCCATCTCTGAGGACCCCTTGCTTGAACAGCAGATCAATGAAATTGAGAATCCGAAAGAGCGAACAAAGCGGGTCGATGACTGGCTTCAGATGATCTCTCGCATCAAGGCTCATCCTATCTCATGTGCGGTTCTAGAAGATGAAATGGAGCAGCGTGTTCTTGATGCTTACGATGCTGGCATGCGTGCTTGCAACGCCTATGACTTTGACGATTTGCTTTTACTGACCTATCAACTCCTGACGAACAATCCCAAGCTGGCCGACTTCTATCGGCGTCTATATCGCTTCATTTCGATTGATGAAGCTCAGGATCTTAACGAGGCTCAGTATGCAGTCATTTGTGCCCTTTGCGGAGACTCGTTCAAAAACGTCATGCTGGTCGGTGATCCGAAGCAGTCGATCTATGGCTTCAACACTTCTAGTCCGAAGTATATGGAGAGCTTTGCCGTGGACTTCGGTGCTAAGAGATTGGACCTAACGGAGAACTACCGATCCTCGCTTGCTGTGGTGGAAAAGGCGAGGTCATTAGACCCTCACTACTCCGTAGCAGGTCAAGTTCCCATTGTTGGGGAATGCGGTGTGCTGGTTGGAGAGAACTCAGAGGATGAAGCAAAGATCATCGTGGACAAGATGGAGGCCCTTTTTAACGGCGGTCATCCTGACGTTGAGGGTCCTATCACGCCGTCTAGTTGTGCAGTGCTAGCCCGCACCCGATTTGCCCTTCTCGACGTCGAGAGGGAACTACAAAAGCGTTCAATCCCGTTCTATCGCAGGCTGACAGCCAATCATGAAAATGAGTCCGACACAGTTGAGGATTTCCAGCTCGCATTGCGTCTAATCGCGAACTCCAAAGATAGGCTTCACTTTACGATGCTGGCAAAGCGATGGGAGGTTATTACTCCGAGTTTAGTCACAGATTCAATGCCTGCGATTGAGACCATGGCGGCAAGCTCGAACAATCCCAATGCTCGTCAAGTCTTTGGTGCGATCAAGGCCATCACCAGCAATCCTTCAAGATTGGATTTTCTGCCCGCTTTTGAAGTGCTGAAAAATTATGCGGACATGCTAGAGGAAGAGCCTCGTCGAGCGATCTACGAGGACTTGGCGGTCTTCGCACTGGAGTGGGATCAGTATCTGCGTGCAGGCAGTCCAGGCAAATCGATTGCGAGCTTCATGAGTAGCAAAGCATTGGGTTCGACTCAAAAAGCAACCAAGGACGGTGTGGGACTTCTAACGGTCCACTCGGCCAAAGGCCTGGAATTTGATGTGGTTTTTCTGGCAGGTATGGCTGAGGGAACATTCCCAGATTTTCGAGCTAGGCCAGGGCCAACGATGGAAGAAGAGAGACGGAGTGCATTCGTAGCTGTCACGAGGTCCCGACGGTTGCTCTATCTAACCTACCCTGAGTGGAGAATGATGCCATGGGGCGATTGGAAGCGGCAACAGAAATCACGTTTCGCCTAATTGAACTCTTCGGATAGCGCTCTACATATAAATGGCACGCAGCATAGGAATTGCTGCGTGCCAATCTATTTTCTCGAAATTCCTAACCTACCAAATCATCTGCGGTCGGCATTGCCGTTGCCATCGCTACCGAAAATTCGATATCGAAGTGATTTAAAAAAGTTTCTATCAAGTGCCCGTGATAGTAGCTGTAAGCCACGGCTGAAACGTTCCTCCCCTTCGTTTTGATGATATTAAAAGTTAATCTGTCGTTTTTCACCGCAGGCTGAAACCAAGCGAGATATTGCCAATTATCGGACTTATGGGTGAAGTCCTGCTTGTCGTCGCTAAGCATCCAAGTTGTGATCTTTCCCTTGACCTCGGTCTGCTCAATTCGAGCCTTAAACAGCTTGAGCAGACTTGCCGCATCCTGAGTCATAAAATCAACTGCCATATCATCCCCCTTTTAGTTTTGGTGCGTTACATACTTGGTTGAACATAGCTAATCTTCACTTCTTCTTTTTGCTTGAAGGCTTGGCATCCGCCTTCTTCTCTTTCGCCACAGCCCAATTTTTCGGATCGCTCACGAAGCCATTGAAGCGTCCATCGTATTTGAGAGCCGTGTGATCGATGGGCCAGTGCAGCAGGTCCACGATCTCTTTACAGTCGGGCAGATCACGCACATACCCCCAATGCACAGCCTGCTCGCCGCCGCTGCCATCCTCATGACCCACGATCTTTAAAATCTTGCCTGCGTTCGCGTTCTTGTTGTGCAGCTTGGTGATGACGTTGACCCGGAACGAATGGAAGCTGGTTTGCGGAAGCTTGATGCTCAACGCCCGTTGATGTTCAAGCAGAGCGGCAGAGAGGTGCTTGTAGTAGGAGTGATTGATAAGCTGGCAGTGCGGGAAGATTCGCCCAGCACCTGCGGCCTTGCATTCTTCGACGTAGTCCAGAAAGCCCAGGTCGATGACGGCCTGGGCAATCGGGACATTGCGAATGCCGCCAACCGTCTTGCTTTTGTAGACGTGGATGTAGTGAACACCGTTATCTGCAAGGTGCACGTCTTGAACACGAATCTGCGTGGCTTCGCCAATCCGCATACCGGAGTAGACACCGAGCAGTGGCCCCCAAAACAGATCAGGCTCGTTCATGCGAGCGAGATAGGCCTTGGGCTCAAACAGGGTCTGCAAAGCCGCCACAGGGAACGGCTGGAACGATTGCGTGCTTGCCTTGCGGGTCTTCTTCGTGTGGATATGTAGCCCTTTAACGGGATTGTCCTGAGTCAGCGTGTAGAGGCCGTGCCCAATCGCGTAGTCAAAGAAGTCCTTCAAGCTATCCAGCTTGTTATCAATGGTCTTGGCCGTTTGAGCATCGGCACCGTCTGCCAACATCGCTTTGTAGTCGGTGAGCGTCTTCTTGCTGATCGCATTGCTTTCAATGTCTTTGGCCTTGTAGTCGCCGCGAACTTTGCGAGCTTCGACCGTGCGAAGGCCTCGCTCTTTCAAGAAATCGGTGTTCTGGCTTTCAGCGAGCCAACGCTCAACCGATTCGACGTGCGAAAACGACCGGGCCATAAAATCTTTGATGTGATAGGTCTTCGTCACCACTGTCCGAGCCCCGTTTTTTCCAGCACAGTTCAGTTCGCCAGCCATTTTTTAACAGCTGATACCAGGGACTCAGATTTTGGAATGCTAGGGGCAGGCTGCTGGACGACTTGGGTGGGCTGCATATTCTGCAAGAGCGGGCCGATCTGGTCCAAAGCTTCCATGGCCCGAGAATGATCCTCTTGCGTCCCATCGGTTTTGATCTTCATCCCGTTGGGCAAGGTCAGCTCATATCGGCCAATCGAGCCAAAGTCGAAATCGGACAGCTTCGGGCTAGTCATTGCTCGTTTCCTCTCAATGTTGAGATTCAGTTGCAGAGCAAGAATGTTAGCAGTTCTAGAACACTTGGTGCGAAGGCTGATGCGTTTTTCGATACCGTCCGCCTTGTAGCGAAAATAGTAGACGCCGAAGCGGTTGATAAGCAGACGAGGTGCTTTGATGGTCATGGTGGCTCACTAAGGGTGGCACACCCGCAAAAGCAAAAAGCCGTTGAATCCTTTTGGAATCAACGGCTTTGCCGAATCTGGTTGCGGGGACAGGATTTGAACCTGTGACCTTCGGGTTATGAGCCCGACGAGCTGCCAGACTGCTCCACCCCGCGTCTGAGGCCCGAATTATACACAGGCCTGCTTCGATCCGCAAGGGCCAATATTTCCCCGGCTTAAGCGGCGGCCAGGCGCCACAGCGACGTGACCTCGGCGGCGCGCGCCGCGTGCAGCGGATCGGTCGTGTCGGCGGCGCGCGGATGGGTCGGACGGACGTCGTGGCGCTCGAGCACCTTGAGGCCGGCGGCGGCGATCCACGCCATCAGCTCGTCGCGCGGACGCAGGCCCAGGTGCTCGGCCAGGTCGGAGAGGATCAGCCAGCCTTCGCCGCCCGGCGTCAGGTGGTCGGCCAGGCCGGCCAGGAAGCCGCGCAGCATGCGGCTGTCCGGATCGTAGACGGCGTATTCGATCGGCGAGCTCGGTCGCGCCGGCACCCACGGCGGGTTGCACACCACCAGCGGCGCGCGGCCATCGGGGAACAGGTCCACTTGCTGCAGTTCGACCTGGCCGTCCAGATCGAGCCGCGCCAGGTTCTCGCGGGCGCAGCTGAGCGCGCGCGGGTCCTGATCGGTGCCGATCACGCGGGCGACGCCGCGCCTGGCCAGCACCGCCGACAGCACGCCGGTGCCAGCGCCGATGTCATAAGCCAGCTTGACGCCGGCCGGCAGCGGCGTGTTGGCCACCAGGTCGACGTATTCGCCGCGCACCGGCGAGAACACGCCGTAGTGCGGGTGGATGCGCGCCTCCAGCGCCGGGATCTCGACGCCGGTGCGGCGCCATTCGTGGGCGCCGATCAGGCCAAGCAGCTCGCGCAGCGAGGCGATGAACGGTTCCTCGAAGCGGCCATAGGCTTCGTTGCAGGCCAGTTGCACGTCCGGCGCGCGGCGCAGCGGGATGGTGTAGCCGGCGTCGAAGGGGATCAGCAGCATGGCCAGGGTGCGGGCGCGCTGCGATTGCGCCTGGCGGTGCAGGTGGAACGCCTCGGTCGGCGTGGCCGGGGCCTTGGCCGGCTTGGCTTTTTTCGACGGCTTGCCTTTGACGTCGGCGCGGCGGGCCAGCGCTTGCAGCAGCTGGCGGGCGTTCTGGAAGTCGCCGCGCCACAACAGGGCGGTGCCTTCGCAGGCCAGGCGGTAGGCGACATCGGCGTTGGTGCGGTCGTCGGCGATGATCACGCGCTTGGGTGGCGGCATGCCGGCCTCGGAGCGCCAGCGCGCGGAGCACTGCACGCCGTTTTCCTCCCAGTGGATCTGCTGCGGAATCGGGGAAGAGGGAGTTTGTACGGGCATGTCAGGCAATCGGTAGGAATAAGCGGATGCTAATGATGAGAAAAAAACAAGCACAAAAAACGCCGGGGATGTATATCATCCCTGCGGCGTTTCCGTGTGTCGAGGCGCTTATTATACTTGGCGGTCAGCTTGCGGCGGTGGCGGCGCCTTTGCCGTCGTCGGCGGCGACGGTGGATGCAGGAGCCGAATCCGCATCGGCTACGGGCACGGCGGCCGGCTTGGCCGCTTCCATGGCCGGATCGACGGCGCCCGACGGGCCGCCGGTCACCTTGTCGGCGGCGCCGGCCTGGCCGCCGTACGCGGCCGCCGATTTGGCCTGGTCGGCCGGGTTCGGCGCGGTGTAGGTGTTGGCTTCCTTGCTGTCGACCAGATTGAGCAGACGCAGCGAGAGGCTGCGCAGCGCGTTGCGGTCGACGGTGTCGCCGTTCTGGCCACCGTCGTCGCCGTTGGTGGAGAGCGCCGTTTGCAGATCGCGGCCGATCAGCTGGAACAGGTCGGCCAGGGTGCCGGCGAAATCGATGTTCGGCAGTTGGACGCTCGGCAGGTCGATCGCTTGCAGCTTGTTGCCGGCCCTGTCGCTGGCGCGGTCGTTGGCACGCTCGCTGGCATTGTTGCCTAGCTTGTCGGCCTTCGGCGCGTTGCCGCCGCTGGTCTGGCTGGCGGCGGCGTCGAGCTGGTACTCGTATTTGACTTCGACTTCGAAGTCGAACTTGCGGCCGTCGGCGGTGGTGATGGTGCCCTTGCCGATGAAGTGCGCGCTGTCGTTCAGGCTGAAGGCGGCCAGCGAGCGGGTGCCGTTGGGCCCCGAGCTTTGCTGCACGCCCAGCGCGTAGCTGGACGAGGCTTCCAGGCTGGCCGAGTCGAAGTCGATGGTCGCACCTTTGGCGGCATCGCCGAACAGGGCCTGGGTAAAGCTGTTCATCAGGTCTTCGGCGAAATCGACGGTGGCGATGCCGACCGAGGCGACGCGTTTTTGCATGTCCAGCGCGTTGCTGGACAGGGAAAGCGGCGAGGACGCTGCGCTGCCGCTCTTTTGCGTGGCGGGCGCGCCGGTGGTCTTGCCGTCGTTTTGCGCAGTGGCGGCAGTGTAGGGCGCCGGCAAAGCACGGGCGCCGAGTGCGGAGAGAGTGGACATGGCAGTTTCCGTTTAGTAATACTTATATAACGGTTGGACTGCGCAAAACTTGAGGGGCGGGCGTAAATCTCGTGATTGTTCAGGGCCGCTGGCGGAGCTTGGCGGATTACGCTGCGCTAATCCGCCCTACGTGATTCAGAAGAATTGGTGTGCCACCTGATTTTTTAGTGGTGGTGGGTCCAGCCTTCGGGGGCCGCCAGGTAGGACGCGACCGCGTCTTTTTGGCCGATCGCGTGGTGTTTGACCTCGCCGCACGCGCAAATGCCCAGGTACGGCTGGATGTGCGAGCAGGCGGAGACTTTTTGCAGGCGAACTTGTACGGCCTTGGCGCACTTGGCGCATTTGAAGGTGAGGGTGCGTGGTGCTTTTAACATGATTGATCCGGAAGCGAGAGGCAAAGGCGGGATTTTATCACCGGGCTCACGCTCTTACGCATAGACATTCAGCGCGGGTTGCGGCACCGGTTCGGCGCCGTAGGCGCGGCGCACGCGTTCCGATGAGCCCGTTTGGTCCTGCTGTCGGGTGGAGCCTGTTGCCTCCTGCGACTGTTGCTGCGCCAGTTCCGCGCGGGCCTGGGTTTCCATTTGCTGCGCCTGGGCGGCCACGGCGCGGTCGGCGCCCGACGGGCCGGCCGGCGCCAGCGCCGCCGCCTGGATGGTCGCCGCGCGGGCGATGGTCTCCTCGGGCGTGCCGCCGGGGGAGGTGTCGATCTGTACTTCGCCGCCGATAGCGTAATTGACGCCGTTCGGGCCGCGTTGATAGGTGTAGGACGCGCCGGAAACCGCCAGGCCGCCGGCCGCCGCCAAATGCGCTTGTTCGTGCTGGCGCACTTCGGCGTCGCGTGCTTTGAGCTCGTCGATCAGCTTCAGTGCTTCGGGCGTCAGCGTGGTGGTGGAGGCGCCGCCGGTGGCGGCGGTCTTGGAATCGACCGGCGCGGACGCATCTTCCCGCGGCCGGGTTGCTGCGCGCTCGGGCGGCTGGATCGCGGAACTGGTTGATATGGCGCCAATGCTCATGATGGTCGCTTCGGAACTGATGCATTCATGATAGCAAATTTGTCGCAATTGGTTGCAAATTCGCCGTCAACACCCGCATGGGCCGTGGCGTTATGGTCTCACCAGGGATCATTCCACGAAGAGGCAAAGGCCATGGAAGACAAGAAGCAACCGAGCAAAGAGTCCGTGCGACAGTGGTTGCGGAATCAGATCGAGGAACGGCGCCCGCCGCCGGATCCTAAACAGATCCGGCGCGAGCTGGGTTGGGAGTTGTTAAAGCTGGAGCGGGGAGAGCCGCCCAAGCGATGAACCTCACATTACGGTGATCGTGCTGCGGCCGCCGGCGGACGGCTGCACCAGGATCTTGGTGGCGATCCGCTCCGTCATCTCCTGCACGTGGGAGATGACGCCGACCTTGCGGCCCATGGCCTGCAGGCCGTCCAGCGCGTCCATGGCCACGCGCAGCGTTTCCGCATCGAGGCTGCCGAAGCCTTCGTCGATGAACAGCGATTCGACCCGCACCCGGTTCGACGATAGCGAGGCCAGTCCCAACGCCAGCGCCAGCGACACCAGGAACGATTCGCCGCCCGACAGCGAGTGCACCGAGCGCATTTCGCCGCCCATGTCCTGATCGCGCACCAGCAGGGCCAGCGACGGGCTGGCCGGATTGTTGATGCGTTCGAGCTGATAGCGCCGCGCGAGATGGTTCAGGTGGGCGTTGGCGTAGCCGAGCAATACGTCCAAGGTGAACTGCTGCGCGTAGTTGCGGAACTTCTTGCCGTCGGCGGAACCTATCAAGTCGCTCATGCGCGACCAGCGCTGTTCGATCGCCTCCTGTTGTTCGATCTCGGCCAGCATCGCCTGCGATTGGCGGCGCTTGGCGTCGTCCTGTGACAACGCCAGTTGCAGCGCGGTGGCGGCGTCGTGGGCGGCTTTGCGTTCGGCCATCAGTTCATTGAGGGCGGAGGCGAGCGCGGCGACCGGCGACTCGGGAAGGTCGGGAACATCGGCCGGATCGGGCGTTTCGCCTTCCGCCGCCACCGTCGCCGGAATGCGTGTTGGCGGGGCTGACAGCTGGTGCTGTTCCCGCTGGCGTTGACGTTCCTTTAAAACGGTGACGGCGTTGTCGGCCGCGCGGTCGATGGCTTGCAGCGCGTTGCGCCGGGCGTCGATGTCGTCGGCGGTGTGGGCCAGCAGAGCATACAGCTGTTCGAGATCGCGCGGATTGTGGTCGTCGTCGGCGGGCTGGCGCTGCTGGAATGCCGCCAGCCAGTTGTCCAGTTTTTTAGCGGCCGCCGTGGCGGCGTCGCGTAACGCGGCCAGGCGGTGACCCGCCTGGGCCAGCGCCTCGTCCAGCCGCGTTCTGGTTTGCGTCGCCTGCTGGACCGCCTGCTGGCGGCTGGACAGCTGCGACCTGGCGTTGTCGATGGCGGCAACGAGCGCCTGTTCGACTTCGCGCACCTGCTTGCCGCCCCATAGTTCCATGCGCTGCTCCTGCATGGCGCGCAGCGCGGCGTCCGCGGCGTTCCAGGCTTCGCGGGCGCTGAGCGCGTCGTGGCCTGTCCTGGCCAGGGTATCGTTCAAGCCTTTCAGTTCGACGTCGATGGTCGCCATGGCGGCGCCGCGTTCGTCGTGCGCGGCGCGTTGCGCCAGCCATTGCTTGCTTTCGGCCTGGCGCGCGGCGTGGAATCGGGCCGGACCGGTTTTCCAGTCGTCCTTCCATTCGTCGCTCGGGATGTCGCCGCCGCTGAAGGCGGCGTCCAGGTCCGACAGCAGCGCGCTCAGCGTCAGCGCCACTTCGATGCGCTGGTCCTCAAGCGCCTTGTACTCGGTATTGGCCAGCGCCAGCGCGGTCTGCGCGCCAGACGCCACGCCTTGCAGACGCCCGTGCTCCGCCGACGCCACATCCCAGGCCGATTGCGCCTGGTCGCGGGCGTTGCGGGCCGCGTGCAGCGCGCGTTCCTGCCGCTCGGCCGCTTGCAAGGCCGCGCGGGCGGCCTCCAGTTCGGACGTGAACCAGTCGGTGCGCCCGGGTTCCGGCGGCAGCTCCGGCTGCGAGGCGCCGGCTGCTGCGACCAGCGGGTGCGCGCTCCACGCTGCGGCTATTTTTTCCAGCGCCTGCTGCGCGCCACGGTTTTCGGTACTCAAGGCTTGCAGCTGTTCCAGGCTGGCCTGAACGGTTGCGCGTTGCGCGGCCTGCTGATTGACGTTGGCCTCCATTTGGCGGCGGCAGCGCGTCACCTCGTCCTGCAGCCCGCCGAGCATCGCTTGCAGCGGTCCGTCGTTATGGCGGTAGGGATGTTCGTGCGCGCCGCACACCGGGCAGGGCGTATCGTCCTCCAGCGAGGCGCGCAGCGATTCGACGTTCTCCGCGCATGCCGCCTCCGCCAGCTTCAGCGAGCGCTCGGCCTGCGAGAAGGCGCCGAGGATCGCGATGTTTTCCTGCTGCGCCGCCGCCAGTTGCTTCTCGGCCGACTCCATCGCCTGCCGCAGTTGCGCCGACTGTGCCGCGATCTGCGCGCCGCGCTGCTGGCGCGCCTCCAGCTCTATCCATATTTTCTCGGCGCCGGCCAGCAGGTCGCGGCGCTGCTCCCAGCCGCTGCGCGTCGCCTGCAACTGCTCGGCGGAGAACGCGGCCAGCGCCTGAGCGGCGTCCTGGCGCCGCGCTTCCAGCGTTTGCAGCACGGCGCTGGAGGTGGCCAGCCTGGCGCTGGCGTCGGCCTCCTCGTCGCGATGGGCCTTGGCGTTGCGTTGCACGCGGGCGACGGCGTTGCCGAGTTTTTCCGCCTGCGACGCGGCCTGGCCGGCCTGCACGAACAAGACGTCCCAGCGTTCCCACGATTGCGCGAGCGTTTGCCATTGTTTATGCTGGCCCAGCCAGGTGACGCCGGCGGCGTGCTGCGCGTCCAGGCGCAGGCGCTCGTCCTGTTTCGATTGCATCGCCGATTTGGCGGCGGCATCGGCTTGATCGGCCTTTTCGCACGCGGCGGAGGCCTGGCGGTAGGCAGGCAGCATCGCTTCGATGCGCGCGTCCAGTGCCTTGGCCTGGTCGAGCAGCGGCGCGGCGGCGCGTTGTGCGTTCTCCGCCTCCAGCAGTTGCTCGGCCGCTTGCGTGTGCGCGGCACCGGCGCGTTCCAGTTCCAGCGCGGCGTCGGCGGCCGCCTGGGTGCTGGCGGCGATGGTGGCGTGGGTGGCGGCGATGTCGGCGTCGATGCGTCGGATGTCGTCGGCCAGCGGGCGCGCCGGCTGCACGGCAAGGATGCGGGCGAGGGCGCCGCGTTGGGGCGCGGACGCCAACACGTCGGCGGCGGCCAGCTCGCTGGCCTGTTGCGCGGCCAGTTCGTCCTCCTTCAGCTTCTCCGCCTGCTTGTGCCAGCGCAGTTCCTGTTCCAGCTCCGCCTTGCGCTGTTCCAGTCCATGCAGTCTTTCCGCGGCGGCCATGCCTTGCGCCTCGATCTCGCCGCGCTGTTCGGTGCTGAGCGGCTTCTGGTCGGCCAGGCGCGCGTTCAGCTTTTGCAACGCCAGTTGCTCCAGCTTGGCCCGCTCGAACGCGCGCATCGAGATCTCGGTGTAGATGGTGCTGCCGGTGAGGGTCTCCAGCAGTTCGCCGCGCTCGTTGTCCTCGGACTTGAGGAAGGCCGAAAACTCGTTCTGCGCCAGCAGCACCGCGCGCGTGAACTGCTCGAATGACAGGCCGATGCGCTTTTCGATCTCCGCCTTCACTTCGGTCTTGGTGCCGCCGATCGGTTGCAGCGCCGGCAGCAGGAGCAGGGACATCATCGTCGGCTGCAAAGCGCCCTCCGCCTTGGTGCGCGAGCGCCGCACGCTCCAGCGAGCGCGGTAGGAGGCGCCGTCGTTGCCGACGAAATCGACTTCCGCGTAGCCTTCGGCGGTGCCCCGGCGCAGCAGGGTGCGCGTGTCTTGCGTGGAGACGGTTTCGGCGCCGACGTCGGTGAGGTAGTTGCGGCCGGCGACTTTGAGCAGTCGCGGTGTGGCGTCGTACAAGGCCAGGCAGAGCGCGTCGAGCAGCGTGCTTTTGCCGGCGCCGGTCGGGCCGCTGATGGCGAACAGGCCGGTCGAGGCCAGCGGCTCGCTTTCGAAGTCCACGCCGAATTCGCCGGCCAGCGAGGCCAGGTTCTTGCCGCCGATTTTCAGTATCCTCATGGCAGCATCAACTCCGCGAACGCGCTCAGTTGTTCGGACGGGGCGTCGTTGCCGAAACGTTGTTGATAGAGCTGGCGGAAGATGTCGTCCGGCTTGAGCTGTTCCAGCTGGTCGAGCGTCATCACGTCGCTGTCGATGGACGACGCGCGCGCGGCGCTGGAGGTTTCGATCTTCGCCAGCCGTACCGGCTTGCCTTCCAGCGCGGCCTCGATGCGCGAGCGCAGGCCGGGCTCCGGCGCGTCGAGCCGCACGCGCACTTCCAGGAATGGTTGCTGGTCGGGCGGGGCGTCCGGCACGTCCAGCGCCGCCAGTTCCTCCAGCACCTGCGCCAGCGGCGCCGGTTTGGCGGGGACGCGCAGCAGCTCCACCGCGCGCGGGACGTGGATAGCCGTGATTGCGCCGACCGCCGCGCCGTCGATATCGACGCGCAGGATCTGGTGCTGGTAGCCCACCTCGGCGAACGACAGCGGTATCGGGCTGCCGCAATAGCGGATGTGATCCTGCTTGCCGACCGCCTGCGCCAGATGCAGGTGGCCCAGCGCGGCGTAGACGATGGCGGGGTCGAAGATCCCGGCCGGCAGCATCTCGGTGCCGCCGATGACGATGCGGCGTTCGGAGTCGTTGGACATCTGGCCGTCGACCATGTGGCAGTGGCCCATCGCCAGGATCGCCTGGCCCTCCTGGCGCTTGGCCAGCGCCAGTTCCAGCGCCTGTTTGTAGAGCAGGGCGATGCCGGCCAGGTAGGGATCGGCCGCGCCGTCTTCCACCGGCATTCTGGGCACGTCGCCCGGACGCAGGAAGGGCACCGCCAGGCACCATGCCTCGACCGCGCCGCCGCTGCCGGTCAGCGGCAGCACCAGGGCGTCGATGTCGATGGCGCCGTCGGCGTCGCGCTGCACGGCGCCGACCACGCGGGTGCCGTGCGCCTCCAGCAGCGGGCCGGGGGCCTCCAGGCGTCCCGGCGAGTCGTGGTTGCCGGCGATGACGATCAGGTTCAGGTGCGGCACGCGTTCCTTGGCCCGCTGCAGGAAACGGTACAACTGCTTTTGCGACGCCGACGACGGATTGGCATTGTCGAAGATGTCGCCGGCGATCAGCAGCGCGTCGGCCCGCTCGCTGACGATGGTGTCGAGCAGCCAGTCCAGGAAGCGCTGGTGTTCGTAGTGACGTTCGAAATTATGCAGGGATTGGCCGAGATGCCAGTCGGAAGTGTGCAGCAGACGCATGGAGTGTGTAGTGGAAACAGCAAACCACCAATATAGCGCAAGATGGCCTGGTGCGACTTGAGAAGTGTTGAGTTGCTGTCGAGTTGCCGTGTTTTATCGTTGATCGTCTGTCCGGTATGTGTTGCGGCCCGCCTGCTTGGCCTCGTACAGCAGCATGTCGGCGCGGTTGAGCAACTCCGCCGGGGTGATGTCCTCGCCTTGATAATAGGCAAGTCCGATGCTGGCCGACACCGACACCACCGTCCCGCTCAAGTCGAACGGCGCCTGCATCACGCCAACGATCTTGGCCGCCAGCGCGGCGGCGTCCTCGATCCGGTGGATGCGCTCCATGATGACGGTGAACTCGTCGCCGCCCAGCCGCGCGATGGTGTCGCTGGCGCGCATGGCGTGGGTCAGCCGGGCCGAGAATATCTTCAGCAGCGCGTCGCCCACGCTGTGGCCGAACGTATCGTTGACCGGCTTGAAGCGGTCGATATCCATGTACATCACCGCCATCATGCCGCCGCCCTCGCGGCTGGCGGCCATGCTCTCGTTGAGCTTTTGCAGGAAGCCGGCGCGGTTGGTCAGGCCGGTCAGCGCGTCCACCTGCGAGAGCTTGAGCAGCCGCTGTTTTTCGTGCTTTTGCGCCGTCACGTCCTGGCGCATGACGTGAAAGCCCATCACCGTGACATTGTCCTCGTCGCGCTGCGGGATGTAATCGACTTCGAAGGTGCGCTCGGCGGGGCCGCTGTTGTCGTCCTCCTCGAAGGTCAGCGTCTCGCCGGCCAGCACGCGCTGGATGTGGGGCGCCAGCACCGCGTAGCGCTCCTCGCCCATCGTCTCCCGGATGGTCTTGCCCAGCACCGTCATGCCGCCCCGCTTGAATTCGCGCTCGTAGGCGATGTTGTGGAAGCGGTATACCTCCTCGTAATCGATGTAGGCGATCATCGCCGGCAGCGTGTCGGTGATGGTGCGCAGCCGGGCCTCGCTCTCGCGCAGCGCCATCACCGATTTGCGCACGTGGGTGATGTCGTCGACCGTGCCCACGTAGCCGTACACCTGGCCATCGACGACCATCGCGGCGACCTTGAACGAGATCCAGATCATCATGCCGTCCGGGTGGATGCAGCGCAGCGTGTCCTGGTGCGGCAGCCGCGTTTTGACCATGCGCCGCAGGGCGGCCTTGAGCACCGGGCGGTCGCTTGGATGGACCGCGCGCATCCAGGCGTCGCCCAGCGCCTCCTCGCGCCGCAGGCCGGTGATGAATTCGAAGGTGCGGTTGACGTAGGTGCATTTGCCGGCGGCGTCGGCGCGGATCAGGCCCAGTGGCGAGGCGTCGTTGACGGCGGCCAGTTCGGCCTGGTTCTTGCGCATCGCCAGCTCCGCCTCCTTGTGCGGCGTGATGTCGCGCGTGGTCACGGCCACGCCGTTGTCGATCGCCACGACCTGGCGGTGCAGCCAGCGCTCGCCGGACGGTCCGGCGCCGGATGCATCGCGTTCGACTTCCTCCTCCAGCGGCCGGCCTGTGGCCAGCACCTGCTTGAATTTTTCCACCAGGCCGCTGCTGTGCAAGTGGGGCGCCACCTCGCGCAGCGGCTTGCCCTTGATGCTCCGGCCCTGGTAGCCCAGCCGCGCGGCGGCGTGTTCGTTCAGGTCGGCGATGACGAAATCGGTGATCTCGCCGGCGGGGCCGGGCGCGCGCCGGGCCTTGAGCAGGTACAGCGCATCGAGGCTGGCGTCGGCGGCCGCGCGCAGCAGCAGTTGGGCCTCGATGACCTGCCGCGCGCTGTCGCGCACGCGCCGCGCCTGGCGCATCAGCAGCCCGGCCACGGCCAGCACCAGCAGCGACGCCACCGTCACCGCGCCGTAGTACAGCGTGCGCCGTTTGGCGAAACCGGCCATGGCGCTGGGGACGGGATTGCCCACCGCCGCCATCAGCAGGTAGCGCGGCATCTCGGCGTAGCCGTAGATGCGCTCGACCGCGTCGAACGGCCGCTTGAGCACCAACTCGTCGGCGGGGCGGGTGGCGTTGCGGGCCACCACGCGAAAGTCGATGGCGTTGCCGATCACGATCTGCTCGTCGACGCGGGCGGTGGCCAGGCCATTCTCCCGGCTGATCAGGATCACCGCGCCGCCGTTGTCGACGCTGACGCGGTCGTAGTCGTCGACCAGGTCGGCCGGGTCGAGCAGCGCCAGGACCACGCCGGCGAACTGGCCCCGTGGTCCGTCGAGGCGGCGCGAGATCTGGATCTGCCATTTGTTGGTGCGCGGCTCGACCACCGGCGTGGCGACCACGGTGCGCTCCTCGGCGCTGGCGGCGTGGCTCTTGAAGAAGGCCTGTTCGCGCAGGTCCGGCGGGAAATAGCCGTCGCTCTGGTCGACCACCTTGCCGGCGGCGTCCAGGCGCGCGAACGGCAGGTTGAATTTGGTCGGCATCAAGGTGTCGAGCGTGCCGTTGCGGCCGGTGAAGTCGGCCAGCCGCAGCGCGCCGTCGGATTCCTCGAATTTGAGTTTGAACAGCTGGGTCGCGTGATCGGTCTGGCGCAGTAGGTGGTTGGCGTGTTCGGCCAGCGTGTGCGCCAGCGATTGACTGTGCAGCACGGCCTCGAAGCGGGCGCTTTTCTTTTCCTGCCGCACCTGGTAGACCACCGCCGACCACATGAGCGCGAGCACCAGCAGCGCGAAGGCCGGCAGCAGCATCGAACGATACAGCATGCGCAGCGAGTCGAGCGTCGGGCTATCTGTGTGTGCGGTCATCGAGTCAACGGTAGCGGGAACAGGGCACCATGAGTGGATATTCTGCACGGAAATACGCGCCTTGTATCCGGTTTCCCTTCGGCGCCGCCAAAAAAAATGCATTCCGTTCACAGGTGGTGTTGATTTCCTTATTAAAATAGCGGCTGATTGCATTCCAACTTCACATCCACTTCGGTGCCGCGCTTGTACGCGAAGGAACAAACTTGATCGAATTGATAACGCAGCCGATGTCCCCATCCGCCTTACGGAGCGTGGCATGAGTTTGCCCGCCGCGCCCGCCGATCTGCTCGGACCCGACGGCCAGCCGCTGCTCGGCCGTTACGCCGGGCAGACCGGTCCCATCGACTGGACCCGCCTGGCCGCGCCGTTCGCGCGGGGGCGCCTGTGGCGGCGGTTCCACCACAAGCGCTGGCATTACGTGGCGCTGTGCACCGAGCGGGTTTTCTGCGCGGTCGCCATCGTCGACCTGGGCTGGGCCTGCACCGCGTTCGCCTACGCCTTCGACCGCAACGACGGCGACATGCTGGCCAATTTTTCACGGGACGGCCTGCCGGGGCGGTCGGCGCGCCTGGCCGACCACGCGGGCGGGGACAGCTGGTTCAAGCATGGAAGCGACCGCATCGCCATCGATAGCGACGGCGGGGGCCGCTACGAACTGTCGTTGCGCTGCGACTTCCTGGAGATCGACGCCGCCTTCGGCCCGGGCGCCTCGCCGCTGCTGCTGGCGACGGGGCCGGTGGCGCGCGGCTCGGTGCACGCGACGCAAAAGTCGTCCGGCATGCCGCTGACCGGCGAGGTGCGCACCTGGCGCGAGGACTACGACCTGGCCGGCGGCGTGGCCAGCTTCGACTATTCGAACGGCCTGCTGGCGCGCGAGACCGCGTGGCGCTGGGCCTCCGCCCACACGCTGGAGATGGGTTTTAATTTGCAGGCCGGCTATTTCCGCGGCCACGAGAACGCGCTGTGGCTCGATGGCGAGTTGCATGCGCTGGCGCCGGCGCACTTCCTGTACGATAGCAGCGATCCGCTGTCGCAATGGCATATCTTCACCGAGGACGACCTGCTGGAGCTGTATTTCACGCCGGAAGGCGCGCGCCGCGACAACAAGAAAAAGCTGTTCGCGGCCAGCCGCTACCTGCAGCCGGTCGGCACCTTCAGCGGCTGGGTCCGCAGCGGGCCGGATCAGCCGAAGCGCATCGTCACGCAAATGATGGGCGTGACCGAGGACCATTCTTCACGCTGGTAACTTTCGCAACCTGCCTGCCCAACCCTGGGAACGCCGCCATGAGCATCAGGAATCTCGACCGACTGTTTCAACCGCGCTCGGTGGCCGTGATCGGCGCGTCGGACAAACCGGACCGCATCGGCACGCGCGCGCTCGACAACCTGGTGCAAGGGGCGTTCATCGCCGATGGCGGGGCGGTCTGGCCGGTCAATCCCAAGTATGCGCAACTGCGCGGCATGCCGTGCTACGCCAAGGTGTCGGCCTTGCCGGCGGCGCCGGACCTGGCCATCATCTGCACGCCGCCGACCGGCATCCCGGGGCTGATCGCCGAACTGGGCGCGCGCGGCACCAGGGCCGCTATCGTCATGACATCCACCGACGGCCGTTCCGGCACGCTGCGCCAGGCGATGCTGGACGCCGCCAGGCCACACTTGCTGCGCATCCTGGGGCCGGGCAGCATCGGCGTGCAATCGCCGGCGCTGGGCCTGAACGCCAGCTTCAACCATCTGCCGGCCGGCGCCGGCAAACTGGCTTTCGTTTCGCAATCCGGTGCGCTGGCGGCGGCCGTGCTGGACTGGGCGGCGTTGCGCGGCATCGGCTTCTCGCGCTGCATCGCCATGGGCGAGAGCGCCGACGTCGATTTCGGCGACTTGCTCGACTATCTGGCGGCCGACAATGGCACCCACGCGATTTTGCTGTGCATCGAGCATTTGAGCTCGGCGCGCAAGTTCATGTCGGCCGGGCGCCTGGCCGCGCGCGGCAAGCCGGTCATCGTGCTCAAGGTCGGGCGCGATCCGGCGCCCGGCGCCGACCTGGTGTTCGACGCCGCGATCCGCCGCGCCGGCATGCTGCGCGTGCATTCGACGGATGACTTGTTCGACGCCGTCGAAACCCTGGCGCGGCGCCGGCCGCAGCGCGGCGAGCGGCTGGCCGTGCTGACCAACAGCGGCGGACTGGGACTGATCGCGGCCGATGCGCTCGAGACCGGTGGGGACGGGCAGGCAAGGCTGGCGCCGTTGTCGGCCGAGTCGCTCAAGCTGCTGGCGCAGGCCGGGGCGCCGCCCACCAATCCGGTCGACCTGCTGGCCGACGCCCCGGTCGAACGCTACGTGGCCGCAGTCGAGACCTTGTTGCGCGAATCGCAGGCCGACGCGCTGCTGTTCCTGCACGCGCCGACGGCGATGGTGTCGAGCCAGTTGATCGCCGAGGCCGTGGCGCCGTTGATGCGCTCGGTCGGCAAGAACGTGCTGTCGTGCTGGCTCGGCGGCAGTTCGGTGGCGGCCGCGCGCCAGGTCTTCGCCGACGCCGGCCTGCCCACCTACGACACGCCCGAGAAGGCGGTGCGCGGCTTCGTGCAGATCGCGCAGTACCGCCGCAACCAGGAACTGCTGATGGAGGTGCCGGCCGGCCTGCCGACCACCTCGGCGCCGGAACGGGCCGCCGCGCGGTCGCTGGTCACGGCGGCGCTGGGGGCCGGCCGCGCCGAGTTGTCCGACGAGGACGCGCGGGCGCTGCTGGCGGCATACGGCATCGCGCTGGCCACGCCGCGGCAGGCGGCGCTGTCGGGCCATACCCTGGCGGCGGCGCGCATCCGGATCGGCGCTGATCCGGTGTTCGGGCCGGTGGTGTTTTTCGGCCAGGGCGGCATCGCCGCCGACGTCGCGGCCGACCGCGCGGCCGGCCTGCCGCCGCTGAACATGGTGCTGGCGCGCGACATGGTCGGCCGCACGCGCGTGGCGCGCCTGCTGGGGTATGGGCCGGGCCAAACGGCGGCCGACGCCGACGCCATCGTGCGCACGCTGGTGCAGGTGGCCGACATGGTGACCGAGCTGCCGGAACTGGCCGAGCTGGACCTCGATCCCCTGCTGGCCATCGGCGGCGCGGTGGTGGCGCTGGGCGCGCGGCTCAAACTGGCGCCGCCGCGCAGCGGGACAACGTTGGCGATCCGACCCTATCCGCAGGAGCTGGAGCAGGACGTCGCGTGGGACGGCGGCCATATCCTGCTGCGGCCGATCCGGCCGGAGGACGGCCCGCAGCACCAGGCCTTCTTCCACGCGCTCGATCCGGACGACGTGCGGCTGCGCTTTTTCTCGGCCATGCGCGAGCTGCCGCCGGCGCAGCTGGCGCGCCTGACGCAGATCGACTACGACCGCGCGATGGCCTTCATCGCCACCCGCAACGGCGCCGACGGCCAGCCCGAAACCCTGGGCGTGGTGCGCGCCGTCACCGATCCCGATAATCAGCACGCTGAATTCGCGATCATCGTGCGCTCCGACCTGAAGGGGAAGGGACTGGGCTACATCCTGTTCGGCAAACTGGTCGATTACTTCCGCGCCCATGGTACGGCTGAGATCGTTGGCGACGCGCTGTCGGAGAACCTCGGCGTGCAAAAACTGGTGCGCCAGTTCGGCGGTGTGGTATCGGCGCATCCAGAACCCGGAATGGTGCGCCTCCAACTGCCTTTGCGATAGTGTTAGTTATCCGCTTGATATATATTTGCTGTTCCAAATGAAATAAAACGCGGGGTCCTGTTTGTTCTAGCTCAAGGCGTCCGTGTCGGGTTTATTTACACTTTCACTTCCGCTCTTGCCGCCCATCCGGGTGAGCGCAACTTTAGTCTTGGGAGTCAGAATGTTAACGGCCACATATACCCTGGTAGCGCTGTCCGTCGAACAGTCCAGCGTTCGCCTCAGTTTGTTATCGTTTCAAAAGTATGTGCGCTCGACGCTGATGCAGCAGAACAGCATAACCCTGTCCCAGCTGGAATACGCGTGCGAGAACCTCAATAGCCTGTATCAGGCCTGTCATTGGCGCAAGACCGAGATGTACCTGATCCCGGCGTTGCGCGAAACCACCGAGCGCGCCGACGCGCTGCTCGACGAACTCAACCATTTGAACCAGGCCGCGCTGGCCGCCATCCGCACCCTGCAGGAGCGCATCGGCATCTACGCCGACGTGCGCGACTTCCGGGTCGAGCAGGTGTGCGAGAGCATCGAGACCTGCTGCACGTCGCTGCTCAAGCGGCTTGAAAAGGAAGAGCAGGAACTGTTTGCCATGGCGCGCGGCCTGATCGGAGGGGAGACCTGGTTCTCCATCGCCAACCAGTTGATGATGCATGACAAGCACCTGGAGGAGATGAAGCGTTACGGCGTGGTGCTGGGCGACCAGGCGCCGCCGGCCGTGGCGGCCAAAGCCAAGGCCAAGGCGGCGGCGCAGGCCAACGGCGGCCGGCGCGCGGCCATCCCCCGCATCGACGATGCCCGGATCACCATTCCTGGCCTGCAAGTGTTACCGACGGTGGAGCTCGACGATGCCGACGCGGGATCGGCCCCGGCCCCTTTGGCCCCTTTAGGCCCTTTATATAGCGCCCGGCAGCAGCCGCTGGACGATGCCATAACGAAATAGCCGCCAAATAGCACGCGCCTCGGGCAAATTTCCCCTGCTTTGCTATGATGGTGGTTTTCTCCATCACATAGCGCACCATGTTCGATTTCATCTTCAAGCGCACTACCGACCAGCCGGCCGCCGCCGCGCCCGCCACCGCGGCTCCGGAACAGGCCGCCGCCGCCGCGTTATCGGCCAGCCGCCGCGACGAGCAGGCGCAGCGCGCCGCCGCGCTGGCCGGCGATGAAGCGGCCGCCGTCGAACTGATCCTCCAAAGCGAATTCGCCGGCGTGCGCCTGGCCGCCGCCGAGCATGTGCAGTCGCAGCCCTATCTGGAACAGGTGCAGCAGGCGATGCGCAACACCGACCGCCGCGTCGCCAAGCTGATGCAGGGACGGCTGGACGCCATCCGCTACCAGCAGGCCGAATTGCAAAAGGCGCAAGCCTGCCTCGACCACGCCAACCGCCTGTTGCAGGACGAGAAATTGACGCCGAACCAGGTCGCCGAGCTCGATCGCCAATGGAAGATCACCTCGGCCGTGCCGGAGCTGGCCGTGCCGTTCGACGCCGCCCGCGCCGCGCTGGCGGCCCGCCTGGAGGCGCAGGTCGACCTGCAGCGCGCCATCATCGATGCGATGGCCGCCGTGCGACAGCTGCCGGCCGCCGGCCTGGCGCCGGAGGAGGCGACGCAGGCGCTGGAGCGTCACACGGCCGCGCTGGCCGAATACCAGCAGGCTCCCGAGCACAACGCGCTGCCCAAGCACCTGCTGAGCGACTTCGCGCAGGCGATCGAGCAGACGCGGGCCGCGTTGTCGGCCGCCGCGCAGCGTCCGGCGCAGCCGCAGCCATCGCCTGCATCCATTGCCGAGCCGGAGGCCGCGAACGCCATCGCTACGGATGCGACCGCCGAAACGGGCGTCCAGGGTGACGCCGCGCCGAAGTCCGACGCGCAGGTTCAGCCCAAGCTGGCCAACGCGGCCAAAGGACCCAAACCCGCCAAGGCCGCGCAGCCGCCCAAGGAAACCGACAAGAAATTCCTTGAAACGCTGGACGCGCTGGAGGCCGCGCTCGAGCAAGGCTCGCTGCATGATGCCGCCGAGCACGATAAATGGTTGAAAGAGCACAAAACCCGCCTGACGGCGGCGCAGACCGATCGCCTGAACCACGTCCGGGCCGAACTCAAGCGCCTGGGCGACTGGGCCCGCTGGGGCGGCAACGTCTCGCGCGAGGAACTGGTCAAGGCGGTGGAGGAACTGCCGGCGCTGGGCCTGCCGATGGGCGAACTGGCCAAGAAGGTCGGCAGCATGCGCGAGCGCTGGAAGGCGCTCGACACCGTCTCCGGCCACGCGCCGAAAAGCCTGTGGGAGCGTTTCGACGCCGCCTGCACCACGGCCTACGCGCCGGCGGCGGCCCATTTCAAGCAATTGGCCGACGAGCGTCACGCCAACGCCGCCAAGGCGCAGGCGCTGATCGACGAGACCCACGCGATGGCCGCGGCCGCCGCCAGCGAAAACGCCGACTTGAAGAACGTCGCCGCCGCCGGCCAGCGTCTGCGCCAGGTGTGGGGCCGCCTGGGCACCATCGACCGCAAGGAAAAGCGCAAGCTCGACCAGGCCTTCGACAAGGCGTTGACGCAGATGCTGGCGCCGCTGTCCGAGCAGCGCAAGATCGAAACGGCCAAGCGCGAACAACTGATTACCGAGGCCGAGCAGTTGCAGCCGTCGGACCGCCACACGCTCGACAAGTTGCGCGGTTTGCAGGAGCGCTGGCAGGAGCAGGCCAAGGCGCTGCCGCTCGAGCGCAAGGTCGAACAGGCGCTGTGGCAGCGTTTCCGCGCCGCCTGCGACGCGATCTTCGCCAAGCGCAAGGAAACCGCGCATGCCGCCGATCATGAGCGCAAGGAACATCTGCACGCGCGCGAGGCCCTCTGTAAGGAACTGGAAACGGCCACCTTCAGCGGTGACGACAAGGCGCAACTGGCGGCCATCGCCAAAACGCTGCGCGACGCCGCCGCCGCGTGGAACGCGTCTGGCACCGTGCCGCGCGCGGCCGAAGCCAAGATAGCGCAGCGCTACCAGGCCGCCGTGGCGGCGGTGCAGGGACAGGCGGAGGCGATCAAACGCCGCGCCGGCGCCGCCCAGGCCAACGCGCTGCGCGACAAGCTGCGGCTGTGCCAGGCGCTGGAGGGCGCGATCAGCGGTGTCGACGGCGCCGGCGCCGACGGTATCGACGCGGCCGAATGGCAAGGCCGTTGGGCCGCCTTGCCGCCGCTGGCGCCCGAATACGAGCGCGCGCTGCACGGGCGTTTCACGGCCGGGCTGGCCGCGACGGATGGCACGCGCGAAGCCTACGCCGCGCAGCTGGAGCGCAACCGCGCCAAGTTGCTCGACGAAGTGTTGCGGCTGGAGATCGTCGCCGGTGTCGACAGCGGCGCGGAATTCGCCCGCGAGCGCCTGAAAATGCAGGTCGAGGTGCTGCAATCGTCGCTCAAGTCCGGTCAGAAACCGCTGACGGCCGCCGCCGCGTACCTGCAATTGTGCGCGATGCCGGCCCTGGCCGACGCCCGCACCGCCAGCCGCATCGAACAGCTGTTCCGCCGCATCGGCGCCTCGGAGCGCGCATGAGCTTGAACCAGGGGTTGAACCAGGTCCGCATCCAGGCGGAGGATTTCGACCTGAGCGCCGAGGTGGCGGCATTGCGCGCGGCCAATCCCAAGGTTGGCGCGATTGTCACGTTTGTGGGCGTCGTGCGCGATCTGAACGAGGGCGCCACGGTGGCGGAGATGGAGCTGGAGCATTATCCGGGCATGACCGAGCAGTCGATCGGCGCCGTGATCGAGCGGGCCAGGCTGCGTTGGCCGACGTTCGGGGCGCTGGTGATACACCGGGTGGGGCCGCTCAAGCCGCTGGACCAGATCGTGCTGGTGGCGGCGACGGCCGCGCATCGCGGCGAAGCGTTCGCGGCTTGTGAATTTATTATCGATTATTTGAAGACCGAGGCGCCGTTCTGGAAAAAGGAACAGACGCCCGAGGGCGCCCGGTGGGTGGATGCCCGCGTCAGCGACGATGCCGCCCTGGCGAAATGGCAATGATTGGGTGATCGTAAGCCGCCACCACGCGATCAAAACACCACGGATGCGGCATCCTCAGGCTATCGTCGCCGCCCTTGAAAACCGCCCATATAACACTATCTACCTGATAAGTTAAATATATCGGAGCAATTCCATGCGGCAAGACAAACTCACCACCAAACTCCAGGAAGCCTTGTCGGACTCGCAGAGTCTGGCCGTGGGCAACGACAACCAGTACATCGAGCCCGTGCACCTGCTGACGGCCCTGCTGAACCAGGACGACGGCAGCGCGCGCTCGCTGCTGCAACGCGCCGGCGTCAACGTCGGCGGCCTGACCAAGGCGCTCAAGGCATCGCTCGACCGCCTGCCGAAAGTCTCCGGCACCGGCGGCGACGTCCAGGCCAGCCGCGAGCTGGTTTCCGTGCTCAACCTGGCCGACAAGGAATCCCAGAAGCGCGTGGACCAGTTCATCTCCAGCGAGATGGTGCTGCTGGCGCTGGCCGACGACAAGTCCGAGGCCGGCAAGCTGGCGCGCGAGAACGGCCTGTCCCGCAAGTCGCTGGAATCGGCCATCGACACCGTGCGCGGTGGCGCCAAGGTCGACTCGCAGGAGGCCGAAGGCCAGCGCGAAGCGCTGAAAAAATACACGCTGGACCTGACCGAGCGCGCCCGCGCCGGCAAGCTCGATCCGGTGATCGGCCGCGACGACGAAATCCGCCGCGCCATCCAGGTGCTCCAGCGCCGCAGCAAGAACAACCCGGTGCTGATCGGTGAACCCGGGGTCGGCAAAACCGCCATCGTCGAAGGCCTGGCGCAGCGCATCGTCAACAACGAGGTGCCCGAGTCGCTCAAGGGCAAGCGCGTGCTGGCGCTCGACATGGCGGCGCTGGTCGCCGGCGCCAAGTATCGCGGCGAGTTCGAGGAACGCCTGAAGGCCGTGCTCAAGGAGCTGGCCATGGACGAGGGCCAGACCATCGTCTTCATCGACGAGATGCACACGATGGTCGGCGCCGGCAAGGCCGAGGGCGCGATGGACGCCGGGAACATGCTCAAGCCCGCGCTGGCGCGCGGCGAGCTGCATTGCGTCGGCGCGACCACCTTGGACGAATACCGCAAATACATCGAGAAGGACGCCGCGCTGGAGCGCCGCTTCCAGAAGATACTGGTCGACGAGCCGACCGTGGAGGCGACCATCGCCATCCTGCGCGGCTTGCAGGACAAATATGAGCTGCACCACAAGGTCGCCATCTCCGACGCCGCCATCATCGCGGCGGCCGAGCTGTCGCACCGCTACATCACCGACCGCTTCCTGCCCGACAAGGCGATCGATTTGATCGACGAGGCGGCGGCCAAGATCAAGATCGAGATCGATTCCAAGCCGGAGGTGATGGACAAGCTGGAACGCCGCCTGATCCAGCTGAAGATCGAGAAGGAAGCCGTCAAGAAGGAGAAGGACGAGGGCTCGCGCCGCCGTCTGGACCTGATCGAGGAAGAGATCTTGCGCCTGCAGCGGGAGCTGAACGACTTCGAGGAAATCCTCAAGGCCGAGAAGGCCGTCGTGCAGGGCAGCACCCACATCAAGGAAGAGATCGAGCGCATCAAGCTGCAGATGGAGCAGGCCACGCGCGAGAGCAACTGGCAGAAGGTTTCGGAGCTGCAATACGGCCGCCTGCCGGAACTGGAGGCGGAGCTGAAACAGGCCGAGACGGCGTCCGCCAACGGCGTGTCGCTGGAGAAGAACACGCCGGCGAAACAGAAGCTGCTGCGCACCGAGGTCGGCGCCGAGGAAATCGCCGAGGTGGTGTCGCGCGCGACCGGTATTCCGGTGTCGCGCATGATGCAGGGCGAGCGTGACAAGCTGCTGCACATCGAGGAGAAGCTGCACGAGCGCGTGGTCGGCCAGGACGAGGCGATTTCCGCCGTGTCGGACGCGATCCGCCGTTCGCGCGCCGGCCTGTCCGATCCGAACCGTCCGTATGGTTCGTTCATGTTCCTCGGGCCGACCGGTGTCGGCAAGACCGAGCTGTCGAAGGCGCTGGCCGGCTTCCTGTTCGATACCGAGGAATCGATGATCCGCATCGACATGAGCGAATTCATGGAGAAGCATTCGGTGGCCCGCCTGATCGGCGCGCCGCCGGGCTATGTGGGCTACGACGAGGGCGGTTACCTGACCGAGGCGGTGCGCCGCAAGCCGTACAGCGTGATCCTGCTCGACGAGGTGGAGAAGGCGCATCCGGACGTGTTCAACGTGCTGCTGCAGGCGCTCGACGACGGCCGCATGACCGACGGGCAGGGGCGCACGGTGGACTTCAAGAACACCGTCATCATCATGACGTCCAACCTCGGTTCGCACAAGATCCAGGCGATGGAGGAGTCGGACCCCGGCGTCGTCAAGCTGGCGGTGATGGCGGAGGTGCGGTCGCACTTCCGGCCGGAGTTCATTAACCGTATCGATGAAATCGTCGTGTTCCATGGCCTCGACGAGAAGAACATCGGCGCCATCGCCAAGATCCAGCTGGCGATCCTGGAGCAGCGTCTGGCCAAGATGGAGATGACGCTGACGATGACCGACGCGGCGCTGCACAAGATCGCCGAGGCGGGCTACGATCCGGTGTATGGCGCGCGGCCGTTGAAGCGGGCGATCCAGCAGCAGATCGAAAATCCGCTGTCGAAGTTGATCCTGCAGGGGCGTTTCGGTCCCAAGGACACGATCCATGTGGACGTCGACAACGGCGAGCTGGTGTTCCGCGCCTGATTCGAATGGCGTGAATGGCCTGTTCAGCGTTGGTCGAAAAACGCTGACGGGCTGTTCCCGAAGGTCTTCTTGAACATCGCGGAAAACGCCGACTGGCTGGCGTAGCCCAACTCCGCCGCCACCTGCGACAAGGGCACGCCGCGCGCGATCAACGGCGCGGCGTGCGCCAGCCGTACCTGCTGGCGCCACTGCACGAAACCCATCCCCAACTCCCGCTCGAACAACCGTGTCAGCGTGCGGTCCGACGCGCCCACCCGGCCGGCCCACTGCCGCAAGGTCAACTCCGCGCCGGGATCGGCGATCAGCGCGTCGCACAGCGACTTCAAGCGTTTATCCATCGGCAGCGGCACCCGTATCGGACGCACCGCGCAGCGCGGCAGCTCGTCCAATATCAGTTCCCCCAACAAGCGCTCCCTCCCCGATTGCTCATGCTGGTCATGCTGCTCCAGCGTGGCGATCAGCTCGCGCAGCAGGCCGGACACCTCCAGCACGCGGCAATCGTCGCCCTGAAATGGCGAGCGGCTGGCGTGCACGCACAACGGCCGCAGACGGGTGGCCTCGAGCACCGTGACCGCGTGCACCACGTTTGGCGCGATCCAGATCGCCCGCTGCGGCGGCACGATCCAGCTGCTGTTGTTGGCCGTTACCCGCATCACTCCCTGTACCGCATAGGTGAATTGGCCCCACGGATGGTGGTGCGACAGCAGATTGGCGTCGGCCGGCAGGTCGCGGCCGGACATCGTCAGCGGCCGCTCCGGCGTCGGATAGTCGGAATGCCAGTTGAACTGCGTGTGGGTGACGATAGGGATGGGCATGGCGGTGAGTTGGTGGCGTGTTGATGGCGTGATTGCGACAAAAATTGTCACTCCATCTTAAATCAGACTTCCACCGATTGATACACTTCGCTCATAACTGTACAAAAGCTTAACAAGGAAGCAGAATGATCGAAAACACACTGTTGCGCCAGGACGCCAAAGTCATCACGCTGGTCGGGCTGGCCCACGGCACCTCCCACTTCTACCACGTGATCCTGGCCGCGCTGATCCCGTGGCTCAAGCCCGAATTCCACCTCAGCTACGCCGAACTCGGCCTGCTGATGACGGTGTTCTTCGCCGTCTCCGGCGTCGGCCAGGCGATGGCCGGCTTCGTGGTCGACCGCTTCGGCGCCCGCGCCGTCCTCTTCAGCGGCATCGCGCTGCTGGGCCTGTCGGCGGTGATGCTGGCCGGTGCGCACAGCTATGTCCAACTGATGGCCGGCGCCTTCCTGGCCGGCTGCGGCAACTGCGTGTTCCACCCGGCCGACTACACCTTGCTCAACCAGCGCGTCTCCAAGGGCCGGCTCGCGCACGGCTTCTCGGTGCACGGCATCAGCGGCAATATCGGCTGGGCCTTGTCGCCATTGTTCCTCACCTTTGTCGCCGGCCGCACCGACTGGCGCACGGCGCTGTTGAGCGCCGCGCTGCTGCCGCTGGCCGTATTGGCGTTGCTGCTGTGGAACCGCCACGCGCTGCGGCCCGAACCGCCCGCCAAGCCGGCCGCCACAGTCGGCGCGCCAGTGCCCGCCGGCGCCCTCGATTTCCTGCGTCTCAAGGTGGTGTGGATGTGCTTTAGCTTCTTCCTGATTTCGGCCGTCGCGCTGGCCGGCATCCAGACCTTCGCCGCCACCAGCCTGGTGAGCCTGTACGGCATGTCGCTGCAGTGGGCGACGTCGGCCTACACCTGCTTCATGTTCGCGTCGGCCGCCGGCATGTTGTACGGCGGCTTCCTCGGCGCCGGCAGCCGCCACCACGACCGCATCATCATGCTGGCCTTCGCCAGCGCGGCAGTGCTGGCGCTGGTGCTCGCCGCCGCCGTGGTACCGGCGTGGATGGCGATCGTGCTGATGGGGATGATCGGCCTGGTCACCGGCATCGCCGGACCGTCGCGCGATCTGATGATACGCGGCGCGGCCCCGGCCAACGCCACCGGGCGCGTGTTCGGCGTCGTCTATTCGGGACTGGACAGCGGGCTGGCGCTCGGCCCCTTGCTGTTCGGCGCGCTGATGGATGCCCATCATCCCGCCGGGGTGTTCGTCTTCATCGGTGTGTTCCAGGCGCTGGTGATCGTCACCACGATAGGCGTCGGCAACAACAGCCGCGTGGCCGGCGTCCCCAAAACAGCTTAGAATTGGCTTCATCCAATTCCCCCGCGAGGTATGACGATGAGCTTTGCCACCACCGATTTGTGTGACGACAATCCCAATTTGCTGGAGGACGGGCGTCTCGCCGTGCTGCCGCCGGTGTTCCGGCACTTCGGCAAGCATGTGCGGTTCTCCGGGCGCGTCACCACGCTGAAGGTGCACGAGGATAACGCGCTGGTGCGCGCGATGCTCGAGACACAAGGCGACGGCAACGTGCTGGTCATCGACGGCGGCGGCAGCCTGCGGCGTGCGCTGGTCGGCGGACAACTGGGTCTGCTGGCGCAGGATAACGGCTGGGCCGGCATCGTCGTCGACGGCTGCATCCGCGATACCGATGAAATCAACGCCTGCGAGATCGGCGTGCGCGCGCTCGGCGCCCATCCGCAAAAGAGCGGCAAGAAGGGCGCCGGCGAGCGCAACCTGCGGGTCCACATCGCCGGCGTCGCGGTCAATCCGGGCGACTGGATTTACGCCGACGCCGACGGCATCCTGGTGGCGCAGCAAAAACTGGCTTGATCGCGGGCGGGTCCCATCCGGCTGTCGGCCGGCGTAAAAAAAAGCCCCCGCGGGGGCTTGCGCCTGGATCGTGCTCAGGCCTTGGGATGGGCCTTTTGCATGTGCATGTCCAGATGCTTGCGCAGACGCTGCTGGAAGATGGTGGCGTCTTCGATGGTGCCCATGTCGTCGTCCACTTCCATCAGGTGTGTCTGATAGCCCTCCGCGAACGAGACGCTAGCCTCGACCTCGCCTTGTTTCTCCGACAGGGAGTGACCCTGCACGGCGCCAAGAATGTTCCCTTGGTCGTCGGTGATGATGGTCATTTTCATACCATGCCTCCGCCTTGTAAGTTGTGAAAGGCGCCGCCGATGCCGCGATTGTGGATCTGCACGAAATAGGTGGCGTTGCCGTTGTTTTCCTTGCGCTTGCCCTGCTCGTCGGCGACGTGGACCGCACCCTGGTTGGGCGCTTTGACATCGGCCGATGCGAACTGCGTGCCGCGGTCGCCCGCATAGCTGTAGCTCCAGAACGCCGTCTGGCCCGGCGCCAGGAAGGTCAGCGGGCCGACATTGTTGAATGCCATAATCTCCTCCAAAAAGTGCGTCGCACCGGCGAATGCCAGGGCGGCCCTTTCATCTTAGTCACCGCTACCGAGCCCGCTTTGACGCAAACGATGTGGGGCCTTTTTTGTCCGCAGGGGCTTTCTAGTGGATAATGCGGGATTGTGATGCACCATTTATTTAGGAAGTCCCCAAGCTATGTTGAGTTACCGCCACGGCTTTCACGCTGGCAATCACGCCGATGTATTGAAGCATTTTGTGACCATCCAGCTCATGCAGTATCTGAACCAGAAAGATACCGCGTACAGCTACATCGACACGCACTCCGGCGCCGGCGTCTATGCGCTCGACAGCGCGTTCGCGTCCAAGAACGCCGAATACGACACCGGCATCGGCCCGCTGTGGGAGCGCACCGACCTGCCGGCGCCGATCAAGGAATACGTCGACCTGATCAAGGCCATGAACCCGAGCGGCAAGATGCGCTATTACCCGGGTTCGCCGTACATCGCCGACCAGGTCGCGCGCGAGCAGGACCGCCTGCGCCTGTTCGAGCTGCACCCGGCCGATTCGAAGCTGCTGGCCGATAACTTCCGCAAGCTCGACGAGCACGCCGCGCAGCAGGGCATCCGTCCGACCACGCGCGGCAAGCGGGTGCTGGTCACGCGTGGCGACGGTTTCCAGGCGCTCAAGGCGCTGCTGCCGCCGCCGTCGCGCCGCGCGCTGGTGCTGATCGACCCGCCGTACGAAGACAAGATGGACTACAAAAAGGTCAAGGACACCCTGGCCGAGGCGCTGGGCCGTTTCCCGACCGGCACCTACGCGGTCTGGTATCCGTTGCTGCAGCGCATGGAATCGCGCCAGTTCGCCGACAAGCTCAAGCAGCTGCCGTGCAGCGACTGGCTCAACGTCGTGCTGACCACGCACACCCCGATGCCGGACGGTTTCGGCCTGCACAGCAGCGGCATGTTCATCCTCAACCCGCCGTACACGCTCGAGCCCATGCTCAAGGAAGTGATGCCCTGGCTGGTCAAGGCGCTGGCCAAGGACGGCGGCGCCAAATTCACGCTGGAGAGCGGCAAACCGACTTCTACGCGCAACACTCCCGCGCGCCGTCCTGTTACTCGATAGAAAAATGTTGTCAAGACGGTAGGTGCGGGTTAGTCTGGCGTTTAGCGGGTCGCTCGCTGAGATAGCGGCCCGGATAATGCCATCGCGGATTGGGAAATGAATGATGACAGCCCCGGAGCTGCCGCCGTCCGAGCTTGCGGACAATTTCTTTCTGGCCCGCCAGCCCATCCTCAACCGGGGGCAGCGGCTGGTCGGCTACGAACTGCTGTTTCGCGACGCGCACACCGACAACGCGGCCAACATCACCGACCAGGCCGCAGCCACCGCCACCGTGATCGCCCACGCGTCCGAGCTGGGCATGGGCCATGTGGTCGGCGATCAGATGGCCTTCGTCAATGTCGACGGCGTCGGCCTGATGAGCGATTTCATCCGCTTTCTGCCCAACGACAAAGTCATCCTCGAAATCCTCGAGACCGTCAAAGCCACGCCGGACGTGCTGGACCGCATTCGCGAGCTCAAGCAAGCCGGCTTCCGCTTCGCGCTCGACGACGTCATCGGCGCGAGCGAGGACGTGCAAAAGTTGCAGGCGCTGTGCGACGTCATCAAGGTCGACATCCAGGACATGCAACCCGGCACCTTGCCGGCGCTGGCCCGCGTGCTCAAGAACCCCAAGCAAAAGCTGCTGGCCGAGAAGGTCGAGACGGTCGAGGAATTCCGCCAGTGCATGGACCTCGGCTTCGAATATTTCCAGGGATATTATTTCGCCCGCCCGGTGATCTTGAGCGGCAAGAAGATCTCGCCGTCGCAGCGCAGCGTGCTGCATCTGCTGGAGCTGCTCGATGCCGACGCCAGCAGCCACGAGATCGAAAGCAGCGTCAAGCATGACGCCTTGATCACGTTGAATTTGCTGCGGCTGGTGAACACGCCGGCGGTCGGCACGCGCTACCGCATCAATTCGGTGGGGCACGCGCTGATGGTGCTGGGGCGTCGCCAGCTCAAGCGGTGGCTGCAGATTTTGCTGTATGTGAAGGGGGCGGGGGCGCAGGAGTTCACGTCGCCGCTGCTGCAACTGGCGACCACGCGCGGCAAGACGATCGAGCTGATGGTCGGACATTTGCGGCCGGGGCAGCGGGTCAGCGCCGACATCGGCTTCACGGTGGGCGTGATGTCGTTGATGGACACCCTGTTCTCGATCCAGATGCGCGACGTGCTGGACAGTGTGAACGTGCTCGACGAGGTGAGGGCGGCGCTGCTGCATCGGAGCGGGGATTACGGCAGCATGCTCAGTCTGATCGAGCACATCGAGCGCGGGCGGGAGGGGCAGGTGCTGGCGCAGATGCTGAACCAGATGTCGCTCAGGCCGTCGGATCTGTATGCGATCCAGCTGGCCGCGATCGAATGGGTGACGGAATACACGCGCGGGTTTTAGCTTTGACCGCTCCGGCCACCTGAGCACTAGAGCCTGTCAGAATTTTCGTGTGAAGTCGGGGTCATGAAATAATACCGAAAGGGATGTTCCATGACCAATGCAATGACCACGAAGAAGCCAAAAACCAAGAAGCAGTACCCGTTTCCCGTTGAACTGATCGACCAGCTTTT
>CAUPJZ010000049.1:0-38004 GCA_963511605.1 uncultured Duganella sp. | reverse complement strand
TACGCCGCTCCGCTTTGACCACAAGGGCTTTACGGTTTTATGCCCGCTCGCCCTGCTCGGCAGCGCCTTCTATACGGTTCGTGTACCTCGGCTCATGATTTACGATTCACGCTTCCTTCCCACGGTCAGTTGCCCTTCCGCAGTTGCGCTTCACTTCGTTCACTGTGGTCAGCTCACGGCGGGACTTTCACCCACAGGAGCGCGCCCATGCTGGGCGCACATAAAAAATGCCGCTTGGCCTTGAGCCAAACGGCATTCTTATACCGACGGGGCGCGAAGCCCGGAGCTTAGTTCAGCGCGGCGATGCCGGCCTTGGCGATTTGCGCGTCTTCCGCCGACTTGACGCCCGAGACGCCGACGGCGCCGATGATGTGGCCGTCAACGATGATCGGCACGCCGCCTTCGAGCATGCCGTCGGTCTGCGGCGCCGGCGCGCTCAGGAACGAGACGCGGCCGTTGTTGATCATGTCTTCATAAATCTTCGATTCGCGGCGGCCCAGCGCCGACACGCGCGCCTTGGCCGGCGCGATGTGCGACGACAGCGGCGCGGCGCCGTCCTGGCGTTGCAGCCACAGCAAGTGGCCGCCGTCGTCGACGATGGCGATCACGACCGCCCATTTGTTGGCGACAGCCTCGGCCTCGGCGGCGGCGGCGATTTTCTTGACGTCGGCGAGCGACAAATATGGTTTGGTTTGCATGGTTCTTCCTTATTATTCGAGCGGTAATTGTAAAGGATGCGGCAAAGCCTACGGCTTGCGCCGTGCTTCGAGTTTCTGTTTGATCAGCGGCATCGCCAGCGCGGCGGCCTGCTCGCCGGCCAGAATGGCCTGGTTGCGGCCGGCGAAGTCGTTGCCGGCCATCTTGCCCAGGCTAGGCGCGATGACGATGTCGGCGTCCTTCAATTCATACTGGTTGATGCGCTGGCCCATGATGCTGAAGGTCTGCATGATCACATCGACCGAGCTGACGGTCGCCTGCACGTCGGCCTGCGTGGAGATATTGACGGCGATGACGAAGTCCGCGCCCATGTCGCGCGCGAAGCGCACCGGCACCGGCGCCACCAAGCCGCCGTCGACATACGAACGGCCGCTGATCGCCACCGGCTGGAACACGCCCGGCACCGACGACGACGCCCGCACCGCCATGCCGGTATTCCCGCGCTGGAAAAGAATCGGCTGGCCTGTCTTCAAATCCGTCGCCACGGCGCCGAACGGCACCTTCAGCTTTTCCATCGGCTGGTTGTTCACCGCCTTGTTGACGTAGGCCTGCAGCGCCTCCCCCTTCAACACCCCCGTGCTTTTGCCGAACAGCGGCATGGCCCAGTCGGAGATCGCCGCTTCGTCCATGTCGAAGGCGAGTTTTTGCAGCTGGAAGCCGGTGTTCCCGGCCGCGTACAGCGCCCCGACCACGCTGCCGGCGCTGGTGCCGACCACGATATCCGGATAAATGCCCTGCGCCTCGAGCGCCTTGATCACGCCGATGTGGGCGAAGCCGCGCGCGGCGCCACCACCCAGCGCAAGGCCGATCTTGATTTTTCGCGGCGGTAGCGGCTCGGGCATGGCGACCGCCTGGACCGGCGTTTCATTCACTGGCGTGGTTTTGCAGCCGACGATGGCGGTTGCGGCAAGGATGGCCAAAGCGGCAAGGGTAAGACGGCGTCGTTGCATGTGTTGGTATAGTGGCTATAGTGGCTGGTTTGGCGCAGCAGATTGTAACTGAATAGGCCCGGACGACGCCAAACGCGCACGTAGTTGAGTGAAAGCCGCATGCGGATTGGTCGAATTGGTTGATAAACTCGCGCTACCCTCGTTTTGCAAGGTACTCCATGCTCCGCATCCTCGCCATCGCCCTCCTTTGCATACCCGTTTGCGCCCACGGCATCCTGCACGCGGCCGAGTCGCGCGACCTCTCAGGCGAGTGGCGTTTCGCCATGGACCGCGACGACGAGGGTGTGAGCCAGGCCTGGTTCACCCGCGATCTGCGGGACGGCATCGCCCTCCCCGGCATCCTGCAGGCGCAGGGCTACGGCGACGACATCACCGCCAAAACGCCGTGGGTGCTGTCGCTGTACGATAAGAACTGGGACCAGCGCGAAGACTACAAGACCCACACCGCCGCCGGCAACGTCAAAGTCCCCTTCCTGTCGCAGCCGCCCAAGCATTACCTCGGCGCCGCGTGGTACCAGCGCGACATCGACGTGCCAGCCGCCTGGCGCGGCAAGCGCGTCGCCCTGTTCCTGGAGCGTCCGCGCTGGGGGTCGACGTTGTGGATCGACGAGCGCAAGGTCGGCAGCAATCTCAGTCTGGTGGCCGAACACGAATACGACCTGGGTCTGCTGGCGCCGGGGCGGCATCGGATCTCCGTCCGCGTCGACAACCGCATGCTGATGGCCTACCGGCCCGACGCCCACAGCGTCTCCGATTCGCTCGGCATGAGCTGGAACGGCATCGTCGGCAAAATGGAACTACGCGCCACCTCGCCGGTATGGCTGGACGACGCCCAGGTCTACCCGGACGTGAAGAGCAGAACGGCGCGCGTCAAGATCAACATCGGCAATGCAGGCGGCCGCGCAGGCAGCGGCACCGTCACGGCCAACGGCGTGGCGCACAAAGTCAAATGGAGCGCGCAAGGCGGCAGCACCGAGATCAAGGTGCGCTTCCCGGCGAACACCCAAACGTGGGATGAATTCAACCCCGCGATGCAGAACATCCGCCTGCAGCTCAAGGGCGCGGGCGCCGCCGACACGCGCGACGTCAGCTTCGGCTTCGCGCAGATCGCCGCCAAGGGCAAGCAATTCATGCTGAACGGCCGCACGCTATTCCTGCGCGGTACCCACCACGGCGGCGACTTCCCGCTGACCGGCTATCCGCCGACCGACGTCGCCTACTGGCGCAAGATCATCCAGATCAACAAGGACTGGGGCATCAACCACATACGCTTCCACTCCTTCTGTCCACCGGAGGCGGCGTTCCAGGCCGCCGATGAACTGGGCGTGTACCTGCAACCGGAACCGGGCATGTGGAACGAGGTTTCACCCGGCACCGCGATGGACAAGATGCTGTACGAAGAGACCGAGCGCATGATCAAAGCCTACGGCAATCATCCATCCTTCATTTTGCTCAGCCCCGCCAACGAACCGAAAGGCCGCTGGAAGGAAGCCTTCGACGCCTGGATCGCCCACTACCGCAAGGCCGATCCGCGCCGGCTCTACTCCAACGGCACCGGCCACACAGAGAAGGAAGTCCCCGGCCTGGCCGACGGCACCGACTTCCTGGCTATGCAGCGCATCGGCCCCAAACCGCTGCGCGGCGACAAAGGCTGGTTCGGCCGAGACTATGGCGCCTCGCTGGCCGGCATCAACGTGCCGGTGGTGTCGCACGAAACGGGCCAGTGGGCGGCCTATCCGGACTACGACATCATCCGCAAATTCAGGGGTTATCTGCGCCCCGGGAACTACGAGATCTTCCGCGACTCGCTGGCGCGCCACGGCATGGCGTCGCGCGACAAGGACTTCGCCTGGGCCTCGGGAAAATTCCAGGTGCAGGCCTACAAGGAGGAGATCGAAGCGAACCTGCGCACGCCGGGCTTGATGGGCTACCAGCTGCTCGATCTGCACGACTATCTGGGCCAGGGCACGGCGCTGGTCGGCATCCTGGATACGTTCTGGGAGCCGAAAGGCTACGCGACCGCCGAGGAATTCCGGCGCTTCAACGGACAGACCGTGCCGCTGGCGCGCCTGCTCAAGCGCACCTGGAGCACCGGCGAAACGCTGACGGCGGACGTGGAGATCGCCCACTTCGGCGCCGCAGCACTGGCCGACGCGCAGCCCTGGTGGAAGCTGATCGACGCCACCGGCCGCGTCGCCGCCAGCGGCGAATTCGCACGCCGGACGATCGACATCGGCAAGAACATCCCGCTCGGGCAGATCCGGCTGGCCCTGAAGGACCTGGCGGCGCCGCAGGCGTACCGGCTGCAGGTCGGCGTCGGCGCCGGGGTTGAATCGCTGGCCGAAAACGACTGGAACATCTGGCTCTACCCATCAAAAATCACCACGCCGGAACCGGCCGACGTGCTGGTCACGCACAGCTGGCCGGCCGCCGAGGCGGGCCTCGCGGCCGGCGGCAAGGTGCTGTTCCTGCCGCTGGCGCCGGATCTGGACTGGAGCGGTCCGCCGCTCGACAGCGTGCCGGTGTTCTGGAACCGCTTGATGAACCCCGCGTGGAGCCGCACGCTCGGCGTCTGGATCGACAACAAGCACCCGGCGCTGACGCAGTTCCCCACCGACCGCTTCAACGACTGGCAATGGTCGGAGCTGATCAAGGGCGCGCGCACCGTCAATCTGGACAAGCTGCCGCCCGCGCTGCAACCGATCGTGCAACCGGTCGACGACTGGAACCGCAACTTCAAACTGGGTCTGCTGCTGGAGGCGAAGGTGGGCAACGGCCGCCTGATGGTCGCCAGTCCGGACCTGGAGGCCAATCTGGATCAACGCATCGTCGCGCGCCAGCTGCGCAAATCGGTGCTCGACTACATGGCCAGCGACAGCTTCAATCCGCAGACAACCATCAGCGCCGCGGATTTCCGCAAGGCGCTGTTCGATACGTTGGTGATGAAGAAGCTGGCCGCCAAGGCCAGCGGCGGAAACAACCCGGCCTACGCCATCGACGGCGATCCGAATACCTTCTGGAGCGCTGGCACGCAAGCGGCACCGCGCACGCCGCAGACGCTGACGCTCGGGTTCCCGGCGCCGGTGTCCTTTTCCGGCCTGCTGCTCATGCCGCGCCAGAATCACCGCGACCATGAAGGCGACGTGCGCGAGTACCTGATCGAGACCAGCGACGATGGCGACAACTGGAAAGAGCTCAAACGCGGCGCGCTGGTGTCCACCTACGATCAGCAGCGCATCGAATTCGGCAAGAACGTCAGTGCGCGCCAGCTGCGCTTTACCGCGCTCAGTGGCTTCGGCAGCGACAACACCGCCGCCATCGCCGAACTGGCGCTGCTCTACACCGGCGCGGCGCTGCCCGATAACAGCGGCGGCGTGACGTATCAGCGCGTGAAGTCGGCATCGAGCGACATTGACGAGAACATCGCGCCCACCCAGGAAACACGTAGGGCGGATTAGGCGGAACGCCGTAATCGGCCATGCATGCGCCGCCGACGGCATATCGATGGCCGATTACGCTTCGCTAATCCGCCCTACGTGTATCCCCGTGGATTCAAGGGTTCAGGCACGCCTCGATCGACAGCTCCAGCAGCGGAAAATGACCGGTCGGCAGCGTGTGCACGGCGGCCTGCGGGAAGACATCCTTCCAGATCGCGCAATCCAAAACCGGGTCGACCATCGGATCGAATTCCCCGAAAATCACCGACACCGGCCCCTGGTACGGGCTGCGCACCGGCTCCGGCGCGCTGGCGGCGAAATCGTCCGACGTCGCCACCGACGACGGCCCGTCGAACACGCCCGGCTGCTGCAGCAGATAGGCGAACACCTGCGGCTCATCCCCCGAGTTCGGACCGAAGTACAGCGACGTCACATTCGGCAGCTGCCACAACGCGCCCATCACGTCCCAGAACCGCGCGCGGCCCGGCGCCGCCTCGTACTCCGCCAGCGCCGCCACCAGCTTGCCGGCGTTGGCGTCTTCCGCATGCAGCGCCAGGCCGTGGCGGGCAAGGCGCAGCGCGGCCTCCTCGGGATTGAAGGTTGGCGCCAACAGCACGATGCGGGCGATCGATTCGGGCATCTGGCGCGCCAGGTGCACCGCCAGATGCGCGCCGAAGGAACTGGCCATGATCGTCATCGGCCCGCCCAGCATGTCGACGCTGAGCCGGAACTCGGCCAGGGTCGCGGCCAGCAAATCCTGATACGGGCGCGTGGCGCAGGACACGGCCGACGGCTGCTGCCACCAGTGCACGTTGTCGGCGTCCGGATAGCGCTGGCGCTCGAACGCCGTGCCGAGACCCGGCCCGCCATGCAAATAGAATATCGTCGGTGGCTGCACTCGGTGATCCTCCAGATTAGTTAGTTGGTATCCAAATCGTTGACTTCATTGTAATCTGCCGTCAACATCTGAGCATGAAAAAATATCTGCTGGCGCTCGCCCTCCCCCTGCTCATCTCCACCGCCTGCCACGCCGCCGTGCTCTCGCCGCGCGACCAGGCCACGGTCGTCAACGAACTGCTGGCCGACCGGCTGGACAATCTGCTACCGGGGATGATGGAGCAGACCGGCATCGACATGTGGGTGCTGGTCTCGCGCGAGTACAACGAGGACCCGGTGCTCAAAACCATGCTGCCGGCCGAGTGGCTCAACGCCCGCCGCCGCACGATCATTGTGTTCCACCGCGATCCGGTCAAGAAAACGGTGGAAAAGCTGGCGGTGGCGCGCTACGCGGTCGGCAAGAGCATCGCCGCCGCCTGGGACATGAAAAAATTCCCCGACCAGTGGGACGCGCTGGTCGATATCATCAAGACGCGCAATCCGAACAACATCGCGCTGAACACCTCGCGCAATTTCGGCCACGCCGACGGCATCGACCACACCGACTACGTCGAACTGCTGCAAGCGCTGCCGGCCGCCTACAAGCAAAAGGTGGTCTCGGCCGAGCCGCTGGCGATCCGCTGGCTCGAAACGCGCAGCGAGCGCGAAATGCAGATCTATCCGCAACTGGTCAACGCCACCCACAAGATCATCGACGAAGGCTTTTCCGAGCGCGTCATCACACCGGGCATCACCACCACCGACGACGTGGTGTGGTGGTTCCGCCAGAAGATCCGCGATCTCGGTTACGACACCTGGTTTCATCCATCGGTGGAAATCCAGCGCAGCGGCAAAGGCCTGGCCGATCCGACCGTGATCGTGCCGGGCGACCTGCTGCACGTCGATATCGGCATCACCTACCTGCGCCTGAACACCGACGTGCAGCAGCACGCGTACGTGCTCAAACCGGGCGAAAACGCCGCGCCGGCGGCGCTGACGCAGGCCTTCGGCCAGGCCAACCGCTTGCAGGACATCCTGCTGGCGCAATTCAGGGAGGGCCGCACCGGCAACCAGATGCTGGCCGGCGCGCTGGCGCAGGCGCGCGCCGAGGGCATCAAGCCGACCATCTACAGCCACCCGCTGGGCTATCACGGCCACGCCGCCGGCCCGGCCATCGGCATGTGGGACATGCAAAACGGCGTGCCGGGAAGCGGCGACGAGGCGCTGCGCCACCGCACCGCGTATTCGATAGAACTGAGCGCGGCGTCGGTTTTACCGGGCTGGCCGGCGCCAGTCAATATCATGTTGGAAGAGGACGCGTTCTTCGACGCGTCGGGCGTACGCTACCTCGACGGCAGGCAAAAAAACATGTATTTGATCCCGCGCGCCACTGGCGGCGCGGCTCCCGCGAATTGAGCAACAGATAGCATCTGTTGACACCGCAAAACGAATAGTGCCGGCAGGCTCTGGTGTGTCATTTTTTCTTGACACCTGCGAGAATATTGCTTCCGGCGTCCGGCCAAAGCGCCTGTGTCGTCTCACATTTTGGCCGCTATTTTGAATGAGGAGATCAACATGAATTCGTTTGTGGAAACCATATCGCCAGCAGCAAAAAATCACATCGAAGCACGTATCGCGTACTTTAACGATGTGTCGCTTGCAATGGTGCAGACAATGCGCGAACTTGCAGAGGTGAACCTGCAGTTCAGCCGCAGCTGGATGCAGGATTCCACGCAAATGCTGCAAACGGCAATGCTGACGCCGCCCACCGAGCGCACCGATGCCAGCCCGTCTGTCGAGGCGGTCGCGCAGAAATTGCAGACCTATCAACAGCAACTGGTGAAGATCACCAGCGACTTCCAGACGACCATCAACCAGGTCGCGCAACAGCACGTGCCACAGACGGCGCGTACCGCCACCGAGCTGGCCGACGTGGTGACCCAAAAGGCCGCCGCACAAACCGACCAGCAACTGCGCATGCAAAAAGCCGCCGGCAAGGAAATGCTCGACCAGGCGACCCAATTCGCCCAGGTCGCGTCGCAGAACCGCGCGATGCAACAGCCGGCCTCGATGCAAAGCGACGAGAGCAAAGGCAACAAGAGCTAATCTAACGCTCGACTGCACCCCGCACGACGATACGCGCCAGGGTCGTACCCTTTTTGGGGTACGACCCTTTGTTTTATGGGTTAAAGGAACCGGTCCGGAATATCCTGCACGAACGGATACATGGAAAAATACGGTTTCGCCTCCTCCAACACCTGCTTGAACGACGGCCGCATCACCAGCCGCTCGAAGTACGCCTGCAACTGGCTGTACTCCTCCGGGAACGGCAAGATCGTGCTGGCATAGAACAGCGCCGGCGCGGCCGCGCAGTCCGCCATGCTGAAGTCGTCGCCGCACATCCACACCCTGCTCGCCATGCGTTTCTCGATCATCTTGTAGGCGGTCTTGAGCTTGGTCCGCTCCTTGGTCTGGTCGCACTGCAATCCGGTCAGATGGCCGTTGACGATGGTCTGCATCGGCTCCTGCACATAGTTATCGAAAAAACGGTCCCACAGGCGCACGTCCAGCGCCGCGTCCCAGTCGGCCGGTATCAGCGGTTTCTCGCCGGGAAAATAGCGGTCCAGATATTCGATGATGACCGATGTCTCGGGCACGTCGCGGGTGCGCTGGTGGTCGCGGATGACCGGAAACTTGCACGGCGGCCACATCGCCTGCAGTTCGGCACGGTCGCTCTCCTCGCCCAGATTGATGATGCGCTTGTCAAATTGCGTGCCGTTCTCGTACAACGCGATCAGCACCTTGTGGCAGAACGAGGCCAGCGGATGGTAATAAAGGGTCAAAGACATGTCAGCTCCTGGGTGCCGGCATCGCCACGCGATACCTGGGAATTCAGCAAATGATACTTCAGCCAAGCCGATAGCGGCGGACCGCAAATGTTGCCACACTTCAGCCCGTTCCGAGCCGGGCAATCACGCACCGGCGGACCTCGAACCACAACAGACAGGATAACCACCATGCGCCACGCCCTCAATCTCAAGCTCGCCTTCGCCCTGACCACCTTGTGCGCCCTCGGCGCCAACAGTCGCGCCGCCGACGCGCCCGACGGCGACAGCCTGATGGTAGGCCTGGGCGCGGCCTACGTGCCGGAATACGCCGGCAGCGACGACAGCCGCGTGGTGCCGGTGCCGTTCCTGGAACGCACCTGGGACAACGGCTTTTTCATCAGCACCCGGCGCGGCCTGGGCTATCAGACCAACGTCGGCGCGGTCAACCTGAGCGGCGCACTGGCCTACGGCGGCGCGCGCGACGAGAAAAAGCGCACCTTCGCCGCCGGCTCCGAGGCGCTGCGCGGCATGGGCGACATCGACGGTGGCTTGCAGGCCGTGCTGACGGCCAGCTACCAGCTCGGCAAGGTCGGCCTGAGCGTGGGCACCACGCAGGCCGTCGGCAAGCGCGAGAACGGTTCCACCTACACCCTCGGCGCCTCGATGCCGCTGTACAGCGGCACCAACGACCAGGTCAGCCTGGGCGGATCGGCGGTCTACGGCGACAACAAGCACATGCAGACCTACTTCGGCGTCACCGGCGCGCAAAGCGCGCGCTCCGGCTACAAGGCTTACCAGGCCAAGTCCGGGTTCGAAACCGTCAGCGCCGCCGTCAGCTGGGACCACGTGATCGACAAGCGCTGGTCGACCCACACGGCCGTCGGCTTCACGCGCCTGCTGGGCGACGCCGCCGATAGCCCGCTGACCAAGCGAAAGACCACGCCGATGCTGATGACGGGTATCAGCTACAAGTTTTGATTGAGGTTGCCCAGGTGATATTATTGCGCGAAAAATAAACCCCATCGCGCAATGATCTCAGACACCACACTCGCCACTTACATCCTGCTTGCCGCTGCCATTTGCGCCGCGTGGGCCAAACCCGTCGCCATCGGCCGCGTCGCCGTCCCGCCGTGGCTGGCGTTCTTCGTCGCCGCGCTCGCGTTCGGCATGGCGGCCGGCGTGCTGCGGTCGCCGGCCATCGTCGCGCTGGCGGCGCTGACCGGCACCGCCTACATGACGGCGCGCGCGCCGCAACACTACGTGCGCGTGATCTTCGGCGCCCTCACGGCCGTGCTGGCACTGGCGCTGGCGATCCATAAACTGCCCGGCTTCAACAACGCGGTGGTGATCGACGCCGTCACGATTTCCGCCGGCGCGGCGCCGTTCACGCAGTACGCCAACTTCGACAAAGGCGCGGTCGGCCTGATCCTGCTGGCCTTCCTGTGCAGCCGTGCCCGCTCGTGGAACGAATTCGGCGGCGTGTTCAAGCAGTCGTTGCCGGTGCTGCTGGCTACACTGGTGGCGGTGCTCGGCCTGGCCATGGCCATCGGCGCGGTGCGCCCTGACTTCAAGCTGTCGCAGCTGACGATGCAATTCATCGCAGTCAATCTGTTCTTCACCGTGGCGGCGGAGGAAGCCTTTTTCCGGGGCTTCCTCCAGCACCGCCTGGCCGCGTCGCTGGCGCGCTGGCGCTCCGGCAAGTGGATCGCGCTGGTTTGCTCGGCGCTGCTGTTCGGCCTGGTCCACCTGCCCGGCGGCGCGGCTTACGCGCTGCTGGCCACCGTCGCCGGTTTCGGCTACGCCTATGCCTATCACGCCACCCAGCGCATCGAGGCGCCGATTTTCCTCCACATCGCCCTCAACGCCGCCCACTTCATCGCCTTCAGCTACCCGGCCCTGCGCTAAGATGGACCTGTGACGTGAGCGTTCATCTGAACCACGTAGGGCGGATTAGCGTAGCGTAATCGGCCTTGCATGAGGCGCCGGGACGCATGCATGGCCGATTACGGCGTTCCGTCTCTCAAGCCCTACCGGCAGGTAGTACGTTCCTTCGATGGGCCTCGGGGCGGTTAGCGGGCCTCGCCCGCTAACCGCCCTACGTGGTTCAGAAGGCGATGCCTATTCAAGTTCCATAGGATTTTGAGCTTTACGTCCGAGCAAGCTACACTGGCTGCCACTACGCAGTTCAATGGTGTGCTTGAGGGAGAACAATGATGGCCAAGACCGAGTATGCGTCGCACTATTCCGATGCCGGCTTCTGGAAGAAGGTAAAGACCCACGCGAAAACCGCCGGGCAAAAAGTGCTCGAACAGGCGCTCAAAATGTACTACTCGGCCACCGACCCGGACACGCCGCTGTGGGCGAAGACGACCATCTACGGCGCGCTCGGCTATTTCATTTCGCCGATCGACGCCATACCGGACCTGCTGCCGGCCTTGGGCTACACCGACGATATCGGCGTGCTGATCGCCGCCGCCACCGCCGTCGCCGCGCACATCAAGGACGAGCACGTGCAAAAAGCCAGGGACACGCTTAAGCAATGGTTCGGCGGCTAGTAAGCGACTAGTTTCGGCTATGCGGAAATCGTCGCGATGTATGGTGTTGCGGGGCCGCGAGTTAGGCTACAATTGGGCTCATTCAAATTTCTCCCATCTTTGTTCATCCCCGTTGCAAGGAGTACGACATGAGTCCAGAGCACGACAGACGTCAGAGCCGACCGCCGGAGACGTCGGAAACGGCGGGTTGGCATTCATTGGAATTCATCGTCCGGCAAGCGCTGGAGGTCCAGCGCGATATCGGCACGCCAAGCGCGGTCGAGTTTTTGCAGAGCATTAATATCAACCCGCAAGTCATCGCGCGCGTCCTCGCCCCCGACGCCAAGTTGCGCCAAGCGGACCAGGTGGCCTTGGCCAACTCGGTCACCGTCTCCGACCTGCCGATTTCGACCCCGGCCAATTATCTTCGCCGCAGCACGACCTGATGCGGCGGCTTGCATCAAACTAGGTAAGAAGCATTGACACGCGATAGCCCTTAATTTAGGCTCGGAAAGCAGGCCCTTGCGGCCTGCCTTCCGCAGACTACCCACAAGGAACACGTGTCAGACTCACTCCCCGCCCGCGCATTGCCCAACGCCGTCGTCGGCCTGGTCGGTACGGCCACCGTGCTGGGCCTGCTGTACTTCGGCCGCGACGTGCTCATCCCTATCACGCTGGCCTTCATCTTCAGCTTCCTGATCGCGCCGTTCGTGCGCTCGCTGCGCCGCATCGGCCTGGGCCAGACCGCCTCGGTGCTGACCGGCGTGCTGCTCGTCACCGCCGCGCTGCTGATGATAGGCGCGGTCATCATCTCGCAAGTCAGCCGCCTCGGCGCCAGCCTGCCGCAATACCAGGACACCATCGCCGCCAAGGTCGAGGCCCTCGACAGCCTCACGCGCGGCACCATCGGCAGCCTGGGCGGCCCGGCCGGCCAGTTGATCGAGCATTTCACGCAGGACGCGCCGGGCACGCCGCTCGAGGCGCAGCCCGGCCTGCCGGGGGCCAGCCGCACGCCGGTGCCGGTTGAAATCCACGAACCGGCGCTCAAACCGTTGCAGTTGCTGGGCAAGATCATCGCCTCGGTCTGGCCGCCGCTGGAAATGGCCGGCATCGTCTTCATCGTGCTGATCTTCGTGCTGCTGGAACACGAAGCGCTGCGCGACCGCTTCATCCGCCTGGCCGGCGGCGCCGACCTGCGCGCCACCACCATCGCCGTCAACGACGCCGGCGAGCGGCTATCGCGCTTCTTCATCTCGCAATTCGCCGTCAACGCCTGCACCGGCGTCGCCATCTGGATCGGCCTGAGCGTGATCGGCCTGTCGCAGGCGCTGCTGTGGGGCACGATGACCGCCGTGCTGCGCTTCATTCCTTACGTCGGCTTCTGGATCTCGGCGTTCTGCGCCACGTTGCTGGCCGCGGCCATCGATCCGGGCTGGTCGCTGGCGCTGATGACGTTCGGCTGGTTCCTGGTGGTCGACATCATCGTCGCCCAGACCATCGAACCCAAGCTGTACGGCCACACCACGGGCCTGTCGCCGCTGTCGGTGGTGGTGGCGGCGATCTTCTGGAGCGCGATCTGGGGGCCGGTCGGGCTGGTGCTGTCGACGCCGCTGACCCTGTGCCTGGTGGTGGCGGGCCGCTATATCCGCGCGCTCAAGGTGCTGGAGATCATGTTCGGCGAGTTGCCGGCACTGACGATGCCGCAGAATTTCTACCAGCGCATCCTGTCCGGCGACGCCCACGAGATCGTCGCCAGCGCCAAGCGCTACATGCAGCACAAGTCGCTGGCGGCCTATTGCGACGGCGTGCTGGTGCCGGCGCTGCACCTGGCGCATTTCGACCTGAAGGACAACGCCATCACGCCGGAGGAGGAAGTCAAGGTCAGCACGGCCGTCATCGCGGTCATCGAGGCGCTGAGCGGCAATCCGAAATGGTGGAAGCGGCGCAAGAGCGTGTCGGCGCTGGCCGGGGTCGGCATCGGCCGCCAGTTGCGCGACAGCCGCATTTCCGCCACGGGCGAGTGGCAGGGATCGTTCGACGTGCCGCCCGGCAGCCTGGTGCTGACGATCGGCCTCGACGGCCAGTTCGACGAACTGGCCACGGAGATCCTGGTGCGCGTGCTGCGCGAGCAGAAGATCGACGCCCGCAGCATGAGCATGGAGGATCTGGAGGAACCGGCGCCGCCTGAAGCGTCGCCGGAGCTGGTGTCGATCGTGTGCCTGGTCAGTATCGATCCGCTTAACGACCGCGACAAGATGAAGCAGGCGATCCAAAAGTTCCGCGAAAGCCTGCCGCATTGCAAGCAGTTCGCCGTGTTGTTGCCGAGTCCATTCGAGAACCCGGACTTACGGGAGTGCACGTTCGACCAGGCCGATCATGTATCGCACTCGTTCGAGGATGCGTTACAGAGTTGTGTGAAGGCGTTGCGGGGGAAGACGGCCTGAAGCGGCAGGTTCAGCGCGGAGACACGTAGGGCGGATTAGGCGGAACGCCGTAATCGGCCATGCGTGCGGCCCGGCGGCGCATGCATGGCCGATTACGCTGCGCTAATCCGCCCTACGTGTCTCCGGGGAATTTGCTCGATCCCTGGCCTTAGTTGAGCATCAACTCTGGCTGGCGCTGGACGATGGCCGTTTTCGGCAGGCACACGATGAAACTGCTGCCCTTGCCCGCTTCCGACTTGATCTGCAAGGTGCTGCCGTGGCGCAGCAGCACGTGCTTGACGATCGCCAGGCCGAGCCCGGTGCCCTGCGTCTCGCGCGAGCGGCTCTTGTCGACCCGGTAGAAACGCTCGGTCAGCCGCGAGATATGCTCGGGACTGATGCCGATGCCCGTATCCTCGACCTTGAACTTGACGCCGCCGTCGAACTCGCGCCAGACCAGCGTGATCTTGCCGCCGGCCGGCGTGTAGCGCACCGCGTTCGACGCCAGGTTGCCGAAGGCGCTGTGCAATTCCTCGTAGCTGCCCATGATGTCCGGGCCGTCGAACTCCATCGTGATCTCGTGCTTGCCGGCCGACAGCGCGCGGGCGTCGCGCAGCACCTGCTCCATCAGCTTGCGCACGTCGATGTGCTCGGGCCGCATCGGATAGTCCACCGACTCCAGCCGCGACAAGGTCAGCATGTCCTCGATCAGGTGTTGCATGCGGTGGCCCTGCTCCGTCATCAGCTTCAGGTGCGCCGAGCGCGTAGCCACGTCCAGCCCCTCCGACGCGGCGATCTCCAGGAAGCCAACGATCACCGTCAGCGGCGTGCGCAGTTCGTGCGAGGCGTTGGCGATGAAGTCGCGGCGCATCTCTTCGATCCGCTCGGTCTCGGTGGCGTCGTGCGTGACCAGGATCTGGCGGCGGTTTTCGAACGGAATGATGTGCACGATCAGCTTGCGCTCGCGGAAGCTGATCGTCAGCGGCTGCTCGTAGCGGCCGAGGATGATGTAATCCATGAAGTCGGGATTGCGCACCAGGTTGGTCACGCGCATGCCCTTGTCGCGCTCGTGCGTCAGGCCCAGGTGTTTTTCGGCGGCCGGATTGCACCATTCCAGGAACAGCACGTCGTCCATGATGACCACGCCGTCCGGCAACAGGTGCATGGCCTGGCGGAAGCGCGCCAGCCATTCGGTCAGCTCGGCCTGGTTCTTCTCGTCGTCGCGGCGCATGCGGTACAGGCGCGAGAAGATGTTGGTCCAGGCACCCCAGCCGTCGGGCAGCTTGGCGCTTTGCGGATCGTCCATCCAGTTGCTCAGCTGGTACAGGTAGGACAGCTGCACGAACACCATCACCAGCATCGCCACCAGCGCGACCACCAGACCGGTCATCCATCCGAACATCCAGCCCAGCAAGGCGCATACCGCCAGAATAAGAGCGGTGCGCAATGCTGCCGGCACCCAGAACACCAGTTTTGGATTCATGTTTGTGAGACTTATTTTTCCGAAAGCATGTAGCCTACACTACGCACGGTCTTAATCAAATGCTCAGCTTCCTTCAAGGCCTTGCGCAGGCGCAGGACATGCACGTCGACGGTGCGTTCCTCGATGACGACATGGTCGCCCCAGACCTTGTCGAGCAGCTGGCTGCGCGAGAATACGCGCTCCGGATGCGCCAGCAGGAACTTGAGCAATTTGTACTCGGCGTGGCCGATGTCGATCTTCTGCTCGTCCATCGAGACGGTGCAGCTGACCGGGTCCAGCATGACGTTGGCGGCGCGCATCGTGGCTTGCGCATGCTCCGGGCTCTTGCGGCGCAACAGTGCTTTGGCGCGCGCCAGCAGCTCGCGCGGGGAGAACGGCTTGGTGACGTAGTCGTCGGCGCCGCTGTTCAGGCCCGCCAGCTTGTCCTCTTCCATGCTCTTGGCCGTCAACATGATCACCGGGATCTCGTTGAACTGGCGGTCCGAGCGGATGCGCGCCAGCAGGCGCAGGCCGGTTTGGTCCGGCAGCATCCAGTCGAGCAAAATCAATTGCGGGGTGCGGGTCTGGATGAAATCCCAGGCCTCGCCCACGCTTTGCACCGCGCAGCAGTTCCAGCCAGCCTCGCGCAGCGAGAACGTCACCAGTTCGACAATCGCCGGTTCATCTTCAACGATCAGTACTGTGGTTTTATCAGATGCCATTTTCTTGTTTTACTCGCTTTGCGCCGGGACGTCGTCGGGGATCGGCAGCGCGGTTTTGGTATGACGGATATCCTTGCCTTCAACGACATAGATGACGTATTCGGCGATGTTCTTGGCGTGATCGCCGATGCGCTCGATCGCCTTGGCGACCCACAGCGTGTCCAGCGCGGCCGAGATGGTGCGCGGGTCTTCCATCATGAAGGTGATCAGGTTGCGCATGATCGAGCGGAACTCGTGGTCGATCACGGCGTCCTGGGCGATCAGCTGCAAGGCCTGCTTGCCGTCGTTGCGGGCGAACGCGTCCAATGCGTCGTGCAGCATGTCGCTGGTGTTGTTGGCGATGCCGCGCACCATTTCGTAATGGTTGACGGTGACCGCGCCGCGCGAATGCAGCGCCTTGGCGGTGCGCGCGATCTTGGTCGCTTCGTCGCCGATGCGCTCGAGGTCGGTGATGACCTTGATCGTCGCCATGATGGTGCGCAAATCGTTGGCGGCCGGCTGGCGGCGCACGATCAGGTGGCTGCAGGCGTCGTCCAGCGATACTTCCAGCTGGTTGACGGTGTCGTCCTCGCGCATCACGCGGTCGGCGCGCTCGGGGTTGCCGATGCGGAAGCAGGTCATGGCGTCGAGGAATTGCGTCTCGACGATGCCGCCCATCAGCAACACCTTGGAGCGGATGGCTTCGAGTTCGTTGTCGTACTGTTTGGATGAATGTTCACCGATCATATTCTTCTCCGTATCCGATATTATAATTGCAATCAGCCGAAGCGGCCGGTGATGTAGTCCTGGGTTTCCTTGCGGGCCGGATTCATGAAGATTTGGTCGGTCTCGCCGAATTCCACCAGCTCGCCCAGATACATGTAGGCGGTGTAGTCCGAGCAACGGGCGGCCTGCTGCATGTTGTGGGTGACGATGGCGATCGTGTAATCCTGCTTCAGTTCGCTGATCAGCTCTTCGACCTTCGAGGTCGAGATCGGGTCCAGCGCCGAGGTCGGCTCGTCCAGCAGCAGCACGTCCGGTTTCACGGCGACGCCGCGCGCGATGCACAGGCGCTGTTGCTGGCCGCCCGACAGCGACAGGCCGCTCTTGGTCAGCTTGTCCTTGACCTCGCCCCACAGCGCGGCCTTCTTCAGCGCCCATTCGACGCGCTCGTCCATCTCGCCCTTCGACAGGTCTTCATACAGGCGCACGCCGAAGGCGATGTTGTCGTAGATCGACATCGGGAACGGCGTCGGCTTCTGGAACACCATGCCGACCTTGGCGCGCAGCATGTTGACGTCCTGGCCTTCTTCGAGGATGTTACGGCCGCGGTACATGATCGAACCTTCGGCGCGCTGGCCAGGGTACAGGTCGTACATGCGGTTCAAGGTGCGCAGCAAGGTCGACTTGCCGCAGCCGGACGGGCCGATGAAGGCCGTCACCTGGCGCTCGTGGATGTCCAGGTTGACGTTGGTCAGGCTCTGGGTCTTACCGTAGAAGAAATTCAGGCCGCTGATTTCGATGGTCTTGCGCTTGTTGCCGGTCATGGCTGCGGTGTTCTCTGGGCTCAGTTGCGTATTCATTTTCGATCGCTTTTCTAGTGGTCGACGGGGGTGTGTCGCTGCGTTAATTCTTAATTCGGGATTTTTTGGCTGAACAGGGTGCGCGAGATGATATTCAGCGCCAACACGCTGAAGGTCACCAGCAGCGCGCCGCCCCAGGCCAGATCGCGCCAGTTGTCGTAAGGGCTCATCGCGAAGCCGTAGATCACGACCGGCAGGTTGGCCATCGGGCCATTCATGTCCTTGCTGAAGAACTGGTTGTTCAACGCGGTGAACAGCAGCGGCGCGGTTTCGCCGGAGATGCGGGCCACGGCCAGCAGCACGCCGGTGATGACGCCGGCCTTGACGGCGCGCAGGCGCACCAGCATGGCGACCTTCCAGCGCGGCGCGCCAAGGGCGAAGGCCGCTTCGAGCAGGCTGTTCGGCACCAGGCGCAGCATGTTGTCGGTGGTGCGCACCACGACCGGGATGGCGATCAGCGCCAGCGCGATCGAGCCGGCGTAGCCGGAGTAATGCTTGGTGGTGGCCACGTACATGGCCCAGACGAACATGCCGATCACGATCGATGGCGCCGACAGCATGATGTCGGTGACGAAACGGGTGATGGAGGCGATCTTGTTCTCTTCGCCGTATTCGGCCAGGTAGATGCCGGCCAGGATGCCGATCGGCGTGCTCAGCAACGTCGACAGGCCGACGATCATGAAGCTGCCGAAGATGGCGTTGGCCAGGCCGCCGCCCTCGCTGCCCGGCGCCGGCGTGGTTTCGGTGAACATGTTCACGCTCAGCGCGCCGAAGCCCTTGATGATCAGGGTGATCAGGATCCACGACAGCACGGCCAGGCCGATGGTCATGGCGAACACCGACAGCGCGATGCCGATGCGGTGCTTCAGCAGGCGTTTGCGGTAGACCTTGTTGACCGGCGCCGCAGGAGGAATCGATGCGTGCGCTGGATTGATGACGGCTTGGTTCATTTGATGCCTTCCTTGCGGGACATGCCGGCCAACATCAGTTTGGCGGCGGACAGAACGATAAACGTGATGACAAACAGGATCAGTGCCAGCGCGAACAGCGACGACGTGTGCAGCACGGTGTCGGACTCGGCGAATTCGTTGGCCAGGGTCGAGGCGATCGAGTTCCCGGCGGCGAACAAGGAGAACGACAGCTTGTTGGCGTTACCGATGACGAAGGTGACGGCCATCGTCTCGCCGAGCGCGCGGCCCAGGCCGAGCATGACGCCGCCGACGACGCCGGTCTTGGTGTAAGGCAGCACGATCTTGCGCACCACTTCCCAGCGGGTGCAGCCCAGGCCGTAAGCCGATTCCTTCAGCACGGCCGGCACGATCTCGAACACGTCGCGCATCACCGACGAGATGAACGGGATGATCATCACGGCCAGGATCAGCGCGGCGGTCAGGATGCCGATGCCCATGGTCGGGCCGCTGAAGAACGGCCCGATGATTGGTAGCGGTCCCAACACGGCTTTGAGGAAAGGCTGCACGTGGTCGCCGAACAGCGGCGCGAACACGAACAGGCCCCACATGCCGTAGATAATCGACGGCACGCCGGCCAGCAGTTCGACGGCGGTGCCGAGCGGACGGCGCAACGAGGCCGGGCAGATTTCGGTGAGGAACAAGGCGATGCCGAAGCTGACCGGGAAGGCGATCAGCAGCGCGATGCCGGACGTGGCCAGGGTGCCGACGATGGCGATCAGGGCGCCATATTTATCATTGACCGGGTCCCATTCGACGGTGGTGATGAAGGCCGGGCCGAACTCCTTGAAGGCCGGCCAGGCGCCGATCATCAGCGAGATGATGATGCCGAGCAGCACCGCCAGCACGGACAGCGCGAACGTCATCGTCACTTTGTGGAAGAAGAAATCCTGGATGCGCTGGTTGCGCATGGTGCGGTGCATCGCTTGCGTGGCAGCTTGCTCGGCAGCGGTCGCCTGTGCTGTGCTGGTGTGCATGGACTGCTCCGGTTTTGGAAGTGGCGTGGAAGTGATATCAGCGCTCATATTGTTATCTCGTTGATGTAGGCTAGCCTGCGGCGTCCGGTTGGGCGCAGCAGGCTAACCCCCTCGCCGCCTTGAACTTGCTCGGCGGCGAAGGGAGTCGGGATTAGTAGATGGCCTTGCCCGAAGCGTCTTTCAGGTTGGCTTTCCAGGAATCCTGCACCAGTTTGACAACCGAGGCTGGCAGTGGAACGTAGTCCAGTTCGACGGCAGCGTTGCCGCCCGATTTGAAGGCCCAGTCGAAGAACTTGACGACTTCCTTGCCTTTGTTGGCGTCGGCCTGCACCTTGTGCATCAGGATGAACGACACGCCGGTGATCGGCCACGAGTTTTTACCGGCCTGGTCGGTCAGCACGACGCCGAAGCCCGGGGTCTTGGTCCACTCGGCATTGGCGGCGGCGGCTTTGAAGAACTCGTCGTCAGGCTGCAGGAAGTTGCCGTCCTTGTTTTTCAGCTGGGTGTGCGACATTTTGTTCTTTTTAGCGTAGGCCCACTCGACGTAGCCGATCGAACCCTTGATACGCTGAACGTTGGCGGCCACGCCTTCGTTACCCTTGCCGCCCACGCCAACCACCCACTTCACAGCGGTGCCCGAGCCGACTTTGGTCTTGAACTCAGGGTTGGTTTTGGACAGGAAGTCGGTGAACAGGAACGAGGTGCCCGAACCGTCGGCGCGGTGCACCACGGTGATGTCTTCGGCCGGCAGCTTGACGCCCGGGTTCACTGCGGCGATTTCAGGCGCGTTCCACTTGGTGATCTTGCCCAGGTAGATGTCGCCGACGATCTGGCCGGTCATTTTCAGTTGGCCAGGGGTGATGCCGTCGAGGTTGACGATGGTGACCACGCCGCCCATGATGGCCGGGAACTGCATCAGGCCTTCAGCGTCCAGGTCTTCCGCTTTCAGTGGCATGTCCGACGCGCCGAAGTCGACGGTCTTGGCTTTGATCTGCTTGATGCCAGCGCCCGAACCGACGGATTGATAGTTCAGGCCGTTGCCGGTGGCGGCTTTGTACTGTTCGGCCCACTTGGCGTAGATCGGGTAAGGGAAGGTGGCGCCGGCGCCGGTCATATCGGCGGCGGTGGCGGCCGACGAGAATGCCATCACGGCAGACACGCCCACTACCAGGGAGGAGATCAGTTGTTTGATTCGCATTTCAAGTCCTTTGTTATGACAGGTTAGGATGCTGCGCAGTCTACCGGCGCAATATGACAGGTTTATGACATGCCAAAAAAATCTCGAAAATAACCATGTGGCCATGTTTCGCACGTCGCTTCCCCTATGAGAACGGCTAAAATGTCATGAACGGCCAAGCCAATGTTACGCCCTCCGGTCACAATTGTGACAAGCCCATGCGGGATTTATGACATGCCATGTCACAGACTTGTCATATTTTGTATTTACACTGTTGCAATCATTATTCTGTCGATACAGGCTAGAATTACACCATCTGCAAAGTGATTAAAAAGACATGAAGCCTGACTTGCATGCTGAAGTGAACAAGAACTCTGCGTTTCTGGACCGGGAACTGTCGCAACTGATGTTCAACCGGCGGGTTCTGGCGCAAGCCGAAGACAAGAACATTCCTTTATTAGAGCGCCTGCGTTACTTGTGCATCGCCAGCAGCAACCTGGACGAGTTTTTCGAGGTGCGCGTGGCCAGCCTGCTGGCCGCCGGCAGCGTCGACGGCTCGCTGGCCAACCACCCCGCCCTCGTCGCCACGCTCTCGCGCATCTGCGAGGAGTGCCATGTGCTGGTCGAGCATCAATATGAAATCCTCAACCAGGAAGTGCTGCCGGAACTGGCCGCCAACGGCGTCCACCTGGTGCGCCACAACGAGCGCAACGAAGCCCAGCGCGCGTGGGTCAAGGAATACTTCGACACCGAGGTGCGGCCGCTGCTGACGCCGATCGGCCTCGATCCGGCCCACCCCTTCCCCCAGGTCGTCAATAAGAGTCTCAATTTCATCGTTTCGCTGAACGGCAAGGACGCCTTCGGCCGCGGCACGGCGATCGCCATCGTCAAGGCGCCGCGCGTGCTGCCGCGCGTGATACGCCTGCCGGACGAGCTGTCCGATAGCGGCGGCGTGTCGTTCTGCCTGTTGTCGTCGATCATCCACGCGCACATCTCCGACCTGTTCGCCGGGCGCGAAGTGATCGCCTATTCGCAATTCCGCGTCACCCGCGACAGCGACCTGTGGGTCGACGAGGACGAGGTCAAGAACCTGCGCCAGGCGCTCAAGGGCGAGTTGCAGGGCCGCCAGTTCGGCACCTCGGTGCGGCTGGAAGTGGCCAAGAACTGCCCGCCGGAACTGTCGCAATTCCTGCTCGACCAGTTCGGCCTGCACCAGAGCCGCCTGTACGCGGTCAACGGCCCGGTCAACCTGGTGCGCCTGACCGAGATCATGGACCACGTCGACAATCCGGCGCTACGCTTCCCGCCGTTCTTCCCCGGCATCGCGCAAAAGCCCGGCAGCGCCGACATCTTCGCCGCGCTGCGCAAGGGCGATATCCTGCTGCACCATCCGTTCCAGTCGTTCCAGACGGTCATCGACTTCATCCGCAGCGCCGCGCTCGACCCGGCCGTGGTGGCGATCAAGCAAACCATCTACCGCACCGGCATGAACTCGGACCTGATGGAGTCGCTGATCACGGCGGCGCGCATGGGCAAGGAAGTGACCGTCATCGTCGAACTGAAGGCGCGCTTCGACGAGGAAGCAAACATTAACTGGGCCGACAAGCTGGAACAGGCCGGCGCCCAGGTGGTGTACGGCGTGGTCGGACTGAAAACCCACGCCAAGGTGGCGCTGGTGATCCGCCGCGAGGAAGGCAAGCTGCGCTTCTACGCCCACCTCGGCACCGGCAACTACCATCCGACGACGACCAAGTTCTACACCGATTTCGGCCTGCTGACCTGCCATCCGGGCATCAGCCAGGAGGTCAACGAGGTGTTCATCCACCTGACCAGCCTGACCAAGCCGCACCGGCTGACGCATCTGTGGCTGGCGCCGTTCGCGCTGCAAAACGAGATCATCAAGGCCATCCGCAACGAAGCGCGTATCGCGCGCGCCGGCCGCCCCGGACGTATTATTGTTAAGATGAACGCGCTGGTGGACGAATCGGTGATACGCGCGCTGTACGCGGCCTCCAAGGACGGCGTCAAGATCGATTTGATCGTGCGCGGCGCGTGCACCCTGAAGCCGGGCGTGCCGGGCCTGTCGGAAAACATCCGCGTGCGCTCGATCATCGGCCGCTTCCTGGAGCACAGCCGTATTTATTACTTCCGCAACGATCTGGCGCACGACGTGATGCTGTCCAGCGCCGACTGGATGAGCCGCAACTTGTTCCGCCGCATCGAGGTGGCGTTCCCGATACTGGACAAAACGCTCAAGCGGCGCGTGCTGGCCGAGGGCTTGAATCCGTATCTGAAGGACAATGTCAACGCGTGGGAGCTGGAGGCGGACGGGCATTACACGCGCCGCAAGACGCGCGCCAAGCAAATCGGCTTCAGCGCCCAGCAACATCTGATGCAATCGCTGGGCACTCCCGGGGGCAACCTCGGCGACGGTTAATAACAACAACGCAAGGCGGGCCGGAAGGTCCGCCGCTGGGATCTTTTTCTAATGATAGTCGGGAGAAAAGCATGGATCTCATTTTATGGCGGCATGCGGAGGCCGAGGATGCTGCGCCCGGCATGTCCGATCTGGAGCGGGCGCTGACGCCCAAGGGCGTCAAGCAGGCGCGCCGCATGGGGCAATGGCTCAATTCCCAGTTGCCCGACAGTTGCCGCATCCTTGCCAGCCCCGCCGTCCGCACCTTGCAGACGGTCGAAGCGCTGGGGCGCAAATACAAAATCCATACCGACCTGGCGCCCGGCGCCGATCCATCCGATATCCTGAAGGCGGCCAACTGGCCGGGCGGCAAGGACTCGGTGCTGGTGGTCGGCCATCAGCCGACCCTGGGCCAGGTCGCCTCGATGCTGTTGACGGGCGACGATCTCGAATGGGATATCCGCAAGGCCAGCGCCTGGTGGTTCGCGCAACGCGATCCGGGCAACGCCATGAGCGTGTATCTGAAGGCGGTGATGGCGGCCGACCTGGTGGTGAAATAGCGACGGCGGGAGCATAGCCGAGCTTGCAAAGCGGCAATGATCTGCTAAAGTGAAATCGTACCAACCAGAGGGGGGATACGATGTTTACCTTGCTCACCATGGGCATCCTAGGAGGGATGATCGCCCTTGTTGTCTACGAAATAGTGCAGGAAACCGTAGGCAGCAAACAGAAACTGACCGACCGCTATCACGAATAGCATTTCGCTTCGTACGAAGCCCGCTCGGCGCCGAATGGCGCCGATGTTCGTTTACGGCGTTCCGGTGGCTGTATTGGCGGAGCCTACGTGGTTCCGATGACCTCGACAGACGCCGGACCACGGAGACACGTAGGGCGGATTTGGCGGGACGCCGTAATCCGCCACGCTCCGCCAGCGCCTTATGCTTGCACTACCGACCGGTCTTAAACTTGGTATACGTGCGCGTAATCACACGACGGATATCCGCCGGCACCGCCTCCGGTGCGGCCATGCGCTGCTTGTCGGCCTCGGACAGGAAAATCGTCTTGTTCGCGGCGATATCCTTGCGCACGAACTTCAAACTGGCCGCGTTCGGATTGGCGTAGAACACCTTGTTGGTCAGGCTGGCATGCACCTCCGGACGCATGATGTAATTGATCCACAAATGCGCATTATTCGGATGCGGCGCGTCGGCCGGAATCGCCATCGTATCGAACATCAACGCCGCCGGGGTCTTCGGTATCAACGCCTCGATCACGTTGCCGTTCTTGGCGTCGACCGCGCGCTGGCGGGCGATGTTGATGTCGCCCGACCAGCCCAACGAAACACAAACCGCGCCATTGGCCAGATCGTTGATGTAACCCGACGAGCTGAACAACGTCACGCTCGGACGGATCGCCGACAGCAGCTTGCCCGCTTCGGTGTAGTCGGCGGCGTTCTTGGAGTACGCCGGTTTGCCCAGATACATCAACGCGGCAGGCAACACCTCGGACGGCGAATCCAGGAACGACACGCCGCACGATTTCAGCTTGGACACATACTCAGGCTTGAACAGCAGGTCCCAGGCGTTCTCCGGCATCGGCAGGTTGCCCAGCGCCGCCTTGACCTTGTTGACGTTGATGCCGACCGTGGTATAGCCCCACAGCCAGTCGACCAGATATTCGTTGGCCGGGTCGATGCTGGCCAGCTTGGCCTGGATCGCCGGATCGAGGTTCTTCAGGTTCGGCAGCTTGGACTTGTCGAGCTTGCGCAGCAGCTTGCCTTCGATTTGCAGGCGCGCCCACGGCGCGGTCGGCACCACGATGTCGTAACCGGATTTGCCGGCCACCAGCTTGGAATTGAGAATCTCGTTGTTGTCGAAAACATCATAACGGACCTTGATGCCCGTTTCTTTTTCGAAGTTTTTAACCGTGTCTTCCGCGATGTAATCGGACCAGTTATAGATGTTGAGGACTTTTTCCTCGGGCGCCTGGGCGGCGACCTGCCCCACGGCGGCCATCAAACCTGCGGCGACCAGCGCCGCGCCAACGAACTTCCCTGCCATAGCACCTCCGAAAAGTGGATTCATTCACAACCCGTGATGATCGGGCATCCACCGCTTCCACGCAAGGGAGTTCGTTAGAAATAGACGTCGATCGTCAGCCCAGCATATCGAACAAGGTGCCGGTGCCGCCGCCGGCACCGTTGATCGCGCTGCCGGCGCCGGTCTGGGCCTGTGCGCTGTAGAGCGCCACCAGCGCGTTGGCCTGCGCCGTCAGCGCCTTGGTCAGCACGGCGCGCTTGCCGTTGATGTTGGCGATTTCCGTGTTCATTTGCTTGGCCTCCTTGCTGATCACGCTGGTCGAGGACGTGAACGCCGACGCCTTGGACGACATCAAATCGGCGATGCCCTTGCCATCGTTGGTGAACAGCTTGGCCACCGACGACGAGTCGGCCGTCAACGCCGCCTGCAATTTCTTATCGTCGACCACCATGTTGCCCTTGGCATCCTGGCTGACGCCGGCCGCGCCCAACGCAGAGATCGACACGCTGCCGCCGCCCGTCTTCAGCAGCATGCTCATCTGGCTGACCACCTGGCCGATCGCGGTATCGCCCTTCAGCGCGCCCTGCTGCAGCGTCTGCAACTTCTTGTTCAGATCGTTGTAGGCGGCCACGAAGGACTTCAGGTTGGTGCCGATCTGGCTCGCATCCTGTTTGATCGTCACGTCGGATTTGCCGGTGCCGGTCAAGGTCAGGGTGGCGCCGGCGATGCCGTTGTCCTTGGCCATGGCGTTGGTTGGGCTGGTGACTTCCTTGCCGTCCACGGTCAGGATGGCGTTTTGCGCCGCCGTGGTCTGCTTGAGCTTTTGCCCGCCGTCGGGATCGAACGCCAGCAGGCCCTTGAGCGCGGCGTCGCCGCTGACGCTGATGCGCATGCTGTTGGCCGCGCCGCTCTCGCCGGCGATACCCAGCGAAAACTTGCCGTCGTCACCCTTGACCACCTTGACGTCCACGCCGGCCGCCTTGAACGCGGCGGCCATGCCTTCGAGCGTGTTGTTGGTGCTATCGATGGTGATGGTTTTGCTGCTGGCCGTGCCATTGGTGACGAAACCCTTGGCGCCGCCGGCGGTGCCGAAGTCGATCTTGACGGTGGTGGTGGCGCCGCCGCCGATCTTGGTGGTGGCGGACGTGAATTCCTCGCTGGTCAGAAACTGGCCCTGCGCCAGCTGCTTGACGTCGATCGCGTAGGTGCCGGCCTTGGCCGTGCCGGTCGACGTCGCCGTCAGCACCGTCTTGGCCGAGCTGGCGGCGCTGGTGCTCAAGCCGCTACCGGTCAGGCTGGCGGCGAGCGTCTGGAAATCGGCCAGCACGCTTTGCAACTGGCCCAGGCCGGACAGCTTGGTCTGGTCGCGCACCAGCGTCGCGTTGAGCTTGGTCGCGGCGCCGTTTTGCGCCGTCATGGTCTGCTCGACGCGTTTGTAGATGTCGCTCGAGACCGCCGTGCTGGCGGCGCTGGTCGCGGAGTTGATGGAGGTCGCCATGATGTATTCCTGCCTGGATGATTACATAGTATGCAATATGGTCAGGATAAGCGATACGGCGAACAGAACCAGGTTTACCTCGCAATCCCGGAATACCACCCACCGGATCTCCACGACGCGAAACCACGGAATCACCAAACCACGAAAACACGAAAACACGTAGGGCGGATTAGCGCAGCGTAATCGGCCATGCATGCGCCGTCGACACGCATGCATGGCCGATTACGGCGTCCCGCCTAATCCGCCCTACGCGCTCCGAAATCGCGCAGGTGAGGAGCCGAGCGAAGCCGCTGGCCGGTCCCACGCCATCGGCGTAGCACCGACAACCACGGGCGGCGCCAAACGTCGCGCCGGCCCCCACTCCGTGTGCTCGATGCCCGGCGACAAATCGGCCTCGCCTGCGGCGGCCAACGGCTGCGCGCCAGCCCCGGGCGCGGAATCGGTCAGCAGTTTGGCGGTACGCGCCAACGACAGGCGCGCACTCATCGCGCGGTTTTCGGACAACCGGAAAAGCACCCCCCGCAGCACGGCCGCCGCCATCAGGTAGCCGGTGGCGTGATCCAGCGCCTGCACCGGCAACGGCACCGGTTTGTTGGCGCCTTGCATCCGCATGCCATGCTCGGCGATGCCCGAGCTCATTTGCACCAGGCTGTCGAAACCGCGCCGGCCGGCCAGCGGCCCGGTCCAGCCGTACGCGTCCAGGCAAACATCGATCAGTCCCGGGTTGAGCTCGCGGCGGAATTGCTCGCCGTAACCCAGGTGCTCCAGCGCGGCGGGACGATAACCGTGCACCAGCACATCCGCCCGCGCCAGCAAATCCTCGAAAATGGCACGATCGGCCGGCTGGCGCAGGTCTAGCCGCGCGCAACGTTTACCCGGCGTTACCTCGGGAATGGCGCCCGGCTCATTCCAGCCTGGAGGATCAATGCGCAGCACATCGGCGCCATAGCCGGCCAGAAAACGGGTAGCCACCGGACCGGCGAGCACCCGCGTCAGGTCCAGCACTTTCAATCCGGCCAGTGGGCGCGCCGGCGTGGCGGCGCCGGGCCAGCCATGCAAGGCGGCGGGACCTTCGAGCGGCCGCGTCTCGAACGCGATCAGCGGCTCGGCGGCGACGGCGATGCCCTGCGGATGCGCCGCCCATTCCGCCGCCGAGCGCATCATCGCCGCGCAGCCGCCGTTGTCGACCACCGCCGCTTCCAGTTCTTCGCCGCGCCAGCCCGCGACCGCGCGCGCCACGGCGTCGCGATCGACCTTGCAACCGAGCACCGCCAGCGCCGCGTCGCGGTGGTGGATGGCGTTGGTGTGCAGGCGTATCCAGCCGTCGGCGGTGGCGTAGTCGCCGGCCACCGCGTCCCACAGCGGCGGGCGCTCCCAGCCGATGGGATGGATCGACCAGCCGAACCACAACGACGCCAGCCTGCGGTCCACCCGCACCGGCGCCGCGCAGCCACCGAGCGCGACGATCACCCGGCGCAGCGCCAGCGCCGCCGCGCCGACCGCCGCCGAAGCCAGATCGGAGACTGCGTAATAGGACGGCAGCGCGCCGTCCCCCTCAAAGCGCAACGCGTCCGGCGCGTCGTCCGGCAACGCCAGCGCAGACGCCGCCGCTTGCAGCATGTGACGAGAGATAACAGACATGAGAGCTCCAGAACTTGATATGCTGGCCAGCTTGAACCCGCAAGCATCACGCGTCAATCTTGACTTGAACCGTCAACATAGGAAGCGCAAATGGTCTGGATGACCGCCACCGAAGCCCTGACCATCCTGAACGTCCGTCCGCAAACGCTGTACGCCAACGTCAGCCGTGGCAAAATCCGCGCCAAGGCCGACGACGCCGACCCACGCCGCAGCCTCTACCACCGTGACGATGTGCTGCGCATGGCGAGGCGCGCCAACGGCCGCCGCAAGGTCGACGCGGTATCGGCGCAAGCCATGCAATGGGGCGACCCGGTGCTGCCATCGTCGATCTCCACGGCAGCCGACGGCAAGCTGCTGTATCGCGGACAGGACGCGGCAATATTGGCGAACTCCGCAACACCGGAAGATATCGCCGCGCTACTATGGCAATGCCCGCCAGCGACAATACAAGCCGCCCAGCCCGACAAGACGGCAGCGGCCGCCGCGAACGGACCGTCCAACCCCGGCGCCCTCGCCACCGGCCTGCTCACCTTGGCAGCCCTGGCCGGGACGGCTCCGCCCTCGCTGGCTCGGCCATTGAACGCGCTGCACGCCGACGCCGCCACCATACTGTCCACGCTCACCGAAGCCATCACCGGCGCGCTGCCGGACGCCGCCGCCGGCTTGACCATCAGCGCCCGCCTCTCCCGCGCGTGGCATTGCCCGTCCCAACAAGACCTGATCCGCCGGGCGCTGGTGCTGATGGCCGACCACGAGCTGAACGCGTCGACCTTCGCCACCCGCGTCACAGTCTCGACCGGCGCCTCGCTGGCGGCCGGCGTGCTGGCCGGCCTCGCCACACTTAGCGGTCCGCTGCACGGCGGCGCCCCGGCGGAATTCGCCCGGCTGCTGGCCCTCGCCAGGCAGGCCGGCGCCCATGACGCGGTCGCGCAATGGCTGGCGAGCAGAAGGCCGCTGCCCGGCTTCGGCCACCGGCTCTATCCGGATGGCGACCCGCGCGCCAAGGCCATGTTAAGGATGCTGCCGGAATTGCAACCCTACACCGATCTGGCGGCCGAGGCCGAGGCGCAGGCGGGGGAGCTGCCGACGGTCGATTTCGCGCTGCCGGCGCTGGCGGCGGCGTGCGGCCTGCCGGAGGAGGCGCCGTTTGTCTTGTTTGCGTTGGGAAGATGCGTCGGCTGGCTCGCCCACGCGTTGGAGCAGGTGCAAGCCAACCGGCCGATCAGGCCGCGCGCCCGGTATGTCGGGGCCGGCCTGATGGACGATTCAGCTGAACAACTCGGCTGAACAACTTAGCGGATGAACTTGTTGACGATGCTGCTGGTGGCGGCGTCCGGATTGACGAACTGGTAGCCGATCTTGAAATGATCGCCGCTAAAGATGCAATACGTGACCTTGGCGCGGCTACTGACCAGTTGGCCCTTGCCGTCCAGGAAAAGCTCAAACGTCACCTGCCCCATGTGCCCGACCGCCAGCTTGTGGTCGAACGTGAGCGACAACCCGGTGGCGCAGAGGTCGATGGTGCGTCCCTGCTGCGGCGGCATCCCATCCATCACCACCACTGCCTTGGCGCGCACAATCTTGCGCGCGACTGACCGTTGATCGACTAACAATTTATCCATCCTTTAAATAACATAATGTTACGTGTTAAGCACTATTGCTGATTACAACACATAACAATACATCCTTATTGGATTTCGCGCAGCTTATTGAAGGCATCATCGATGCGATCGACGGCAATAATCGTCATCCCCTCTATCGGCTGCTTGGGTGCGTTGGAGGTCGGGATCATCGCCATCGAGAAACCCAGCTTGGCCGCCTCGCGCAAACGCTCCTGGCCGCGCGGCGCCGGCCGGATCTCGCCGGCCAGGCCGACCTCGCCGAACACGACGAAGCCGCGCGGCAGCGGCTTGTTGCGCATCGAGGAATTGATCGCCAGCAGCACCGCCAGGTCGGCGGCAGGCTCGGTGATCTTGACGCCGCCGACGGCGTTGATGAACACGTCCTGGTCGAAGGCGGCGATGCCGGCGTGGCGATGCAGCACCGCCAGCAGCATCGCCAGCCGGTTCTGCTCCAGGCCCACCGACAAGCGGCGCGCGTTGGGCAGGTGGCTGGCGTCGACCAGCGCCTGGATCTCCACCAGCAGCGGCCGCGTGCCCTCCTGCGTGACCATCACGCAGGAACCGGGCACCTGGTTGTCATGCTGGGACAGGAACAACGCCGACGGGTTGGACACGCCCTTGAGCCCCTTTTCGGTCATGGCGAACACGCCCAGCTCGTTGACGGCACCGAAGCGGTTCTTGATCGCCCGCACCAGGCGGAAGCTCGAATGGTTGTCGCCCTCGAAATACAGCACGGTGTCGACGATGTGCTCGAGCACGCGCGGACCGGCCAGCGCGCCCTCCTTCGTCACGTGGCCCACCAGGATGATGGTGATGCCGGTTTGCTTGGCCACGCGGGTCAGCTGGGCCGCGCATTCGCGCACCTGGGCCACCGAACCGGGCGCCGAGCTCAGCGCGTCGGAATAGACGGTCTGGATCGAGTCGATGACCGCCACGTCCGGCTTCAGGTCGGCCAGCGTGCCGAGGATTTTTTCCAGCTGGATTTCGGCCTGCAGTTTCAGGTCGCGGGCGTCGACCTGCAAGCGCTTGGCGCGCAGCGCGATCTGGGCGCCGGATTCCTCGCCGCTGACATATAAAACTTTCTTCAAATGGGACAGATTGGCCAGCGCCTGCAGCAGCAGCGTCGACTTGCCGATGCCCGGGTCGCCGCCGATCAGCACCACGCCGCCGGACACCAGCCCGCCGCCGAGCACGCGGTCGAACTCCTCGATGCCGGTGCCGAAGCGCGGCACGTCGATGGCGTCGATATCGGCCAGCGACAGCACCGGCGCCGTCTGCGCCAGCGCCATGTGCTGCGGCTGCGAATAGCGGTTGTTGCCGCCGGTCTCGACGAGCGTCTCCACCATCGTGTTCCACTGCTGGCACGAGGAACATTGCCCGGTCCACTTGGTGGACGTGCCGCCGCATTCGGTGCAGGTGTAGTTGGTTTTCGCCTTGGCCATCCGCTCAGTCCTCGACCACGGCCACGCGCTGCCCCAGCGCGCACATCAGCTCATAGCCGATGGTGCCGGCCGCGTTGGCGACCTCGTCGATCGGCATGCCCTTGCCCCACAACGTCACCTTGCTGCCGATTTTGACGTCGGGCAGATCGGTCAGGTCGACCGTCAGCAGGTCCATCGACACGCGCCCGACCAGGCGGGTACGCACGCCGTCGACCAGCACCGGCGTATCGACCGGCGCGTGGCGCGGATAGCCGTCGGCATAGCCGCAGGCGACCACGCCGACCCGCATCGGCCCCTCGGCCTGGAAGCGGCTGCCGTAGCCGACCACGTCGCCGGCGGCGATCTGCTGCACGCCGATGATCTCGCTCGTCAGGGTCATGGCCGGCAGCAAGCCGTATTCCTCGGCCGACTTGCCCCCCGGCGTGCCGCCGTACAGCATGATGCCGGGGCGCACCCAATCGTTGCGCAGGATGTCGGCCAGCTCGTCCTGGCGCAGCACGCCGGCGGAATTGGACAGGCTGCGCATGCCCGGCAGGCCGGCGGCGGCGGCCTCGAAGCGGCGGATCTGCTCGTCGATTGGCAACAGCAGATGCTTGGCGTCGTCGGCGTTGGCGAAGTGGGTCATCAAGGTGATGTTGCCGACGCAGGAAATGGCTACCAGGCGCGCGTGGGCGGCGGCGAAGGCGTCGGGCATGAAGCCAAGCCGGTTCATGCCGCTGTTCATTTTCAGATGCAGGTTGAGCTTGATGCCGCGCGCCGTCAGCGCCTCCTGGGCCGCCTCCAGCCACGCCAGCTGCTCGTTGCAATGGACGGCCGCCTCCAGGTTGTAGCCGGCCATGGTGTTCACATCGTCGGGACCGAAGAAACCCTCTAGTAACAGGATCGGCTTCTTCCAGCCCAGCTCGCGCAGCCGCACGGCGTTGTCGACTTCGACCAGCGCCAGGCCGTCGGCGTCGGCGAAGCCGCGCATCGCCCGCTCCAGGCCGTGGCCGTAGCCATTGGCCTTGAGCACGCCCCACACCTTGGCGCCGGGCGAACCTGCCTTGGCGCGCGCCAAATTATGCTGCATGGATGCAATGTGGATGGTCGCGACGATTGGCCTTGGCATAGTGCTATCTTTATCAAAAACAGTGGAGCCGTATTTTACCGTGCGCCCACCATTAGCGCGTGGAGGCGCACTGCTCAATTCTTGGGGGTTCCGATCAAAGCGTGGTATAAAGCAAGCCAATACAAGCTTTCAGGCATCCCAGAATGAATCGTGGTTTCTATACCATCATGGCAGCGCAATTCTTTTCGTCGCTGGCGGATAATGCGTTGCTCTTTGTTGCGATTGACCTGTTGATCAATATGAACTCGCCGGGATGGATTACGCCCCTGCTGAAGCTTTCATTTACGCTCTTTTACGTGCTGTTGGCCGCATTTGTCGGCGCCTTCGCCGATTCGATGCCAAAAGGCAAAGTCATGTTCATCTCCAACCTGATCAAGGTTGGCGGCTGCATGCTAATTTTCGCCAACGTCCACCCGCTGCTCGCGTACGCCATCGTCGGTTTCGGCGCCGCCGTCTATTCGCCGGCCAAATACGGCATCCTGACCGAACTGCTGCCGGCCGAGAAACTCGTCGCCGCCAACGGCTGGGTGGAAGGCTTGACCGTCATGTCGATCATCTTCGGCACCGTCATGGGCGGCGCGCTGGTCGGCGACCGCGTCTCGTCCTACCTGCTCGGCTTCGACCTGCCGCTGATCGACACCGGCATCACCACGGCGACCCAATCGGCGCTGTGCGTGGTGGTCGGTATCTACATCATCGCCGCGCTGTTCAACACCCGCATCCCCGACACCGGTTGCCGCTACGGCCACCAGGAACGCAATCCAATCAAACTGGTCACCGACTTCGCCAACTGCTACAGCCTGTTGTGGAAAGACAAGCTGGGCCAGATCTCGCTGGCAGTCACCACCCTGTTCTGGGGCGCCGCGCAAACCTTGCAATTCATCGTGCTGGAATGGGCCAACCGCACGCTCAAGCTGACCTACGAGCAGTCGACCAGCCTGGTCGGCGTGGTCGCCATCGGCGTGGCGGCGGGCGCGGTCATCTCGGCGCGCTCGATCACCTTGCGCAAGTCGCTCACCGTGATCCCCGTCGGCATCGCCATGGGCGTCATCGTGATGGGCATGACCCTGGTCAATACGGTGACCTTGGCGTATCCGCTGCTGGTGCTGGTCGGCTTGCTGGGCGGCTTCTTCCTGGTGCCGATGAACGCGCTGCTGCAGCACCGTGGTCACGTGCTGATGAGCGCCGGTCACTCGATCGCCGTACAGAACTTCAATGAGAATTTGTCGATCCTGGTGATGCTGGCGGCGTACTCGCTGATGCTGCGCGGCCACCTGAACCTGAACGTCATCATCCTGATCTTCGGTCTGTTCCTGGCCGGCACCATGTTCTTCATTATGCGCAAGCACCAGGCCAACCAGCGCGAATTCGATTCGATCGGCCTGATCGGCGAAGCCAAGCACTGATGTTTCGTTGTGACCCGTAGGGCGGATTAGGCGGAACGCCGTAATCGGCCATCGACGAGCCGTCGGCGGCTCTGAAATGGCCGATTACGCTTCGCTAATCCGCCCTACGTGGATCCGAGGTAAATGTATCTGAGACTACGTTGGCAACGTGCCGTCCTGGCGCCGCTGCGCGGCTTGCGCTTGCCAATCGTCCGGCACCACGAATCCGCGCCGCTCCTCCACCAGCCAACCGCCCTCTTCCCGCATCACCGCCACCATCACCGGCGCGCTGACCTTGGCCATTTGTTCGTCCAGCGCGGCCAGCAAGCCGTTCAGATCCAGCGCGCCGTCGGCCGCCTTCAACGGCGCCAGCCACAGCAGCCGATGCATGATGATGAAACGCTCACCCCGCAAACTTTGCGCCTGCGCCATCGACATCCAGAAACCATTGCAGTGCGGCTGCGAGATGCCGGCCATGCCGCGCCCGGCCTCGTCGCCGGGATAGAACAGCCAGCCTTTGACCAGCGCCAGCGCGCGCGCCACCGGTTGCGGCAACAACGGCTGCGCCGCCGGATGCCGCGCCAGCGATAGTTGTTTATCGAAAATCTTGCGCATCTTCGCGCCCAAGGTATCGGCCAGGTTGGGGCCAATCAAGCCATTGAAGCCCTCACCGGCGCTGTCGGCGTCGAGCAGGTAGAACTTAGTGGCGAACTCGAGGTGGACCAGGTCGTCGCCGTCGCGCAGCAGGAAATCGAACTCGCCGACGGTGTCGTTGCGGTTGGCGCGCACCTGCAAGCCATGCGCGACCAGCTTGCCGTGCTCGGCGAAGTAGAAGGCCATCAGCTTTTCCGCGTACAAGCCCAGGCGGGAGTAATGCCGGGCGCCAAGCGCCGCTTCCAGCGGGATCGGGTCCTGCTCCAGCGCGGCCAGCCAATCGGCGGTATCCCGCGTCATCGCGCCCACGGTGGCGATGCGGCCCTGCCAGTGCGGCGAAGCGGGATCGAGCAGGTCGGGCGCGTCCAGCAGCCAGGCCAGCGCGCGCACGTGGGGACGGGTCAAGTGACCCCAGCGCCGCTCGAACCTCGCCTGATAGCTCTCGGGCGCGGTGTCGGGCGGCGCGGGCGGCTGCCTAGTCACGGGCCGCCTTCGCCAGACACAAATCGCCCCAGGCCTTGGCCTTGTCTTCCGGGCGGCGCAGCAGGTCGTCCGGATGGTAGGTCGCAACGACCGGCAAGCCGGCATCGCCGTAGCGCATCACATTGCCGCGCGCGGCCGGCCCCATCATCAGGCCCTTGGCGGCGTGCTGGCCGAACGTCATCGCCATGGACGCGCCGGTCAGTTGCAGCTCACGGTGCAGGTAGGGACGACAGGCGGTCAGCTCGTCGATGGTCGGTGGACGGTCGGTGCCGTCCTCGGCGGCCGGACGGCATTTGACCAGATTGGTCACATACACGTCCGCATCGGGCTTGAGCGCGATGGCTTTGAGCATATTGTCGAGCAGCTGGCCCGCCTCGCCCGCGACGGGCTGGTTGTCTTTTTCGTCCAGGCGCGACGGACCGGCGGCCAATGCGATCCAGGAGGCATCGGTCGCGCCACGGCCGTTGACGGCGTTGCGGCGCGTGGCGCACAGCTGGCAGCGGGTGCAGGTGGACACGGCGGTGCGCAATTGCGCCCAGTCCATCGCGGCGATCGCCTCGTCGCTGACCGGCGCGGCGCGGGCCGGCACCGGCGCCTCGTCGAACCAGGCGGTCGAGTCGTCCATGTCTGCGGATGGGGCCGCAGGCGCGGCGTCGATGGCCGTGACCGGGGCCGCGCGCGGAGGGCTGGCGGGCGGCGCCTCGGGCATCGGTGCGCGGGCGGCTACCGGGGCCGGCTGCTCGCGGGCAGGCTGTTCATTGACCGGCTGCGCGCGAACCGGCTGTTCGACCGCCGCAGGTTCCATCACCGCCTGCATAACCGCCCGCGTGAACGCCGCCTGATCAGCCTCGGCCTCGGCTAGCCGCTCGTCGGCCAGCTCGGCGGCATCGACCGCCGGCGGGGCCACCGGACGGTTGCGCAGGGACCAATGCGCGCCGATGCCCATCTCCTCGAGGAAAATCGCACTGCGGGTTGCTGTCTGACTCATATTCCGAACCGCATAACGATGGCGTCCTCGCGTTGCTGGCCGGCCGCCGGGTAATATCCCTTGCGCCGGCCGATCTGTTTAAATCCATAGCGTTCGTAAATCTTCAACGCGCGCTCATTCGACGGCCGCACTTCCAGCAGCACCGACGTCATGCCCAGTCCGCGCGAGCAGGCCACAGCCTGGTTCAGCAGGAAGCGTCCCAGCCCCTGCCCTTGCCGCTCGGCAGACACCGCCACATTCAGCAGATGCGCCTCGTCGACGATCGCCATCAGCAGGAAGTAGCCCAGCAACACGCCAGCCTGGTCGCGCAACACCCAAGCCTCGTAATTGCTGCTCAGCGAATCGGCGAAATTGCCCATGCTCCAGGGGTGCGGATAAACGCTCTCCTCCAGCGCCAGCACCTCGGCCAGATCGGCCTGCTGCATTGGCTCGTAGTTCAACCGCGCCAAATCCCACAGCTGCTTCATGCCACGCTTTCCGCCGCCTTGGCGATCGCCATATCACGGCGCTCGGCCTGGGTGTAGGCGATCTTGTTACGCAGATACAGAGGCTGCGCCTCGGCCGCCGTCACCGTCTTGCCGGCGGCGAAGTCGATGCTGGCCAGTTGCGCGATCTGTTCCGCGTGCGGCATCACTTCGGCGTGGCCGCCGGCCGGGAACGCCTCGGCATAGGCCGACAAGCCATTGCCGCACGCGACGGGCGCGTCCTGCGGCCGTACGCCTTCGGGCGCAGACAAGGTCGGCGGCAGCACGGCGGCCGGCTCGGCGATGTTGGCCGCGTCGGCCTCGAACCGGTATTGCGCCCAATAGACCTCGCCCATGCGCGCGTCCAGCACGGCCAGTACGTCGGCGGCGCCATGGCGCTGGCGGCAAGCGAGCGCCATCGCGTCGAGCGTGACGACCGGCACCACCGGCAGGCTGGCGCCGAACGCGAGGCCCTGGGCGATGCCGCAGGCGGTGCGCACGCCGGTGAACGAGCCGGGACCGGAGCCGAAGGCGATCGCATCGCAATCCTTCAGCGCGATGCCGGCTTCGGCCAGCAATTCCTGGATCATCGGCAAGATGGATTGGGAATGGGTACGCACGCCGGACGACACGCGGCTGATGACGGTTTCGCCCCGCAGCAGCGCGCAGGAGGCCAGTTCGGACGAGGTTTCAATGGCAAGAATAATAGGCATCCCGTATTTTAACCCGGCCCGGTGGCAGGCGCGACCCCGCGCGGGCATGTAGAATATCTCCTTTGGGCGCTGAGAACGCCGTCAGTCGACGATCCTATGCATAGTTTGACCTTAAATTCCGCCAATCGCCAAGAAGTCGCGGCCGCCCTATCCGGCGACCGCTGGATCGTCGCGTGCCTGTGCGCGGCCTGGTGCGGCACGTGCGAATCGTACCGCGCCACGTTCGACGAACTGGCCGCGCGCCATCCGGACAAGTTCTTCGTCTGGATCGACATCGAGGATCATGCGGATGTGGTGGGTGATCTGGACGTCGAGAACTTCCCGACGTTGCTGATTCAGCACCACGAGCTGGTCACCTTCTTCGGCACCATGCTGCCGGACGGCGGGCTGGCGCACCGCCTGGTGCAGTCGCAGACCCAGCAAAGCGACGAGGAACTGAAGGCGCTGGCGCTTAACAGCGAGGAGCGGGCGCGCTGGCAGAATGATTGTAATTTGCGAACGTTGATGCGGAATGCGTTACGGTGATTGCCTCGGCCGCGAAAGTCGAATGGCTGTTTCCGCCCCAAAGCCGACCTTCGGCCACAAAAGAAACTACGCTCGACTTGTAAGCGGACTAATACTTTAAATATTAACCACTATTTTGACAGCTTACAGATCACTTGGGCCACTGCGGCGGCGATTAAATCAGCGCTCCCCTAGTACTTCGTCACAGCTTTCCTGTACCAGCTGTTTTCCGTTTTCTTCAAGTCGCGGCGACGTGCACTATCCATACTTAAGCTCATGCCCTTATACACAAGTCTGATCAGATCGGCGAGTATCTGAGTCAGCGAACCGTAGCGCCTCCGCCGCGATGCGGATTTTCCTGAGTCCCTTCCAGATCGTTTGCACGCCCGGTTCGCCATCGCTTTTGCGTGCCAG
>CAUPJZ010000048.1:0-39683 GCA_963511605.1 uncultured Duganella sp. | reverse complement strand
TCACGATTGCCTACTTCGACCGCCTTGGCGTACCTCGCCTCTCCTAACCTCAACTACTTGAACCGCCCGGTGCGGACCCGCATGCCGGGTGGTGTGGCAGGGGACCGGCCAGTTATACTGGCCGCCCCTATGCCGATCCCGGACACAATCAGAAATTGAAGCCCTTGAAGTTGTAGCCGACGCTCACGCTCACGGCCAGCGGATCGAGGCGGATATCCTGGGTCTGGCCGGTCGAGAAATGCACCTTGGTCTTGAGCCGGGTCTTGATCACGGTCGCGTCGACAAACCACTGTTCGTTGATCTTGACGGTGCCGCCGATCTGGTAGCTGGCCGCCCATTTGTCGTCGACCTTGAAGGTCGAGCCCGGGCCGCCGGTGTTCAGGATCGCCGTCAGCTGGCCCGAGCCACGTTCCTTCTGGAAGTGCGCGTAGGTGATGCCCAGGCCGACATAAGGGCGGAACATCGCGTTCGCGGGCAGGAAGCGGTACTGGATGAACGCCGTCGGCGGCAGTACTTCCGAATCACCCAGCTTGCCCGTGCCCTCGATCGATCCCGAACCGTTCAGGTCATGCTTGTACGGCAGGCCCAGATCGATTTCACCGGAAATGTTATCGGTGACCATGTACGCGAACGCCACGCGCGGCTTGGTGTCCGGATCGATGTCGGCCTTGGTACCCGGCAGCGCCGGCGCCGACACGTCGCCCGATTTGACCTTCGGCGTGATCTTGTTGATGCCGGCGGTGACCAGCCAGGTGCCGGCGGTCTGTTGCGCCGACGCGGCCGTGGCCACCGACATCGCGGCGGCCAGCGCCAGCAGTTTTACGGCGGTGTTGAAACCCTTGTTCATATCGTCTCCTGATTTTTTATGGTGTTGTCCGACCGGGGCCGCCTGAAGCGGCACCAGCCCGCGACGACAGAATTACAGCCAGCCCTTGGTCACCAGGCTTCTGGACACGTAGCGGGCCAGCAGCAGGTTGTTGAACGGGGTCGGGTGGACTTCGTCGGCGAAAGAGTAGTGGCTGACGTCGCCCGATTTGAGGTTGCTTCCGTTGCACACCAGCGAGGTGCCCAGCGCGTTCTTCGGCGAGGTCAGGTCGCAGGCCGGCTCGGTCACGTTGGTCAGGCCGTAAGGGCCGGGATTGGTCGCCTGGTCGTGGCTGACGGCGAACACGTCGACGATCACCACTTTCGACTCGGCCGACAGGCCGGCGGTCAGCGCGGTGTTGAAGGCGCTCACCATGGCGTTGATCAACGCCTGGGTGGCGGCCGACTGGCCACGGCCCGACGGCGTGGTGGCCACGTCCGGCAGGTTGTTCACCGTCACGAAGTTGGCGCCGTTGGCGAGTATCTGCGTCTTGACCAGGTTGGCCAGCTCGGTGCCGGCGGCGCCCAGCGCGGCGACCAGTTCCGGTCCCTTGGCGGTGGCGTAGTCCAGTCCGGCCTTGTTGCCGGCGGCGGTGGCGTCGGCGGTGGCCTTGGCGACCATCGGACCGTAGACCGCCTGCGAGGCGACGGCCGAGTTGCCCGGCTGGACGGCGGCGGCGCCGATGGCGACCTGGGTGATGCTGGCCTGGCTGCTGCCGGTGCGCGCCGCTTCCGTTTGGGCGGCGAAGGCGATGGCCTGCGCGGCGGTCTGCGGGTTGGTGGCGCCGGCGGCCAGTTGCGGCACCAGGCTCTGCAAGTAAACAGGACCGGCGGCGGCGGTGCCGGCGGCCGTGGCGCCGGCGCTCAGCGCGGCCAGCTGGTACAGCACGTCGTTACCGCCGGCCATGACGAAGACCATCTCGTCGCCCTTGAACTTGCCGCCGACGGCCTTCAGGTGGTTGGCCACCTGGGTGACGACGGGAATCGTCAATGCGCCCAGCGCGCTGCCGGTTAATTTGTTGCCCGGTCCAATAGGATTGGTGACGCGGGCGCCGCCCTGTGCATAGCCGTAGCAGCCGGCGTGGGCCACCTGCGGCACCGAAAAGCCCTTGGTCGCGTCGCCATCGAGGCCGGTGAGCGCCGCGCACGGCGCTGGCAGGCCCAGCTGAGCGGCGACCAGTTCGGTCCAGTTCCTGCCGGTCAGGGTGGAGGCGATCGCGGTGTTGTCGCCGTTGATGGTGAATTTGCCGCCTTTGAGCGCGGCGACGGTGCCGACCGCATACGACCCCACGTCGGACAGGCTATCGCCGAACGACACTTGCGCGCTGTACTTGTTTTTGATGGTCTGATCGCCCGGCTTCGGGTCGGCGCTGCCGCCGCAACCCGCCAGGACGGCCAGAGTCATTGCAGCGAGTGCAAATTTGGTGTTGCGCATGTTGTCTCCTGTAAATATTCTTTTATGATTTGATACGAACGGGCGTGCTATTCGCATGCCAGCTAATATGCCAGCGCCAGCCGTGCTTGTATAGCAAAACACCCGACAAACTGCCTGGTTGTGAAAAAAAAGGAACAATTGCTCGGCTTTTTTCGTACAAGCATAGTTTCCTTCAACTGGCCGGCTAGCGGTTTGCGGCAGAATCGAAAAACGCCCGCGCTTCCCGCAAGCAAAGCGGCGCGACCAGGCCGGCATGATAGCTGTCTTTCACCGACTTGTTAGCCAAACGAAGCGCCTGCTTGGCGGCCGCGAATTGCAGCCGGGTGGTCAAGTACGGCGCCGTCAGCGACGTCTCCTCCAGATCCAATCCCGTCACCGCCGCCGCGCCCCTGGCGGCGAAGTAGGCGCCCGCCGCCAGGGTGTTGGTGAACGACACCACCGGATCGTCATTACCACCGCAAAAGAACAGCGGCACGGCCGGCGTATAGGTGCGCAGATCGTTTTTAAGCAGCCAGCGGCGCAGCGGCTGGGCCGGCGCGCAAGCGAGCGGACTGGCGGCGCTGGTGTTGCACGGGTTGGCCCTCAGATCGGCCAGATAGGCGTCGCGATAGGCGGTCCGGATCAGATGATCGGCGCCGAAGAACGACGCATAGCCGCTCGCCTGCGGCAAGGAATCCTGCGCGAACAGCACATCGTCGGGCAGCTTGCCGGCGGCCACCAGATCGCCGAACCCGCGCGCGCCAGGCAGCAGCGTATCGATGCCGGTGGCATACCTGGCCTCGTAGATATCGGCCGTACCCGAGTAGAGCGCGGCGCCGGCGCGCTGGCCGGCGTTGATCACCAGTGGCAGGAAGCCGGTCGCCCCCACCGTCGGCGCGCCCCGGAAAATGGTATCGCCGGTCAGCAGCAGCGCATACGGGCCGGACAGCGGCGCGGCGGCCGTGACGGCGAACTCGCCGGCGTAATCGGTCTGCATCGCGCGCTGCGTTGCCAGCGCCACATAGCCGCCCTGCGAATAGCCGCTCAGCATCAGCCGGCTCGACGCGCCGGCCTTCATCGACCCGAAGGCGTCGCGGGCGGCGCGCAGGGCGTCGACCATATCGCTCGACTGCTGGGCGGCGTCGAGATAGGCGTGGTAGCCCAGCGACGAGCCCGCATAGCCGGCATAGTTGGGCGCCACCACGATATAGCCCTGGGCGGCGAACAAGGCGGCGATCATCAGCGGCTCGCTGGCCGACAGGTCGGCCATGTCGGTGGTCTTTTTCACGGTGGTGCCATGCGCATACAGCAGCACCGGCCGACTGCCCTGGCAGGCCGGATCCTTACCTGACGGAACCATGACGGCGGTGCTGGCGTCGGTGGCGGCCGCCATCGCATCGACGGTATGGTATTTGAGCGTATAGGTGGTGATGGCGCATACGGGTGTGCTGGTCAAGGCCGTTCCCAGCAGCACCGACGCATCGACAAGCAACTTGAGTTCGCCGGGTTCCAGCGTCGCTGCGGAGGCGCCGCCGGCCAGCGTCACCGGCACCGGCGTCGCGCCGCCGATGACGGTCCCGCGCGGCGGCGGCGGTGGCTGCAAGACCGGCGGCTGGACAACAACCGAGCCACTGCTCTGGCCGTTGGCCCCACCGCCGCCGCCGCCACATGAAGTCAACACCACCGCCCCCGAAATCAACATCAATGTAGCCCAGCGCATATCGCCTCCGACCAAGATGGCCGGGCGAGCTTTTCGGCCGGCAACAATCCATCTTAGCACTGGAATCCGGAAATTCCCTCAAAAGCGAGCGCAACGCCCCCCCAAAAAAAACCTCGGGGGTCACCAAAAAAACCTCGGGGGTCAGGTCCGACATTCGGACATTGGCGACAGACCGCGGAACTTTTTGGGCGCGCGATAGTTCGTAAATGTCTGAATGACGGACCTGACCCCGGTGGGTTTTTCGGTGTATTGGGGCCGGTGTTTGCTGAGGCGGACTAATTAACGCAGCAGGGAGTCGATTATGCCGGCGGAGCCGAACACTGAACGGCGCAGGCGGTCGTTGACGCCCAGCCATTGCGCATCTTGCGGTGGGGTTTCGACCAGGATCAGATCCGAGCCGGTCTGGTCCATGTCGCGCAGGGCGGCGTAGAGACCGTAGGCGTAGCCAGCCGGATCGGCGGGCAGCATTTGCTGGCTGGACGCCAGACGCGGCAGCGCGTGGCTGATGATGGCGACCTTGATGCCCTTGGCTTGCAGCTGCTGCAGTGTCGCAGTCAAGGTGGCGCCGTCGAGCATCGTTACCGGCGTTCGCGGCGCGTAATGCGATTCCAAGGTGCCGGAGGCGCGCGGCGCGGCCTGGTCCGGGGCGGCCGGCAAGCGGCCGATGACGTCGGCGATTTGCTGGGCGCTGATATGGCCGGGACGCAGCAGCACCGGGCCGTGCGTCGCCAGCCGCGACAGGTCGACGATGGTCGATTCGATTCCTACCTGGCTGGGGCCGCCCTCCAGCACGGTATTCAATAAGGCCGCCGAACAGGCGTCATCGCCCGTGATCGACCCTTCATCCTCGTCGTCCAGCGCGAATTCGTCGCGCACGTGCTGGGCCGTGGTGGGGCTGACGTTGCCGAATTTGTTGGCGGACGGCGCGGCCACGCCGCCCTTGCCTCCCTTGAAGGCGCTCAGCAAGGCGATCGCGACCGGATGCGAGGGGCAGCGGATGCCGACCGTGTCCTGGCCGCCGGAGACGGCGTCGGGAATGTGGCCGGCGCGCTTCAAAATCAGGGTCAGCGGTCCGGGCCAGAAGGCGTCGACCAGTTGCCGCGCCTCGTCCGGGATGTCGGTGACCCAATAGTCCAGATCGGCGCCGGGTGCCACGTGCACGATCACCGGGTGGTCGTTCGGACGGCCCTTGGCCTGGTAAATCCGCGCCACGGCGGCGGGATTCTCGGCGTCGGCGCCGAGGCCGTAGACGGTCTCGGTCGGGAAGGCGACCAGGCCGCCCTCCTCCAGAACCATCGCCGCCGCCGCGATGTCGGCGGCGTCGGCTACCGCGTGATGCTGTTTCTTCACGGCGCGATACCCAGAATGGCGCAGGCGGCGTTGAGCTGGCGCTGCGCCTCGTCCAACGTCGGGGCGACGATGGTCAGGTGACCCATCTTGCGGGCGCGGCGCGGATCGTCCTTGCCGTACAGATGCAGGCAGGCGCCCGGCAAGGCCAGGATGCGGTCCCAGGCCGGTTCGCGCGCAGTCTCAGCTTCCCCCGCGCTGTCGCCTTCGAACCAGACATCGCCGAGGATGTTGAGCATGACGGCCGGCGAATGCTGGCGCACGTCGCCCAGCGGCAAGCGCGCCATCGCGCGGACCTGCTGCGCGAACTGGCTGGTGACGCAGGCGTCCATCGTGTAGTGGCCGCTGTTGTGCGGACGCGGCGCCATTTCGTTGACCACCAGGCTGCCGTCGGTCAGCACGAAGAATTCGATGCACAGCACACCGACATAGCCAAGCTCCGCCACAATCGCCTGCGCGGCCTGCTGCGCGACCTTGGCGCTGGCGTCCGAAACGTTCGGACCCGGCACCGTGGTGGTGAACAGGATGCCGTCGCGGTGCACGTTCTCGGCGATCGGATAGACCACCGACGCGCCATCGGCGCCGCGCGCCGTCAGCACCGATACCTCATAGGCCAGCGGCAGCATTTTTTCCAGCAGGCAGGTGACCTTATCCATGCTTTCAAACGCGGCGCGCACGTCCTCGCGCGACTTCACGCGGACCTGGCCCTTGCCGTCGTAACCCATGCGCACGGTCTTGAGGATGCCCGGCAGCAGATCGTCGGCGATATCGTCGATATCCTGCTGCGATGCGATCACTTTGTGCGGCGCCGGCAGCACGCCCGAGCGCGGCGCGCAGTCGACGAAGAATTTCTTCTCGGCGATGCGGTCCTGCGCCACCGACACGCCATGCGCGTTCGGTGCGACGAACACGCGTTCGGCCAGCCGCGACAAGCTGTCGGCGGGCACGTTCTCGAATTCGGTGGTGACGGCCAGGCATTGCGCGGACAAGGCGTCGAGGCCGGCGGCGTCGCTGTAGCCGGCGTTGACCAGGCGCTGCGCGACCTGGCCGGCGGGACATTCATCGGCCGGCTCCAGCACGGCGACCTGATAACCCATGCTCTGGGCGGCCTGGGCGAACATACGGCCCAGTTGACCGCCGCCCATCACGCCCAGCCACGCCGCCGGATTGGCGGCGGGCAGAAGTGGAGAAAAATCTTTACTCATCGATTTATTTCAAACGTTATTCGAACGGCAGCGTCATGGCCTTGGCGGCGTCGGTTTGCGTGATACGGAAGGCTTCCAGCTTGTCGGCCAGCGCGTCGTCGTTGGCGGCGATCATGGCCACCGCCGTCAACGCGGCGTTGGCGGCGCCCGCCTCGCCGATGGCGAAGGTCGACACCGGCACGCCCTTCGGCATTTGCACGATGGACAACAGCGAATCCTCGCCGCGCAGATACTTCGACGGCACCGGCACGCCCAGCACCGGCACGATGGTCATGGCCGCGACCATGCCCGGCAGGTGCGCGGCGCCGCCGGCACCGGCGATGATGGCGCGCAAGCCGCGCGCACGCGCGCTCTTGGCATACGCGTACATCTCGTCCGGCATGCGGTGCGCGGAAATGACTTGCGCCTCGAACGGCACGCCGAACTGCTTGAGGATGGCGACCGCGTTTTGCATCACGTCCCAGTCCGAGGACGAGCCCATGATGACGCCGACCAGCGGTTTGTTGTTAGCGTCCGCCATCTCAGGCCTTCAGCTTCTGGCCGGTCAGGCGCTCGATCGCCTCGAAGTACTTGGCCTGGGTTTTGTCGATGACGTCGGCCGGCAGCGCGGGCGCCGGCGCGGTCTTGCCCCAGTCCAGCGTTTCCAGGTAATCGCGCACGAATTGCTTGTCGAACGACGGCGGCGACATGTCCGGCGCGTACGAATCCGCAGGCCAGAAGCGCGACGAGTCGGCGGTCAGCACTTCGTCCATCAGGTGCATGACGCCGTTTTGGTCCAGGCCGAATTCGAACTTGGTGTCGGCGATGATGATGCCGCGCGTGGCCGCATAGTCGGCGGCGGCAGTGTACAGTTTAATGCTGATATCGCGCATTTTGGCGGCCAGTTCGGCGCCGATGCGGCTTTCCATGTCGGCAAAGCTGATGTTCTCGTCGTGCTCGCCCAGATCGGCTTTGGCGGCCGGGGTGAACAGCGGCTCCGGCAATTTCTCCGCCTGGCGCAGGCCTGCCGACAATTCGATGCCGCAGATGCTGCCCGTCGCCTGGTAATCCTTCCAGCCCGAACCGATGATGTAACCGCGCACCACCGCCTCGACCATGATCGGCTTCAGGCGCTTGGCGACCACGGCGCGGCCTTTGACCTGCTCCACCTCATCGGCAGCCACCACGGACTCGGGCGCGACGCCGGTCAGGTGGTTCGGCACGATGTGGCCCAGTTTCTCGAACCAGAAATCGCTCATCTGGTTCAAAACCATGCCCTTGCCGGGAATCGGCTCGTTCATGACAACGTCGAAGGCGGACAGGCGGTCGGTGGTGACGATCAGGATCTTGTCGTCGCCGACGGCGTAGTTGTCGCGGACTTTGCCATGGCCGAGCAGTGGCAGGGATTTGATGGAGGATTGGTAAAGGCTGTTCATAGCGGAGAATGTATTAACCAAACGTAGAAAAAGCGAAAACCGGCGACAAGGAAACCTTGCCAGCCGGTCAAGAGATTCGGGCAACCTTCGCCCGTCCAACCCGAATTTTACTTCACAATCTGTTGCAGCTCGCCGGCCTTGTAACGCTCGGCCATTTTTTCCAGCGTAACTTGCTTGATTTTCGACGCCTGGCCGGCGCAGCCGAACTGCTCGAAACGGGCGCGAACGATTTGTTCGGCGGCCAGGCGGGCAGGCTTCAGGTAGTCGCGCGGGTCGAACTTCGACGGGTTCTGGAACATGAACTGACGGATCGCGGCGGTCATCGCCAGGCGGATGTCGGTGTCGATGTTGATCTTGCGAACGCCGTGACGGATGCCTTCCTGGATTTCTTCGACCGGCACGCCATAGGTTTCCTTCATGTCGCCGCCGAATTCGCGGATGATGGCCAGCAGTTCCTGCGGCACCGACGACGAACCGTGCATCACCAGGTGGGTGTTCGGGATGCGCGCGTGGATTTCCTTGATGCGGTCGATCGCCAGGATGTCGCCGGTCGGCTTGCGGGTGAACTTGTAGGCGCCGTGCGAGGTGCCGATGGCGATGGCCAGCGCGTCGCACTGGGTTTGCTTGACGAAGTCGGCGGCCTGGTTGACGTCGGTCAGCAGCTGCTCGCGGGTCATGGTGCCGTCGGCGCCGTGGCCGTCTTCCTTGTCGCCCTTCATCGTTTCCAGCGAACCCAGAACGCCCAGCTCGGCTTCGACGGTGACGCCGATGGCGTGCGAGAACTTGACCACTTCGCGCGACACTTCGACGTTGTACTCGTACGATGCGACCGACTTGCCGTCCGCTTCCAGCGAGCCGTCCATCATCACAGACGAGAAGCCGGAGCGGATCGCGGCCATGCAGACCGCCGGCGACTGGCCGTGATCCTGGTGCATGACGACCGGAATGTGTGGATAGGCTTCAATCGCGGCGTCGATCAGATGACGCAGGAACGCTTCGCCGGCATATTTGCGGGCGCCGGCCGAGGCTTGCATGATGACCGGGCTGTCGAGCGCGTCGGCGGCGGCCATGATGGCCTGCACTTGTTCCAGATTGTTGACGTTGAAAGCAGGGATGCCATAGCCGTTTTCAGCGGCGTGGTCCAGCAGTTGACGCATGGATACGAGGGACATGATGTGTACTCCAAACAATAAAAAAACTTGGTTGCCGGAGCGTTGCGCCCCCGTTCCGCGGGGGCGCGCTATCGGACTTACTTAATACCTACTTTGACGATCTTGAGCGCGTTGGTGCCGCCGGCCTGGCCCATCCGGCCGCCCCACGTCACGACGATCATATCGCCCTTCTTGACGATGCCGTTCTGCACCAGCAAGTCTTCGGCCGCCTGCAGCACGGCGGCGCTATCGCCCGCCTGCGCCAGATTGTATGCCTTCACGTTGCGGTACAGCGCCGCTTTGCGCTGCGTCGTCACGCTCGGCGTCAACGCGTAGATCGGCGTGTCGATGTTGTGACGGCTCATCCACAGCGCGGTCGAGCCGGACTCGGTCAGCGCGACGATCGCCTTGACCGCCAGGTGGTGCGCGGTGAACAGCGCGCCGTAGGCGATCGATTGGTCGATGCGGGTGAAGGTCACATTCAGGAAGTCGGCGTCGAGCTTGTTGTACTCGGACTGCTCGGCTTCCACGCAAATGGCGGCCATCATTTCAACGGTCTCGATCGGGTAGCGGCCCGAGGCGGTTTCCGCCGAGGTCATCACCGCATCGGTACCGTCCAGCACGGCGTTGGCCACGTCCGACACTTCAGCGCGGGTCGGCACGGCGTTGAAGATCATCGACTCCATCATCTGGGTCGCGGTGATCGCCAGCTTGTTCGACTCGCGCGCCATCTTGATCATGCGCTTTTGCAACGCCGGAACCGCCGCGTTGCCCACTTCCACCGCCAGGTCGCCACGTGCGACCATGATGCCGTCGGAGGCGTCGAGGATCTCCTGCAGCACAGGGATCGCTTCGGCGCGCTCGATCTTGGCGATCATCATCGGCTTGTGGTTGAACGGCTCGCCGGCGATATTGGCCAGGGTGCGCGCCATTTCCATGTCGGTTGCGCTTTTCGGGAACGAGATCGCCAGATAATCGCACTGGAAACTCATCGCCGTCTTGATGTCTTCCATGTCCTTGGCGGTCAGCGCCGGCGCGGTCAGGCCGCCACCCTGGCGGTTGATGCCCTTGTTATTGGACAGCTCGCCACCGATTTTCACGGTGGTGAAGATCTCATGGCCGACGATCTTGTCGACCACCAGCACGATCAGGCCGTCGTTCAGCAGCAGCTTGTCGTCGGCGCGCAGATCCTGCGGCAGCGCCTTGTAATCCAGGCCGACACGCTCCTGATTGCCCAGTTCGCCGTTCTCGCCCCACTTGGCATCCAGGATGAACTTGTCGCCATTGGTCAGATCGATCTTACCATTTTCAAATTTGCCCACGCGGATCTTAGGACCCTGCATGTCCGCCATGATCGCCACTTCGCGACCGCATTCGGCCGCCGCCTCGCGCACCAGCTTGGCGCGGTCGATATGGTCCTGCGCCTTGCCGTGCGAGAAATTCAAACGCACGACGTCCACCCCGGCGCGTATCATTTTTACCAGAACGTTGAAGTCTGTAGAGGCCGGGCCGATCGTTGCGACAATTTTGGTACTACGGGACATAGGATTCCTTAGCGTTGGGTCATGCGGAAAGCCCCCGCGACAGCGGCGGAGACCAGGAAAAAACCAGGAAAGCTGCACTGTAAGCTCGTGTTGAGCTTGGTGTCGCCCGGTTCGAAGCTGTCAAAGCGGCTAACGATGTAGCCAAACTACAAATCTTTGTAGCAAACTTTCACAAACCGGGCTTTTTTCAGCTGTTACTGCGATTTTACTGGCAATTTGCTACACCGCACGACCGTGCTTTTTACGTCACATGGATACTAAAGTTATTGCGCCGCAGCACGCTGCGTCAGGATCTCGACCGCTGGCAAGGTCTTGCCTTCCAGGAATTCCAGGAAAGCGCCGCCGCCGGTGGAGATATAACCGATCTGCTCGGTGATGCCGTACTTGGCGATCGCCGCCAAGGTATCGCCACCGCCGGCGATCGAGAACGCCTTGGAGTTGGCGATCGCCAGCGCCAAGGTCTTGGTGCCTTCCCCGAACTGGTCGAACTCGAACACGCCGACCGGGCCGTTCCAGACGATGGTGCCGGCGGCCGCAATTTGCGCGGCCAGGGTGGCGGCGGTCTTAGGACCGATATCCAGGATCATGTCGTCGTCGGCGACGTCCGCCACGTCCTTGACGGTGGCGACGGCGGTTGGCGAGAATTCCTTGGCGCACACGACATCGACCGGGATCGGCACTTGCGCGCCGCGCTTGGCCATGATGTCGATGATGGCCTTGGCTTCTTCGACCAGCTCATTTTCCACCAGCGACTTGCCGATGTTCAGGCCGACGGCCTTCATGAAGGTGTTGGCGATGCCGCCGCCGACGATCAGGTTGTCGACCTTGTCGGCCAAGGCCTTCAGGATCGACAGCTTGGACGACACCTTGGAACCGGCGACGATGGCCAGCAGCGGACGGGCCGGGGCGCCCAGCGCCTTGCCCAACGCGTCCAGCTCGGCGGCCAGCAACGGACCGGCCGACGCGACCGGCGCGAACTTGGCGATGCCGTGGGTCGAAGCCTCGGCGCGGTGGGCGGTGCCGAAAGCGTCGTTGACGTAGATATCGCACAACTTGGCCATTTTTTGCGCCAGTTCGTCGTTGTTCTTCTTCTCGCCCTTGTTGACGCGGACGTTTTCCAGCAGCACGACCTGGCCGGCTTGCAGGTTTTCCAGACCGGCGCCGTCGACCCAGTTCTGTTTCAGCTCGACCGGCTGGCCGAGCAGCTCGGACAGGCGCGCGGCGACCGGCGCCAGGCTGTCTTCCGGTTTGAACTCGCCTTCGGTCGGACGGCCCAGATGGGACGTCACCATCACTTTGGCGCCGGCGGCCACGGCCGCTTTAATGGCGGGAACGGAGGCGCGGATGCGCGTATCTTCGGTGATATTGCCCGCATCATCCTGCGGCACGTTCAAGTCGGCACGGATGAAGACGCGCTTGCCTTGCAGCGCATTCTGGGCGATGAGATCTTGCAGACGGATGAAGTTCAAAACAGCGGACATGGCGACCCAAGGGTGAGTTGAAAGAAGAGCGCTATTTTACCGCAAGCCGAGCCGTGTTTTATTGTTATTGAAATACAGGAACAAGGGTGGGTAAGAGACGCAGTGCCGTAAAGAAAGCCATGCCGAAGATAATCGTTTCGAGCATATTGCGGCGCAGCAAATAATAACCGGTGGCGACGACGCCGGCGATTAATTTCAGGTTGCTGAAATCGAGGACGGCGCGGCCGTCCGGGGCCAGCAGCAGATCCGGGAAGATAATGGCCGCCAGCGCGCAGGCGGGCGCGTAGCGCAGCATTTCCTGCACCCGTTTGGGGATGGTGATGTGGTGGCCGATCAGCCAAAACGAGCTGCGCGTGGCGGCGGTGGCCAGCGCCAGCACGCCGATCACCACCCAAATTTCCCAATCAGCCATTTTTGCTCTCCCGGCGGTTGCGCCACTTTTCCGTGCCCTCTTCCACCGCCATCGATGTCAACATGCCGACCAACACCGCCAACAACAATCCCAGTTTATACGGCAAGCCCGCCGCGACCACGGACACGCCGCCCGCGACGAGCACGCCGCACAAGGCCGGCCGCCCCACCATCAGCGGGATCATCACGCAAATGATGGCCAGCGTGCCGGCAAAACCCAGCCCCCACTCGGGCGGCACCGTGCTGCCGAGGAAAATGCCGGCGATCGACCCAACCTGCCACGCGCCCCAGTTCGGATACATCAAGCCCTTCAGGTAGGACAACTTCCCAACCTGCGGCGCTTCGGAAGGATATTTTTGCAAAAACAGCGCCACCGTCATATCCCCGGAGACATAGCCGAGCAAAAACCGCCGCGTCCAGGGAAGGTGTGCGAAGTGCGGCGCCAGCAAGGCCGCAAAGATCACGAAACGGAGATTGACGACGAACGCCGTCAGGAAGATGACCCAGATCGGCGCGCTCGCCGCGATCAACGGCAGCGCCGCCAGTTGGGCGGAGCCGGCAAACACCAGCAAGGTCATACCCAGCGCCTGCGGCACGCTCAAGCCCGACTTGACCATCGCGATGCCCACCACCAGCCCCCAGGCGCCGATGCCGAACAACGTGGGAGTGCCGACCTTCAGGCCTTCCCGCCAGGAAGGCTCATGGTGTTCCGGCACGTAGCGGCCGGGCGCGGGAGGGGTGCTGCTCGGTTGGGTCATGTGGCTTCAGGTGTTCAGGTGGCTGTGGCATTCCCGCCACACAGCAGGCCACACCCGTATTGTGGAGGCGCTATTTTACCGATGATTTTTGCTCAATGCGCAATTCCGTTAAAATCGTGGTTTTCACGCCTTTCGGAGCCTTACAACATGACCAACGCCAACACGTCCGCCGCAGCCGCCACCAACGCCGTTGAGCTGGATGGCAAGGATTTGCCGGCACATTGCCCGAACCCAGCGATGCCGCTGTGGTCGTCGCACCCACGCGTGTTCCTGGAATTCAACCACGACGGCGTCGCCAAGTGCCCGTACTGCGGCACCGCCTACCGCCTGAAGCCTGGCACCGTCGTCGGCCACCATTAATATGTCCACCGCCAGCCGCGCCCCCCGGAGCCAGCATGCCCATTAAACGAGAAAAAGAGTTGAACGGCAGCGCCGTCGAGGTGGAAACGGCCTTCTACGCCGCGCTCAACCGCGCCGACCTGGACGCGCTGATGGCCCTGTGGGCCGACGACGAAGAGATCGTCTGCGTCCATCCGGGCGGCCCCCGCCTGATCGGCCACGCGGCGATCCGCTCGTCCTGGAGCAAGATCCTCGAACATGGCGGCCTGCACATCATGCCGTCGCAACTGCACGAAACCCATAATCTGATGAGTTCAGTGCACACGGTGGTCGAAGGCACGACGGCCGCCAGCGGCGAACCGGCGCACCTGCTCGCCACCAACGTCTACGTTAAAACACCGCGTGGCTGGCGCATCGTGCTGCACCACGTCTCGGTCGCGCCGGGTCCGGTGCCGGCCGACACGGCAACGCAAGTCCTGCATTAACGCCACCAACGCCACCGTCCACCGCCGTGAAGTACACCGCTCCGTTCTGGCTGCCTAGCGGTCACCTGCAAACCATCTACCCGGCCGTCGCCATCGCCAAGCCGGCGGTGGCGTTCCGCCGGGAACGCTGGGACGCGCCGGACGGCGACTTCGTCGATGTCGACTTCGTCGACGGCCGGCCCGGACAACCGTTCGTGGTGCTGTTCCACGGCCTGGAAGGCTCGTCCGACAGCCACTACGCGCGCGCGCTGATGGCCGACATCGCCGCGCGCGGCTGGTACGGCGCGGTGCCGCATTTCCGTGGCTGCTCCGGCGAGGCCAACCGCGCTCCCCGCTTCTACCATTCCGGCGACGCAACCGAAGTCGACTGGATCGTCCGCCGCCTGCACGCGAAGCACGTCGAACAGGGCGGCGGCAAGTTCTACGCGGCCGGCGTCTCGCTGGGCGGCAACGCGCTGCTGCGCTGGCTGGGCGAATCGCAACACCAGGCCGACTTCGTCGACGCGGCGTGCTCGGTGTCGGCGCCGCTGGACCTGGCGCAGGGCGGCGCCTCGCTGTCGAGCGGCTTCAACATGATCTACACGCGCATGTTCCTGCAAACGCTCAAGCCCAAGTGCATCGCCAAGCTGCGCGAATTCCCCGGCCTGTTCGACCTCGACGCGCTGCACGCGGCGCGCGACCTGTACGCCTTCGACAACGTCGTCACGGCGCCGCTGCACGGCTACCGCGACACCGACGACTACTGGGACCGCGCCAGCGCCAAGCACGTGCTCAACGACATCACCGTGCCGACCCTGGTGCTCAACGCCAGGAACGATCCCTTCCTGCCCGGGCGCCACCTGCCGCAGCGTGCGGCGTCAAACGTGGTATTGGACTATCCTGACCAGGGAGGCCATGTCGGCTTCGCGGTCGGCGGGCTGCCGGGCAAGCTGCACTGGCTGCCGCAGCGCCTGATTCACTTCATGCAAGGCGCCAACGACGGTATGGCCCAGAAACGGATCGAGAAGAAACATGGATGACATCGTCAAGCAGGCGCTGGCCAAATGGCCGAACGTGCCCCACTGCTACGGCTGGCTGGCTCTGGACGCGCGCGGCAACTGGCGCATGCGCGACGAGCGCGTCCAGCAGCAAAATCTACCCGGCGACAAGCTAGCGCACGAGGCGCTGATCGCCTTTATCGTGCGCAATTACGCGGCCGACGAACGGGGCTGCTGGTATTTCCAGAACGGCCCGCAGCGCGTGTACGTGAACCTGGAAGCGACGCCCTACATCGTGCGCACCGATCCGTCTTGCGGATGGCTGCTGCACACGGGCACCGCGATGGGCGGCATCGACAAGGCGGTGTTGACGGAGACCGGCGCGCTGGTCCTGCGCAGCGGCGAAATCGTCGCCCAGCTGGACGACCGCGACTTCGCGCAGGTGCTGCCGCTGCTGAGGATGAACGACGAGCCGGTCGCCGACGAGATGCTGCTGGAATGGATGGAGAGCGACGCGCACTCGGTCGCCTCCACGTTGACCTTGACCGATCACGAGCGCCAGGTGCCGGTGCACCGCGTTGCCGCCGCGCAGCTGGCGGCGCACTTCGGCTACGTCAGCGAACCAACCGCCCCGGCGTAAGGTCCGGGGAACCCTGGCGCAGCCGGTCGAACGGATTGGTCGACTGGTTGGAAAATGGACTGTTCGGGCGGTTCGGGTTGCTGGTACGGTCGTCGTCCTCGGCGCGGGAACCCGAGCGCATCTCCGCCTTGAACGCCGGCCGGTTCTCGGCCTCGCGCAAATCCTTCTTGCCCTTGTCGCCCATTTCCTCGCGGCGACGCGCCTGCAACTCGCGCTCGCGCGCATCGATCACGGCCTGGTCGTAGAACGACGCATCGGGCGCCTTGCGCGCATAGCCGAGCTGGTCGAGCGCCGACAACACGCCGCCCTGCAACACATACGACTCGGCCAGCGCGATGTGCTGTAACGCCACCTTGCCCTGCTTGGAATATGCCTGCGCCAGCAAATCGTAGGCGTTCGGATCTTCGCGATAGGACTGCACCTGGTCGCGCAGATAACTGGCCGCCTCCTCGTACTTGCCGGCGGCGATCAACGCCTCGCCGTACAGGTGCGCGATGCCGCGCGACAGCGGATAACGCTGGTGCGCCGCCTCGGCGTCGACCACCGCCTGCGCGAGAACGGCCTTGTCGTTGGGTTGCGCCAGCTTGATCTCGATGGCCGTGCTGACGAAGATCGCATCCGACGACGGCTTCGGCGCCGCGCTGAAGGTGCCGGCGGCAGGCGCCTTGCCGAACGTCGCGCGCGCCTTGTCCAGCCACACCTGCGCGTTGGCGGTATCGCCTTTTTTCAGCGCCAGGAAAGCCATGCCGTACTGCCCCGCCGTCAGTTGATGGCGGTTCTCCTGCAGCATCTGGTTCTCAAAAAACGTCTTCGACTCGGCATAGCCCTGAGACGTCTGATCCTGCAACACGCGCGCGCGCGACCGCACCAGATAGAAATCGAGGCTGTCGACGCGCTGCTTGTACGGCTGGTCGCGGATGCGCGCCTGGATGTCGGCGATGCGCTCGGTCGTCAGCGGATGGCTCTGCAGATAGGCCGGCACCAGATCGCTGTAATTGCGGCTAGCGGCCTGCATGCGCTGGAAAAAGCCCACCATGCCGGACGTATCGAAGCCGGCCTCGCCCATGATCTGGAAGCCGATGCGGTCGGCCTCGCGCTCGGCGTCGCGGCCAAAATTCAGTTGACGCTGGATCGCCAGGCCCTGCCCGCCCATGAACACGCCCATGGCCGCGTCGCCGCCGGCGCGGGACGCCAGCGCGGCCAGGATCATCGCCGCCAGCGGGATCAGCGCATCCTGCTTTTGCTGGCCGATCGAGCGGGCGATGTGGCGCTGCGCCACGTGGCCGATCTCGTGGCCGAGCACGGACGCCAGTTCCGATTCGGATTGCGCCGCCAGCAGCAGCGCCGAGTGCACGGCGATAAAGCCGCCCGGCAACGCGAACGCGTTCAGGTTCGGATCGCGCACGGCGAAGAAGTAATAGTCGAAATTGGCCTCGCCGCGCGCATCCGGGCGGGCCGCCACCAGCGCGTTGCCGAAGGTGTTCAGGTACTCGAGGATGGGGCCGTCGTCGAGGAAATCGCGGTCGCGGCGGATATCGCGCATGATCTCCTCGCCCAGCTTGCGCTCCATCAGCGGCGACAAGTCCTGGCGTTCGGTATCGCCCAGCGCCGGCAGGTTGGGAATCCGGGCGGGCGCGAGCGCGTTTTGCGCCATGGCCATAGGCATGGCGACCAGCAGGGCAGCCGCGATCATGCGCATGCGCAGCGGACGGCGGCCATCGTAGGTAGGGGGGCAACGGTTCGATTTCACGGTGATATGATACCCGCATCTCGGGTGCTTACGCACAGCGCCCGCCACCGAAATATTTTGTTAGCTCTTCATCATGACCGACACCACATCCGCTCCGCCATCCGACCACCTGACCCACTTCGACGCCTCCGGGCAAGCCCACATGGTCGATGTCGGCGCCAAGCAGGAGACCCACCGCATCGCGCTGGCCAGCGGGACCATCCGCATGAAGCCGGAAACGTTGGCGATCATCACCGGCGGCACGGCAAAAAAGGGCGATGTGCTGGGTATCGCGCGCATCGCCGCGATCATGGCTTCCAAGCGCACCAGCGACTTGATTCCGCTGTGCCATCCGCTGGCATTGACGCGGGTGACGGTGGATTTTGAGACCGATGTGGCGAATTCGAGCGTTCACTGCAAGGCGCAGGTGGAGACTTTCGGCAAGACCGGCGTGGAAATGGAAGCGCTGACTGCGGTGCAGGTCGGGCTGCTGACTGTTTACGACATGTGCAAGGCGGTGGATCGCGGGATGGTGATGAGTGATATCCGGGTGATGGAAAAGCATGGCGGGAAGTCGGGGGATTGGAGCGCGACGAGCTAGCGCCGAGCAGCCGCCGCTGTCGGCGAGCGAGGCCAGGACGCTACAATGTTGGCTGAAATCCGATTGCGGCAGGTTGACGTGACGTGTGTGCGGCCAGCGTGGTCACTTCCCTGCTTCCTTCTGGTGACGGACCGCCAAAATGATCACGGTATCGGTATCGGCGGATACGTGATACCGCGCCACGTAGCCACTGTCTCCAAAATCAATCTGCCATTCCCGATACACCTCCTCCATGTCCTCGATGGGGCGGCCGATCTCCGGCCGCAGACCAAGCATCTTGACGCCTTGTCGAACAGCTTGGACGGCACGCGTTGCGGCGCCCGGGTTCTTATCCGCCAAAAATCGATAGAGACGCTGCACGTCGCGTAACGCATGCGGCGACCAGATCAACCGTGGCATTCAGGCGGCTCGATGTCGTTGCCTTCGCTGAGCTGAGCGAGCCACGCGTCGGCCTCGCCGGCGGTGGCATGCAATCCGGAGGACTGAAACTCCTCCCATGCTTTTATGGTGTCTTGCCTGAAGGCGTCACGCTTCTCCTCGCGCTCGACGTACTGTGCGACAGCCTCGCGCAACATCCAATGCGGGGTTCGACGGCGTGACTGCGCCAAGTGCTCAAGCCGGGCACGGGTGTCCGGGTCCAGCTTGACAGACATGGGTCGAGCAACGGTGGCAGTCATGAGGCTTTCCTTTCGGTTAGTGATAGGTAATACCTTATCATACCTCCTGTCCGATCTTAGGGCTGCCGGCGATGCCATCGTGTCTGGCTGATCCACGGGCGGCGCCGTTCGCCGCCTCACCCGGCGTGAATGAAAGACAACATCAACGTTATCAAAATTCACAAATGCGTATCTTTTTTACGTAATCAATCGTCAAAATGCAACGCTTTTACCTCTGCGCGACTGTCCATGACAGCCTCATCAATTGCCGCTTTGTTACTTTTCATTAACCTGTATATAATAAATAGCACGGAAGTAATCTTTTGACAGTTACCTTGCCGTGGTCGCCCAATGCGTCTGCGAGAAAGAAATTGAATGAGCAGCAACCCTCTCCCGAGCGAAGCCAAGACTCAGGAATACGAATTCGAACAGATGAACCTGCAGGTGGGCGGCAGGATCCAGTTCATCACGCACCGGACCATCAAGCCGATCCAGCACTTTTCGACCATCATCGGCTGGGTCAAGGATGAGTATTTAATCGTAAAGGTGCCGTTTGAAAACAACGCGCCGATCTCGATCAACGATGGCGACAAGTTGACCATCCGCGTGTTTTCCGGCGTGAACGTGTGCTCGTTCTCGTGCGTCGTGCAGCGCGTGTTTCCTCGTCCGTTCTTTTATGCGCATCTGTCGTTCCCGGTGTCGATCCAGGGCACGAGCTTGCGTGCGGCGATGCGGGTCAAGGTGGATATTCCGGCGCAGGTGACGACGCCGCTTGGCACGTCGTCGGTATTCCTGGTGAACCTGAGCGTGTCGGGGGCGCTGATCGAGTCGCCGAAACGGTTGCCGGAGGATGATGCGCAGGTTGGGCTGTCGTTCTATTTGATCGCGCAGCCGGGCAACCGGCAGGTGCGCGTGAATCCGAATGCGAAGATCCGGAATATCAATGTGGTCAAGCCGGCGACCGGGGATAAACCGGAGGTATTCACGTACGGCGTGCAGTTTGTGGATTTGGATCCGGTGCATTACACGATGCTGCAGAATTTGACGTATGAGGCCTTGATCGCGGACCGGCAGAAGATTGTGTGAAAACGCGTCGCGTGGCCGTCGAGACCGACGAAAAAAAACCGGCTGCGAAGCCGGTTTTTTTATGCGACATCGTTATTAGATGTTGTTCTTCTCGAGCGCTGCCTTGGCTGCGACATGGGTGACCGTGGTGGTGGTGGTCCACACGAGATTGGTGGCGCCAGCCGCGATCGTCGGCGTGTAGGTCACGGTTAGGCCGTTGACGCCGGTACCCAGACCGCTAGCCAAAGTCAATACGACAACCCCGTCCGCAACCGTTGCCGAAGCGACTTCCTTGGTAGGCGTGAACGCGGCTGGAACGCCGTTCTGGCCGGTATCGCAGTCCGTCAGCACACCACCGGCTTCTTGTGCACACAAAGCGACAGCCGTTTTCAGCGAATCGGCGGCGCCTTGGATATTGGCGACTTTGGCTTTGACCGTGTAGTCGCTATACGCAGGGATCGCGACAGCGGCCAGAATGCCGATAATGGCAACCACGATCATCAGTTCGATCAGGGTGAAGCCGGCCTGCGCTTGTTTCTTCATCATTTTCATGGATTTCATTTTGCGACTCCTGTGGGGTGAAAAAATTGGGTGGTACACCTTTCTTATCGCAAGCGGTATGCCAGCCTCTTTTTTAAGCAAAACAGCCCGAAACATTTCCAGAATCGCCATTTTTACCCCTCCGAGTGCCGTTTTTTGTCACTCCTTAGCGCCGCGTTTTGTCAGCCGTGACAATGCCTGACAATTATTGTCAGGCGATGCGGAAGGCCATTTGCGTGCCGCCGAGATCGATCACGTCGCCATGACAGAGCCGCCATCCCTGCTTGCCGACCGCGACGCCATTGACCAGCGGCGCCTGCCCTCCCTCGATGTGCGTCAACGTATAAACATCCGGCTGGCGCTCGATCACCACCACCTGCACGCCGGCGCGGCCGAGCGTGGTCTTGGGCTTGGTCAGCGCCATTTGTTTTCCGGCATTGTTGCCGTTTAAGACTTCGATGTGGGCCAGCAGCGGTTCGGCGGCCATGCTTGGCCGCACGCCGTCGGCTACGAACTCGACCTGGAACTTGGCCATCTTGATGACGTCCTGATGTTGCAGGAAATGCTTGCCGATGCGGTGGCCGTTGACGAAGGTGCCGTTGGTGCTGTGCAGGTCTTCCAGGAAGGAGTCGTCGAGGATGGTGACGATGACGGCGTGTTCGCCGCTGACGGCCGGATGCGCAAGGACGATGTCGTTGCGCGGATGGCGGCCGATGGTCATCCGTTCTTTGCTCAGCTGAACCTGCTGTTCCACCTGGCCGTCGCGTGTGACGATGATCTTCGCCAAATCCGATTCTCCAAAAAATAAAGGGGAGCGCTAGGCTCCCCTTCATTATTCCACATTCAACCGGGCTGTTATTACAGCATGGCTTTCAGCAGACGCGCCATTTCGGACGGGTTCTTGGTGACGGTGATGCCGCAAGCTTCCATGATTTCCAGTTTGGCTTGTGCGGTGTCGGCGCCGCCGGAGATCAGCGCGCCGGCGTGGCCCATGCGCTTGCCCGGAGGAGCGGTCACACCGGCGATGAAGCCGACGACCGGTTTTTTCATGTTGTCTTTGATCCAATAAGCCGCGTTGGCTTCGTCCGGACCGCCGATTTCGCCGATCATGATGACCGCGTCGGTGTCAGGATCGTCGTTGAACATCTTCATGACGTCGATGTGCTTCAGACCGTTGATCGGGTCGCCGCCGATGCCGACTGCCGACGATTGGCCCAGGCCCAGCGCGGTCAGCTGACCGACTGCTTCATAGGTCAGGGTGCCCGAACGCGAAACCACGCCGATACGGCCCTTCTTGTGGATGTGACCTGGCATGATGCCGATCTTGATTTCGTCCGGGGTGATCAGGCCTGGGCAGTTAGGGCCCAGCAGCAGGGTCTTCGAGCCGGCTTTGGCCATGCGGTCCTTCAGGGCCATCATGTCGCGGACAGGAATACCTTCGGTGATGCAAATTGCCAGGTCCAGCTCGGCTTCCACGGCTTCCCAAATAGCGGCGGCGGCGCCTGCTGGTGGGACGTAGATGACCGACACGTTGGCGCCGGTTTCTTTTTTCGCTTCAGCGACGTTGGCGAAAATTGGAATGCCTTCGAAGTCTTCGCCGGCTTTCTTTGGGTTCACGCCTGCGACGAATGCATTTTTGCCGTTCGCGTAATCGCGGCAGCCACGGGTGTGGAACTGGCCGGTCTTGCCGGTGATCCCTTGGGTAACGACTTTGGTATCTTTATTGATCAGAATGGACATGTTGATTCCTTAATTAAGCTTGACCGGCAGCGGCTGCTACGACGCTCTTCGCTGCATCTTCCATGGTGTCGGCAGCGATGATAGGCAGACCGGAATCGGCCAGCATCTTCTTGCCCAGGTCTTCGTTGGTGCCCTTCATGCGGACCACCAGCGGCACGTTCAGCGAGACAGCCTTCACAGCGGTGATCACGCCTTCGGCGATCACGTCGCAGCGCATGATGCCGCCGAAGATGTTGACCAGGATGGCTTTCAGGCCTGGGTTTTTCAGCATGATCTTGAATGCTTCGGTGACTTTCTCAGCCGTCGCACCGCCGCCCACGTCCAGGAAGTTGGCCGGCTCGCCGCCGAACAGCTTGATGGTGTCCATGGTGGCCATGGCCAGACCGGCGCCGTTGACCAGGCAGCCGATGTTGCCGTCGAGGGAGATGTAGGCCAGGTCGAATTTCGATGCTTCGACTTCGGCTGGATCTTCTTCGTCCAGATCGCGGTAAGCGACGATTTCCGGTTGACGGAACAGCGCGTTGGCGTCGAAGTTGAACTTGGCGTCCAGGGCGATGACCTTGCCCGAACCGGTCAGTATCAGCGGGTTGATTTCGGCCAGCGACGAATCGGTTTCCCAGTAGGCTTTGTACAGGCCTTGCAGGTTGGCGCGGGCGTCGGCGATCGATTCGGCAGGCACGCCGATCTTGGCGGCGATCGCGTCGGCATCGGCGTCGGTCAGGCCGACGGCTGGGTCGATGGCGATCGAGTGCAGCAGTTCAGGGTGGGACTCGGCGACTTCTTCGATGTCCATGCCGCCTTCCGACGAGGCCATCAGCACGACGCGCTGCGAGACGCGGTCGGTGACCAGCGACACGTACAGCTCTTTCTTGATGTCCGCGCCTTCTTCGATTAGCAGGCGGCGTACTTTCTGGCCTTCAGGGCCGGTCTGGTGCGTGACCAGCTGCATGCCCAGGATCTGCTCGGAGAATTCTTTGACTTGTTCCAGCGATTTCGCAACTTTTACGCCGCCGCCTTTACCACGGCCACCGGCGTGGATTTGTGCTTTCACAACCCAGACCGGGCCGCCCAAGGTTTCCGCAGCTTTGACTGCTTCTTCAACGGACATGCACGGAATACCGCGCGGAACCGTCACTCCGTATTTTCGGAGGATTTCTTTGCCTTGATACTCATGGATTTTCATGCTGGCTTCCCTTCTGATGCTGATGTGTATAAATCGGTTGATACTGCGAAATGTGTGATGCTAGATAAGCAGATGTTGCTACGCGCTACCCGGTGCTGCTTTGTCCACCCAGCGCGGGTAAAACCGGCCCGTGCGACGGCGTCGTGACGCGGTGCGGGGCAATGTTTTGGAATTGGGGGGTGTGGCGACGATCAGGGGGGTGCTGCCAGCGCGATGGCCGGAGGTGGAACAGGCGTCAATCTTCCATAGGCAACCGGTATGCGGATATGCTGGGACGACCGTGCGGAACGCACGACAGTGAACTGGTATTGACAGTGACATAAGAATATACCGCTCTCGCGGCATGAGTTAGTTAGCAGCCTTGCGCATTTCTCTTATCGAAAATGCACGTTGCCGTAGCTTCTACGGACAACCACCGCACCCACGGTGCTGCAAAAACCCTAAAAGTGTAGCACACCCCAGCCCGACTTGCGACGTGCCTGATGCCAAGTTCTTTATAAATGCTGCGGCGCGGGGAAATGGTGTCGCGCGATGGCACGGCCGGATTTCGATATCCGGTGGAAAGGGGATGTGATGAATCTAGTGGTCGTCGAACTCGTCCAGGTCGACGCCTTTCATCGCCGCTTGCACGGCGCGCTGGGAAAAACCGCGCAACATCAGAAACCGCATCTGCTTGTTGCGCTCCTTCGGGTCGGTGGCGACCACGCCGAATTTGCGCTCCCACACTTCGCAGGCGCGCGCCGTTTCGCTGTCGGCCAGGCCGGCTTTAAGTTCCTGCAACGCGTCGCCCTTGACGCCGTGGCTTTGCAATTCCGCCACGATCCGGCTGTTGCCGAAGCGCGCCGAGCGGCGGTGGATCAGCGATTCCGAAAACCGCTCCTGCGACAGCCAGTTGTTTTTTTCCAGCAGGTCGAGCAGCGCTTCGATGTCGTCCCCCTCCTCCGCGTACTTGGACAGTTTGCGGCCCAGCTCCAGCCGGCTGTGTTCGCGCATCGACAGAAAACGCAGCGCGCGTGCCTTCAGGCTAAGTTGAGGTGCGGCCATAAAACCCTCTGCACAATGAGAAAACCACCGGCCATGGAAGTGGCACGGTGGCTGGGATGCGCTTTCCGCCTACGCGGAAAACGCGCGATTCGGGCAACGGGCGAATTACGCCGCGTCGGCCTTGTCGCCCTTGTCCGCCTTGTCGACGGACTTCAGCTTGACGACGCTCTCGCCCTTGTCGGCGGCCAGCGGCGGCAAGGTGCGCACGCCCAGCGATTCGCGGACCTTGTTTTCGATTTCCCACGCCAGCGCCGGACGCTCCTGCAGGAAGATACGGGCGTTGTCCTTGCCCTGGCCGACGCGCTCGCCGTTGTAGCTGTACCACGAACCGGACTTCTCGACGATCTTCGCTTCCACGCCCAGGTCCAGGATCTCGCCTTCGCGCGAGGTGCCGGCGCCGTACAGGATGTCGAAGTGCGCTTCCTTGAACGGTGGCGCGATCTTGTTCTTGACGACCTTGACCTTGGTTTCGTTACCGATCACCTCGTCACCCGATTTGATCGAGCCGGTGCGGCGGATGTCCAGACGCACGGAGGCGTAGAACTTCAGCGCGTTACCGCCGGTGGTGGTTTCCGGCGAACCGAACATGACGCCGATCTTCATACGGATCTGGTTGATGAAGATGACCAGCGTGTTGGTGCGGTTGATCGAGCCGGTCAGCTTGCGCAGCGCTTGCGACATCAGACGGGCTTGCAGGCCCGGCAGCGAATCGCCCATGTCGCCTTCGATCTCGGCGCGTGGCGTCAGCGCGGCGACGGAGTCGATGACGACCAGGTCGACCGAGCCCGAACGCACCAGCGCGTCGCAGATTTCCAGCGCTTGCTCGCCGGTGTCCGGCTGCGAGATCAGCAGCTCGTGCAGATTGACGCCCAGTTTTTGGGCATAGCCGACGTCCAGCGCGTGTTCCGCGTCGATGAACGCGCAGGTGCCGCCCAGTTTTTGCATTTCCGCGATGGTTTGCAGGGTCAGCGTGGTTTTACCCGACGATTCCGGACCGTAGATTTCCACCACGCGGCCGCGCGGCAGGCCGCCGACGCCCAGCGCGATGTCCAGGCCCAGCGAGCCGGTCGACACCACCTGCACGTCCTCGATCGGCGCGTTGGCGTCCATGCGCATGACGGAGCCTTTGCCGAATTGCTTTTCAATCTGGGCCAGCGCGGCGGCCAGCGCCTTGGCTTTTTCAGATGCGGGGATTACAGCTTTTTTGTCGTCCATAATGTGCTTTCAACCAGTGGGTGGTGGGACAATTCGTCGGTTCAGGCAGTACTGTATAAAAAAACAGTGATCAATGCAAGCGGATTTGTAGAGAATCGGCGAATTCGTACAAAAACTCGCCACCTTGCGGGAAATGAAACACAATACAGACTTCTGCCGCCGGAGTGCCTTACATGCGTATTTTACTTGCCGAAGATGACAGCGTGCTGGCCGATGGGCTGACGCGTTCACTGCGCCAGTCCGGCTACGCCATCGATTGCGTCCGCAATGGCCAGGAGGCCGACACCGCCCTGTCGACCCAGGAATTCGATCTGCTGATCCTGGACCTGGGCCTGCCCAAGCTGTCAGGGCTGGAGGTGCTGCGCCGCCTGCGCTCGCGCGCGTCGCTGCTGCCGGTGCTGATCCTGACGGCGGCCGATTCCATCGAGCAGCGGGTCAACGGCCTCGACCTGGGCGCCGACGATTACATGGCCAAGCCGTTCGCGCTGTCCGAACTGGAGGCGCGGGTGCGCGCGCTCACGCGCCGGGGCGCCGGCGGCGGCGCCACCATCATCAAGCACGGGCCGCTGTCGTACGACCAGGTCGGCCGCAGCGCCTATATCAACGACCAGATGCTGGACCTGTCGGCGCGCGAGCTGGGCCTGCTGGAAATCCTGCTGGCGCGCACCGGCAGGCTCGTATCGAAAGAACAACTGGTCGACCACCTGTGCGAATGGGGCGAGGAAGTGAGCAACAACGCCATCGAGGTCTATGTGCACCGACTGCGCAAGAAGATCGAGGTGGGCGGCGTGCGCATCGCCACCGTGCGCGGGCTGGGCTACTGCCTGGAGAAATATTCCGAAGCGGCCCGCGCCAACGCCGACACCGGCGACGCCATCAAGTGAACCGCCTGCCCGCGCCCGAGCAACTCGCGGACGCGGAGGCGGACGGCCCGGAATACCAGCCGCCCGCCGCCGAGGCCGACGAGGGCGTGCAAAACTCGCTGTTCGGCGAGATCCTCGACTGGATGCTGGCGCCGCTGCTGCTGCTGTGGCCGATGAGCATCGCCATCACCTACCTGGTCGCCAAGTCGATCGCCAACCAGCCGTTCGACCACGCGCTGGAGGACAGCGTGACGGTGCTGGCGCAGCAGGTGCGCTCGGTCGACGGCAAGATCATCAAGAGCCTGTCGGGCTCGGCGCGCGACATCCTGCGCGCCGACGACGTCGACAATGTCTACTTCCAGGTCCACGGCCCGCGCGGCGAGCACATCGACGGCGACCGCGACCTGCCGCCGCCGCAGATGGAAGAGGACGAACACTACCGCGCCGGCAGCGTGCGCTTCCGCAACGACAGCATGCACGGCACGCCGGTGCGCGTGGCCTATTCGTATGTTCGGCTGGAACGGGTCGGCGACGACGAGCCGCAGCTGGCGCTGGTGCAGGTGGCCGAGACCCTGGAAAAGCGCGGCCAGCTGGCCAATGAGATCATCAAGGGCGTGATCCTGCCGCAGTTCATCATCCTGCCGATCGTGCTGGCCCTGGTGTGGTTCGCGCTGGCGCGCGGCCTGTCGCCGCTGGCGCAGTTGCAGGAGCGCATACGCGCGCGCGGTTCGGACGACCTGAGCCCGATCGAATCGAGCGACGTGCCGGAGGAGATCTCGCCGCTGGTGCGCTCGCTCAACGAGATGCTGGCGCGGCTGTCGCTGTCGATCGAGATGCAAAAACGCTTCATCGCCGACGCCGCGCACCAGATGCGCACGCCGCTGGCGGGCATGCGCATGCAGTCGGAGCTGGCGCTGCGCCAGACCGACGGCGGCGAGATCCACCGCTCGCTGGAACAGCTTGCCAAAAGCTCGCAGGCGGCCACGCGGCTGGTCAACCAGCTGCTGGCCCTGGCGCGCGCCGAGAACCAGCCGCAGGCCGGCACCGCGATGCTGCCGCTGGAACTGTCCGAACTGGCGCGCAGCGTGGTGCAGGATTGGGTGCAAGCCTCGTTCTCGCACCGCATCGACCTGGGCTACGAGGCGCCGCACGAACCGGTGCAGATCGTCGGCGATCCCACCATGCTGCGCGAGCTGCTGTCCAACCTGATCGACAACGCGCTGCGCTACACGCCGGCCGGCGGCAGCGTGACGGTGCGGGTGCGCGGCCACCAGGGCGAGCCCGGTTATCTGGAGGTCGAGGACACCGGCCCGGGCATCGCCAAGGCCGAGCGCGAACGGGTGTTCGAGCGCTTCTACCGCATCCTCGGCCACACCGCCGAAGGCAGCGGACTGGGGCTGGCGATCGTGCGCGAGATCGCCCAGCAGCACGGCGCCGAGGTCGACATCTACAGCAATCCCCGTTCGCTGCAACCGAAGCTGCCGGGCTGCCTGTTCCGCGTCAGCTTCCCGCCGCCGCCGCCGCCGGAAGAAGAAAGCGAAGCGCCACATTATGGATGACACCAAAGCCCCGTCGCCGACACCGCTGACGCGCAAGCAGCACTGGCGCAAGACCCGCGCCATGACCGGCTGGCTATTGCTGCTGTGGCTGCTCACCGGCTTCTGCGTCGCCTTCTTCGCGCGCGAGCTGACGGGGCTGAGCGTGTTCGGCTGGCCGCTGTCGTTCTACCTGGCCGCGCAGGGCGCCTCGCTGGTGTCCCTGTCCATCCTGGCGTTCTACGCCTGGCGCATGCGCCGCCTCGACCTGGCGGCCGCGCCGGCCAAGCCATCGGCCGCGAAGGAGCCCGGCGTTTGAAAGAGTCCGCCACCTTCTTCCGGCGGCTGAGCCGCTACTACCTGCTGTTCACGCTCGGCTTCGTCGGCTTTTTGATTTCGCTGTCGGTGCTGGAACAGGAGGGCATGCCGCGCGTGTGGATCGGCTACCTGTTCATGTTCGCCACCATCGTGCTGTACGCGACGCTGGGCGTACTCAGCCGCACTTCCAACGTGCTGGAATATTACGTCGCCGGGCGCCGCGTGCCGGCCATGTTCAACGGCATGGCCACCGCCGCCGACTGGATCTCGGCCGCCAGCTTCATCAGCCTGGCCGGCGGCCTGTATCTGCACGGCTTCGACGGCCTGGCCTACATCATGGGCTGGACCGGCGGCTACTGCCTGGTGGCATTGCTGATCGCGCCCTACCTGCGCAAGTTCAGCCAGTACACCATCCCCGACTTCCTGGCCGTGCGCTACGGCGGCGCCAGCGGCGACACCAGCCGTGGCGGCCGCGCGGTGCGCATCCTCGCCGTCATCGCCACCATCATCGTCTCGTTCACCTACGTGGTGGCGCAAATCTACGCGGTCGGACTGATCGCCTCGCGCTTCACCGGCGTCGACTTCTCGGTCGGCATCTTCCTCGGCCTGGCCAGCATCCTGGTGTGCTCCTTCCTCGGCGGCATGCGCGCCATCACCTGGACCCAGGTTGCGCAATACATCATCATCCTGGTCGCCTTCCTGATGCCGGCCATCTGGCTGTCGGCCAAGCACAGCGACAACCCGATTCCGCAGGTGGCCTACGGCAAGCTGCTGCCGCAGCTGAGCGCGCGCGAAGCGGTGCTGCAGGAAGACCCGAAGGAGGCCGAGGTGCGCGCCATCTTCCGCCAGCGCGCCGACGACTACCAGTTGCGCCTCAACACCCTGCCGTCGTCGTGGGAGGCCGGACGGCTGCAAATGCAGCGCAAGCTCGACGACGTCAAGCTGCGCAACGCCTCGCTGCTGGAGATCCGCAACGCCGAGCGCGCGCTGATCGCCTATCCGAAAGACGCCGACGAGGCGGCGCGCATGTGGTCGGACGCGCGCGCCCAGAACCTGGCCCGCGCCGAGCCGATCACGCCGCACGCCACGCCCTACCCCGGCGATCCGGCCACCTCCGACATCAAGCGCAACAACTTCCTGGCGCTGGTGTTCTGCCTGATGCTGGGCACGGCAGCGCTGCCGCACATCCTGATGCGCTCGTACACCACGCCGTCGGTGCACGAAACCCGCGTGTCGGTGTTCTGGACCCTGTTCTTCATCCTGCTGATCTACCTGACCATCCCGGCGCTGGCGGTGCTGGTCAAGTACGACATCTACAGCGCGCTGGTCGGCAGCGACTTTTCCCACCTGCCCAACTGGGTGTCGTACTGGAGCAATGTCGACAAGATCAACCCGCTGTTCAGCATCAGCGACATCAACCGCGACGGCGTGGTGCAGCTGGCCGAGATCACCATCGACGCCGACGTGCTGGTGCTGGCCACGCCGGAGATCGCCGGCCTGCCGTACGTGGTCTCCGGCCTGGTGGCGGCCGGCGGGCTGGCGGCGGCGCTGTCGACCGCCGACGGCTTGCTGCTGGCGATCTCCAACGCGCTGTCGCACGACATCTACTACAAGATCGTCGACCGCACCGCCTCCACGCAAAAGCGCGTGACGATCTCCAAGCTGCTGCTGCTGGGGGTGGCCTTCATCGCCGCCTACGCCGCCTCGACCAAGCCCGGCGACATCATCTCGCTGGTGGGTGCGGCGTTCTCGCTGGCCGGCTCGGCGATGTTCCCGGCGCTGGCGCTGGGCGTGTTCTGGAAGCGCGCCAACCACCAGGGCGCCGTGGCCGGCATGATCGCCGGCTTCTCCGTGTGCCTGTATTACATGTTGCACACCAATCCCATCCTCGGCGGCAGCGCGGCCGGGCAGTGGTTCCACATCGCGCCCATCTCGGCCGGCATCTTCGGCGTGCCGGCCGGCCTGCTGACGATGATCGTAGTCAGCCTGATGACGCCGGCGCCGGACCCGGAGACCGCCGCGCTGGTCGACTACATCCGCGCGCCCGAACGCAAGGAAATGTAACGTTACATTTCAGGCATCGGCGGGATGTGGCGGATTTGATAACTGGGTGATACCCTGCGGAAGTTATCCTACTTTCATGGAGCGTCATGAGATCCACGCAATTGCTCGTCCGCGCCGTCCTGTGTGCGCTCGCCGCCGCAGCCATGTCGTCGCCGGCCACGGCCGCCGACGCGCCAGCCGCCAGTCCGTCCACGCCCGCGCGTCCGCCGATCGCCGACTTCTTCAGCAATCCGGAATTCAGCGGCGCGCTGCTTTCGCCCAGCGGCAAATATCTGGCCGTGCGCATGGGCAAAAAGGACCAGCGCGACATGCTGGCCGTGATCACGCTCAGCGACAACAGCGTCAAAGCCGTGGGCAACTTCAGCGACGCCGACATCGGCAGCTTCGACTGGGTCAACGACGAGCGGCTGGTGTTCACCGCCACCGACCGCACCGTCGGCCAGGGCGACGCGCGCTACGCTCCCGGCCTGTACGCGGTCAACCGCGACGGCGGCAAGTTCATCCAGCTGGCCAGCCGCGCAGGCCGGCCGTTCGTCACGGCGGGCGGCGCCACCGCCATCCGCAGCCGCGAGCTGCTGCCGTGGAACACGTATTTGCTGGGCCAACGGAACAAGCAGGATTCCGAGTTCGTCTACGTGGTCAAACCCGCCATACAACGGCCCGGACAAGTCGACTACATCGAGCTCGAGCGCCTCAACACGCTCACCGGCCGCTACACCGCGTTCAAGCGTCCCGGCAACAGCATGTCCTGGCTGCTCGACAAGGACGGCGAACCGCGCATGACCTCCACGGTCGAGGAAGGCGTCCGGACGATCTACTACCGCGACCCGGCCAGGGAACAAGAATGGCGCAAGCTCGTCAGCTTCAACAACTACACCGGCGGCAAGGGCGCGTTCAAACCGCTCGAGTTCGGGCCGGACGGCACGCTGTATGTGACCAGCAACGCCGGCCAGGACAAGACGGCCGTGTACACCTTCGATTTCGCCGCCAATAAAATCTCGGACCAGCCGGTGATCGTGCTCGACGGCTACGATTTCACCGGCAATCTCATCTTCGGCAACAACAAACTGCTGGGCGTGCGGCGCCTGACCGACGCCTGGGACACGACCTGGCTCGACGCCGGCATGAAGGCGATGCAGGCCAAGGTCGACGAGATGCTGCCCAACACCATCAACCTGCTGTCCCTGCCGACCCGGCCGGAGTCGCCGTGGGTGCTGGTGGAATCGTACTCGGACCTGTTTCCACCGCGCGCGATGCTCTACAACAGCGACACCAGAAAGCTCAATCTGATCGGCGCCAGCTATCCGCAAATCGATCCGGCGCGGATGGCGCAACAATCCCTGGTCCACTACAAGGCGCGCGACGGCCTGGTGATTCCGGCGTGGCTGACCATGCCGCGCGGCGCCAACAAAAACCTGCCGCTGGTGGTGCTGGTGCATGGCGGCCCCTACGTGCGCGGCGGCAGCTGGGGCTGGGACGCCGACGCCCAGTTCCTGGCCTCGCGCGGCTACGCGGTGCTGGAGCCGGAATACCGCGGCAGCACCGGCTTCGGCAGGAAGCTGTTCCACGCCGGCTGGAAGCAATGGGGCTTGAAAATGCAGGACGACATCGCCGACGGCGCGCGCTGGGCCATCACCCAGGGCACGGCCGACGCCAAGCGCATCTGCATCGCCGGCGCCAGCTACGGCGGCTACGCCACCTTGATGGGCCTGGTCAACGATCCCGACCTGTACAAATGCGGCATCGACTGGGCCGGCGTGACCGACATCAACCTGCTGTATGACGGCCAATGGAACTACACCTCCGACCTGGACGACGCCTGGAAGCAATACGGCATGCCGACCTTGGTCGGCGACCAGGTCAAGGACGCCGAGCAACTGAAGGCCACCTCGCCGCTGGTGCAGGCGGCGCGTATCAAGCAGCCGCTGCTGCTCGCCTACGGCGGCGCCGACATGCGCGTGCCGCTGCCGCACGGCACCAAGTTCTACAAGGCCGTCAAGGAGGGCAACCCCAACGTCGAATGGATCGAATACGAGGAGGAAGGCCACGGCTGGGCGCTGCCGAAAAACCGCATCGACTTCTGGGGCCGCGTGGAAAAATTCCTGGATAAGAATATCGGCCAGGCCGCCGCGCCGTAGGCGGGCAACAACAGCTTCAGGAGAAATGTGGCGAATTTGATAACGTGGTGGTATTGTTCTGCACTTCACACATTCCACCACGCGCCCAATGCGAGCTCATCAGTTGTTCCTACGCGCCACCCTGACGGCGGCGGCCGCATTATGCATTGGCCAGCCACCGGCCGCCCACGCCGACGAGGCCACGCAAGCGCCGCCGCCGATCGCCGCTTTCTATGACAACCCCCAATTCAGCGGCGCGCTGCTCTCGCCCAGCGGCAAGTATCTGGCCGTGCGCGTGGCCGGCAAGGACAGCCGCGATCGCCTGGGCGTGATGACGTTGAGCGACTCCAGCGTCAAGGTGGTGGGCGCCTTCAGCGACGCCGACATCGGTTCCTTCCAGTGGGTCAACGACGAGCGGCTGGTGTTCACCGCCACCGACCGCAGCGTCGGCCAGGGCGATGTGCGCTACGCGCCGGGGCTGTACGCGATCGACCGCGACGGCGGCAAGTTCCTGCAACTGGTCGCCCGCAGCGGCAAACCGTTCGTCACCGGCGGCAGCTTCGGCGCCCGCAGCCGCGAACTGCTGCCATGGAACACCTATTTGCTGGGCCAGAAGAACGGCCAGAATTCCGACGACATCTACGTCACCTACCGGGCCGTCACCAACCAAGGCCAGTTCGACTATGTCGACCTGCAGCGCCTCAACACGACCACCGGCCGCTATACGTCGTTCCAACGTCCCGGCAACAGCATGAACTGGCTGCTCGACAACAACGGCGAGCCGCGCCTGACCACCACGCTGGAGGGCAGGATCAGCACCATTTATTACCGCGACCCGGCCAAGGACGACGAATGGCGCAAGCTCGTCAGCTTCGACGCCTACACCGGCGGCGGCAAGGACGCCTTCACCCCGCTGGCCTTCGGGCCGGACGGCACCTTGTACGTGGTCAGCCACGCCGGCCAGGACAAGTCGGCCGTGTACACCTTCGACTTCGCCACCAACAAAATTTCCGACCAGCCGGTGGTGCGGTTGGCGGACTACGACTTCAGCGGCAGCCTGCTCTTCGGCAAGGGCAAGCTGCTCGGCGTGCGCCGCCTGACCGACGCGCGCGACACCGATTGGCTCGACGAGGGCATGAAGGCGATGCAAGCCCGGGTCGACCTGATGCTGCCCAACACCGTCAACCTGCTGTCGCTGCCGACGCGGCCGGCGTCGCCGTGGGTGATGGTGACGGCCTATTCCGACCGGTTCCCGGCGCGCACGATGATCTACAACAGCGACACCCAAAAATTGCGCCTGCTCGGCAACAGCCATCCTCAAATCGAACCCGAGCGGATGGCCCAACAAACGCTGGTGCGCTACAAGGCGCGCGACGGGCTCGAGATCCCCGCCTGGCTGACCCTGCCCAGGGGCGGCGGCAAGAACCTGCCGCTGGTGGTGCTGGTCCACGGCGGCCCCTACCTGCGCGGCGGCAGCTGGGGCTGGGATGCGAACACCCAGTTCCTGGCCTCGCGCGGCTACGCGGTGCTGGAACCGGAGTTTCGCGGCAGCACCGGCTTCGGCACCAAGCATTTCCGCGCCGGATGGAAGCAATGGGGCTTGAAGATGCAGGACGACATCGCCGATGGCGCGCGCTGGGCCATCGCCCAGGGCACCGCCGATCCCAAGCGCATCTGCATCGCCGGCGCCAGCTACGGCGGCTACGCCACCTTGATGGGCCTGATCAACGACCCGGACCTGTACAAATGCGGCGTCAACTGGATCGGCGTGACCGACATCAACCTGCTGTACGACGGCCACTGGAACTTCAGCTCCGACATGCCCGACGGCTGGAAACAGTACGGCATGCCGGAGCTGGTCGGCGACCAGGTCAAGGACGCCGAGCAACTGAAGGCCACCTCGCCGCTGCTGCAGGCGTCGCGTATCAAGCAGCCGCTGTTGCTGGCCTACGGCGGCGCCGACCGGCGCGTGCCGCTGCCGCACGGCACCAAGTTCCACCAGGCCGTCAAGCAGGGCAACCCCAACGTCGAATGGATCGAGTACGAGGAGGAAGGACACGGCTGGACGCTGCCGAAAAACCGCATCGATTTCTGGGGCCGGGTGGAGAAATTCCTGGACAAGAATATCGGCCCGAACGCGGCGCTCCCCTGAGCGCCGACGCCGTTCGCCAATTAAAAATATCTAACTATAATAATTATGAGACTACACCAGCTCCTGCCCCGCATCGCCCTGGCGGCTGCCGCCATCTTCGCCGCCCACGGGTCCGCCGCGCATGCCGCCGACGCGCCGGCGGCGGCCACCGCCCCGGCGCGGCCGCCGATCGCCAGCTTCTTCGCCAATCCGTCCTTCAACGGCGCCATGCTGTCGCCCAACGGCCGCTATCTGGCCGCCTTCACCGGCGCCAAAGGGCGCCGCGACGGCCTGGCGGTGGTCGACTTGGGCGACATGAGCGCGCACATGGTGGCCCAGTTCTCCGACACCGATATCGGCGAGGCGCGCTGGGTCAACAACGAACGCCTGATATTCAGCACGACCGACAAGACCACCGGCCAGCGCGACCTGCGCTTCGGCCCCGGCCTGTTCGCGGCCAACCGCGACGGCAAGGGTTTTCGCCAGTTGGCCAAGCGCAACTCGCCGTTCGTCACCGACGGCAGCGGCAATGAGATGCTGCCGTGGCACACCTTCATGCTCGACCAGGACGGGCCGCAGACCGGCGAGGACGTCTACGTCAGCGACGCCGGCATCGTCAACCCCGGCATCCTGGTCTCGCTGGACCTGCTGCGCCTGAACACCCGCACCGGCGGCGCGCGGCCGGTCGACCATCCCGGCGTGGCGCGCTCGTGGCTGCTCGACCAGAACGGCGAACCGCGCCTGGTCGAAACGCTGGACAAGAACATGCGCTCGATCCGCTACCTGGACCCGGCCACCCGGCAATGGCGCGTGCTGGCGAGCTTCGACGCCTACGTCGGCGGCGACAACGAGTTCGATCCGCTCGCCTTCGGTCCCGACGGCGCGCTGTACGTCACCAGCAACCGCGGCGCAGATCGCAGCTCCCTGTACCGTTACGACCTGGTCAACAACAAACTGGGGGAGTCCCTGGTGAGCCTGGACGGCTTCGATTTCCGCGGCCATCTGATCATCAGTAACAACAAGCTGCTCGGTGTGCGCGTGCACGCCGACGCGGTCGGCACGGCCTGGTTCGATCCGGCCATGAAGGCGCTGCAGCAAACCGTCGACGCCAGGCTGCCCGGCACCATCAATCTGATCACGCCCGCCCGCCGTCCGGAAACGCCGTGGGTGCTGGTGCAATCGTTCTCCGACCAGCAACCGTCGCGCTACCTGATCTTCAACACCGAGACCAAGCGCATGAGCGAAGTCGGCACCGTCGCCCCCGACATCAAGCCGGCCGACATGGGCACGCGCGAGCTGGTGCGCTACGCCGCGCGCGACGGCCTCGACATCCCGGCCTGGCTGACGTTGCCGCCGGGCGGCCCGCACAAGAATTTGCCGATGGTGGTGCTGGTCCACGGCGGCCCCTTCGTGCGCGGCGGCAGCTGGAACTGGAACGCCGACGCCCAGTTCCTCGCTTCGCGCGGCTACGCGGTGCTGGAGCCGGAATTTCGCGGCAGCACCGGCTACGGCGAAAAACACTTCCGCGCCGGCTGGAAGCAATGGGGCTTGAAGATGCAGGACGACATCGCCGACGGCACCCGCTGGGCCATCGCCCAGGGCACCGCCGACGCCAAGCGGATTTGCATCGCCGGCGCCAGCTACGGCGGCTACGCCACCTTGATGGGCCTGATCAACGATACGGACCTGTACAAGTGCGGCGTCGACTGGGTGGGCGTGACCGACATCGGCCTGATGTACGACGCCGGCTGGCGCTACAGCTCGGACCTCTCCAACGACTGGAAGCAGTACGGCATGCCGCAGCTGGTGGGCGACCGGGTCAAGGACGCGGCGCAACTCAAGGCGACCTCGCCGCTGGAACAGGCCGCCCGCATCAAGCAACCATTGCTGCTGGCCTACGGCGGCGCCGACCTGCGGGTGCCGCTGGTGCACGGCACCAAGTTCTACGACGCGGTCAAACGCACCAACCCGAACGTCGAGTGGATCGAATACGCGGAGGAAGGCCACGGCTGGGCGCTGCCGAAAAACCGCATCGATTTCTGGGGCCGGGTGGAAAAATTTCTGGATAAAAACATCGGTGGGAAGTAAAAAATTCGCTGTATAGTCACGGCTCAGTCTTATCAACGATAAGGAGCGGAACATGTCCTCAGGGAAAATTCTGGTCGCACAGGGCGGCGGCCCGACCGCCGTCATCAATCAGTCGCTGGCCGGCGTGGTGCTGGAGGCGCGCCGCTTCCGCGACGTCACCCGCGTCTACGGCGCCATGCACGGCGTGCGCGGCATCATCAACGAGGACTTCGTCGACCTCACGCGCGAAACCAGCAACAACCTGGAACTGGTGGCGGCCACGCCGTCGTCGGCGCTCGGCTCCACCCGCGACAAGCCCGACCTGGCGTACTGCGAGGAAATCTTCAAGGTCTTGCGTGCGCACCAGATCGAGCAGTTCTACTACATCGGCGGCAACGACTCGTCCGACACGGTGCGCATCGTCAGCGAGCAGGCGCAGCAGGCCAGCTATCCGCTGCGCTGCATGCACATCCCCAAGACCATCGACAACGACCTGGTCGGCAACGACCACACGCCCGGCTTTCCGTCGGCCGCGCGCTTCGTCGCGCAAGCGTTCGCCGGGGCCAACCTGGACAACGCCTCGCTGCCGGGCGTGTATGTCGGCGTGGTGATGGGCCGGCACGCCGGCTTCCTGACGGCCGCCGCCGCGCTGGGCAAGAAATTCCCCGACGACGGCCCGCACCTGATCTACCTGCCCGAGCGCGTGTTCTCGCTCGACCGGTTCCTGCTCGACGTCAAGGGTGTGTACGAGCGCTACGGCCGCTGCGTGATTGCCGTCTCCGAAGGCATCCACGACGCCTCCGGCGAGGCCATCGCCAGCCTGCTGGCCAAGGAGGTCGAGCGCGACGCGCACGGCAACGTCCAGCTGTCGGGTACCGGCGCGCTGGCCGACCTGTTGTGCGACGAGATCAAGGCCAAGCTGGGCATCAAGCGCGTGCGCGGCGACACCTTCGGCTATCTGCAGCGCTCGTTCATCGGCTGCGTGTCCGACGTCGACCAGCGCGAAGCGCGCGAGGTCGCCGAAAAGGCGGTGCAGTTCGCCATGTGGGGCGACCGCGACGGCTCGGTCGCCATCAAGCGCACCGGCTTCTATTCGGTCGACTACGAACTGCAGGCGCTGCAAGCGGTGGCCGGCAAGACGCGCGTCATGGAGGACGAGTTCATCAGCGCCAGCGGCACCGATGTCACGGACGCCTTCCGGCTGTATCTGCGTCCCCTGCTCGGCTCGGGCATGCCGGACGCCTTCCGCTTGCGCCCGGCGCCGGTGGAGAAAATCCTTAAACGCTAGATATTGGAATCAATGGTTATCAGAAGCACGGTTTTAGCGTCGGTGGCGTCGGTCGTACACGGTTTCGGCGGGCGGCACGACGACATGGCGCGGCACTTTCCACAGTATTGGGAGCGGCGTCCGATGCAGCACGAACGGCACGGCACGCACATCGCCATCGCCGACAGCGAGCACCAGGACTGCGGCGAGGCCGACGGCATGCTGACGGAACGCCCCGGCCTGTTGCTGGCCATCGCCACCGCCGACTGCGTGCCCGTGTTATTGGCGCGCAAGGACGGCAAGGCGGTGGCCGCGCTGCACGTCGGCTGGCGCGGCGCCTACGCCGGCATCATCGCGCGCTTCGCCGACATGGTGGCCGCGCGCGGCGAGCGGGCCGGCGACTGGCTGGCAGCGACGGGACCGGCGGCGGGCGACTGCTGCTACCAGGTCTCGCCGGAACTGATCGCGCAATTCGGCGAGCGCTACGCCATGCCGGCGCGGGTCATTTCGTCGGAAGCGGGCAAGCTGAACCTGGCCGGCATCGCCGCCTGGCAACTGGAGCGCGCCGGCTTCGCCAACTTTTCAGCCGCGCCGGAATGCACCATGTGCCATCCCGGCGACACCGGCTTCGCCTTTCACAGCTACCGGCGCGACCGCGAAACGCGCACGCCGATCAAGGACGTCCAATGGTCAGTCATCGCCATCTCGCAATAAGCTCCGCTATGGCGTTATCGCTCGCCATCGGCGCCGTCCAGGCCGCGTCGGCCGCCACCTTGGACCTGACCTTGCAGGATCAGGCCAGGCAGCGCACGATCCCTGTCGAACTGTCGCTGCCGGCCGCGCCATGCACCAAGGCGCCATGCCCGGTCGCCCTGCTCAGCGCCGGCTACGGCATCGGCTACAAGGAATACCGTTTCCTGGTCGAGGAGCTGAACCGGGCCGGCTGGCTGGTGGTCAGCGTCGACCACCAATTGCCGACCGATGCCAAGCTCGACAGAAACGAGGATGTCGCACCACAACTGAAGACCATGCGCCGCCGTGGCGTCGCCAACCTGCGCTTCGTGCAGGACAGTCTGAGCAAATCGCACCCCGGCTACGACTGGCGGCACGTGACGCTGATCGGCCACTCGCTGGGCGGCGACATCTCGGCCGAGCGCGCCAGCGAAGGCGACCCGACGATCACCCGCGTGGTCACGCTGGACAACCGGCGCGGCGCGCTGCCGCGCACGGCGGCGGTCAAAGTGCTCTCGATCCGCGCCAGCGACACGCAAGCCGACCCCGGCGTGCTGCCGGAAGCGCAAGAGCAAAGACAATACGGCACCTGCATCGTCAAGCCGCCCGGCGCCAGGCACAACGACATGTACGACGGCGGCGGCGCCGAGCTCAAGGCGGCGATCGCCAAGGTCACGCAAGCGTTCCTCGTCAAAGGCGTCTGCGAAGCCGCACCATAACCAAAAGCAACTCCGGGGTCAGGTCCACCATTTCTACACGGGCTGGGGTGTAATGGCCGTCGGCGGCTCACAAATGGCCGATTACGGCGTTCCGCCTAATCCGCCCTACGTGGTTTTACGTTTAATCGGCATAGGGGCGGCCAGTATAACTGGCCGGTCCCCTGCCACACCACCCGGCATGCGGGTCCGCACCGGGCGGTTCAAATAGTTGAGGTTAGGAGAGGCGAGGTACGCCAAGGCGGTCGAAGTAGGCAATCGTGAGTACTGTTTTCAACAGGCGATCAGCGTTGCGCCACCAGTGGCGGCTGTTTGCCGCGACCTTTCTTGCGACCGAGGCCGCAGCCCC
>CAUPJZ010000047.1:0-40778 GCA_963511605.1 uncultured Duganella sp. | reverse complement strand
TTGCCAAGTTTTTGGATATATTTTCTACAGCCGAGTCGTAAGTATGCACAACACGAGCACCATTATAAAAAGCATCTCTGTCACATCCCCAAGAGGGCGTCTCATACACCTGAGACAATTTATCCACAGTAGCCAGCTCACGATGAATCGTCCGCACTATATCCTGCTGCCGGTCAGCCCGCTGTTCATCGCCTTCAGCCTGTTCTGCGCCTTTTTACTGAACCTGCTGCCGTGGGGGCAGTTCGTCGGCGTCCCCGATTTCGTCGCGCTGGTGCTGGTGTTCTGGGGCGTGCACCAGCCGCGCAAGGTCGGCATCGGCACCGCCTTCTTCCTCGGCCTGCTGATGGACGTCCACGACTCGACCCTGCTGGGCGAGAACGCGCTGGCCTACACCTTGCTGTCGTACTTCGCCATCATGCTGCACCGGCGCGTGCTGTGGTTCCCGCTGCTGACGCAGGCGATGCACGTGTTCCCGCTGCTGGTCATGGCGCAGTCGATCCAGCTGGTGATCCGTTTCTTCGTCTCCGGTAAATTCCCGAGCTGGTACTACTTCGTCGAAAGCGTGGTCGCCGTGGCCCTGTGGCCGATCGCCACCTGGCTGCTGCTGGCGCCCCAGCGGCGCGCGGTCGACCGCGACCACACCCGCCCGATCTGATTCCAGCCCCGCCATGACTGAGCTCAAGGACAACCAGCGCGAACTTCACAAGTTCCGTCTGCGCCTGACGGTACTGGGCGGGCTGGTGTTCATTTGCTTCGGGCTGCTGCTGGCGCGCTTCATCTGGCTGCAGGTGGTCAAGTACAGCGACTATGCCGTCAAGGCGGAGGACAACCGCATCGCCATCGTGCCGATCGCGCCCAACCGGGGCCTGATCCTGGACCGCAACGGCGTGGTCCTGGCGCGTAACTTTTCGGCCTACACGCTGGAGGTCACGCCCGCCAAGCTGTCCATGACCCTGGACGAAACGATCGACGAACTCGCCAAGCTGGTCTCCATCGAGGTCAAGGACCGCAAGCGCTTCCGCAAACTGCTGGAGGAGTCCAAACGCTTCGAGAGCGTGCCGCTGCGCACCCGCCTGACCGACGAGGAGGTGGCGCGGTTTTCGGCGCAGCGCTTCCGCTTTCCCGGCGTGGAGATCCAGGCGCGCCTGTTCCGCCAGTACCCGCAGGGCGAGATCGCCTCGCATGTGATCGGCTATATCGGCCGCGTCAACCAGTCCGAGGCCCGCGCCATCGCCGAAAGCGACGACGCGGCCAACTACAACGGCACCAACCATATCGGCAAGGAAGGCCTGGAAAAAAGCTACGAGAAGCACCTGCACGGCACCACCGGCTACGAGGAGGTGGAGGTGTCGGCCGGCGGGCGCGCGATCCGCACGCTGTCGCGCACCAACGCCACGCCGGGCAGCAACCTGATACTGTCGATCGACATCGAGCTGCAGAAGGTCATCGAGGAAGCCTTCGGCGAATGGCGCGGCGCGCTGGTGGCGATCGAGCCGGAAACGGGCGACATCCTGGCCTATGTGTCGCGGCCCGGCTACGATCCCAACCTGTTCGTCGACGGCATCGACTCGCAAAGCTGGAACGAACTCAATACCTCGCTGGACCGGCCGATGGTGAACCGCCCGCTGTCGGGCGCCTATCCGCCGGGATCGACCTTCAAACCCTTCATGGCGCTGGCCGCGCTGGAGCTGGGCAAGCGCACGCCCAACCAGTCGATCTCGGACGCCGGCTACTTCACGCTGGGCGGACACCGCTTCCGCGACGACAAGCCGGGCGGCCACGGCACCGTCGACATGTACAAGTCCATCGTCGAATCGTGCGACACCTACTACTACATCCTCGGCAACGAGATGGGCATCGACGCGATCAGCGATTTCATGAAGCCTTTCGGTTTCGGCCAGCTGACAGGCATCGACCTGGAACACGAGAAGCAGGGCGTGCTGCCGTCGAAGGAATGGAAGCGCAACCGCTTCAAGAAAAACGTCGCGGCGCAGAAGTGGGTCGGCGGCGACACCATCTCCATCAGCATCGGCAACGGCTACAACAACTACACGCCGCTGCAAATGGCGCACGCCACGGCCAACCTGGCCAACAACGGTGTGGTGATGAAACCGCACCTGGTCAAGATCATCGAGGACCCGGTCACGCGCGCGCGCCGGCTGACGGTGCCCAAGGAAAGCTACCGCATCCCGCTCAAGCAGCAGAACATCGACTTCATCAAAAACGCGATGGTGGGCGTGACCACCGGCGGCACGGCGGCGCGCGCGTTCGCCAACGCCGGCTACACCTCCGGCGGCAAGACCGGCACCGCGCAGCTGTTCGCCATCAAGAAGAACGAGAAGTACAATGCCGCCCTGGTGGCCGAGCGCCTGCGCGACAACGCCCTCTACACTGCCTTCGCGCCGGCCGACAAGCCGCGCATCGCCATCGCCGTGGTGGTGGAAAACGGCGGCTTCGGCGCCGCCGTGGCCGCGCCCATCGTGCGCAAGGCGCTCGATTACTACATGCTCGGCAAGCGCACCGGCGACAAGGACACCACGCCGGTGCCGAAGGAGGACGCGGTGCTGCGCTCCCTGCCCGAACTCCAGGCCGAACAGGGCGTGGTCGATGAAAAAAAGCCGGGTGCTGAAACCCCGGGCAATACCGAATAAAAGGATCTGCATGCGCATCAACGAAAGGCGTTCCCTGTGGCGCCGCCTTCGCCCGTACTTCACGGTTTTCGACGGACCGCTCGTCTTCATCATCCTGATGCTGCTGACGGTCAGTTCGATCACCTTGTACTCGGCCAGCATCGGCATTCCGGGCAAGATGGAAGACCACATGCGCAACATCCTGCTGTCGTTCGCGGTGATGTGGGTCGTCGCCAATATCTCGCCGCAGATGATGATGCGCATTGCGGTGCCGGCCTACACGGTCGGCATGATCCTGCTGGTGGCGGTGGCGCTGGTGGGCACCATCAAGCTGGGCGCGCGGCGCTGGCTGCACGTGGGGATCGACATCCAGCCGTCCGAGTTCATGAAAATCGTCACGCCGATGATGCTGGCCTGGTTCTTCCAGCATCGCGCCGGGCAGCTGCGCTGGCAAGCCTATTGCATCGCCGCGCTGCTGTTGATGATGCCCGTGGCGCTGATCGTCAGGCAGCCCGACCTCGGCACCGCGCTGCTGGTCGTGGCGGCGGGCTTCTCGGTCATCTTCCTCGCCGGCCTGTCGTGGAAGGCGCTGGCCGGTTTGCTGGTCGCCTTCGCCGCCAGCCTGCCGGTGATCTGGTCGCTGCTGCACGACTACCAGCGCGAACGGGTGATGACCTTGATCGATCCGACCTCCGACCCGCTGGGCAAGGGCTTCCACATCATCCAGTCGACCATCGCGGTCGGCTCGGGCGGCATCACCGGCAAGGGCTGGACGCAAGGCACGCAGGCCCACCTGGAGTTCATCCCGGAGCGCACCACCGACTTTATCTTCGCCGTCTACTCCGAGGAGTTCGGCCTGGTGGGCAACCTGGTGCTGATGCTGCTGTTCCTGCTGCTGATCGGGCGTGGCCTGATGATCGCCGGGAACGCTCCCAATTTCTTCAGCCGCCTGATGGCCGGCGCCATGACGATGATTTACTTCACCTACGCGTTCGTCAACATGGGCATGGTCAGCGGCATCCTGCCGGTGGTCGGCGTGCCGCTGCCGTATATGAGCTACGGCGGCACCGCGCTGCTCACCCTGGGCATCGCCGGCGGCATTTTGATGAGCATCCAGCGCCACCGCAAGCTGGTGCAGACGTGATGCGCGCCGATACCGATACCCGCGACGGCGACGCGCGCCGCTTCCGCCGCCGCCTCAAGGGGCTGGCGCTGGTGGCCTTTCTCGGTCTCGGTCTGCTGATGGCGCGCGTCGTTTGGCTGCAGGTGGTGCGGCATGACGACTATGCCGCCATGGCCGAACAGAATCGCGCCGTGGCGCAGCCGTCGGGGCAGCCGCCCGCCGGCGCCAAGTAAGGGCCGCCGCATGCATTTCAACGACGGGCGCTCGCCATGGCAGCGCCTCCGCCCCCATGTCATGGTGTTCGACATTCCGCTGGCGCTCATCATCCTCGCCTTGCTGTCGGTGGGACTGGTCACGCTGTACTCTGCCGGCATCGCCATTCCGGGCAAGGTGTCGGACCAGCTGCGCAATATCGCCGCCGCCTTCTTCGTCATGTGGCTCGCCGCGAACATCCCGCCGCAAACGCTGATGCGCATCGCCGTGCCGGTGTACGCGCTGGCCGTGGCGCTGCTGATCGCGGTCGCGCTGGTGGGCACCATCAAAGGCGGTTCGCGGCGCTGGATCACCATCGGCATCCAGCTGCAGCCGTCCGAATTCATGAAGATCGCCATGCCGCTGATGCTGGCCTGGTTTTTCCAGCGCCAGGCCGGCCAGTTGCGCTGGCAGGCGTACGCGGTCGCCGCGCTGCTGCTGGCGGTTCCCGTCCTCCTCATCGCGCGCCAGCCGGATCTCGGCACGGCCCTGCTGGTGGTGGCGGCCGGCGCCTGCGTGATCTTCCTCGCCGGCCTGTCGTGGAAGGCGCTGGCCGCGCTGGGCGCGGCCGCCTGCGTGGGCATGCCGTTGCTGTGGTCCGCGATGCACGACTACCAGCGCGAGCGCGTGCTGACCTTGATCGATCCTTATCACGACCCGCTGGGCAAGGGCTTTCACATCATCCAGTCGATGATCGCCATCGGCTCCGGCGGCGCGGCGGGCAAGGGCTGGACCCAGGGCACGCAGACCCACCTGGAGTTCATTCCCGAGCGCACCACCGATTTCATTTTCGCCGTCTTCTCAGAGGAATTCGGCCTCACCGGCAATCTGGTGCTGATGGTGCTGTACCTGCTGCTGATCTGGCGCGGGCTCTCCATCGCCCTGAATGCATCCACTTTCTTCACGCGCCTGCTGGCGGGCGCCATTACGATGATTTACTTTACCTACGCTTTCGTCAACATGGGCATGGTCAGCGGTATCGTGCCGGTGGTCGGCGTGCCACTGCCTTTCATGAGCTATGGCGGCACCGCGCTGCTGACACTGGGCCTCGGCGCCGGCATTTTAATGAGCATCCAGCGGCACAGCCGCAGTGTGCGTAGCGGGTCCGGGGCGCCGGCGTGGAGTGCGCTGGCATGATGGAGATCAAAGACACCGAGCGCGAACTGAAAGAGTTCCGCACGCGGATCGCGGTGCTGGGCCTGGCGGTATTCGTCTGCTTTGGATTGCTGCTGGCGCGCTTCATCTGGCTGCAGGTGATCAAGCACGACGATTTTGTCGTCAAGGCGGAGGAGAACCGTATCGCCATCGTCCCGATCACGCCGAATCGCGGGCTGATTTTGGACCGCAACGGCGTTGTCCTGGCGCGCAACTATTCGGCCTACACGCTGGAGATCACGCCGTCCAAGCTGACGGCGACGCTGGACGAGACGATCGACGAGCTGGCCAAGCTGGTCAACATCGAAGTAAAGGACCGCAAGCGCTTCAAGAAGCTGATGGAGGAGTCCAAGCGTTTCGAGAGCGTGCCGCTGCGCACCCGCCTGACCGACGAGGAGGTGGCGCGCTTCACCGCGCAGCGCTTCCGCTTCCGGGGCGTCGAGGTGCAGGCGCGCCTGTTCCGCCAGTATCCGCTGGGCGAGACGGCGTCGCACGTGATCGGCTACATCGGCCGCATCAGCCGTGCCGAGGCCAATGCCATCGACGACGGCGAGGACGCCACCAACTACAAGGGCACCGACCATATCGGCAAAGAGGGGCTGGAAAAAAGCTACGAGCAGCAGCTGCACGGCCGCACCGGCTATGAGGAGGTGGAGGTGACGGCCGGCGGACGGGCCGTGCGCACCTTGTCGCGCAAGCCCGCCATCCCCGGCAGTAATCTGATCCTGTCGATCGACATCGAGTTGCAGAAGGTGGTGGAAGACGCCTTTGGCGACCGCCGTGGCGCGCTGGTGGCGATCGAGCCCTCCACCGGCGACATCCTGGCGTACGTGTCGCGGCCCGGTTACGATCCGAACCTGTTCGTCGACGGCATCGACACGCAGAGCTGGAATGAGCTCAACACCTCGCTGGACCGGCCGATGGTGAACCGGCCGCTGTCGGGCACCTATGCGCCGGGGTCCACCTTCAAGCCTTTCATGGCGCTGGCGGCGCTGGAGCTGGGCAAGCGCACCACCACCCAGGCCACCTACGATCCGGGTTACTACTACCTGGGTGGCCACAAATTCAACGACGACGTGGTCGGTGGCCATGGATCGGTGGCCATGCACAAGTCCATCGTCGTCTCGTGTAACACCTATTACTACGAGCTGGGTCACGACATGGGGATCGACATGATCCACGATTTCATGAAGCCTTTCGGTTTTGGCCAGAAGACCGGCATCGACCTTTTCAACGAGAAGGTCGGCGTGCTGCCGTCGCAGGAGTGGAAGCGCAAGCGTTTCAAGGGTGCGGCGGGGCGCTGGGTAGGTGGTGATACGATCTCGATCAGTAACGGATCCGGCTACAACGCCTACACCCCGCTGCAGATCGCGCACGCGGTGGCCAACCTGGCCAACGACGGCGTGGTGATGAAGCCGCACCTGGTGAAGATAATCGAGGACGGGGCCACGCGCGCGCGGGCGCTGACGGTGTCGAAGGAGAGCTATAGGATTCCGCTCAAGCAGGAGAACATCGATTTCATCAAGAACGCGATGGTCGGCGTGACCACGGAGGCCGGCGGCACCGGCGTGCGCGCGTTCACCGGCGCCCAGTACCGCGTCGGCGGCAAGACCGGTACGGCACAGGTGATCACCATTAAGAAGGGCGACAAGTACAATGCCGCCAAACTGGCGGAACGCCTGCGCGACAACGCGTTGTTCACCGCCTTCGCGCCGGCCGAGAAGCCGCGCATCGCGCTCGCGCTGGTGGTGGAAAACGCCGGCAAGGGCGGCCTGGAAGCGGCGCCTATCGCGCGCAAGGCCCTCGACTATTACCTGCTGGGCAAACGCCCGGCCGGAAAGGATACAACCAAAGTGGAAAAAGAAGACGCGGAAGAAATCGTGCCGGTGGAAGGCCAGACCTTGGAAGAGCAGGCCGCGGCCGCAAGGCTGGAGCGTGGCGCCGGTATGACCGGCGACGCGAACGGCACTGCGCCGGCGCAGCCGGCGGCACCGGACGCGCCCGCGCCAGGCCCGGCGCCTGCCGCTCCGGCGCCCACCACGCAACCGGCACCGGTGGTGCGGAAAAACCAATGAGGACGACGCCATGTGCATGACCCGAAGCCAACTACGGAACGCCTGCGCGGCGCTGGGCCTGCTGGCGCTGGCCGGCTGCGGCACCGTTCCGACATCGGACGAAACGACCTCCCGGCCACCACGTACCTCGGGACCTGTGATCAAGGCGCCGTCCACCACCAAGCCGGCCACGGGCCTGCCGGCGCTGCCGCCGGCGAACTCGGGCCGGGGTGGCTACTATCAGGACGACGGCCCCGGCGATGCGCCGCCGGACAATCTGGCCGATGTGCCGGATGCCGACGTGCGCAACGATCCGCTGCTGCCGCGCTCCAACCGTCCCTATGTCGTCTTCGGCAAGACCTATACGCCGATCACGGACAACGAGCCGTTCACCCAGGTGGGCATGGGCACCTGGTACGGCAAGAAATTCCACGGCCAGCGCACGTCGTCGGGCGAGATATACGACATGTACAAGATGACGGCGGCGCATCCGACGCTGCCGATTCCATCGTACGCGCGCGTGTCGAACATGGTCAGCGGGGCGACGGTGATCGTACGTATCAACGACCGGGGGCCTTTCCATGCCAAGCGCGCCATCGACGTGTCGTACACGGCGGCGTTGAAACTGGGTTTGCTGGGCAAGGGCAGCCATGAGCTGAAGATCGAGCGCATTCTGCCCGAGGAGATCGACCGCATGCTGGCGACGAAGGAGGGCGTGTCGGGTACCAGGGCGCCGCGCTTGCAGACGTCGTCGCAGTCCGGGGCGCGGTTGTCGTCGTATGCGGGGGAGGGTGGCAAGCAGCCATCGACGACGCCGCAGCCGTTGGTGCTGACGCCGAAGGCTGTATCGGGTGGGGCGGTTGTGGCAGCGCCGCCGGCCGCGCCGGCCGCGGCGTCGGGGGCGAAGCCGGAGATCGAGGCGTTGATGCTGGCCGATAGCGTGCCGGCGGCCACCAGCGGCTTTTATCTGCAGCTTGGCGCCTATACGCGGGCAGAGAACGCGGAAGTCGTGCGGGGCAAGCTGGCGGGGAATGGTTTTTCAACCTTGGAAGTGGTGCAGAGCGGGCCTGTGCACCGTTTGTTCGGCGGACCGTTTGCGAGCCGTCAGGAGGCGTTGCAGGCGGCGCAGGCGTTGCCGTCGTCGCTCAGCCTCAAGCCGATTGTCGTCCAGCGCTGAGGAATGTGCAGTCGGCGGTGCGTATTGACGCATGCGCTGTCTGAACCACGTAGGGCGGATTAGCGCAGCGTAATCGGCCATGCATGCGTTATCGTCGGCGCATGCATGGCCGATTACGGCGTTCCGCCTAATCCGCCCTACGTGTCGCCTCGGCGGATACTCTGTCGCTAGGCCCTATTTGCAACTGTGGGTCTGCGTATTGGGGAAATCGGCGCGGATCTTTTCCAGATCGGCTTGCAATTGCGCGTCGACGTCGCGGAACTGGAACGCCAGCAGCTTGCTCCCGCTCATGCGCGGCGTGACGCGCGCGGTGCGCACGCCTTGCTTGACCAGCGCCGCCAGCTGGTTCTGCGCCGCCGTTTCGCTCTTGAACACGCCCAGCGAGATCGCCCAGCGCATCGGCGAGTTGTCCGGCATGACAAAGAAGTTGGTTACCCCCAGCCCGCGCAGTTCGGCCGCTTTTTTGTCGGCGGCCTCCTTGCTGCCCATCGGCGGGATGTTCACGATGTAGCTCGATATCTCGGTGCCCGGCAGGTTGCGGCGCGATTGGCGGTCGCCCAGATTCAGCGCGGCCAGGCGCGCTTCGAACCGGCGCGCGTCGGCGAGAACGAAGCTGCCGATCTCCACGCACGCCAGCGGCTGCGGCGCGGCCGTGTCGTCAACCGGCGCGCTGGCCGCGTCGCCTGCGGCGGCGCCCGCCGGCGCATGGCCGGCCCGCTCCGCCGAAACGATGGTCAGCTGATTGGCGTTGAGCTGGTTGACAAGGCGCGCCGGTTCGCGCTCGTTGCCGCTGAAGTGACCGAGATAGCCCCGCCCATACGCGAACAGCGCGGCGTTGACGGCTAACAGCGACCAGAAAATAAACTTCAGCACGGGCTTCCTCGGTGGGGCAATTCGATTCAGTCGGTCCGCCCGGCGCCGGCGGCGGCGTGCAGGCCTATCAACACGATATTTTCGACGATACGATGCGGCACCTTGAGCATCGGCGCGATGTAGGGCGCCGCGCCGCCGGAGATGATGCATTCCGCCGCCTGGTGCCGCGCGAACGCGTGCTCGATGGCGCCGCTCTGCGCGGCCAGGCAGCCGCTCAAGATGGCGTCGTCGGTATTGTCGGCGAATCCGTCAGGCAGCTTACCGTCTTGCGCAATTTGCGGCAACTGCGCCGTGTTGCGCGCCAGCGAACTGGCCATCAGGCCCAGGCCGGGCAGGATCATCCCGCCCAGGAAAACGCCGTCGGCGGTGATGGCGTCGATGGTGGTGGCGGTGCCGCAGTTGGCGACGACGATGGCGCGACCCGGCGCCAGGGTGTGGCCGGCGATGGCGGCGGCGAAACGGTCGCAGCCCAATTGCGCGGGATTGCGGTAGCCGTTGGTTAGCCCCGCCAGCGACGGCCGCGATTCGAACCAGCTTATGGTTCCCCCCTGCGCCTGCGCCAGCGGCATGGCGGGGAAGGTCCGCTGCAGGACATACTCGAGGTGGACCCGCAGCGCGTTGCCGGCCACGTTGGCGATGAGGATGCGATCGACCGGGCGCTGGGCGACGGCTTCGCCCCAGATCAGTTCAAGCTGCGTCAGGTCGGCGTGGACCACGGCGCCATGCGCCAGCCATGCGCCGGGCTGCGCGTGCGCGTCGGCCAGCGCCCATTTGACGCGGGTGTTGCCGGCGTCGATCAGTAAAATCATGATAATCCGATGGAGGAGGGGATGGTTGACGACAACCTGAGCGAGACGTCGCCGGACAGCACCTCGACGCGCCCGTGCTCCGTGTCGAGCATCAGCCGCCCGATGGCGTCGACACCGGCCGCGCGGCCCTGCTGCAGCACCTGGCCGTGGTCGAGAATGACGACGTCCCGCCCCTGCCACGCGTGCAGCAGGTTCCAGCGCTCGGCGAAGGGCGCGAAGCCGGTGTCGTCGAATTCGGCCAGCACGGCGGCCAGGCGGCTTAGTAAAGCGGCCATCAATTCGTTGCGGTCCATTTTCGCCAGCCACGGCGCGGCGGCCACCGCGCGGCCGATCTGTTCTTCCAGTTCGTCGGGCATCAGCAGGTTGATGCCGACGCCGATGACGGCCCAGACGGCGCCGTCGCCGTCCCTGCGCGAGGTTTGCGTTTCGACCAGGATGCCGGCCAGTTTTTTACCGTCGCGCAGCAGGTCGTTGGGCCATTTGATTTGCACCGGCACGCCCAGCGAGGCGATGGTCTCGGCCAGCGCCACGCCGACCGCCATCGGCAGGCCGGTCATGCGGTGCAACGGTCCCTTGAAGCGCCAGGCCAGCGAGAACATCAGCGCGGCGCCCGGCGTGGACAGCCAGCTGCGCCCGGCGCGGCCACGGCCGGCGGTCTGGTTTTCGGCGATGCGCAGCAGCGGGCCGTCCAGCGCGTCGATGCGGGCCAGCAGATCGGCGTTGGTGGAACCGGTTTCGGCGACGACCTCGATCGCCACATGGGTGGCGCTGGTCGCGCAGCGGGCGGCGACGGCGTCCGGCGACATGGATAAAGATGAGGACAGGGATGCGGCGGTCATGGCGCGGCCTTGCGCGGTTTGTGCGGCGCCCTGGCGAAGGCGAAATCGTAGACGGCGTTCGGCATCAGGCGCAGCACCTTGGCGACCACGCCCATTTGCCACGGGATCACGGCATAGCTGGCGCCGGCGGCGATGGTACGCGCGGCCTTGGCGGCGAATTTTTCAGGCGCCATCAGGAACGGCATCGGATAAGGATTCACCTTGGTCATCGGCGTATCGATGTAGCCGGGGCAGAGCGTGACAACTTTGATGCCATAGGGTTTCATCTCCAGCCGCAGCGATTCGCAGTAGCTGATCACGGCCGCCTTGGAGGCGCTGTACGCCTCGGCGCCCGGCAGGCCGCGTATGCCGGCCACGCTGCCGATGCCGACCAGCCGCGCGGGCGTGCGCTGCGTCCTCATCGCCGCGATGAACGGCGCGAAGGTGGCTGCGGTGGCGACCACGTTGGTGGCGATGATGTTGTCGAACACCGCGATGTCCTCGGCGAACTCGGTGAGCGTGCCGGCCGAGATGCCGGCGTTGGCGATGACCACGTCGATGCCGCCGGCGTGGGCCAGGAAGTCGCGCGCGGCGGCCGCGATGGCGGCGTGGTCGCGCACATCGGCGACGTAGGCGCGGTGTTTTTCCGAATTGGGGAGCGAGGCGATCAGGCTATCGAGCGCGTTGCCGCGCCGGCCCAGCAGGCCCAGGACGGCGCCTTGCGACGCGTATTGCGCCGCGAGCGCGGCGCCGATGCCGCTGGAGGCGCCGGTGATGAAGACGCGCTGACCGCTCATGCGCGGGCGCCAGTTGGCGCCGGTTGCCGGGCCGAAGCAGTTGTCAACGCGTCTCGGGAGGACATGCTTACTTCTTTTCCGCTTTCGCTTTCGCGACCAGGATATCCATCACCTGCAGGCCCTGGGCGTGCAGCTGGGCCTCGCTGGTGGCGGTTTTCGAGCCTTCGTCGGACATCGATGGCGACGTCACGTACTTGCCGTCGATGGCGAACATCGGCCACGAGTCGACGCCGTAGGTGTCCATCATCGCGGTGGCCTTGCGGATGCGGCCCTGCACGCCGAAACCGCGATAGGCGTCGATGAATTTCTGGCGGTCGATGCCCTGCTTGGCGATGAAGTCGAACACCAGCTCGTCGCGGTTCATGCGGTTGCGGTTGACGTGCATTTCGTTGAAGATCTTGGTGTTGATCGCTTCGTTCATCAGGCCCATGGCTTCCAGCGTGTAGAACATTTTTTGCTGCGGCAGCTCGGTGTTGGTGCGCGAAATGTGCGTGCGCTTGAAGACGATGTTGTCGCCCTGCTTTTTGACCCATGCGGTCAAGGACGGGTCCAGCGCGTGGCAGTGCGGGCAGGCGTAGTCGAAGAACTCGATCACTTCCACCTTTTTGCCGGTGTCGACGGGCTGCGGCGTCGGCAGGGTTTTGTATTCGACGCCGTTCTTGGGATCGGCCGGCGATGCGGAAGCCGACGACAGGGCGACAGCGCTCAGCATCAGCGCGCTCAAAACGTATTTCAGAATTCGCATCATTACTCCTGGCTTGGTTCGTTACTTTTGATTGCGCACGACTGCGACGTCGACGCCGTTTTCAGACAACTTGCTGCGGACTTTGTTCATCGCCTCGACCTGGTTGAACGGGCCGATGCGAACCCGGTGCAGCACGCCGGTGTCGGTGGTGCGGTCCGACAGGTTGGCCTCGAAGCCGAGCAGTGCCAGCTTGGCGCGGGCGCTTTCGGCGTCGGCCACCTCGCGGAAGGCGCCGGCCTGCAGGTAATAGATGTACTTTTCGTCGCCGCCGTTGGCCGGCGCGGTGGCGGCGCCCGCCGCCGGTGCGGCGGTGTTGGCCGGGGTCTTGGCGACCGGCGTCGGCGTCACGTTCGACGCCGAAGGCGTGGTTTTCGGCTTGTCGGCCGCCGCGCCCTGGATGCGGTCGACCACCGCCTGCAGCGGATCGGCCGCCGGCGCTTTCGGTGCCGGCGCCGGAGCGGGTGCCGGGGCGGCCGGCGGAGGATCGCGGCTCAAGTCCTTGGCCGCCGCGCGCGCCGCATCCTTGCTGCCATACATGGGCTTGTTCGGATCGGCCGCCTGGCCCGCGGTCGTTTCCGTACTCTTGTTGCTGCGCCCCTTGTCGGTGAACGGGGAGGCCCCCTTGTTGATCACCAGCGCGACGACGACGGCGACGGTCAGGCCGATGACCAGGCCGATGACGATGCCGATGAAGGTGTTGCCCTGTTGGCGCGAACGCGGAGTGAGACTGGTACGGAAATTCATTGTGCGGGATATCCTTCGCAATTACATTTTGTTGGGAGCGGAGACGCCGATCAGCGCCAGGCCGTTTTGCAGCACCTGGCGTGTGGCGACCATCAGCGCGATGCGGGCCGCCTTGAGCGCCTCGTCGTCGACCAGCACGCGTTCGGCGAAGTAGAAGCTGTGCAGGTTGGCGGCCAGGTCGCGCAGGTAGAACGCGATCTGGTGCGGACCCAGTTCCGCCTGCGCGCGCGCCAGCGTTTCCGGATAGGCGGCCAGGGTGGCCAGCAAGGTCGCCTCGGTCGGCGCGGTCAGCGGCGATAGGTCGACATCGGCCAGCGCGGCGACGTCGCCGGTCCACTGTTCGAGCATGCGGCAGATGCGCGCGTGCGCGTACTGCACGTAGTACACCGGATTTTCATCCGAGGTTTTCAGCGCGACGTCGACGTCGAACACGAATTCGGTGTCGGCCTTGCGCGAGATGAGGAAGAAGCGCACGGCGTCGCGGCCCTTGGTGATGTCGCCGCCGCCGGACCATTCGATCAGGTCGCGCACGGTGACGTAGGAACCGGCGCGCTTGGAGATCTTGACCTCCTCGCCGCCCTTCATCACGGTGACCATCTTGTGCAGCACGTAGTCAGGGAAGCCTTGCGGGATGCCCAGGTTGACCGCCTGCAGGCCGGCGCGCACGCGGGCGATGGTGCCGTGGTGGTCGGAGCCCTGGACGTTGATCGCCTGGCCGAAGCCGCGCTGGAACTTGACGATGTGGTAGGCCACGTCCGGTACGAAGTAGGTGTAGGTGCCGTCCTTCTTGCGCATCACGCGGTTCTTGTCGTCGCCGTAGTCCTCGGTGCGCAGCCACAGTGCGCCTTCCTCCTCGTATGTCTTGCCGGATTTATTGAGCATGTCGACGGCCGCGTCGACCTTGCCGTCGGCGTACAGCGACGATTCGAGGTAGTAGTTGTCGAACTTGACGCCGAAGGCCTGCAGGTCGATATCCTGCTCGTTGCGCAGGTAGGTCACGGCGAAGGCGCGGATCGATTCGATGTCGTCGATGTCGCCGGAGGCGGTGGCCGGCGCGCCGTCGGAGGCCGAAACGGTCTTTTGGGCCTTGAAGTCCTCGGCGATGTCGGCGATGTAGTCGCCGTTGTAGGCCGATTCTGGCCACTGGGCGTCGCCCGGCTTGAAGCCGCGCAGGCGCGCCTGGACCGAGTTGGCCAGCGTCTGGATCTGCACGCCGGCGTCGTTGTAATAGAACTCGCGGGTGACCGCGTAGCCCTGGGAGCCGAACAGCGACGACAGCGCGTCGCCCAGCGCGGCCTGGCGGCCGTGGCCCACGTGCAGCGGGCCGGTCGGGTTGGCCGAGACGAATTCGATGATCACGCTCTTGCCGGCGCCCGTATCGCTGCTGCCGTAGGCGGCGCCCTGCGCCAGCACGGCCTTCACCACGGCCTGCTTGGCGGCGGCGCTCACGCGCAGGTTGATGAAGCCCGGGCCGGCGATGTCGGCCGACTCCACCAGGCCCTTGCCGGCCGGGTTGGCCAGCAGCGCCTCGACCACCTTGGTGGCCAGTTCGCGCGGGTTCATTTTGAGCTGCTTGGCCAGTTGCATGGCGATGTTGCAGGCCACGTCACCGTGCGACGGGTCGCGCGGGCGCTCCAGCACGACGTTTGCGGAGACTTCCGTCCCGGCCAGGATCGGTGCGAGGGCGGCCTGGAACAGGGCGGTGATATCTTGTTTTTGTTGGGCGAGCATGAGCGAAATGGCGGCCGGGCCGCGCTAAGAAATTCATCTGAAAGCGAAAACGGCCGGCGAACTGGCACCGGCCAAACAGTGGCCATTATACTGGTTTGCCGGAAGCGGGGGAGGGTCCTCGAGCGCCCGCGCCGCGGTGCGGGCGACCTGCGGCTAACCGACTTTTACATTCTTGTCAGCGACTTGTCATATGCGCTGCTGTGGCACTACTGTATACTGCGCGATCACGGCTGCCGGCCGCTCTCTGGAATTAGCATATGAACAAGCAGCGCCCGACGCTCTCACTGAAGTCACCCGCCAAGGCGGCAGCGCCCAAGCTGCGCGCCAGCCATGCGCGTGACCTGAAACCGGCGCTGCAGACGAGCTTCCAGACCGGATTGAAGCCCGATTCGCTCGCTTTCAGCCTGATCGGCGCCGCCCACGCGGTGGCCCAGGTCCGCACCGGCACCAATCTGCCGCAGGCGCTGGCCCAGGTGTGGGCAAAGAACGATGCCACCCCGCAGGCGCGCGGCGCCATGCAGGACATCGCCTACCGCTGCATGCGCCAGCTGGGCCAGAGCGAGGCCCTGATCGCGCTGATGGCGCCCAAGGCGCCGGACCCGCTGGTCGGCGCGCTGCTGGCCTGCGCGCTGGCCCTGATGACGGCGCCGGACGCCGTCAAGCCGTACGAGGAATTCACCGTCGTCGACCAGACCGTGACGGCGGCCGACGCCCACCCGGACACCGCGCGCGCCAAGAACATGGTCAACGCGGTGCTGCGCCGCTTCCTGCGCGAGCGCAAGGCGCTGCTGGAGACGGCGCTGCTGCAGCCGCTGGCCAAGTGGAACTACCCGCAGTGGTGGATCGACGCGGTGCGCGCGGCCTGGCCGCAGGACTGGCAGGCGGTGCTGGCGAGCGGCAACACCGCGCCGCCGCTGACGTTGCGCGTCAACGTACGCAAAACCTCGGTGGAACAGTATCTGGCGACCCTGGCGCAAGCCGGCATGGACGCCACGCAAATCGGCCCTTATGCCGTGCGGCTGGCCAAACCGGTCGGCGTGGGCCTGATTCCGGGCTTCGCCGACGGCCTGGTGTCGGTGCAGGACGCCGGGGCCCAGCTGGCCGCGCCGCTGCTGGACGTGAAAAACGGTATGCGCGTGCTCGACGCCTGCGCCGCGCCCGGCGGCAAGACCTGCCACATCCTGGAGCTGGCCGACGCCGATGTGACCGCGCTTGACGCCGACCCCAAGCGCCTGGCGCGGGTCGAGGAAAATCTGCAGCGCTTGCAGCTGAACGCCGCATTGCAGGCGGCCGAGGCGCAAACGTCGACCTGGTGGGACGGCAAACCGTTCGACCGCATCCTGGCCGACGTGCCGTGCACGGCGTCGGGCATCGTGCGCCGCCACCCGGATATCCGCTGGCTGCGCCGCAAGGGCGACACGCTCCAACTTGCAACACTTTCGGCCAAAATCCTCGACAACCTTTGGCAGATGCTTGCCCCGGATGGTAAATTGCTGTTCGTAACGTGTTCCTTGTGGCCGCAGGAATCGGAAGCGCAGGCGGCCGCCTTCGCCGTGCGCAACAATGCGGTGCGGCTCGACGCGCCCGGTCAATTGCTGCCGGCCGGCGGCGACGGCCAGGACCACGATGGTTTGTTCTACGCGCTTTTCCAGAAAAATGCGTAAGCGTTTTGCCTGTTTATTTGCTGCATTCCCTGTCGCACCCCCGCGTATTACGCACCTATTGAGCACCGGCCCACACGTGATACAACGATTTTTTCGCCTGCTGATCGGGCCCTTGCTGCTGATACTGGCCTGCGCGCTGCCGCAGGCGGCCAGCGCTGCCGACGGCGTCGAGATCAAGCGGGCCTATGTGGAGGCCACCGACGAGGGCTACCGCCTGTCGGCCAATTACGGCTTCGACCTCAGCCACGGCCTGGAAGACACGCTGCAATACGGCGTGGTGCTGTATTTCACCACCAGCATCGAATTCACCCGTCCGCGCTGGTACTGGTTCGACGAGAAGGCCATCGTCGCGCGCCAGACCATCAGCCTGTCGTACAACGTGCTCACGCGCCAGTACCACGTGGCCGTCATCGGCAGCGTGCGGCAAAGTTTCTCGTCGCTCGACGACGCGCTGTTCCTGATCCGCCGCCCCAACCGCTGGATCGTCGCGCCGCGCGGGGCGCTCAAGGTCGGCGAGACCTATAGCGTCAAGCTGAGCATGGGGCTGGACCCGAACTACCTGCCCAAGCCGATCCAGATCAACGCCCTCAACAACAATGAATGGCGCCTGGCGTCCGACAAGAAAACCTTCCTCTACAAGGCCGAGTAAGTGAGCACAGCGCTCCGGTATTTTGCCGTCATCGGCGGCGCCGTCGTCAGCATCCTGCTGTTCCTGCTGGCCTCGGCCTCCGACAATTCCGGCTTTTTCGACCGCTACTACGCCTGGCTGCTGGGCCTGAACGCGGCGGTGGCCGGCGCGCTGCTGCTGCTGGTGGCGGTGTCGCTGTTCCGCCTGTATGCCCGCTACAAGAGCGGCAAGTTCGGTTCCAAGCTGATGACGCGGCTGGTGTTGCTGTTCGCCGCCGTCGGTGTGCTGCCGGGACTGGTGATCTTCCTGGTGTCGGTGCAGTTCGTCTCCCATTCGATCGAATCGTGGTTCAACGTGCCGGTCGAGGAGGCGCTCGAATCGGGCATCAACCTGAGCCGTGAGGGCCTGGACCGTTCGCTGAACGAGCTGACCGCGACCGCCGCCCGCACCACGCAGCGCCTCGCCGGCGAGGGCGACGGCACCGAACGCCTCATCCTGGCGCAGCTGGTCAAGGAACAGCCGGGCATGCAGAACGCCATCATCGTCGACGCCGAGGGCGGGCTGGTGGTCAGCGCCCGCGCCAGCCGCAGCGGCAACCTGAGCGCCGACCTGCCGACCCGCGAGATGATGGCCAAGGCCAAGAGCGACGAATCCTACGGCGCGCCCGAGGGCGGCAACGAGCTGCGCAGCGACCTGGTCGATGCGCCCGTCAACGCCCAGGACAGCCTCAGCCAGCTGCGCCTGCGGGTGGTGATGGCCATCCCCGACAAGGTGCGGCCCAACGGCACCCAGCTGGCGCCGCGCTACCTGCAACTGATCCAGCTGGCGCCGGCGCAACTGGCCGCCGACGGCGAGACCATCCGCAGCGCCTATTCCAACTACAAGGAGCGCTTCGTCGCCCGCGTCGGCCTGCGCAAGATGTACATCGTCACCTTGACGCTGACCCTGCTGCTGGCCGTGTTCGGCGCCATCGCCAGCGCCTTCCTGATCGCCAGCGACCTGGCGCAGCCGCTGCTGCTGCTGGCCGAGGGCACGCGCGCGGTGGCCGAGGGCGACCTGTCGCCGCGGCCGATCGTCGCCACCTCCGACGAGCTGGGCACGCTGACGCAGTCGTTCAACACGATGACGCGGCAACTGTCGGACGCCCGCAGCGCCGTCGAGCGCAACCGCGCGGCCCTGCAAAACGCCAAGGCCCACCTGGAATCGGTGCTTGCCAATATGTCGGCCGGCGTGATGGTGCTGGACCACGAGTTCCATCTGATTAGCTTCAACGATTCGGTCGAGCGCATCCTGCAGCAGGCCGGCGTGACGATGATAGGGCGCAAGCTCAACGAGGTCGAGGGCATGCAGGAATTCGGCGCCGCCATCGTCGCCGCGTTCGCCGCGCAGAGCGCGCAGTCGGCCGCCGGCCGCAACCTGCAGCGCATGCACTGGCAGCGGCAGATCGAGGTGCCGCGCCGCTCCACCAGCCTGGACGACAACGACCTGACGCTGCTCACGCGCGGCTCGCGCTTGCCGATCGAGGGCGGAAGCGGCTACCTGGTGGTGTTCGACGATATCTCCGACGTCATCTCGGCGCAGCGCTCGATCGCCTGGGGAGAAGTCGCGCGCCGCCTGGCCCACGAGATCAAGAATCCGCTGACGCCGATCCAGCTGTCAGCCGAACGCCTGCAAATGAAGCTTGAGGGTAAGCTGGCGCCGGACGACGTGGCACTGCTCAACAAGGGAACCGCCACCATCGTCAACCAGGTGGCGGCGATGAAGCGCATGGTCGACGATTTCCGCGACTACGCGCGCACGCCGCCGGCGGTGCTCGAGCCGCTCGACCTGAACGCGCTGGTCGAGGAGATTTTGCACCTGTACGTGAGCGGCGAGGGCGACGACATCATCCATCCGCAGCTGGCCGCCGGCCTGCCGCTGGTGATGGGCGACGCCACGCAGCTGCGCCAGGTGATCCACAACCTGCTGCAAAACGCGCAGGACGCGATGGCCGAGCAGGCGGCCGGGCGGCCCGATATGCAGCCGCGCATTGACGTCGTCAGCGAAGCCATCCATTATCAGGGTGCGGACGGCAGCACGCGCGTGGCGGTGCGCTTGGCGATCGTCGACAACGGTCCGGGGTTCGCGCCCAAGATCCTGGCGCGGGCGTTCGAACCGTACGTGACGTCGAAGGCGCGCGGCACCGGCCTGGGGCTGGCGATGGTGAAGAAAATTATCGACGAGCATGGGGGCAGGATTGATATCCAGAATCATGTCGATGGAAGTGGCGCGTCAGTATTGATTTTGCTGTTAAAGTTAGCACCGACGACGCACAATACTTGAAGTTAAGTTCAATACAAAATCATTTGCCGCATCGATGGCGAAAATGAGGAAGGCAAGGGAAGATGGCAAACATTCTGGTGGTGGACGATGAGATGGGTATCCGCGAGTTGCTCTCGGAAATCTTGAGCGACGAGGGACACGCAATACAGCTGGCCGAGAACGCCCAGCAGGCACGCGAAGCGCGCGCCGGCGGCGCGCCGGATCTGGTGCTGCTCGATATCTGGATGCCGGATACCGATGGCGTCACCTTGCTCAAGGAATGGCAGCGCGACGGCTTGCTGACCATGCCCGTGATCATGATGTCCGGCCATGCGACTATCGATACGGCAGTCGAGGCCACGCGCATCGGCGCGCTCAATTTCCTGGAGAAACCGATCGCGCTGCAAAAGCTGCTCAAGGCGGTTCAGCAGGGCTTGACGCGGGCGCAGGAAACGGTGCGCGCGCCGGTGCTGGCGCCGCGTCCGGCGGCGGTCCAGCAGGAGGAGGCGCCCAGCGCCGGCTTCAACCCGCCCAACCCGGCTGCGGCCATCGCGGTGCGCGGTGGCGCCACCATCGCCGGCGCCGACAACCACATGTTCAACCTGTCGTTCGACCTGCCGCTGCGCGAGGCGCGCGACGCCTTCGAGCGCATGTACTTCGAACACCATCTGGGCCGCGAAGGCGGCAGCATGACCCGCGTGGCCGAGAAGACCGGCCTGGAGCGCACCCACCTGTACCGCAAGCTCAAGCAGCTGGGCGTGGAGCCGGGCAAGCTGGCCAAAAAAAACCTCTGACGCCGTGAGCGGTGTTGAGGTAGCCGGCGGCACAGCCAAGGCCGTCCGGTCGCCGGTGCCGACCTGGCTGGTGACCGGCGACCGCGCCGGCGCGCGCGAGGCGGCCATCGCCGCGCGCCTGGGCTCCGGCGGTGTCGAATTGCCCACTGTTATCATTCTGGAAGGTTTGTCGGACGGCGGTTCGGCGCTCGCCTTCGATCCCGCCGACGGTCCCGTCGATGTTGCTCCTGTTCCAAAAGTGTTGCGAATTGCCCCTGGCTGTCTCCATTGCAGCGGGAATCTCGTTTTGCGGGTAACATTGAACCGTGTGCTGCGTCATCCACCGGCGCGGCTCTACATCAGTCTTGCCACTGCTGAACACCTCGAACTGCTGCGTGCATGGCTGTCCGAGCCCCCGTACGGCGACTTGCTAGACTTGCAATCCGACATCGCGGCCTAAGCCCTGCCTGCAGATCGGGTCCTGTTCTTTAGACTTGAATCGTCCACTTTGAGCCCCATGTGGGTAGTGAAGTGAAACCGAGCAGTGTTTCGCCCCTGGAGAAAGGAAGCAAAATGAACCTCATCTATAACAGCGAGCAGTACAGCGTTGTCGAATTCGGCGCCGATCGTAGTCTGGATGCATTGCGCTTTGGCGGTTATGAAATCGTCGACAAAGGCGGCAAGCGGGAAATCTTTATCAACGGCATCCTGGCACAGAATTTCCGCCGCGACGTCAACGAACTGATCGCCGGCGAGCCGACCATGGCTGAGATTGATGAATTTTTGGGCAGTTACGACGAACTCATGAGTCATCCGGTGCTGTTGCACTGACGACGTGAGCGGTCTCGTCGCTCGTTTGAATCCACAGGGCGGGTTACCTTACGGTGATCCGCCCTGTTCGCTTTCGCGGCTGGCTTTGTCTGGATGCCAGCGGTAGTGCCCGGTGATCTTATACGCGAAAAGAATGTCGTCTTCCCTGGCGCCGGCGCCGATGTTGTGGATGATGAGCGGTATCCCCCGCCTGGAAACCCGGTCGGAGACGATGCCGATGTGGGTCATGCCTTGCGGTAGGTTCCAGGTGACGACGTCGCCCGGGAGATAGGTCTTCACGTCCGTGCCTGGCGGGACGGCCGCGCCCTGGCGCGCGAAGTATGTCGCCAGATTCGGCACGCGCCTGTGGTCGATATTCCGGTCCGGTGCTTTCAATTGCCACCGCGACTGGTGCGGATAGGCGCCCCACGCCTTTTTCAAATCCTGGTGCACCCGCACCTGGAGGTCGACGCCCAACTGGCGATAGGCCCGCACCACCACGTCGGTGCACACGCCGCGTTCGATCGGAACGTCGCCGTTGGGGTAGGCGAGGCGCCGGTACGCCGGGTCGTAAGTCAATGTCACGCCGATCTGCTGCCTGGCCGCGTTGACCAGGGTGAGCGGGTCCGCCGCCGCCTGCGGCGGCGCTGCGCTGGACGCTGCGGAAAGCAAGGTGAAGAGCAGGGCGGACAGTATTTTGAACATGATCTTAAACGGTTAACGCATAATATTATCAATAGGTTAATGCAGTCGCCGGCCGCTGTCATTGGTTTTTCGACCCTAGCTGTTATATTGTCGGTCGCTAGTCAATCGCTATAAGAGAAAAGAAATAATGTGTCAGCTACTCGGCATGAACTGCAATGTCCCGACCGACATCGTGTTCAGTTTTACCGGCTTCGCCATGCGCGGCGGCCATACCGACACCCATCATGACGGCTGGGGCATCGCCTTCTTCGAAGGCGCCGGCGTGCGCCATTTCGTCGATCACCAGGCGGCCATCGCCTCGCCGATCGCCGAGCTGATCAAGCGCTACCCGATCAAATCGACCAATGTCATCGCGCACATCCGCAAGGCCACGCAGGGCCGGGTCGCGCTGGAGAACTGCCACCCGTTCGTGCGCGAGCTGTGGGGGCAGTATTGGGTCTTCGCCCACAACGGCGACCTGAAGGAATTCCATCCGCTGCTGAACGGCGCCTTCCGGCCGGTCGGCAACACCGACAGCGAGCGCGCGTTTTGCTATATTTTGCAACAGTTGCGCGCCCGTTTCGGCGAACAGCGGCCGGCGCTGGCGGAATTGCGGGCCGCCCTGGGCGCGCTGGTCGACGAGATCGCCGCCCATGGCACGTTCAACATGCTGCTGTCGTCCGGCGGCGAACTGTTCGCCCATTGCTCGACCAATTTGTTCTATCTGGTGCGCAAATATCCGTTCGACACCGCCAAGCTGTCCGACGAGGATGTCAGCGTCGATTTCTCCCAGGTGACCACGCCCAACGACAGGGTGGCGATTATCGTTACCCAACCGCTAACAACCAATGAAAAATGGACAGCTTTTGCCAGTGGCGAACTGAAGCTTTTTATCGACGGCGTGCCACAAGCGATTGATTAAACGCTAAATTCTCAAGACAGCCAGTGTCATTACTGTCAAAATCTTAGTACAGCGAAATATTCGCTCCCTGACAAGAATGGCAGAAGCAATGATCGATCTCTCCCAACATGACGCCGGCCCGCGCAATCTGCGCGTGCGCGAATTCTATCTGGGACGCCAGCCCATCCTCGATCGCAACCAGAACCTGTTCGGTTACGAATTGCTTTTCCGTAATGCTCCGGTGGGGCCCGCCCATATCACCACCGAGTTGTCGGCGACGGCGGCGGTGATCGCCCACGCCTCGCAGCTGGGCATGGAAAGGACCGTCGGCGACGCGCTCGGCTTCGTCAATGTCGACGCCGATGTCGTCATGACCGACATTTTTTCCTTCCTGCCGCGTGAAAAAATGGTGCTGGAGGTGTGCTCCACCGAGCCCGTCACGCCAAGATTGCTGGCGCGCGTCGAGGAACTGGCGGGCCAGGGCTTCCGCTTCGCGCTGGCCGATGTCAGCGGCGAGAGCGAGACCGTCGGCGCGCTGCTGCCGTGGATCGAATACGTCAAAATGGACATGCGCAACACGCCGCTGTCGACCTTGATGAAGCTGGCGCCGCGCTTCCGCCAGCAGAAAAAGAAGCTGGTGGCGGAGAAGGTCGAAACCCGCGAAGAATTCAAGAACGCGCTGGACCTGGAGTTCGATTATTTCCAGGGCTATTACTTCTCGCGGCCGGTGATCATGAGCGGCAAGAAGCTGTCGCCGTCGCAGCTGGCGGTGATGGAGTTGATGACCCTGGTGACGTCGGACGCCGACAATATCGATATCGAGCGCGCGATCAAGCGCGACGTCTCGCTGGCGCTCAATCTGCTGCGGCTGGTGAACACGCCGGCGGTGGGCGCGCGCCAGCGCATCGATTCGCTGAGCCAGGCGGTGACCTTGCTGGGCCGGCGCCAGTTGCAGCGCTGGCTGCAGATCATGCTGTATGCCGAGCCGAGCAAGCGCGGTCACAGCATGACGCCGTTGCTGATGCTGGCGACCACGCGCGGCCGCCTGCTGGAGCTGTTGGCCAGCAAGCTGCGGCCGAGCCAGCGCCACGTCGCCGATATCGCCTTCACCGTCGGCATCATGTCGCTGATGGATACCTTGTTCGGCATGCCGATGGCGGACATCCTGGCGCAGATACCGGTCAACGACGACGTCTCGCAAGCGCTGCTGTATCGCGACGGCTTCTACGGCGACCTGCTCAAGCTGGCCGAATGCATCGAGCGCATCGAGGAGATGGACGAGCACATCGTGCCGGCGCTGCGCAATCTGGCGATGTCCACCGATGAGTTGGTGGAACTGGAGCTGGCCGCTTTCGAGTGGAGCGACAACGTGGTGCGGTACGCGCTGTAAGAGGAGCAGCGGTCACGCTCCAACGAATTCCCAATCACCTCGGAACCACGTAGGGCGGATTAGCGCAGCGTAATCCGCCAATGCATGCTCCGTCGGCGCCGCGTGCATGGCGGATTACGGCGTGCGCCTAATCCTCCCTACGTGTCTCCAGCTGAACGCGACCGATAATTCAGGTCGCGTGCCCGGCCCCCGGCCAGTGCTTGACCAGCTCCGGATCGGTGCGCATCTCCCACAGCGCCAGCACCGCCACCGCGACGCCGACGATCAGCGAGTTCCACACCCACTCGGCATTGCCGGCCAGCCCCAGCACCCACGGCGATACCGCTACCCATATCCCCAGCAGCAGGTTGATCGTGACGGCCCAGAAGTAGGTCTTGTACAGATCGAACGCCGCCAGCAGCGCGATCACCGCGCCGGAAATAAACGCGGTCCACGCCTGCAGCGACGGTATCGGATAGCCGAACACCCAGGGCGTGATAAAGAACCACAAGCCCAGCAGCAGGATCAGCTGGTCCTGCCAGCGCTTGACGGACGTGTTGGATGTAGTTGCCATATTTGCCTCCCTAGTATCCCGCCGAAAGACGGCGTATCTTCTTAGTCCGTCGGCGTTCTTAAAAGTTCAACGTTTCCAAGGGGCGAACGCGCAGGGCGCTCAGCGTTTCAGGCCGTCGATGAAGCCGGCCAGATCGCGGTTGAACCGGTCCGCCTCCTCGATGAACGGCGCGTGGCCCGAGGCGTCGTACAGCTTGCTGCGGATACGCGGATTCACTTCGGCAGCCCTGGCGATCGACGGCCGCGCCTTGACCAGCGCGTCCCTGGCGCCGTAGATCAGCAGTACCGGCACCTCGGCCTTGCCCAGGCCGCCGGCGACGTCGACCTTCATCGACTGCACCGCGCGCTGCATGTCCCAGGAGGCCACGGCGGCGTTGGCCAGCAGGCGCTCGAAATCGGGCGCGGCGGGCTGGGTGTGGAAGCACAGGCGCAGGAAGTCGCGCACCGCGTCCAGGTGCGTCTTCAAGTCCGGCGCGTTCAGGTTGCGGTAGATCTCGGGATGGGCGACGATCTGCTCCGGTTTGAGTTCGATCACGCCATCGACGTAGACCGCGCCGGCGATCGCGCCATCCCCGTACGCCGAAAGATAGTTCGAGATGACGGCGCCGCCGAGCGACCAGCCGACCAGCACCGGCCTGGTCGCCCGCGACGACTTGATGACGGCTTGCAGATCGTCGGCCCAGCGTCGTCCGTCGCTGTAAGCTTCAGCACCGGCAGGTTTGCCGGACAGTCCGTGTCCGCGCATGTCATAGCTGATCAGACGGTAGCGCTGGAGCCGTGGATCGCCGTTTTGCGCTTCCCAGTTGAGCGTACTGCCCAGCAGGCCGTGGATGAAGATGACCGGGGCGCCTTGCGGATCGCCCGATTCCCGCACCGCCAGCGTGACGCCGTCCGGCGCGGCGACGGTGTAGGTTTTTGTTTCGGCCTGGGCGGCCGACGCGGCGGCCAGCGCGCAGGCGAGCAGCGTGGCGCGCAGCAAGGAAAGCATGGATGGGAAGAGGGGCGACGATGACATGGTGCGGCTCCAAAAGTTGATCGGGAGCGCGTAGTGTCAACCCTCACACCAGTGTCAGGGTCAAGCGGAAAATGCTATCCTGTTCGCATGACCAAAGCAAACCATTCCGAGCCGCTCAGCATCGGCAAGTTGGCCGGCGCCACCGGCGCCAGCGTGCGTTCGATTCGCCATTACGACGATCACGGGCTGCTTAAATCGCTGCGCGCCAGCAATGGCTATCGGGTTTTCCCACCTGCGGCCGTCACCCAGGTCAAGCAGATCCAGCGCATGATCGCGAGCGGATTCAGCCTGGCGGAGATCCGTTCGTTTCCCGATTGTATGTTGATGATAGAAGGCGCTGCGGCGTGCAGCGAGACCACCGACGCGCAGCGCAAGCGGCTGGCGTCGATTGAAGAACAGATCGCGGAGCTGGAGCGGCGTCGCGCGCGCTTGCTTAAAACGTTGGCAGAGGGCACCATTCCGCCGCTCGATTAGCGCGCGGCGCCGGGGCCAATGTCCAGCCCGTGTAGAAATGGTGGACCTGACCCCGGAGTTGGGTTTAAGACAGGTTGGGCGCCAGCCAGCGCTCCAGCTCGGCCTTGTCGACGTTGCGGCGCGCGGCCATGTCGGCCAGTTGGTCCTCGCCGATTTTGCCGACCACGAAGTACTTCGATTCCGGATGCGCGAAGTAGAAGCCGGAGACGGCCGCGCCTGGATACATGGCGAACGATTCGGTCAGCTCCATGCCGATCTCCTCGGCCTGCATGGTCTTGAACATGTCGCGCTTGACCGTGTGCTCCGGGCAGGCCGGGTAGCCCGGCGCCGGACGGATGCCGGCGTACTTTTCGGCGATCATGTCGTCGTTGCTGAGCTCTTCTCCGGCCGCGTAGCCCCACAGGTCCTTGCGCACGCGCTCGTGCAGGTATTCGGCGAAGGCTTCGGCCAGGCGGTCGGCCAGCGATTTGAGCATGATCGACGAGTAGTCGTCGTGCGCGTCCTCGAAGCGCTTTTCGTACTTTTCGATCCCCAGGCCGGCGGTGACGGCGAACATGCCGATGTAATCCTTCACGCCCGAGGGTTGGCCATCAATGAGTTTGGGCGCGATGAAGTCGGACAGGCACTGGTTCGGCCGCTGCACGCCGTCGACCACCGGCTTGACGCCCTGCTGGCGCAGGCCGTAATACGTGAAGTCGACGGTGCCCCGGGTGTCGTCGGTGTAGATCTCGATGTCGTCGTCGTTGACCGTGTTCGCCGGCAGCAGAGAGATGACGCCGTTGGCGGTCAGCCAGCGGCCGTCGATGACTTTCTTGAGCAGCGCCTGGCCTTCCTCGAACACCTTGGTGGCCGCTTCGCCCACCACTTCGTCGGTCAGGATGGCCGGGAACGGGCCGGCCAGGTCCCAGGTCTGGAAGAACGGACCCCAGTCGATGTAGCGCGCGATGGTGGCCAGGTCGACGTTCTTGAACTCGCGGCGGCCGATGAACTTCGGCTTGACCGGCGCGCTCGCGCCGTCGAAGGCGAGCTTCATCTTGTTGGCGCGCGCGTCCTTGATCGACAGCATCGGCAGCGCCTTTTTGTTGGCGTGCTGCTCGCGGATGCGCACGTAGTCCTGGGCGATGTCGTCGATGTACTGCTGGCGGCTCTCCGGCGTCAGCAGCGACTGCGCCACCGACACCGAACGCGAGGCGTCCGGCACGTACACCACCGGGCCCTCGTAGTTGTGGGCGATCTTGACGGCGGTGTGGGCGCGGCTGGTGGTGGCGCCGCCGATCAGCAGCGGGATCTTGAGCATGCGGAAATGCTCGTCGCGCTGCATCTCTTTCGCCACGTAGGCCATCTCCTCGAGCGACGGCGTGATCAGGCCGGACAGGCCGATGATGTCGGCGTTTTCCAGCTTGGCGCGCGCCAGGATCTCGGAGCAGGGCACCATCACGCCCATGTTCACCACCTCGAAGTTATTACACTGCAGGACCACCGAGACGATGTTCTTGCCGATGTCGTGGACGTCGCCCTTGACGGTGGCGATGACGATCTTGCCCTTCGGTTTGGCGACGATGCCGGTGCGCTTTTCCTCGGCCAGCTTTTCCTCTTCGATGTACGGGATCAGGTGGGCCACCGCCTGCTTCATCACGCGCGCCGATTTGACCACCTGCGGCAGGAACATCTTGCCCTGTCCGAACAGGTCGCCGACGATGTTCATGCCGTCCATCAGCGGGCCTTCGATCACGTGGATAGGACGGCCGTTGGCGGCCAGCACCTGCTGGCGCATCTCCTCGGTGTCGTCGGTGATGAACTGGGTGATGCCGTGCACCAGCGCGTGCGCCAGGCGCTTTTCCACCGGGGCGTTGCGCCATTCCAGGTTCTGCGCGTCCTGCTTGCCGGCGCCGGCCTTCAAGGTGCCGGCGATGTCGATCATGCGCTCGGTGGCGTCGTCGCGGCGGTTCAGCACCACGTCCTCGACCCGTTCGCGCAGTTCGGCCGGCAGGTCGTCGTAGACGCCGACCATGCCGGCGTTGACGATACCCATCGTCATGCCGGCCTTGATGGCGTGGTACAGGAACACGGTGTGGATCGCCTCGCGCGCAGGGTCGTTGCCGCGGAACGAGAACGAGACGTTGGAGACGCCGCCCGAGATCTTCGCGTGCGGCAGGTTGTCCTTGATCCAGCGGGTGGCGTTGATGAAGTCGACCGCGTAGTTGTTGTGCTCCTCGATGCCGGTGGCAATGGCGAAGATGTTCGGGTCGAAGATAATGTCTTCCGGCGGGAAGCCGACGGTGTTGACCAGCAGCTTGTAGGCGCGCTCGCAGATTTCGATCTTGCGCTCGAAGGTGTCGGCCTGGCCTTTTTCGTCGAAGGCCATGACGATGACGGCGGCGCCATAGCTCAGGCACAGCCTGGCCTGGCGGATGAATTCCTCCTCGCCTTCCTTCATCGAGATCGAGTTGACGATCGATTTGCCCTGCACGCATTTGAGGCCGGCCTCGATCACAGACCACTTCGACGAGTCGATCATGATCGGCACGCGCGAGATGTCCGGTTCCGACGCGATCAGGTTCAGGAAGCGCGTCATGGCCGCCTGCGAGTCGAGCATCGCCTCGTCCATGTTGATGTCGATGACCTGGGCGCCGTTTTCCACCTGCTGGCGCGCCACCGACAGCGCCTCGTCGTACTGCTCGTTCAAAATCATGCGCGCGAACGCCTTCGAGCCGGTGACGTTGGTGCGCTCGCCGACGTTGACGAACAGGGAGCTCTCGTCGATGGTGAACGGTTCGAGGCCCGACAGGCGCTGCGCCACCGGCACGTCCGGCACGGCGCGCGGCGCGGTGGTGGCGAGCATTTCGCCGATGGCCTTGATGTGGTCCGGCGTGGTGCCGCAGCAGCCGCCGGCGATGTTGACGAAGCCGGCGTCGGCGAACTCGCGCAGCAGCGCCGAGGTGTCGGCCGGCAGCTCGTCGAAGCCGGTGTCGCTCATCGGGTTGGGCAGGCCGGCGTTGGGGTAGATGCAGACGAAGGTGTCGGCGATCTGCGACAGCTCCTGCGCGTAGGGGCGCATCAGCGCCGCACCCAGCGCGCAATTGAGGCCGATGGTCAGCGGCTTGGCGTGGCGCACCGAGTTCCAGAAGGCCGGCACGGTCTGGCCGGACAGGATGCGGCCCGACGCGTCGGTGACGGTGCCCGAGATCATCAGCGGCAGGCGCGGCAGGCCCGGGTTCCCGGCGTAGAATTTGTCGATCGCGAACAGCGCGGCCTTGCAGTTCAGGGTGTCGAAGATGGTTTCGACCAGCAGCACGTCGACGCCGCCTTCGACCAGCGCGGTGGTCTGCTGAAGGTAGGCCTCGACCAGCTGGTCGAAGGTGATGTTGCGCGCGGCCGGGTCGTTGACGTCCGGCGAGATCGATGCGGTTTTCGGCGTCGGCCCGAGCGCGCCGGCGACGAAGCGCGGCTTGTCGGCGCTGCTGTACTTGTCGCACGCGGCGCGCGCCAGTTTCGCGGCCTGCAGGTTCATCTCGTAGGCCAGGTGGGCCATGTGATAGTCGTCCTGCGCGATCGTGGTGGCGCCGAAGGTGTTGGTTTCGATCAGGTCGGCGCCGGCGGCCAGGTAGCGCTCGTGGATCTCCTGGATCACGTGCGGCTGCGTCAACGTCAGCAGCTCGTTGTTGCCCTTGACGAACAGCTCGCGCGCGCCGCTGTCGGCCGGCGCCGCGAAGTCGATGAAGCGTCCGGTGGGGCCGCCACGGTAGGCGGTCTCGTCGAGCTTGTACTGCTGGATGATCGTGCCCATCGCGCCATCGAGGATCATGATGCGGCGCGCCAGGATTTCGCGCAGCTGGGCATCGGTCTTGGACATGACGGTATGGGAGTTGTTCATTTAGTACTTTCTTTGATCGGAGGGCGCGGCGGACGAGAGCGGTCGCCGGTCTAAAATTATACGGCATCCCTGAATAAGCTTCAGGCCACCGCTGCGTCTCAGCAACAGAAATTCGGTTGACAAGGTTTATCGATCCCTAAATACTGTACACATCGGTTCGCTTTTGAACTTTTGTCTCTGCGGGCGGAAGGAAGCATTTATACTTCCCGTTCGTAAAATAAAGGAATTCTGATGTCCATCTCCTTCGCCTTTCGTTGCATCGCCGCCGCCGGCGCCCTGACCCTGGCGCTGGGCGCCAACGCCGAGAGTTTCGCCTCGTCGGCCTCCAGCGCCGGTTCCGCGTCGAGTGGCAGCGTTTCCGATTCCCTGTCCGGTTCCAGCGACAGCTCCAAGAGTGACCGCAAGGTGGCCGACGGCGACTACCGCATCATCCAGATCGCGCAGACGCCGGACCGCGCCGGCCGCACCCGCCTGACCCTGCAGGCCGACAATCCCGACGAGCGCATTGTGCTCGACATGCCGCAGGCGACCTTCGAGCAGCAGCAACTGGCCGCCGGCGACAAGATGTACGCGCAAAACCGCGTCTACGGCATCGAGTTCGGCCGCGGCGACACGCGCCAGCCGTTCTACCTGGTGCTGGCCGACGAGTGGTACGGCGAACTGGCTTCGCGCCCGGTCACGCTTTAAATCGTTGTGAAGATCGTGCGCGCGCTGGCGCCGCGGCTGCTGGCTTGCGCCGTTTTAGGTGCGGCCTGCGCGTCCGGCGCGGCGCACGCCGGCGCCTCCAACTCGTCGCGCTTTTGCGACCGCGCGCAGCCGCTCACGGCGGCCGAGCAGGACCGCCTGCTGCGCTTCGCCGGCGTGCTGCGCGAGGAGCTGGCGGGCGGCGGCGATAGCGTGGCATTGGTCAGCCGCTCCGGCCTGGACTTGTCGCGCTTCGGCATCCGCTATTCGCATGCATCGCTGGCGTGGCGCTCGGAGGAGGGCGTGTGGTCGGCGCGCCAGTTGTACTACGCTTGCGATGAAAGCCGTCCGCGTATTTTCGATCAGGGCCTGGCCGGTTTCGCCATGGGCACCGACGATCCCAAAATGGGCTACCTGAGCATCGTGCGGCTGCCGCCGGAATCGGTGCTGGCGCTGCGTCCGGCCTTGCTGGACCGGCCGCGCGTGCAGAGCATGCTGGCCGCGCGGTACAGCGCCAATGCGTACGCTTACGGTACGCGCTATCAAAACTGTAATCAGTGGGTGATGGAGATGCTGGCCGCCGGTTGGGGCGACCTGCCCGACGGCGGCGATCTGCGCCAGCGCGCGCAAGGTTGGCTGCGCACACAGGGATACGCGCCGCAGCCGGTGGATGTGAATTCGCGGTTGCTGATGCTGGCGTCGTATTTTGTGCCGCTGGTGCATTTGAGCGATCATCCGCAGCAGGATGTGGCGGAGATGAAGCTGCGGGTCAGCCTGCCGTCGACGATAGAGACTTTTGTGCGGGTGCGCTTCCCGGCCAGCGAGCGCGTGGAGCTTTGCCATGACGATCGGCGGATCGTCGTCCGGCGTGGCTGGACGCCGATCGCCGATGGCTGCAAGCCGGAAGAGGGCGATCGCGTGGTGACGCTGGATTAGGCCGGCGCGATACGTCGTGCGTGGGAGATCGCGTCGTCGAGCCGGTCGTTCCCCCAGAACATCGCCTCGCCCACCATGAAGGTCGGGGCGCCGAAGATGTGCCGCGCCTTGGCCTGATCGGTGCGGACGCGCAGGCGGGTTTTGTTGTCGTCGGTTTGGGCGTCGCGCAGGAGGGTGCCGGCGTCCTGGCCGAGGGCCGACAGGATGTCGGCGATGCAGTCGGCGCTGGCGATGTCGCGGTCGTCGGCGAAATTGGCCAGCATGACGCGTTCGCAAAAATCCGGCATCCATGGCTGGTCTTCGCACAGGATGCCGACGCGGGCGGCGAGCATCGAGTTGCGCGGGAATTCGGATGGCTGGCGCCAGGGCAGGCCGTATTTGGCGCATTGGCGCGGCATGTCCTGCCAGACGTAGGCGCCTTTGTCTTTTTGCAGGACGAAGGGGGAGTTGTTCCAGCCCGCGTCCTTGAAGATGGGGCCGAGCAGGAAGGGACGCCAGACCACGCCATCGGGGACGAGTTGGCGGATGCGCATCACGCTCAGGTAGCTGTAGTTGCTGGCGAAGTCGAACCAGAATTCGATGGGCATGCTATCTCCTTCGTTGCTGCGGGTCCCTAACTCAAACAAATTCTAAATCACGTAGGGCGGATTAGCGTAGCGTAATCGGCCATGTGTGCGCCGTCAGCGGCTCAAAGATGGCCGATTACGGCGTTCCGCCTAATCCGCCCTACGTGTTTCCGAAATATCTCGGCGGGTTACAGGGTCGTCACCAGCTTTTCGCGTGGACGGCGTACTTTCTTCAGGCCCTCCAGCCAATCGCCTTCCGGTTCGCGGTAGCCGAGCGGCAGGATTACGACGCTGCGCAGGTTGCGCTCCTTGAGCGACAGGATGTCGTCGACGGCTTCCGGACTGAAGCCTTCCATCGGCGTGCTGTCGACGCCTTCGAACGCGGCGGCGACCAGCGCCACGCCCAGCGCGATGTAGGTCTGGCGGGCGGCCGATTCGTAGTTGCCCTGCTGGCCGCGCGCGGCGACGATCTCTTTCAATTTGGCGCGGTAGGCTTCCCAGCCTTCGTTGATCGTGCCGCGCTGCTCGTTGGTCAGGTCGAACATCATGTCGATGCGTTCTTCGGTGATGTCGTCCCAGGCCGCGAACACCAGCAGGTGCGACGCTTCGGTCACCTGCGGCTGGCCCCAGGCCACTTCACGGATCTTGGCGCGCAGCTCCGGGTTTTCAACGACGAACACCTCGAACGGTTGCAGGCCGCTGGAGGTCGGCGCCAGGCGCACCGCTTCCAGGATGCGCTCGAGCTTGTCGCCGTCCACTTTCTTGGCTGGATTGTATTTCTTGGTGGCGTAGCGCCAGTGCAGCTTGTCGGTCAAATCGGTCATGTAGGCTCCTGTCAAAAGTGCTTCCAGGCGCGGCTGGAAGCGGGGAACCATCATAACGTGCAATCGGCGAGCTTGCTTGAAGCCGCCCAAGACTTACTCGAAAGTAAGGTTCTCCAACGGGAAACCTTTGATGAACTCGGCGGCCGGCAGGCGTTTGCCGCCCGGTTTTTGCAGTTCCGTCAGGCGCAGCGCGCCGGCGCCGCAGGAGACCACGATGCCGTGTTGCGCGTCGGCTGCCAGCACCTGGCCGGCCGGCGTTTTGCTGTCGGCCTCCACCACTTCGGCGCCCCACAGCTTGACGTTGACGCCGTTGACCGTGGCGTGCGCGCCGGGGAAGGGATTGAAGGCGCGGATCTTGCGGCCGATCTCGACGGCGGACATGCCGAAGTCGAGCGCCGCTTCCTCCTTGCTGATCTTGGCGGCGTAGGTGACGCCTTCCTCGGGCTGCGTGACCGCTTCGAGCTGGTTGTGCTCCATCTTGCGCAGCGCCTCGACGATCATCTTGCCGCCCAGCGCGGCCAGCTTGTCGTGCACCATGCCGGTGGTGTCGCGCTCGCCGATGGGGACGCGCTCGACCAGCAGCATCGGGCCGGTGTCCAGGCCTTCCTCCATCTCCATGATGGTGATGCCGGTTTCATCGTCGCCGGCCTCGATGGCGCGGTGGATCGGCGCGGCGCCACGCCAGCGCGGCAGCAGCGAGCCGTGGATGTTGAGGCAGGGTTTGATGTCGAGCGTGCTGCGCGGCAGGATCAGTCCGTAGGCGGCCACCACCATCACGTCATACGGCGTCGACAGCAGGCGCGCGTGGGCGGCCAGCGCCTCCCCGGCGCGCTGCGGGTCCTTGCTGTCGGTGCGCAGCGACAGCGGCTGCAGCACCTCGATGCCGTGCGCGACCGCGTATTGCTTGACGGCCGACGGTTGCAGATGCATGCCGCGGCCGGCGGGGCGGTCGGGCTGGGTCAGGACCAGCGGGATTTCGAAGCCGGCCTCGTGCAGGGCTTGCAGTGCCACGGCGGCGAACTCCGGGGTGCCGGCGAAGATGACTTTCATGCTTAGGCTTTCATGCTTAATACCGGCGGCCCTGCGCGCGCAGTTGCGCTTCGCGCTCGAGGCCGCGTTCTTCCTTGATCATCTTGGTCTTGATGCGGTTGCGCTTGAGCGGCGACAGGTATTCGACGAAGACCTTGCCCAGCAGGTGGTCCATCTCGTGCTGGATGCAGACGGCCAGCAGGCCATCGGCTTCGACCTCGAACGGCTGGCCCTTGACGTCGAGCGCGCGCACCTTGATCCGGGCGTGGCGTTCGACGCCGTCGTAGACGCCGGGCACCGACAGGCAGCCTTCGTCGTAGACTTGCTTCTCGTCGCTGGCCCAGATGATTTCCGGGTTGATGTAGGTGACCAATGCGTCTTTGGTCTCGGTGATGTCGATGACCAGCAATTGCTCGTGCACGTCGACCTGCGAGGCGGCCAGGCCGATGCCGGGCGCGTCGTACATGGTCTCGGCCATGTCGGCGACCAGTTGCTCCAGGCGCTCGTCGAAGACGGTGACTGGCTTGGCGACCTTGTGCAGGCGCGGATCGGGGTAACGCAGAATATTTAAAATGGCCATGTCTGTACTGTGTTGATAACTATGTGATTGCCTTGATAACGCGCGATCCTGAAAGACGGTTGCCGCAGCGATTTTTCCACCAAAAATGCAACAGCCGCGCTGCTTGCCGTAGCGCGGTTTCTCTTGCTAGTTCAGGGTTTTATGGGCAGAATTTGATTCAAATTAGCAACCTTATCCTCTGATAAGGACACTGCTTGCTGTTGTGTGCCGGCGCTGGTTGCTGCGCATCTACCGGACCTACTAATGAAAAATTTTAGCACAGTCGGCACCCGCTTAGTATGGACGGCGCTATTTTGCGGCGTGGTGGCGGCCCCGGCTGCCGCGCTCACCTGCGAGTTCCGGGCCGACGCCCCAGACCAGCACACGGTGGTGCGGGGCGATACGTTGTGGGATATTTCCGGTAAATTCCTGCAACAGCCGTGGTGCTGGCCGACCGTCTGGGGCATGAACCGCGATGAAATCGCCAATCCGCACTGGATTTACCCGGGCCAGATCATCTGGTTCGACCGCACGGCCGGCCGCCTGCGCCTGGGCAACAAAATCGACGCCAACGGCGGCAACAATCCGGCCACCCAGCGCCGCTCGCCGGGCGTGCGCGTCGAGGGGCTGGGCAAGGACGCGGTGCCGTCGATCCCGGCCGGCGTCATCGAGCCCTTCCTGAGCCAGCCGCTGATCATAGAAAACGACGAACTCAAGGGCGCGCCGCGCATCATCGCCACGCAGGACGACCATGTATTCATCGGTAAGGACGACAGGGCCTACGTCCGTGGCGAGCTCAACGGCAATACCTCGTTCCAGGTGTTCCGGCCGGGTAACCCGCTGCGCGACCCGGTGACCAAAGAGGTGATCGGCCACGAGGCCTTCTATTTAGGCACGCTCAAATTGCAGGCCGCCGCGCAGCCCGCCGGCGGCAGCGATGTGCACACCTTCGTCGTCGCCAGCGCCAAGGAGGAAATGGGCAAGGGCGACCAGTTGCGCGCCATTCCGCCGATGCCGATGCAGAACTACGTGCCGCATCCGCCCGAGCAACCCGTGGAGTCGCGCGTGATGGCCATCTACGGCGGCGTCACGCACGCCGGCCAGAACCAGGTGGTCAGTATTAATCGCGGAAAGCTTGACGGACTCGATGTCGGCGCCGTGCTGCAGCTGTACCATGCGGGAAGAACTGTTCGCGATTCCACCGCGCCGAAAAGCTGGCTGGGGATGCGCGAACAGCAGGTCAGGCTGCCGGACGAGCGAGTGGGCACCCTGTTTATCTTCCGCGTGTTCAAGCATATTTCCTACGGCTTGATCATGCAGGTGACGGCGCCGGTGGAAGTGGGCGACGTCGCCAAGTCGCCGGAGTAACCCCCGCCGTGCAAGCCACGGAAACCCCCACCCCTGCCACTGTGCCCGCGCTGATCGCCTGGCTGCGCCTCGAGCGCACCGACGGCGTCGGCCTGCTGAGCGCACACCGGCTGCTCGACAAGCTGGGCTCGCCGCAAGCGATCTTCGACGCCAGCCGCCAGCAACTGCTGGCGCTGGTCAAACCCGACCAGGCCGACGCCCTGCTGCGGCCGCCTTCGCCGGCCGAGGCGGACGCCTTGACGGCCCAGGCCGACGCGGTGCTGGCCTGGCGCGAGCAGCCGGGCAACCTGTTCCTGACCCTGGACCATCCCGATTATCCGGCCAGGCTGCGCGAGATCGCCGCCGCCCCGCTGATGCTGTACGTCAAGGGCCGCGCCGAGCTGCTGACGCGCAGGTCGGTGGCGGTGGTCGGTTCGCGCAACGCCAGCGTCCAGGGCATGCTCAACGCCGAGCGCATGGCGCACGCGCTGTCGGAGGCGGGCTTGACGATCGTCTCCGGCCTGGCGCTGGGCATCGACGCGGCCGCGCACGCGGGCGGCCTGTGCGGCGCCGGCGGCACGCTGGCCGTGATCGGCACCGGCGCCGACCGCATCTATCCCGCCAGCAACGGCCACCTGGCGCGCCGGATCGCCGAGGAGGGGTGTATCGTCAGCGAATACCCGCTCGGCACGCCGCCGTTGCGCGACAACTTTCCGCGCCGTAATCGCGTCATCAGCGGGCTGGTGTGTGGAGTGCTGGTGGTGGAGGCGGCCGCCAAGTCCGGCTCGCTGATCACGGCGCGGCTGGCCATCTCCCAGGGGCGCGACGTGTACGCGATGCCGGGTTCGGTCCACGCGGCGCTGGCCAAGGGGTGCCACCGCTTGATACGCGAGGGCGCCAAGCTGGTCGAGACGGCCGCCGACGTGCTGGACGACATGCGCATGGCGACCGACGGCATGGCCGGCGCCCGGCCCGCGATCGACGACAGCTTCGTCGACCGGGTGCTCGACGCAATCGGCGAGCATCCAGCCCGGGCCGACACCCTGGCCCTCACGCTGGGGCAGTCCGCCGCCGAGCTGCAGGGGCAGTTGCTGGCGCTGGAATTGGCCGGTTTGCTGGAGCGTTTGCCGGGTGGCATGTTTCAACGGTTGCGCGGGTAGCGGGATGTCGCATTGGCAAACCGCTAAGCAAGCTGTGCGATACTTGTGTCCGATCTGTTTTAACTGATAGAGTAGAGCCATGTTCGACATCCTTGTTTATCTCTACGAGACTTATTACCGTCCCGATGCTTGCCCGGAACCGGCTGCGTTGGCCAAGAAGCTGTCGGCTGTTGGTTTTGACGATGTCGAGATTTCCGAGGCATTGGTCTGGCTCAACGACCTGACGGCCATGGCCGGCGTCGAGCATTCGCTGACGGCCGCCTCGACCGGCACCCGCTTCTACGTCGAGGAAGAGCAGGACGTGCTCGGCACCGCCGCGATCGGCTTCATCCAGTTCCTGGAATCGGCCAAGGTCTTGTCTCCGCTGCAACGTGAAATCGTTGTCGAGCGGGCGCTGGCGCTGGAAGAGGCCCCGGTCACCCTGGGCAAACTCAAGGTCATCGTGCTGATGTTGCTCTGGAGCCAAGGCAAGGAACCGGACGCGCTGATGTTCGACGACCTGTTCGGCTCGGACGAAGACCAGGCGCCGCGCCTGCTGCACTAATAAGAACAGCCGGCGCGCCCGCCGGCGACCATTCTCCGTTCCGAAAAGCAACACATTAGCCACCTCTTAGCCATACGTTGGCGATATACCACGCTGCCGCGCCGCGCGGTTTGCTTGCAGTCCTGGCGACAACCCGCTTATCATTTGCGCTTTGACAAGACTGTCACACTCCAGCCTTGCCATCGGCGGCGCAAAAGTGCAGACTGCGGCGCGATCCATGTATGATGCGCATGCTGTACCCACCCCAAGTGTTAAAAACGAGATACGAAATATGACGAAAACCCTCATCATCGCCGAGAAGCCTTCTGTCGCGAACGACATCGCGAAGACGCTTGGCGGCTTCACCAAGCACGATGAGTACTTTGAATCCGACGAGTACGTGCTGTCCTCCGCCGTCGGCCACCTGCTGGAAATCGCCGTGCCCGAAGAGCACGACGTCAAACGCGGTAAATGGAGCTTCGCGCACCTGCCGATGATCCCGCCGTACTTCGCGCTCAATCCGATCGCCAAGACCGAGGCGCGCCTCAAGGTGCTGAACAAGCTGATCAAGCGTAAAGACGTCACCACCCTCATCAACGCATGCGACGCGGGCCGCGAAGGGGAGCTGATCTTCCGTTTGATCGCCCAGAACGCCAAGGCCAAGCAACCGGTCAAGCGCCTGTGGCTGCAATCGATGACGCCGGGCGCGATCCGCGAAGGCTTCACCCATCTGCGCACCGACGAGGAAATGCTGCCGCTGGCCGACGCCGCGCGCTGCCGCTCGGAAGCGGACTGGCTGATCGGCATCAACGGCACCCGCGCCATGACCGCGTTCAACTCGAAAGAGGGCGGCTTCTACCTGACCACCGTGGGCCGCGTGCAGACGCCGACCCTGTCGATCGTGGTCGAGCGCGAAGAGAAGATCAAGAAATTCGTCGCCCGCGACTTCTGGGAAGTGCGCGCCGAGTTCGTGTGCGCCGCCGGTGTCTATGAAGGCCGCTGGCTCGACACCAAGTTCAAGAAGGACGAGACCGATCCGGAGAAGCGCGCCGAGCGCCTGTGGAGCAAGGCCGCCGCCGATTCGATCGCCATGGCCTGCCGCGGCAAGCAGGGCATCGTCACCGAGGAAGCCAAGCCGACCACGTCGATGGCGCCGGCGCTGTTCGACCTGACCAGCCTGCAGCGCGAAGCCAACTCGCGCTTCGGCTTCTCGGCCAAGAACACCTTGGGCCTGGCCCAGGCGCTGTACGAAAAGCACAAAGTGCTGACCTACCCGCGTACCGATTCGCGCCACCTGCCGGAAGACTACATGCCGACCGTGCAGCAGGCGCTGGAAGTGGTCAAGGAAAACCCGAACTACCACCAGTTCGCCAAGCAGATCCTCGACAAGGGCTGGGTCAAACCGAACAAGCGTATCTTCGACAACACCAAGATTTCGGATCACTTCGCGATCATCCCGACCACGATCGCGCCGAAGAACCTGTCCGAGCCGGAACAGAAGCTGTACGACCTGGTCACGCGCCGCTTCATGGCCGTGTTCTTCCCGCCCGCCGAGTTCCAGGTCACCACCCGCTACACGGAAGTGTCCGGCCATCAGTTCAAAACCGAGGGCAAGGTCATGACCAACCCGGGCTGGCTGGCGATCTACGGCAAGGAAGCGTCGACCGACGACGACAAGGAAGGCAACGCCAACGGCAATCTGGTGCCGGTCGCCAAGGGCGAGAAGGTGCTCACCGACAAGGTCAACGCCAACGGCCTGGTCACCAAGCCGCCGGCGCGCTACACCGAGGCGACGTTGCTGTCGGCCATGGAAGGCGCCGGCAAGCTGGTCGAGGACGACGAGTTGCGCGACGCCATGGCCGGCAAGGGCCTGGGCACGCCGGCGACGCGCGCCGCCACCATCGAAGGCTTGCTGACCGAGCGCTATCTGTTGCGCGAAGGCCGAGAACTGATGCCGACCGCCAAAGCGTCGCAGCTGATGACGTTGCTGCGCGGCCTGGGCGTCAACGAGCTGACCGCGCCGGAACTGACCGGCGAATGGGAATACAAGCTGTCGCAGATGGAGAAGGGCAAGATCTCGCGCGAGGAATTCATGCGCGAAATCGCCCAGATGACGCAGATCATCGTCAAGCGCGCCAAGGAATACAACAACGACACGATCCCCGGTGATTACGCGACGTTGACGACGCCGTGCCCGAACTGCGGCAGCGTGGTCAAAGAGAACTATCGCCGATTCGCCTGCACCAAGTGCGATTTCTCGATGAGCAAGACGCCGGGCAGCCGCCAGTTCGAGATCGAGGAAGTGGAACAGTTGCTCAAGGAACGCACCATCGGTCCGCTGCAAGGTTTCCGCTCGAAGATGGGACGTCCGTTCGCGGCCATCCTGCGCATCGTGCGCGACGAGGAGATCAAGAACTTCAAGCTGGAGTTCGACTTCGGCCAGAACGACGATTCGGAGGACGCGGAAGCGGTCGACTTCACCGGCCAGACCCCGCTGGGACCTTGTCCGAAGTGCGCCGGCGGCGTGTACGAAATGGGCCTGGCGTACGTGTGCGAAAACAGCGTCGCCAAGCCGAAGACGTGCGACTTCCGCAGCGGCCGCATCATTCTGCAGCAGGAGATCTTGCCCGAGCAGATGTCCAAGCTGATCAACGAAGGCAAGACCGATCTGTTGCCGGGCTTTGTCTCGCAGCGCACGCGCCGTCCGTTCAAGGCCTTCCTGGTCAAGGGCAAGGACAACAAGATCAGCTTCGAGTTCGAGGAGCGCAAGGCCAAGGCGCCGGCCAAGGGCAAGGCCGCGGCTGACAAAGCGGCAGCGGTAGCGGACGAGGGCGCCGACGGCGCGGCGGCCGAGGCGGCACCGGCCAAGAAGGCGCCGGCCAAGAAGGCCGCCGCCGCCAAGGCCGCGCCGGCCAAGAAAGCGGCTGCGAAGAAAGCGCCGGCCAAAAAAGCCGCGCCGAAGAAGGCCGCCGCGACCGCCGAGTAAGCTTCGGCAGGCCGGCACAAGAAAGGACCGTAGAAGGCAACTTCGCGGTCCTTTTTTTATGTGCGCCCAGCATGGGCGCGCTCCTGTGGGTGAAAGTCCCGCCGTGAGCTGACCACAGTGAACGAAGTGAAGCGCAACTGCGGAAGGGCAACTGACCGTGGGAAGGAAGCGTGAATCGTAAATCATGAGC
>CAUPJZ010000046.1:0-41789 GCA_963511605.1 uncultured Duganella sp. | reverse complement strand
GCGGCCGCCGGCCAGCCCGCCAGCACCGGCGCCGCGCCGCCAGCCACCGCCACCGTGGCCAAGGACGAGAACCGCGCCACCGCCGCCGCGCCGGCCGCCGCCACCGCCACCGCCGGTTTGACGGCGGGCGCGCCCGCCGCGCCGTCCGCATCGGGCGCCACCGTCAAGCTCGCCGGTACGCCGGAGCAGTGGCAACAGCCGCTGCGCCAGGCGCTGGGCGACCGCCTGCAACTCAACCTCCAGCGCAACAACGACCACGCGGTGATCCGCCTGGAACCGCCCAACATGGGCAGCATCGAGATCTCGATCCGTCACAGCGCCGGCGCGCTGCAGGTGAACCTGTCGGCCAACAACGGCGAAGTGCTGCGCCAGCTCAACGCCATCGGCGACAGCGTGCGCCAGGATTTGTCCACCCGCCAGTTCAGCGACGTCGCCGTGACGGTGTCGTCGAGCCGCGCGCAATCGCAGGCCCAGGCCGACAGCGGCGGGCGCAACGGCCAGCAGCGCGAGCAGGACGATGCCCGCACGCCGGGCCGCGCGCTGTCCGAGGACGGCGCCGCCTCCCTCTTTGCCATGACGTCCGAGCAGGAGTAATCAGTAGATGAAGAATATGAAAATGATTGTCGCGTTCGCCCTGGTGGCGGTGGTCGGCGCCGCCGTCGCCGGCGGCGCGGTGTGGTACATGTCCAAGGGCGACGCGGCAGCGGCCGAGGAACACGACGCCAAAGGTGGCAAGGACGCCAAGGCCAAGAAGGCCAAGAAGGAAGAGAAGAAGGATGAAGCGCCGCCGAAGTACCTGACTGTCGACAAGGTCATCATCATGCTCAAGCGGGTGCCCACCGACACCTCGGCCCACTACATGTCGGCCGACCTGGTGATCACCACCAACGCCAAGCAGGAGAAGGAAGCCAAGGAGCACTTGCCGATGCTGCGCAGCGTGGCCGTGCGCACGCTGTCGAATTTGCCGATGGCGACCGCGCAGGTGATGACGATCGACCAGTTCGCGGCCGAGTTGAACAAGGCCTTCGACGACACGTACGAGCAGGAAGGCCGGGAAAAACCATTTTCCGAGGTCATGATCGGCAAGCTCATCATCGAGTAAGCCGGACCGGGCATGAACACGAGTGGAGCGGGCATGGCCTACACAGAGCAGTACGCGGAAACTTATGCCGAAGGCTACAGTGAAGACGGCAAGGCGCCGGTCATGCACAGTGCGGCCGACGAGCAAAAGTATCTGCTCGCCTATGCGCCGCTGGTCAAGCGCATCGTGCGCCAGCTCAATTCGCAGGTCGCCGGCGCCATCGACCGCGACGACATGGAACAGATCGGCCTGATGGGCCTGCTGGAGGCGCTGCGCCGTTACGGCGAGCCCGACGGCGGGTTCGGCAGCTACGCCAGCCTGCGCATCCGCGGCGCCATCCTGGATGAACTGCGGCGCCAGGACTGGCGCCCGCGCGCGGTGCGCCAGCAAAGCCACAAGCTGCGCGACGCGGTGCGCGCGCTGACCCGCAAGCTCGGCCGCGAGCCCAGCGAGCAGGAGATCACCACCGGCCTGGGCCTGACGGCCGAGGCCTACCAGGCCTACCAGCTCGACGAGAACGCCGAGCTGATCGCCAGTTTCGACGAGATCCTGCAGGACAGCGTCAGCAACGAGAGCGCGCCCAGCCCGGAGGACCAGCTGATGGTGCGCCGCAGCCTGGAGCAGGCGCTGCGCGGACTCGACGAGCGCGAGCAGCGGGTGGTGCAAATGTATTACGAATTTGAGCTCAGCTACAAGGAAATCGCCGCCGTGCTGGACCTGACCGACGCCCGCGTCTGTCAACTCAACAAGGCGGCGCTGGGCAAAATGAAAGCCGTACTGCAAGCCTGAATAGTTCAGCGAGCACGGTAAGAATAGTCAATGACGCGGAAAGGCGAATCAACATGCAGCAACTAGTCGGCATCCTCATCGTTTTAGGCAGCGTCTTCGGCGGCTTTGCCCTGATGGGCGGAACCTTCCACCAGATCTGGCACCCGGTCGAGCTGGTCGTCATCGGCGGCGCCGGCCTCGGCGCGCTGGTGCTGGGCAACCCGCCCCACGTGCTCAAGGAGCTGATGACCCAGATCAAGAAGATCATCACGCGCAAGAAGTACGACTCCGAATTCCAGCGCCAGTTGCTGCTGCTGATGTATGAACTGCTGCAACTGGCCGCCGGCGGCCTCAAGGCGCTCGACGCCCACGTCGAGGCCCCCAAGGACAGCCCGCTGTTCCAGCGCTACCCGCGCGTGCTGGAAGAACCGAAACTGCTGGCCTTCATCGTCGACAACTTCCGCTTGATGGCCATGGGCAAGATCAACGCCCACGAACTGGAGGGCGTGCTGGACCAGGAACTGGAAGCGCTGCACACCGAGCTCGAGCAACCGGCCAAATCGCTCGGCAAGATCGGCGAGGCGATGCCGGGCTTCGGCATTCTGGCCGCCGTGCTGGGCATCGTGATCACCATGAGCACCGTCAGCCAGGGCGCCACCTCGGGCGAAATCGCCGAAAACGTCGGCGCCGCCATGGTCGGCACCTTCATCGGTATTTTCTTCTGCTACGGCCTGATCGATCCGCTGTGCAACATGATGAAGCAGCTGGTCAACCAGGAAGCGTCCAACAAGGAAACCGTCAAGGTGGTGCTGGTGACCCACGTGGCCGGCAAGCCGGCCCTGCTGGCGATCGACTCGGGCCGCCGCCTGGTGCCGCTCAACATCAAGCCGAGCTTCGCCCAGCTCGAACGCTGGATCAACGACCTGGAAGGCCGCGACAGCGAACCAGCCGATGACAGCTCACGTCGTGGAGGCCGTGGTGCTAAAGCCGCATGACAAGGGGCATGACCAGACCATCGTCAAGCGCGGTGGCGGCAAGCACAAACACGACGACCACGGCGGCGCCTGGAAGGTGGCCTTCGCCGACTTCTGCCTGGCGTTGATGTGCCTGTTCCTGGTGCTATGGCTGATGGCCGCCCGCAACACCGAGTCGCTCGAACAAATCCTGACCGAGGCCGACGGCGCCAAGACCGACCAGGGCAAGGGCGTCATGCCGCAGCAGGTCGGCGGCCCGCGCGGCAGCCTGATCGACCGTTATCCGATGCCGCACTTCGGCACCAGCGACGACCCGGGCGAGAAGAAAAACGCCCAGGGCGAGCCCGACCCGGAGCCGGTCATCACCCCGGCCAAGGTCAAGTACGAGTCGCCCGCCGATTTGGCCGCGCTGTCGAAGGCGCTGACCAAGATGAGCGCCGAGTTCGGCCTGACAGCCAACCTGGAGGCCATCATCACGCCCTACGGCCTGCGCGTGATGCTGCACGACACCGACCGCCAGGGCATGTTCGTGCGCGGCAGCGCCGTGCCGACCGACAAGTTCCGCGCGCTGTTGCGCAAGATGGGGCCGCTGTTCAAGAAGATGGAAAACCAGATGCTGATCGTCGGCCACACCGATTCGCTGCAATACGCCGACACCAGCTACGCCGCCTTCTCGAACTGGACCTTGTCGTCGAACCGCGCCATGTCGGCCCGCTCGCAGCTGCTGGCCGGCACCATGAATCCGGAATCGGTGCTGCAGGTGGTGGGCATGGCCGACCGCGCGCCGCTCGACACCAAGCGCGCCGACGCCGGCGTCAACCGCCGCATCGAACTGCTGATCTTGACGACCGCGCAGGCCAAGACCATCGCCGCCATGTTCGGCATGCCGGACAACTCGATGCCGCTGACCGAGGACATCGACACCGCCCTGCCCGACCGCAGCCTGCTGGAAAAATTGCGCAACTCGCTGGGCGGCGGCGCCGCTCCGCGCCAGCCACCGCCGCCAGATCCGCGCCGCAACGGTAACAACACCGGTAACAATTAAGCGGTAACATTAAAGATATCGTATGGAAACCAAGCCAAGCAGAGGCACACGTATGAGAATCACGACCTCCACCCCGGACGGCATGACCGTCCAGCGCGTAGCCGACGCCGCGCCGGTCGACGCCGGCGAGGCCGCCGCGCCGGCGCCGGCCGCCGCGCCGTTGCAGTCGGCCGTCATGCAGCCGGCGCTGCAGGCGATGCGCGACATGCCAGAAATCGACCAGGAAAAGGTCGACATGCTGCGCGACGCGCTGGCCAAGGGAGAACTGCCGTTCGACCCGGCCAAGCTCGCCGGCCTGATCCAGCGCTTCCACGGGAGCGAGAAGTGAGCAATGAGGTGAGCGATGCGAGCGACAGCGCACGTAACATCGCCGCCATGACGCGCCAGGACGCGATGCGCGCGCTGCTGGCGGGCATCGCCGACGATTTGCGGGGCTACCCCGCACTGCAGGAGTTGCTGGAGCAGCAATTCCACGCCGCCCTGCGCCACAAGGCAAAAGAACTGGGCGAGGTGGCCGAGGCCATTTCGGCCCTGGTCGACACCTTGCAGGCGCGCCGCGCGGAACGCGTTGCGCTCGCGCAACGTTTACTTGGTCCAACTGCCAACATGGCCCGGGCATTTGCCTTGCTGAAAAATGCTGCCCGGGAGAAAATAGAGTCCGACTGGAAGACGCTGGAAACCATGGTGGTTGAATGCAAGCGTCTCAGCAAGCGCAATAGCGACTTGCTGTTAGAACAGCACAGCATCATGCAGCGCGTGCTGCATGGCGAGGACCAACTTTATGCGCCAGCTTAACCCTATGCCCGCGACGGCCCCGACCGCCGCCACCGTATCGAACATGGCCTCCAGCCGCCCCGTCGCGGCTGTTGGCGCTTTTGCGTCCTCCTCGTCGTCCGGCAACTTCGCCTCGACCTTCCGCCAGGTGCAGCAGGATGTCGCCACCTTCATCAGCCACGGCGGCGGCGGTTTCGGCGATGCGGCGCCCTCGCCGTCGGCCTCCCAGGCGATGAGCCTGCAGGCGATGGCGTTGCAGCGCTCGACCGGCGCCATTGACGGGGCAAACTCGGGGGCAAACGCGGGCGGCATCGACAGCGACCTCCAAAAACAATTCCTGGCCTCCATCAAGCCATGGGCCGAAGAGACCGGCAACAAGCTGGGCGTCTCGCCGGACGTGGTGGCGGCCCACGCCGCGCTCGAATCGGGCTGGGGCCAGCAACCGCTGCGCAAGGGCGGCGCCGACACCAACAACCTGTTCGGCATCAAGGCCGGCGGCAACTGGCAAGGCGCCGTCGCGGCGGCCACCACCACCGAATACGAACAGGGCGCGATGTTGAAGAAGACCGAGCGTTTCCGCAGCTATCCGGACACCGCCAGCGCCTTCCGCGACTACGCCGACCTGCTGTCGAGCAATCCGCGCTACCAGGCCGCGCTCAACACCGGCAACGACGCCCGCGCCTTCGCCACCGGCCTGGCGCGCGGCGGCTACGCCACCGACCCCGCCTACGCCGACAAGCTGAGCAAGCTGGCGGCCCAGGTCCAGCGCGGCGCCAGCGCGGCGCCCGACTCCAAGCCCTAGGCCGCGTCGCCGCCCCGCGCAACGAAAAGCCAACCCCGCGGGGTTGGCTTTTTCGCGTTCCAGGTGTCAGGCGGCGCGCTAGCCGTGACGTTCCTGCCCGTTGTGCTTGTCGTGATGATGGTTGGCGTCCTCGTGCTTGACCACCGCGTACTTGACCGGCGCAGGCGGGGCGGCATGGGGACGCTCGCTGTGCATGGCGAGCATATCCTGGCGCACGGCATGGGCATGCGACCGGTCGAGACCGTCGACGTCATGGCTAGCCACCGTCCCGTGCGGCATGAAGGCCTCGGGGCGCTGGGCGGGTCGCGTGGGGACCTCGGCGTGCCGGACCGTTGGCATCGCCGCTTCGGCGTGCCGGACCGGTGGCATCGCCGCCTCGGCGTGGCGGACCGGCGGCAAGGCGGCCTCGGCGTATTGGGCGGACGGCATGTGCACATCGGCGCCGCCGCGTTGTTGCATAGGCATCGCCCTGTCACGCCCGGGTTCGGCATGCCCGTGCTGCGCAACCGGCGCAACCGGCGCGGCGTGCGGCGGCGCGAACGCGTTCACGTGGGGTGCCACCGCAGCGTGCATCGCCGGCGGGGCGAATGACGGACGCGCGCCCGGCACCGCGTCGCGGGCGGTGAAATGTGGCACGGTCATCGGCCCAACGGGCCGCTGTGCCGGACGGGCAGCCAGCGCGGCGCCCATCGGTGCAAAATTCGGCTGGGTCCGGGCCGCGCTGGAAGCCGCGGTACCCGGCTGCGCAGCGTTGCGTATCGCGAAGTTCTGGGTACGATCGACGACGTTATTGTTGGTTCGGTAGTTATTGTTAACGTTGTTGCTGTAGTTGTTCACCACATTGACGTTATTGATATGGTTGACGACGGTGACCGATTTCGAGACATAGGTCGAGTTGTTATACACCACGGCGGGCCGGCGCCAGCCGCCGTCGTAGCCGGGGCGCGGCGCGCCCCAGTTGACGTCCCACGCGTTCCATCCCCAGTCATGGTGATGGCTGATGGCCGCGCCCACCAGCACGCCCACGCCGAACGAGATCACACCGGTGCTGACCAGGTTTTCGCTGGCGTAGGCCGGTTCGCGGTAAGTCTGGTAAACCGGCACCGGCGCGCCATAGACGACTGCCGGATCGTAGCGCGGGACGTACACGACATCGGGCTCGGCCGGCTCGATGACGATGGTCTGCGGCGGCGGAGGTATCACCGCCGGCCCCGAGTACACCACCGGTTCCGACGGCGATTGCTCGATGTAATTCGGCGGCGGCGCCGCGCGCACGGTGGTCGATACCCGGAGATGCGGCGAGCTTTTCAGGTTGCCGGCCTGCTGCGCGCGCAAGCGCATGGCCTGGATCGCGTTCATCACATCGTTGGGGTCGTTCACATAGGCCTCGCCCAGCGCCGTGGTCCACTGGATGTTGGCCGCCATCTGGTTCAGCACGCTCGGGAAGGTGGTCAGCGCTTTGACGCTGACGTCCCACGGCTGTGCGGCTTCGGCGCTCTGCAGCGCGTCGCCCTTCAGGGACGGATTTTGCCCCAGCCACTGGTTGGCGGCGGAAATCTGCTCCGGGTAGGTGGCCCCGGCCAGCACCTGGCCTACCAGCTTGTCAGGAAACAGCGCGATCGGCGCGACCATCTGCGACAGTTGATCGGCCGTCGGCGGCGTATAGGGGGCCGCTTGCGCGCTGGCGAGCGCGTCCGCCGTCTTCGGCTGCGCGGGATCGGAAGGTTTGTTACATCCGGCAAGAGCCAGCAGGCCCAGCACCAGCGTGGACGACACCACGGCCCTCATATTTTTCGTCGGCACACCCATGATAGACATCCTTCCATGCTAAAAGTATGGAACTAGATTAACAATCGCCCGGGGATGAAGCTGTTACCCTTTGTAACGTGCGTAAGCAAGCTGTTCAGAACCTCGCTACGGCTTGATCGTCACCGGCATGTCGGCCGGCTGCACCGTGCCGGCGCCGGTCACCCTGGCGCGGATGATGGTGCCGCTGGCGTTGCGCACCCGCACCAGCGAACCGCGCGCGCCGGCGTCGAGCGCCTCGCCGGCCATGCTCACCTCCACCTGTTCGTTGCGCGCGACGATGCGCACCGCCTCCCCCCGCTTGACCAGGGTCGGCGAGGCCAGCAGCGCCATGCGCAGCACCTCGCCGCCGCGCAAGGCGCGCTTGCCGCTCATGCCCACCACGTCCTGCGGATCGGACACGGGATCGGCGATGTTGGAGATGTCGTGACGTTCAAGCAACACGTCTTCATCCGCTATAACTTTTCCGGCCGGCACGTCGTTAGCCGCGATGGCGATGCGCGCCGACACCTGCGCCCGCACCACGAACTCGTAGCGCCAGCCGGGCGCGCCCGCGCCGGCGGTGCAGGTGGCCGCGAACTTCATGCGGCCCGGCGTGCGCGTATCGACCGCCTCGACCGTCACGGCCTGCCCGCAGGCGGCCAGCGGACGGCTGCCGCGCAACACATTCAACTCGAATTTAGGCTCTATCAAACCGCTACTGTCTGCCCAGCGCAACACATATTGACGCGCCGCCGCCTCGACCAAAAGCGGCACCTGTTCGGCGTTTGTGGGGCTAGCGGCGGCATAAGTGTTAAAAAAAGTTGTGCTAATCAGCAACATTCCACCTAAACCGGTTACAATACTTTTGTTGAACATGGGCAATACCTCTACTATGATGCGGAGAGCGATGGTAGTTAAACCGCTGTGCCGTCATTTTACATTGGCGCTAACGTTTTGCATTGATGCAACACCGTTTTTTAGCAACGCAGCTTGAATTTGGACAGGGGAAGACTATGGGCATCAACTTCAAAGAAGCGGCAGGGGTCCACGCCGACGCGCTCCAGCTGCGCGCCGAACGCACCCGCATCCTGGCCACCAACCTGGCCAACGAGAACACGCCGGGCTTCCAGGCGCGCGACATGGATTTCGCCGCCACCCTGGCCAACACCCAGGCCGAGGCGGCCGGCGACATCGGCGGCGACGAGGATGCCGCCTCCATGTACCGCGTCCCCTTCCACCCGACCCGCGACGGTAACACCGTCGAGATCGGCGTCGAGCAGGCCGCGTTCTCGCAGAACGCCTCCGACTTCCAGACCAGCCTGACCTTCGTGACGATGCGTCTGCGCGGTCTCGCCAAGGCCATCAATGGCCAGTGAGCATGCCGTGCAGGCCGCCGCAGTGGACCGCACCATCGCCCGCACCATCGCCCGCATCAACCACGGAGTAACACATGTCCTTTAAGAATATTTCCGAGATCGCAGGATCGGCCATGTCGGCCCAGAGCGTGCGCCTCAATACCATCGCCAGCAACCTGGCCAACGCCGATTCGGTCAACGGCAACGAAGCCGACACCTACCGCGCCCGCAAGCCGGTGTTCTCGGCCGTCATGAGCGACAGCTTCGACGGCGACATGCAGGCCGGCGGCAAGGTACAGGTGCTCGACGTGGTCGAGTCGGCCGAGCCGCTGCGCAAGGTCTACGAGCCGGGCCACCCGATGGCCAACGCAGAAGGCATGGTGTTCTACCCCAACGTCAACGAAGTGGCGGAGATGGCCGACATGATGTCGGCCTCGCGCGCCTTCGAAACCAATGTCGAAGTCCTGGGCCGCATCCGCGGCATGCAGCAATCCCTCCTCAAACTCGCTGAAGGTTAAGCCATGGCAGTCAGTCTACTCAACAACAGCAGCGCCAGCGCCGGCAACGGCGGCACCAGCGTGACCGGCAACGCCGCCAGCGCCTCGTCGGACATGTTCACCAAATTGCTGGTGGCGCAGATCCAGAACCAGGATCCGCTGTCGCCGACCGATCCGTCGCAGTTCGTCCAGCAGCTGACGCAGCTGTCACAGACCGAGGCCTTGCAGAACCTGTCGCAGCTCACCAGCGCCAACTCCAGCGTGCTGCAAAGCATGCAGGTGATCTCGCTGGGCGCCCAGGTCGGCTCCGATGTCATGGCCGAATCCAGCACCGTCAAGATCGATGGCAAAACGGCCATCAGCGGCCAGACCACCCTCGCCGCCTCGAGCACCGCCACCAGCGTCGTGCTGACCGGCGACGACGGCACGAAATACACGGTCAAGCTGGGCACGCAGGCGGCCGGCACGGTGCCGTTCACGATCGACACGGCCGGGCTGAAGATCCCCGCCGGCACCTACAAGCTGTCGGTCGAGACCAGTTCCAAGGAAGCCCCGCCGGTCGACGTCCAGGGCCGCCTCAACAGCGTGCGCCTGTCGGCCGCCGGCGGCGTGGTGCTCAACGTCAGCAACATCGGCGAAATCGCGCCGACCTCGATTACCGCCTTCAACGGCAAATCCGCCTCAGCCATTCAATAATCTTTACTTAGGAAGGACTCCATCATGAGTTTCGATATCGCATTGTCTGGCATCCAGGCCATCAACGAATCGCTGAACAGCACCAGCCAGAACATCGCCAACGCCGGCACCTACGGCTACAAGTCGTCGCGCGCCAACTTCGCGTCGCTGGTCTCGGGCGACGTCCAGACCGGCGTGATGATCGGTTCGACCACGCAGAGCATCAGCAAACAGGGCGGCGTGCTCAACACCGGCCGCGCGCTCGACGCCTCGATCAACGGCCGCGGCTTCTTCGTCACCAAGGACCAGAACACCGGCCAGACCGAATACACCCGCGTCGGCATCTTCGACGCCTCCAAGGACGGCTTCCTGGTCGACGCCACCGGCCGCAAGGTGCAGGGCTATCCGATCAAGCAAGGCACGACGACCCTGGGCGCGCTGGGCGACGTGCCGATCCCGACCGGCTCGATCCCGGCGGTGGTGTCGAAAAACATGGATTACGTCGGCAATATGTCGGCCGACTGGACCCAGCCGGCCGCCTGGGTGCCGGCCACCGTCGCCGCGCCGCCCGACCCGACGACCTTCAACATGTCCAAGGCCTCGGTGATCTACGACACCCTGGGTGGCAAGCACACACTGACACAATATTTCGCGCAGGACGCGGCCGCCAACTCCATCAGCGTCCACTACGTGCTCGACGGCGTCAGCGTGGGCGCCACCGCCACGCTGACGTTCGACGCCACCACCGGCCAGATGACCGCTCCGGCCACCGGCAAGTTCACGGTGGCCCTGGCGGGCGCCGCCCCCAACGGCGGCAACTACAACCCGCTGGAGATCGACTACACCGGCACCACCGGCTTCGCCGGCGAAGCCACCACCAGCACCAACGCCGCCGACGGCTATGCGGCCGGCACCTTCACCGGCATCGCGCTGGCCACCGACGGTTCCGTCATCGCCAGCTACAACAACGGCCAGAAGCAAGCCGTCGGCCGCCTGGCGATCGCCACCTTCCCGGACGAGGGCTCGCTGCAGGCCATCGACGGCACCAGCTGGATCGAGTCGGTCAACTCCGGCACGCCACTGGTCAACGCCCCGGGCGTGGGCCAGGGCGGCAACATCAACACCTCGTCGCTGGAACAGTCCAACGTCGACATCACGTCCGAACTGGTCGGCCTGATGACCTCGCAGCGCAACTACCAGGCGAACTCGAAGGTCATCCAGACCGAGAGCACGATGCTGCAATCGCTGATGCAAGCGATCTAAGGAACGACTAAGCCATGGACGCGTTGCTTTACACAGCGGTAAGCGGGGCCGAACGGGCCCTGCGCGGACAACAGGTGCGGGCCAACAACCTGGCCAACATCGACACCGGCGGCTTCCGCGCCAATATGGAGCTGGCGACGGCGCAAACCGTGCAAGGCTACGGCTACGACGACCGCCATATGTCGCAGTTGCAGGCGAACTCGGTGTCGACCCGCCAGGGCACGCTCAAGGCCACCGGCCGCGAGCTCGACGTGGCCGTCTCCGGCGCCGGATTCCTGGCCGTCGACGGTCCGACCGGCGAGGCCTACACCCGCGCCGGCAACATGGCGCTCGACGAGAACGGCACGCTGCGCATCAACGGCAACGTGGTGCTGGGCGAAGGCGGTCCGATCACCCTGCCCGAATACAGCAAGATCGACATCGGCACCGACGGCACCATCTCGATCCAGAACCCGGGCACGACGACCATGCAAACGGTCGACAAGCTGCGCCTGGTCAAGGCCGAGGCGTCCGAGCTGACCAAGAACGAAGCTGGCCTGCTGATCGCCCGCGACGGCGTGCCGCTGGCCACCGATCCGACCGTCGTGATCCGCGCCGGCCACCTCGAGGGCAGCAACGTCTCGGCAGTGGAGGAGATGGTCGCCACCATGAGCCTGAACCGCACGTTCGAAATCCAGATGAAATTATTCAAGGCCAGCGACGCGATGGCCGAAACCGGTAACCGCCTGATCAGCGGCTAAGCTGATCCAGAGACCATTAACAGGAGCAATTCATGAATCCAGCAATGTGGATCAGCAAGACCGGCGTGCAAGCGCAAGACCAGAAACTGCAAGCCATCGCCAACAACCTCGCCAACGCCAACACCGTCGGCTTCAAGCGCGACCGCGTGGTGTTCGAGGACCTGTTCTACTCGATCGAACAGCAGCCGGGCGCGCAAGTGGCCGACAACAACACGCTGGCGCCGTCGGGCGTGCAGCTCGGTAACGGCGTGCACATGGTCGGCACGCAAAAAGTGTTCACCAACGGCAGCCTACAAACCACCGGCCGCGACCTCGACGTCGCCGTCATGGGCAACGGTTTCATGGCCGTGCGCCAGCCCAACGGCGAGACCGCCTACACCCGCGCCGGCCAGTTGCAGGTCGACGCCAACGGCATCCTTGTCAACGCCCACGGCCTGCCGCTGATTCCACAGATCACCGTGCCACCGAACGCCACCGCGCTGACGATCGGCGAGGACGGCACCGTCTCGGCCACCATCGCCGGCACCGCCACCCCGAGCCAGCTGGGCCAGTTGACCCTGACCAGTTTCATCAACCCGACCGGCCTGATGGCGCTGGGCGAGAACCTGTTCGCCGAAACCGCCTCGAGCGGCACGCCGACCGAGGGCGCGCCGGGCACCGCCCAGTGGGGCAAGCTCAAGCAAGGCACCCTGGAAGGCTCGAACGTGCAAGTGGTCGAGGAAATGGTCGACATGATCGCCGCCCAGCGCACCTACGAGATGAACACCAAGGTGCTGTCGGCCGCCGACAATATGCTGCAATACCTGGCGCAGGCGGCACGCTGATGAAAGCCGCATTGCACACCCTGGCACTGGCGGTCGCGGCCTCGCTGCTGGCCGGGTGTGCCGCGATCCAACCGCCGCCGGTGCGCCCGGGTCCGTCCGACGACGCGCCGACGATCTCGCGCGTGGTGGGGCCAAAGGGCAGCTCGGGCGGCGTCTACAGTCCCGACCTGGGCCTGTCGCTGACCTCCGACAGCCGCGCCTTCCGCGTCGGCGACGTCGTCACCGTGAGTCTGCAAGAAACCACGCAGGCCAGCAAACGCGCCGGCACCAGCTATTCCAAGGATTCGGACAACAACATCAACGCCCCCAGCCTGCTGGGCAAGGTGTTCCCCAAGGCGTCCATCGGCCTGGGCTCGTCGAGCAACTTCGCCGGCGACGCCACCAGCACCCAGCAGAACGCTTTGACCGGCGCCATCACGGTGATCGTGCAGGAAGTACTGCCGAACGGGCTGCTGCGCGTGTCCGGCGAAAAAACGCTGACCCTGAACCAGGGCGAGGAATTCGTCCGCCTGCGCGGCTACCTGCGCGCCGCCGACATCGACGCCGACAACCAGGTGTCGTCGCTGCGCATCGCCAACGCCCGCATCGCCTACTCGGCGCAGGGCACGCTGGCCGATACGCAATCGGCCGGCTGGCTGTCGCGCTTCTTCACCGGCCCATATATGCCGTTTTAACAGCGGCCGTTTTAACAGCGGCCGTTTTAAGTTGTTAGCAGAACCCTATTTGGATTGAACATCATGAACTTCCGCAAGCTGCACCGTATTCTGGCCCTGCCGTTGGCGCTCTGCCTCACGCTGACCGCGACGGTGCCGGCCCAGGCCGCGCAAGTGCTGCGCAACCTGGTCGCCGTCGAAGGCATGCGTGACAATCCGCTGGTCGGCTACGGCCTGGTGGTGGGCCTGAACGGCAGCGGCGACTCGACCCAGGTCAAGTTCGCCAGCCAGTCCGTCATCAACATGCTCAAGCAGTTCGGCGTCAAGGTGCCCGACGGCACCGACGCCAAGTCGAAAAACGTCGCCACCGTGATGGTGTCGGCGGTGTTCCCGCCCGGCTACCGCAAGGGCCAGAACATCGACGTGGTGGTCTCGTCGATGGGCGACGCCAAGAGCCTGCGCGGCGGCGCCCTGCTGCTGACCCCGCTGCGCGCGGCCGACAACGAAGTCTACGCGCTGGCCCAGGGCAACGTGGTGGTCGGCGGCTTCAGCGCCCAGGGCAAGAGCGGCTCGTCGGTGACCGTCAACACCCCGACCTCCGGCCGCATCCCGAGCGGCGCGGCGATCGAGCGCGAGATCGCCAGCGATTTCGCCACCAAGCCGAGCGTGCGCCTGTCGCTGCGCCATCCGCACTTCCAGACCGCGATCAATATTGTCGATTCGATCAACAAGCGCTTCGGCGACATCGCCACCGCCAGCGACGCCACCAGCGTCGATGTGGTGGCCCCGGCCAACCCGACCCAGCGCATCGCCTTCATGGCCAAGCTCGAGGCGCTGTCGATCGACGTCGGCGACGATTCCCCGAAAGTGGTGTTCAATTCGCGCACCGGCACCGTGGTCATCGCCGAGGGCTTGCGCGTGCGCGCGGCCGCCGTCACCCACGGCTCGCTCAAGGTGGTGATCTCCGAAAGCACCAAGGTCAGCCAGCCGAACGCCCTGGCCGCCGGCAACACCGTGGCCACGCCGCAATCGCAGGTCAGCGTCGACCAGGGCTCGGGCCAGATGTTCAACTGGCCGGCCGGCGCCAAGCTGCAGGGCATCATCGACGTCATCAACAGCCTGGGCGCCTCGCCCGACGACATCATGGCGATCCTGCAGGCGCTGGACCACGCCGGCGCCATCGAAGGCGAACTGGTCGTCATCTAAGGAATATCATGAGCATCCAAGCCCCGTTCGACCCCAGCAAGCTGCGGCCCGGCGTCGCCGACAAGCTCAGCGACGTGCACGTGGCGCCGGTGGCGGCCCAGCCGGGCGACACGGTCGATCCGGCCTACCGCGCCAAGGTGACCGAGGCCGCCGTCAAGTTCGAAAGTTTCTTTATCAGCCACATGCTGCACCAGATGCGCTCGGGCACGCGCGAGCTGTCCTCCGAGGACAGCGTCTTCAAAAACAAGGTCAACCAGGACATGCTGGACATGGCCGACAACCTGGTGGCCGACCAGATGGCCGGCCGCCGCGCCTTCGGCGTGGCCGACGTCATCCTGCGCCAGTTGCTGCCGGCAGCGGCCCCGGTGGCGGTGCAGCCTGCGCCGAAAACGGCGGCCGCCACGGCCTCCCCGCCCCCCTTGGAAGGCGCCGCGCCGGCCGCCTGAGCCGGGAAAAACTTCCCGGATGGAAATTTTATGCGTGCATCGCTTAATCCTGTCCGCTTAGCTGTCGCCTTGTACTGATAACGGAGCGCTCGTGCCAGCTTTGGCGCTGCCAGCGACCGCTCCTTCGGCCTTCACCAGGAAAGACCCGCACCATGAGCATCTCTTACAACGCACTGTCCGGCGCCCTGGCCGCCCAAGCCGCCATCAACACCGTCAGCCAGAACGTCGCCAACCTCCAGACCAAGGGCTACACCCGCCAGGGCGTGCTGTTGCAGTCGATCGCCTCCGACCCGGGTGTCAACAGCCCCGGCAACGGCGTGCAGGTCGGCGCGCTGCTGCGCTTTAGCGATTCCTACAAGTCGCAGCAGATGTGGCGCGCCAACTCCGACCTGGGCCAGCGTTCGCAAGTGCAGCCCTACCTGACGCAGCTGGAAAAGGTGATGGCCGACAAGACCTCGAGCATCAGCTACGGGGTCGACAACTTCTTCAAGGCGCTCAACGCCGCCGCCGTCGATCCGACCTCGACCCCGCTGCGCCAGCAGGTCATCACGATGGCCGACTCCATGTCGCAGCAGATCAACAGCATTTACAACCTGACGGCGACCCAGATGGTCTCGGTCAACCAGCAGCGCACCACGATGTTGCCCTCGCTTAACGAGTCGCTGGCCAGCATCGCCGCGCTGAACAAGCAGATCATCCAGGTCGGCGCGGCCGGCACCAGCACCTCTGGCCTGATCGACCAGCGCGAACTGCTGATCGACGCCGTCTCGGCGCAGGCGGCGGTGGAAGTGCTCAACAATCCCGACGGCAGCGTCAGCGTCTCGCTCAAAACCGGCCAGCCGCTGGTGGTCACCGACATGGCGGCCAAGCTCAGCTTCGACACGGTGGCCGGCGCGCAAACCCTGAACCTGACGTTCGCCGGCACCACGTTCAAGCTCGACGACACCAAGGTCGGCGGCCAACTGGGCGGCCTGGGCGATTTCCTGAAAAACACCCTGATGCCGCTGCAGACGTCGATCTCCGAGATCGCCGAGCAGATGTCGACCATGGTCAACGACCAGCTCAACCTCGGCCAGACCGCCCCCGGCGTTCCCGGTAAAGACTTGTTCGTGTTCAACCCGACCAGCGCCACCGGCCTGCTGGGGATCGATCCGACCTTCAAGGCGGCCGACCTGGCCTTCTCCAGCGACGGCACTCCCGGCAACAGCGCCAATTTGCAGGTGCTGATCGATATCAAGAGCCAGCCTATCGTGTTGACCAGCCTGGGCAGCGTGCTGCTCAACGACGCCGACACCCAGGTGGTCGGCAAGCTGGCCGTCGACAGCCAGCAAAACCAGGCCTTGCTCAAGACCGCCACCACCATCCGCCAGCAGTCCGAGGACGACTGGAAATCGACCAGCGCGGTCAACCGCGACGAGGAGGCGATCAACCTCATCGAGTACCAGAACATGTACCAGGCCAATATGAAGGTCATTTCCGTGGCGAACAGCCTGTTCGACGCCACCCTGCAAATGTTCAATTAAGGAAACGTCATGCGTATCGCCTCCAGTCAATTCCAGGCCACCATGAACCGTGGCCTGCAGGAAAACCAAAGCTGGGTCTCCAGGCTGACCGAGCAGATGGCCTCCGGCAGCCGCATCATGGTGCCGTCGGACGACCCGATCGGCGCGGTGCGCATCTCGCGCCTGACGCGCGAGGAAGCCATCGTCGGCCAGTACCGCGAGAACATCGCGGCCACCAAGATCCGCCTGACCAGCAACGAAGAATACCTGAGCAGCATGACGCGCGACATCACGTCGGTCAGCGACCAGCTGGTGTGGGCGGCCGACGGCAGCAACACGCCGGCCGACCTGCGGTCGATGGTCAGCACCCTGACGTCGCTGCGCGACAGCCTGCTCTACACCGCCAACCAGAAGGACCAGGAAGGCCGCTACATCTTTTCCGGCACCCTGACCAACACCCAGCCCATCCAGGTCACCGCCGGCCCGCCGGATACCTACACCTACGTGGGCAACGAGGACCAGCAAAAGACCGTCATCGGCAACGGCATCACGCAGACCGTCAATGTCGACGTCAAGGGTCTGGACGTCTTGCTGACGAAGATAGACGCCACCATCGCCGCCCTCTCCGACCCCGCCCTCGTCATCGGCAGCCCCACGCTGCAAGCGACGCTGAAGGACAATATGGACGGCGCCACGGCCGCGCTCGAGCTCGTTGCCGGCAAGATCGCCCAACTGGGCGGCGCCCAGAACGTGATGAAGACGCTCGACGACAACCACGCCAACGTCAGCCTGTCGAACAAGGCCGCCATCCTGGATCTGGGACAACTCGATTACGCCGAGGCCGCCACGGAGCTGTCCGGGTATAATTTGTCGCTGGAAGCGTCGTACAAGGCCTATGCCAAGGTCAGCGACCTGTCGTTGTTCAACGTCCTGTAACCCCGTTATTACCCTAGCGTATGCAAATCTCGCCCCAACCCACCCCCACCGTCATTGTCCCCGGCGGCGCCGGCAATGCCAGCGCGGTGGACGGCACCGCGCTCGGGCTGAACGGCGAGAACGCGGCCACGGCCACGCCGGTCAACCCGACGCCGACCTCGGCGGCGCCGCTGCGCCGCGGCCTGAGCAATATGGACCAGCCGCTGCAGGGCGACATCTCCGGCGCCCAGCAAGCCCTCGACTTCCTCGAACAAAGCGCGGCCCAGCTGCGCAACCTGAAGGCCGACCTGAGCGCCCGCCTGGCCAACCGCCAGCGCGCCGACGGCACCCTGGAGGCGCGCGTGCGCCAGTTCAGCAACAGCTGGCGCAACCGCTCGCAGGCGTCCGGCGGCACCTTGGACTCCCAGCTCAATTTCAGCAACCAGGCCACCAACACGCGCTTCAACGTGCGCGGCATGAACCTGACCAACCTGCGTCCCGGCGGGCGCGAGGTGCTGGCCATCTCGCTGGGCGGGCAAAACCTCAGTTCGGTCGTGCTCGAACCGGGCCTGACCGACCAGCAGATCGCCCAGCGCTTCGACACCGCGCTGGCGCCGAGCGGCGTGCGCACCACCCTGGGCGAGGACGGCCAGCTGGAATTCAGCGTCGCCGAATCGCAGTGGGGCAATATCCGCGACGCCATCGCCGTGCAGGGCGGCGGCCAGCGCTTCCCGACCGGGCAGCTCAACCGCGTCAAGGCCGAGGCGCAGGCGCCGGTGGTCGATCCGGACTCCTGGCAGACGGCCGACGTCGAATCGATCCGCACCACCCTGCAGCAAGTGTTGCAGGCGCTGTCGCAGGTCGAACGCTCGATCGCCTCGGTGCAAACGGCGCTCAACCAGGCCGCCGCGCGGGTCAAGAACGCGGTGCCGGCCGACACCACCGACGGCATGGAGCAGGTCGCGCAGAATTTCGTCACGACCGCCAAACAGCCCGGCTACCAGTCGCTGCTGTCGATCACGTCGGCGCTGGCGGGCATCAGCCGCGAGCGCGTGGTATCGCTGCTGAGCTTGCGATAGTCCCGAGCGCCAAGATCCAATCTAAAGCACGTAGGGCGGATTAGGCGGCACGCCGTAATCGGCCAAGCAAGCGCCGCCGCCGACGCATGCGTGACCGATTACGCTTCGCCAATCCGCCCTGCGCAATCAATCCAGCCTCGGCAGCCCCTGGCGCGCCAGCGCGCCGAACGCCTCGGCCGGCATCGGCTGCGCATAGATATACCCCTGCGCGAAATCGCAGCCGGCCAGCTCCAGCAGATTACTCTGCGCCACCGTCTCCACGCCCTCCGCCACCACCCTCAGCCCCAGCTTGTGGGCCATCAGGATCAGCGCCTCGCACATGGCCAGGTCGCCGCTGTCGTTGGCCAGGTGCTGGATGAAGCTGTGGTCGAGCTTGAGCAGGTCGATGCCGAAATGCTTCAGATGGGCCAGCGACGAGTAACCGGTGCCGAAGTTGTCCAGCGCCACCTGCAAACCCATCTCGCGCAGCTCGCGCAGCCGGTCGCCGACCTGGGCGGCGCCGTCGAGCAGCACGCCCTCGGTGATCTCGATGATCAGGCTGCGCGGCGACAGGCCCAGCTCGGCAGCGTAGTTGAGCCAGCCCACATACAGCGCCGTGTCGCCGCGGAACTGCGCCGACGACTGGTTGATGCCCACCTGGAAGCCAGAACCGAGCTCGTCCTGCCATAGCCGCGCCTGCCTGGCCGCCTGGCGGAACACCCAGTCGCCGATCTCCATCATCAGCCCGCCCGATTCGGCGAACGGCAGGAACTCGGCCGGCGCCAGCAGGCCGCGCTGCGGATGGCGCCAGCGCAGCAGCGCCTCGGCCCGCTCGATCTGGCCGCTGCGCAGGTTGACGATGGGCTGGTAATGCAGCTCGAACTGCTGGCCCGACAGCGCCGAGCGCAAGTCGACGGTGACCTGCTGGCGCGCCTGCGCCGCCTTTTGCAGTTCCGGCGTGAAATAGCTATAGCGGTTGCGCCCGCTCTGCTTGGCCGCGTACATGGCCTGGTCGGCGTTGCGCAGCAAGACCTCGGGCGAGTTGGCGTCGGCCGGGAACACCGAGATGCCGATGCTGGCCGACACCGACGGATGGGCCACGCCCAGGGCGAAGGGCCGGTTCAGCCGCGCCAGGATGGTCTGCGTGATGCGCTCGATGGCGCTGATCTGTTCCAGTCCGGTGAGAATCACGGTGAATTCGTCACCGCCGAGCCGCGCCACCGTGTCGGAGGTGCGCACGCAGGCGCCGATGCGGCGCGCCGCCTCGACCAGCAACACGTCGCCCTGGTCGTGGCCCAGGGTGTCGTTGACCTGCTTGAAGCCGTCGAGGTCGATGAACAGCAGTCCCAACAGCACGCCCTCGCGGCGCGCCTTCTTGACCTCCTGCTGCAGCCGGTCCTGGAACATATGGCGGTTGGGCAACGCGGTCAAGCTATCGAAGTTGGCCTGCTGCCAGATCAGCTCGGTCGAGGCGCGGGTGGCCGTGATGTCGCTCACCAGCGCCAGCGCGCCCAGGTAGCCGCCGTCGCCGTCGAAGATCGGGTTGGTCGCCAAGGTCACCCACAGCTCGGCGCGGTCCTTGCGCAGGAACTTGAACTCGTGGCGCTCGGCCACGCCGCGCTGGCGCCGCGCGATATTGCGCTCGAGGATGGCGCGGCCCTCGTCGTCCATGAAGGCCACCAGCGGCTGGTCGAGCATTTCCTCGATCGTATAACCGAGCATTTGCGCCATCTTCGGATTGACAAAGCTGGTGCGGGCGCTGGCGTCGATTTCCCATATGCCCTCCTCGGCGCAGTGGACGATGCGGCGGAAGCGCTCCTCGCTGCGTTCGAGCGCGGCGGTCTTGCCCTCGGCCAGCTCGACCACCACGCGCAGCGCCTGGCCGCTGGCGTCGGCGCTGGCGCGCAAGGTGACCGGGAAGCCCTGCTGGTTGCGCGCGCGCACCATCTGCAAATCGCACTGCTCCGGCACCACGCTGTTGAGGGCGTGCCGCACGAAGCGGTCGAAATCCTCGTGAAAGCGGGGCGCGACGAACTGGCGGAAGGGGATCTGCTCGGGATTGCTCCGCGACAAGCCGAGCAAATCGGCGCCGACCACGTTCATCTGCAGGATGGCGGTGTCGAAGCCGAGCACGAAATAGCCGACCGGAGCCAGCAGATAGATATCGTTGAAATAGGACGTCTCGGCGACGGCCTTCCCGGTCTCGGCGAAGTCGGCGGCGGCAACGGTGGACTCGCCGATGGTGGCCATCATCGCCTCATAGGGCGCCAGGGAGGCGGCCCCGGAAATCGGCTGCCTGCGCGCCGGCGCCTCGGTACTGGACGTTTGCTTCTCCATACCCTCCCTTTGCGTAACCCCAACTCCGGGGTCAGGTCCACCATTTCTACACGGGCTCGTGCATCTATGGTGGACCTGACCCCGGAGTGTGGAACTAGACTAGCATTTACGCGTGGCGATGTCGAGAAAACACGGAAAGTTAGCGATGTGCACGGTTCAAACGTTGTTCGGCGCGTCGTTGCAGCGCCTCAAACAACAGGCTGAGCGCCCAGTAGATCAGCGCGGCGGCCAGGTACAGCGGCAACGGCCGGAACGTCGTGGCGATCACTTCCTTGGTCGAGAGCATCAGCTCGGTCATGGTGATGACCGACACCAGCGAGGTGTCCTTGATCAGGCTGATCAGGGTGTTGCTCATCGCCGGCACGGCGATCCTCAGCGCCTGCGGCAACACCACATGGCGCAAGGTGGTCCAGTAACCGAGCCCGAGGCTGTAGCTGGCCGACCACTGCCCCCGGCTGACCGCGCCGATGGCGCCGCGCAGGCTTTCCGACAGGAAGGCGCCCGCGTTCAGGCTCAGCGCCAGGATGCCGGCCGTCACCGGCGTGAATTCGATGCCGACGCTGGGCAGGCCGTAGTAGATGACGAACATCTGCACCAGCAGCGGCGTGCCCCGGAACAGGCTGACATACACGGTGGCCGGCCAGCGCAGCAGCCGGTACGGAAGGATGCGCAGCACCGCCACCGGAAAGCCGATCAGCAGCCCGCCCAGCATCGAGGCCAGCGCGAAGATCACCGTGTAGCCGGCGCCGCGCAGCATGACCGGCGCCGCCTCCGCCAGCAGCGCCCGCAGCTCCAGCACGCCCTGCCAATCCATGCTCAGGGCGCCTTGCTGACGTCAGTGCCGAACCATTTGATCGAAATCGCCTTCAGGCTGCCGTCGGCGGCCACGTCGGCCAGCGCCTTGTTGAGCGCGGCCTTGAATTCAGGATTGCCCTTGTGGAAAGGGATGCCCATGCGCTCGACCGCGCCGACCTGGGCGCCCGCCTTGATCGGCAGCCTGGAGATTTTCAGCAGATAGGCCGACATCAGGCTGTCGTTGAGCGCGGCGTCGAGCCGGCCGCTGGCCAGGTCAGACATGGTGTCGGGCGCGGCCGCGTAGCTGCGCACGTCGATGCCGGGCACGGCCTTGGCTTGTTGCTCGTAGACGCTGCCCTGCCCCACGCCCAGTTTCTTGCCCTTCAGATCGGCCAGCGACGTGTAGACGGCCTTCTCGTCCTTGCGCACGATCAGTTGCGGCATCGAGTAGATATACGGGGTGGAAAAATCGAACGCCTGCTCGCGCTTGGGATTGATGCCGACCTGCGAAATGATCACGTCGTATTTATTGGCCGACAGCCCGGCCAGGATGCCCGCCCATTCGCTGCTGATGAACTCCACCTTCACGCCCAGTTTCGCCGCCAGCAGGCGCGCGACATCGACGTCGTAGCCGGCCAGTTGGCCCGTCTTCTGGTCCTTGTAATTGAACGGAGGATAGGTGCCCTCCAGCGCCACCTTCAGCGTGCCGCGCGCCTTGACGGTGGCCAGCAGGTCCGCCGCCGACGCCGCCGCAGGCAGCCATGCCGCCGCCAACAGGGTCACGGCCAGGGTCCGCAGCGCAGAACGGCGCCCGGGTTTGATGGCGGAAACAAAACCGAATTCAGGTGTTTGCATGGAATTCCTCATAGTGACGGGCGCTACCAGGCGCCCATACGGCGGCGCAGGCCGAAGTTATGGCCCACGACCAGCATCGAGGTGGCGATCAACCCGCTTAGCCCGATCATCAACTGTACCAGCTTATCGTCGGGCAGCACCCACAGCGCGCCCTGCGGCGCCTCGTCGGTGCGCGCCGCCGCCATGATCAGTGGCGCCACCCATTGCGCTTCCGGCGTAACATCCAGTATCAGCGCGCCGTCCTGCGTGGTCTGCATGTAGATCTCGCCCCCCTCGGCCAGGGTGAAGCAGACGCCGTAACCGGTTTCATTCTTGCCGATATGTTGCTGCAGGCTGAGGTTATGCTCCTCGATCCACAGTTCGACATCGGCCGGGCTCTCCAGCCCCTGCCACGGCACCGGCTTGAAACGCGGCGGCTCATTCTTATCTTGCATACTCATCCCGTTGACTGGCCAAGCCGCCAGTTTACCCGATAGGAGGATTCGACGATGAAATTCAAGTATCTATTCGGCCCAGGCCGCAAGGAGTATGTGTCGGACTTCGGCCGGTTCCTCAACGACTTCATGCGCGAGCATCCGGAGGTCAGGCGCGACCAGCAGCTCGGCTGGCGTATCTGGTGGGAGCGCCCGGTCGACCCGCGCGGCATCGACCGCGAGCGGCAGGCCGAACTGAAGCCCACCGCCTACCACTCCTACTATTACGAGTAGGCGCGACGCATGGCGGGGGGAGCCGGTCAACCCTTCCAGGTGCGCTTGAGGCCGGTATCGGCGTGGATCCAGCCGCCGCGCGGACCGGCGCGGTAATAGAAGCCGACGCCGCCCTGGCGGAAGCTCTTGACGAGGCCGCCGAGCACTTCGGCGTTCAGGTTGGCGATGCGGATGTCGGCGGCACGCCCTTCGATGTGCAGCGACTGGCGCGCGGCGGGCACGCCGGCCTCGCGCAGCTTGTTGTTCGAGGCCGACGTGCGGTAGCCCGACAGGATCTCCAGCGGCGTATCGATGCCGTAGCGCCGCACGAACGCCTGGGTGCCCCACAGCGTTTCGAACAGTTTGGGATCGATGCGGGCGGTTTCCTTGCCGTTGACGTCGCGCAGCAGGTGGCACAAGTCCTGGTAGGCGGACTCGATGATCTCGCCGTCGCGCCAGTACAGCAGTTTGGCGCGCTCGTTGCTGGCGGGACGGAACACCTCGATGGTGCGCGGCTTGAGCCAGAATTCCATGTCCAGCAACTGGGCGTCGAAGATGTCGGGCGGCGGCTCGATCTCCCCCGAACCCGAGCCCAGGCCGGACGGCGCCGACTGGGACGCCGCCGACGGCATGCCGGGGGCCGGACGCGCCTGCGTGATGACGGCAGGGGCCGCCACGCGCGCCGCCGGCGGCTTGGCGGCCGCGGCGGCACTGGTTTTGCGCGCGGCGCTGTCCGATGCACATCCTATCAACGGCACGGATAACACCCCCGCCGCCGTCAACCCCAAGCCCTGCTGTAAAAACTCTCTGCGCGATGCCATAGCTATTCCGTAAAACTCGATAGGGATACTATAGCGTAAGCAGGGGGAAATGAAAAACACGGCAGACCGATGCGTGAACCAGGCTGGCTAACGCACCGCCAACCGCACCGCCCGTTCCGGCATGAACACGCCATTCGCCAGTGTCCGCTCGGGCACGGCCATCGTCACCCAGCCGCTGACCCTCTCGTCGTCCAGCAGCTCGATCTCCATTTTCAATTGCCGGTCCAGCGCCACAAAGGTGTTCGGCGCGGTCACGACGATTCGATGCCACTGGCCGTCGTCGACGCGGGCATACATATGCATCCCCCTGGGCGCGATCGACAAGGTCTGGCCGTTCGACAGCGCATAAGCGCGCCGGTAGCCATCGTAGTCCTGCGCCCACATGCTGCGATAGCGCTCCGGCAGCTCGATGCGCGACTGGTCGCCGGCCTGGCTTGCCTTGTAGGGCACCGGGACCGACTGCTGTTCCGGCTGCGCGGGCTCGATTTGCTGCTGAGCCTGCACCGCCGACGCCACCGTCAATACCGCCGCCCCCATCGCTACCTTCACCACGTTCACCCGTTTCATGATGGCTCCTTTATATTAAATCCGAGGCTATATTTAAGCAGCCACGCGGGAAACCGCAAATGCAAACTCGCTATCAGGCCTGCGGCGGCATCGGTATTTAATATGAGTCAGGGCCAAAAACGACACGGGATAAACGTATCGAAAGCCGGTACCGCTGTTACGCGGCGGCAGCCACGGGCTCCGGCTGGAGCAAGGCCGCGCGCGGCTCGTCGAGCAGATACCCTTGCGCCAGCAGCGGCACGCCGGCGGCCTCGCCCAACTGCCGCAGCACCGTCAATGTCTGCGGCGTCTCCACGCGCTTGAACAGCACCGACACATTGGCCTCGGCCGAGCGCCGTAGCAAGGCGAGCAGGTTCTCGGTGTCGTGCAGCTCGCGCGCGTCGAGCTTGAACACGTCGGGACGCAGACGGTCCAGCACCTGCAGGCCGTCCTGCGCGCCGGCCACATTGACGGCGAAACGGAAACCGTTGCGCCGGTAGTTGTCCGACACATAGTTCAGCAGCCAGCCCTGCTGCGGCGTGGCCGCCGGCAGTTGCAGCACGATGCGCGGCAACGGCAGCTCCAGCGCGTCGAGGATGCGCCGGAACGCGTGGCCGTGGTTGCTGCTGACGGCGCTGAGCAGGCGGTCGTGCACGTTCAGGTACAGATCGGCGTCGGCGTTGGGCGCCGTGTCGGCCTGGCGGAAGAAATTTATCGAATGCAGCATGCGGCACAGGCGGTCGAGCTCGATCGATTCGTCGTCGCTGGCCGCGTGGTCGAGCAGCTTCCACAGCGACAGGCCCATGTCCTGCGCCGACACGCTGCGCGCCAGCCCCTCGTAGGCGTGGATGGCGCCGGTCTCGAGCTGACGCACCGGCTGGAAGGCGCTGCTCATGGTGCAATTGAAAAACCGCCCCTGCGCCTTGCCCTCGTGATCGAGCCAGATGCTGGTGGTGGCGCCGGTCGCGTCGGATAAACGCGCCAGGTATTTTTGTAGAACGGGAAATGACATGGGTTCCTCGACGGATACAGGCAATGTCGACAGCGTATGCGGGCGCGGGGAAAAGCAGAACGAATGCTTTCACCTATGGATATGCCAAAACATTCCTTCCGCTCGCCCGGGGGCGCGGCTATTGTGGGGCATCGCAACCACACCCCCAGACCCATGTGCCAACTATTCGCTATGAACAGCAGCAAGCCTGCCGCCGTGGATTTCTCGTTCGCGGGCTTTGCCGAACGGGGCGGCCGCACGGGCGAGCACAAGGACGGTTGGGGCATCGCGCTCCACACCAGCGCCGGCTGCCGCCTCTACACGGACTTCCTGCCGTCGATCGATTCGCCGCTGGCGGCGCAGTTCAAGCAAAACCCGATCAAGGCGAAAAACGTCGTGGCGCATATCCGCAAGGCCACGCAGGGCCGCATCTCGCTGGAAAACAGCCATCCGTTCACGCGCGAACTGTGGGGCCAGACCTGGTCGTTCGCCCACAACGGCGATCTGAAGCTGTTCAATCCCAACCCCAGCTTGTACGCGCCCTGGGGCGACACCGACAGCGAGCGGGCTTTCTGTCACCTGCTGTCGGGCCTGGCGCTGCGGTTCGACCAGGCGCCGCCGCGCCACCTGCTGTACCGGACGCTGGAAACGCTGGCCGGGGAGATCGCCGACTACGGCACCTTCAACTTCATTTTGTCGAACGGCGAGCTGCTGTTCGCGCATTGCAGTACGGACCTGCATTTCGTGGTGAGGGAATATCCGTTCTCGGTGGCGACGCTGACCGATTGCGACCTCAGCATCGATTTCAGCAAGCACAACCACCTGGACGACCGCATTGCCGTCATCGCCACGCAGCCGCTGACGTCGAACGAAGCATGGACCAGGCTGGCGCCGGGCGAGCTCAAGCTGTTCGTCGGTGGTGAGGAAGTGGGGGCGGCGCCGGCAAGGCGCGAGGAATGGCGGTTGGCCGTGTGCTGCTAAAGTAAAGCCCGGCCACAATAACCAGCATCGTCTGGAAACACGTAGGGCGGATTAGGCGGAACGCCGTAATCGGCCATATACGCGCCGTCGATAACGCATGCATGGCCGATTACGCTACGCTAATCCGCCCTACGCGTCTCCGTGGATGCTCGCATGCCGTGGATATTTTATTTCGTGGACTACGCTGAATTGCAATTACAAAACCGCTTGCGCTTGGCCGCGTCCGGCGCGCCGGCCTCATCGAGCTGCTTCCAGAAGAACACCGTCTCCACGCCATACGGCGAGCGGACCTTGCCCGCATCGACATACCCGCGCCGCGCGAAAAACTCCTGTCCGGTGGCCGTGCTGTGCAGCTGCAAGGCTTTGACACCCCAGGTGCAAGCCTGTTCCTCGACCCGCGCCAGCAGCGCCTTGCCGACGCCCAAGCCGCGCGCTTCCGGCAACAGATAGCACAACGCCAACTTGCCGGCGCCGGTCAGCAAAGCAACGCCGACCACGACACCTTCGCTGACCGCGACCAGCGAAAAATTGGTGGGCGAACTGAACCAGTTGGCCACCATCTGCGGAGTTTTATTGCCCAACCACGCATCCAGAATCGCCGGATCGTTTTTATGGTCGAGCTCACAGCACTCCGTGATAGAACGGCGCAAAACGTTGCACGCCGCGTCCGCATCTGTCGAAACAGCAATACGAACTTCAAGACTCCGAATTTCAAGACTCATGTACGCTCACAAATATTCCCGATAGCAAAATGAAGTCGCCTTCTCAGTGCCTGATTCGACTATACACCAAGCTGCCAAAGCCGTTGCGGACGCACCAGGATTCAGTGTCGCGGCGCCGGTTTTCCCTATGACAGCCTAGTGGCTGGCCCTGCATTTGCCCACGAATGTTTTCAAAAAACGTTATACGGTTTTTAACGAAAACTCCGCGCGATCCATACGGTCTAAGCATATTACGAAAAATTCGTATCTTTTCCGGGCGAAATTTTACACCATGGGCGTCTGTTATTACGAAAGCTTATTATGACCAACAAAAATCCTGCTCGCCGTCTCGTTGTCACCTCGTTCCTGGCCGCCTCGGCGCTGTTCATGGGCCTGCCGCTGCAAGCCAGCGCCGCCGAACCGGTGCTGCTGAACGCCTCGTATGACGTCGCGCGCGAATTGTTCAAGGATATCAACCCCGTATTCGTTGCCGAGTGGAAGAAGACCACCGGCGAAACCATCAGCGTCAACCAGTCGCATGGTGGCTCGTCGAAGCAGGCCCGCTCGGTCGCCGACGGCATGGAAGCGGCCGTTGTCAGCATGAACCAAGCCAATGACATCGATATGCTGGCCGATCGCGGCTTGGTCGTGCAGGACTGGGCCAAGAAGTTCCCCAACAACGCCGCGCCGTTCTACTCGACCATGGTATATCTCGTCCGCAAGGGCAATCCGAAGCAGATCAAGGACTGGGCCGACCTGGCCAAGCCTGGTGTCAAGGTCGTCATCCCGAATCCCAAGACCGCCGGCAACGGCCGCTACACCTATCTGGCGGCCTGGGGCTCGGTGGTGAAAAAAGGCGGCACCGAGGCGCAAGCGCGCGACCTCGTCGCCAAGATCTTCAAGAACGTGCCAGTGCTGGACGCTGGCGGACGCGGCGCCACCACCACCTTCACCCAGCGCGACATCGGCGACGTGCTGGTGACGTTTGAAAACGAGGTGAACATGGTGCGCGCCGAGTTCGGCGACAACTTCGAAGTGGTCTATCCGTCGATCTCCATCCTGGCCGAATCGCCGGTGGCGGTGGTCGACAAGGTGGTCGACCGCCGCGGTCTGCGCAAGCAAGCCACCGGCTACCTGAACTTCCTCTACACCGAGGCGGCGCAGGACATCATCGCCAAGCACTACTTCCGTCCGCGCTCGGAAAAAGCCTTCAAAAAGTACAGCGCCAACTTCCGTCAAATCAACATGTTCACGGTGGATGATGTCTTCGGCGGCTGGAAAGCGGCCCAAAAGAAGCATTTTGACGACGGCGGCGAATTCGACAAGATTTACCAGAACAAATAAGGTTATACGGATCGATTCGTTTGCAAAGGCCGTGAATGCCCGTAATCTGGACATGTAGTAACTAACCAGACAAAGGATGCACGATGGCCATTTCTGAAATTAACGTACGTAACCAGTTCCGCGGCAAGATCAAGGAAATCATCTTCGGACCGGTCGTGTCGGAAGTCGACGTCGAGACCCAGCACGGCATCGTCACCTCGGTGATCACGTCGCGCTCGATCCACGACCTGGACCTGAAAGTGGGCAGCGAAGTGATCGCCCTGGTCAAATCCACCGAGGTCTCGATCGCCAAGATCAGCAGCTAAGCGGCCAGGCCGCCGCCGTGACCCGCAACACCGGCCGCCGCCGCGGCCTGAAGCCGATAAAGCCCCGAGCGCTCCCCCCCGCCTCGGGGCTTTATTTCTGGCTGATACAAAATAATAGAATCCGTAGGTTACATACAATAGACGAGAAACCACTTTAATGTTATCGTCTATCCTTCGTATTGCCGCATAGCTAGTCTTAGTTTTGCGTCGCGCCTTCCGCAGGCGCCCGTTTCACTCCTCACTCCCAAGAATACCTAACATGCTCAAGAAAATTGTCGCTGTATTGCTGAGTACGTTCACCGCGGCCGCGCTCGCAGTGCCGCTCGGCTCACAGTCCGTGCTGGTCGTCGAAGACGCCACTGGCAAGGTCCTGCTCGAAAAAAATTCCAACGTTCAAGTCCCGATCGCCTCGCTGACCAAGCTGATGACCGCGATGGTGGTGCTCGACTCCAAACCGAACATGACGCAGCCCATCAGCATCGACCAGTCCGACGTCGACATGTTGAAGCACAGCACCTCGCGCGTGCCGGTCGGCGCCGAGATCGCCCGTGGCGATGTGCTGCAGTTGGCGCTGATGTCGTCAGACAACCGGGCCGCCGCCTCGCTGGCCCGCACCTATCCGGGTGGTCCAGCCGCCTTCAAGGCGGCGGTCAACGCCAAGATCCGCGCGCTGGGCTTGACACAGACCGTGATCGAGGAACCGACCGGTTTGTCGCCGCATAACCGCTCGACCGCGACCGATCTGGTCAAAATGGCAAAGGCCGCTTCGGCCTATCCGGAGATCGCCCGCATCACCACCGACACCAAGGACATCATCAAGATCAAGGGTCGTCAGGTGGAGTATCACAACACCAACCGCCTGGTCGGCGCGAAGGGTTGGGATGTCGGTTTGTCGAAAACCGGTTACACCGAAGAGGCTGGTCGCTGCCTGATCATGCGCTTCAAGTCTGGCGGGAAGAACAACACTCTGGTGTTGTTGAATGCGAAAGCAAATTCGGCGCGGTTGATGGATGCGTTTAATATCCGTCGCTTTATTTCGGGTCCGATCGAGAAACCAAAAGTATTGAAGGCTGCGGCGAAAACCAAGAAGAAGGTTATCAAGGCTAGCAAGCGGAATCGTCGGGCTATGTGATTTTTTGCTGTTGGGACATGCTGAAAACCGGACCTTGGGTCCGGTTTTTTTTCGTCTGCTGGATTGGCGCTTCGCGACGGCTGTGTCGGCGGCGCTTGGCGGATTACGGCGTTCCGCCTAATCCGCCCTACATGGATCCGTTGTTACGCGTGTTTCCCATGCCGGATTTTGGTGTTTTCGTGCTAATTTTTGGCTTACTCTGGGCGACGAACCGCCTCTGGCGGCTCTTTTAGGTCGTTTAATTGTCGAGGAGGTCGCGGAGGCCGCTGGCGCGTTGGGTGCGCTGGGCGATGGCGTCCAGCAGCACTTGGCCGTTGGGAGTCAGTAACGTAAAGTAGTCGCGGGCGCGGGTGATGCCGGTGTAGATCAGCTCACGTGCGAGCATGCCGCCGCTCTCTTTTGGCAGCACCAGGACGGTGTGCTTGAACTCGGAACCTTGTGATTTATGCACCGTCATGGCGAATGCGGTTTCCACATTCCGCAGCCGCGTGGCGAGCACGCTGCGGACGTTTTCTCCTTCCGAGAAATATACCCGCAGCGCTCCGGGACGCGCAGGGTCCGGCAAAGTCAGGCCGATGTCGCCGTTGAAAACGCCGGTGCCGTAATCGTTGCGCGTGACCATGACAGGTCGCCCGACATACCATTCGCCGGTTCTCTTCAGCAGGCCGGCGGATTGCAATCTTTTCTCGATGGCATCGTTCAAGCCGGTCACACCCCACTCGCCTTCACGCACCGCGCACAGAATCCTGAAGGTTTCGAAGCTATTGAGCACAGCTTTCACCCAATCAAGTCGTACGATCTCATCGCCTTCCGGCACGCCCGCAGCCATCATTGCGAGGTAATCCCGATACCCCCCGGCGGCCCCCTGGCGGCCGGCCAAAGCGAGTTGCAGCAGGTCGGCCGCTTGCGCCGGATCGATCCAGGCGACCTTTTCTTCTTGGCTCTCGCGCAGAACATCGACCGAAGCGGCCGCGTCGCCGGCATTGACGGCCAGCGCCAACGCGCCGATCGGACCGCCAAAACGACGGCTTTCACGCAGCATCACCGTTTGCTGTGCGATCGGACCGCCGTTGCCGGCGAAGCTGGCCGGCAATTGTTGGCCCGTGCTTTCTAGCACATATGTCAACGTTTCGGCCCCGTAGTCGCCCGCTTCGGCGTTATGGCACAGGTCGCCAAGAACCGCGCCGGCCTCCACGGAAGCGAGCTGGTCCTTGTCCCCCAGCAGAATCAGGGTGGCGCTTGGGGGCAGCGCGGCCAGCAGCGCCGACATCATTTCCAAGTGAATCATTGACGCCTCATCAACAATCAGCACGTCGACATCGAGCTGGTTGCCGGCATGATGCTGGAACGCGCGCGTATCGGGCCGCGCACCGAGCAAACTGTGCAAAGTTCGGGCCGCGCCCAGTTCACGCTCCGGCATGACCTCGCGCACCCGCTGGTCCAGGCCGGCCAGCGCGACGTCGATCGATTGTTTCAGCCGAGCCGCCGCCTTGCCGGTCGGCGCCGCCAAGGCGACGCGCAAATCGGAATGCCTGCCGCCGCTGGTGGCGAACAGCAATGCCAACAAGCGGGCCACCGTGTAGGTCTTGCCCGTGCCGGGGCCACCCGTGATGATGCCGAGCTTGCCACGCATGGCCACCGCGCACGCGACTTTTTGCCAATCGACGCCGCCGCCGCGCGCCGCGTGGGGAAACAGGATATCGAGCCAGCGGCGCACGCCGGCCACTTCGTTGTCGGCGTCGATGGCGATGACGCCGCCGAGCGCGCGGCTGCGCACCGCTTTGGCGACCAGCGTTTCGTCACGCCAATAGCGGCGCAGATACAGGCGTTCGCCATCCAATACCAGCGGCTGCTGGAAATCGAGGTCCCCGACCGGCCAGACCTGGTCGCAACCTGCCAGCAAAGCCCGCCACGCGGCGGCGTTTTTCGGCCAGGCGCCGACCGTGTCGCGCAGTTCGCGCCACTCGTCGCCGGTCCACCCCAGCAAAGCAGCGGGGTCGGCCGACAATTCTTCCAGCATCAAACAGCTGTGTCCGCGCCCTTCCAGTTCCGACAACAGCACGCAAGCAGCCATCAACTGCGGCGAACTGCCGCCAACGGAGGCGATAAAGCGCGCAAAAGCACCGCTTAGCCGGCGCAGGTGGCCGCTTTCGGTCAGCGCGTCGATCCGCGCGAACAACGGCGCGGACGCTTCGGATGCCAGCCGGGTTTCAATAGTCATCTTGTCCCTCGCCATGCGCCGGACCGGAGTAGCCCAGCAATTGATCCAATCCGTCCAACAGCGCCGGGTCCGGCGCCATCCAGTAGCAGCCCCTGGTTTGCGTGTTGGCGATGCCGCGCAAGAACAGGAAAACCGCCCCGCCCAGATGTTCGGCCGGATCGTAGCGCCCGCCTAGGCGGCTTTGCAGCAGCCGGTGCAGCGCCAGCATATATATAGCGCCCTGGATATCGTAGCGATGCTCGGCGATCGCCGCGATCAGCGCCGCCTCGTGGTAGGCGGCGTCGCCCGCGCCCAGCGCGTTCGACTTGTAATCGAGTACCCAGAATCTGCCCTCGTGCTCGAACACCAGATCGGCGAAGCCTTTGAGCATGCCGTGCAGTTGGCGCTCCGGCAGCGACGGCCGCGCCGCGCCGCCCAGCAAATGCGCGACGCACAATTGATCCAGCGCGCCGGTGTCGAGCCGCTCGCTCGGGAACCAGAACTCCATCTCCGGCAGCGGCGCCTCGATGCGGCTGAGTGGAGCGTTCACATACGGCAGTTCGGTCGTGGCGATCTCGCGCAGCCAGGCCAACGTGTCGGCAAGGCGGTTGCCCCAGCCCGCGCGCTCGACCCTGCGCGTCAGCCGCGCCTCGAAGCTCTCCTGTTCGACGATGGCGAAGCCCTCCCCGCCCATCCACTCCAGTTGCTCGTGCAGGAAGTTACCCGGTACGGAACCGCGCGGGAAGCGATGCCACGGCGCGTCCTCGACCCGCACCGGCAGCACGATGCCCGGCACATCGCCGTCTTCGAGCAAGGTGGCCTGCGATCCGTCGCGCGGCACCGGCGCCGCGCCGATGTTATCGGAGGAGCCGATCATGCCGGTCGGCCCGGTGCGCCGCGCCAGCGAGCTGAAACTGCCGACCGACCAGTCACGCTCGAAACGGCCGGTGTAATGCAGGGGTTCCAGCAAAGGCGGGCGGTGTTCGATCCGGCTCAAACGCGTCGGCGGCTGCGGCGTCATGTCAAGCGTGACGATGTCGATCGCCGCGCAACCCTTGCACGTATGCTCCCAGCGCTCCATCACCAGATCGGACGGCAGCGCCTCGCCGCCTGTGAGCAGGTAGCCGAGCGCCGATTCGTGCAAGGTGTTGTCGCCGGCCTTGCGGCTGGCCAGCGCCGTCACGCCCAGCCACAGGAAGTGGCGTGCGCGCGTCAGCGCCACATACAGCAGGCGCAAATCCTCTTGCAGGCGCGCGCGCTCGACCAGTTCCATCGCCGTTTCGGTCAGCGCCATGTCGATCTTGCGCACGCCGTCGTCGTCGCTGAATTCGAAGAAGCTCCGGTTGCGCCGCTCCACCTTGCGCGCCGTGACGGCGAACGGCAGATACACTAGCGGATACTCCAGGCCCTTCGATTTGTGGACCGTGACGACTTTCACCAGTTCGGCGTCGCTTTCCAGACGCAGCACGCGTTCGTCGCCGGCGCCCTCGCCGCCCTCGATCTGTTCGGCGAGCCAGCGTATCAGCGCCTGTTCGCCGTCGAGCTGGCGGCTGGCCGATTGCAGCAGTTCCGCCAAGTGCAGCAGGTTGGTCAGGCGCCGCTCGCCCCCCGGTTGCCGCAGCAGGGCCGCCGGCAGTTGCAACTCGTGGATGAAACGGCGCAGCATCGCCAGCACGCCCTGGCGCTGCCAGACAATGTGCAGCGCCTTCAACTGCTCGACGCGCGCCTCCCACGCCAGTTCGTCCGATGTCATCAGCGCCAGCTGCGCCAGTTCCAGTCCCGCCGTGCGGGTGGCGTAGGCGGCCCGCGCCAGCGCGCCGTCCAGCGGATTGGCGACCGCCGACAGCCAGCGCAGCACGTCGGCCGCCTCCTCGCTGTCGGTCACCGAATCCTTGTCCGACAAATAGACGCTGGCGACCTGGCGCCGCTGCAGCGCGCGGCGTATCGCCGCCGCCTCCTTGCGGTCCCGCACCAGCACCGCGATGTCGGCCGGCTTCAGGCGCTCGAATCCATCCGGCCCGTCGAAGCCGGCGCGTTCGTCGTTCAGCTTGGCGACGATGTCCTCTGCGCAGTGGTGGGCGAAGAACTCGCGGTAGCTGTCGGCTTTCAGCTCCTGCGCGGCGCTGCAGGCCACCACCAGCGCCGGCACGTCACCGTCGGCGTCGACCATGCGCTCCTTGCGGCCCTTGGCGCCGACCGCCTCGAACGGCAGCGGATTGACGCGCGTGCCGGGATCGCGGAAGCGGAACGCGCCACGTCCAAAACCGCCCTGCGCCGGCTCGCCCTCGGCGATCATGAACAGATGATTGACCGCTTCGACCACCGGCTTGGTGGAGCGGTAGTTGGTGCCAAGCTGGTAATGGCGCCCCGTCGTGGCCTTGCGCGCCGACAGATAGCTGTGGATGTCGGCGCCACGGAAACCGTAGATCGACTGCTTCGGATCGCCGATCAGGAACAGTCCCGTCTCCGCATCGTTGTCCGCCACACGGTACAGCAGATTGAAAATCTGGTACTGGTTCGGGGCCGTATCCTGGAATTCGTCGACCATCGCCACCGGATACTGCTCGGTAATGCGCTTGCGCAGCGCGTCCGCGTTCTCGCCCTGGAGCGCGGCGTTCAGGCGGTCCAGCATGTCGGCGAAACCGAATTGGCGCTTGCGCTTTTTCAGTTCGTCCATGCGGTTGGCGACCGAGGCGGCGGCGTGGCGGTACAGCGCGTGCGCCATCGGTTCCAGCTCGTCGAGCGCCTGCTTCAGCACCTCGGTGGCGTCGAAATCCTCGGGGATGGCGGCACTGAAGCCCTTGGAGAAGGCGTCCTCGATGCCCCACGGCGTAAGCCGCTTCCAGGCGGTGTCGGTAATTTCGGGCAGGACCACGCCGGGATCGAGCGCCCACGCGCGCAGGCCGTTGAACCAGCCGGCCAGCGAATCGGGCCGCATCTTGTTACCATTAAAGCACTTGGGCGACATCTCGCGGTGCTGGGCGATCCACTGTTCCATGCGGTTTGCGCGCTCGTTCCAGCCGGCCTTCAGCCCGGCCAGTTGCGCCAGCTGCTCGCGCTGGACGGCGCCGATCAACGCCCCCAGCGACTGCGTCGCATCGACCTCGCCGATGATGTCGGCGCGCTTGACCAGTTCGCGGATCGACTTCTTCATCACGCCAACGTCGCCCCAGCAGGACAGCAGCGCTTCCAGCGACACGGCGTTGAGCGGATAGACTTGCTGCCGCCAGTAGTCGTGGGCGGCGTCCTCGAACAGCGCCTGCTCGTCGCTGACCAGTTCCTCGTCGAACAGGCTGCCGCTGTCGAAGGCGTGCTCGCGCAGCATGCTCTGGCACCAGGCGTCGATGGTGAAGATGGCCGCTTCGTCCATCGTTTCCGCCGCCAGCATCAGCCGGTGCGCGGCCTGCTGGCGCTCGGCGTGGCTCGGGTACGACTCAAGGATCGCGTCCAGGTAAACGTCGCGGGTGTCGCCGTCGCCTAGCTCCTCGAAGCGGCGCACGTAGGCCGCCGCCTCCACCAGCCGTTCGCGTACCCGGTTCGACAACTCGCGCGTGGCGGCGCGGGTAAACGTCATCACCAGGATATCGGCCGGCAGCAGCGGGCGCCGGTAACCGTTCTCGCCGCCATGGCCCAGCACCAGCCGCACATACAGCGCGGCGATGGTCCAGGTCTTGCCGGTGCCGGCGCTGGCCTCGATCAGGCGCGATCCGTGCAGCGGGAAGGTCAGCGGCGCGAGTTGATTGGTTGGCTGAAGCGCGTCGGTGCTCATGACTGGCTCCCGGCCTCGATGGCCTCGATCGTGATGTGGTGTTCCAGCCAGTTCGCCAACGGTCCATATAGGGCCTCGGAGACATCGGCGAAGTCCGGCTGCGCGCTCAGCGCCGCGAAGTCGGGCCACAGGCGGGCCAGGCACAGTTCCTCGTTCTCGCCGGAGATTTCGAAGCCGCCGTCGTAGACCGCGCGCGGATCGCCGCCCTGCGCCAGCGCCAACGCGGTTTTGCAGGCGGTCGGCAAAGGACGGTTCATACCGTCGCGCCACAGGCAAACCAGTTCGCGCAGCGCTTCCAGCGCCTCCTCGCGCGGCAGCGGCTTCATCGTCACGATGGCGTCGCGCGCCACCAGGTAGCCGGTGACCGGCATGCCGGCAGCGGCGGCGGCCAGCTGCCGCAGCCACATCGCGATCAACTTGTCGCCGCGCGGCTTGCCCTGCTTGTCCGTCACCTTGGACGACATCTGCGTCAGCCACACCGTCTCCAGGCCATTGCCGCGCAGCTGGTCGATCCAGTCGTCCATGCGCACGCCGGCCAGCACCAGGCTCAATGCCACCTTGGCGGCGGGCTGCGGATAATGCTCGCGCAACGTGAGCCAGGCGCAGCGCACCGGAACCAGCGCCTCGACCAGCTGGCGCTGATACTGCTGGCCGATCAACCCTATCGGCAGCACGCCTTCGCGCGCCAGCCTTTCCGCGCGTTCGGTCAGCTTGTCGTAGACTTCCTCGATCTGTTCCGTGTCGGCGCCGTCGTCGAGCATCGTGTCTTCGAGCAGATAGCGTTCCAGCGCATTGAGCGAAAACGGCTCCTCGTCCTCGCCCACCAGCGCCGATTCGCCGAACATCACGCCCAGCCGCTGGCGGAAGAAGAAGCGTACCGGCTGGCGCACGAAATTATTCAGGCTAATGAGTTTGAGGCTGAATTTATCGTCGATGTCGAACGGCGGCAACTCGGACGACGCCGGGGCCTGGCCATCCTCCCCATCCTCCCCCGCCCGGTGCGCCTCGCGCCATTCGCGCGCATAGGTCAACAAGCCACCGGCCTCGAAATAGCGGCGGCTGAACGGCTGCAACGCATGCTCGGTGGTGCGCGCGTGCAGATCCAGTCCCCAACCGTTGACCAGGTAATCGCGCAACTGCGACACCAGCACCGACGCCGGCTGCTCGCTGTTGTCGCGCACATTGCGCCCGACCCAGCTGATATACAACTTGTCGCGCGCGGCCAGCAACGCCTCCAGCATCAAGTAACGGTCGTCGTCGCGGCGCGAGCGGTCGCCAGGACGCGCCATGCCCGGCTGCGCCAGCAGATCGAAATCGGCCTTCGGCGCCCGGCGCGGGAAGTCGCCATCGTTCATGCCGAGCAGGCACACCACGCGGAACGGCACGGCGCGCATCGGCATCAGGGTGCAGAAGGTCACGCCGCCGGAAACGAATTGATGGTTCAGGGTCGGCTCGTCCATCAAACCCAGCCATGCCTCGCGCAGCACCGCCAGGGGCACCGCTTCGTCGAACTGCGCGCCTTCGCAGGTTTCCAGCCAGTTGTTGAGGGCATCGTCCAGCTGCGCCAGCGTCAGGCGATCGCCCTCCTCGCCCGCGCTGAAGAACGCCGCCAGCAAGGCGCGCGCCTGCACGCCCCAGTCGGCGGGCGAACGCGCCTGCGCCAGCACCGCGCGCCAATGCAGCAGCGCCTCGACCAGCTGCGCCAGCGAGCCGGCCAGCGCGGCATCGAGACCGCCGACCTCCGAAAACGGCTCGATGCCGGCGAAGCTGGCGCCGACGTCGCCTCCGCCGCCACTGGCGTAGCCGAGCAGCATGCGGCGCACGCCGAAGATCCAGGCGTTCTGTTCGCCCGCCGGGCCAAGTCCCAGGCCGTTGCGGTGCTCCTGGTCCAGGCCCCAGCGCACGCCGGCGCCTTCGATCCACAACCCCAGGGTCGGCAGGTCTTCCTCTCCAAGGCCAAAGCGCGATGCCAGCGCCGGCACGTCCAACAGATCACGGATCTCGCTTTGGCGGCAGCGCTGCTGCGGCAATCGCAACAGCCACTCCAGCGCCACCAGCAGCGGGTTGACGCTGCGGTCGTTGACGTCGCCGATCTCGAACGGAATGTAGCGCGGATCGCTGCGGCGGTGCTGCGCGAAGACCGCGTGGATCGCGGCCGAGAAGGTGTCGATGTCGGGCACCATCACCACCACGTCGCGCGGACGCAGCGGCTGCCCGCCACTCTCGGCGCCGGCGAACATCTTCAGCAGCTGGTCGTGCAGCACCTCCACCTCGCGCTGCACGCTGTGGGTGATGTGGAACTCGATCGAGCGGTCGTCGTCCGATGGCGGAACATGCGGGTGCTCGGACAGCGGCAGCAGATCGCGCACGGCGGCCTGCACCTGCGACAACAGCGTTCCGCCATCGCCCTCGCTGAACAAATCGATACGCAACGGCGCCACGTGGTCGTCATCTCCAGCTTCGCTGGCGATGGCCGCCGCGCTGGCCGACGCCTCGTCGAATTCGTCGAGCATGCGGACAAAATCCCGCCCCTGGCGCCCCCAGCTGGCCAGCAGCGGGTGGCTGTGCGCATGCAGCTCTTCGAGCGGGATCTGGCCCAGGTCCTGGCCGTTGCGCAGTTGCTGGCGGCGGTGCGCGGAGCGCAGCAGGTCGCGTCCCTCGATGATGTCGCCCCAGTAGAATTGGCAGGGATTGGGCACGGCCAGCACCACTTGCGCGTAGCGCGCCAGCGAGGCGAGCGCCTGCAGGCTCTGATACGGCAGCGCCGAGACGCCGAAAATGACGATGCGGCGCGGCAGGCGCCCGAGCGGCGCTTCGCCGGCGGCGCTGGCCCGCACGAACTCCGTGTGCACCGTCGCGCGGCCCAGGTCCCGCTCCTCCGGATCGACGTCGGCGATCACCGCGCGCCACAACTGGCCCTGCCAGCGTTGGTCGTCCGGCAGCGGCACGGCTTCGTTGCGGGCGTTGCGCAGTTGATCGCGGCCATGCGCCCAGTCGTCCAGCCAGTCGGCGCGGTACACCTGGTACTGGTCGAACAAGTCGGCCAGCCGTTCGGCCAGCTGCAAGCGCCGCTCCGCCTCGCCGTCGGCGAGGAAGTGGCGCAATGGGGTGAAAACGGGATCGGCCAGCAAGGTGGGCAACAGACGCATCAGGCGCCAGGTCAGCGGGCCCTTGTCGAAGGCGGAACGGACCGGCACCCGGTCGCGCCCCAGCATGCCGCGATAGGTTTCCCAGAGAAAGCGGGCCGGCAGCGCCACGCGGGTGGCGGCGCACACGCCCATCTCCTCGGCCAGCGCGATCTTGAGCCACTCGGCCACGCCGTTCGACTGCACCAGGAAGATGTCCGATTCCAGCGCCCCGAGCGGGTGATTGCGCAGCCACTGGAACACAGCCGCGCGCAGCTGCTCCATTTGATTGCCGTGCAAAATCAACAAGCCGGGGGTGATGCTGGGTTGCATAAGACTCTTTATTGGGGACGAAGCGCGGTCAAAACACTATTATCGCTCATCTAGCCTGAACGTTTCATGAACTGCCAGTGCGGCGCCGTCGCGCCGCCATCCGGATTTAATGGCATCGATGGGGATTGCCGAAGGCGATGACGTCCTTACCCGATTGAACGAGATATTCGATTTTGCGGCATGGGATTCATGATTTGGCGGCAGGGATAAAACAACTTGCGTTTAGCCGAGCCGAGGTGCGGCGGTCAAGTAAAATTCGGACTCAACAATAGGCTTGTTACTGCCATTTTCCTATTTACTTTCAAAGATTTTTATCTCGACTCTGTACGTCTTGCCAGAGTCCAGTTGACTGATGAGGCCAGACTGGCGACAGATGCCTCTACCGATTCCATCTTCACAGTAGCGTCCAAAATATAATCGGGGTCTTTGTAGAATGGCTCGGATGGGGGCGCAAGTGGAGCGGCGCCGACAACCTTTGATGTGCCGTGTTCCTTTTCTTGAGAATCAGCCTTGCCGCAACCCACCGCAACGGCTGCTAGCACCGCAGCCACTAGCACTGTTCGTAATTTCATGATTTTCCGTTACTTTACTTGCCGCTGACCTGACGATCCAGACATAACTTCGGCGATCAGCCGTTCGCCCTGTTCCACGGTAGGGGTAACGCGTGCAACAAGAACTTCGCCGTCAGGTCCAAATACAATCGCGACCAATGGAAGACCTGGACCAGGAGGAGAATAAACTGCTCCGTGAATGTATGCCATGTTTTTATCCTTTTCGGCTTCCGGCCGGTGCGGCGGCGCCGGTTGGCGCCAAGTATTTTCCTTGGTGCCGGCGGCAGGCCGGCGACTGGTGCGCAAGACGCTTTTCCTTCGTGCTTCAACCGATCCGATTGGCGACCAAGCACAGACCCTTGATATCTCTGTTTTGACGCACGAGAACGTCCGCAAGTGCGGCGATCATTACGTCCTCCGCCAGGGGCGAGTCGACGGTCACGTGCAGTCCGCGTTCACCTTTCGCACGTTCAGCAGACATCGAAACGTCAGCGGAACGATTTCGATAAACAAGCGTATCGGGGAAGCAACTATACTCGTGCTCCTCGCGTTCTGCGTCGAATGAATACATTAGCGCGTCGATAGACTGCTTAGCGGCCTCGTAGTCGTGGAAAACGTGGTAAACCATTTTCATCATTTTTCCGTTTTATTAATCGTTTAGTCTAAGGGCATACAAAAAACTGGTGCCCATTGGACTTAGTTGGTAGTGCTTGTCCCCGCCACCTAGCTCATTGCTCACATAAAAATCAAATAAACCGGCGGACGCGAGTCTCTCAACCGCTAACATCTCGTCTGGTGCCGCCGAACCCCGTCTGTCGATGAAGTACTCCAGATCGCCAACAAAGGCGATGTCGATAGCATGGGCGAGTAATAGTACGACTCGAAGTTCGATCCGACCATCCAAATATGCAGCAAACACCTTTGCGAGGAGCACTGGCTTCTTTAAGTCGGTAACTTTGTCAAGCGTCAGGAAAATCGTCTCCCCAAGCCTTTCGGCATCTTCACTCTCCAGCCTCGCCCGGATTTTCTGCGCCTGAATCGAATCGCGTAACCGTTCATCGGAGATAAAAGCAAGAAGTTTGGCTTTTAAGGCCGCTGATCGAACGTCGTCGACGGTTTTCAGAAGTCCCACGGCCAAGTTGAGAACCGGGACCGCTCGCACTACCTCATTAGACGAAAGAGTGTCCAACATGGACTCGCCTGTTTGCAATGCCGCCATCAAAAAGTGTTGATCGCTGATGCTCTTTTTCATTGGTTTTTCTCACCTTGGATGCCGTCCAGGAGGCGGGCGCATAGCACCGAAATTTACTTGGTTGGTGACGCTTCGACTCAGAAGTACAGGCTTACAGTTGTGCCCTTTTCGCCAGGGTAGGAGATGGCGATGTGCTCCGGGCCGTCGACGAAATCTACAAATCTCCGCATATCGTTGATGACGATGTTGTTAGACCCTTCGTGATGGAAGGAAAAATCGCGGCGCACGTTGTCCTTCGATACCGTAAGCACGCACGCGGACTTCGCCCGTGAATCGGAAAGACACCGTGTGAACGGGATATTCCGCAGACCTGCGGTGCCAACGCTACCGTCATGCGATATCGCCATTCCGACATACGTGAATTCGTTGACGAAATGCGTCTTTTTCTTGAAGATCGCGTGCCTGGACGCTGCGAGATCGTAAGGGTGCTGGATCCGTCGCTTTCCGCTCGGGCGCTTCTCCCACGAAGGATCGTCGGGCAACCTGTATGGCAACTGCGCCAGATCCTCAGTTGCATATGCATGGAGACAATGGGCGATCAGGAAAGCGGCGAGCCAAGCTGCTGTGGTCTAATTTGCCTGGACACCTCAATAGGTGGAAAATCCACCACCTGAGGAGAAATGCATGACAAGAAAGCGTAAAACATTCGATCCCAGCTTGAAGCTGGAAGTCGTTCGGATGATCACGGAGCAAGGCCTG
>CAUPJZ010000045.1:0-42241 GCA_963511605.1 uncultured Duganella sp. | reverse complement strand
GATCATGTTTTTGATGTAGTCGGCGTGGCCTGGGCAGTCAACGTGTGCGTAGTGACGGGCAGCGGTTTCGTACTCGACGTGCGCGGTGTTGATGGTGATGCCGCGTGCTTTTTCTTCCGGAGCCGCATCGATCTGGTCGTAGGCTTTCGCTTCGCCGCCGAATTTCTTCGACAGAACGGTAGCGATTGCAGCGGTCAGGGTGGTCTTGCCGTGGTCGACGTGGCCGATGGTGCCGACGTTGACGTGCGGCTTGGTCCGTTCGAATTTACCTTTTGCCATTTTATTCTTCCTTAGAACAATGTTTTAAATATGCGGGAGGAGGATCTCCCCTCCCGCAAAAAGTCGAAAATTACTTAGCTTTAGCAGTGACGATCGCGTCGATAACGTGCTTAGGCGCTTCCGAGTAGTGCTTGAATTCCATCGTGTAGGTAGCACGACCTTGCGTTGCGGAACGCAGCGTGGTCGAGTAACCGAACATTTCGGACAGCGGCACTTCAGCTTTGATGATCTTGCCACCGCCGCCTGGGATCTCGTCCATGCCCTGCACCATACCGCGGCGGGACGACAGGTCGCCCATCACGGTACCGGCGTAGTCTTCCGGCGTTTCCACTTCCACAGCCATCATCGGCTCCAGAATAACCGGCGACGCCTTGCGGCAGCCTTCCTTGAACGCCATCGAAGCGGCCATCTGGAACGCGTTTTCGTTCGAGTCCACATCGTGGTACGAACCGAAGAACAGCGTGACCTTGACGTCGACCACTGGGTAGCCGGCCAGGACACCGGTGTTCAGGGTGCCGCGCACACCCTTTTCAACCGCAGGGATGTATTCGCGTGGAACCGTGCCGCCTTTGATGGCGTCAACGAATTCGAAACCCTTGCCTGGTTCTTGCGGTTCGATCTTCAGCACCACGTGACCGTATTGACCACGACCACCCGACTGCTTGACGAACTTGCCTTCGGATTCTTCGCAGGTCTTGCGGATCGTTTCGCGGTACGCAACCTGTGGCTTGCCGACGGTCGCTTCCACGCCGAATTCGCGCTTCATGCGGTCGACGATAATTTCCAGGTGCAGCTCGCCCATACCACCGATGATGGTCTGGCCCGACTCTTCGTCGGTCTTGACGCGGAACGACGGATCTTCCTGTGCCAGGCGGTTCAATGCCAGACCCATTTTTTCCTGGTCGGCCTTGGTCTTCGGTTCCACGGCCTGCTGAATCACAGGCTCAGGGAAGACCATGCGCTCCAGAACGATGATCGAGGTCGGATCGCACAGGGTTTCGCCCGTGGTCACGTCTTTCAGGCCAACGGCGGCGGCGATGTCGCCGGCGCGCACTTCCTTGATCTCTTCGCGCTGGTTCGCGTGCATCTGCAGAATACGGCCCAGACGCTCTTTACGACCCTTGACCGAGTTGTACACGGTGTCGCCCGAATTGACGGCGCCCGAGTACACGCGGAAGAAGGCCAGCTGGCCGACGAACGGGTCGGTCATGATCTTGAACGCCAGCGCCGAGAACTTCTCTTCGTCGGACGGCTTGCGGGTGGTCGGCTGTTCGTCCTCGTCGGTACCGCCGACGTCTTCGATGTCCAGTGGCGACGGCAGGTACTCGATGACCGCGTCCAGCATGGCTTGCACGCCCTTGTTCTTGAAAGCGGTACCGCACATCATCGGCACGATTTCCGAAGCGATGGTGCGATCGCGCAGCGCTTTCTTGATCTCGGCTTCGGACAGGTCGCCCTCTTCCAGGTACTTGTTCATCAGTTCTTCGGTCGCTTCGGCGGCGACTTCAACCATCTTCTCGCGCCACTCGGCGGCCGATGCTGCCAGCTCTTCCGGGATCTCGACGTAGTCGAACTTCATGCCCTGGGACGCTTCGTCCCACAGGATGGCTTTCATCTTGACCAGATCGATGACGCCTTTGAAGTTTTCTTCGGCGCCGATCGGGATCTGGATCAGGACCGGGTTCGCCTTCAGGCGAGCGCGCATCTGCTCGTAGACCTTGAAGAAATTGGCGCCGGTACGGTCCATCTTGTTGACGAAGGCCAGACGTGGCACTTTGTACTTGTTAGCCTGACGCCATACGGTTTCCGACTGTGGCTGAACACCGCCCACTGCGCAGTAAACCATGCAAGCGCCGTCGAGCACGCGCATCGAACGTTCGACTTCAATGGTGAAGTCGACGTGGCCCGGGGTGTCGATGATGTTGATGTGGTGCTCAGGGAAATTGTTAGCCATCCCTTTCCAGAAGCAGGTGGTCGCAGCCGACGTAATGGTGATGCCGCGCTCTTGTTCCTGCTCCATCCAGTCCATGGTGGCGGCGCCATCGTGGACTTCACCGATCTTGTGGTTCACGCCCGTGTAGAACAGAACGCGTTCGGTGGTGGTGGTCTTACCTGCATCGATGTGAGCGGAGATACCGATATTGCGGTAGCGCTCGATGGGGGTCTTGCGGGCCATAGTTATTCCTAAATCTTTGAATGGACAAAACCGAGCACCATTTTTTGGATAAAAAATGAGCCCGGCCTCGAACAACAGATAACAGCCGGACCACGGAGGATCCGGCCGATTTTATTAGAAGCGGAAGTGCGAGAACGCCTTGTTCGCTTCAGCCATGCGGTGCACTTCATCGCGACGCTTCATCGCACCGCCACGGCCTTCGGCCGCTTCCATCAGCTCACCGCCGAGGCGTTGTGGCATGGATTTTTCGCTGCGCTTGTTCGCCGCTTCGCGCAACCAACGCATCGACAGGGCCATACGGCGCACTGGGCGTACTTCGACCGGCACCTGGTAGTTTGCACCACCGACGCGACGGGATTTGACTTCAACCAGTGGCTTGGCGTTGTTGATCGCGGTAGCGAACACTTCCAGCGGATCTTTGCCGGATTTCGAAGCGATGTGCTCGAAGGCACCGTAGATGATGTTTTCTGCGACCGATTTTTTACCGGACAGCATCAGAACGTTCACGAATTTGGCGACATCCGTGTTGCCGAATTTTGGATCCGGCAGAATTTCGCGCTTGGGTACTTCACGACGACGTGGCATATCAATTCCTTTCAATCTTCAGTTGAGGTGCGCAGATATGGGATTCGCACTCTCGCGGAGGGCCATCATAGCCATCCACTTACTCGACCAGTTGCGGTCGATTACATTCACTAAGCTAGTTGCCACCGAGCGAAAACTTTTTTTAATGCAGATTACTTCTTACCAGCCTTGGCGCGCTTGGTACCGTATTTCGAGCGGGCTTGCTTACGGTCTTTGACGCCCTGGGTATCCAGTGCACCGCGAACCATGTGGTAACGCACACCCGGCAAATCTTTTACGCGGCCGCCGCGCAGCAGGACAACGCTGTGCTCTTGCAAGTTGTGGCCTTCACCGCCGATGTACGAAATGACTTCGAAACCGTTGGTCAGACGCACTTTGGCGACTTTACGCAAAGCCGAGTTAGGCTTCTTAGGAGTGGTGGTGTACACACGGGTGCAAACACCACGTTTTTGCGGGCTGTTTTCCAGCGCCGGCGATTTGCTTTTCACGGTCAGAGCGACACGTGGATTGCGAATCAGTTGATTGATGGTTGGCATCGTTCTAAACCCAACTAAATAACAACGTTGAACACCCGGACAACATGTCCGGGGACTAAAACCTAGTCTCATCTAATGTGCAGCGGAGGCGCGAATAGCCACTCACAGGGAGCGGCCTGAAACAGCGTATACGATGCGCAGACTAAATAGAGAACTCGCGAGTATAGACGTGATCGGAAGACCAGTCAAACTTTTTCGCGGCAACATGCGACGTGGCGGACCGCTAAAAACTGGCCCGGAAGCAAGGAAACGGCTGATAATGGCAAACATTAACACATCTTTCCTTTGGAATGCGCCGCCTCTTCCCCGTACCGTCCCCCGCCCCGCTGTTACGCCCCGCGCCGCTGTTCGTGCTTGCCAGCTACCTGCTGTTGTCGCTGGTGCCGTGCGTGCCGTTGTTGCTAGGTCGACAAGTACCGGACCTGGAGCGCATCCTCGCCGCCGAGCTGCTGGCCTGGGTGGCGGTGTGGGCCGTGTTCCAGCGCCCCGCCTGGTTCCACTGGCTGCTGCTGCCGGCGCTGCTGGCGCTGCCGACCGAGATGTACCTGTTCATGTACTACGGCCAGGGCATCTCCACCCACCACTTGGGCATCATCGCCGAGAGCAGCCCCAAGGAGGCGATGGAATTCCTGGGCAACAAGATCTGGCTGATGGCCGGCGTCATGCTCGCCGTGCTCGGCTGGTGGCTGGCGATCCTGCTGGCGGCCCGCCGCGGCCCGGCGCTGGCGTGGCGCGGCAAAAGCCGCTGGATCGCGCTCACTATATTAGTGGCGCTGGGCGGGCTGGCGGCCAATGGCCGCTCGCCGCTGGGCTTTAACGACTTCGCCTCGTCGTGGCCGCTGGGATTGCCGGCGCGCGGGCTGGACTTCTATAAGGAGCGCCAATATCTGGCGCGCCTCGGCGAGCGCAGCAGCGCCTTCCATTTCCGGGCGCACCAGCCGGAGGCCAACGAACGGCCGGAAATCGTCATCATGGTGCTGGGCGAATCGTCGCGCTACGACCGCTGGGGCATCAACGGCTACGCGCGCGACACCACGCCGCAGCTGCGCCAGGAACCGAACCTGGTGGCGCTGAGCGACGTCATCACGGCGGTGTCGGCGACGCGGCTATCGATCCCGGTCATCATCTCGCGCAAGCCGGCCATGCAAAGCCTCAAGGAGGGCTTCTCGGAGAAGTCCGTCCTCACCGCCTACAAGGAAGCCGGCTTCAAGACCTGGTGGCTGTCGAACCAGATCTCGTTCGGCGAGTTCGACACGCCGGTGTCGGTGTTCGCCAAGGAAGCGGACGTGATCCAGTTCATGAACCTGGGCGGCTACAAAAGCCGCTCCAACCTCGACCAGATCCTGCTCGAACCGCTGCGGCACGCGATCGCCGACCCGGCGCCGAAAAAGCTGATCGTGCTGCACACCTTGGGCAGCCACTGGAACTACGGCCAGCGCTACCCGAAGGACTTCGACAAATGGCAGCCGTCGCTGTACGGCGTCGACAAGCCGGCGCACACCGACATCAAGATCAAGCCGGAGATGAACAACAGCTACGACAACACGATCCTGTACACGGACTGGTTCCTGGCGCAGGTGATCGGCCAGCTCAAGGACACGGCGCAGCTGACGTCGATGATGTACGTCGCCGACCACGGCCAGGCCTTGTACGACGGCAGCTGCAACCTCGCCTTCCACGGCCACAACACGCAGCACGAATTCCACGTGCCGGCGCTGGTCTGGTATTCGGACGTATATAAGGAGCGCTATCCGGACAAGGTCAGGCAACTGCTACGCCACCGCAAGGCCAGGCTGGCGACGGAAAACATCTTCCACACCCTGCTCGACCTGGGCGACATCCGATACGACGACGAGCGGCTGGAATGGAGCTTCATCAACCAGCGCTTCAAGCCGCACAAGCGCTACGTCGACAGCTACGGCTGGAGCAACTACGACAACGCCCGCTTCAAAGGCGACTGCCGCGAAGTGATCGACAAGGGCAAGCCGCTGAAACAAGAAAAGTGAGCACCCTATACTCCGGGGTGGTCCTAATGCCGCTAAGTTAAGGCGATTTTCGTAGGGCGGATTAGGCGGAACGCCGTAATCGGCCAGGAGCCGCCGACGGCGCTTGGCCGATTACGCTGCGCTAATCCGCCCTACGTGACTTAGATGAACGCTTAACTTAGCGGCATTAGGACCTGACCCCGGAGTTGAGCCTCGGAATTATGCGAGGCTGCGCAGGGCTCCCTCCAGGTTGGGGTGGCGGAACACGAAGCCTTCCGCCGCCAACCGCTCCGGGACGACGCGCTGGCCTTCGAGCAGCAGGTCGGCCTGCTCGCCCAGCGCCAGCCGCATCGGCCAGCCCGGCGTCGGGAAGCCGTACGGACGCTTCAGCACCGACGCCGCCGTGCGGCTGAATTGCGCCTGGCGAACCACTTCCGGCGCGGTGAAGTTGTACGCGCCGCCACCACCACCACGGCACAAATGGGCGATGCCGCCGATCAGGTCGTCGACGTGGATCCACGATAGCCATTGCGTGCCGCCGCCCAGCGGCCCGCCCAGCCCCAGCTTGATCGGCAACAGCATCATCGGCAGCGCGCCCTGCGTGCCCAGCACCAGCCCGAAACGCATGCGGGCCACGCGCACGCCATGCGCCTCCGCCGCCTGCGCGGCCTCTTCCCACTCGCGGCACAGGTCCGACATGAACATCGGCCGCGGCCCATCCTTCTCGGTCAGCACCGTGTCGTCGCCGCGCTTCTGGATGCCGTAGTACCCGATGGCCGACGCCGACAGCAGCATGGCCGGCTTGTGCTCGGCGGCGGCGATCCAGTCGACCAGCTTGCGCGTCAGGCCGACCCGGCTGGCGCGCAAGCTCGCCCGCCGCGCCGCCGTCCAGCGCCAGCCCAGGATGCGCGCGCCGGCAAGATTAATGACCACGTCAAACACGCGCGACGGCGGCAGCTCGCCCATCGCGGCGACGCACTCGACCCGCCCGTCGAACAGCGAGGCGGCCCGCCGTGGCTCGCGGCTGAGGACGGTGACGCGGTTGCCGTCGGCCAGCAATGCCTTCAACAGCCGCTGCCCGATGAAGCCGGTCGCGCCGGTCACCAGGAAGTTGCGCGGGCCGTCGCCGAAGCGCGCGGCCCGGTCGACGCTGTTGTCTGTGGAGCGGGTGGTCATGGGATGGCCTTGTCGGTGGGTGGTCGTTGGATCAGCGCTCGTCGCCGCCGAGCAGCCGCGCGACCTTGCCGCCCATCTTCAGGAAGCGCTGCATGGTGGCCGGCGGCAGGTGCTTGTAGTCGCCGTAGGTGGCGGTGAGCATTTCGAGGAAGTCCAGCACCTGGTCCATCTTGACCTTGGTGGCCGGCTCCAGCGCCGGGTCGTGCTCCGCCTCGAGCGCGCATTCGCGCAGCACCGTCAGGGTCGGATCAATCTCGCGCTTTTTACGCTCCTCGACGATGACGCGGAAGATCTCCCACACGTCCTGCAGGGCGACGAAGTGGTCGCGCCTGTCGCCGGCGAGGTGGGTGATGCGCACCAGCCCCCAGCTCTGCAGCTCCTTGAGGCTGTTGCTGACGTTGGAGCGCGCCACGGTCAGCGTCTCGGCGATCTCCTCGGCCGGCAGCGGCTGGTTGGACAGGAACAGCAGCGCGTGGATCTGCGCCACCGTGCGGTTGACGCCCCAGCGCGTGCCCATCTCGCCCCAGTGCAGGATGTATTTCTGGATGGTCGGCGCGAGGGCCATGGAATTCTTTCATTTCTGTCGTTACAGAAATAATAGAATTCCCTGCGCCCGCTGTCAAGTCAACCTTTCAAGCGGACATCACCGGCAGGCGTGACAAACACGGGTCAGGCCAGCGCCAGCGCCCGCCCGGCGGCCCCTGCGGAGGCGCCGCCGGCGTCGATCTTGAAGACGCTGACCGTCTGCGCCAGCTCGCCGGCCTGGTCCTGCAGCGACTGCGTGGCGGCGGCCGCCTCCTCCACCAGCGCGGCGTTTTGCTGCGTGACCTGGTCCATCTGCGCGATCGCCTGGTTGACCTGTTCGATGCCCTCGCTCTGCTCGCGGCTGGCGATGGCGATCTCGCCGACGATCTGCGTCACCTGGTGGACGTTGCCGACCAGGGTGTTCATCGTCGTGCCGGCGCGCTCGACCAGGTCGGTGCCCAGCTGGATGTTGGACACCGATTTATCGATCAGCAGCTTGATCTCCTTGGCGGCGGCGGCCGAGCGCTGCGCCAGGTTGCGCACCTCGCTGGCGACCACGGCGAAGCCGCGTCCCTGTTCGCCGGCGCGGGCCGCCTCGACCGCCGCGTTCAGCGCCAGGATGTTGGTCTGGAAGGCGATGCCGTCGATCACGCCGGTGATATCGACGATCTTGCGCGACGATTCGTTGATGTCGTTCATGGTCGTCACCACCTGGTGCATCACCTCGCCGCCCTGGGCGGCGGTGCTGGAGGCCTCCTCCACCAGCGAGCGCGCGTGCTGGGCGTTTTCCGAGTTCTGCTTGACGGTGCTGGTCAGTTCCTCGATCGACGCGGCGGTCTCCTCGAGCGAGCTGGCCTGGGTCTCGGTGCGCGACGACAGTTCCATATTGCCCGCCGCCAGCTCCTGCGAACCGGTGTTGATCACCTCGGCGCCGCGCCGCACGCGCGACACGGTCGACAGCAAATCCTGCTGCATGCGGCGGATCGCCGCCAGCAGGCGCTGGATCTCGTTGTCGCCGGATTGGTCGATATGGGCGGTCAGGTCGCCGTGCGCGACCTGGTCGAGCAGCGCCACCGCGCGCTCCAGCGGACGCAGCACCACGGACTTGAGCAGCAGGTGCACGCCGACCACCAGCGCCAGCGCGGCGGCCAGGCCGAGCGCGACCAGCCACATGACCAGCGTGTATGCGCGCGCGCCGGCGTCCATCAGCCCGGTGATCTGTTCGTCGCTGAGCTTCTGGTACTTCTCCAGCTGGGCCGAGAAGGCGGCGCCGGTCGGCGTCAACTCCTTGGTGTTGATCGCGGTGTAGGTGTCGGTGTCGTCCGCCGCCAGCGCGGCGGCGGCACGCTCGAGCACGCGGGACTGGGCGCGGCCGGCCTCGATCAGACCGGCTTTCAGCTGAGCGTCCTGGCCGGGATAGGCGGGCGCCTTTTCATACTTGTCGATGAAATCCAGCGTGCGCTGGTAGGATTTCCTGGCGCTGGCCAGGGCCGAGTCGCGGTCTTCCTTGCTGCCGCCCTCCTTGACAGTGGTATAGCCGCGCGTCAAGGCCGAGCGGGTGCGCGTCGTATCCTTGTAGGCGTCGTTGATGACGATGACCTGCGAACCGATCTGATGGACCGTCGCGATCGCCTGGTTGGACTGCCGCAACGCGTAAATTCCCAGCCCCGCTCCGACCACCAGCATGCCCGCGAATAACAGCAGCACACCCATCAAACTCGCCCGCACCGTCACATTGTTCATCATTTCCCCGCAGTCATCGATTTATAATTGCCTATTGGCAATAGTGTGAATCCCGAATATACCAAAAAATTGACATTCGGGCGATGAAAAATGCGCTGGGCCGGCTATGCGCGTACCAACCAGTTGACAGCTTTAACGCATAACGGCCTCGCAATCGGCCGGATGGGCCATGTAGCCGCTGAGCCAGTCGTGGACGCGGTTGGCCTTGGCCGAGATGGTGGCGTCGAAGCCGCGGTCGGCCAGCAGCGCGATGCCGTTGGTATCCTTCAGCACGCCGGTCGCCAGTCGCAGTTGCCCGTCCACGCGGCCGACGCACCACGGCGCCAGCGCCTCGCCCAGCAAAGGCGCCAGCACCAGGTTGTGCGACGAGACGATGACCCGGCCCGACGCCGACAGCGTATGCAGCACGGCGGCGGCGGCCGATATCGATTCCAGATGGTTGGTGCCGCGGAAGATCTCGTCGATGATGAAGATCGCCGGCGCCCGCGCGGCCAGCGCCAGCAACTCGCGCGCGCGGCGCAGCTCGGCGATGTACAGGCTCTCGCCGCCTTCGAGCGCGTCCTCGTTCTGCATGCTCGAATAGACCGGCAGCGACGGCGTGACGGCGGCGTCGGCGTAACCGAAGCCGAAGGCGCGCGCCACGATCAGATTCAACCCCACGGTGCGCAGCAAGGTGCTCTTGCCGATGCCGTTCTGGCCGGAGATGAAAGCACCCTGCCGTTCCAGCGCGAACGACAACGGCGCCGGCGCGGCCAGCAGCGGATGCACGGCATTCTCCAGTGCCACGCCCGGCCCGTCCCCAGCCCAGCAATACCGAGGCGTCTCCGCCAGATGCCGCGCCAGCGCCAGGTCCGCCTCCAGCGCCGCGACCCGCTGAAAACTCGCGCGCAGCAGATCGAGGTTGGCGCGCACCACCTCGCGGCTGGCGAAGTAGTGGCGGATGTTCATCAGCCAAAGCCAGTCGCCGTATTCGCGCACCCCCGGCATATGCGCCATCGGCGAGCGGCCGATGCCGCGATTGACCTTGCCGGCGCGCGCCGCGTCGTCGCGCAGGTCGGCCGTCATCCCGCCGTCGACTTGGGACAGCAAGGTATGCGCGCGCAGCATCTGCTGCAGCGTCTTGACGATGCGCGCCCATTCCGACGCCGCCTCGCTAAAGCGCATTTGCACCAGCGACAGCGACAGCCACAATCCGAGGGTCACGCCCCACAGCGGCAGGAAGCCGCTGACCAGCGCCAAAACGGCCGACAGCAGAAACGCCACCGGCAGCCATGGCAGATAAGGCGCCCAGCGCGGCGTCGGCGCCGGCGCCGCGCCGAACAAGGCCTCGCTGACCTCACGGTCGGCGCGGCGCAAGCCCTCGCAGGCCGTCAACAATCGCGCCCGCTGTCCGCCGTCGTCCACCAACGTCCGCACCCGCGCGGTGGACGCCGCGCGCCGCCCGCCGCCATCGGCCGGCGCGTGCAGGCGTCGGTGCAGCTCCTGCTGACCGAGGATGCTGGTGCCGCGCGCCAGCTGCGCGCTGTATTGGGGCAGCAGCATATCGTCCCAGGTCTGCGCATCGAGCGCGCCGCCGTCGCCGTGCAGGGTGCGCTGGTAAAGCGCCACATCGCTGGCGACATAGGGATAGTCGCCGATCTCGTCGGCCGGCATGGCGGGAAGCAAAAACCGGGTAAACCTGTCGATCAAAGTCATGGGATGGCAAATAGTGGCGACAGCACCCCATATCATTCCAATTGGCAAAATATCAACCGGACGCGGACGCGAATGGACAACCGCGCGGACAAAAACGGACACCCGGACAGCGGACAGGCCGCCACAAAAACCAGCAAATTCAAGCACTTACAAAGTGGCACGAATCCTGCGAAGCACCGCATATCTTTTTCTCAACGACCACCATGATCCGCGACACCTCCAGCCAAGACGCCGTCATCGCCGCCCCCAAGGGCCAAACGGCCAAGCGCCGCCTCGTCATCGCCGCCGCCGCCGTCGCGCTGCTGGCGGCGGGGTACTACCTGTTCCACACCTGGCGCGGCAGCGACCACTCGGTCAACATCTCGCGCCTGCGCATCGCCGAAGTCACGCGCGGCACCCTGATCCGCGACGCCGCCGTCAACGGCCGCATCGTCGCCGCCATCAGCCCCACCTTGTACTCGACGTCCCCGGCCACCGTCACGCTGAAGGCCGCCGCCGGCGACACCGTCAAAAAGGGCGACGTGCTGGCGGTGCTCGAATCGCCCGACCTGTCGGACGCGCTCAAACGCGAACAATCGGCCTACGCGCAGATCGAGGCCGACGTCGAGCGCCAGAAGATCCTGGCCCGCAAACAAAAGCTGCTGGCCCGGCGCGACGCCGACACCGCCGAAATCGACCGCCTGTCCGCCCAGCGCACGCTGGAGCGCTACGACGCCGTGGCCAACGACGGCGTCGTCGCCAAGATCGACTACCAGAAGGCCAAGGACGCGCTGAACTCCGCCGAGATCCGCGCCCGCCACGCCCGCCAGGCGGCCGAACTGGAAAGCGACAACGTGGCGCTGGAACTGACCTCGAAGGTCAAACAGCTGGAGCAGCAGCGCATGATCCTGTCCAACGCCCAGCGCCGCGTCGACGAGTTGACCGTGCGCGCGCCGGTCGACGGTTTCATCGGCACGCTGTCGGTGGCCAACCGCAGCGTGGTGCCGCTCAACACGCCGCTCATGACGCTGGTCGACCTGTCCAAGCTGGAGGTCGAGCTGGAGGTGCCCGAAACCTACGTCGCCGACATCGGCCTGGGCATGAGCGCGGAGATCAACGTCGGCACCGGCACGGCCGCCGGCAAGCTGTCGGCGCTGTCGCCGGAGGTGGTCAAGAACCAGGTGCTGGCGCGGGTGCGCTTCAACGGCGCCCAGCCGGCCGGCCTGCGCCAGAACCAGCGCATCACCGCGCGCCTGCTGATCGACGAAAAACCAAACACGCTGATGGTGCAGCGCGGCCCGTTCGTCGAATCAGAGGGCGGCCGCTTCGCCTATGTGGTCCGCGACGGCATCGCCATCCGCACACCGATCAAGATGGGCGCCACCAGCGTCTCCGCCGTGGAGATCCTCGATGGCCTGAAACAAGGCGACAAGATCGTCATCGCCGGCAGCGAAACGTTCGAGAACGCCGCACGCGTCTCGATCAACAACTAATTTACCCGACATCAGTCCAAAGGAATCCATTATGCTGCGCATGCAAAACCTGAGCAAAGTCTATCGCACCCACATGATCGAAACCCACGCGCTGCGCGGCTTCGAGATCAACGTCAAGCAGGGCGAATTCGTCACCGTCACCGGCCCGTCCGGCTCCGGCAAAACCAGCTTCCTCAACATCGCCGGCCTGCTGGAGGAGTTCACCGACGGCGAGTACATCCTCGACGGCATCAACGTCAAGGGCATGGACGACAACGCGCGCTCGCGCCTGCGCAACGAAAAACTGGGCTTCATCTTCCAGGGTTTCAACCTGATTCCGGACCTGTCCTTGTTCGACAATGTCGACGTGCCGCTGCGCTACCGGGGCTTCAACGCCGCCGAACGCAAGGAGCGCATCGAGGACGCGCTGGCCAAGGTCGGCCTGGCCTCGCGCATGAAGCACTATCCGGCCGAACTGTCCGGCGGCCAGCAGCAGCGCGTGGCGATCGCGCGCGCGCTGGCCGGCTCGCCCAAGCTGCTGCTGGCCGATGAACCAACCGGCAACCTCGATACGCAGATGGCGCGCGGCGTCATGGAACTGCTCGAGGAGATCAACGCCCAGGGTACCACCATCCTGATGGTCACCCACGATCCTGAACTGGCGGTACGGTCGCAGCGCAATGTGCACATCATCGACGGCCAGGTGTCGGACCTGGTGCGCAAGGCGCCTTCTTTGTTCGACGCCAAGGCCAACGCCGACGGCAAGTCGCATGTCGCCTAAGGGGGCCAGCATGTTTCAATATTATTTCATGCTCGGCCTGCGCAGCCTGCGCCGCAATCCGGCGCTGACGGCGCTGATGGTGCTGACCCTGGCCATCGGCGTGGCCGCCAGCATCGCCACCCTGACCATCCTGCACGTGATGTCGGGCGATCCGATCCCCGGCAAGAGCGACCGCCTGTTCGTGCCGCTGGTCGACAACGGCCCGCTGGAAGGCTGGTCGCCCGCCGACGGCCCCAATGACAAACAAATCAGCTACCGCGACGCCGTCAATCTGCTTAACAGCAAAGCCGGCGAGCGCCGCACGGCGATCTACGGCATCGCCGTCGCCATCGAGCCGGCGCGCAAGGACATCGGCGTGTTCAACGCCGGCGGCATCGCTCCGAGCGGCGATTTCTTCAACATGTTCGAGGCGCCATTCCTGCACGGCCAGGGCTGGAGCCCGGCCGACGACAAGGCCGGCGCCGACGTCGTCGTGTTGAGCCGCAAGCTGTCCGAAAAACTCTACGGCGACGCCGATCCGGTCGGCCAGCGCATGACCCTGGGCGGCTTCCAGTACCAGATCGTCGGCGTGCTCGATACCTGGAACGTGGTGCCGCGCTTCCACCGCGTGATCGGCGCCAAGGACGGCGCCTTCAGCGAGGAGGAGGAGCTGTACATCCCCTTCTCCAGCGCGATCCGCCACGAGATGCAGCGCAACGGCAGCACCAGTTGCAGCAGCGATTTCGGTCCCGGCTTCCAGGCCTTCCTCGATTCCGAGTGCACCTGGATCCAGTTCTGGTTCGAGACGCGCAGCGGCGCCGACCGCGCCGAACTGCAAAGCTTCCTGGACAGCTACGCCATCGAACAGCGCAAGCTGGGACGCCTGAAACGCGGCGCCCCCAATATGCTTTACGACGTGCGCGAATGGCTCGACTACCTGAAGGTGGTGGCCAACGACAGCAAACTGTCGGCGTGGCTGGCGTTCGGCTTCCTGGTCCTATGCCTGGTCAACACCATCGGCCTGCTGCTGGCCAAGTTCTCGGTGCGCGCCGCCGAAGTGGGCATCCGCCGCGCGCTGGGCGCCTCGCGCCGCGAGATTTTCAACCAGTTCCTGATCGAGACGACGGTGGTCGGCCTGGCCGGCGGCGCGCTCGGACTGCTGTTGGCGTTCGGCGCGCTGGCGCTGATCGCCATGCAGTCGAAGGCGTTGACGGCGGTGGCGCACATGGACTGGATCATGCTGCTGACGACCTTCGCGCTGGCCGTGCTGTCGGCGGTGCTGGCCGGGCTGCTGCCGACCTGGCGCGCCTGCCAGGTCACGCCCGCGCTGCAACTCAAATCCCAGTGAGAGAACAAGAGAATAGAGAGATTAGCCATGGAAATCCGTCCCATCATCTCCGCGCTGTTGCGCAACAAGACCGGCCCGATACTGGTGGCCGTGCAGGTGGCCCTCAGCCTCGCCATCCTGGCCAACGCGCTGCACATCGTGCAGGTGCGCCAGGCTGTATCGGCGCGCACCAGCGGCATCGCCAGCGAACAGGACGTCCTGAGCCTGCAGATCCGCCACCTCAAATACGGCAGCCATCAGGACCAGCTGGCCGTGCAGCGCGCCGAGACCGCCACCTTGCGCGCGGTGCCCGGTGTGATGTCGGTGGCTGCCACCAGCCAGATGCCGCTGTCGCGCTCCGGTAACTACAGCAGCCTGTCGGTCGATCGCAAACAGCTCAAGACCATCACCCAGACCACCACCTATTTCGGTGGCGATTCGCTGATCAAGACCTGGGGCCTGCAGTTGATCGAGGGCCGCGACTTCGTACCAAGCGAGGTGCCGGAGATCGACCAGAACACCAGCAACGACTTCGCCAAGATCGTCATCATCACGCGCGCGCTGGGCGAAAAACTGTGGCCGGGGCAGACCAGCTTCGTCGGCAAGACCTTCTTCTTCGGCGCCGGCAACGACGCCAAGGACGTGCGCGTGATCGGCGTGATCGAGAAGCTGCAAACGCCAGGCGCGCAGATCAAGGAAGACGGCGAGTACTCCACCCTGGTGCCGGTGCGCCTGACCGGTGACGACGTCCACAACTACACCGTGCGCGCCGAGCCGGGGCAGCTGGACCGGGTCATCAAGGAGGCCTCGGCGGCGCTGACGGCCGCCTCGCCGACGCCGGTGATCATCAAAACCCGCACCATGAACGAAATACGCAGGGACCGCTACCGTGCCGACCAGGCCATGGCGTGGATGCTGGTGACGGTCAGCGTGCTGCTGCTGTTGATCACCGCCAGCGGCATCGTCGGCATGGCCAGCCTGTGGGTGACGCAGCGGCGCAAGCAGATCGGCGTGCGGCGCGCGCTCGGCGCCCGCCGCATCGACATCCTGCGCTACTTCGTCACCGAGAACATCATGATCACCAGCGCCGGCGTGGCGGCCGGCGTGCTGCTGGCGCTGGGCCTGAACCAGCTGCTGGTGAGCAAACTGGAAATGGCGCGCCTGCCCGGCGGCTACCTGCTGGCCGGCGCCGGCGTGTTCCTGGCGCTGGGCGTGGCCGCCGTCTACGGGCCGGCGTGGCGCGCCGCCACCATCTCGCCGGCGACGGCCACCCGCAGCGCGTGAAGGCGGCCGGCAGGTGGAGATCGCGGCCCCCGGCATGGCGCGACAATGTTATGCTTGCGTCATGCCTACCGTACTGATAATTGACGACAACGCCGCCGTCGCCATCGCCCTCGAAGTGCTGTTCTCGCTGCACGACATCGACGCGGTGCGCGCCGGCTCGCCCGAAGCCGGCCTGGCGTTGCTGGCGCGACAGCCGGTCGACCTGGTGATCCAGGACATGAACTTCAGCGCCGACACCACCTCCGGCGAGGAAGGCACGGCGCTGTTCCGCGCCATCCGCGAGCGCCACCCCGACCTGCCGGTGATCCTGCTGACCGCCTGGACCCACCTGGACGCGGCGGTCGACCTGGTCAAGGCCGGCGCCGCCGACTACCTGGCCAAGCCGTGGGACGACAACCGCCTGATCGCCACCGTCAACAACCTGATCGAGCTGGGCCTGGCCAAGCGCGCGCTGCACCAGCGGCTGCAAACGGAACTGCGCCAGCGGCGCGAGCTTGAACGCGGCTACGACTTGTGCGGCATGGTGTGGCAGGACCCGGCCACCGAGCGCGTGGTGCACCTGGCCTGCCAGGTCGCGCGCGCCGACGTGCCGGTGCTGATCTCGGGCCCCAACGGCACGGGCAAGGAATGCATCGCCAACATCATCCAGGCCAATTCCTCGGTGCGCGACGGCCCCTTCGTGGTGCTCAATTGCGGCGCGCTGCCGGCCGAATTGATCGAGGCCGAATTGTTCGGCGCCGAAGCGGGCGCCTACACCGGCGCCTCCAAGGCGCGCGAGGGCAAGTTCGAGGCGGCCGACGGCGGCACGCTGTTCCTCGACGAAATCGGCAACCTGCCGCTGGCCGGACAAATGAAGCTGCTGCGGGTGCTGGAGACGGGCCGCTTCGAGCGCCTCGGCTCGAACCGCGAGCGCCAGGTCAAGGTGCGCGTGGTCAGCGCCACCAACGCAGACCTGCAGGCGATGATCAAGGCCGGCAGCTTCCGCGAGGACCTGTTCTACCGCCTCAACGTGATCGAGCTGCGGTTGCCGCCGCTGTCCGGTCGCCCGGCCGACATCCTGCCGCTGGCGCGCCATTTCCTTGGCGCGCACCAGAACCTGCAATTGCACCCGTCGGCGCAGGCGGCGCTGCTGGCCCACCCGTGGCCGGGCAATGTGCGCGAACTGAAAAACGTCATGGCGCGCGCCGGCCTGCTGGCCCAGGGCGACACCATCAAGGTCGGCGACCTCGGTCTGCCGGCGGCCGCCGCGACGGCGATGGAGGAAGGCGTGCGCGAACCTGACCGTGACGCCATCGGCCTGGCCCTGAGCCGCGCCGGGGGCGTGGTGGCGCAGGCGGCGGCGGAACTGGGCTTGTCGCGCCAGGCGCTGTACCGCCGCATGGAACGGCTGGGCATCGCGCGCTCCTGATGGCGGCGCCCACGCCCTCTTCGAAAAGCATGCACCGGAAAGGCTTGCGCCTATCGCTGCTCACGCGCTGGACGGCGCTGATCGGCACCCTGCTCACCGTCGGCATCCTGATCGCGCTGGCCCTGACCCGCTTCTTCCCCGACAATCCCGGCCTGGTGCTGGCGGTATGCCTGCTATGCGTGCTGCCGATCTCCATCATCACCATCCGCTCGCAGCTCGAATACATGCTCTCGCTGTTTCGCGCGCTGACCGGCACCGTCACCAGCTACCGCGACGGCGACTTTTCCTTCAGCCTGCACTGGCCGCAGAACGATGAACTGAGCGACCTGGTGGCCGCGCACAACGCGCTGGGCGACGTGCTGCGCCAGCAGCGGCTGGACCTGGTGCAGCGCGAACTGCTGCTCGACACCATGGTGCAGAACACGCCGGTGGCCATGCTGCTGGTGAGCGAATCCGGCCCGGTGGTGTATGCCAACATCGCCGCGCGCCAGTTGCTCAACGAAGGCCGCAAGCTCGAAGGCCACCGCCTTGAAGACGTGCTGGCGAAGGCTTCGCCGGCGCTGGTGGAGGCGATGGCGCGCGGCGGCGATGGCCTGTTCACCACCAAGGACGGCGACAAGGTTGACGACATCGATGAAGAAGAGGTCTTCCACCTGGCGCGCCGCAGCTTCAACCTGAATGGACGCCGCCACGAACTACTACTGCTGCGCCAACTGACCATGGAGCTGCGCCGGCAAGAGGTGCAAACGTGGAAAAAGGTCATCCGCGTGATCAGCCATGAGTTGAACAATTCGCTCGCGCCACTGACGTCGCTGGCCCATTCCGGCGCGGAGCTGGTGCGGCGCGGCCAAACCGAGCGCCTGCCGCAGATCCTGGAGACGATCGAGGAGCGCACCCGCCATCTGGAGAGCTTCATCCTCGGCTACGCGCGCTTCGCCAAGCTGCCGGCGCCCCGGCTCGAACCGCAGCACTGGCCGGCCTTCCTGGCACGGCTGTCGCAGCAGGTCGAGTTCACGCTGGCCGGCGAACCGCCGGCCGAATCCTGCGCCTTCGATCCGGCGCAGCTGGAGCAGGCGCTACTCAACCTGCTCAAGAACGCCCACGAATCGGGCTCGCCGGCCACGCAGGTCGGCCTGGAGGTGCGGCGCCTGCATGAGGCGGTGCGCATCGACGTGCTGGACCGGGGCCCAGGCATGAGCGACACCGTGTTGACCAACGCGTTGGTGCCCTTCTACTCCACCAAGCGTAGCGGCACGGGCCTGGGCCTGGCGCTGGCGCGCGAGATCGCCGAAGCCCACGGCGGGCGCATCACCCTGGCCAACCGCGATGGCGGCGGGCTCGCGGTCACCATCATCCTGCCGCTGGCCTGATAGCTTATCGGTTAGTTGAGCTGTTAAACTGGCGGCATGTCTTCCAAGTCCTCCCCCAACGCCGTCCGTTACGACCAGCCCGGCCATCCGCCGGCCACCATCACCGAATTCGAGGGCGTGCGCAGCCTGCACCTGGGCACCTCCTGGGTGCAGGGCGCGATGCGCCTGGCGAAGCCCGACAACATCGAGCTCGAATACGTGCAAATGATGATGATGTGGCTGTTGTTCAACGACAGCCCGCGCCACGTCGTCCAGCTTGGACTGGGCAGCGCGGCGCTGACCAAGTTCTGCTACCGCCGCCTGCCGCAGGCGCGCGTGACGGCGGTCGAACTCAATCCCAACGTCATCGCGATCTGCAACGCGCAATTCGGCCTGCCGTCGAACGACGGGCGCCTGAACGTGATCGAAATGAACGCGATGGATTTCGTGCTCGACCCGGCCAACCACGGCACGGTCGACGTGCTGCAGGTCGACCTGTACGACGAGGAGGCGCGCGGCCCGGTGCTCGATACCCTCGAGTTTTACCAGGGCTGCCACGACTGCCTGCGCGATGGCGGCATCATGACCACCAACGTCTTCGGCGACTTTTCCAACTACGACAAGAATCTGCAGACGATGGAGCAGGTGTTCGACGCCGTGGTCTGGCTGCCCGAGGTCCACGACGCCAACATCGTGGTGATCGCCTTTAAACAGTCGCCGGTGATCGATTTCGCCGTGCTGTACGAGCGCGCCGGCGCCATCAAAAAGACGCTGAACCTGCCCGCCAAATCCTGGGTCAACGGTCTCAAAGGGTGGATGCTGGACCAGCAGTAAATTGCCATTCCGGGACGCACCGGCGTAGCGCGTTTTTCGCCTATCGATATGCAAGCGCCTCATACCGATGCGGGCGCGCCACAGTTTCGCACCGTTTTGCGGCGACCAAGGTCCGGGCCGTCGGCCAGATTACGCCACATCCTCCCGCAACGCGAGCAATATTAGCAATCGTACACATTCTGCAACAAGTTGGTGCGTGCCGCGTTGCGGCTCTGCGACGGCTCAAGATAGTATTTTCTCAACGACCGCTACCCGCGGCGTCCCCACAAAAAAAAGAGAGAAATACATGACAAGAGCACTGACAGTAGCACCCCGGTTCAAGCGCACGCTGCTCGCCAGCGCCATCATGCTGCTGGTGGCCGGTCCGGGCCTGGCGCAAACCCAGGCCGCCGCCGACGAGCAGCTGGCCAAGGAGCAGACGGTCGTCGTCCTCGGCTCGCGCACGGTCGCCAAGACGGCGCTCGACACGTCGTCGCCGGTCGGCCTGATCGGCCTGAAGGACATGCAAACGGCCGGTCCGCTGGAACTGGGCAAGCTGCTGCAAACCTTGGACCCGTCGTTCAACTTCTCGAGCACCTTCGTCAGCGACGGCACCGACAGCATCCGTCCGGCCACCCTGCGCTCGCTCGGACCGGACCAGGTGCTGGTGCTCATCAACGGCAAACGCCGCCACCAGCAGGCGCTGGTCAACGTCCAGCAAACCGTCGGACGCGGCTCGGCCGGCACCGACATCAACGCCATTCCGCTGGCGGCGATCCAGCGCATCGAGGTGCTGCGCGACGGCGCCGCCGCCCAATACGGCTCGGACGCCATCGCCGGCGTGATCAACATCGTGCTCAAGACGCAGACCAGCGAGACCTCGCTGAGCGGCACCGTCGGCACCACCTCCGAAGGCGACGGCGACCTGTACTCCGGCAGCGCCAACACCGGCTTCGCGCTGGGCCAGGACGGCGGCTTCCTCAACCTGACCGTCGAGGCGCGCAAGCGCGGCGAAACCAACCGCGCCGGCCCCGACTCGCTGCGCGTGGACCCGCCGCGCGTGACCCAGCACCTGGGCGACAGCAACACCCGCGACACCTACTTCTGGTGGAACGGCGCCATCCCGATCGACAAGAGCAGCGAGTTCTACGCCTTCGGCGGCCTGTCCAAGCGCAAGAGCGACTCGTTCGGCTTCTTCCGCTCGGCCGGCGACGCCCGCACCGTGCAGGCGGTCTACCCGAACGGCTTCCTGCCGGCGATCCACACCGACATCAAGGACGCCTCGTTCGCCTTCGGCTACCGCCGCGACCTGCCCAACGACTGGAAGGCCGACATCAGCATCAACCACGGCGCCAGCGAACTGGCGTTCCACGAATCGGACAGCTTGAACACCAGCTACTGGTACGAGCCGAAACCGGGCGGCGGCATCTACGCCGAATCGCCGCGCGAGGCCGACACCGGCACCTTGAAATTCGACCAGACCACGATCAACGCCGACATCAAGGGCCCGGTCAAAATCGGCGATGCCAGCGTCTTCGTCGCCACCGGCTTCGAATACCGCCGCGACAACTACCAGATCGTCGCCGGCGACCCGGTCTCCTACCAGTACGGCCGCACCAACAACCCGGCCATCGCCATCACCACGCCGAGCGGCGCGACGGCGGCGGCGGGCATCCAGGGCTTCCCCGGCTACACGCCGGCCACCGCCGTCGATTCCGGCCGCCACAACATCGCGCTGTTCCTCGACGCCGAGCACAAGCCGCTGGAAAACCTGACCCTGGCCGGCGCCGTGCGCTTTGAAAAGTACTCGGACTTCGGCAACACCACCACCGGCAAGCTGAGCGCCCGCTACGACCCGAGCAAGACGGTCGGCTTCCGCGGCAGCGTCTCGAGCGGCTTCCGCGCGCCGAGCGTGCAGCAGCGCTTCTACAGCTCCGTGTCGACCAACCTGAATAACGGCGTGCTGACCGAAACGCTGACCGCGCGCGAAGGCAGCTCGGTCACGCAGGCCTTCGGCATCGCCCCGCTGAAAGAGGAAACCTCGACCAGCGGCAGCGTCGGCATGGTGCTGCGCCCCGCGAAGAACATGTCGCTGACGGTCGACGCGTACCAGATCAAGATCAAGGACCGCATCGTCTTCTCCAGCGAAATCGCACCGGAGGCCGGCGGCGGCCCGATCACCAACATCCTGCGTCCGCTGGGCGTGGGCCAGGCGCAGTTCTTCACCAACGCGGTCGATACCCGCACGCGCGGCCTGGACGTCGTGGCCGAGCACACCACCAAGTTCGCGGCGTCGTCGCTGGTGCTGTCCGGTCAACTGGGCTTCAACAAGACGGAGGTCAGCAAGCGCCATTCGACATCGACGGTGCTGACCGGCGAGCAGCTGTTCGACCAGGCGCAGGTGACCCTGATCGAACGCGGCCAGCCGCGCAAGCACCACGTGGTGGCGGCCGACTACACGGCCGGCGCGTGGAACGTCAACACCCGTGCCAACTACTATGGCGAAGTACAGGCGCAAAGCTTCAGCCCCCTGCAAACGTGGGACGCCAAATGGCTGGTTGACGCGTCGGTGCGCTACGGCTTCAGCAAGCGCACCTTCCTCAGCGTCGGCGTGAACAACATGTTCAACGAACTGCCGTCGGAATGGACCAACGGCGGCGACTTCCCGAAACTGGGCTTCACCCGCTGCTGGGAAACCTGCCCGATCGGCGTGAACGGCCGCTCGATGTACGTGCGCATGGATACCGCGTTCTAAGCGAGGACACGGCAACCGCCCGAGCCGGGAAACACGTGGGGCGGATTAGGCGGAACGCCGTAATCGGCCATGCATGCGCCGTCGGCGGCTCATGCATGGCCGATTACGCTTCGCTAATCCGCCCTACGTGTAACAGTGGTGACTTTGCCTGCGCGGCCCTGCTCAAAAGCCGCCATGTGCACAACCGCCGCCAGCCGCTTCACCAAATCATCCATCCGCTCCGCCGGCACCTGCGCGTAGCCGAGCATCAAACCCCGCCATCCCGACGCCCCTGGCTCATCGTACATATCGTGCCGGCTTAGCGCGTTGACCACGATCCCGTGCTCCAGCGCCTGCGCGCTGACCGCCACATCGTCCATCGATTCATCCCTGAAGCGCAGCGCCAGATGCATGCCGGCCGATCCCCCATGCACCGTCGCCGCCGCCCCCATATGCCGCTCCAGCGACACCACCAGCGCGTCGCGCCGCTGCCGGTACAACCTGCGCATGCGCCGCACATGCAACGCGAACTGCCCGCTGCGTAAGAACTCCGCCAGCGCCAGCTGCTCCGCCACCCGCCCGCTCGCATGCGACTGCGCCCGCATCAGCGCGAACGCCGCCTCCAGCGCCGGCGGCACCACCGCGAAACCGATCCGCAGCGAGGGGAACATGGTCTTGCTGAACGTCCCCAGATACACCACCGGCGCATCCGGCGCCAGACCCTGCATGGCCGACAGCGGCGCGCCGTCGTGCCGGAACTCGCTGTCGTAATCGTCCTCGATGATCAGCGCGCCGGCGCCGCGCGCCGCCTCGATCAACGCAAGGCGGCGGCGTAAACTGAGCACGCTACCGACCGGATACTGGTGCGACGGCGTCGTATAAATCAAACGCGGCGGCCGCAGCAGCCAGTCCCCCGACGTCGGCGCGATGCCGTCGTCGTCCACCTCGATCCCCGCCACATTCAGGCCGGCGCCGCGCGACGCCGCCAGCGCGCCGCCGTAACCCGGGTTTTCGATCCAGATCGTATCGCCCGCGTCGGCCAGCGCGCGCACGCACAGATCCAGGCTGCTCTGCGTGCCATCGGTGATGAACACCTGGCCGGCGTCGCAGACCACGCCGCGCGCCGCGCGCAGGTGGTCTGCGATCGCCTCGCGCAGCAGCGGCTCGCCGGCCGGATCGCCGTAATTCAACTGCTCCACCCTCAGCGAACGCCATGCGCGCTCCAGCATTCGGCGCCACAATGTCAACGGAAAGTGGTCGAGCGCCGGCACGCCGGGAACGAAGGCGCCCATCATCTCGGCGGGGCCGGGCAAGTGCCGCAGTCCGCGCGCGCGTTGCGACAAGCCGGCTTGCGCCGACGCCTGTGGCGACGGCGACGGCTTGCGGTCCGCCGCGATCGTCGCCACCACGGTGCCGCGACGGTCGGTGGTGACGAAGCCTTCGCTGGCCAACTGCTCGTACGCGTACAACACCGTGTTGCGCGCCAGTCCCAGCTCCTCGGCCAGCGCGCGCGAGGCGGCCAGCCGCGTGCCAGCGGCCAGGGTGCCGTTGCGTATCGCCGCGCGCAGGCATTCGTGCAGCATGCGCTGGCGCGGCCAGCCCCGGTGGCCGTGCTGCGCGGCATAGCCTGTGATCAGCAGGGACATATCCATTCGTGGCTCCATCAAATTAGATATTTCTGGACCTGTTTTCAGGGCCAGCAAGCCATTATATTGATGTTTCACTCATTTTGGATGGAGATCATGACCGCAGCAGCCAACCCCGCGCACCAAGCCACCGACACCGCCCCGAGCGACCGCACCCGCGTGCGCCGTAGCGCCGAGAAGGCGAAGTACGACACAGACACCCTGCACGCCATCATCGACGACGCCTACCTGTGCCACATCGCCTTTAGCGACGCCAAGGGCGCACATTGTATTCCCACCGCGTGCTGGCGCGAGGACGGCCATTTGTACATCCACGGCTCGAACGGCAGCCGCATGCTCAAGCGCCTGATGGAAAGCGAGACCTGCGTGACGATCACGCATCTGGATGGCCTGGTGCTGGCGCGATCGGCCTTCAGCCACACGATGAACTACCGTTCGGCGATGATCTATGGCCGCTTCGAGGTGGTGAGCGATGAGGCCGAGCGCCATCGCACGCTGGAAGCGTTCATGGAAAAGCTGGCGCCGGGGCGGCAGGCGCAGGTCCGGCCGGGCAACGACAAGGAGTACGCGGCCACCACCATCCTGCGCATCTCGCTGGAAGAAGCGGCGTGCAAGGTGCGCAGCGGCGGCCCGAGTGACGACGAGGAGGACATGCAATGGCCGGTTTGGGCGGGTGTGCTGCCGTGGGCGCGCACCCCGATGGCGCCGCAACGGCATGCTGCCTGCACCATCGAAGCACCCGAATACGTTCGCCAGTGGCAATGTAGTACGACTACATAAATAACATTCATTTTGTAGTAAAAATACCACTGAACGCCGTTCAAAGGCGCCGACCTGCTCTGCGGCGCCACTTTTTGATGTCATAACGTAAAACTTAATTTGACTTGTTTTCTAGTTTTAATACAAGATCGGTCCCAGGCGTCGTTAGAGCGCCGAACATCCGACCCCATGTAAAACATCTGGAGACAAGACAATGCAAGCAAGTCCATACCGTCGCGGCGTCCGCGCCGCGCTTCCGCTCACGCCCGTCGCAGCCGCCTGCGCGCTGCTGATCGCCGCCTTTTCCACCCCGCTGCACGCACAGACCGACGCCGCGGCCTCCGCCCAAGCCCCCGAGGCGCCGATATCGAAAGTCGTGGTCTCCGGCATCCGGCGCGGTATCGAGGACGCCATCTCCGTCAAAAAAGACTCGACCTCCATCGTCGAATCCATCTCCGCCGAGGATATCGGCAAACTGCCCGACGTCAGCATCGCCGAATCGATCGCGCGCCTGCCCGGCCTGGCCGCACAGCGCGTCGGCGGCCGCGCGCAGGTGATCAGCATTCGCGGCCTGTCGCCGGACTTCGCCACCACCTTGCTCAACGGCCGCGAACAGGTCAGCACCGGCGACAACCGCAGCGTCGAAATCGACCAGTATCCATCGGAGCTTCTGAGCGGCGTCACCGTCTACAAAACGCCGGACGCGGGCCTGGTCGGCCAGGGCCTGTCCGGCACCATCGACATGCAGACCGTGCGCCCGCTGGCCTTCCCGGGCCGCACCTTCTCGGTCAATGTGCGCGGCGAGAAGAACTCGATGGGCAAGATCGCCGACACCAAGGACACCGGCCACCGACTCAGCGCCAGCTACATCGACCAGTTTGCGAACCGGACCATCGGCGTCGCGATCGGCGTGGCCAGCCTGGAGACGCCGATCCTCGAAAACCAGACCGGCACCTACGAGCCGTTCGACCAGACCCGCGTGGCGGGCGTCCCGGCCGGCACTTTCGTCACCGCCGGCGTCAAGGCCCTGGCCAAGAGCGGCACGCTCAAACGCACCGGCTTGATCGGCGTGCTGGAATACCGGCCGTCGAAGCAGTGGTCCAGCACCATCGACCTGTTTGCGTCCGAGTTCAAACAGGTCGACACCAACAACCAGTTCGAAGTCAATCTGGGCGGCTACAACGGCAGCAACAACCCGGTCGGCTTCAACTACGCCAGCACCAACATCGTCAACGGCACGCTGCTGGGCGGCACCGCCACCGGCGCCTATCCGCTGGTGCGCGGCCAGTACAACCACCGCAAGGACCAGATCCGCACCGCCGGCTGGGCCAACAAATTCAACTTCGGCAGCTGGTCGCTGCTGGCGGACGCGAACTACTCGGAAGCCAAGCGCGATGAAACCTACCTCGAAAACAACCTGCAGTTGCAAAGCACGACCGGCGGCGCCTTCAACGATCCGTTGATGACGGTCGGCTGGAACACTGGCCGCTTCGCCACCATCGCCGGCAGCCTCGATTACAGCGATCCGGCCAAGCTGTTCACCGGGAACTCGATCTACGGCTACGGCAGCACCTACTCGCCGCATTTGAAGGACACGCTGAAAAGCTTCAAGCTGGCGGCCACGCTGCCGGCGCCGGACAGCCTGGACGCCTACCTGCGCGGCTTCGATATCGGCATCAACTACAGCGACCGCACCAAGACCAAGCGCCAGCCGTCCGGCGACCTGTTCGCCACCGGGAACCCTACCATCTCCAGCGACTTGCTGTACGCGCCGGTGGACCTGGGCTTCGCCGGCGCCGGCGTGGTCCCATCATGGAATGTTCCGGGGGTGATCGCCAAGTACTTCAACCCGATCAACTACAGCCTGGCCAACAACGCCGGCACCATCAGCCGTGCGTGGGACGTGCACGAGAAAATCACCACCGGCTACGCGCGCGCCAACATCGACAGCGAATGGGGTGGCGTCGCCGTGCGCGGCAACATCGGCGCGCAGCTGCTGCGCACCGAGCAATCGTCGGACTCGCTGTACGCCGACGCCGCCGGCGTGGCCCATCCCTACACCGACGGCAAAAGCTACAACGATGTCCTGCCAAGCATGAACCTCGCCTTCGGCCTGCCGTCGGATCAAACGGTGCGCGTCTCGCTGGCCAAGCAGATCGCCCGCCCGCGCGTGGATGAACTCAACGCCGGCTTCAACTTCACCGTCGATACCGGCACGCGCCTGCCTAGCGGCAGCGGCGGCAACGCCAAGCTCGATCCATGGCGCGCCAAGGCCTTCGATCTGTCGTGGGAAAAGTACTTCGCCAAGAAGGGTTATGTGGCGTTGGCCGGCTACTACAAAAAGCTCGACACCTACATCTACAAGTTCTCGGAAACGCGCGACTTCTCGCAATACACACCAGGCACCATCGCCATCACCAACTCCGGCCAGTTCACGACCTCTTACAACGGCAACGGCGGCACGCTCAAGGGAGCGGAGTTGTCGGTGTCGGTACCGCTGGAGTTGGTCACGCCGGTGCTGGACGGCTTTGGGGTGCTGGCCAGCACCTCGTACACCAAGAGCGGCATCGACATCAAGGAAGTCAACGCCTCGATCGGCAAGATCGAGCTGCCCGGCATGTCGCGCCACGTCACCAACGTCACGCTGTACTATGAAAAGGCAGGGTTCTCGACACGGGTCAGCACGCGTCGGCGCTCGGACTATGTGGGCGAGATCGGTAACTTCGCCGGCGACCGCCAGTTGCGCTATGTGGTCGGCGACAGTCCGGTGGACTTCCAGATCGGCTATACGTTCAACGACGGTGCGTACAAGGGGCTGGGGGTACTCCTCCAGGTCAACAACCTGACCAACGAAGCGTATGAAACCTACGCCAACAGCAAGGACCGCCAACTGGAGTATGCCAAGTACGGGCGCACTGTTTTGTTTGGGGTGAATTACAAGTTCTAGAAGAGTTGTGTTCGAGTCTCGAGGAGACACGTGGGGCGGATTAGGCGGAACGCCGTAATCGGCCATCGATGAGCCGCCGACGGCTCGGCGATGGCCGATTACGCTACGCTAATCCGCCCTACGTGGTTCCGCGTCGGCTCTCGGGTCCCGGTACCAGAGCACCAGCATGCAGAAGGCAAACAGCAACGCGAACGGCGTCGGCGACAGCGGGCGTTCCGTCGGCTCGGCCACACCCGCCGCCTGCGCACGCGCCGCATACCGCGCCGTCGCCTCGCGCTGCAAGGCGCGCTGCCACAGCGGCCAATCGTCCGCAGCATAAACATACGTCATCCCCGGCACCGGCATGCCAGCGGCGCTGAAGCGAGTCCAGCCCGCGCGCTGCGGCCACCATGCGGCACAACGTCCGTCGGCTTTGTCGCCGCGCGCCTGCAAGGACAACTCCTGCCCACCATCGACACGCAGCAACGCCCCCGTATCCGCGCCCTGCGCGCACACCTCGCTGCGCAATCCGGTCACCGGCATCGTATCGGGGAAGCGCCACTCCGCCTTTTGCACACCGGCCAACACCATCCGGTCCATGGCATCCTGCCACCACAACGTCAACGCCTGCGGGGCGCTGATCGCGTAACGATGCCACTCCGAGACGCCAACCCAGATCACGCGTCCCTGGCGCAATTCGCGCTGCCACAACCACGGCTGCTTGCGATTGTCACGCGCCAGCACCGACCACTGGCCGCCACCGCGATCATCGGGATTGAGCGCCGCCGGCGGCATGGCCAACGAAACGCCCCCGGCGCTGAACTGGCGCCGGTCCTCCTTCTCCGTCGTCGGCGACTGCGGCTGAAGGCGCAGCCCCAGCTCCCGCTGCCAGAATCCGGCATCGGCGGCATTCGCCCCCAGGACCACCAGCGGCACGCCCTGCCCCGTCCCCGCCAGCAGCACCGCGCGCGCCGATGGCGCCAGCTTTTCCACATAAGCCGCATCGACGAACATGGCGTTCGGCGCGGTGAGCGGCTCGCGCGCGGTCTCACTACGGGCGATGGCCTTGCCCAGCGTGACGCTCCAATCGACGATCGCGCCGCTGTCGGACAGCAGCCGGTTCAACGCCCGCGCGTCGAACGACGCGGCATCGAAGCGCCCCTGGATTTGCAGCGGCACCGCCTCGGTCACCTGCAGCGGCACCGGTCCCTCCGCAATCGTTTTACCTTTGGCATCGAGCAGGCGCGCGCGCAGCACCATCGCCTCGGCCACCGGCGGCAGCCATTGGACGGACAATTGCGCGGCGGGCGCGCTGTCGGCCGCGATAGCGCCGGAATCGGCCAGCACCTGCCTGTTCTCGGCCAGCAGCTGCAAGCGCCATCCGCCCTGCGCATGCGGGCGACGAACGGCCAGCGTGAAAATACGCCCCAATGGCATCGCGCGCGGGAAGTCGAGCGACAACAGATCCGCCTGGGCCGGTTTCCACTGCAGCGGCCTGGCAGGCAAATCCCGCCACTCCGCCTCGCGCAGTCCATCACCGCTCAAGGCAACAACGGAGGCGCCGGGGATTGCGCGCGACGTCGCCTCGTCGATGCGGCCGCTGGCATCGGTGACGACCTCCAACGCCGCTCCGCCCCTGGACGGCAGGCGAATGTCTGCCAGCGCGGTCGCCAACGCCGCCGCACCGACCGCCACCAGCAGCGCGTCGATCCACCGACGCTTGCGCGCAAAAAGGATGGCGCTCAAAAGACCGGAGGCCAGCGCCAGCGCGGGAACAACCAGCGTGCCGGCATCGGCCATTGCAAGATTCATAAAGGAGACCACCGCGCCGCTCATCGTGCCTGCTCCTTGCCACGCCACGCCCGCGCGAACGGGCTGTCGACCGATGACCGCGCCTGTAGCAGCACCGGCGCGTCGGTCAACGTGCCGCGCAGCCAGGCGCGCAGCTCGGCGCGGCACGGCACGCAGCCGTCCATCACGTCCTGCACGGCGCGCTGCGCACTCAATTTCTGCTCTTGATCGGCAATGCGGGCGGCGATCGTGTCGCGTGCCAATTTGCTCCACAACGCCGGCAACGCGCCTTCCGCCGCCAAAGACCGCACCAGTTCCCGCACCTCGGCCGGCACGCTGTCGCTGGCCGCGCCCTGTGCGCGCTCGTAGCTCATCGCGCCGACGATATCGCCGCTCATGCGCTTATCCTCCTTCAACGCCGGCGGCACAAAGGCGGTGCGATGCAGATACACCCGCTCCGCCGCCTGCAACTCCTTGATCGCCTCCAGCGCCTTGTACTCGGGCGGGAGTGCCGGCTTGGGCGCAATCGCACGCAGCGATTTTTCGGCGTCCCACATCGCCGACAACGCACGTTTAAGTACCGCCTTGGTCTGCGGGTCGAAGATGGTGGCGTTGTCCTCCTGATCGTGGACATGGCCGAATTGATGCATCGCCGCCACCTCGCTGCCCATCTTTGCGGAGCCGCCGTGATGTTCCTCCTCGGCGTGGCCGCCGGCTTCGTGCTGCTCTTGCCCGTGCTCATTTTCCTTGTGCCCCGCGCCCCCATGTCCGTGCTCATCGCCGAACAGGCTCGATTCCTCGCCGAGGAATTGACCGTAGCGCAGCCGCAGCGCGGCCTGGTCGGCGGCGATGCCTTCGCTGCGGGATCGCAGCGTGGCGGCGGACATTTTAGGATTGGCCTGCAGATCGGCGACCAGCTGTTCTGTATCGATGATGATCTGGCGCTGGCTGCGCAGATTCTCCGGCTTGACCATGGAAGGCAACGCCGTCGAGTCCAGGCTTTCGGCATCGGGGCCGGGCAGGCGCAGCGTGTAGGTCGGCGATTGCGTGGTGTGCGGATTATCCGGCGCGTTATCGGTGGCCCGAACGAAGAAATACAGCTCGTCGCCGGGCTCCATGCCAAGTTCCGCCAACGTCCATTGCTTCTTCCATCCGCGCGACTTGGGGTCGGTCGATTTCGGCAGCGGAACTTCACGATCGGTGAAGCGGACATTTTCGCCGCTGCCTCGCGCCAGCGTCATGTGCAGGCTGGCACGCGATATCGCATAGTCGTCCTTTGCCAGAACGGATAGCTGAACGGCCTTCACATCCTTGAGCAACAGGTGTATCAGCTCCGTCGGTTCGATGATCGTCACTTGCGGCGGCAGGTCGGGCGTGACGCGGATGTTGTACCGCGTGCCGGCGGCACCGCGCGTACGCCAGAACAGCGAATCCTCGACGCGCCTGGTCGCGCAATCGGCCGTGATGGGCAACGCCTGCCCGTCACCCAACTCTACCACCGGTTGCGCGCCAGCGGGTTTGCGCACGCACCAGCGCACCTCGGAGTATTGCGGAATCTGGATGTCGCGGGCGGCGGTCTCGAATCCAGCGACGCCCGTGTAGGCCGGCGGCGTGACGCGCAAATACACCTCGCCATCGACAATCGGCTTGCTGGCCGGTGCTGCGGCCGCCGCCACGTTGGCGGTAGCAGGTTTAGCTTGAAAACCCCAAGCCGCGCCCGCGGCGATCAGGCTTGCCACCAGCGGTACGAAACCGAATCGCACGCGGGTATGCGCGATACGGCGATAGTCGTCGCCCGTCAGCACCTGTGCGAGGCGGGATTGCAGGCGCTGCTGCTGCAACCGCGCGATCGGCGTCTTCGCATCGGCGGCAAGCAGCATGCTGCTGTCCTCCAGCGCCGGGATTGCGGCGTTCAGCCATGACGGCCATTGATCCGCGAGCCGCCGACGCAAGCGATAGATGTCGGCGGCGAGCCAAACCACCCACATGGCGATGGCCGCCAGTGCGAATGCCCGGGCGGCGGGCAGCAGGATGGCTGCAAGCGCCAACGGCGCCAGCGCGGCCAGCCATTGCGGCAGCCGGCGGCGCATGACGGCTGCCCACAAGCGGCGGCGCAGGAAGTCAGTTTCGCCGTGCATGGGCAAGTATCCGTTCCAGTAAAAACAGCGCGAGCAAAACGTAGGCCAGCCAGACGGCGGGCCTGGCATCGATGATGGTCGACGACGAGGCGCGGGCCGCGGCCAGTGTCTGCGACGGCATTGGGTACGCTGGCGCCGGCGCGGCGCTCAGCGACTGCCAGGCCTCGAAGAGGGCGCGCGCGGTGTCGGCGTCGCGTGGAGGAAAAGCCTCCGACGTCCAAAGGCGGCCGCGCGGACTGTCCGCATACTTCAACATCAGGCCATCGATGGCGACCGCACCCGCATTTTTCAGCTCGGGAAACGCCGCCGTTTGCGCGGATGCGGAGGGAATCCACCAATGCGGCGCGCGCCAGCCGGCGGGCGGCGCCTCACCCGGCACATCCCATACCAGCAGCTTGGTGGCGGCATCCGGCGCGTCGGTTATCAAATAGCGGTTGCTGCCATCCCCGGCTTTATCGAACGACGCGAACAGCGAACGCCAGGCGGCGTCGTTCGCGGACGCGTTGGACAGCACCACCGGATTCGGGACAACGCCCGGCAAGGCGGCTCGGGTCGTGGCTGGCATCGTTCGCACTTCCACCCGGTGGCCGAACTGCGGCGTACGCGCCGGCATGGCGATTTGTCCGGCGCGCGCGACGATCAGCAGCCTTGCATCCGGCCGCCAGTCACGCTCATGCTGGCGTAGCCAATGCAAGGTATCCGGCGGCAGGTCGACGCGTTGCGCATCCGCGAAGCCGGCGCTGCCAATCTCGCGCTCCGCCCATGCCTTGTCCGCCCCCGCGTCGAGAAGTACCGTGTTGCCCCGCCATGGGAAGATCGTGGCGGCCAACCAGGCGATCAACGCAATCAACAGCAGACAGCGCACCAGCAGCAGGATGCGGTCGCGCCATTGCCAGACGCGCAGCTGTTCCGGCGCGGCGGCAGGCAGAAAGCGCGCCGTCGCCAGCAGCTCCGCCTTCAAGCGCTGCCGCTTCTGGCGATGCCACCATATCGGCAACAGCAGCACCGGCAGTGCGAACCACCAGAATGGATAAGAACTCAGCATCGGCTATCCATCACAATGTTCAATCTTCATTTGGCGCGCGCTCCCGCCAGCCGCAGCCAGCTACGCAGCACCGCGCCCAGTTCCTGCTCGATGCACGCTTCGTAGTGGACGATGTTGTGTTGTTTGCAGTTGCCCGCCACGCCGTCGAAGTGCGCGCGGCTTTGCTGCTTGTAGCTTTCGCGGTCGTGATTGCTCATGCGGTGCAAGCCGTCGCTCCGTTCCGGATCGCGATAGCCGGCGCCGGACTTGAAACTGGCATCGACTTCCGCCTGCGTGCGCAGTGTCAGCAAACGCACGTCATGCCGCAGCTTGCGCAAGCGCAGCAGCGCCTCGCTCAACGGCGACGGCCAGTCCAGGAAGTCGCTGGCGGCGAAAATGAGACTCGGCGACCGGGCGAAGTGCAGGTTCGCCTTCAGCACTTCCGCCGTGGGCAAGCCTCCGTCCGGACGTGCCTTCGACAGCTGCGCGAGCACCCGCTGCAACTGGCGCGGGCCGCGCGCAGCCTGTGTGAACTCGACCTTGCCGCCGCCGCATATCACCAGGCCAAAGGCGTCCCCCTGGCGCTGCGCGATCGCCGCCACGCAGGCGAGCACGGTGCGGGCGAACCACAGCTTATCGACACCGTTGATCTCGCGGCTGGGTTCCGCCATCGAGGCAGTGGCGTCGAGCCACAGCCAGGTGGCGACATGGCTATCCCGCTCCGCCTCGCGCACGTAGTAGCGGTCCGCGCGCGCCAGCAGCTTCCAGTCGACCCGGCGCCACTCGTCGCCGGGCGCGTAGGCCCGGTACTCGGAGAACTCGACGCCGGCGCCGCGTTCGCGGCCGGCATGCAGGCCATGGCCAAGACCCGCCAGTACGTGACGGATCACCAGCTCCAAATCCTTGGTCTGGACCATCATCGCACTCGTGGTGTCGGCCGGCTTCGGGTTCGTTTGCATCAATCGGGGCGGATATGCTCGCGCAGCGCCAGCAGGATGTCGGCGATCGCCACGCCATCGGCCTCCGCCTCGAAGTTGCGGATCACGCGGTGGGCCAGCACCGGCAGCAGCATCTCGCCGATATCCTCGCGCGTGACGGCCAGGCGGTTGTGCATCAGCGCGCGCGCCTTGGACGCCAGCACCAGCGCCTGCCCCGCGCGCGGTCCGGCGCCCCAGCCGACGTGCTTCTTCACCGCCGGCACAGTTGTCAGCGCGGGCCGGGTGGCGCGCACCAGCCGCGTGGCATACGCCAGCAGGTGGTCGCCGATCTCGATATCGCGCACCAGTTGCTGGAGGCGCAGCAGGGTCGCCACGTCCATCACCGGCTCGGCGTCCTTGAGTCCCGCATTGGTGGTGGCCGACACCATCATGATCTCCTCAGCCTCGGTCGGATAGACCACGTCGATCCGCAACAGGAAGCGGTCCAGCTGCGCTTCCGGCAGCGGATAGGTGCCGGCCTGCTCGATCGGATTCTGCGTCGCCAGCACGAAGAATGGCTTGGGCAGAACGTGCGTCTGGCCGGCGAAGGTAACACTGCGTTCCTGCATCGCCTCCAGCAGCGCCGATTGCGTCTTCGGCGGCGCGCGGTTGATCTCGTCGGCCAGCAGCACCTGCGTGAATACCGGGCCTTGCTGGAAGCGGAACTCGCGCTTGCGCGTGGCGTGATCTTCTTCCAGGATCTCGGTGCCGACGATATCGGACGGCATCAGGTCCGGCGTGAACTGCACGCGGTGGAAGTCCATCTCGGTCGCCTGCGACAACGACTTGACCAGCAGGGTCTTGCCCAGACCCGGCACACCCTCGACCAGCGCATGGCCGCCGGCCAGCAGGCAGATGATCAGCGAATCGATCACGTTCTCCTGGCCGATGATCACCTTCGACATGCTCGCCTTCAGCGCCGCCACCTTGGCGCTCAACGCGCCGATCTCACTTTCACTCCAGGCGATTGCGCCCATCTTTAAGCTCCCAACGCGTATTGAATGATATTGACCGCAAAGCGGGTGTTGTCGATCGCCAGAAAACGCTTGTTGCGGAAGTCGTAATCCCACTCGCAGCCGTAGTCCTTGTTGCTGTACAAAAGCCGCACGCGGCCGCCGACCTCCACCGCCTTCAAATAGTCGTGCACCAGATCGTCGCCCCAGCCGTTCAACTCCACGCTGGTGTTGGGCGGACCGTCGAACTTGAAAAAGCTCGAATACACCGGATGGTTGTTGGGGATCTTCTGCAAGGCCCTCTTGCCGAAGATGCTGGCGATCTCGCGCTCGAAGGACTTGGCGAACAGGCCGTCGATGTCGTGGTTGCAGTCGTCGACGAAAAGGAAGCCGCCGCCCTTGATGTAGCGCTCCAGGTTCTTGCGTTCGGCCGCCGTGAACTGCACCAGCTTGTGGCCGGCGAAGTAGCAGAACGGCGCCTCCAGCATCTTGGGATCGGACAGCGCTACGATGCGCTCGACGGGATCGACCCGCAAGGTCGTGTACTCGACCAGCGAATTGAGCACGTTGCTCGGCATGCGGACATCCACATCCCAGTCGCCCGACTCGTAAGTCAGGCGGGTGAAGTAGAAATCGTAGTTGGCCACGTGCCGCCCCGCCTTTAGACCGCGTCCGACAGCGACGTGAAGTTAAAATCGCGAACCTTCATCGGCGGGATCATCATCTGGAAGCGCACTTCGTCGCCGCCGATGACGACCGGCTTACCCAGTTCATCGATGTTGTTCAACATCGTCACCGGACTCTCGTTGAAACGGAAGTTTTTGATCGGATGCTTGATCTTGCCGTTCTCGATGTAGAAGGTGCCGTCGCGCGTCAGACCGGTGAGCAGCAGCGATTGCGGATCGACCATGCGGATGTACCAGGTGCGCGTGACCAGCACGCCCTTCTTGGTCGAGGCGATCAGCTCCTCCGTGGACTTCCCGCCGCCGGACATGATCATGTTGCCATGACGGCCGAAGGCGCGCTTGCCCTGCTTTTGCGCCCAATACTGCGTGTAGTCCAGCGATTCGATCTTGCCGCCCTTGATGACGTCCGTGCGCTCGCGCGCCAGCATCGACGCGTTGTCCCATGCCAGCACCGGCACGTCGGTGTTCCACGGATCGGCCCACAGGTTGACCTGCTCGTCGAACAGCTTCTCGCCAAGGCGATTGCCGCCGCCCTTCTTCGACAGGAAGCTGCGGCCCTCGTCGGCCTGGCGCGCATCGAAGGCGCCGAACATGCGGCCGATGATCTCCGACGTCGCCGCCGGTTCCAGGATCACCGTGTAGCGGCCCGGCTCCAAGGCTTTTGCGTCGACCGATTTCAGCGCTTTTTCGATCGCGACATCGGATGCTTCGCGCGCGTCGAATTTGGCGGCGTCGTTGGCCGAACGGGTCACCCAGCCCGAACCGCGACCGTCCTCGGTGCGGGTGGTCACGGTGAAGCCAAGATTGGTCAGGGTCTGGTAGCCGAACACGCCATTCGAATTGGCCACGGTTTCAAAACCGGTGCTGTCGCTGAAGAAGCCGGCGGCCACCAGCCCTTTCTTGCGCGCCGAATTGATGCTCTGCGCGGCCACTTCGGCGCGGTACTCCGGGTCGATGGCGGCGGTGGCCGCGCTGTAGGTGTTCGAGCTTTTGTAAAGCTGCGTTTTAATCGCCGGCACGAACTCCGGATTCTCCGGCGCCAGCCGCGCCACTTCCTCGGCGCGGCGCACGGCTTTTTCCAGCGACTTGTCATCGAACTCATTGACCGACGCGGTGCCCTGGCGCTTGCCGAAGGCGACGCTGACGGTCAGCTGCGTGTTCTCCACCAAGCCCGCCGTCGAAACGCTGTTGCGCGCGTAACGGATATTGCCGCGGCGGTTGCCGCTGATCTGGACGCGGCACTCGTCGGCCTTGGACAGCGCCATGACCTTGTCGCAGACGGCTTTCGCTTCCTGTTGATTCAGCATCTTCATTATTTATCCTATCTTGCGGGCGGTGTTGATGACGTTGATGCCGTTGAAGCGTGTGGTCGGAGACCCGTGCGAGACGCAGCTGACCTGGCTAGGCTGGCCTTTGCCGTCGAAGAACGAGCCGCCCATGCGCCAATCGCGCTCGTCGCACAACGCCGAGCAAGCGTTCCAGAATTCCTGGGTGTTGGACTGGTAGGCCACATCCTCCAGCGGATTGGTGATCTTGCCGTTCTTGATCTCGAAGTACAGCTGCCCGCCGAACTGGAAGTTGTAGCGCTGCTGGTCGATCGAGAACGATCCCCGGCCGAGGATATAGATGCCCTTCTTGACGTCCTTGATCATGTCGTCCGGCGTCAGCGGTTTTTTGCCGGCTTGCAGCGAAACGTTGGGCATGCGCTGGAACTGCACGCTGCTCCAGCTGTCCGCGTACGAGCAGCCGTGCGATTCCTTCTCGCCGATGACGTGCGCCTGGTCGCGCGTGGCCTGGTAGTTGACCAGGATGCCGTCCTTGATGATGTCCCAGCGCTTGGCCGGCACGCCTTCGTCGTCGTAGCCGACGCAGGCCAGCGAACCTGGCGTGGTGCGGTCGGCCACGAAATTGACGCGCTCCGACCCGTACTGGAATTTTTTGCTTTGCCATTTATCCAAGGTGGCGAAGCTGGTGCCGGCGTAATTGGCCTCGTAGCCCAGCACCCGATCCAGCTCGGTGGCGTGGCCGACCGACTCGTGGATGGTCAGGAACAGGTGTTCCGGCGACAGCACCAGATCGTATTTGCCCGGTTCCACCGATTTCGCCGTCAGCTTCTCCCTGGCCTGGCGTCCGGCGGCGCGCGCGTCCTCGATCAGGTCGTAGGCGCCCTTGTACAAGGTGGTGACGCCGCCGGCGGCCTTGAATTTGTTTTCCGGCTTGGCGTCGAAGAACTCGTAGCCCATGCTGACCGGCGACGACAGGCCGTCGCGGGTGCGGAAGCGGTTGGTGGCCTTGTCGACGGCGGTCGCGGTCAGCGGCGACCACAGACGGTGCATGTCCTGGTCGATGTAGGAGCCGTCGGTGGACGCGAAGTACTTCTGCTGGTTGACCTGGAACAGCATCGACTGCATGAAGTTGGCGCCGGCATCCATGCCGGCCTTGTTGGCCGCGATCAGCATCTCGGCCTTTTCCTTGATGGGCACCGTGCGCCAGTCCTTCTTGAATGGCGTGGCCCAGGCGACTTCGCCGACGCCCTTGACGGGGGCCAGCACGACAGGCTCGGTTTGCAGCTTGGCGTTGGCCTTGGCGATGGCGACCGCCTGGCGCGCCGCGTCGGCCACCGAATCCATCGTCATGATGTTGGTGGAGCAGAAGCCATAGGCGCCGCTGGCGATCACGCGCACGCCGATGCCGGAGGATTCGGTGTTGACGATGTTTTCCACGTTCAGGTCGCGCGTGGTGATGAACTGGTTCAGGTAGCGGCCGATGCGCACGTCGCAATAACTGGCGCCGGCCTTGGTGGCCGCGTTCATCGCGGCATCGGCCAGCGATTTTTTGAACTGCACGGCCATCGGGTTGAGCAGCTCTTCGGCCGCGATGGCGTTGCCGAAGACCGGGATCAGCAAGCTGCCGCCGGCGGCCGCGCCGACTTTTAGAAATGAACGACGTTCCACATGAACTCCTGAAAAAATATGATCGGGGAATCGGCCGTGCGCGCGCCGCACCGTAGTCGAACAAACACGTAGGGCGGATTAGGCGGAACGCCGTAATCGGTCATGCATGCGCCGCCAGCGGCGCAACCATGGCCGATTACGCTGCGCTAATCCGCCCTACGTGGTCTTCGCGCGATACACGCCGCACCGGCGCATATCGCTTGACGCATCTTCCTACACCGCGTCCGACAACGACGTGAAATTAAAATCGCGCACGCGCATCGCCGGGATCAACAGCTGGTAATCCGACTCGTCGCCCGACAGGATCTCCGGCTTGCCCAGTTCATCGATGTTGTTCAACATCGACACCGGACTTTCATTGAAGCGGAAGTTCTTGATCGGGTGCTTGATCTTGCCGTTCTCGATGTAGAACGTGCCGTCGCGCGTCAAGCCGGTCAACAGCACCGACTGCGGATCGACCATGCGGATGTACCAGGTACGGGTCACGAGCACGCCCTTCTTGGTGTTGGCGATGAGCTCCTCGGTCGACTTGTTGGTGCCGGCCATGATGATGTTGCCGGGAGCGCCGATGGCGCGCTTGCCCTGCTTCTTCGCCCAGTACATCGAGTAGTTCATGGCGTTGATCTTGCCGTTCTTGATGATGTCCTGATGCTCGCGCGCCAGCATGGTGTTGTTATCCCACGGGAGTACCGCGACATTCTTGTCCCAAGGGTCGGTCCAGACGTTGACCTGCTCGTCGAACAGCTTCTCTCCCATGCGGTTGCCGCCGCCCTTCTTCGACAGGAAGCTGCGGCCCTCGTCGGCCTGGCGGGCGTCGAAATCGTTGAACATATAGGCCAGGATATCGGAGGTCGCCGCCGGTTCCAGCACCACGGTGTAGCGGCCCGGTTCCAGCGCCTTGGCTTCGACCGAACGCAGCGCCTTTTCGATCGCCACGTCGGACGCTTCGCGCGCGTCGAACAAGGCGGCGTTGCCCACGCTGCGCTTGGCCCAGCCGGAGCCGCGTCCATCCTCGGTGCGCACGGTGACGGTGAAATCGACACCCGTGTCGCGTTGGAAGCCGAACACGCCGTTCGAGTTGGCGATGGCGGTGAATTTGGAGGTGTCGGTGAAAAAGCCCGCCGCCACCAGCTTGTTCTTCTTGCTGTTCTCGATGCTGTACGCCGCCACCTGCGCGCGGAATTCAGGATCGATGTCGGCGGTCTTCTGGAAGAAGGTCTCGCTGGCCTTGTATTGCTGCTTGGTCGGCGTCGGCATGAACTCCGGGTTTTCCGGCGCCAGGCGGGCCAGGTCCTCTGCGCGGCGCACGGCCCTTTCCAAGGACTTGTCGTCCAGCTCATTGATGGTGGCGACGCCCTGCTTCTTGCCGAAGGCGACCGACACGGCCAGCTGCGTGTCCTCGATCAAGCCGGCGGTCGACACGGCGTTGCGCGCGTAGCGGATATTGCCGGTGCGGCTGCCGCTCAGGTTCACTTCGCACTGGTCGGCCTTGGTCAGCGACAGCACCTTGTCGCAGATACGCTTGGTCTCTTCTTGACTCAAATTCTTCATATTCTCTGTTCTCCAGGCTTAGCCGATTTTGCGTGCGGTGTTGATGACGTTGATGCCATTGAAGCGCGTGGTGCTGGAGCCGTGCGACACCACCGACGACTGCGAAGGCTGGCCCTTGCCGTCGAAGAAGGAACCGCCCATGCGCCAATCGCGTTCGTCGCACATCCCGGCGCAGGCGTTCCAGAATTCCTGGGTGTTGGACTGGTAGGCGACGTCTTCGAGCATCTGGCCGATCTTGCCGTTCTTGATTTCGTAGAACAGCTGGCCGCCGAACTGGAAGTTGTAGCGCTGCTGGTCGATCGAGAAGGAGCCGTCGCCGACGATGTAGATACCCTTCTTGACGTCCTTGATCATCTCGTCCGGCGTCATCTTCTTCTTGCCCGCCTGGAGCGAGACGTTGGGCATGCGCTGGAACTGCACGCTGCTCCAGTTGTCGGCGTACGAGCAGCCGTGCGATTCCTTTTCGCCGATGATGTGGGCCTGGTCGCGCGTGGCCTGGTAGTTGACCAGGATGCCGTCCTTGATGATGTCCCAGCGTTTGCACTTGACGCCCTCGTCGTCGTAGCCGACATTGGCCAGCGAGCCTGGCGTGGTCTTGTCGGCGACGATGTTGACGATGTCCGCGCCGTACTTGAACTTCTTGCTCTGCCACTTATCGAGCGTGGCGAAGCTGGTGCCGGCGAAGTTGGCCTCGTAGCCGAGCACGCGATCGAGTTCGGTCGGGTGGCCGACCGACTCGTGGATGGTCAGCCACATGTGCTCCGGCGACAGCACCAGGTCGTACTTGCCCGGTTCGACCGACTTGGCGGTGAGTTTTTGCTTGGCCTGTTTTCCGGCCGCGCGCGCATCCTCGATCAGATCGTAGGAGCCGGTGTACAAGGTGGTCACGCCGCCGGCGGCCTTGATCTTATGCTCAGGGCGCGCGTCCAGGTATTCGTAGCCCATGCCCACCGGCGCCGACAGGCCCTGGCGCGAGCGGAACTTGTTGGTCGCCTTGTCGACGGCGGTGGCGAACACCGGCATCCACAGGCGGTGCAGGTCCTGGTCGATGTAGGAACCGTCGGTCGATGCGAAGTACTTCTGCTGGTTCACCTGGAACAGCAACGACTGCATGAAGCTCGCGCCGCCTTCCATGCCGGCCTTGTTGGCGGCGATCAGCAGCTCGGCCTTTTCCTTGATCGGGACAGTGCGCCAGTCCTTGACAATCGGCGTGGCCCACGACACTTCGCCCACGCCCTTGACGGGGGCCAGTTGAACGGGTTCGGTTTGCAGTTTGGCGTTGGCCTTGGCGATGGCCACCGCCTGGCGCGCGGCGGCGGCCACGCCGTCCGGCGTCATGTCGTTGGTGGCGGCGAAGCCGTAGGCGCCGCCGGCGATCACGCGCACACCGACACCGGCCGATTCCGTGTTGACGACGTTTTCGACATTCAGGTCGCGGGTGGTGATGAACTGGTTCAGATAACGGCCAACGCGCACGTCGCAGTACGAGGCGCCGGCTTGCGTGGCCGCCGTCATCGCGGTATCGGCCAGCATTTTCTTGAACTGCAGGGCGACCGGCGCGAGCAGCTCCTCGGCGGCGATCGCGCGACCGAAGGCGGGCAGCAGCATCGTGCCCAGGGCCAGACTACTAATATTGAGGAATGCACGTCGTTCCATCGTATCTCCAAACGTAAGGCAATGATTGTGGGCCAGCCGCCCAAGGTTCTGCTTAGCTTTTATTTGCTCTTCTAGCGAGTCCTACTCTTATAGCTCTTGCTTCTTTGCGTGACACCTGAATATCCGTCGCCGTTTTCGCGGGATTACCAATAGTAGCGCCGGATTAAGGATCGGGATAGGCAAAATGTATGCCATCCACCACAGCGAAACACTGTGTTACAAGAGTCCCCCGGCAGGGCGTCAAACGCGCGAAAAGTGTCCGCGAAGTGTCCGCGAAGTGTCCGGCCGGTGTCCGCGAGTGTCCGCCTCCGGCGCGACGTCGTCCAGGCGAAGGCGCGCCGCACTTCAGTGGTGCGGCCGTCGCAATTCGCTTGATCTTTTTGCATGCATGCCCGATGATCGCGCAGGGCGGGCGAGTGCGCGCCGCCAACCGAACCCTCAGGAGAGTTTGCATGAAGAGATATCTCGTGGCCGCACTGGCCACCACCACGCTGTTCGCTGCAAGCGGCGCGATCGCCGCCACCGAAGCCACCGACGCCAAGCTGAAGGCCGCCATCGCCGCCAGCACCCGCACCCCGGCCAACGTGCAGCGCGACGTCTACCGCCACCCTTACGAGACGCTGTCGTTCTTCGGCATCCGCCCGAACATGACGGTGGTCGAGCTGGCGCCGGGCGCCGGCTGGTACACCGAGATCCTGGCGCCGTACCTGCGCGATAACGGCAAATTGATCCTCGGGGGCGCCGAACTGGCCGCGCCGGACGAGCGTGAACGCAACTCGGCGGCACGCGTCATCGCGCGCCTGAACGCCAACCCGGTGTACAACAAGGTGACGCTGGGCGTGTTTTCGCCGCCGCGCAAATATGAGTACGCGCCGGCAGGCAGCGTCGACATGGTGCTCACCTTCCGCAATATCCACAACTGGATACCGGCCGGTCCCGAGAATATGAAAGCGCTGTTCGCCAGCGTGTACACGGCGTTGAAGCCGGGCGGCGTGTTCGGCGTGGTCGAGCACCGCCTGCCGGCCAACAAGACCCAGGACGAAAAAGCCAGCAGCGGCTATATGCACGAGAAGTATGTGATCGGCCTGGCCGAGGCGGCGGGCTTCAAGCTGGCGGCCAAATCGGAAGTCAACGCCAACCCGAAAGACACCGCCGACCACAAAGGCGGCGTCTGGGCGCTGCCGCCGACCTACGGCAACAAGGACGAGGACCGCGCCAAGTATGAAGCGATCGGCGAAAGCGACCGCATGACGCTGAAGTTCGTCAAGCCGTGATCATGTAACGGGGATCAGAACCGGGTGAACTTGTTTTCGTCCGGCGATCCCTGGACGGCTGCGGAGACAACCCGCGCCGG
>CAUPJZ010000044.1:0-44355 GCA_963511605.1 uncultured Duganella sp. | reverse complement strand
GGCAGGAAACGTCGTAAAAACGGGCATCAAATGCGGGAATTGGGTATCCAAATCCCGCTTTATGAAACAACGCCGGCCGGTTCACACCAGTAAGGGGCACGGCCGGTTCAAGCTGGCCGGTATTTCAGCAGCCTGCTAGCTCACCATTTCCTTCTTCACGGTAAATATATGTCTGATGAATCTTGTGACGAGCAAGATTTCGCACTGCGAAGGGATCCGACATTGATAGGAAAAGATGTTGCTCGAATGGAATATCAAGCGAACGTATTCGCATCATGTCTTCTGATGCCTCAGACCGGTTTCATTGGAAATTTCAGGCGCATCGTAGAGTGGCTGGATATTCAAAATAGAGGATTTGGAGAACTGTACTTGGATACCCAGCCCTGCAACTACCATAACTATGAGAAAGTGACTGGGGAGCTAATGAAATTCTATGATGTGTCCCGCACTGCGGTATCCATAAGGCTGCAAAGCTTGGGGCTATTGCGCGATGTCCGCTCTGAGACCGGAAAATATTTTGGATAGCAGACTGACTTGCCATCATCACCCTGCCCAGACAACCGTGCCTTTACACTAGCTAGCCTGACGCAAGGCCAATCGTAGGGGTGGGCGATACCCTCGGCCCCACGGCCTCACGACGGCCCATTATGCGCAAATCAACGCACTCGCCGCCGTGTCGCCCTGACTCGACGAGCAACCTCATGAGTTCGGTCGCCCTGCTCTCACGTCTTGGCCAGGCATGGTCCAGCTTGCAGAGTGCCCGCCTGTGCAGCGCATGCCCAACTGTAGGGGTAGCTCATCCCCGCGCCCCAGCGGCCTCACCACGCCCTACCATGCGCAAATAAACGGCCCCTGAAACACAAAAACCCAACCGGGTTAGGGCTGGGTTCTTGAGATACTACAAATTCTGGCTCCCCGACCTGGACTCGAACCAGGGACCTGCGGATTAACAGTCCGTCGCTCTACCAACTGAGCTATCAGGGAATTGAGGCCAGAATTATAGCCGTTCAACCTGGATTTGCCCAGCCCGAAAAGCAACTATAAGCAACTATTTTCGCCGGCGCGCCAAACCGCCAACCATCGCCAATCCGACCAGCATCATGCCGTAGGTGGCGGGCTCCGGCACCGCCGCCACGACCGAGATGTCGTCCAGCGCGGCGCCGTAGTAGCTGTGATAAGGATCGCCCACAAAGCTCAACGTGCTGGTATCCGAGGTGGCGACAAAGCTGAAGCTCTTCCTGACCCAGCCCATGTTGGCGGTGGTCTTGCCGTCGATGTCGAAGGTGTAGGTGATCGGCGCGTTCACGCTGGCGTAGAAGAACTTGTCCCCACCGCCGACGGGATTGCCGGCCAGGCTGAAGCTGACGTTGTACGTCTGCCCCACCACCGTTGCGAACGACTGCGAGATCGATCCGGCGCCGCCGCCATTCAAGTCCAGGCTGTAGCTGCCGGAGGCCGGCGTCCAATAGGTGTTGATCAAGTCGACCGTGCCGCCGATGGTCCACCCATCGAGGCCGGAACCGATGGTTTCAAAACCACCGCTGAAGCCGCCGGCGGACTCGAAGCCGCCATTGTGGATCAACTCGACCGACGCAGACGCTGCGGGGCTGAGAACGGCGAAGGCTGCGACGACGGCTAAGGCTTTCATTCTGGACATTTCACACCCCGTTATAGTTATCCCGATTAAACGAGAATTTCTTGGTATTAACTCGATAACTATACGCCGTAACAAGAAAACATCAAGAATTACATTTTGGAAACAGTGCTGGATGTGAACACATGCGGACGCGCAATGGAAAAAGCCCCATGTGGCATCGCAACGTTTTTAAGCGTTACAAGCACATGAGGCTTTTAAATTCTGGCTCCCCGACCTGGACTCGAACCAGGGACCTGCGGATTAACAGTCCGTCGCTCTACCAACTGAGCTATCAGGGATTAGAGGCAACATTTTATACTGTTTCGTTCGCGCCATCAAGAAAGATTCTATCAGCGCAACTTATTTCGGTATTCCCTGCTGCCATCCGGATCAAGCTACCGCTCAACCCGAAGAAGCAAGAGTTTAGAGCACTTTGGCGATGGCGTCAATGACGATGTCGATATTGCGCGAATTCAACGCCGCCACACAGATGCGGCCGGTGTCGACCGCGTAGATCGACTGCCCGCGCAACTGCTCGACCTGCGCCTTGGTCAGGCCCGAGTACGAGAACATGCCGACCTGGTCGCGCACGAAGGCGAAGTCGTGCGCCGGCGCCTTGGCCTTCAGCTTCTCGACGAAGGCCTCGCGCATTTCCTTGATACGCACGCGCATGCCGGCCAGCTCGTCTTCCCACATCTGGCGCAGTTCCGGCGTGGTCAGCACGGTGGCGACGACCTTGCCGCCGTGGACGGGCGGATTGGAGTAGTTGGTGCGCACGACGCGCTTCAACTGCGACATCAGACGGCTCGCCTCTTCGCCGCTGGCGGCGACCACGCTCAGCGCGCCGACGCGCTCGCCGTACAGCGAGAATGATTTCGAGAACGAGTTCGACACCAGCAGCGGGCCGCCGGCGTCGGCGAAGCGGCGCACCACGGCGCCGTCTTCGGCGATACCGGCGCCAAAGCCCTGGTACGCCATGTCGAGGAACGGCACCAGCCCACCGCCGGTGACGGCCGCGATGACCTCATCCCACTGGGCCGACGTCAGATCGGCGCCGGTCGGGTTGTGGCAGCACGCGTGCAGCAGCACGATCGAGCCGCGCGGCATGGCCTTCAACGCGGCCAGCATGCCGGCGAAATCGACGCCGTGGGTGGCCGGATCGTAGTAGGCGTAGTTATTGACGGTGAAGCCGGCGCTCTCGAACAGCGCGCGGTGGTTCTCCCAGCTTGGATCGCTGATGTAGACCTGCGAATCGGGCGCGAAGCGCTTGAGGAAGTCGGCGCCGATCTTCAGCGCGCCGGTACCGCCGATGGCTTGCACGGTGACCGCACGTTTCTCTTGAATTACCGCGCTGTCGGCGCCAAATACCAACTCTTGCACCGCCTTGTCATAGGCAGCCAGGCCTTCGATCGGCAGGTAGGTGCGCGGCGCCGGGGTCGCGATCAGGATTTCTTCCGCTTTCTGTACGCAAGACAGCAGAGGCACTTTGCCGTTGTCGTCATAATAAACGCCGACGCCCAGATTGATTTTGGCTGGGTTTTGGTCGGCGTTGAAGGCTTCGGTGATACCCAGGATCGGGTCGCGTGGTGCCATGTCGATGGCGCTGAACAAGCTAGGATTCGTCATGATAAGATTGGATTCGATTGGAAGCGTTTCGCAGCGGATGAACGTAGACAGCGCCCCTCAAAAAACTACTTCAGGCCGCTGGCAGGCCATTATTTTAACAAAGGTCGGACCACGATGGCTGAATTACCAGTAGTAGTTACCCCCACGGCAACGGTTGTTACCTTCCCGGATTCGCCGTTCAAATTGCACCAGCCGTTCCCGCCCGCCGGCGACCAGCCGGCGGCGATCGACAAGCTGTGCGAAGGCATCGACGACGGCCTGTTCTTCCAGACCTTGCTCGGCGTGACCGGCTCCGGCAAGACCTACACGATGGCCAACGTGATCGCCCGCAAGGGCCGTCCGGCGATCGTGTTCGCGCCGAATAAAACGCTGGCCGCGCAGCTGTACTCGGAGTTCCGCGAATTCTTCCCCGAGAACGCGGTCGAGTACTTCGTCTCGTACTACGATTACTATCAGCCGGAAGCCTACGTGCCGCAGCGCGACCTGTTCATCGAAAAGGATTCGTCCATCAATGAGCACATCGAGCAAATGCGCCTGTCGTGCACCAAGTCGCTGATGGAGCGGCGCGACGTCATCATCGTCGCCACCGTGTCGGCCATCTACGGTATCGGCAATCCCAACGAATACCACCAGATGATTTTGACCTTGCGCCAGAAGGACCGCGTCTCGCAGCGCGACATCATCGCGCGCCTGATCCAGATGCAGTACACGCGCAACGAGGTCGATTTCGGACGCGGCACCTTCCGCGTGCGCGGCGACACGCTCGACATCTTCCCGGCCGAGAATGCGGAGCTGGCGGTGCGCCTCGAGCTGTTCGGCGACGAGCTGGAATCGATCCAGCTGTTCGATCCGCTGACGGGCCGCGTCAAGCAGAAGATCCCCCGCTTCACCGTCTATCCCGGCTCGCACTACGTCACGCCGCGTTCGACCGTGCTGCGCGCCGTCGAGACGATCAAGCTCGAACTGCGCGACCGCCTGGAGTTCTTCCGCAAGGAGAACAAGCTCATTGAAGAACAGCGCATCGAGCAGCGCACCCGCTTCGATCTGGAGATGATGGCCGAAATCGGCTTCACCAAGGGCATCGAGAACTACTCGCGCCACCTGAGCGGCGCCATGCCGGGCGAACCGCCGCCGACGCTGGTCGACTACCTGCCGAAGGACGCGCTGATGTTCCTCGACGAGTCGCACGTCTTGATCGGGCAGCTGAGCGCCATGTACAACGGCGACCGCTCGCGCAAGACCAATCTGGTGGACTACGGCTTCCGCCTGCCGTCGGCGCTGGACAACCGGCCGTTGAAATTCGAGGAATTCGAGCAGAAGATGCGGCAGACGATATTTGTCTCCGCCACGCCGGCCGACTACGAGAACTCGCACGCCGACCAGGTGGTCGAGCAGGTGGTGCGGCCGACGGGCCTGGTCGATCCGCTGATCATCGTGCGCCCCGCCCGTTCGCAGGTGGAGGATCTGATGTCCGAGATCACCGACCGCGTCGCCAAGAACGAGCGCGTGCTGGTGACCACGCTGACCAAGCGCATGTCCGAGCAGCTGACCGAGTACCTGAGCGACCATGGCATCAAGGTGCGCTACCTGCACAGCGATATCGAGACGGTGGAACGGGTCGAGCTGCTGCGCGACCTGCGCATCGGCACCTTCGACGTGCTGGTCGGGATCAACCTGCTGCGCGAGGGCCTCGATTTACCGGAGGTGTCGCTGGTGGCGATCCTGGACGCCGACAAGGAAGGCTTCCTGCGCTCCGAGCGCTCGCTGATCCAGACCATCGGCCGCGCCGCGCGCAACCTCAACGGCGTGGCGCTGCTGTACGCGGACCGCATGACCGATTCGATGGAACGCGCCATCGGCGAGACCGAGCGCCGGCGCGCCAAGCAGATCGCCTTCAACGCCGCCAACGGCATCGTGCCGCGCGGCGTGAGCAAGACCATCAAGGACATGATCGACGGCGTCTACAGCCCGCAGGACGCGCGCGAGAACCTGCAGGTGGCGCAGGAGGCGGCCAAGTACGAGTCGATGAGCGAGAAGCAGATCAGCAAGGAGATCAAGCGCCTGGAGAAGGCGATGCTCGATCACGCCAAGAACCTGGAGTTCGAAAAAGCCGCGCAGGTGCGCGACCAGCTGCATGGCCTCAAGCAGCAGCTGTTCGGCGCGCCGGGCGCGGACACGCCTCCCACCCCGAACTGACCGGCAGCTATGACGAATCCGATTTTAAGCAGCGGCCCGCTGGGCTTCCCGTGGGCAACCATGGACCCGTTCCTGTTTTGCGTTCACCACGTGGACAACTACCCCAAGGGCGACGGCAAGTTCGGGCCGGCCGCGTCGCTGGCGGGGCGTAGCCTGGGGCAGGATTTCATGGGCATCGACGGCTGGAATATGTACCACGGCGAGCAGGTGCCGGGTTTTCCCGGACACCCGCATCGCGGCTTCGAGACGGTGACCATCGTGCGTCATGGCCTGATCGATCACGCCGATTCGCTGGGCGCGGCCGCGCGCTTCGGCGCCGGCGATGTGCAGTGGCTGACGGCCGGACGTGGCATCGTCCACTCGGAGATGTTCCCGCTGCTGAAGACGCAGGACGACAATCCGCTCGAACTGTTCCAGATCTGGCTCAACCTGCCGGCCCGCAGCAAGTTCGCCGAGCCGCACTTCACCATGCTGTGGTCGGAGGACGTTCCCAGGGAGACGGTAGTCGACGCCAACGGTGCGCGCACCGAGGTGGTCTGCGTCGCCGGCCGCGTGGGCGGTGCAGAAGCCCTGTCCCCGCCACCGGACTCCTGGGCCGCCGCCGAGGACAGCGACGTCGCGATCTGGGTGGTGACGATGGAGCCCGGCGCGCAGTGGACCGTGCCGCCGGCGCGCGGTGCCGACACCAAACGAGCCCTGTACTACTTCGACGGCGAAGGCGCCAACCTTGGCGGCCAGCCGTTGGCATCGCGCAGCGTCAACGATGTGCGCACCGACAGGCCCCTGCCGCTGGTGAACGGCGCCTCCGGCAAGGCGCAGTTCCTGATCCTGCAGGGACGGCCGATCGGCGAACCGGTGGTGCAATCGGGTCCGTTCGTGATGAACAGCGAGCAGGAGATCCGCCAGGCCCACGCGGACTACCGGCAGACCGGCTTCGGTGGCTGGCCCTGGCCGGATGGCGCCCCGGTGCATGGCGACGACCCCACGCGCTTCGCCCGCCACACCGACGGCAAGGTCGAACGGCGCGGGGGCTAAAGTCCGTCAGCGCTGTTTGACAAACGCCTCCACGGCCTCGCTCAACTGCGGGGCCAGCGGCAGACTGGCATCGCTGTACGATGCCATCTGCCGCGCAGGATCGGCCGGCACCATTTTCAGCACGTGATTCATGCCTTCGATGATCACCAGCTTGGCCGACGGCGCGGCCGCCGACAGCGCCTGCGCGTCTTTCACCCCGACCTGGATATCGGTCGTTCCCTGCACGATCAGCACCGGCATTTTCAGCGCGGCGATCGCCTTGCGCGGATCGATCCTGAAGGAAGATATCAAATACGGCTGGACCGATGGCCGGTACAGCATCATCAACTCCGGCGGCACATCCTCCACCTGTTTTCCCTGCTCCAGCGCGACCAGTATGCGTTCGTTGGCCCCCGCCAGCGCGGCTGGAAGCTTGGGTTTGAGCTGGTCGCGCAGGATGTCGGCCAGCGGACGGCCGGTGCCGGAAATCGACACGCAAGCATCGGCCTTGGCGCGCTGGCACGCCTCCATGGCGATCAGCGCCCCTTCGCTGTGCCCCGCCATCACCACTGTCGAGAAGCGCTTGTCGGTCCGCAGCTGGCGCATCCACACCACGGCGTCGTCGACATAGCTATCGAGCCGCAGATCGGATTCCTCCTTGACCAAGCCGGCGCTGGAGGCAACGCCGCGCTTATCGTACCGCACCGTCGCGATGCCCTGCCGCGCCAGCGATTCGGCCAGCATGCGCAGCGAATTATTCAGTAAGGAGGCCGGCGCGCTGTTGCCGTCGCGGTCCGTCGGACCGGAACCGGAGTGCAGCAGCACCACCGGCACCTTGGCGCCGCCCTCGGGTATCAACTCGGTGCCATACAGGGTTCCGCCGGCGACGGCCTGCGTGACGGAACGTTCGGTGTAGCTGCCAGCATGGGCGGCACAGGACAGCACCAGCAACGACAGCAAAAATTTACAGCGCATTCGTAACTCCCTCGTCGATATCGGTAGAACCTATGATACCGGAGAGCGCCGGCGAAGTCGCCCGATCGGCCCTTAATAAACGGCTAGCCCGTCCGCGTCGAAGACGTGCCAGCGCGCCTGCTCGACGCGGATCACCGCTGTTTGCCCGACCTGCCACCGCGCGTCGGCGTCCACCCTTGCGATCAACTGGGTCGCGCCGCCGTCGGGCATGAGGTAAATGTAGCTGGCGTCGCCCAGCAATTCCGCCGCCTGCACCGTGACCGGAATGCCGGCGACGCCGCCACCGGCCGGATCGGAAGGCGCCAGCGCCATGTGCTCCGCGCGGACGCCCAGCGACACCGGCGATCCGGGCACCAGGCCATCGCGCGCGCCGATCGGCACCAGCGTGCCGCCGGCCAGCCGTACCGCCATCGCCTGCCCGGCCAGCAGCTCCACCACACCGGTCAGGAAATTCATCGCCGGCGAACCGAGGAAGCCGGCGACGAACATATTGGCCGGCCGTTGATACAGCTCCAGCGGCGCCCCCACCTGCTCCACCTGCCCGCCGCGCAGCACCACGATGCGGTCGGCCAGCGTCATCGCCTCAACCTGGTCGTGCGTCACATAGATCATCGTGCTGCCCAGGGTGCGGTGCAGGTTTTTCAGCTCGATGCGCATCTGCACCCGCAGCGAGGCGTCGAGATTGGACAACGGCTCGTCGAACAGGAACACCTGCGGCTGACGCACGATCGCGCGCCCGATCGCCACCCGCTGCCGCTGCCCGCCCGACAGCTCCTTGGGCTTGCGCTGCAACAGCGGCTCGATGCGCAGCGTGGCCGCCGCCTGCTCCACTTTGACCCGTATCTCGTCGCGCGGGAGTCCCGCCATCTTCAGCGCGAAGCCCATGTTGTCGAATACCGTCATGTGTGGATACAGCGCGTAGCTCTGGAACACCATCGCGATGCCCCGCGCGGCGGGCGTCACATGCGTCATGTCGCGACCACCGATACTCACTGTGCCTTCGTCTGCGGTTTCCAACCCGCAGATCGTGCGCAGCAAGGTCGATTTGCCACAACCCGACGGCCCGACGAACACCACGAACTCGCCGTCGGCGATGCTCAGATCTATGCCGCGCAGGATGGGCTGCTGGCCGAACCCCTTGCGTATGCCGCGAATGTCTACTCCCGCCATAACTACCCCTTAGCCCAGAACCAGTTCGACGCGATGGGCCGCGCCATCGCGCAGCAGCGGAATGCGCGCCACGCCGTCGTCGGCCGCGAGCGCCGTGCCGTCAAGGGTAACCGATACGACGTCCTTGGCGCTATGCCCGGGATTCAGCACCTTGATCTCGTAGCTGCCGCCGCCATCGGGCAACTGATGACGGATGCTGAACTCCGGCCAGTCGTCCGGGATGCGCGGCGCCATCACGATGGTGTCGCCGTCTTCGATGCTGAATCCGAGCACCGACTCCAGCCCCACCCGGTACATCCAGCCGGACGATCCCGTGTACCAGGTCCAGCCGCCGCGCCCCACATGCGGCGCCTCGCCATAAACATCGGCCGCGATGACATACGGCTCGACCTGATAAACGGCCACCGCCGCCATGTCGCGCGCATGGGTCACGGGGCTGAGCATCTCCAGCAGCGGCGCGGCGCGGTCGCGGCGTCCCGCTTCGGCCATCGCCCGCACCACCCAGCATGCCGCATGGGTGTACTGGCCGCCGTTCTCGCGCACGCCCGCTACGTAACCCTTGATGTAGCCCGGGTCGTTGGGCGTGTTGACGAAAGCGGGTGTCAGCAGGCGTATCAGGCCATCCTGTTTGGACACCAACCGTTGCTCCAGCGCGTCGAGCGCCTGCGCGGCGCGCGCCGGCGGCGCCGCCTCGGAGATCACGGCCCAAGCCTGCGCCAGCGCATCGATCTGGCATTCGTCGCTGTCCTTGGAGCCGATGACGGCGCCGTTGTCGTAATAGGCGCGACGATACCATTCGCCGTCCCAGCCGCCATCATTCAACGCATGGTCCAGGTGATCGTGATATGCGCTGTAGATGGCGACGCGCGCGGTGTCGCCGCGCCGCTCGCAGATCGGCAGGAAATCCTTGATGATGCGCGACAGGAAAAAGCCCATCCACACGCTCTCGCCGCGCCCTTCGCGCCCGACGCGGTTCATGCCGTCGTTCCAGTCGCCTGTGCCCATCAGCGGCAGGCCGTGCGCGCCCTGGGTCAGCGAGCGGTCCAGCGCGCGGCAGCAATGCTCGTAGACGACGGCGCTTTCGCCCGACAACGACGGTTTCAGATAAACCTCGTCTTCGCCCTCCTCCAGCAACGGCGCCGTCAGGAATGGTTCGACTTCATCGAGCACGCTCCAGTCGCCGGTGGTCTTGATATAGAAGGCGGTGACGTAAGGGAGCCAAAGCAGGTCATCGGAGAAGCGCGTGCGCAGCCCGCGCTCCAGCGGCGCGGTGTGCCACCAGTGCAGCACGTCGCCTTCGACAAACTGGTGCGCCGCGTGGATGCGGATCTGCTGACGCGTCAAATCGGGGCGCGCGTAAATCATCGCGCTCGAATCCTGCAACTGGTCGCGATAGCCCAATGCGCCGCCGGACTGGTAGAACGCCGAGCGTCCCCAAATGCGGCAACTCAGGTTCTGGTAGGCTAGCCAGCCATTCTGCATCAAGTCGATGGCCGGCACCGGCGTGCGCACCTGCACGGCGCCGACAGTGTCGCGCCAGAACGCGGTGATATCTTCGAGCGCCTGCTGGACCGCTCCGGGAGCCGCGTAGCGCCGCACCAGTTCCAGCGCCGTCGCGCGCCCCTGTGTTTCGCCCAGCAGCACAACCCATTCCAGCGTGGCGCCCGGCGCCAGTTCATGCGTCGTTTGGAACGCCGCGCAGGGATCGAGTCCCGCGCCTGTCGCGCTGTTCAGTTGTGCGGCGGCCAGCGCGGCAGGCTTGGCAAGGTCGCCGTGTTGGCCGATGAAGGCTTCGCGATCGGCGCTGTGATGCACCGCCGCGCCATCACCCGGCAAAGCGGCGGCAAACGTGACCCCGTCCGCGAACTGGCCGGCGAGTGGATTGGTCGCCAGCAGCGTTCCAGCGGCATCCCGCTCGGTGATGACGAACCGGCTGCTCTCGGCCGGCGTACCGCCCAGCACCAGCCTCTGGTACGAGAACAGCGACAGCCGGCGCACAGCCGCGTCGCGATTGGTCACCCGCACACGCACGATCTTGACCGGATCATGGCGCGGCACGAACATCACCGTCTCCTGTTCGAGGCCATGGCTAAAATGATTGAAGCGCGTATAGCCGAATCCATGGGCGGCCTCGTATCCCGCGCACGCCGGAGCGGGACCGGGAACCGGGGACCAGTACTTGCCAGTGTCCTCGTCGCGCAGATACAGCGCCTCGCCGTGCGGATCGCGTATCGGATCGTTGGACCATGGCGTCAACCGGTGTACGCGGCTGTTGCGGCTCCACGTGTAGCCGGCACCGCTCTCGCTCACCAGAAAGCCGAATCCCTCGTTCGATATCGCGTTGGTCCAGGCCAGCGGCGGGCGGCGCAGTCCATCGGCCGCGTTCCAGTCCATGCGGATCACATACTCGTCGCCGGCATCGGTAAACCCGCCATAACCATTGAAGTGATGCAGAACGGCGCGGCCGGGCACCGTCGCCGGTCCATCAGCTTGCGCAGTACCCCTGGCAGGCGGCTTGGCGGCGTCCGCGTCCACCTCGGCATCCAGCACCGGCATCCGGCCGCGAACAACCAGTAGCGCGGTCATTTCGATCAAGGCGAGATCCTGCTTTCTGAATTTTTCCGGTTTGCGCACATGGACGCCTTCCGCATCCTTGTAAGAGCCGTCACGATCCAGCAGCAAGAGGTCGACCTTGAAGCCGTGCGCGGCCCAATAAGCGCGAGCACGCAGCATCAAACGCGCGTTGGCATCGTCGGCGCCATCGACCCACAGGACCGCCAACGGCCCGGCCGGAAGAGCATAGGAAGAAACAACGGCAGCGGTATCGGCGGAAGCTTCGACCTCGCGCGCGGTATGGCGCGGTGCGCGTACCGCCGACTCGCCATACAGCATCGCGCCCGCCAGCCGCTGCAGATAAGTCGCCTCGTCCGAACTCAAACCCAGTCGTTGCTCGATCGCCTGCTGGGTGGCGCGGGCGGCATTGATCGGCGCACGGTCCTCCGGTTCCAGGCCCTCGGCTAACGCGAGCGCGTGCTCGCGACTGTCCGCAGCGCCCAGGATAAATGCCACGCTGGCGTGCGCGCCGGGGGCCAGCGTTACCGCGCGGCGCAGGCTAAATGCCGGATCGAGCACATTTCCGGCCGTGCCGGAAAGTTCTCCGTCCATGCCGGCCGGCGCGCGCAGCTCGCGTCCGCGTCCTACAAAGCGCGTGCGATCGGTCTCAAAGCCGGCGGCGACGCCACCGGCGGCGGCATGCACCATCCACAGCGCCGCATCGCCCTCGCCGCGCGGCCTGCGCCGCGCCAGCAAGGCGCCCGTGGCGGGGTCATGCTCGGTCTGCACGAACAATTTGGAGAAAGCCGGATGAGAGGCTTCATCCGCTTGTCGATTCAGCACCACCTCCAGATAGCTGGTCACCTCGATATGGCGTTCGGTGGAGCCGGTGTTCTTGAGCACCACGCTGCGCAGTTCGAGATCCCGCGCGGGATCGACGGCAATCTCCATATGCGCCGCGATGCCGTGCGCCGAGACGCCAATCCAGAAGCTGCCAGCCTCGCCGCCGGAGGTCCTGACCGAGTCCCCCGGCCCGCCGGGCCGCAAGCCCAGCGACCAGACGTCGCCGCTGACGGTGTCGCGCAGATAAACAAAATAGCCCTCGCCGTCTTCGACGCGGTCGCCGCTCCAACGCGACAGGGCCATGTCGCCGACCCGGCTGAAACCCGTACCGGCGCCGGTGATCAACGTGGTGAAGCTGCCGTTGGAGAGCAGCCGCGCTTCACGCGCAAAGGTGTTTTCTAAACGATTATTCATGATGCTTTCCGGCGGCTTGATTGAGGCAGGCGCCATTGCTGGCGACGATATCGGCATACAGCATGGCGCTGTCTTTCAGCGTGCGCTGCTGCGTTTCAAAATTTACGTGGATGATGCCGAAGCGTTTGGAAAAGCCCAGCGACCATTCCAGATTGTCCAGCAGCGACCATACCATGTAGCCCCGCAGGTCGACGCCCGCTTCCAGCGCGGCGCTGATGGCACCCATATTCTTGCGCAGGCAATCGACGCGCAGCGGATCGTGAACCCGCCCGCCCTCGGCCTGCGGCGGGTCGTAAAACGCCGAACCGTTTTCCATCACGTACAGCGGCGTGTCGCCGTACAGCCGCTTGAAATTGACCAGCGTATCCGTCAGCCCCTGCGGGAACACCTCCCATCCCGTCTCCGTGTAAGTCGCCTGGGTCTGGCGGACCGGCGCCACTTTCAGCGGCCAGTTGGAGGGCTCGTCGCGCACCACGCTGCGGGTGTAGTAGTTGATGCCGACGAAGTCCAGCTTCTGGCCGATCAACTCGAAGTCGGCGGCGGGCCAATCCGGCCAGGCCTCGCCGAACATCTGCTTGAGCTCCTGCGGATAGGCGCCGAGGAAGATCGGATCGAGGTACTGGCGGTTCATGTAGGCATCGGCGCGCCGGGTGGCATCGAGATCGGCCTGCGACTGGCTGGCGGGATATTTAGGTTCGATATTGACCACGATGCCGATTTTATGGCGCCCCACCTCCCGATAGGCCTTGACGGCGCTGCCGTGCGCGCGCATCAGGTTATGGCTGGCCAGCGCCGCCTCGTGCACGCTACGGTGCCCCGGCGCCAGGGTGCCATGCATGTAGCCGCCGTCGGTGACCACCCATGGCTCATTGAGCGTGGCCCACGACTTGACCCGCCCGTCGAAGGCCTGGAACAGTATCCGCGCATAGTCGGTGAACCAGTCGGCGATGTCTGGATTGAGCCAGCCGCCCCGGTCGTCCAGCGCGGCGGGCAAATCCCAGTGGTAGAGCGTGAGCATAGGCTCGATACCGTTGGCAATCAGCTCGTCGATCAAGCGGCTGTAAAAATCCAGGCCCGCCTGATTCACGGCGCCGCGCCCCTGCGGCAGGATGCGGCTCCATGACACGCTGAAGCGATAGGCTTTCAGCCCGAGCTTGACCATCAGGGCGACGTCCTCCTTGTAGCGGTTGTAATGATCGCAGGCCACGTCGCCGTTGTCGCCGTCGCGCACATTGCCCGGCACCGCGCAGAAGCGCTGCCAGATGCTCGGCCCCGCGCCGTCGGCCAGCGGCGAACCTTCGATCTGATACGCCGATGTCGCGCTCCCCCACAGGAAGTCGACGGGAAACTGGATGGATTTACTCATTTGATGATCCTTGTGATCTCGAAGTTATAACGGTGCGCCATTAATTTTCAATACCGCCGGCAGGGTATCGATCCTGATCTGCCGGTTTTGCCATGTCACCGGCTTGCCGTTTAGCGTAGCCGCGCCGGGCGCCGTGTCCCACGGCCAGGTGTAGACCACGCCTCCGGGCGGGGTGCGCCGCATCGCCTCGACGTGCAGAAACAGCGAACCATCGACGGCCGCCAGCTTGTAGCTGAGCGGTCCATACGGCGTTCGCAAGCCGTGAAGGCCTACACCTTCTCCGCGCAGCCAATCCACCGGCACGCCTTCCGCGAGCAGCAATGCCTGGTCCGCCTCCCTTTCGTAAGCGAACGAGTCGAGCGCCGCGCGGATATAGTCGGACGATATCCACCCATGCGGCATGTCGCCCACGAATCGAGGCTGGCGCATGTCGCGGCCGACGACTTCGGCCCACTGGTTCCATTTGGCGGGACGCTGGTCGGCGTAGAAGTAGTCCAGCAATTGGGCCGCGCGTTCCCGCCAGCCCAGGCGCACGAAGGCGCTGACGTTGCGTAGTTCATACGGCGTGTAGTCCTCCCAAGCCTTGCGGCCATCGCGGCGGGCCAGGAAGAAATCCCAATACTTGTCGTAGGTAGCCTTCAGCATCGCCGGTGGCAGGAACTCCTGCTCGCCGCCGGGCGTCAGCGCAATCGTCGACGACGTGGGATCGAAGTCGCCCAGCTCCGCCGCGCCGGGAAGGTAGTCGATGCCGTGGACCGCTGTTGCGGCATCCAACGATGCGTAGAGGTCGTGCCGGAACTCGTCACGCGCCCCCGCCAGGCGCCGCTCGTCATCGGTCTTCCCCAGCGCGGCGGCGATATGGACGGCGTCCTTGTAGCCGCGCATGGCCCAGAAGTCATCCCAATACGAATGCATCGGCTTTTCCGAATATCCCTCGTGGCTGATCGAGGCCGGCATCAGGCCATAGAAAGCGCGCCGCTCCGGCATGCGGTTTGCCTCGACACGCTCGGACTGGCGCAAGGTCTCCATATAACGCGCGGCGGCGTCGATGCGCGGCCAGGCGTCGGCAAGCGCTGTCTTGTCCTGCGTGTAGCGATATAGTTCCGCCGCCAGGAAGATCAACTGGCCGTGGCTATCGTTCTCCGGCACCGGATCGGCGCCACGGCGGTCGACGCAGCACGGCACTTTGCCATTGTCGAACTGGTACGGCGCGTACCAGCGCAGGTAGTCGGCCGCGATATCGGCCTGACCGAGTCGCAACAGCGCCTCCGACATCATCGCGCCATCGCGTATCCAGGAGCGCCGGTAGGATCGCGTACCCGGTTGCAGCGATGCGCCCTCGCGCGTCATGAGCATGTGCGCCAGCGACGAACGCAATGTGTCGGCCATATGCTGGCCCGCCCCGGGCACCTTCAGCGTGACCCGATTCAGCTTGTCGCGCCACTCCGCCGATACGGCATCCTGCCGGCCCGATAGCCACGCGGCGTCCCGGCCGGAGGAAGGAATATCGCTCATCGCCGATCCGCCCGCCATCGGCAGCACGGCGCCGATCACAACGCTGCCATACGGCGGCAGGATCACGTCGTAAGTCATTGCCGCCGAAGCCATGCCTGTTTCGTCATGCAGGCTATCCGTGCTGGATTTTCCACGAGTGGCGCGAGGCAGCATGCCACCGTCGAACGGCGATAGCGCCACGCCGGCAGGAGCTTGCAAAGGATAAATCCTGCCATCCCCATTGACCGTGATCGCCTTGCCATCCCACCGCAGATCGTGAATGGCGCTGAAACCACCCGGCGTATTGAGGAACTGGCGCGGCGCGTTGACCTGGAACGGACGCACCGCCAGGACCAGTTGCATGCGCCGCGCGGTCGCGCCAAGGTTTTTCAGCTCGTACTTCGCCAGCAATCGGGATGAAGCCGGCGTGCCGTCCGCGGCGGCGGTGACGGACATCGTCCAATCGGGATGGCGCCATGATACCGTTGGCACGGGCAGATAGCCGTCCCGCAAACTTTGGCTCACTTTCACATCGGCCCAAGTAACGAGCCGGCCTCCGTCGCGCACGAAGGGTTCGACCGAAAAGCCGCCCTGCTTCGACTCCAACGCGCCATCCTCGGAAATGAGCGCGCTGTGATCGCCTCCGCCATCGACGCCAACCAGCGTCCAGTAAGACTGCTGACCGGAGAAGCCCCGTGGATACAACCCACGGTGGGCGCCGCGCGCCACGCCTTCGATAAACTGGTTCGCTGTCGCGCCCCAGGCCAGATCCTTCAGATCGACCTCCGCCAGCGCGTAGGCCGACGATGGTCCCTCGCGTAGCACCAGCCGGATATAGCGCGCTTCGGACTCCACCAGGCGTAAGGGATCGTCGCCGCCATTGCCTGCGACGACACGGCGTGCCAGCCGCCATTGCCTGCCGTCGGACGACAGTTCGATATCGTAGTTGCTGGCGTAGCGACGGTCCTGCCAGTGCAGCACAAGGCCGCCGAACTCCCGCTCCGCGCCAAGATCGATCGTCAGCCGCTGGGTTTTACCCTTACTGTTCTTGCCAACCCATGCCGTACCCGCATCGCCATCGACCGCCAGCGCGGCCGCTCCACCAGGTAGGTCGGACGACGCCTGAGCGACCGGCTTCGGCCAGGCATCCGGTACCGGCGGCAGCGCACGAATCGTCAGTTGTTTGAGGAAGATGGAACCTTTGCCGCCGCCGCTGCCGGCGCTGACGACAAACTCGATGCGATCCGCATGTGTGAGCACCCGGTCCTTCGTCGGTCCCCACGCGAACAGCACCTGGCGCTTCTTGATACGCACCAGTTGCCACTCTTTCGGGAACGTGTAGTTCTGCTGCGGGTACCACCAGACGTTATCGCCACTGGCGTCGGTCAGCTTGAACTCGAAATGATTAACCGGAGCGTCGGCGCGCACGTAGAACGAAATCTCATAGTTCTCGGGCAGGTCCAGCGGCAGCGCGCGGCGCACGAAGGCGTAGCCACCTTTGCCGGCGAAATCGAAATCCAGCCGCAAGCCTCCATCGGCGGCGCCGGCGGCGGATCGCACGCCATCCGAGGCCTGCGCCTGCCACGCGTCGATGGACGAAAAATCATCGAGCACGCGAGTTGGCTCCGCGGCGATAGCCGTCGACATCAGGGCGGCGACCAGGCCCGCGGCGAGCATGTGTATGAGCCTCATCCTTTTACACTCCCCACCAGCAGGCCCTGGATGTAGTACCGCTGCAAGCCGAGGAACAGCAGCAGCACCGGCAGAATGGTCAGCACCGAGCCGGCCATCATCAACTCGTTATCCTGGACGTGTTCGCGCGACAGCGACGCCAATGCCACCGGCAAGGTATAAAGGTCTTTATCGGTCAACACGATCAACGGCCACATAAAGTCGTTCCACGTACCGAGGAAGGTGAAGATACCCAAGGTGACCAGGATAGGCGTAAGCAGCGGCAGCACGATGACGCGAAAGATGCGGAACTCGCTGGCGCCGTCCATGCGCGCCGCCTCCAGCAGCGCATCCGGTATCGTCAGCGCGTACTGGCGCACCAGGAAAATGCCGAAGATGCCCGCCATCGCCGGCACCAGCACCGCGCCATAGGTATTGACCAAGCCGAGATACTTCAGCAGCAGGAACAGCGGCAGCATCGCCACCTGGCTCGGAATCACCAGCGCGCCGAGCATGACCTTGAAGATCCGGTCGCGTCCCCGGAACTGCAGCTTGGCGAAGGCGTATCCGGCGCTGACGTTGAACAGCAGCGACAACACCGTCGCGGCACACGACAGCAGCAAACTATTGAGCAGATACTGGCCAATGCCGGCATGACTGAATAGCTCCCGATAGTTGTGCAGCGTCGCGGCACGTGGCACCAGTGGCAGCGGAAACGCGCTCGATTCGCTGGGCTCCATCAGCGACACCGACAGCATCCATAGCAGCGGGAACAATGTCAGCGCGCCGGCGACAAGCATCACAGCATTGAACGCAAGCGCGCGCGGTTTCCAGGAGATGGCCGTCATGCGTCCGCTCCTTTGGCAAAGCGCAGTTGCAGCAAAGTGACGCCGAACATGATCGCGAACAAAATGAAGGCCACCGCCGACGCCGCGCCCAGGTTCCACCATTTGAAGCCCTGCTCGTACATGAAATACAGCACACTGACAGTGCTCTGCACCGGTCCGCCCTGCGTCATCACATACGGCTCGGCGAACAGCTGGAAGTAGCCGGACATGCTCAGGATACTCACCATCAGCATCGTCGGTCCGAGCATAGGCCAGGTGATGAAGCGGAACTGTCCCCATACGCCAGCGCCGTCCAGCCCCGCCGCCTCGTACAAATCATCGGGAATGCTTTGCAGGCCGGCGAGGAAAATGATCATGTTGTAGCCGAAGTTTTTCCAGACCGCGAACAGGATAATCGCAGGCATAGCCCAATCCGGATCGTTCAGCCAATCCACCGGCGATATGCCCAGTTGATCGAGGCCGTGATTGATCATGCCGTAGCGCGTGTGCAGCAGGTAGCGCCAGATCACCGCCACCGCCACCAGCGACGTCACCACCGGCGCGAAGAAGGCGGTGCGGAACAGACCCTTGAACCAGGTTAGCCGGGAATTCAGCAGCAACGCCGCGCCGAGCGAGGCGGCGATCGACAGCGGCACCCCGACCACGACGAAGTACAGCGTATTGCCCAGCGCCTGCCAGAACAGCGGTGTTTGCAGCAGCTCGGCGTAGTTGCGCAGTCCGACGAAACGCAGGTTGTCCAGATTCGCCAGCGCGTAGATATCGAAGTCGGTAAGGCTCATCACCAGCGCGGCCAGCACCGGCAGGAAAAAGAACACGCCGATGACCAGTAGCGCGGGACCGGCGAAACACCAGGCGGCGCGGCGCGAGTTCATCGCCCCTCCTTCCGCGCCAGCATCCAGCGGCGCTTTTCCAGGATATGGTCGGCCTTCGCATCCAGCGCCACCACCGCTTGGTCTACCGTCAGCTCGCCGTGCGTTACACGCTCGGCGACCAGCCGCATTTCGGTGGCGATGCGTTCCCACTCGGGCACCTTGGGCGCAGGCTTCACACGCTCGAACTGCTGGCGGAACGCCTGGGCATAGACATCGTTGGCAAGACGTGGCGCGCTCCAGTTGCTGCGGCGCGGCGGCAAATCTCCCGTCAATTCGTGGAAGCGCGCGGCAGTATCGGTCCGGGACAGGTACTCGATCAACTGCCACGCCTCGCGAGGATGTTTGGAGGATGCCGACAGCACCAGACTGGAACCTCCGGCGATCGAAGCCGCCGGGCCGGACGGCCCGGGCAAAATCGCCGTCATCCAGTGCCGCTGCTGATCGGCCGGCAGGCGGCGTTTGAACTCGCCCATGTTCCAGGGCCCGGAAATGTAGAAGGACACATAGCCCATGCCGAATTCGTGATAGACGTTGGTGATGCGGTTCATCGGGGCCAGCTTCTGCGCGTACATGTCGGCGTACAGCTGCAGGCTGCGGCGAAAACCGGCGCTGCGGAAATTGCCATAGCGGCCGCCGTCACGCAGCAAAGGCTCGTCGTTCTGCAAAGCCAATGCCAGCAGCGGCTCGAATTCATCGCTCGGCAGCAGGATCGCGTAGTTGTCCGGCCCCACGCGGCGTTTGATGGCGTTCATCGCCTTCATCCATTCGGCCCAGGTTTGCGGCGGATTGGCGTAACCGGCGCGCGCCAGCATGTCACGGCGGTAGAACAACACGCGGGTGTCGATATACCACGGCGCACCCCACAACTTGCCGTCGACGATGTTGGTATCCCAGATGCCGGGAAAATAGTCGGCAGGCGTCACCAGCTTCGAGGCGGCGACTTGCGCATCGAGTGGCAGCAGCGCGCCCAGCACGGCAAACTCCGGCACCCACGTGTTCCCGAGCTGGAAAATGTCGGGCATGACGTCGCCGGCGAATGCGGTCAGCAGCTTTTCGTGCGCGGCGGTCCACGGCAGTTGCTGGACTTCGACCCTTACGCCGGGGTGGGTACGTTCGAACTCCGGCATCAGCGCGGTGACCACCTCGCCCTCGCGCCCCATGGCCCAGAACTTCAGCACCACGCCCTGCTCCTTGCGCGGCGCGCACGATGCCATCAGGCCGCAGGCCAGCAATAGCAACATCCCGCGCGAAAAGCGCCGGCGCAGTGAAAAACCTCGCATCATTGGGCCGGCGCCATCTCTGCCGCCGGTTTGACCTTCTCCGGCTGCCGCAACCAACCGCCTGTGAAGCCCGCGCGTTCCAGGCCACGCCGGATGACCGGGTGGCCGCGCATCACGCGCCACACGAAATCGCTGCGATAGTTTTCCGTCATGGCGATGATCGGCCCCTGGTCGATGCCCAGATAGTCGTTGTCGACCCAGCCTTTGCCCTTGATCGTGTGTCCTTGCGAGACGGGGATATCATAGTCAAAGCTTGGATTGAAGGCATCCAGAAAGCCGTAGCGGCCATAGATCCAGTCGCCGTAGCGCTTCTTCATCTCCAGCACCGCCGGCACCACGATCTCCGGCGCGAACGGCAGCGACGACGCGGCCGCCGTCGGCGCCAGGGTGCAATCGTCATAATGTTTCAAGCCGCCGATGCCGCGCGCCGTGTAGGTGCGGAATGGCAGCTTGATGCCGCCGTAGTCGAGCGTTTTGTCCACCGGACCATCGCTGGCGGTGATGCCCCAGACATTGGCGCCGTAACCCTTGCAACGCAGCGGATTGGCGATCGCGTATGCCTGCTGCGCATAGGTGGCGCGGCGGCTGTTCTCGAAATAGTCGTACCCGCGTTTGCCCATGTACTCGTCGCGGATGCCCCGGAAGTCGATCCACACATGGCTGTACTGGTGGATGAACAGCGACGGATAGCCGAGATGCTCCTTGTCTCCCTTGCCTTCCAGGCTGTTCGCGTAGGTGCTGGTCCAGGCCTTCCAGGCATCGGGCTGCACCGGATGCGTCGGCGATCCCAGCGCCAGCACGTAGACCAGCATCGCCTCGTTGTAGCCTTTCCAATCGTAGGGGATAAAGCCGGATTCGGGATGCCAGCCCAGCGCGATCGAAGGTTTGCGCGCCTGCGCCCAGGTCCAGTCGACCCGCTCGTAGATCTCGGCGGCCAGTTTGCGGATCTCCTTCTCGGCCGGGTCGTCGCCGTCGAAGTAGGATTGGCAGAACAGCGCGCCGGCCAGGAACAGCGCCGTGTCCACGGTCGAGAGCTCGACCTTGTCATGCCGCAGGCCGGTCTTCATATCCAGGAAATGATAGAAGAAACCCTTGTAGCCGCTGGTGGACGTGCCCTTGGCGTCGCCCTGCGGCGCGTTGCGGAAGAAGCGCAAGGTGGCCAGCACGCGGTCGCGTGCCTGCTGGCGCGTGACGTAGCCACGTTCGACCCCGATCGGATATGCGGTCAAGCCGAAGCCGACCGCCGCCACGCTGGAGAACGACGGCGTCGGATGCCGGTCCGGCACCAGGCCATTGGCGGGATTGGCGGTTTCCCAGAAAAAGTCGAAGGTGCGCCGCTGAAGGTCGTCGAACATCGGCGGCAGTGACGCATCGCGCGCCTGCGCGACGCCGGCGCCGGCGAACAAGGCGGAAACGGCGATCGCCAGGCTGGCGGCGGTGTGCAAGGCGCGAGGCTTGGAAAATACGGTCATAAACGAAGGCCTCCTTAGAACGCGTAACGCGCGCTGAACTTCAGTGTGCGCATCTGGCCGCCCATCGAATTCGGCTTGCCGAGGTTACTGTTGTCGCCACCGAGACGGTTCTGCGGATTGCCCGGACCGCCGACCCAGCCATCGTAGCCGCCATAGTTGATGCTGTTGAACAGATTGAGCACGTCGGCCCGCAGCGACACGCGGCCGAAGCGGAACCCGACCTCCTTCGACAGGCCGACGTCCACCTGGTGGAAGGCGTCGCCATCGCCTTTGGCGGAAACGCATTGAGTGAAGCCGTTCGAGCAATTGGTCATGCGGTAAGGAAGGCCCGAACCGACGGTCACCTTCCCGGACAACATCAGGCCCCACGGAAGCCAACCGTCGGATACGCCGGCCACCACCAGCCGATGGCGCTCAACATCGGTCGACGGATTCCATGCGGAGGCATAGCGTCCGTGGGTCCAGTTGAAGATATCGTTGGTCCACTCCTTGTTGGTGGTCTCGCCACGGCTGTAGGTGTAGGTCGCGCCCAGGCTCCATGTCGATGACTTGCTATAGGGCTTATCCATCTTCAGGTATGCCGACTCGGTCTTGGCCTGCGAGATGAAGTCGCCCAATATCAGCGTGCCATAGCCGGACACAGACCCCCAGTACGGATCGATCGGGCTGGCGTCGCCCCAGCCGCCCTGGGGATCGCGATTGCCCCCGAACCAGTTGAACTGGTTACGGCTGCGCGAATTCGTGTAACCCGCCTCGCCATTCCAGATTCCCAGCGCCTGGCGCAGACCAAAACTCCATTGGTCGGTGTAAGCCATCTTGTGATCGTTCTTGATCATCCAGATTTCACCTTTGGATTGAGCGTTTTTCTGCGCTTCATCCAGGGCGTGGTTGGCGATGGTGCGGTCGTACGCCCTGCCCCAGCCGGCAAACAACACCGAGGCGCGATCGCCTTTGATGTCGTATGAAAGTCCAAGACGCGGCGCGAAGGCCTTCTTGAACGCCTTACGGCTATTGCCGGTGCTGATATAGTCGGCGATATTGATACCGCCCTTGGCCAGAGACTGCGCGTAGGTCTGACCGGCGGGAGCGCCTGCCCTTGGGTCCTGCTGGCCAAACAGCGCCACCCGGTCGGCAGGCGTCGAATAGCTGTCGTTCAGCATATTGTCTTCGTAGTCATAACGCATGCCCAGATTGAGCAACAGCTTTTCACTGGCTTGCCAGTCGTCCTGCAAATAAATGCCGTACTGGTTGTTGGAGAACTCCACGCCACTGGCCGGTATGGCCGTTTCGACTCGGATTAGACTCGGCAGGCCTGTCACGGTGTCGATCCGCTCGATACGTTTATCGACAGCGAGGGCGGTGCCCGACAAATCATAGGTGATGTGCTTGACCTTGAAGCCGGCCTTTATCGTATGCCCGCTCTTGCCGGTGTAGGTCAGGTCGTCCTGGAACAGCAGGCCGCTCTGCTCGCGGAATTGGTTGTTCGGCGAGCCGCCGACGATGATCACGTCGACGACGTTGTTGTCCGTATTACTGGGCGATACCTGGTATTTGATGTAGGGCGTGGTAGCGTTCGAATGCGGGTTCCAGCTGTACTTCTCGTAGCCGATGCGGGCCTCGTTGAGGAAGTTATCATTGCTCCACTCATGCTTGAAGTCCAGGCGGTCCTCGTCGTTGCTGCGGTTGACGGAGTTCTCCGGCACACTCAGTTTCACGTCCTCCGGAATCATGTCGGTCTCGCGCCGAATGCGCGCGGTCGCCTCCACGCGCTGATTCTTCGCGATCTGCGCGTCCACCTTCAGCAGGAACAGGTCTTCCTTGAACTTCGATACGGCGGCGCCCTGCTGCCCCAGCAGCGACGGAACGATGCCGGCGTTGGGCAGCAGATCGGTGCGCTGCGCGATGACCTGGCGCGGGCTGTCAATCTTCTTGCCCTCGTACGCCAGGAAGAAGTGCGCGACGTCCTGCTTGATCGGGCCACCCAAGGTCATGCCGTATTGATCCTGCGACGACTTCGGACGACCGACACCCCGTTCTTCCGACTCCTTCTGGAACGGGTCCTTGGCGGTGAGATTGGTGCCAGTGTGGTCCCAGAACGCATCGCCATGCAGCTCGTTGCCGCCGGATTTGGTGATGGCGGTGATCGCGGCGCTCGACACCTGGTCGAATTCCGCCTTGTAGTTTTGCGCGATCACCTTGTACTCGGCGATCGCCGATTGCGGGAACGGATTGCCGCGGCTCGTATCGAGGCCGGACACGCCGCCGCGCAGGATGTTGTTCTTCTGGCTGACGCCGTCGATAAAGACGTTGACGTTGTCCTGGTTCTGCGACCCGGACTGCAGCTTGACGTTGCCGCTGTTGTCGACACTGAAGCGCACACCGGGCGCCAGGTCGGCGAAGGACAGGAAGTTACGGGTGACCTGCGGCAGCTTCTCGATCTGTTCGCGCGAGACGGAGGTGCCGACCTCCGAGCCGGCGACATCGCGACGCGACGCGGAACCGGTGATCACCACCTGCTGCACGCCGCCTTGCAACGCCAGGTTGACCTGGCTGGTCTGGCCGACGCTGACCGTCACCAGTTCGGACTTCTGTTCACCGACCTTGATCTGGTAGGTGCCGGGGGCGACTCCGGTCAGCACGTAACTGCCGTCGGCGCGCGTGACGGTGTTGTAGGCGTAGCCGTTCAACTGGTTGGTGGCGGTGACGGCGCTGCCGGCCGACGGCGCGGTGCCGCTGGTGACCTGGCCCTGGATGGTGGCGCTGCTCAGTTGCGCGTGCGCCGGGATGGCTGTCAGCAGTGCTGCGGCCAATGCTGCGGCCATTGCGGACAGGCGTAGGGACGGCGTGTGCCGTTGGGTGTTGTTCATGGTTGTCTCCTGTTTTTTTGTGTACTTTTTTGTTGTACTACTAGGCAAACGGGTGCTGCTGGTGCTGCTGGTGTTTGGCCGATTACGCTTCGCTAATCCGCCCTACGTGGTTTAGTGGATGATTCAGATACCTCCGGTCGATGCGCGTATCACCAATTCGGCGGGCAGTGTCTGCGCGGTGGCCGGCTTGCTCCCGGGCTGTCCGATTTGCTCATGCAGGCGCTCCAACGCCCGCACACCCAGATCGACGATCGGGACTCGAACGGTCGTCAGTGCCGGACTGACGTACCGCGCAATACGAATATCATCGAAGCCGGCCAGCGCGATATCGCGCGGCAGCTCCAGGCCCTGCTGGCGCAGCTCCAGCAGCGCGCCGATGGCCATCATGTCGTTGGCCGCGAACAGCGCGTCCGGGCGGTCGGCCGCAAGCGCCAGCGCCTTGCCGACGCGCTGCCCCGACTCCTCTGAGAAGTCGCCTTCAAACACTTGCGCCACCGCCTGCGGCGCCAGCGCGGCCAACGCCGCGTGGTAGCCGCGCAGCCGCTCCTGCGCCTCGAAGTTACCTGCCGGACCGGCGAGGAAGGCGATGCGCCGGTAGCCCTGCCCCACCAGATGCGCCACCATCGCGTAGGCGCCGCTGTAGTTGTCGAACGAGATGGACGCGTACTGCGTGCCGCCTGCGGCGGTGCTCATCAAAACGATCGGCAGGTCTTCGGGCAGGTTATCGGACAGCAGCGCCGCGTCCACGTGCGGCGACATCACCAGCAAGCCGTCGACGCGGCCGCGCATGGCGCGGATCGACAGCGCCACTTCGTCGGCGTCACCGTGCAGGCTCGATACCATCAGGTGCAGGCCACGGGCGCGCGCGGCGACGTCGATGCCGCGAATGATCTCGGAGAAGAACTCGCCGTACAGGTCCGGCAGCAGCACGCCGATGGTGTTGGTGAAGCTGGTGGTCAGGCTGCGGGCGCCGACGTGCGGCATGTAACGCATCCGTTTGACCACCGCCAGGATGTGTTTGCGGGTGTCGTCTGTGATGCTGGCATGACCGTTGAGCGCGCGCGACACCGACGCCACCGACACGCCGGCCTCTTGCGCCACATCCTTGATCGTTATCGCCATTTTTGCTGCTTTCAGGAAATGTAACCGGTTACATTTGCGTTAAAAAATATAACCGATTACTTTGATGTGAATGTAACCGGTTACATTGGTGTTTTGAAAAGTCTACCCGCGTTCGCCGCGCGCTGTAAAGACTTTTTTATAAGTTTGCCGCCGTGCGAACATCGGGGCGACAACTGGTGAAGACGGCGGGCGGCGCGTCGCCATCCCGCCGATGATCGACTTCTAACGGCCCATGCCAAGCGCCGGCACGGCGCGCGCGGGCCTGGCAGGACGGCGTGCCGACATGGACGCGCCGGCGCCATCGTCGGCCACGATAAAGCGGGCGACGGCGTCGCGCAGGCTTTGCGCCTGGTCGGCCATCGACTGCGCGGCGGCGGTGGCCTGCTCCACCAGCGCGGCGTTTTGCTGGGTTACCGCGTCCATCTGGACGATGGCCTGGTTGACCTGTTCGATGCCCGCGCTTTGCTCGTTCGACGCCGTGACGATCTCGCCGATGATGTGCTGCACCGTCGTCACCGCCTTGACCACATCCTCCATCGTGCGCCCCGCTTCGTCCACCAGCCCGGCGCCGTCGGCCACGTACCCCGCCGAGGCCTGGATCAAATCCTTGATCTCCTTGGCCGCCGTAGCGCTGCGCTGCGCCAGCGTGCGCACCTCGCTCGCCACCACCGCGAAGCCGCGCCCCTGTTCCCCTGCGCGCGCCGCCTCGACGGCGGCGTTCAGCGCCAGGATGTTGGTCTGGAACGCGATGCCCTCGATGACGGCGATGATCTCGGTGATCTTGATCGAACTGCGTGAGATGTCGCTCATGCTGGTGACCACGCGCTGCACCACCTCGCCGCCGGCGACGGCGATGCCGGACGCGTTGCGCACCAGATTGTCGCCGTTTAGCGCGTTGCGCGCGTTCTGCTGCACGGTCGACGTCAATTCCTCCATGCTCGACGCGGTTTCCTCAAGCGACGACGCCTGTTCCTCGGTGCGCTGCGACAGGTCGGCGTTGCCCTCGGCGATTTCGGCCGCCGCGACGGCGATCGAGTTGGCCGACAGCTTAATGCCCGAGACGATGCCATTGAGCTGCTTGCGCATCGATTCGAGCGACGCCATCAAGCTGTCGCTATTGCCTTGCAGCGGCACGTCCACCTGCAGATTACCGTCCGCGATCTGACGCGCCACGTCCTGCGCCAGCGACGGTTCGCCACCCAACTGGCCGAGGATGCTGCGCGCGACCCACACGCCGGTAAACAGCGCGAACGCGATCGCCGCCAACGCCATGGCCATAATCAGTTTGCTCGAAACCTCGGCCAGGCCGGAGGCTTCCTCGCCGCTGTCGCGGTTGACCTGCTCCTCCAGCGCCTGCAGCTCGGTCAACACCGCCGTCCAGGCACGCTGTTTGGTGCGCAGCTCGCCCATCAACAGTGCCGTCGCCTCCTCCGCCTTGTTGGCAAGCCCAAGTTCGACCGCCTGCTTAAACAGCGGCATCGCCGCCGCCTCGACCTCCTTCAGCGACGCGAACAACGCCCGCTCCTTCGGCGTGGTTTCGGTATCCTCAACGAGGATTTTGCCCAGCTTTTGATAGGCGTCAGCATATCCGAGCTCCTGCGCGCGGATGCGATCAACCTCAAGTTGCATCGAGGGCATGTCGTTCAGCAATGCCAAATTGCGCACGGCGATAAAGCGGTCCTGCTGGCTGGACCGCAATTCCACGGCCAGCGTGCTTTGCACACTGTTCACATAAACGATTTCTATCAGACTAGCCCTCAGCTTGTACAAGCTCACGATGCCCAGAATGGAAATGATGACGAGCAAAACCAACAAGATGCCGAAGCCGCCCGTCATGCGGGTTTTCACGCTCAAGTTTTTCATATGCCTGCTTTCTGCGATGTGCACCGCTTGCATTAAACGTTATCTATCAAATATCAGAATATTTCCGTTGGGAATTATATATTTAACAAATTTAAGCCGCAAGTTTTGTCCACAACAAACCCGGCATCGTTGCGCATTGGCGACGCGGCGCGTTACATGCGCGGCCACCACATGCCCATCGTCGCCACCGCGATCCCGAGCGCCATCGCCAACGTCAGAGCCGCAAGCACCGAGGCGGCAGCGCAGCGCGCCGCCACCCCGCCCCCGGCGCCGCAACGCAGGTACAGTTCGAGCACAGCCAACGGCAACAGATACTGGGCGAACGACAGGAAGCTCAGAAAAGGCCCGGTGAAGGTGTTGATATCGAAGCCCGCCGGACCACCGTTCACGGCGAGCCAGAACATCAACCCGACGCGGAAGAACCACACGCCGCTCACGCACAGAAACAGGCGCAACGCCCAGCGCCGATGCGCGGCGAAGTCGCGCGACAGCGCCCGCCGCACCGCCATGCCGGCGCAGGCGACCACCAACACCGCGTTCAAACTGGTGCCGAAGTGCTGCACCGTGTCGCCGACGGCGCCCCGGAACCACATCATGTACAAGCCGCTCAGCGCCGCCACGACGGCGCCGACAACGTAGACCCGCCCGTTCCAGCGATGGAAGGACGGCGCGCGCGCACGCAGTTGAGGGATCAGCTGCAGCGTTCCGCCGACCATGATCACCGCCGCCAGCAGCAGGTGCACGGCGGTGACGATATTTCCGGCCAGGTCGGCGCGCACGAAGCCGTGCGTCATGACCTTGTTCCAGCCATTCAAATTGCCGTCGACGGCGGCGGCGCCGTAAAGCGACACGATATACGCGGCGAACACCAGTTGCCCCGCCACCGTGGCGACGAACCAGAATCGCGCGGCGGCGGTCAGCGCGAGCGCCGCCCAGGCGTCGGCCGTGCGCCTGCGCGGCGGCGTGGAATCGATGGAAAGTGCGGACGTCATGGTTTGCTCCCCGGCTGTTATGTAGCCATCAAGATAGCCAGCCTTCAACCGCCCGCCAACGCGTCGGCGCGATCGATGCGACCAACGGCGGTTTTTAGGGCTTGAACGACGACCGGCGAGCGGTTATCGTTAGGCGATGACGCCGAACGCTCCGCTTCCCCGCCCAGCCAGGTTCTTGCCGACCGCGCGGCAAGCGCTCGTGGTCGCCGTGTTCACGTTGTTGCTGTCGTGGCTTTTGCACAAAATGAGCCGCACGCCGTATCCCACCGTGTTCGGACACATCGGCTTTATCGGCGCGGTGCTTTTGTTCGCGTATTCGTCGGCGGACCGGCTGCGGCCGCGGTGGTTATCGACCGGCAAAGCGCGGCTATTCGCGGTGGTGCTGGCCGCGCCGCTGGCGGCGTTGTTGACCGCGATAGGCACCCAAGGCCCTCACTTCGTCACCTATCTGAGCGATATTAAAACACTGTCGGGCTACGTCATGATGGTGGTGCTGGGCGTGATCTTCGGGGTGACCTTCTCGCTGGTGGCGATGCGCGCCGAACGCCGGCAGCGCGAGCGGGCCGACCGCCTGCAGGTCGAACTGGAAAAGAACACGCTCGAGCGCGAACTTGTCGACGCCCGCCTGCGGCTGCTGCAGGCGCAGATCGAGCCGCACTTCCTGTTCAACACCCTGGCCAATGTCGAAGCGCTGGTGGCCGCCGGTTCGCCCAACGCGGGGCCGGTGCTGCGCCACCTGATCGCCTACCTGCGCGCGGCCATGCCGCGACTGGGCGACGCCGACGCCACCCTGGGCGCCGAGCTGCAACTGGTGCGCGCGTATCTGGAGCTGATGCACATGCGGATGCCCGACCGGCTGCGATTTTCAGTGGCCACGTTGCCGGCGCTGGAGTCGATGCGTTTTCCCGCGATGGCCTTATTGACCTTGGTCGAAAACGCCGTCCGCCATGGCATCGATCCCTCCCCTTCCGGCGGCCATATCGACGTCGGCGGACGTTACGACCACGCAGCCGGCCAGGTGGTGCTGTGGGTCGCCGACAGCGGCGTCGGCATGTCGGAGACGGCGCAACCCGGCACCGGCCTGTCTAATCTGCGCAGCCGCCTGCATGGCTTTTACGGCGCCAACGCGCGCCTTGACCTGCATGAGGAAACGCCGCATGGCATGCGGGTCGAACTGCACTTTCAGCCTGGAGAAAAACCGTGAATCAACCGACCGCCCTGATCGCCGATGACGAGCCGCTGCTGCGCGAACGCCTGCGCAGCCACCTTGCCACGCTATGGCCCGAGTTGCGGGTGCTGGACGACGCCCGCAACGGCAGCGAGGCGGTCGAACTGTTCGAACTGCACCAGCCGCAGGTGGTGTTTTTGGACATTCATATGCCGGGCATGAGCGGCATCGAGGCGGCGCGCGCGTTGGGCCGGCGTGCGCATCTGGTGTTTGTCACGGCGTACGAGCAGTACGCACTGCAAGCCTTCGAGCATGGCGCGGTCGACTATCTGGTCAAGCCGATCGATCCGGCGCGGCTTGCCGACACCGTGCAGCGCCTGCGCCGGCAGTTGGATGGGCCGCTGCCCGGTGGCGCCGCGCTTGATGCCATGCTGGACCGGTTGGCCGGGCGGCTCGGTCAGCGCGTCGAAGCGCGCCGCTGGCTGCAATGGATCAAGGCGTCGGTGGGCACAAGTGTCAGGCTGATTCCGGCCGAGCAGGTGTGCTATCTAAAGGCCGAGGAAAAGTACACGCTGGTGGTGTGGGAGGAAGGTGAGGCGCTGATCCGCAAGAGCATCCGCGAATTGGCAGAGCAGCTCGACCCGGAACGTTTCGTGCAGACGCACCGCTCGGTGATCGTCAACCTCGCGCATGTGGCGGAAGTGGTCCGGGGTGTCAACGAGACGGCGGAATTACGGCTACGCGGACGTGGCGAGGTGCTGCCGGTCAGCCGCAGCTACCTGCACCACTTCCGGCAGATGTAGGATTTACAGCGTCTTGACGAATTCCCGAATACCGCTCAGCAGCATCTCGACCGACATGGCCGTCAGGATAAGTCCCATCAGGCGTTCGAACGCCGTCATCACCTGCGGGCCAAGCACCTTCTGTAGCTTCTCGGCGCTGAGGAATACCAGCAGCCACACCACCGCCACCGCCGCCAGCGCTGCAACGTGCACCATCACCTCGCCGGTGCTCTCGCTGGAGAACAGCAGCACCGTGGCCAGGGCCGACGGACCGGCCAGCGCCGGTATCGCCAGCGGCACGATAAACGGCTCGCCGCCGTCGGTGCGTCCCAGCACCCCGTCAGGATGCGGAAAGATCATGCGGATCGAAATCAGCAGCAGGATCACGGCGCCGCCGATGCGCAGCGCCACTTCCGACAGATGCAGCGCCGCCAGGAAGTGACGGCCGAAGAACATGAAAATCAGCAGCAGCACGAACGCGATCGCGCATTCGCGGATCACGATGCGCGAACGGCGCGCCGGCGGCACCGGATTGAGCACGCTGGCGAACAGCGGCACGTTACCGAAAGGGTCGGTCACGAGAACCAGCAAAATGAAGGTCTGGAAGAAGTCTTGGGTCATGTGCTTTTTTTATCGAATAAAAAAGGGAGCCGAAGCTCCCTTGGTCGAACAGCTTATTGAGCCGCTTCGCCTTTTTTGATCCATGCCGCCAGTTGATGCGGACGCAGACCGTCGTAGTCCTCGAACGGCTGGTGGATCCACGGATTGTGCGGCAATTCCTCCATCTGGTAGTCCGGCTTGAAGGCCGAGCTGCCCTTGGTCCAGATCACGGCCGACTTCACATCGGTGACGCCTTCGAAGTTGTCCTTCAAATGCTTCATCACCTTGATCAGGGTGACGCCGGAATCGGCCAGGTCGTCGACCAGCAGGATCTTGCCGGAGAGCGGGCCCTTGGTCATCGTCATGTACTTGGCGATGTCCAGGTCACCGCGCACGGTGCCCGCTTCTTCGCGGTAGCTGCTGGTCGACAGGATCGCCAGCGGCACGTCGAAGATGCGCGAGAAGACGTCGCCAGGACGCACGCCGCCGCGCGCCAGGCACAGGACCATGTCGAACTTCCAGCCCGATTCATGGACCTTCAGCGCCAGGCGCTCGATCAGGCGGTGGTACTCGTCCCAGGATACCCACAGGTGTTTTTCGTTCGATTGCGGTTCGCTCATGATGATTCCTTATTATTCGAACGGGTGACGCAGAACGATCGTCTCTTCACGATCGGGACCGGTCGATACCATGTCGACCGGCACGCCGACCAACTCTTCGATACGCTTGATGTAAGCGCGCGCGGTGGCCGGCAGCGCGGCCAGCGATTTCGCGCCGACGGTGCTTTCGGTCCAACCAGGCATCTCTTCGTAGACCGGCACGCAGCGCGCGGCTTCCTCGGCACCCGACGGGAAGATGTCGACGGCCACGCCGTCGATGGTGTAGCCCGTGCACAGCTTGAGCGATTCCAGGCCGTCCAGCACATCGAGCTTGGTCAGGCACATGCCGGTGACGCCGTTGATCTGGACCGAACGGCGCAGCAGCGCGGCGTCGAACCAGCCGCAGCGACGTGCGCGGCCCGTGACGGTGCCGAACTCGTGGCCCACTTGCGCCAGGTGGTGGCCAACGCCGGCATCGGTCGGCAGCTCCGAAGGGAACGGGCCGGAACCGACGCGGGTGGTGTAGGCCTTGGTGATGCCCATGATGTAGTGCAGCATGTTCGGACCGACGCCGGCGCCGGCGGCGGCGTTGCCGGCCACGCAGTTCGACGAGGTGACGAACGGATAGGTGCCGTGGTCGACGTCCAGCAGCGAGCCTTGCGCGCCTTCGAACAGCAGGTTGGCGCCGGCCTTGTGCGCGGCGTACAGCGCGCTCGAAACGTCGGTGACCATCGGGCGCAGGCGCGGCACATAGGCCAGCGCGTCGTCCAGGGTTTTCTGGTATTCGATGCGCGGGGCCTTGAGGTAGTGCTCCAGCACGAAGTTGTGGTAGTCGAGGTTCTCGGCCAGCTTTTCGGCGAAGCGCTTTTCGTTCAGCAGGTCGGCGACGCGGATGGCGCGGCGCGCCACCTTGTCTTCGTAGGCCGGGCCGATGCCCTTGCCGGTGGTGCCGATCTTGGCTTCGCCGCGGGCGGCTTCACGGGCCAGGTCCAGCGCGGCGTGGTAAGGCAGGATCACGGGAGCGGCGTCCGACACTTTCAGACGCGACGCCACTTCGACGCCGACTTTTTCCAGCTTGTCGATTTCGCGCAGCACGTCCGGCACCGACACCACCACACCGTTACCGATGTAGCAGGCCACGCCCGGACGCATGATGCCCGACGGGATCAGCTGCAGCGCGGTCTTGACGCCGCCGATGACCAGCGTATGGCCGGCATTGTGGCCGCCCTGGAAGCGGACCACACCTTGTGCATGATCGGTCAACCAGTCGACGATCTTGCCCTTGCCCTCATCGCCCCACTGGGTACCGATGACGACGACGTTCTTTGCGTTTTTCTTTGACATCACACTAACCTAAGTTTTTAAGAATCCAGTTGCTACCACTATCGTCGAGTACCAGAGCGCGGTCGCACTCGAACTCGTCCAGCTCGCTGCTGTGACCCGGCATACTTTGGATCACGACTTCGCCGGACTTGCGCAGCTCGGCGATTTTTTCCTTCAATTCAGGCGCGTTGCCCCAAGGAGCGCGGATCGACTGCTTGCGTTCCGCCGTTGGCAACAGGCGCGCCAGCTCGCGCAGGTCGAGCGAGAAGCCGGTGGCGGGACGCGCCCGGCCAAAGGCTTCGCCTACGTGATCGTAACGGCCGCCGCGCGCCACCGCGTTCGGCAAGCCTGGCACATACAGCGCGAACATCGCGCCGCTTTCGTACTGGTAGCCGCGCAGGTCGGCCAGGTCGATCGCCACTTCGGCGCGGCCCAGCGCCGACGCGGCCAGCGCCGCCAGTTCGGCCAGCGCCTTGGACATGCCCGGCAGGTCGGGCAGCGTCTCGCGCGCCTTCTTCAAGACTTCGACGTCGCCGTACAGGTTCGGCAACGCCAGCAAGGCCTCGCGCACCTGCGGGGCGTAGCCGGCGGTGATCGCCTGCAGGCCCGGCACGTCCTTGGAGCGCAGCAGCGCGTACAGCGCCGCCTCGTCCCTGGCCGCGTTGGCGTCGCCGTCGAGGATCACGCGCAGCACGCCGGCGTGGGCCAGGTCCAGCCGGACCTCGTTGAAACCGGCCAGCGCCAGGGAGGCCAGCGACAGCTCGAGGATCTCGGCGTCCGCTTCCAGGCCGGCGTGGCCGTAAATCTCGGCGCCGATCTGCAGCGGCTCGCGGGTCGTGTGCAGGCCCGAAGGACGGGTGTGCAGCACGCTGCCGACATAGCACAGGCGCGTGACCGAATCGCGGTTCAACAGGTGGGCGTCGATGCGCGCCACTTGCGTCGTCATGTCGGCGCGGATGCCCAGCATGCGGCCGGAGATCTGGTCGACCAGCTTGAAGGTGCGCAGATCGGTGTCCTTGCCGGCGCCCGCCAGCAGCGATTCGACATACTCGAGCATCGGCGGCATGACCAGTTCGTAACCGTATAGACGGAAGTTATCCAGCATCAGACGACGCAGTTCTTCAATCTTGCGGGCTTCCGACGGCAAAACGTCGGCGATATTCTCGGGCAAAAGCCAATTCGGCATGGGAAACTGATACGGAAAAATTAAAAAACGAATAATGCGGCGAACGTGGCGCTGCCATAAAAGCGGCGGGCCGAACCTGATATTTTACGCGAAAATGTGTGTCGGGAGGGGAAAAGATGCGAACCGGGGAGCCAAAAGGCTCCCCGGTTGCCGGTGAAACAGGCGTATTACTTTGATACCAGCTTACGCGCCAGCCTACTTCTTCGGCGCGGCGGGTGCCGACGGCGCGCCGCCGGTGCCCGAGCTCTTGAAGTACTTGAAGAAGTCCGAGCTCGAATCCATCACCATCACGTCGCCATGGTTTTTGAACGTGGCGCGGTAGGCTTCCAGGCTGCGGTAGAACTTGTAGAACTCCGGATTGCGGCCGAACGCCTCGGCGTAGATGGCCGACGCCTTGGCGTCGCCCTCGCCGCGCATCGTTTCCGCTTCGCGATAGGCCTCGGCCAGGATCACGGCGCGCTGGCGGTCGGCGTCAGCGCGGATCTTCTCCGATTCGGCAGAACCGGTCGAACGCAGCTCGTTGGCCACGCGCAGGCGCTCGGCCTTCATGCGGTCGTACACCGAGTTGTTGATCTGCTCGACGTATTCGACGCGCTTCAGGCGCACGTCGATGATCTCGACGCCGATCTGCGCGGCTTCCTGAACCACCTTGGTGCGGATCGCCTCCATCACCTTGCCGCGTTTGCCCGAAATGACTTCGCTCACGGTGTGCTTGGTGATTTCCTCGTTCAGCGCGGCCTTGACGATGACCGACATGCGGTCGCGCGCGCGGGTCTCGTCGCCGCCGAAGGTGACGTAGTACAGCTTGGCCTGGCCTTCGTTGCGGCCGATGCGCCACTTGACGAAGCTGTCGACCAGGATGTTCATCTTCTCGGCGGTGATGAAGCGTTCGGCGTCGGCCGACTCGATGGTCAGGATGCGGTTATCCAGATACAGCACGTTCTGGAACGGCGGCGGCAGTTTGAAATGCAGCCCCGGCTCGCGTATCACTTCCTTGATCTGGCCCAGCGCGAAGACGATCGCGTACTTGCGCTGGTCGACCACGAACACCATCGACGACAGCAACAGCAGCACGACGAAAACAGCAATGAGGGAACTAGCTATGCGATTCATTAACGACCCTCCCGGTCACGTCCGGAATCTCGCGAGCGCGAATCGCGCTGGCGGGTTACTTCAACCGATGGCATGACTTCCGACGGCAAGGTTGCCACCGGCGGTGGCGAAGCCTGCGCCGCACGGGCCTGGGCCGCCGACGCGTCGGTCGCCGCCGCCTGGGCGATCAGCTTGTCCAACGGCAGATACAGCAGGTTGCTGCCGCTCTTGGCGTCGACCATCACCTTGCTGGCGCTCGAATAAATCTGCTGCATCGTTTCCAGATACATGCGGTCGCGCGTGACGCCGGGCGCCTTCTGGTACTCGGTCAGCACCTGCTTGAAGCGGGCCGCGTTACCGGTGGCGTTCTCGGTGACCATCGAGCGATAGGCTTCGGCCTCCTGCAGCAGGCGCGAAGCGTAACCGCGCGCCTTCGGAATGACGTCGTTGGCGTAAGCCTGCCCTTCGTTCTTCTGGCGCTCCAGATCCTGGCCGGCCTTGACGGCGTCGTCGAAGGCGACTTGCACCTGCTCCGGCGGTTGCACCGCTTGCAGGGTCACGTTCGAAATCAGCACGCCGGAGGCGTAGCGGTCGAGGATCAGCTGCATCAGCTGCTGCGTCTCGTAGGCCACCTTGTCGCGGCCCTCGTACAGCACGAAGTCCATCTTGTTCTTGCCGACGATTTCGCGGATCGAGGTCTCGGCCACCTGGCGTACGGTGTCCTCCTCGTCGCGGTTGTTCATCAGCCAGGCCACGGGATCCTTCAGCTTGAACTGCACGGCGAACTGCATGTCGATGATGTTTTCATCGTCGGTCAGCATCAGCGATTCGCGCGCCTGCTTGTTCTTGACGTTGCCGCGGTAGCCGATTTCGACCATCCGCATCTGCGATACCTTGACCGTTTCGTCGCTCTGGAACGGATACGGCCAGCGCCAGTTGAAACCGGAACCGGTGGTGTGACTCACTTTACCGAAGGTGTAGACGATACCGGTCTGGCCCTCCTGCACGATGAAGGAACCGCTGGCGAGCCAGATCAGCGCGGCGACCACGCCGATGGCGCCGGCCGTGGCGCGCATGCCGGCCATGTCGGGACGCGGCCCGCCGGGACCGGCGGGGCCGCCGTTGTTGGGACCCTCGGGACGGTTCTTCTGGCCGAAGAAGCTATTGAGGCGCTGATTGAAATCGCGCCACAGCTGCTCCATGTCGGGAGGTCCTTCGCCGGGCTTTTTGCCTTCGTTCGCTTGCGGCTCGCCGTCCTTCTTGTCCGAGCCCCAGCGGGGATCGTTCAGCGACGGCTTGAGGCCAAGACGTTTCATAATTGAGGAGACACGCATCAGTGTGATCCAACGTGATTAGGGGTGGGACTACTATCTGCTTCCGAGTCGGAGAACGGGTCGGCGTCGCCATCGGCTGCCTCCTCGTCGTCCGCTTGATCCGCTTCTTCGAATTCTTCCATCTCGCCTGTCGGGTAGGCCTGGTTCAGCCTTGCGCCGGGTGCCGCCTTGGCCCATTCGACCACCGCCTCGCGCAGCAGATCGACGCCCTGGCCGGTGCGCGCGCTGAGGAAAACGCGGGAAATTTTAGCATATTCATCCCTTTCCACAGACGGCTCCAGGCCGGCCGCATCGATCTTGTTCCACACCAGAATCTGCGGAATGTGATCGGCGCCGATCTCCTTGAGCACCAGGTTGACCTGCTCGATCTGCTCCATGCGCACCGGCGACGAGGCGTCGACGACGTGCAGCAGCAAATCGGCGTGGATGGTCTCCTCCAGGGTGGCGCGGAACGCCGCCACCAGCTGGTGCGGCAGCTCGCGCACGAAACCGACCGTGTCCGAGAACACCACGTTGCCCACTTCCTGCCCCATGTAGACGCGGCGCGAGGTCGTGTCCAGCGTGGCGAACAACTGGTCGGCGACGTAGACGCCGGCCTTGGTGACCGCGTTGAACAAGGTCGATTTGCCCGCATTGGTATAGCCGACCAGCGACACCGAGAACGTCTGGCTGCGTCCGCGCGAGCGGCGCTGCGTCTCGTGCTGCTTGCGCAGCTTGCCCAGACGCGCGCGCAACGCCTTGACCCGCTCGCCGATCAGCCGGCGGTCGGTTTCAAGCTGCGTTTCACCGGGACCGCGCAAGCCGATACCGCCCTTTTGCCGTTCAAGGTGGGTCCAGCCGCGGATCAGGCGCGTAGCCAGATGCTGCAGCTGGGCCAGTTCCACCTGCAGCTTGCCCTCGTGGGAAGCGGCGCGCTGGGCGAAAATGTCGAGAATCAGGCTGGTGCGGTCGAGCACCCGGATCTGCAGGCGCTTTTCCAGGTTGCGTTGCTGGGCCGGCGACAGCGCGTGGTTGAAGATGACGATTTCGATGGCGTGATCAAGCACGGCCAGGCCGATCTCGTCGGCCTTGCCGCTGCCGACGAAATACGCCGCGTCGGGAGATGAACGCTTTGCCGTGATCGTCGTGACAGGCTCCGCGCCTGCTGAACGGGCCAGCAGTTGCAGTTCCTCGACGCTGGCGGCAAAGTCGCCCTGACCGAAATCGATACCGACTAGAGCTGCGCGCATAAGACGGTCAGGCAGGTTGGGAAGAAGCCGAGATGCAAGCGCTTATTCCGCTTCGGATTCAATGTTGAGATTGACGGCGCGTGCCGGCACTACCGTGGAGATGGCGTGTTTGTAGACCATCTGGGTAACGGTGTTGCGCAGCAGTACGACGTACTGATCGAACGATTCAATATGGCCCTGCAGCTTGATGCCGTTGACCAGATAGATCGAGACAGGAACATGCTCTTTGCGCAAGGCATTGAGGAATGGGTCTTGTAACAGTTGCCCTTTGTTGCTCATAACAGCTCCATTTTATGTTGTTGTGTTGGAATTGGAGGCGAAACGCTTAAATTCAAGTACGTGGCCCAGCGAAAGTCAAATGATTTCCGCTGAAACACCGCTCGCCACGCCGGGAATGGTGCTTCTAAGCCACTGTAACCTGTTTTGACAATTTTTGCAGGGGAGTCCCGTACAAAAAAGCCAAAATTCTCTTATTTTTTTCTTATTTAGCCGGCGTCTTGGAGAACGGGTTTTTACCGGTGCGCAGCTCGATGCGCAACGGCGTGCCGACCAGCTGGAACGTGTCCCGGAAATGTTTTTCCAGATAACGCTTGTAAGGCTCGCCGACGGCGTCCAAAGCGTTGCCGTGAATAACGATCACCGGTGGATTCATGCCGCCCTGGTGCGCGTAGCGCAGCTTCGGACGGATCGAACCCTTGCGGCGCGGCTCCTGCTTTTCCACCGCCTCGATCAGCGCGCGGGTCAGCTTCGGCGTCGACAGGTTGGCCGTGGCGGCGGCGTAGGCCGCGTCGACCGACTTCATCAATGGACCGATGCCCTGCGATTTCAACGCCGAGATGAAGTGCATCTTGGCGAACGACAGGAAGTCGAGCTTGCGGTCGATGTCGATCTTGATCTCGTCGCGCTCGTCGGTGCGCAGGCCGTCCCACTTGTTGACGGCGATCACCAGCGCGCGGCCCGTCTCCAGCACGAAGCCGGCGATGTGGGCGTCCTGCTCGGAGATGTCCTGCTGGGCGTCGAGCATCAGCACGACCACGTTGGCCTCGGAGATCGACTGCAGCGTCTTGACGACCGAGAACTTCTCGATCGCCTCGAACACCTTGCCGCGGCGGCGGATACCGGCCGTGTCGATCAAGGTGTACTGCTTGCCTTCGCGCTCGAACGGAATCTCGATCGAGTCGCGGGTGGTGCCCGGCATGTCGAAAGCGATGACGCGCTCTTCGCCGACCAGGGTGTTGATCAGGGTCGACTTGCCCACGTTCGGGCGGCCCACCAGCGCGATCTTGATGCCGTGGTCGGCCTTGTCGAGCTCCTCCGGGTCTTCCGGACGCTGGGCGAAGGCCAGGTTCAGCGCCTCCTCCACCAGGTCGGCGACGCCGTCGCCGTGGGCCGACGAGATCGAGTACGGCTCGCCCAGTCCCAGCTCGTAGAAGTCGGCGACGACGGCGGTGTAGCGCATGCCCTCGGACTTGTTCACGACGAGCATGACCGGACGGCCGCTTTTACGCAGGAAGTCGGTGATGGTTTTGTCATGCGGCGTCAGGCCCTGGCGGCCGTCGACCAGGAAGACGACGATGTCGGCTTCGGCCACGGCCTGCTTGGTCTGCTTGGCCATCTGATGCATGATGCCTTCCTTGGCGACCGGCTCGAAGCCGCCCGTGTCGATGACGAGGAAGGGACGTTCGCCGACACGGCCCTCGCCATAGTGACGATCCCGCGTCAACCCAGGCAAGTCCGCCACCAGCGCATCGCGCGAGCGGGTCAGACGATTAAACAAGGTCGATTTCCCTACATTGGGTCGACCCACTAGTGCGATTACCGGCTTCATTGTATTACTCGACCGCGAGAGCGGTCACTGTCCCTGATTGGGTTTGAAAAATCAAATTCGAGCCGGCGATGACGGGGTCCGATTGGATCGGGCTTCCGTCGGTCGCGGCACGACCTATGTACGAACCATCTTCCCGCGACAGGAAGTGGACGTAGCCCTGGTAGTCGCCGACGGCCACAGCGCGGCCGAACGACACGGGGGTCGACAGGCGGCGATACGACAGCTTGTCGTTCTTCCAGGCGTTGCCGCCGCTTTCGCGGCTATAGGCTGCAACTTCGCCTTTGTCGTCGGAGACGAATACAAAACGCTGGTCCACCGCCACGCCCACGTCGGACGAAGTCGGCTTGCTCCAGTGCGGCGCGCCGTTGGTGGCGTCGAAGCAGGCCACGCGGCCCTGGTACGACACGGCGCATACATCTTTTTCGAAGATCACCGGGGTACCGGCGATGTCGGTCACGCGTTCCAGTTCGGTCGCGCCGCGCGGCTCGCCCACCACCAGTTCGAAGCGTTGCAGGCCGCCGGCCAGGGCCAGCACCAGCAGCTTGCCGCCCGGCTGGGCGACATACACGTTGGGACCGCTGATCACCATGCCCGGCGCGTTGCGCAGGGTCAGGGCCGGCGTGGTGCGCGCCACGCTCCATTTTTTGACGCCGGTCTTGGCGTCGTACGCGGTGATCAGGTTGTCGACGCTGCGCACCACCACCACGCCGCCGCCCACCACCGGGGACGACAGCACTTCGCTAGTGGCCTGGCCCTTCCACAATTCCTTGCCGTTGGCGTCGTAGGCCAGGATCACGCCTTTTTTCCCGCCGACGACGATCGTTTCACCGTCGCTGCCCACGCCGGCGGTCAGGTCGACGCCGGTCTTGATGCGCCAGGCTTCCTTGCCGGTGGCCGCGTTCAGGCGCGCGAGCACGCCGTCGCCGTCGGCCACGTACAGGCTCTCGCCCGACAGGGCCGGCGTGAAGACGGCTGTGCCGGCCTTGTTCATCGAGTACTTCCAAACGGTCTTGGGTACCATGCCGCCCTTGAGCTCCACCAGCGGCGCCGGCTGGTTCTTGGTGTCTTTCGAGCCAAACAAGGAACAACCGGCCAACATCGCGAACACACTTGCAGCAATAACTTTTTCGGTAATACGCATTTTTTAACCTTGATCTGGAGAGCTGAGCGGGCGCCGTGGCGCCCTTGCGGCATGACGTTGTTTAGGCGGGGCTTTTGGCGTCTTTGGCTTCGGCCGGCACGGTGCCGCCGATGGCTTCGAACTTCAGCTGGATCAGCTGGCGGCCGGGGTTCTTCTTGTCGGTCGCGTCCAGCGCTGCCTGGTAGGCGGCGCGGGCTTCGGCGAGCTTGTTCTGCGCGGCCAGGATGTCGCCCTTGCGGTCGGCGACGGCGCCGGCGAATTGCGCGGGCACGTCGCCCGACAGCGCCTTCAGCGCCTCGTCATACGCCTTTTCGTCCAGCAGGATGCCGGCCAGGCGAACCTTGGCCAGGGCCTTGAACTCGTCGCCGCCATGGTCGATCGCCCACTGCAGCTGCGCCTTGGCCGACTTGACGTCGTTGGCGTCGAAGCTGCTCTTGGCGGCCACCAGCGCGGCCATCGGCGCGTAGGTGGTGCTGCCGAATTTCGATTCCATGTCGCCGGCGGCGCGCAGCACCTTGGCGTTGTCCTTGGCCTGCACGGCCGTTTGCAGTTCCTCGTACAGCGCCGAGGCCTGGGTCGACTGGTTGCGCTGGTAGTAGTTCCAACCCGCCCAACCGGAATAGGCGGCCAGGCCGGCGATCAGCACCCACGAGGTCAGGTTGCCGTATTTTTCCCACCAAGCTTTAAGAGTAGCGAGTTGTTCTTGTTCTTCGAGATCGTATGCCATGTCAGTTCGTCTGCTAGAGGGTTGAATAAAGTCGGTTTAAAGGTGCAAGTACTTAGTGATTGCAATGCTCGTCGTGCACGTGATGATGGTGATCGCCGCTGCCGGTGATCTGGTCGACCAGGAAGTCGACGACGTCGTCGAACGGCACCGTCGATTGCTGCATGTCGCCCTCCTCCGCGCGCATCGCCTTGACGGTGGCGGTGTGGTTGGCCACTTCGTCCTCGCCGAGGATGACGGCGAACGAGGCGCCGCTGCCATCGGCCTTCTTCATCTGCGTCTTGAAACTGCCGGGACCGTTGGCGGTCGAGGCGTGCATGACCACATCCAGGCCGGCGTCGCGGATACGCTCGCCCAGCACGAAGGCTTGCAGCTGCGCCGCCACGCCCTGGTGCACCAGGTAGACGTCGCACTGGTTAGGTTGCTCCGGCTCGCCGGCTTCCTTCATCAGTTCCAGCAGGCGCTCGATGCCCATGGCGAAGCCGACGGCCGGTGTCGGCTTGCCGCCGAACGACGCGATCAGCGGATCGTAGCGGCCGCCGGCGCACACGGTACCCTGCGAGCCCAATGCGTCGGTGACCCATTCGAACACGGTGCGGTTGTAGTAATCGAGGCCGCGCACCAGGCGGTTGTTGATCACGTACGGGATGTTGTTGTGGTCGAGGATCTTGCGCACGCCGTTGAAGTGGGCCAGCGATTCCTCGCCCAGGTATTCCATCAGCTTGGGCGCGCCGTTGACCATCTCCTGCATCGCCGGATTCTTGGTGTCCAGGATGCGCAGCGGATTGCTGTGCAGGCGGCGCTTGGCTTCGGCGTCGAGGATGTCCTCGTGCTTTTCCAGATACGCGATCAGGTCGACGCGGTGGCGCGCGCGCTCTTCGGCGTCGCCGATCGAGTTCAGTTCGAGGCGGATGTTTTCCAGGCCCAGGTCATCCCACAGGCGGCGGCACATCATGATCAGTTCCGCGTCCACGTCCGGGCCGTTGAAGCCGACGGCCTCGCAGCCGAACTGGTAGAACTGGCGATAGCGGCCGCGCTGCGGACGCTCGTGGCGGAACATCGGGCCGGTGTACCACAGGCGCTTGGGGCCTTCGTAGACCAGGTTGTGCTCGATCACCGCGCGCACCGCGCCGGCCGTGCCTTCAGGTCGCAGGGTCAGCTCGTCGCCGTTCATCGAATCGGTGAACGAGTACATTTCCTTTTCGACGATATCGGTCACGGCGCCGATGGCGCGCTTGAACAGCGCGGTGTCTTCGACGATCGGCGTGCGGATCTGCTGGAAGCCGTAGCTTTGCACGACCGATTGCGCGGTGTTTTCAAACAGCTGCCACAGATGCGAATCGGTCGGCAGGATATCGTTCATGCCTTTGACGGCGGTGATCTTTTCAGCTTTTTTGTTTTCGGACATTTCGATTTCTTCTTATGCTTCGGCGGCTTGTTTGCCGTAGTTGTTCTTCACGTAATTCAGTACGATTTCCTGGAATTCCTCGACGATGCGCTCGCCGCGCAGGGTCGCGAACTTGGCGCCGTCGACGAACACCGGCGCCGCCGGCGATTCGCCGGTGCCCGGCAAACTGATGCCGATGTTGGCGTGCTTCGATTCGCCCGGCCCGTTGACGATGCAGCCCATGACGGCCACGTTCATCGCCTCCACACCGGGGTAAGTCTTTTTCCACTCCGGCATCGAGTCGCGCAGATACGTCTGGATGTTATCCGCCAGCTCCTGGAAGGTGGTCGAGGTGGTGCGGCCGCAACCCGGGCACGCGATCACCATCGGGGTGAATTTGCGCAGGCCCATGGTCTGCAAAATCTCCTGGCCGACCACCACTTCCTTGGTGCGGTCGCCGCCCGGCTCCGGCGTCAGCGAGATGCGGATGGTGTCGCCGATGCCCTCTTGCAGCAGCACCGACAGCGCCGCCGTCGAGGCGACGATGCCCTTGCTGCCCATGCCGGCCTCGGTCAGGCCCAGGTGCAGCGGATAGTCGCAGCGCCTGGCCAGCTCGCGGTAGACGGCGATCAAATCCTGCACGCCCGAGACTTTACACGACAGGATGATCTTGTCGCGGCCCAGGCCCAGCTCCTCGGCGCGCACGGCGTTCTCGATGGCGGAGGTGATCAGCGCCTCGTACATCACCGCCTGCGCGCTCCACGGCTCGGCGCGGCCGGCGTTTTCGTCCATGATGCGCGCCAGCAGCGCCTGATCCAGGCTGCCCCAGTTGACGCCGATGCGCACCGGCTTGTCGTAGCGCGCGGCCACTTCGATCATCTGCGCGAACTGCGTATCGCGCTTGGCGCCCTTGCCCACGTTGCCCGGGTTGATGCGGTACTTCGACAGCGCCTTGGCGCACTCGGGATAATCGTTCAGCAAGGTGTGGCCGTTGTAGTGGAAGTCGCCCACCAGCGGCACGTCGACGTCCATCTTGTCCAGCTGTTCGCGGATGTACGGCACCGCCTCGGCGGCCTCCGGACGGTCCACCGTCAGGCGCACCAGCTCCGAACCGGCGCGCGCCAGGTCGCGGATCTGGATCGCCGTCTCGATCGCGTTGGCGGTGTCGGTATTGGTCATCGACTGCACCACCACGGGCGCGTCGCCGCCGACCCAGATCTTGCGCTGGCCGTGCGCGACCAGCACGCTGCGGCTGGCGCGGCGATTCGACGGTCCCGAAGGAATAGCTGTTTGCGTAGAAGACATGGCTGTTTGCTCGTGCTGACTGGTTTAACTTGATAACGTACTTACTTGATAACGTACTTACTTGATATTCACGCGGGAGATCGTGCCGCCGGCGACCGGTGGCAGCGCCAGTGGCGCGCCGCCCAGGGTCGCTTTCACGCCGTCCGGTTTACCGACGATCAGCAGCGCCGGGTCCTTGATATCGAAGGTCTCGGTGCTGCCCGCCTTGACCAGCCGCGAGATCAGCGGCTTGGTGCCGGGGCGGCGAATCTCCACCCACGAATCGGTCGTCACTTCCAGCACCAGCTGGGTGCCGGTCGCCGCTGCCGGAGCGGCGGCCGGCGGCAACACCTGCGCGGCCGGCGCGCCGGCCGCCGGCGCGGGGGTCGTTGGCGCGACAGCGG
>CAUPJZ010000043.1:0-45838 GCA_963511605.1 uncultured Duganella sp. | reverse complement strand
CCCACCCCTTCCCATCCCGAACAGGACCGTGAAACAACTCTGCGCCGATGATAGTGCTGCAACCAGTGTGAAAGTAGGTTATCGTCAGGCTAGTTATATTAAAAAGCCCCTTCCAATGATTTGGTCGGGGCTTTTTTTCGTCCGTCGATAAGGATAGACGTAAAAAAGGCGCTTACCAGAAGCGCCTTTTTTTAAGATTCACTGATTAGAAATGGTACGCCGCTTTGACTTCAAGGAAGTTAGCGCCGCCATTCGGACTCTTGATGCTGCCATTGGAGAAGTGCTGCAACTTGAGCGCGACTTCCCAATTGTTCTGCATCACGTAGCCGATGCCAATGTGGTCGCCGAACTGGAAGGCGGTCGACAATTCCTTGCCGTCGTTCCTGTACAGGCTGGACAAAAGGTGAACACCGACGCCGGCTTCGTAATAAAGCCCCTTCTTGTTGTCATTCTGGAAGCGGAACACCGGGGTGAAACCCACGTCCCAGAGTCCTTTTTCCCAGCCCGGCACATTGCGGTATTGGTTCTGGCGCCAGTAACCGACGCTGCCTTCCCAGTAGCCGCTCAGGTGCGTGCCGTTGGACTGGAACCATTTTTTATCCCAGTCATTGGCGGCGCTCAGGCGCACCATACGCTGCTTCGACGCGGTGCCGTAGTCCACCGACACGGAGTCGATCAATTTGTCTTGGGCCATTGCGACCTGGCTCACCATCAGGGCGGCAACGGCCGCCATCATTGTTTTCGCGAACATAGTATCCTTGTGTTTGTACCGACTCTATTTGCGCTGTATGCATGTTTATACGGCTGCCAAGATTGTACCGGTGTTCTGAAATTTCTTCCGGCGCACCGTTGTTTTGTTTAGTCAGGAGCAGAATTGTCTATGCGAATCGCATTTCTCGGTATTGGCTTGATGGGAGACCCGATGGTACGCCGTCTGCTGGCGGCCGGCCATTCCGTGACGGTCTGGAACCGTACTCTCGCGAAGGCGGAGGCGCTTGCATCGGCCGGCGCACTGCCGGCGGCGCGCCTGGAAGAAGCCGTGCGCGATGCGGGCATCGTCATCTCGATGCTGGAGGCGGGGCCGGTCGTGGCGCAAGTGATGCGCGACGCCTTGCCGGCGCTGGCGCCGAACGCGTTATGGGTGGACATGAGCTCGACGCAGCAGGCGGAGGCGCAGGCGTTTCACGCGCTGTTGCAAGCGCAGGGCCGGCGGTTTGTCGATGCGCCGGTGTCGGGTGGCGTCGGAGGCGCCGCCTCCGGCACCTTGGCGATCATGGCGGGAGGCGCCCCTGCGGACTTCGCCGGGGTGGCGCCGGTGTTGGCGGCGATGGGACGGCCGACCTTGGTCGGGCCGGCCGGCAGCGGCCAGGTGGCCAAGCTGTGCAATCAGTTGATCGTCGGCGCGACCATTAATATCGTGGCCGAGGCGATGTTGCTGGCGCAGGCCGCCGGCGCGGACCCGGCGGCGATGCGCGCCGCGATCCGTGGCGGCTTCGCCGAGAGCAAGATTTTGGATGTGCACGGCCAGCGCATGCTGGAGAGGAATTTCGTCGCCGGCGGCAAGGTCACGACGCAGCTGAAGGACCAGCGCAATATCCTGGCGGCTGCGGAAGCGGCGGGGGTGAGGTTGCCCGTGACGGAGCTGGTGACGGAGCGGTATCGGGTGCTGGCGGAAACGCTGCCGCAGGCGGATCATTCGGCGGCGCTGGTAGCGCTGGAGCAGCTCAATCCGGGGCAAAGGGTGGGCAAGGCCCAGGACCGTGTGTAACGGTTGCTTGCACCTCTGGCGCGGAAAATACAACGGAGATACGTAGGGCGGATTAGGCGGAACGCCGTAATCGGCCATTTGTGAGCCGCAGGCGGCGCATGCATGGCCGATTACGCGTCGCTAATCCGCCCTACGTGTCTCCACGTTAAATCATGTGCCGCGTTAGTTGAGCGGTAAGCTTTTCTCCGCCAGCCGCACCCAGAAACTCGCGCCCACCGGCAACAGGTTGTCGTTGAAATCATAACTGCCGTTGTGCAGCACGCACGGCCCCAGGCCGTGGCCGCCGTCGCGGTGATCCCCCTCGCCATTGCCGATAAAGATATAACACCCGGGCTTAGCCTGCAGGAAGAACGCGAAATCCTCAGCCCCCATGGTCGGCTCGACGTTGTCATCGACCTTGTCCGCGCCAACCACCTCCTTCATCACCTCGACCGCGAAGCGCGTCTCGGCCGCATGATTCACCAACGGCGGATAATTTCGTCGGAACTTGTATTCCACCTCCGCCCCGAACGCCGCCGCCGTGTGCTGCGCGATTTCGCCCATGCGCGTCTCGATCATGTCCAGCACCGGCGTGGTGAAGGTACGCACCGTGCCAACCATCTTGGCCTCGTCCGGAATCACATTGGTGGCGCTGCCCGCGTGGATCTGCGTGATCGACAGCACCGCCGTATCCAGCGGACTTTTCTGCCGCGAGATAATGGTCTGCCAGCTCTGAGCGATCTGTACCGCCACCATGACCGGATCGATGCCCTTGTGCGGCTGGGCCGCGTGCGCGCCCTTGCCCTTGATCGTCAGGTAAAACTCGTTACTGGAAGCCATCATGGGCCCCTCGACCACGCTCATGTGGCCCGACGGAATCCCAGGCCAGTTGTGCATGCCGTAAATGGCGTCCATCGGACATTGCTCGAACAGACCATCCTCGATCATGCGCTTGGCCCCGGCGCCGCCTTCCTCGGCCGGCTGGAACACCAGGTACACGGTGCCGTCGAAGTTGCGGTTTTCTGCAAGATGCTTGGCCGCGCCCAGCAGCATGGCGGTGTGGCCGTCGTGGCCGCAGGCGTGCATCTTGCCCGGATGGCGAGACGCGTGAGGGAAGGTGTTTACCTCCTGCATCGGCAGCGCGTCCATGTCGGCGCGCAGGCCGATCGCGCGGTTGGAGCTGCCGTTCTTGATGATCCCGACCACGCCGGTGACGCCGAGGCCGCGAATCACGGGGATGCCCCATTCCGTCAGCTTGGCCGCCACCACGTCGGAAGTGCGCTGCTCTTCGTAGCAGAGTTCCGGATGGGCGTGCAGGTCGCGCCGGATGTGCTGCAATTCGGACTGAAAGGCAATGATGGGATCAACTAGTTTCATTTGCTTCTCCAATATGGGTCGCCTGCTTCGTGGGCAGCGAGAATAGCCATTGTAGCCCTTGTCGTACGACTTTATCCAGAGCGGCCCCGAGCTTGGTATCCACCGCTCCGTAATGGTTTACGATACTGCTTTCAGTGTACGCTTTTTGGACTTTTGATAATGACAACCACACAAGTTCGCGCGGTCTGCCCGCACGACTGTCCCGATACCTGCGCCCTGCTGGTGACCGTGGAGGATGGCGTCGCGACCGCCGTCAAGGGCGATCCGGACCATCCCACGACCGCCGGTGTGCTGTGCACCAAGGTGGCGCGCTACACCGAGCGCACCTACCACGCCGAGCGCCTGCTGCACCCGCTGCGCCGCATCGGCAAGAAGGGCGAGGGCAGGTTCGAGCGCATCAGCTGGGACGAGGCGCTGGCCACCATCGCCGCCAGGCTGAAGCCGATCGCCGCGCGCGCGCCGGAAGCGATCCTGCCGTACAGCTACTGTGGCACCATGGGCCTGCTGCAGGGCGAGTCGATGTCCTCGCGCTTCTTCAACAAGATCGGCGCCTCGCTGCTGGACCGCACCGTCTGCGCCACCGCCGGCGCGACCGGCTACAAGTACACAATCGGCGCGTCGGTTGGCACCGACATGGAGCAGTTCCAGAACGCCAAACTGATCATCATCTGGGGCGGCAATCCGATCGCCTCCAACCTGCACTTCTGGACGCGCGCGCAGGAAGCCAAGCGCAACGGCGCCAAGCTGATCGCCATCGACCCGTACCGCTCGCTGACGGCCGAGAAATGCCACCAGCACATCGCGCCGCTGCCGGGCACCGACGCCGCGCTCGCGCTGGGCCTGATGCACGTGCTCATCGCCGAGGACTTGCTCGATCATGACTACATCGCGCGGCATACGCTCGGCTTCGAGCAGCTCAAAGCGCGCGTGGCCGAATGGACGCCGGAACGCGTCGCCGAGACCTGCGGCATCACCGCGGCCGAGGTGGTCGACCTGGCGCGCCTGTACGGCGCCACGGCCAAGGCCGGCGAGCCGGTGGCGATCCGCGTCAACTACGGCGTGCAGCGCGTGCGCGGCGGCGGCACGGCCGTGCGCAACATCGCCTGCCTGCCGGCGCTGGTGGGCGCCTGGCGCCACGCGGCCGGCGGCATCCAGCTGTCGTCGAGCGGCTCCTTCCCGTCCAACAAGGTGGCGCTGCAGCGGCCCGACCTGCTCAAGTCCATGCCGCGCACCATCAACATGACCACCATCGGCGACGACCTGCTGCGCCCGGCCTCGCCCGAATTCGGCCCTGCCGTGGAGGCCGTCATCGTCTACAACTCCAACCCGGTGGCGATCGCGCCGGACTCGTCGAAGGTGGCGGCGGGTTTCGCGCGCGAGGATTTGTTCACCGTCGTGCTCGAGCACTTCCAGACCGATACAGTCGACTACGCCGACATCGTGCTGCCCGCCACCACGCAGCTCGAACACGTCGACACGCACACGTCCTTCGGCCACCTGTACATGATGGCCAACAACGCCGCCATCGCGCCGCTGGGCGAATCCAAGCCCAACACCGAGATCTTCCGCCTGCTGGCGGCGGTCATGGGCTTCGACGACCCATGCTTCCGCGACAGCGACGACGAGCTGGCATCGATCGCCTTCAACACCCAGGACGTGCGCGCCGTGCACTTCGATTGGGAGTCGTTGAAACTGAAGGGCTGGCAAAAGCTCAACATGCCGGAGGCCCCGTTCGCACAGGGCGGCTTCACGACGCCGTCAGGCAAGTGCGAGTTCTATTCCGCCGCGATGGAAGCGGACGGACTCGATCCGTTGCCGACTTATCTACCTCCTTACGAATCTGTTGCTAGCAACCCTCAACTTGCGAAAAAATATCCGCTGGCGATGATCTCTCCGCCGGCGCGAAATTTTTTGAATTCGTCATTTGTAAACGTCAAGAGTTTGCGCTCCGCGGAGGGCGAACCGCACCTCGACATCCACCCCGACGATGCGGCAAAACGCGGTATTTTCGACGCCGATATGGTGCGCATCCACAATGACAGAGGCAGTTTTATCGCCAGGGCGCGCGTGACGGACAAGGCCCGTCCGGGCCTGGTTGTCGGCTTGTCAGTGTGGTGGAAGAAGCTAGCGAAGGATGGTAAAAACGCCAATGAGGTCACCAGCCAACGCCTCACCGACATGGGCCGCGCGCCGACTTTTTACGATACACTCGTAGAGATTGAAAGAGTCGTTGCTTGAAGGTAGCATATGCGCAATTTTTTCCGCCGTGTCGTGCGGGCCAAGTACTGGCTCGCGACGGCATGCTCCGTACTTCTGCTGGCCGGTTGCGCCCAGTTGCGGTACTACGTACAGGCCGCGCAGGGCCAGTACGCGCTGTGGTCGGACGCCCGTCCGATCGACGATTGGCTGGGTGATCCCAACACCGATCCCCGCCTCAAGGCCCGCCTTGAAAAAGCCCTGCTGATACGCCGCTTCGCGGTCAAGGAACTGGGCCTTCCCAACAACGCCAGCTACAAGAACTACGCCGCACTGTCGCGTCCGTTTGTGCTGTGGAACGTGGTGGCCACGCCGGAGCTGTCGCTGCGGCCTATCCAGTGGTGCTTCCCGATCGCCGGCTGCGTCAGCTATCGCGGCTACTACAGCAAGGCCGACGCCACCGCTTACGCCGACGAGCTGCGCGAGGAGGGCAACGACGTCCAGGTCGGCGGCGTGCCGGCGTACTCCACCTTGGGCTGGTTCAGCGATCCGCTGCTGTCGACCTTCATCAATTATTCCGATGCGGAACTGGCGCGCATGGTGTTCCATGAGCTGTCGCACCAGGTCGTGTATGTGCAGGGCGATACCCAGTTCAACGAGAGCTTCGCCACCGCCGTCGAGGAGGCCGGCGTGCAGCGCTGGCTGGAACTGTACGGCACGCCCGAGATGCGCGAGAGCTACGTGCGCAACAACGCCCGCCGCCAGGACTTTCTGGCGTTGCTGGTCAAGCACCGGCAGATGCTGGCCGATAACTACGCCAGCAAGACCAGCACCCGCCACCGCCGCGCCGAGAAGACCCGCATCTTCGCGCACCTGAAATCGGACTACCAAAAGCTCAAGGAAAGCTGGGGCGGCTATGCCGGCTACGACCGCTGGTTCGCCGAGCCGCTGACCAACGCCCACCTCAGCGCTGTGGGAACTTACCACGATTATTTGCCCGCCTTCCGCGAGCTGATGAAGCAGGAGCGAACGTTCGTGCGATTTTATGGTGCGGCGCAAAAATTGGCTTTGCTTGATTTCGCTCAACGCCAACAGCAGCTCGACCACCTCACCCGCCTCGCAATGCTCGATGCCGAGCGCCTTGCAGGATCGCAGCAGCAAGCCACCGTCGCCGAAGGCGTGCGCTGATGCTGCTGTGCAGCATAAATAGCCGTTAGAAGCGATGTTCTAATTATGCTTAATTGCGCTTGCGTCCGGGCTGACTGCCCGATAGCATCGCATCATAAGCAGGCCCAGGCTGTTCGCGCAGACGATCCCACCTGCCCTGGAGCGGCACTGTGCGCCGCGACTATAATGATAATGAGACGAGAGGCACAGGATGGAGAAAATCTGGTTGAAGTCCTATCCGCCGGGCATGCCGACGGAGGTCGACACGGCACAGTACCGTTCGCTGGTGCAGTTGCTGGAGGAGTCTTTTCATAAGTTCGCGGACCGCAATGCTTACGTCTGCATGGACAAGTTCCTGACCTACGCCGAGGTCGACGCCCATTCCCGACGCATCGGCGCCTGGCTGCAAAGCCGCGCCATGAAGAAGGGCGCGCGCGTCGGCATCATGATGCCCAACGTGCTGCAATATCCGGTCGCCATCGCCGCCATCCTGCGCGCCGGCTACACGGTGGTCAACATCAATCCGCTGTACACGCCGCGCGAACTCGAGCACCAGCTCAACGACTCCGGCTGCGAAGCCATCATCATTCTCGAGAATTTCGCCAACACGCTGGAACAGGTGCTGGGCCGCACACAAGTGCGGCACATCCTGGTCGGCAGCATCGGCGAGATGCTGGGCGGGCCGAAAGGCATGCTGGTCAACTTCGTCGTGCGCAACGTCAAGCGGCTGGTGCCGCCGTTCTCCTTGCCGAACGCGGTGCGCTTCAAGGACGCGCTGTCGCAGGGCGGCGGCATGAAGCTGACGCCGGTCGAGGTCAACCAGGACGACCCGGCCTTCCTGCAATACACGGGCGGCACCACCGGCGTGGCCAAGGGCGCCGTGCTGACGCACAAGAACGTGATCGCCAACCTGCTGCAAACGGAAGCGTGGGGCCACCCGGCAATGGGGGGCCTGGCCGAGCAGATCGTCATCGTGGCGGCGCTGCCGCTGTACCACATCTTTGCGCTGACGGCGTGCGCCATGTGGGGCACGCGCGTGGGTGCGCTCAACATCCTGGTCCCGAACCCGCGCGACATCGGCGGCTTCATCAAGGAGCTCGCCAAGTACCGCTTCCACATGCTGCCGGCGGTCAATACGCTGTACAACGCGTTGCTGAACCACCCCGATTTCGTGCACCTGGATTTCTCGGCGCTGAAGGTGTGCAACGGCGGCGGCATGGCCGTGCAGCGATCGGTCAACGACCGCTGGCGCAAGCTGACGGGCGTTCCCATCGTCGAGGGCTACGGCCTGTCCGAGACCTCGCCGGTGGCCACCTGCAACCGCACCGACATCGCCGACTTCACCGGCACCATCGGCCTGCCGATGCCGTCGACCGACATCGCCATCCTCGATGACGATGGCAACGAGGTGCCGCTGGGCCAGCCCGGCGAGATCGCCATTCGCGGCCCGCAGGTAATGGCCGGCTACTGGAACCGTCCGGACGAGACGGCCAAGGTGATGACCGCCGGCGGCTTCTTCAAATCGGGCGACATCGGCGTGATGGACGAGAACGGCTACACCAAGATCGTCGACCGCAAGAAGGATATGATCCTGGTCTCCGGCTTCAACGTCTACCCCAACGAACTGGAAGGCGTGATCTCGTCCCATCCGGGCGTGCTGGAATGCGCGTGCATTGGCGTGCCGGACGAACACGCGGGCGAGGCGGTCAAGGTGTTCGTGGTGCGCAAGGACCCCAGCCTGACCGCCGACCAGCTGATGGCCTTTTGCAAAGAGCAATTGACCGGCTACAAAAAACCGAAATACATAGAGTTCCGCGAGGAACTGCCAAAAACCAATGTCGGTAAGATCCTGCGGCGCGTGCTGCGGGACGAACACACCAACGATAAGAAAAAGGCTGCATAAGATGGAAAAAATCTGGCTCAAGTCCTACCCCGCAAACATGCCGACGGAGATCGATCCGACGCAATACCGTTCGGTCACGCATCTGCTGGAGGAATCGTTCCGCAAATACGCCGACCGCAACGCCTATGTGTGCATGGATAAATTCCTCACCTACGGCGAGTTGGACAAGCTGTCGCTGCGCATGGGCGCCTGGATGCAAAGCAAGGGCCTGCAGCCGGGCGCGCGCGTGGCGATCATGATGCCGAACGTGCTGCAATATCCGGTGGCGATGGCCGCCGTCCTGCGCGCCGGCTACACGGTGGTCAACGTCAACCCGCTGTACACGCCGCGCGAGTTGCAGCACCAACTGGTGGACTCGGGCTCGGAAGCGATCATCGTGCTGGAGAATTTCGCCACCACTGTGGAGCAGGTGATCTCGCACACCAAGGTCAAGCACGTGATCGTCGCCACCATGGGCGACATGCTCGGCACGCTCAAGGGCGCGATCGTCAACCTGGTGGTGCGCAAGATCAAGAAGCTGGTGCCGGCGTTCTCGCTGCCCGGTTCGATCTCGTACAAGCAGATGCTGTCCGAGGCGGCCAACATGACCTTGCAGCCGACCAAGCAGGGACATGACGACATCGCCTTCCTGCAATACACGGGCGGCACCACCGGTGTCTCGAAGGGCGCGATCCTGCTGCACCGGAACATCATCGCCAACGTGCTGCAGAACGAGGCCTGGCTGCAGTTTAAAGAGCACAAAGAGCAGATCGTGTTCGTCGCCGCGCTGCCGCTGTATCACATTTACTCGCTGACCATCAGCGCCCTGATGGGCATGCGCATGGGCGGGCTGACCCTGCTGGTCCCGAATCCGCGCGACATCCCCGGCTTCATCAAGGAACTGTCCAAGTACCGCGTGGCCGTGTTCCCCGCCGTGAATACGCTGTACAACGCGCTGCTGAACAATCCGGAGTTCTCCAAGCTCGACTTCTCCAGCTACTCGGTGTGCAACGGCGGCGGCATGGCCGTGCAGAAGGCCGTGGCCGACAAGTGGCTGAAAGTAACCGGCACGCCGATCATCGAAGGCTACGGCTTGTCGGAGACGTCGCCGGTGGCCACCGCCAACCGCGTCGACATCAAGGAATTCACCGGCACCATCGGCCTGCCGATTCCGTCGACCGAGGTGCAGATCCTCGACGACGACGGCAATCCTGTGCCGCTGGGCCAGACCGGCGAGATCGCGATTCGCGGTCCGCAGGTGATGGCCGGCTACTGGAACCGCGCGGACGAGACCGCCAAGACGATGACGGCCGACGGCTTCTTCAAGACTGGCGACATCGGCATCATGGACGAGCGCGGCTACACGCGCATCGTCGACCGCAAGAAGGACATGATCATCGTGTCCGGCTTCAACGTGTATCCGAACGAGGTCGAAGGCGTCGTCGCGGGTCATCCGGGCGTGCTGGAGGTGGCGTGCATCGGCGTGCCGGACCAGAACTCGGGCGAGGCGGTCAAGCTGTTCGTGGTGCGCAAGGATCCGAGTCTGACGGCCGAGCAGTTGCTGGATTACTGCAAGCACGAGCTGACGGCGTACAAGAAGCCGAAGTTCATCGAATTCCGCGACGAGCTGCCGAAGACCAACGTCGGCAAGATCCTGCGGCGCCAGCTGCGCGACGAGAAGCCGAAGACGGCCGCGTAACATTCAGTTGATCGCGGAGTCACGTAGGGCGGATTAGGCGGAACGCCGTAATCGGCCATGCATGCGTCAACGCGGCGCACGCATGGCCGATTACGCTTCGCTAATCCGCCCTACGTGTTTTTTCTTCGGATTCAATACGGTCAGCCGCCGCGATTTAATCGTGGCTTGCCGTTCTCTACCACGAAACTGGCGGCGGTCGCGATGCCGCTGGCCGCGTCGTGCACGTCGTTCAATCCGACGAAATGCGCGGTGGTCGCCGCCGGCGTGATGTTGAGCAGCATGAAGCCCCGCTTGTCGCTGCGGCCGTACTTGATGCTCGGGTTCATCGCCACATACTGCTCGGTGCGCGACTGCGGGCGCGACGGCGACGTGATCGACGTGCCGCAAAATTCCGTCGCCAGCACCGCGTTCGTTCCCGACCGGGGACGCGCCGGATCGCGGCTGATCTCGGCGGCGAAGAAGCTGTGCACGTCGCCGGACAGGATCAACGGATTGCTCGCCTTGCTGATGGCCAGCCCGTCGAGCAGACGCCGGCGCGCCATCGGATAACCATCCCAGCCATCGGTCCAGATGCGCGTGTCGCCCTCGCTCTTGAACGGCACCTGGCTGTTTTGCGCCATCAGCGTTTGCTGCGCCAGGATATTCCAGCGCGCACGCGACGACTTCAGGCCATCGTCCAGCCAGCGCTGCTGCACCTCGCCCAGCATCGTGCGTTGGGTGTCGCCGAGCGCCGCGCACTGGCGCCGCACCACCGACGACGAGCCGCCGCGTCCCGCCGGCGGGCAAGCCTGCCAGGCGCGGTACTGGCGGTCGTCCAGCACATGGAAGCGCGCCAGCCTTCCCCAGTCGTAGCGCTGATAGATGCGCATGTTGGCGAAGTCGCCCGGCTTGGGCAGTACCAGCCGCACCGGCATATGTTCGTAAAAGGCCTGGTACGCCGCCGCGCGCCGCTCCAGGAACTTCGGATTCAGACGCTCGTCGCGGTCATCGGCGTAGTCGTTGGCGACTTCGTGGTCGTCCCAGGTGACGATCCACGGCGCCACGTGGTGTGCGGCCTGCAAATCGCGGTCGCTCTTGTACTGGGCGTAGCGGTTGCGGTAGTCGGCCAGCGTGAAGCTCTCATGCGACCGCACGGCGCTTTTGGGATGGCGCGGCTGGTACGGCCCCCACTCGTAGATGTAATCGCCCAGGAAGGCCACCAGATCGGGCGAGGCGGCGGCGATGTGGCGGTGCGCGGCATAGGTGCCGAACTCCCAGTGCTGGCACGAGGCCACGGCCAGCTTGAGCTGGTCCGGCATCGCATCGGCGGCGGGCGCGGTGCGGGTGCGGCCGATCGGGCTGACGGCGTCGCCTAGCATGAAGCGATACCAGTACCAGCGCGCCGGCGACAAACCGGTGACATCGACATGGACGCTGTGCGCCAGCTGCGGCGCGGCGCTGGCCGTGCCTTTGGCGACGATGCGGCTGAAGCGCTCATCCTCGGCCACTTCCCAGCGCACGGCGAAGGCCATCGACGGCATCGCCGCCGCGTTGAGCGGATCGTGGAGGATACGGGTCCAGATGACGACCGCGTTGGGCAGGGGGGAACCGGAGGCGACGCCGAGGCTGAACGGATAGCCGGCGTTGCCGGCGCCCGCCGGCACGGCGGGGAGGGCGCCAGCGCCGGCGCTGGCCGATGCCGCCAGCGCGGCGAGGAAGATGCGGCGTTGCGCGTCCACCCGCGTGGTCACCGGGCGATCACGGGTGCATCAGCGTTTCGATCGGCGGCACCTTGCGCGGCTTGCGGTCCGAATCGGTCGCCACATAGGTCAGCACCGCCTCGGTCACCTTGACGGTGTCGGCCTGCAGGCGGTTGCGCTCCGCGTACACCTCGACGTTGACGGTGATGGACGTATTGCCAACCTTGACAATATCAGCATAGAACGACAGCAGGTCGCCCACGAACACCGGATTCTTGAACAGGAACGAGTTCACGGCGATGGTCGCCACGCGGCCGTTGGCGCGGCGGGTGGCCGGCAGCGAACCGGCGATATCGACCTGCGACATGATCCAGCCGCCGAAGACATCGCCGTAGACATTGGCGTCGGACGGCGACGGCATCATGCGCAGTTCCGGCATTTTGCCGGCGGGCAGGCCGCGGTTGACGGTGGTGACGGCGATAGGGGTTGGATTTTCGGGCGTGGTCATCGTGAATTCTCTTCAGGGGCTACAATTACCGGGATTGAACCATAAAAAGCCGACATCCGCCATGCGCCGTTACCCGAATTCCCCGCCAGACCCCGTCGGCACAGCCGCCGCCTCCGCACCGACCCGCAGCGACACCGCCACCCTGAAGACACTGATCCCCTACCTGTGGGTCTACAAATGGCGCGTGCTGCTGGCGCTGGGCTGCCTGGTGGGCGCCAAGCTGGCCAACGTCGGCGTGCCGGTGGTGATGAAAAAACTGATCGACTCGCTGACGATCACGCCGTCGCATCCGCAGGCGCTGCTGGTGCTGCCGGTCGCCGCGCTGGTGGCCTACGGCGTGCTGCGCGTCTCGACCACCTTGTTCACCGAACTGCGCGAATTCCTGTTCGCGCGCGTCACGCAGCGCGCCGTGCGCACCATCGCGCTGCAAGTGTTCCGCCACCTGCACGCGCTGTCGCTGCGCTTCCACCTGAACCGCCAGACCGGCGGCATGACGCGCGATATCGAACGCGGCACGCGCGCGGTCGGCTCGCTGATCTCGTACACGCTGTTCAACATCCTGCCTACCCTGGTGGAGATCACGCTGGTGCTGGGCTATCTCGTTCTGCACTACGACATCTGGTTTTCGGTGATCACCTTCGTCGCGCTGGTGTTGTATATCACCTTCACCGTCGTCGTCACCAACTGGCGCACGCACTTCCGCCGCACGATGAACGATCTGGACTCGAAGGCCAACACCAAAGCCATCGACTCGTTGATCAACTACGAGACCGTCAAATACTTCGGCAACGAGGACTACGAGGCCAAACGCTACGATGAAGGCCTGCAGCGCTACGAATCGGCCGCCGTCAAATCGCAGACATCGCTGTCGCTGCTAAACACGGGGCAGTCGATGATCATCGCCATCGCCGTCACCTTGATCCTGTGGCGCGCCACGGTGGGCGTCATCAACGGCACGATGACCTTGGGCGATCTGGTGCTGGTCAACTCGTTCATGATCCAACTTTATATTCCGCTCAACTTCCTGGGCGTGATCTACCGCGAGATCAAGCAAAGCCTGGCCGACATGGAAAAGCTGTTCTCGCTGCTGGACCAGAACCGCGAGATCGCCGACGCCAAGGACGCGCAGCCGCTGGTCACGCACGGCGCTCAGGTGCGCTTCAACCACGTCGACTTCAGCTACGAATCCAAGCGCCAGATCCTGTTCGACGTCGACTTCACCATCGCGCCGGGCACCACGACGGCGGTGGTGGGGCATAGCGGTTCGGGCAAGTCGACCTTGTCGCGATTGCTGTTCCGCTTCTATGAGGTCAACGCCGGCGGCATCACCATCGACGGCCAGGACCTGCGCTCGCTGACGCAGGACTCGGTGCGCCACGCGATCGGCATCGTGCCGCAGGATACGGTGCTGTTCAACGACACCATCGAATACAACATCGCCTACGGCAAACCTGGCGCCAGCAAGGAGCAGATCGTCGCGGCGGCGCGCGCGGCGTCGATCCACGATTTCATCGAGAGCCTGCCGGACGGTTACGGCACGATGGTCGGCGAGCGCGGTTTGAAGCTGTCGGGCGGCGAAAAGCAGCGCGTGGCGATCGCCCGCACCCTGCTGAAAAATCCAGCGATTTTGATCTTCGACGAAGCCACGTCCGCGCTGGACTCGAAGGCCGAGCAAGCGATCCAGGCGCAGCTCAAGGAAATCGCCAAGAGCCGCACCACGATGGTCATCGCGCACCGGCTGTCGACGGTGGCCGACGCGCAGCAGATACTGGTGCTCGACCACGGCCGCATCGTCGAACGCGGCACGCACCAATCGCTGCTCGCGGCCGACGGACTGTACGCGCAGATGTGGCAGCGGCAGCAGGCCAAAGCGGACGAAGAATTGACATCGTCGCCCGAAGACTTGACCCCCCAATGATTTTTCACGCTGATAAGGAACCGACCATGAAGTCTCGCTTTGTCCTGGGTGCTGTCACCGCGCTGGTGGCGTGTATGCAGAATGCCTACGCCGATCCCACAGAACAGCAATTCCGCGCCCTCTACAAAGAGCTGGTCGAAACCAACACCACCTTATCGTCGGGCAGCTGCACCCTGGCGGCCGAACGCATCGCCACGCGCCTGAAGGCGGCCGGCTTCCCGGACGCGGACCTGCATCCCTTCGCCGATCCGCAGTTTCCGAAGGAGGGCGGGCTGGTCGCCATCCTGCCCGGCAGTGATCCTAAGGCCAAGGCCATCCTGCTGCTGGCGCACATCGACGTGGTCGAGGCCAAGCGCGAAGACTGGGTGCGCGACCCGTTCACGTTGATCGAGGAAGACGGCAAGTTCTACGCGCGCGGCGCGCTGGACGACAAGGCGCAGGCGGCCATCTGGGCCGACTCGCTGATCCGCTTCAAAAAGGAAGGCTTCAAGCCGCGCCGCACCCTGAAGATGGCGCTGACCTGCGGCGAGGAGACGGCCGGCGCCTTCAACGGCGCCGAATGGCTGACGAAGAACAAGCGCGACCTGATCGACGCCGGCTATGCGCTCAACGAAGGCGCGGGCGGCGAGCTCGATGCCGCCGGCAAGCGGGTCTCGATGACGGTGCAGGCGGGCGAGAAGGTCGCGCAGAACTACCGGCTGGAAGTGACCAATCGCGGCGGCCACAGTTCGCGTCCGCAAAAGGACAACGCCATCTACCGGCTGGCGGCGGCGCTGAAAAAGGTCGAAGGCTACGAGTTCCCGATCCAGCTGGCCGACGGCAGCCGTGGTTACCTGAACGGCATGTCGAAGATCCAGGCGGCGGCCGGCCGCAAGGACGTTGCCGACGCCATGCTGGCCGTGGTCAAGAACCCGGGCGACGCCAAGGCGGTCGCGCTGGTCTCGTCGACCGACTCCAGCTGGGGCGCGATGCTGCACACCACCTGCGTCGCGACGCTGCTCGACGCCGGCCACGCCACCAACGCGCTGCCGCAGCGCGCCCGCGCCAACATCAACTGCCGCATCTTCCCCGGCGTGACGCAGGAAGAAGTGCGCCAAACCCTGGTCAAGGCGATCGGCGACCCGGCGGTGAAGGTGGAAACGCTGGAGATACGCGGCGAGAACTCGGCCCCGCCGGCGTTGACGAAGGCGATCCTGGAACCGGTCGAGCGCATGACGGCCAAGATGTGGCCGGGCGTGCCGGTGATGCCGATCCTGCAGTCCGGCGCCACCGATGGACAGTTCCTGAACGCGGCCGGCATTCCGACGTACGGCATCAGCGGCATCTTCCTCACGCCGGACCTGGGCAACATCCACGGCCTGAACGAATACATCGGCGTGCAATCGCTGATGGAAGGCCGCACCTTCCTGCACGAGCTGGTGAAAATCTACGCCAACCAGTAAAAGCAGCTCGAGATGAAAAAAGGCCACCTGACGGTGGCCTTTGCTTTGCGCGGTTGCTTTTTATGCGGCGTCTTTTACCATCTCATCTTCCTGACCCGGTTCGAGCAGCTCGCCCTCCCACTTGGCGACAACCGCCGTGGCGACGCCGTTGCCGATGACGTTGGTCGCGGAACGCGCCATGTCGAGGAAGTGGTCGATGCCCAGCAGCAGCAGCATGCCCGCTTCGGGGATGTTGAACTGGCTCAGGGTGGCGGCGATCACCACCAGCGAGGCGCGCGGCACGCCGGCCATGCCCTTGGAGGTGAGCATCAGCACCATCATCATCGTCATCTGCTGGCCCAGCGACATTTCGATGCCGTACGCCTGGGCGATGAACACGGTGGCGAAGGTGCAGTACATCATCGAGCCGTCCAGGTTGAACGAGTAGCCGATCGGCAGCACGAACGAGGCGATCCGGTTGCGCACGCCGAAGCGCTCCAGGCCTTCCAGGGTTTTCGGGTAGGCCGCTTCGCTCGAGGCGGTCGAGAAGGCCAGCAGCGCCGGGCCGCGCAATTCCTTCATCAGGCCGAACACGCGGCCCTTGAGGAACAGGAAGCCGGCGAAGATCAGCAAGCCCCACAGCAGGATGATGCCGAAGTAGAACTCGGCCATGAACACGCCGTACGTCGACAGCACGCCCAGGCCGCTCTTGGCGATGACGCCGGCGACGGCCGCGAACACGGCGATCGGCGCGAACTTCATCACGTAGCCGGTGACCTTGAGCATCACGTGGGCGACGCCGTCGAGCGCGTCGACCATGATGTCGGCCTTTTTGCCGACGGCGGCCGCAGCCGAACCGAAGAACAGCGAGAAAATAACGATCTGCAAGATCTCGTTCTTGGCCATGCCGTCGATGATGGACGACGGCACCAGGTGGGTGACGAAGTCCTTCAACGTCAGGCTGGACGTGGCCAGTTCGACCTTGGCCGAGGCGGTGGCGGCCATGTGGCCCAGCAGCGCGTCGCCCGGGCGGAACAGGTTGACCAGCACCAGGCCCAGGCTCAGCGACATGACCGAGGCGATGAAGAACCAGCCCATGGTCTTGATGCCGATGCGGCCCACTTCGTTGGCGTCGCCCATGCGCGCGATGCCGACGACCAGGGTCGAGAACACCAGCGGGGCGATGATCATTTTAATCAGGCGCAGGAACAAAGTCGTAATCAGCGACATCGAATCGGCGAAACTGAGCGGGTTTTCCATGTTGGCATGAACGATGTAGCCCGTAAGGATACCTAGCGCCAGTGCGATCAGGATGTAAGTGGTCAAACGACTTTGTTTATGCATGTTCTCTGTTTTCCATGGTAGTGTCTCTATGGACGCCGGCTGTGGCGGGATAATCCGCCAAAGCACAATCTCGTACAAAATAATGTCATTTCCCCGCAATGTGGAGGTATGATCCAGCCAATGCAGCTTTGTAAGCTGATGAAACATTGAGCAAGTTCCGCAGTATCCTTGTGGTAAAGGGTACTGTCAAGTTCGCGTGGACGCAGGTCCACACACCTGTCGCGGGCACTCTAACTTTGCCAAAAATATGATAGCGATAAATAATCTGAGCAAATGGTATGGCCAGTTCCAGGTATTGGCCGAATGCACCACCAGCGTCTCCAAAGGCGACGTGATGGTCATTTGCGGGCCGTCCGGTTCGGGCAAGTCGACCCTGATCAAGACCGTCAACGGCCTCGAGCCGTTTCAACAGGGCGAAATCGTCGTCGACGGCATCTCGGTCGGCGCCAAGGGCACCGACCTGCCCAAGCTGCGCGCGCGCATCGGCATGGTGTTCCAGAATTTCGAGTTGTTCCCGCATCTGTCGGTGCGCCAGAACCTGACCTTGGGCCAGGTCAAGGTGCTGGGCCGCAGCGAGGACGAGGCCAACGCGCGCGGCCTGCAGTACCTGGACCGGGTCGGCCTGCTGTCGCAGCAGGACAAATATCCGAACCAGCTGTCCGGCGGCCAGCAGCAGCGCGTGGCGATCGCCCGCGCGCTGTCGATGGACCCGATCGCGATGCTGTTCGACGAGCCCACCTCCGCGCTGGACCCGGAGATGATCAACGAGGTGCTCGACGTGATGGTCGGCCTGGCGCAAGAGGGCATGACGATGATGGTCGTCACGCACGAGATGGGATTCGCTCGGAAGGTGGCGAACCGGGTCGTCTTCATGGACAAGGGGCGGATACTGGAGGACTGCACCAAGGATGAATTCTTCGGCGCGCCGCGTTCCGAGCGCGCCCGCGATTTCCTGGCGCGGATTATCCACTAGGTCGATTCATTGGCTTCGTCCAACAGCATCAACAGATAGCATGCGCCGGCGCCCGCCGGCAGGTCGTTTTTGACGTTCATTGTATTTTTCTTAGGAGGAATCATGTCGTTACCGCGAGTGCTCTATCGTTTTGCCATCGTCGCCGCCAGCGCGGTCTTCGCCACCGGCCCGGCCGCCGCCCAGGAAGCCGGCGGCACGCTGGCCAAGATCAAGCGCACCGGCACCATCACGCTCGGCGTGCGCGACGGCTCCATTCCCTTCTCCTACCTCGACGACAAACAGCAGTACCAAGGCTACTCGGTCGATCTGTGCCTGAAGGCGGTGGCGGCGATCGAGAAGAACCTGGGCCTGTCCGGGCTGAAGGTGGTGATGAATCCCGTGACCGCCGCCAACCGCATCCCGCTCATGGCCAACGGCACCATCGATCTCGAATGCGGCTCGACCACCAACAACGCCGAGCGGCAGAAGCAGGTGGCGTTCGCGCCCACCATGTTCGTCATCTCCAACCGGCTGCTGGTCAAGAAGGCGTCCAACATCCGCAGCCTGGCCGACATGAAGGGCAAGACCCTGGTCGCCACCGCCGGCACCACGACGCTCAAGCAGATGACGATGCTGAACAACGAGCGCAAACTGGGCATGACCATCGCCGTCGGCAAGGACCATCCGGAATCGTTCCTGATGCTGGAAACCGGTCGCGCCGCCGCCGAGGCCAACGACGACATCCTGCTGGCCAGCCAGGTCGCCACCGCGCGCAATCCGTCCGAGTACACGATCCTGCCGGAGGCGCTGTCGGTCGAACCGTACGCGATCATGATGCGGCGCGGCGACCCGGCCTTCAAGGCGGTGGTCGATGCGGCGCTGACGCAGTTCTACCAGTCGCCCGAGTTCTCCAAGACCTACGACAAGTGGTTCATGAGCGCCATCCCGCCGCGCGGCATCAACCTGAACTTCCCGATGCCGGCCACGCTCAAGGCGGTCGCCGCCAAGCCGACCGATTCGCCCGATCCTGCGGCTTATGCCGTCACGGCCGCGGCGCCGGCGCCGGCCGCCCAGAAGACCGACGCCAAGAAATAAGCGGCGCCGTCGCGATGAACTACCAATGGAACTGGAACATCTTCTGGGAGATGTCGCCGGACGGCGTGCAAACGTACTGGGACACGCTGCTTTCCGGCCTGGCCTGGACGATGGCGACGTCGCTTGCCGGCTGGGTGATCGCGCTGGCGCTGGGCTTCGCGGTCGGCGCCATGCGCACCTTGCCCAACCGCTGGCTGCGGATGGTGGGCACCGGCTACGTCGAGCTATTCCGCAACGTGCCGTTGCTGGTGCAGATGTTCCTGTGGTTCTTCGTGATGCCGGAGTTGCTGCCGCAAGCCGGCGGCGACTGGCTCAAGTCCCTGCCCAACGCCCCCTTCGTGACGGCGGTGCTGTGCCTCGGTTTCTTCACGTCGGCGCGGGTGGCGGTGCAGGTCACGGCCGGTATCGAGGCGCTGGCCGGCGGCCAGCGCCTGGCCGCGCTGGCGCTGGGCCTCGACCTGCCGCAAACGTACCGCTTCGTGCTGCTGCCGCTGGCGGTGCGCATGATCCTGCCGCCGTTGACCAGCGAATTCCTCAACATCATCAAGAACAGCTCCGTGGCGCTGACCATCGGCTTGATGGAGCTGACCGCCAGCGCCCGTGCGATCCAGGAGTTTTCCTTCCAGGTGTTTGAAGCCTTCACCGCCGCCACGCTGATTTATGTGGTGGTCAACCTGGTGGTGATCGCCGCCATGCGCTGGCTGGAGCACCGCCTCGCGCTGCCCGGCACTCTGGGAGGCCGCTGATGTTCACGCAATTCGACTTCAGCGTCATCGCCAACTCGTGGGTCTACCTGTTCCAGGTCGGCATGGCGTTCACCCTGGAGCTGACGGTGCTGTCGATGATCGGCGGCGTGGCGCTGGGCACCTTGCTGGCGCTGGGGCGCATGTCCAGCTTCAAGCCGCTGGCGCTGGTGGCCGCCGCCTACGTCAACCTGATACGCGCGGTGCCGCTGGTGCTGGTGATCTTCTGGTTCTACTTCCTGGTGCCGTATATGGCGGCGTGGGTGATCGGCGCGCAGGAGCCGGTCAAGGTCGGCACGTTCTGGTCGGCGCTGATCACCTTCACCTTGTTCCAGGCCGCGTACTACTGCGAGATCATGCGCGGCGGGATACAGGCGATCCCGCGCGGACAGGTGCTGGCGGCGCAGGCATTGGGGTTGAGCTACTGGCAAACCATGGGCCGCATCGTGCTGCCGCAAGCCTTCCGCAACATGCTGCCGGTGTTGCTGACGCAGACCATCGTGCTGTTCCAGGACGTGTCGCTGGTGTACGTGCTGTCGGTGCCGGATTTCGTCGGCGCGGCCAGCAAGGTGGCGCAGCGCGACGGCCGCCTGGTGGAGATGTACACCTTCGTGGCGCTGGTCTACTTCGTTCTGTGCTGCCTGCTGTCGTGGCTCGCGCGGCAGCTACACAAGCGCGTGGCGATCGTGCGCTGAGTAATCCTTCAGCGCGGTCTGCATGTAGTCGATGAACAGCCGCACGCGCGACGGGATCAGGCGCGATTCGATGATCGCGTGGACCGGCGCGGGCGAGACGTCCCATTCGGGCAGCACGCGCTCCAGCGTGCCGCGCAGTGCGTCGTCGCGCATCTCCGGTCCCGCCGAGATGGCAATGCCCACGCCGAGCGCCGCCAAGGTGCGGCACATGCTGACGTTGTTGGCGCAATAGCGGCCGGAGACGTCGACCGTGGTGCTTTGTTTTCCCGACGTGAGCGTCCATCGCGATTGCTTTCCCGACGCCGCCTGGATCACGCATTGGTGGTGCGCGAGGTCTTGCGGATGCTTTAGCGGCGGCGCGTCGCGCAGGTATTCCGGCGCGGCGAACAGATAGCGCGGCAGCAGGCCGATCTGCCTGGAGATCAACGTGGACGGCGTCGGTGGCGGCGCGCCGATACGGATCGCGCAGTCGAAACCGTCCGTCACCAGGTCGATGCGGCGCGGGGTCAGATCCATTTCGAAATCGATCAGCGGATACAGCTCGCCGAAGCGCTTGATCGCCGGCGCCAGGTAGCTGATCGCCAGGTCGACCGGCATCGACACCCGCAGCAGGCCGCTGGGACGCTCGGCCAGCTCCATCAGCGATTCGTGCGCGATGCGCGCCTCGGCGACGATGCCCTGGCAGCGGCGGAAGTACGCCTGGCCGGCTTCCGTCAGCTCCACCCTGCGGGTGGAACGGTGGAACAGGCGCACGCCGATTTCCTTTTCCAGATCGGAGATGCGGCGCGAGAGCGTCGAATTGGGCATGTCCAGCTGCTCGGCCGCGCGGCGGAAGCCCTTGGCGTTCGCCACCGCCACAAACAACTCCATACTCGCCAACAGTGTCATTGGGATTGCTCCGTCCGTGGATCAGTGAATTCATTTTAAGCTATTTATCCACCAGTAGAAACAATGGATGATGGCTACACTGTCATCCACTTCCCGAGGAACCGCAATGAACCAGCTCTTCAACGCCGTCAAGATAGGCCCTTACCAGCTTCGCAACCGCATCATCATGGCGCCAATGACCCGCTCGCGCGCCAACGACGCCGACGGCGTCCAGTCCGACCTCGCCGTCACCTACTACCGCCAGCGTGCCAGCGCGGGCCTGGTCATCACCGAAGGCACCTTTCCGAGCGCGATGGGCAAGGGTTATGTCGCCACGCCCGGCATTTACAGCGATGCCCAGGTCGAGGCCTGGAAGCGCGTCACCGACGCGGTCCACGCGGAGGGTGGACGCATCTTCCTGCAGTTGATGCACACCGGCCGCATCTCGCATCCGTCGATGCTGCCGCAAGGCGCGCCGCCGGTGGCGCCGTCGGCGATCAAGCCGGCCGGCCAGGCGTACACGATGTCCGGCATGGCCGATTTCGTCACGCCCCGCGCGCTGGAGACGGCGGAAGTGGCGGCCGTGGTGGACGAATACCGTGTGGCGACGCGCCGCGCGCTGGAGGCGGGCTTCGATGGCGTCGAGCTGCACGCGGCGTCCGGCTATCTGCCGGAGCAGTTCCTGGCATCCGGGACGAACGTGCGCACGGACCAATACGGCGGCTCGGTAGCGAACCGCGCGCGCTTCATCCTGGAGGTGCTGCAAGCGATGATCGCGGAGGCGGGCGCGGACCGCGTCGGCATCAAGATCTCGCCAGAGATGGGCTTCAACGATATCGTCGACGCTAACCCCGTCGAGACCTACACCTATCTGGTGGGCCAGCTGGCGCCAATGAAGCTGGCATATCTGCATGTGGCGCTGTTCAAGGCGAACTACGATTATCACGGTGCGCTGCGGCCGTTGTTCGGCGGGGCCTACCTGCTGGGTGGTGGCCAGAGCCGCGAGTCCGGCGAGCAGCGCATCGCCGCCGGCGAGGCCGATGCCGTTGTCTACGGCAGCACCTTCCTGGCCAATCCGGATCTGCCGCGCCGCTTTGAGCTGAACGCGCCGCTCAACACACCGAATGCCGCGCTGTTCTATGTTCCCGGCCCGCTGGGATACATCGATTATCCGGCGCTCGATGAACGCGCCAACCGCGCGCTGCGCATCCACGCGTATGGCGGGGCGGAGGTTTTGCGCTGGGATGAGGTGCCGGTGCCGCAGCCCGGCGAAGGGGAGGTGCTGGTGCGCGTGGCCGCCGCCGGCGTCAACGGCCTCGATTGGAAGATTCGCGATGGCTTGGTGCAAGACGCGTTCCCATTGCCGTTGCCGGCCACGCTGGGCATCGAGCTGGCCGGCCAGGTTGCCGCTGTCGGCGCGGGCGTTGAAGGCTACGCCATCGGCGACCGGGTGCACGGCGCGCTCGGCGCCTTGGGCGCGTATGCCGGCCACGTGGTGATCGGCGCCGCCAAGCTGGCGCGGATTCCCTCGGCCATCGACGACGTTACGGCGGCGGCGATTCCGGTCGCATCGCTGACGGCCTGGCAATCGCTGTTCGAAGCGGGACAACTTCAGCGGGGCGAAACGGTGCTGATCCACGGCGCCGCCGGCGCCATCGGCAGCTTCGCCGTGCAGTTCGCGAAGCAGGCCGGCGCCCGGGTGGTGGCCACCGCGCGGGGACGGAACGCCGATCTGCTGCGCCGCCTTGGCGCTGACGAAGTGATCGACTACCAGGCCGTCCGCTTCGAGGAGACGGTAAAGAATGTCGACCTGGTGCTCGATCTGGTCGGCGGCGAGACCCTGAGCCGCTCCTGGCAAGTGCTGTCGCCGAAGGGCCGCATCTTCACCACGGCGGCCCCGGACATCGCGGCGCAATTGTCGGAGGGACGGCGCGGCGGCTGGTTCCGGATGCGTGCTGACGGCGCCCAACTGGCCGAAATCGCGGGCAAAGTCGCGACCGGCGACGTGACGGTGGTGATCGACGAAGTGGTGATGGCGGAGCAGGCCGGCGAAGCCATCGAGCGCAACAAGCAAGGCCACGGCGCCGGCAAGACGGTGATCCGATTCTAGAACTACTGCGTCATAGAACTACGGGGCCAAGTCCGACATTCGGACACGGCCTCGGCGCTAATGCGATGGCAAATTGTTATTTCTAGCGTTAGCTGTTGTGGGCTGCGGATGGGGTCGTGTCCGAATGTCAGACTTGACCCCAATCTTTCTTGGGCGCTGGCCGGCAACAGGTAAAATGTCGGTATCCGCACTTTGATAGCCAGAAAGCCCGCAGCCATGTCCGACTTCGAAAACACCCCCGACAGCATCACCATCGCCCGTCCCGACGACTGGCACCTGCACCTGCGCGACGGCGCCACGCTGGCCAGCGTGCTGCCGCACAGCGCGCGCCAGTTCGCCCGTGCCATCGTGATGCCCAACCTGAAGCCGCCGGTGACCACCACCGCCGCCGCCGAGGCTTACCGCGGCCGCATCATGGCCGCGCTGCCCTCCGGTATGAAGTTCGAGCCGCTGATGACGCTCTACCTGACCAACAACACGCCGCCCGACGAGATCCTGCGCGCGCAGGAAAGCGGCATCGTGCACGCCGTCAAACTGTATCCGGCAGGCGCCACCACCAATTCCGACGCCGGCGTGACCGACCTGTCGAACTGCTACAAAACGCTGGAGATGATGCAGGAAGTCGGCATGCCGTTCCTGGTCCATGGCGAAGTCACCGACCAGGATATCGACCTGTTCGACCGCGAGGCCGTCTTCATCGAACGCGTCATGCGCCCGCTGCGCCGCGACTTCCCGGCGCTGAACATCGTCTTCGAACATATCACCACCAAGCACGCCGCGCAGTACGTGGCCGAAGCCGAAGGCCCGATCGCCGCGACCATCACCGCGCATCACCTGCTGTACAACCGCAACGACATCTTCAAGGGCGGCATCCGTCCGCACTACTACTGCCTGCCGGTCCTCAAGCGCGAGGAACACCGCCTGGCGCTGGTCACCGCCGCCACCAGCGGCGACGAGCGCTTCTTCCTCGGCACCGATTCGGCGCCGCACGCGCAGGGCGCCAAGGAGGCGGCTTGCGGCTGCGCCGGTTGCTACACCGCGCTGCATGCGATGGAGCTGTATGCCGAGGCGTTCGAACGCGCCGGCGCGCTGGACAAGCTGGAAGCCTTCGCCAGCTTCAACGGCCCGGCCTTCTACAACCTGCCGCGCAACACCGACACCATCACACTCAAACGCGAGCAGTGGACCTTGCCGGAAACGCTGCCGATGGCCGACCAGCAGGTGGTGCCGCTCAACGCCGGCGAAACCATCAACTGGAAAATGGTATAAGCAGTGCTGGAATCGATCGACTGGTCGCGCCCCTGGTATGAATCGGTGCGGGACGCGGCCGGAAAGCTGACAGCGGACGTTCATTTCAGGGACGCCTTCAGCGCGCAGGCGGCCGCACTGGGCCTGCGTAATCATCTTGGCTTGCCGCTGTCCTTCGTGCCGCAGGAGGCGCTGCCCGACGGGACGGCGTACGAAGCCTTCATCGGCGCCACCGGCGGCGTGCCCACGCGCGACAACCTCCACGACTTCTTCAACGGTCTGGTATGGCTTAGTTTCCCACTGATCAAAGTGCGGCTGAACGCCTTGCAGGCGGCGCAGATCGCGCAGGACGGCGTGGGCAAATCGCGCGGCCCCGCGCGCGACGGCGCCACCATCTTCGACGAGAACGCGGCGCTGCTGGTGGTGCGCGATTGCGATAGCGGCCATCGCCTGACCGAGGCGCTGCGCGAACATCGCTGGCATGACGCTTTCGTCGGCCGGCGCGCCAGCTTCGGCCCCGATGCGCAGGTCTGGCTGTTCGGCCACGCGCTGATGGAGAAGTTGGTTGCACCCCGCAAGGCAATCACCGCCCACACCCGAGTGGTGGTGGCGGGCGACGATTTCTTCGCGATGGAGCACGACGCGCGCCGCGCATGGCTGGACCGTAAAGTGGCGCTGGACTTGGCCGACAATGGTCTTAGCACCGCCGACTTCACGCCGATGCAGGCGCTGGGCGTGCCCGGATGGTGGCCGGACCAGGACGACGCCTTCTACGCCGACGCAACGGTGTTCCGCCCCAAACGGCCAGTCGCAGTAAAATAGCATCTCGATATCACGCCGCAGTTCACCGCAGCACAACCAACATCGCCGCCGACGCGGCAGAAAGATCACGCCATGACGCAGGTAATTCGCTGGGGCATACTCGGAACGGGCAAAATCGCCAAGGCCTTCGCCACCGCATTGCAGGATACGCCGGGCGCAAAACTGGCGGCCATCGGTTCGCGCTCCGTAGATAGCGCTACCAAATTCGGTGCCGACTTCGGCGCCGAGCGTTTCCACGGCAGCTACCAGGCGCTGGCCGACGATCCCGAGGTCGATGTGATCTACATCGGCACGCCGCACCCGATGCACCACGAGAACGCGATGATGTGCCTGAACGGCGGCAAGGCCGTGCTGGTGGAGAAATCGTTCACGATGAACCGCCGCCAGGCCGAGGACATCATCGCGCTGGCGCGCGAGAAAAAACTGTTCGTCATGGAGGCGATGTGGACCCGCTTCATGCCTGCCGTGGTCGAGGCCAAGCGCATCGTCGACAGCGGCGAGATCGGCAAGCCGGCGCATGTCACCGCCGATTTCGGCTTCACCTCCGACGCGGGGCCGGAGCATCGCTTGTTCAATCCGGAGCTGGGCGGCGGCGCGCTGCTGGACCTGGGCATCTATCCGTTGTCGATGTCGTCGTTCTTCCTCGGCGCCGTCACCGGCGTGAAGGCGCAGGCCGAGATGGCGCCGACCGGCGTCGACATGCAGACCGCGTTCACGCTCACGCACGAAGGCGGCGGCGTGTCGGCCTGCGCGTGCAGCCTGCGTGCGCGCACGCCGACCGAGTTGACGATCTCCGGCACCAAGGGCTTCGTGCGCCTGAGCGACCGTTTCCACAACACCGAGACCATCACCGTCACCCTGGTCGACGGCGCCGCGCGCAGCGAGCGCACGATGACGATCGCCCGCAGCGGCAACGGCTACACCCACGAAGCACAGGAAGTGGGCCGCTGCATCCGCGAAGGCCTGATCGAAAGTCCGGTCATGCCGCATGCGGAGACGCTCAACATCATGGGCACGCTCGACGAGATCCGTTCGCAGATCGGCCTGCGCTACAGCGCCGACGAATAAATTAGCAAATAAGTTAAGTTCAAGCGCGGTTGGCGGGAACTGGTTAAAATCGACAGATGTCGTTTCGATAACCGGGAAAAAAACATGTTCGTCGCCAGCCGCGCACCGTCGCTCAAAACCGTGTTGATCGCCACCGGCGTTGTCCTGACGCTGGCGATGGGCGTGCGCCACGGCTTCGGCTTCTGGATGCAGCCGATCTCCCAGGCCAACGGCTGGACGCGCGAGACCTATTCGCTGGCGCAGGCCTTGCAGAATTTGATGTGGGGCGCCTTCGGCCCGTTCGCCGGCATGGCGGCGGACCGTTTCGGCACGATGCGGGTGGTGCTGGTTGGCGCGCTTAGCTACGCGGCGGGCTTGATCTGGATGGCGGTGGTGACCGATCCGACGATGTTCGTCATCGGCACCGGGGTGCTGATCGGCCTGGGGCTTTCCTGCACCGCGTTCGGCGCCGTCAGCGGCATCATCGGGCGCGTGGCGCCGGCCGAGAAGCGCTCTTGGGCCTTCGGCATTTCGGGCGCCGCCAGTTCGTTCGGCCAGTTCCTGATGATGCCGGTCGAGCAGCAGTTGATTTCCGCGATCGGCTGGCAAAACGCCTTCTACGTGCTGGCCGCGCTGGTGCTGCTGTTGATGATACCGATGACCTTCTATCTGCGCGAGCCGGCGCTCGACCATGGCGACGGTCCGCAGCAAAGCATCCGCGAGGCGATGAGCGAGGCGGTTCGCAACCGCTCCTTCCTGTTCCTGGTGGCGGGTTATTTCGTCTGCGGCTTCCAGGTCGTGTTCATCGGCGTGCACTTGCCGGCCTATTTGAAGGACAAAGGCATCGGCGATCCGAGCGTGGCGGTGATGGCGCTGGCGCTGATTGGCTTGTTCAATATTGTCGGCTCCTACTATGCCGGCAAACTGGGTGGACGGCTGCCGAAGCGGTATTTGCTGTCGTCGATTTACTTCACGAGGTCGATCGTGATCTCGCTGTTCCTGCTGGCGCCATTGACGCCGTTTTCGGTGTACGTGTTCGCGGCGGCGATGGGGTTGATCTGGCTGTCGACGGTGCCGCTGACGAACGGGATCATCGCCGGGATCTTCGGCGTCAAGCATATGTCGATGCTGGCCGGGGTGGTGTTCTTCTCGCACCAGGTGGGCAGCTTCCTCGGTGTGTGGATGGGCGGATTCCTGTTCGCCAAGCAGGGCAGCTATGACATCGTCTGGGGCATCTCGATTGCGCTGGGCGTGATGGCGGGGCTGGTCAACCTGCCGATCAACGAGCGGCCGGTGGTGCGCAGCGTGTTGAAGGCGGCATAGCGATGAAAACGTGGGCGCTGCGGGCGGCTGGAGTTGTGGTGGTGGCGCTGGTGTTCATGGCCTACCTGCAGCCGGAGTTCGTGGTCGACCTGGCGAACCGTTTTTATATGTGCTTCTGAGCGGAGCATGCATGGCGGATTACGGCGTTCCGCCTAATCCGCCAAGAGCCGCCCACAGCGCAGTTAAAGCCGAGCCCGTGTAGAAATGGTGGACCTGACCCCGGATTAAACTTTGAGGAATTCTTCGCGGCCGCCTAGCCAGCGCGCCAGGTGGGCCTCCACCGTGGCGGCTTTTTCGGCGCTGTCGGCGTGCAGCAGGTCGTGCGCGACGTCGCGCGCCTGGTCCACCAGCCAGCCGTCCGTCTCCAGATCCGCGAACCTCAGCATCGCTTGCCCCGATTGCCGCGCGCCGAGGAATTCGCCCGGCCCGCGTATCTCCAGGTCGCGCCGGGCGATCTCGAAGCCGTCGGTGGTTTCGCGCATTGTCATCAGCCGCTGCTTGGCGACGCCGCCCAGCGGGCTTTGATACAGCAGCAAACACACGCTGGCCGCCGAACCCCGCCCCACGCGCCCGCGCAGCTGGTGCAGCTGCGACAGCCCGAAGCGCTCCGCGTGCTCGATCACCATCAGCGACGCATTCGGTACGTCGACACCCACCTCGATCACCGTCGTCGCCACCAGCACCTGCATTTCGTTGGCGATGAAGGCGTCCATCACCGCCTGTTTTTCCGCCGGCTTCAGGCGCCCGTGCACCAGGCCCACGCTCAGATCCGGCAGCGCTTCGGCCAGCAGCGCGTGCGTGTCGGTCGCCGTCTGCAGTTGCAGCGCTTCCGATTCCTCGATCAGCGGGCAGACCCAGTAAATCTGCCGCCCTTCGAGCGCCGCCGCGTGCACGCGTTCGATCACTTCGTCGCGCCGGTTCTGGTCGATGGCGCGCGTGACGATCGGGCTGCGCCCCGGTGGCAGTTCGTCGATCACCGAGACTTCCAGGTCGGCGTAGTAGGTCATCGCCAGCGTGCGCGGGATCGGCGTGGCCGACATCATCAGCTGGTGCGGGATCGCGCCTTCGTTGCCCTTGTTGCGCAACGTGAGCCGCTGGCCGACGCCGAAGCGGTGCTGCTCGTCGACGATCACCAGCCCCAGATTGGCGAAGATGACCGCTTCCTGGATCAGCGCGTGCGTGCCGATCACCAGCTGCGCTTCGCCCGATTCGATCAGTTCATAGGCGGCCAGCTTGTCCTTTTTCTTCAGGCTGCCCGTCAGCCACGCGACCTTGACGCCCAGCGGCTCCATCCACGCGGCGATCTTGCGGAAGTGCTGGTCGGCGAGGATTTCGGTCGGCGCCATCAACGCGGCCTGGAAGCCGCTGTCGATCGCTTGCGCGGCCGCCAGCGCGGACACCACCGTCTTGCCGCTGCCTACGTCGCCCTGCAACAGCCGCTGCATCGGGTAAGGGTGGCGCAGGTCGGCGCGGATTTCATCGAGCACGCGCTGCTGCGCGCCGGTCAGCTTGAACGGCAGCGCCGCCTGGAAGCGCTGCGACAGCGCGCCGACCACCTTCAGGGCGGCGGCGCCCTTGGAGCGGCGCGCGCGTTGTGCGCGTTTCAAGGATAGCTGCTGCGCCAGCAGCTCGTCGAACTTGACCCGCGTCCATGCCGGATGCGAGCGGTCGGCCAGCGCGTGCTCGTCCACCTGCTGCGGCGGATGGTGCAGCAGCCGCACCGCCGGTTCGAAGTCCGACAGCCGCATCTCGGCGCGCAGTTCGGCCGGCAAGGTATCGGTCCAGTCGACCCGCTTCATGGCGTCGCCGATGGCGCGCCGCAGGATAGGCTGCGACAGGCCTTCGCCCGACGGGTACACCGGCGTCAGGGATGTCGGCAGCGGGGCGCCTTCGTTGACGACTTTATAGGCCGGGTGCACCATCTCGGCGCCGAAGAAGCCGTGCTTCAGTTCGCCGCGCGCGCGCACCCGCGTGCCTTCGGCCAGCTGCTTGACCTGGCTGCCGTAGAAGTTCATGAAGCGCAGTTGCAGGTCGCCCGTTTCGTCGGCGATGTGCACCAGCAGTTGCTTGCGCGGCTTGTAGGTGATTTCGTTCTTGACCACCACGCCCTCGACCTGCGAGGTGTCGCCGCCGTGCAGGCGCGCCTCTTCGATGGTGATGACCTGGGTTTCGTCCTCGTAGCGCATCGGCAGGTGCAGCACCAGGTCCATGTCCGTGTGCAGGCCGAGCTTGGCCAGCTTGGCTTCCGGGCTGACGGTCTTCCGGGCGGGCTTGGGCGGGCTTTTCAGCGCGCTGTTGGGTGGCGGCAGAGGCATATTCGAGCGTTTTTCGGGCACTAGCGTAAAATAGAGGGTTGCCCGTGACAAATCAATGGCAATGACGCCGGTATTGTAAGGCTACCCACACGAAGTGGCGTAGCCGATTTTCTTCAACAGTTTCCAGAAGTCCGCAAAATGTACTCGCTTTCCGATTTCGATTTTAACCTGCCGCAAGAGCGTATTGCGCAATTCCCGCTGCCGGACCGCAGCGCCTCCCGCCTGCTGCATCTGGACGGCGAGACCATTGTCGACCGCCAGTTCGCCGACATCGTCGGCCTGCTGCGGGCCGGCGACCTGCTGGTGATGAACGATACCCGCGTGCTCAAGGCGCGTTTCTTCGGCGTCAAGGAAAGCGGCGGCAAGATCGAGGCGCTGGTCGAGCGCGTGCTGGACAACCGCACCGTGCTGGCGCAGGTGCGCGCCTCCAAGTCGCCCGGCCCCGGCGTCAGGATCCGTCTGGCCGACGCCTTCGACGTCACCGTCGGCGAGCGCGCCGGCGAGTTTTTCACGCTGCATTTCGACGCCGACGTGTTCGAGCTGATCGAGGCGCACGGCCGCCTGCCGCTGCCGCCGTACATCGAGCACGACGCCGATTCCTTCGACGAGACGCGCTACCAGACCGTGTTCAACAAGGTCCCCGGCGCCGTCGCCGCGCCGACCGCCGGGCTGCACTTCGACGAAAAGCTGCTGGCCGAGCTGAAGGCGAAGGGCGTCGAGTTCGCCTACGTGACCCTGCACGTGGGCGCCGGCACCTTCCAGCCGGTGCGCGCCGAGGTGCTGTCCGAGCACAAGATGCACACCGAGTGGTACACCATGCCGCAGGAAACCGTGGACGCGGTGCGCGCGACGCGCGCGGCCGGCCGCGACGTGGTGGCCGTCGGCACCACCAGCCTGCGCGCGCTGGAGTCGGCCTCGCAGAGTGGCCAGCTGGAGGCCGGCAGCGCCGACACCGCGCTGTTCATCACACCCGGCTACCAGTTCAAGACGGTTACGCGCCTGATCACCAATTTCCACCTGCCCAAGTCGACCCTGCTGATGCTGGTGTCGGCCTTCGCCGGTTTTGAACCGATCCGCGCGGCCTACGCCCACGCGATCGCCAACGAATACCGCTTCTTCAGCTATGGCGACGCCATGTTGCTGACGACGCAAGCCCGAGCATAATAAGGAATCTTCAATGTTGGAATTTACGCTACACAAGACCGATAGCAGCGGCCTGACCAAGGCCCGCCGCGGCGAAGTCAAACTCAACCACGGCGTGGTGCAGACCCCGATCTTCATGCCGGTCGGCACCTACGGCTCGGTCAAGGCGATGTCGCCGCTGGAGTTGAAGGAAATCGACGCCCAGATCATCCTGGGCAACACCTTCCACCTGTGGCTGCGCCCGGGCAACGACGTCATCTCCAAGTTCGGCGGCCTGCACGACTTCATGGCGTGGGACAAGCCGATCCTGACCGACTCCGGCGGCTTCCAGGTGTTTTCGCTGGGGGCGATGCGCAAGATCACGGAAGAGGGCGTCCATTTCAACTCGCCGATCAATGGCGACAAGCTGTTCCTGTCGCCGGAAGTGTCGATGCAGATCCAGCGCGTGCTCAATTCCGACATCGTCATGCAGTTCGACGAGTGCACGCCGTATGAAATCGACAACCGTCCGGCCACCCTTGACGAGGCGGCAAAGTCGATGCGGATGTCCTTGCGCTGGGCGCAACGATCGCATGACGAGTTTCATCGCGGCGAGAACCCGAACGCGCTGTTCGGCATCGTCCAGGGCGGCATGTTCGAGAACCTGCGCGACGAGTCGCTGGCCGGCCTCGAAGAGATCGATTTCCCGGGCCTGGCCATCGGCGGCCTGTCCGTCGGCGAGCCGAAGGAGGACATGATGCGCATCCTGGCGCACGTCGGCCCTAAATTGCCGGCCAACAAGCCGCACTACCTGATGGGCGTGGGCACGCCGGAGGACCTGGTGGCGGGCGTGTCGAACGGCGTCGACATGTTCGATTGCGTCATGCCTACTCGCAATGCCCGCAACGGCTGGCTGTTCACCCGCTTCGGCGACATCAAGATCAAGAACGCGCGTTACAAGGATGACAAGGAGCCGCTGGACAGCACCTGCGCGTGCTACGCCTGCCGCAACTTCTCGCGCGCCTACCTGCACCACCTGAACCGCACCCAGGAGATCCTGGGCGCGCGCCTGAACACCATCCACAACCTGCACTACTATCTGGACATCATGCGCCAGATGCGCGAGGCGCTGGATGACGACCGCTTCCACGCCTGGACCCTGCAATTCCACGCGGAACGGGCGCGCGGCATCTAATCGCTTCAACAACTGTTGTAAGTCTTGTAAAAAGAATTCAACCACCCATATAGCCGGAAGTCCTTTCGGCTTCCGGCCAGTGCTAGAATACAGCGCTGTTTTTTCAAACTATTATCGGAGTCACCTGTGTTTATATCCAATGCGTATGCCCAAAATCCACTCGACGCCCTCGGCGCGACCGGCGGCTTCCTGGGCCAGTACGGTTTTCTGATTCTGATGTTCGTGGCGATGTACTTCCTGATGATTCGTCCACAGCAAAAGCGCGCCAAGGAACAAAAGGCCATGATGGAAGCGCTGGCCAAGGGTGACGAAGTGGTCACCGCCGGCGGCGTTCTCGGTCGCATCTCGAAGATTTCCGACCTGTACATCACGCTGGAGATCTCCAGCGGCGCCGAACTGGTGGTGCAGAAGAACTCCGTGACCATGGTCTTGCCGAAAGGCACGCTCAAGGCGCTGTAACCGGCCCAGGCCCCGGCCCGCGTATCGCGCGATACGCGGGCCGTATTGCATCCGACGCCTAACCCTGATCGTTGAACAATATGAATCGCTATCCCGTCTGGAAATACATACTTATTGCCGTCGCCATCCTGCTCGGTGCGCTGTACTCCGCGCCCAACTACTTCGGCGAATCGCCGGCGGTGCAGGTGACGAGTGGCAAATCGACGCTCAAGCTGACGTCGGACATGATCGCCAAGGTCGATGAAGTGCTGACCCGGGAAAAAATCCCGCACAGCGAGCTGACCTTCGACGGCACCGGCACCTACGCCTCGGTGCGCGTGCGCTTCCCCGACCCCGACACCCAGTTCCGCGCCAAGGCCGTGCTGGAAAAAGGCCTGAACGCCGACCCCGCCGATCCATCGTACCTGGTCGCGCTCAACCTGCAGCCGGACACCCCGAAATGGATGCAGGCGCTGCATGCGACGCCGATGTACCTCGGCCTCGACTTGCGCGGCGGCGTGCACTTCCTGATGCAGGTCGACACCAAGGCCGTGCTGACCAAGCGCGTGCAGGGCATGCAGGCGTCCGCCCGCAGCCTGCTGCGCGACAAGAACGTGCGCCACGCAGGCATCGAGCGCGTGGGCGACACCATCGTCATCAACTTCCGCGACGACGCCACCCGCCAGAAGGCCAAGTCCGTGCTGGGCGACCAACTGCCGGACGTGACGTTCGCCGACGCGGGCGCCGACACCGACCTGAAAACCGTGATGACCCTGAAACCGGCGGCGCTCAAGCAGACCACCGACGAAGGCGTCAAGCAAAACATCGCCACCCTGTCCAAGCGCGTCAACGAGCTGGGCGTGGCCGAACCGATCATCCAGCAGCAAGGTCCGGACCGCATCATCGTCCAACTGCCGGGCGTGCAGGACGTGGCGCGCGCGCGCGCCGTCATCGGCCGCACCGCCACCCTGGAAATCCGCATGGTCGACGAATCGATCACGCCGGGCACCGAACTGACGTCGTCGATCCCGCTGAACTCGGAATTGTTCACCGTCGGCAAGGGCGTGCCGGTCGTGCTGAGCAAGGACGTGATCCTGACCGGCGACTACATCTCCAGCGCCACCGCGCGCCCGGATCAGAACGGCCAGCCGGCCGTCAGCATCGACCTGAACGGCGATGGCGGGCGCCGCATGCGCGACGCCACCCGCGACCGCATCGGCAAGAAGATGTCCATCGTACTGTTTGAGAAAGGCAAGCCGGAAGTGCTGTCGGTCGCCACCATCCAGGCCGAACTGGGCAGCAGCTTCCAGATCACCGGCATGGGCAATTCCGAGAACTCGGCCGAGCTGGCGTTGCTGCTGCGCTCGGGCGCGCTGGCCGCGCCGATGGACGTGATCGAGGAACGCACCATCGGCCCGCAGCTGGGCGCCGAGAACGTGGACAAGGGCCGCCACTCGACGATGTACGGCTTTGCCGCCGTGGCCGTCTTCATGATCGCCTACTACATGATGTTCGGCCTGTTCAGCGTGTTCGCGCTGGCGTGCAACCTGCTGTTGCTGGTGGCCTTGCTGTCGCTGCTGGGCGTGACCCTGACCCTGCCGGGCATGGCCGCGATCGCGCTGGCGCTCGGTATGGCGATCGACTCGAACGTGCTGATCAACGAACGGGTGCGCGAGGAATTGCGCGCCGGGGCGTCGCCGCAGTCGGCCATCTCGGCCGGCTTCGACCACGCGTGGGCGACGATTATCGACTCCAACGTCACCACCCTGATCGTCGGGCTGGCGCTGTTGGTGTTCGGTTCCGGTCCGATCCGCGGCTTCGCCGTGGTGCACACGCTCGGCATCCTGACCTCGATGTTCTCCGCCGTGTTCATCATGCGTGGCGTGGTCAACCTCTGGTACGGCCGCAAGAAGAAGCTGCAATCGATCGCCATCGGCACCATCTGGCGGCCGGACAACGCGGCTGGTGCGACTGCGGGCGGCAAGGTCGCGACGCGTCCTGATACCAAATAATTCGAGGTATATCACATGGAATTTTTCCGCATTAAAAAAGACATACCGTTCATGCGGCATGCGCTCATCTTCAACGTCGTCTCGGCGTTGACCTTTGTCGCGGCCGTGTTCTTCCTGTTCCATCGCGGACTGAACCTGTCGGTGGAGTTCACCGGCGGCACCGTGATGGAGCTGCGGTACGCGCAACCGGCCAACCTCGAGGGGATACGCTCTACGCTGCGCGGCATCGGCTACGAGCACCCGGAAGCGGCCGGCTTCGGCACCGCGCACGACGTGCTGCTGCGTCTGCCAGTGGTGAAGAACATCACCGCCAAGGACGCCTCGCAGCAGGTCTACGATGCCTTGTGCAAGGGTGAGAAAGGCGCGCTGACCCAGATCGACAACGTCAACGCCAAGGGCGAACACGTCGTCAAGCAGGCTTGCATGGGGCCTAACAACGTCGAGCTGGTCGAGCTGCGGAAGGTGGAGTTCGTCGGCCCGCAGGTGGGCGACGAGCTGACCCAGAACGGCCTGAACGCGCTGGTGATGGTGGTGATCGGCGTGATGATCTACCTGGCCATCCGCTTCGAGTGGAAGTACGCGGTGTCGGCGATCATCGCCAACTTGCACGACGTGGTGATCATCCTCGGCTTCTTCGCCTTCTTCCAGTGGGAATTCTCGCTCACGGTGCTGGCCGGCGTGCTGGCGGTGCTCGGTTACTCGGTCAACGAATCGGTGGTGATTTTCGACCGGATCCGCGAGAACTTCCGCAAGCAGCGCAAGGCCAGCGTGCATGAAGTGATCGACAGCGCGATCACCTCGACCATCTCGCGTACCATCATCACCCACGGCAGCACGCAGATGATGGTGCTGGCGATGCTGTTCTTCGGCGGTCCGACCCTGCACTACTTCGCCATGGCGCTGACCATTGGTATCTGCTTCGGTATTTACTCGTCGGTGTTCGTCGCCGCCGCCATCGCCATGTGGCTGGGCGTGAAGCGCGAAGACTTGATCAAGCCGGTCAAGGAAAAAGATGAAACGGATGGCGCGGTCGTTTAAACGCCGACGCTCCGCCGAAACCCTCCCCGCGTTCGCGCCGGGAGGGTTTTTTTACGTTCTGCCGGAAAGTCTGGATACGGTGAGGACGGTGAGCGTATTCCACGGACCGCGCAGCGCTCCGCCCCCACCCCTTGGTCATGCGGATTTGATCATGTCGAACAGGGCCCGCGCGGCCGGCGACAGGTGACCGGCCTTACGGGTGATCAGGGCCAACTGGCGTGAGATGGTCGGCTCCTTCAGCTTGATGATGCGCAGGCGCGGATACGTGCCTTTCTGGATCGCCAGGTTGGGCACGATGGCCGCCGCCACGCCGGCCGCCACCAGCCCGATGGCGGTGGAGCTGCGCTGCACCTCGTACTGGAACTGCAGGCTCAGATTCATGCTCTTGTCGCCAAGGTAGCTGTCCAGCAGCGCGCGGTTGCCGTTGACGTCGCCCGAGAAGATCAACGGGTAGGGCTGGATCTGCACCCACGTCAGCGAGCGCCGTTTCGCCAGCGCGTGGTCGTCGCGGCACAGCAGCACGAAGTCGTCCTGCACCACCGGCACCGAAACCAAATCGGGGTGTGTGCTGCCGGACAGGTTGATGCCGAATTCCGCTTCGCGGCTCAGCACAGCCTCGGCCACGCGCGCGGATGCGTGATCGAGTATCTTGACGCGGTTGCCCGGAAAGCGCGCCGAGTACTCGCGGATGATCTCGGGCAGGAATTGGATGCCGGCCGTCGGCACGCTGGCGATCGTGATGTCGCCGCGCTGCGCCTTGCCGGTCTCGCGGATTTCGGTCAGCGTGGACGACAGCTCCAGCAGCAGCCGGCGCGCCTGCGGCAGAAAATCCTTGCCGATGCCGGTCAGCGCGATGGTGCGCGTGGTGCGCTCGACCAGCATCACGCCGAGGAAGTCCTCCAGATTGCGCAGCCGCTGCGTCACCGCCGTCTGCGTCACGTGCAGCGTGTCCGCCGCTTTCTGAAAGCCGCCAAAGTCCGCGATCGCGACAAACGCCTGCACGCCGAGAATATCGATCTTCATGAGAAAGCTTTCATCAATAAAATGAATGAATAGTCTAAATAAGTTCATTGTACTTATATTTGCCGGAGGAGGAGAATTCCGACATCGAGTCCAGGAGTACACACCATGCACACCCAGGCAGGCGCGCTGAGCGAGCGCACAGACCACTTGTCGCCATCAACGATTTTCTTCGTTTTCTCCAGGCTGGCGCTGATGGGCTTTGGCGGCGTGATGCCGTTCGCCTACCGCGCCCTGGTCGAGCAGCACAAGTGGCTGACGGCCGAGGAATTCGCCAAGTGCATGGCGATGAGCCAGATGCTGCCCGGACCGACGGTCTGCAACGTCGGCCTGATGGTCGGCAACCGCTATGCCGGCATCGCCGGCGCGCTGGCGGCGGTGGGCGGCTTGATACTCGGGCCGTTCTTCATCGTCATCGGGCTCGGTGTGGTGTACCAGCAGTTCGGCGACCTGGAAATCATCCGGCGCGCGATCGGCGGCATGGCCGCCGTCGCGGCGGGGCTGATCCTGGCGACGGCGGCGAAGATGGCGCTGGCGATGTTCGCCAAGGCTCACTGGCGGCGCAAGCACGATCAACTGAAGCTGCTGATGATGGTGCTGGCCTTTATCGCGCTGGGATTGTTGAAGTGGCAGCTGGCGCTGGTGTTCTGCGTGCTGGCGCCGTTGGGCACCGCCGCCGCGTATCTGTTGGGAGACAAACATGAATGAGCCATCGCCGGTCGGAGAACTGTCGCTGCATATCGCGCTGATGTCGCTGATGGCCGTCGGCGGCGGCGTGGTGCTGCTGGCGCCGCAGGTGGGGCAGTATGTGGTCGAAGGCCAGCACTGGCTGACCAACGAGCAGTTCTCCGCCGCCTACGCCATCGCCCAGGCGGCGCCGGGTCCCAACCTGCTGTTCATCTCATTGGTGGGGTGGCTGATCGGCGGCTGGTCCGGCGCCATCATGACCACCATCGCCGTGATCGTGCCGTCGACCTTGTTGACGCTCACCGCCGTGCGCTGGCACGCGGGCCGCGCGGGCGGCAGGTTGTCGCGCGCTTTGGGCGAGGCGTTCGGCCCGATGTCGATCGGCCTGATGGCGGCGACGGCGTGGCTGTTCACCGGCATCTCCAACACCGACTGGCGCGCCGATGTCGTGACCTTGGTGTCGGCGCTGATCCTGCTGCGCACCAGGCTCAATCCGGTGGTGCTGATCGCGCTGGGCGCGGCCGCCGGCGCGCTGGGTATCATCTGAACCAATGCAAAAGTTAAGCGGTCTTCGTAGGGCGGATTAGGCGGCACGCCGTAATCGGCCAATCGATGCGCCGTCGAAACGCACGCATTGGCCGATTACGCTACGCTAATCCGCCCTACGTGAATCAGATGACTGCGCGCGCCTTGAGGGTCGCCGACGGACACAAACCAAACAGTTTTCTGTAGTCGCTGGAGAACTGGCTGAAGTTACTCAGCCCCCAGGCGTCGGCCACATCGCCTATCGCCACCTCGCCCGGCGCGCCGTCGTTCAACTGGCGGCGCACGCCGTTCAGCCGCATCATGCGAAGGTATAGCATGGGGCTCATGCCCAGCACATCCTCGAAACAGTATTGCAAGGTGCGGCGGCTCACGTGCACCTGCTCGCACAGCTCCGGCACGGTGATCGCCTCGCTGCGGTGCGCGTGAATATACTCGCGCGCCAGCGCCACCACGCGCCGCCGCCGTTGCAGGCTGGCGGCGACCTCCGGCTCCACGCAACGGTGGTCCAGCATATCGAGCAGCGCCAGCAAAACGCCTTGCTGCCACTGCGGTTCCGCCTCGCCGCCGGCCGGCTGCGTTTCATCCGGCAGCAGCCGCGCCAAGGTGCGCAGAAAGGCCGCGCGCTCTGCCGCATCGACCTGCAGCAGGTCGGCCGACTGCACGCGCTGCCAATCGATCTGGCAGCCATGCGCCCGCGCGGTGTCGGCCAGCAACTGCCGGCTGGCGACGATGCCGTAGATACTGTAGTCACTCGGCGTGACCAACTCAAACTCAACATTGCCCGGCTGCACCATGATCGAGTCGGCCCCGGTTTGGCGGCCGTTGATGCGCGTGGCCGCCGCATGGTCGGGCAGGCCGAACCAGATCGCGTCCGGCCATACCCGGCACGACTGTCGCACCGACTGGCTCAGGCGTTCGCGGAACACTTGTAGCTGGGGTAACTGACGCTCCGTCAGGGCACCGCGAAACAGGCCCGAGCTGATCTGGTCGTAGCGCTGCTGCCAGTTGGTCAGCTCGCTCGCCAGCGCGTCGGCGTCGTGCGCCAGCACCGTGCGCACGGCGCGCGCATGGTGCAACAACTGTGTTGCAGTCTGGTGCATATCAATTCCTCCCCGCTGTGGTCGCTGTTGTTTTTGCCGTCGCCGCCGGGCAGGGCGGCCGCAAGTTTGCCGATTTTCGATAACGGCCGGCCTGGCCCCGCTTCTATACTGAAATTCGCAGCAACTTCCATACCCGCCCGGACCAGGCGTCCATCCGGGCTCAGACGCGGCTAAATTAGGGGAAAAAATATGAACGCAAAACAAGCGGCCGGCAAGCCCGCGCTGCAGCAGACGCTGAGCACCTTCCAGCTATGGGGCATCGCCGTCGGGCTGGTCATCTCCGGCGAATACTTCGGCTGGAGCTATGGCTGGGCCTCGGCCGGCACCCTCGGCTTCACCATCACCGCGCTGTTCGTCGCGGCCATGTACACCACCTTCATCTTCAGCTTCACCGAGCTGACCACCTCGATCCCGCACGCCGGCGGACCCTTCGCCTACAGCAAGCGCGCCTTCGGCCCCACCGGCGGCTACCTGGCCGGCGCCGCCACCCTGATCGAGTTCGTGTTCGCCCCGCCGGCCATCGCGCTGGCGATCGGCGCCTACCTCAACGTGCAGTACCCGCAGATCGACCCCAAGCTGGCCGCCGTGGGCGCCTACCTGATCTTCATGACGCTCAACATCGTCGGCGTGCAGGTGGCCGCCACCTTTGAACTGCTGATGGCCTTGCTGGCGATCTTCGAGCTGCTGGTGTTCATGGGCGTGGTGGCGCCGGGCTTCTCGATGGCCAACTTCACCAAGGGCGGCTGGTCGGGTTCGGACAGCTTCAGCCTGGCGTCGGTGCCGGGCATGTTCGCCGCGATCCCGTTCGCCATCTGGTTCTTCCTGGCGATCGAGGGCGTGGCGATGGCGGCCGAGGAGGCCAAGGACCCCAAGCGGTCGATCCCCATCGCCTACATCACCGGCATCATCACGCTGGTGCTGCTGGCGGTCGGCGTCATGGTGTTCGCCGGCGGCGCGGGCGACTGGACCAAGCTGGCCAACATCAACGACCCGCTGCCGCAGGCGATGAAGCTGATCGTCGGCGAAAACAGCGGCTGGCTGCACATGCTGGTGTGGCTTGGACTGTTCGGCCTGATCGCCTCCTTCCACGGCATCATCCTCGGCTACTCGCGCCAGATCTACGCGCTGGCCCGCGAGGCGTATTTGCCGCACTACTTCGCCAAGATCCACCCGCGCTTCAAGACGCCGCACCGCGCCGTGCTGGCCGGCGGCGTGGTCGGCATCGCCGCCATCTATAGCGACGAGCTGATCAAGATCGGCGGGCTGACCCTGACCGCCAACATCGTCACCATGTCGGTGTTCGGCGCCATCACGATGTACATCATCAGCATGCTGAGCCTGTTCAAGCTGCGCCGCGCCGAGCCGCACATGGCGCGGCCGTTCCGGGCGCCGTTCTACCCGCTGTTCCCGGCCATCGCCCTGGCCGGCGCGCTGGTCTGCATGGGGACGATGATCTATTACAACCCGCTGATCTTCGCGCTGTTCGTCGGCTTCCTTGCCGCCGGCTATGTGTTCTTCCTGTTCACCAAGGACAGCCGCCAGCAGCACGCCGCCCTGGATCCCATCTAATCACTGGAGCATATTGAATGTCTAAAACTATCATCACGCTGGGTTGTTTCGCTTTGTTCTCCGGTGCCGCGCTGGCCGCCGATCCGGCGCCGGCGGCGCCAGCCCCCGCGCCCGACTGGACCGAGAGCGGCAACGTCACCGTCGTCTCCGACTACCTGTTCCGGGGCATCTCGCAGACGCAGGCCAAGCCGACCATCCAGGCCACGCTGGACTTCACACACTCGAGCGGCTTCTACCTCGGCCTGTTCGGCTCGGGCGTCTCGCACGCGGCCTATAACAACGGCGCCGGGTCGGAGATCGACGTCTACGGCGGCTACCGCCACAGCCTCAACGCCGACACCGTCATCGACGCCGGCCTGGTCACGTACTGGTTCCCGGGCGCGCATTACGCGACGGGCGGCCAGGACATCAAGTACCATACGCAGGAGGCCAAGCTGGGCGTGAACATCGGCGCCTTCAACGCCTACGGCTGGGTGTCGCTGAACAAGCGCTGGTTCGGCTTCACGGTCCAGCCCACCACGGGCGAGCTGGTCGACACGCGCGGCACCTTGTACGGCGAAGTGAACTGGAATCCGGAACTGGCGCCGGGCCTGGTGTTGAACCTGCACGCGGGCAAGCAGAACGTGCGCCACATGAGCGAGTTCAATTTTTATGATGTAAAGGCGGGCGTGACGAAGACGATGGACAAATGGGCGTTCTCGGCGGCGGCGGTGTACAACAGCGGCGACGCCAGCAAGAACGGCACGCCGTTGTGGACCTTCTTCAACGCCGACGGCAGCGGCAAGAACGTGGTGCAGAAGCGGTTGCTGGTCACCGCCACGCGCACGTTCTAAATCGGCACCTTGGAATAACCGGTATCAACGGAGACACGTAGGGCGGATTAGCGAAGCGTAATCGGCCATGGTTGCGCCGCCGGCGGCGCAACCATGGCCGATTACGGCGTTCCGCCTAATCCGCCCTACGTGTTTGCGAGGAACCCGGAATTGGAATTGGCATCGGAGACACGAATGAGCAGCTTCTCGCACACGGTAGGCAGCAAAACCTACCAGTTCCGCGACCTCAAGGACCTGATGGCGAAAGCCACGCCGGCCCGCTCCGGCGACTACCTCGCCGGGCTGGCCGCCGCCAGCGCCGAAGAGCGCGTCGCCGCGCAAATGGCGCTGGCCGACCTGCCGCTGACGCTCTTCCTGAACGAACTGGTCATCCCCTACGAACAGGACGAAGTCACGCGCCTGATCATCGACGACCACGACAAGGCCGCCTTCACCCGCATCGCCCACCTGACCGTGGGCGACTTCCGCAACTGGCTGCTCGGCGACGCCGCCGACGAGGCGGCCCTGGCCGCCGTCTCCCCCGGCATCACGCCGGAGATGGCGGCCGCCGTCTGCAAGATCATGCGCGTCCAGGACCTGATCCTGGTGGCGAAGAAATGCCGCGTCGTCACCCGCTTCCGCAACACCATCGGCCTGGAAGGGCGCATGGCCACGCGCCTGCAACCGAACCACCCGACCGACGACGCCACCGGCATCGCCGCCAGCGTGCTCGACGGCCTGCTGTACGGCAGCGGCGACGCCGTCATCGGCATCAACCCGGCCACCGACAACGTGCCGCAGGTGATCAAGATCGTCACCATGCTCGACGAGATCATCGCCCGCTACGGCATCCCGACCCAATCGTGCGTGCTCACCCACGTCACCAACACCATCGCCGCCATCGAGCGCGGCGCGCCGGTCGACCTGGTGTTCCAGTCGATCGCCGGCACCGAGGCGGCCAACGCCAGCTTCGGCATCGACATCGCGCTGCTCGGCGAGGCGCGCCAGGCCGCGCTGTCGCTGCAACGCGGCACCGTCGGCAACAACGTCATGTATTTCGAAACGGGGCAGGGCAGCGCGCTGTCGGCCAACGCCCACCACGGCGTCGACCAGCAAACCTGCGAAACGCGCGCCTACGCGGTCGCCCGCAAGTTCGAGCCGCTGCTGGTAAACTCGGTGGTCGGCTTCATCGGCCCCGAATACCTGTACGACGGCAAGCAGATCATCCGCGCCGGCCTCGAGGACCACTTCTGCGCCAAGCTGCTGGGCCTGCCGATGGGCTGCGACGTCTGCTACACCAACCACGCCGAGGCCGACCAGGACGACATGGACATGCTGCTGACTTTGCTGGGCGCGGCCGGCTGCACCTTCGTCATGGGCATTCCGGGCTCGGACGATATCATGCTCAACTACCAGACCACGTCCTTCCACGACGCCTTGTACGCGCGCCGCGTGCTGGGCTTGAAGACGGCGCCGGAATTCGAGGCGTGGCTGAAGGCGATGCACATTTTCACCGACGACGAACGCGCCACCCTGGGCAACGGCATGCCGGTGGCGTTCCAGCGCGCGCTGGCCAGTTTGACGTAAGCAAGCACAGGAATACTATGGACGATGCCGAGAGCAACATCATGGTCGGCCAGCCCGCCGCGAACGACGCCGGCGACGGCGTGGTGACCGCCAACCCCTGGCAGTCGCTGCGGCGCTTCACGGCCGCGCGCATCGCGCTGGGCCGCAGCGGCGTGAGCCAGCCGACGGCGCCGCAGCTGGCGTTCCAGCTGGCGCACGCGCGCGCCCGCGACGCCGTGCACCTGGCGCTGGACCAGGCCGCGCTGGGCGAGGCGCTGCTGGCCGCCTGCGGCCTGCGCTGCCTGCCGCTGCACAGCGCGGCGGCCGGCCGCGACATCTATCTGCAACGGCCCGACCTGGGCCGCCGCCTCGACGACGCCTCGCGCGAGGCCCTGTTGCGGCGACGCCAGGCCGAGCCCGGCGGCTACGACCTGGCGATCGTCATCGCCGACGGCCTGTCCGCGTTGGCCATCGAACAAAACGCCGTCCCCTTCATCAAGACCCTGATGGCGCGCCTGGCCGCTGACGGCTGGTCATTGGCGCCGCCGGCCATCGTCGGCCAGGGCCGGGTGGCGGTTGGCGACGAGGTGGGCGAACTGCTCGGCGCGCGCGCCGTGGTGGTGCTGATCGGCGAGCGTCCCGGCCTGAGCTCGCCGGACAGCATGGGCCTGTACCTGACCTGGGCGCCGAAGAGCGGATTGACCGACGCCAGCCGCAATTGCATCTCGAATGTGCGTCCGGCGGGCTTGACCTACGACGACGCAGCGTTCAAGCTTCACTATCTGTTGTCCGAAGCGCGCAAACGGCAATTGTCGGGGGTCGCGCTCAAGGATGAAACGGCCACCGACAACCACGCACTGGACGCGCCCCGGCGCAACTTCCTGCTCGACCACGACTAAAAAAACATGAGCCGATCCGGCCGCCTTTTCCTGCTGATGGACGCGATGCGCGGCTACCGCCGCCCCGTCACCGCCGCCCGCCTGGCCGAACAGCTGGGCGTGTCCGAGCGCACGATCTACCGCGACATCCAGACCCTGTCCGGCCTGGGCGCGCCGCTGCAGGGCGAGGCCGGCGTCGGTTACATGCTGAAAGCCGGCAGCTTCCTGCCGCCGCTGATGTTCGGCCCCGACGAACTCGAGGCGCTGGTGCTGGGCGCGCGCTGGGTGCGCCGCCAGGGCGACGAGGGACTGGCGGCCGCCGCCACCAGCGCGCTGGCCAAGATCGCCACCGCCACGCCAAAAGACCTGCGCGACGACATGGCCGAAACCAGCCTGTGGGTGCCGATGGGCGTGAACTGCGACCAGGCCGCCGACGTCCACGTGCGGCCGGTGCGCGAAGCGATCCGCTACCAGCACCGGCTGCGCCTGGGCTACCGCGACGAAAAGGGCGCGGCGTCGGACCGCATGGTGTGGCCGTTCGCGCTGGCGTTCTTCGAGGGCAGCCGCATGCTGGCCGCGTGGTGCGAGCTGCGCATGGCGTTCCGCCACTTCCGCATCGACCGCATCGCCGAGGTGCACACGACGGGCGAGCGCTATCCGGCGCGCCGCCACGACCTGTTGCGCTCGTGGCGCAAGGAACACGCGATCCCCGAAGACTCCTGACAAAAACTGTCGCGCGGTGGCCGTACGATGAAGTCCTCACCCACCCACTCATCGGAGCAAGCCATGCGACTCTACCACCACCCGATCTCCTCCAACTCGCGCCGCGTGATGCTGGCCGCCGAGACCATGGGCACGCCGCTGGACCTGACCGAGGTCAACCTGATGAATCCGGACGACCGGCGCCTGCTGACCGAGCTCAATCCCAATTGCAAGCTACCGGTCTTGCAGGATGGCGACTTCACGTTGTGGGAATCGTGCGCCATCATGCAATACCTGGCCGACCGCACCCTGGGCCAGACGCTCTATCCCGACAACATCCTGGTGCGGGCCGACATCAACCGCTGGATGATGTGGGCGTGCCAGCACTGGTCGCCGGCGATCGGCTACCTGACGTTCGAGCGGATCTGGAAGGGCTTGATCGGCCAGGGCGGGCCGGACGCGGACGTCGTCGCCCGCGCCGAGATCCAGCTGGCGCAGTTCGCGCAGGTGCTGGACGGCCATCTGGCAGGCCGGGAATGGCTGGTCGGCGACAAGCTCAGCCTGGCTGATTTCGCGGTCGCGCCGGCGCTGATGTACACCGAGCAGGCCCGGCTGCCGGTCCAGCAGTATCCCCACATTATGGCGTGGTACCAGCGCGTGGGGCAGCTCGACGCCTGGAAAAACACCGAACCGGTATGGTGATCGTGAAATATGTCCGCTATGTGAATTGGCGCACAGAGCGGGGAGGCGTGGGCGGTTATTCTTGACCTGTCTCCTCTGGAGGAGATCCCTAGTTTTGGACTTTGCCCGCTACCAAGCGGGCTTTTTTTTGCCTGCAACTCCGGGGTCAGGTCCTAATGCCGCTAAGTTAAGGCGAATTTCGTAGGGCGGATTAGGCGGAACGCCGTAATCGGCCATGAGCCGCCGACGGAGCATGGCCGATTACGCTGCGCTAATCCGCCCTACGTGATTTAGATGAACGCTTAACTTAGCGGCAT
>CAUPJZ010000042.1:0-59584 GCA_963511605.1 uncultured Duganella sp. | reverse complement strand
GTGGAAGGCTGCCGATTCCCAGCTGTCGGCGTTCAGCGGCCAGCCGTGGCTGAGCACGACAGGTTGGCCGCTGCGCGGACCCCAATCCTTGTAGTAGATCTCGACGCCGTCGCGGGTGGTGATGGTGCTGACCGAGTGGGCCACCGGACCGCCTTTGGCGACCGGCGCGGCTTCGGCTGCGCCGCTCATCGTTGCCAGCGGCACGGCGACGGCCGCGACAGCGGCTGCGGCGGCCCCGGCGCTGCTGAACAGGGCGGTGCGGCGGGACAGGTTGACAGTGGTGGTTTCAGTGGCGTTGTTCATGATGGTCTTCCTTTTAGTTGATGTTTGGATATAAGTGTCTGTGCTACGATTGTTTGCAAGTTTGGCCTTGCGATGGGATGAATCTTATCCTCGCCGTCCCGTTTGTGGAACAGACAGCCATGCAAGCCCACTTTGCAGAAATGCACAGCCCCCACTTCACCCTTACCCCGACACAGATGGCAAGCAGTAGCGACTTCGACTGGAACGACATCCCGCTGATCCTGGCGCTGGCCCGCAGCGGCAGCATGAGCGCCAGCGGGCGCCAGCTGGGCGTGGACGCGTCGACCATCAGCCGCCGCATCGCCGCCGCCGAGAAGGCCCTGAAGCTGCGCCTGTTCATCCGCGACAACACCGGCTACCAGCTGACCGACGCCGGCCGCGTCTTCGTCGCACACGGCGAGACCGTCTACGGCAACGTGGAGGGCATGCTGCAAGCGTCGTCGCAGGAGGCCGACGCCACCGCCGGCCCGGTCAACATCACCTCGATCGATTTCCTGTTCGACTACTGGCTGCTGGACCACGTGCCCGAACTGTACGCGCAGCATCCGCACCTGCAACTCACCTTGCAGGCGGAGAACCAGAACCTGTCGTTTACACGGCGCGAGGCGGATTTCGCCTTGCGCATGGGCAAGCCGGGCGAGGACGCCGCGCTGGTGATGCGCAAGCTGGGCGATCTCGGCTTCGCCGTCTATGGCCACCCCCGCTACGCCGACACGCCGCGCGCCTGCTGGGGCGCGCAGCCTTGGATCGCCTACGACGACGCGCTGGCCGGCACCGGCGAAATGCAATGGCTGGCGGCGATGGAGCCACAGCCGCGCCGCGTGCTCAAGGTCAACAGCCTGAGCACGATGGTGCGCGCCTGCCGCGCCGGGGTCGGCCTGGCGCTGCTGCCGTGCATCATGGGCGAGCCGGAAGGCTTGCGCCGCATCGGCGCCGGCCTCGAAGTGCAGCGCGACATCTGGCTGCTGAGCCATCGCGACGCGGGATCGATCGCCCGCTTCAAGGCCGTCTCCGCCTGGCTGACGCAGCTCTACACCAGTCATCAGGACTTGCTGTGCGGCGCGGCCCTCAACCGCTGAACCGGCCGCGGCATCACCGCGTATAACCCGCCAAAACGCAGTCTGGCCCCTCCTTTTTGCAGTTCGTCACATCCCGGTGGATGTACAGATGGCCCTTGTCTATAGTTCACTCAACGCAACGAACTATTCAACCCAAGGAGTTCAAAATGAACATCGCAAAAAACATGGAAGCCATCTTCATCGCCGCCATCGTCGTCGCCGGCGCCACCACCTTCGCCACCGCCGCCGTGCCGGCAACGCGCGCCGCGACACCGGTCGCCGCGCCCACCGCGGCAGTCGTCGCCAAGGCCGACGCCAGCGCCATGCAGGTGGTGACGGTCACCGCCAAGCGCCTGAGCGCCGCCGAAAAAGCAGCCCTGTAAATCGCACGACGGAGATGGAGCGCATCATGAAAAAATATCTGAAGGCCGCGATGCTGGCCACGGCCTTGTGCAGCGGCGCCAGCGCCGCGCTGGCCGCGGACGTCATCAGCGAGAGCCGCGGTGTCGATGCGCGCGCCGTCAACGTCGATCTCGATGGCGTCATCAGCCTGAAGATCAAACAGGGCGCCGTTGCATCGCTGACCTTGTACGGCGAACCGGACGCGCTGAAAAAAGTGACGGTGCAGCAGACCGGCGACACGCTGCGCATCGCCACCGCCAAGACCAACACCATCAACTTCGGCGGCAAAAAGGATCTGCGCGCCGAGCTGACCTTGCCGAATCTGCGCGCGCTGGTATCGGGTGGCGTGGGCGCCACCGAGGTGAGCGGATTTAGCGGCGACAATCTGCGCCTGGCGCTGGAAGGCGCCGGCTCGGTGAAGGTCAACGCGCAATACCGCAATGTGGACGTGAAGCTGGGCGGGGTGGGCGGCATGACCGTCAACACCGGCAGCAGCGACAACGTCGAACTGCATCTTAACGGTGCTGGCCGCATAGAGATGATCGGCCAGACCAAGCAATTGAACGCCAGCCTCGGTGGCGTCGGCAGCCTCGATGCGCAGCAACTGCGCGCCGAAGCGGTCGACGTCAACATGTCCGGTCTTGGCAGCGCGTCGGTCTATGCGCGCAATACCGCGAAACTCAATTTGAGCGGTCTCGGCTCGGCCACCGTGTATGGCAACCCGACCAATCGCAAGTCCGTCGCCAACGGCTTGGGCAGCGTGAGCTGGCAGTAAGGAATGCGCCGGAACGCTCGTTGAGCGCCGGCGGCAACAGGAAACACATGGGTGTGTTTTTTTCCGTCCGGGAGGATGATCTCCACCCGGACGGTTTTTTTATTTGAAGCGACCGCCCAGGGTGGCGTCGTGTCCAAGCACGATGCGCATGTCGGCGCGGGGGAATTTTTCGTTTTGCGCTTTCAGCGGCAGGCCCAGTCGCTCCGAAAGCGATTCCGCCATCACTTGCTGCTCCCGCTGATATTCGATGCGGCTGATCGGCACATCGAAGTTCTTCATGTTCGTCAGCCGCACGGTCTTCAATCCCTCCACGCTCAACGAGCGCGCCAGCCGCGCGGCGGCGCCGTTGATGCCATTGCCGTTGCTGATTTCGAGGCGCACCGGCGCGGGCAAGACCGGCATCGCCATCGCGGGATTGGCCGGCTTGGCCGGAGTTGGCGTCGGCACCGGCATCGCCTTTTTCATCGCCGCCGGCGCGACACGCAGCACCTCCACCAGCGCCCCACCGAGCTGCCGCACCTCGGTGCGGGGCATTGACGCGAAAGGAGCCGGTGCGGACGCGGCCAGCTCGGCGGCTTTTTCCCGCAGCAGCGCATAATCGCGCCGCACATCGTGTGCGCGCAAGGTGGCCGCCTGCTCGACCATCGCGCGCGCCCGTTCACGCTGGCCGTCCGCTTCCAGCGCGGCCGCCAGCGCTTCCCATTTGGCCGCGTCCATCGGGTCGGACAGGCAGGCCCGCTCCAACGCCGTGATGACCTGGCCGCCCGGCGCCACGGCGGGCGGCGGTTGGATCGACGGCGCCGGGGTCCGCATGCCGCCGCATGCGATCAGCAGCACGCCGGCGGCTGTCGCGAATAGTGATTTTTTCATCTCGAACCTCCTGTCAACGCGTCATGCCTGGCAACACCGAGCGATAAATCTGTATCCCCGCAGGGCCGATCAACACCAGCATCAGCGTCGGGAAAATGCAGAAGATCAGCGGGAACAACAACTTCAACGCGATCTTCGCCGCCGCCTCCTCGGCCTGCACGCTGCGCTTGCCGCGCAGATTATCGGAATGCACGCGCAGCGAATCGCCCATGCTGGTGCCGAACCGCTCCGACTGGATCAGCATCGCCACCAGCGTGTCGACATCTTCGACGCCGCTGCGCAGGGCCAGGTTGCGCAACGCCCGCTCCTTGCTGAAGCCGGCCCGCATCTCCATCAGCACCAACTGCAGCTCCTGCGCCAGCGCCACGCTCTTGATGTGGATCTCGCCGGCCACCTTGGCCAGCGCGCGCTCCAGACTGAGGCCGGCCTCCACGCATACGGTCAGCAGGTCCAGCGCATCGGGAAAAGTCTCGAAGATCTCGCGGCAGCGGCCGGCCGCCTTGCGCGATAACACAAGGTTGGGAAGGTAGTAGCCGATGCTGGCCGCCAGCAGAAGCATGAGCATGAAGCCCTTCTGCGGCAGGGCGCTCAGCATCGTCATCGCCAGCAGCGCGGCCACGCCGGGCAAACCGAGCGCCAGAACCGTCTTGGCGGCAAAGTACAGCGACGGCGCCGAAGGGCTACGCCAGCCGGCGTTCATGAAGCGGCTGCGCAATGGCGAGCGCTCCCACCCCTCCTCCGGCAACGACAGGCGCGAAAACGGCTGCGCCACGTGCGCCACCTTCTCGACCCAGCCCCCGGTCACCTCCGGCATGGCGAGCTCCGGCTCGACCACCTCGGTCAGGCGCTCGCGCACCTGCACCGGCGAAAAGATTTTCAACGCCAGCATCGCGATGCCGACGACGACGATGAACACTATCGCCAGGAAGAGTATGTGCTGTCCGTCCATGCCGTGCTCCTTTTATATCCGGATGCGTATCAGTTTGCGCATCCAGAAAATGCCGCCCACGGCGACCGCGCCCGAATACCACATCAGCCGAATGCCGATTGGATCGGTCCATAGAACCCGGATGTAGGCCGGATTCGATATCGACATCAACAACAGCACCGCCAGCGGCAGGATGCCCAGTATCCAGGCCGACATCCGGCCCTCGGCGGACATCACGCGCACTTGTCCCAACAGCTTCAGACGGGCGCGTATCAGGCGGCTGATGTTGCCCAGCACCTCGGCCAGGTTGCCGCCGGACTCGCGCTGTATCAGCACCGCGATGACCAGGTAGCGCAGGTCGGTCAGCGGCACGCGCACCGCCAGGTTGTGCAGCGCCTCGTTCATCGGCACGCCGTAGTTGATCTCCTCGTAGGCGAACTTGAACTCGCCGGCGATCGGCTCCGGCATTTCCTCGCCCACCATCTGCATGACGTTGGCGAAGGAATGGCCGGCGCGCAGCGCGCGGCCGAGGAAGTCCGCCGCCTCGGGCAATTGCTCCTCCAGCTTGGACAGGCGCTCGCGCCGCGTGCGTATCAACAATATCCATGGCACCGCCATCGCCAGCGCCACCACGCCGCACGCCGCCAGCAACGGCATGTCCAGCATGCGCGCACCCACCAGGCCGACCACCAGCATCACCAGCGAGCAGGCAAGGAATTGCGCCACCGACCACCGGACGCCGGCCTGCAGCAGCAGGTTGTCGAGCGTCCCCAGACGGGCGATGCGGCGCAGCTGCTTTTCCAGCGCCGGCGAGCGGCTGTAGGTGCGCCGTTTGAGGATATCGATACGTTCGACGCCGCCCTCGCCCCGCTCGGCCATCAAGCGTAGCCGCTTGGCGATGCGCCGCGCGCCGCTGCCGTGGGCGCCCGACCACCACAGCCACGCGCCCTCGACCAGCAGGATCACGGCCGCGAACAGCAGCACCACGAAGGCTGAGAAGATGCCGTCCACGGCGCTTACTCGTAGATCCGGTCGGGATCGAAGACCGAATCGGGCACCGGCACGCCGAACATGCGCAGGCGTTCGGCGAAGCGCGGACGCACACCGGTGGCGGAGAAGGCGCCCTGCACCTTGCCGTTGGCGTCGACGCCCTTTTGCTCGTAGCGGAAGATCTCGTGCATGGCGATCACCTCCCCTTCCATGCCGGTCACCTCCTGCAGGCTGACCAGCTTGCGCGTGCCGTCCGTCAGGCGCGACACCTGCATCACCACCGTCACGGCGGCGCAGATCTGCTGGCGCGTGGCGCGCGAGGTCAGGTTCACGCCGGCCATGCTGACCATGTTCTCCAGCCGCGCCAGGGCGTCGCGCGGCGTGTTCGAGTGGACGGTGGCCAGCGAGCCTTCGTGGCCGGTGTTCATCGCCTGCAGCATGTCGAGCGCCTCGGCGCCGCGCACCTCGCCGAGGATGATGCGGTCGGGCCGCATCCGCAGGGCGTTGCGCACCAGCGAGCGCTGATTGACCTCGCCCTTGCCTTCGATGTTGGGCGGGCGCGTCTCGAGCCGGACCACGTGCGGCTGGCGCATTTGCAGCTCGGCCGCGTCCTCGATGGTGACGATCCGCTCGGACGCCGGAATGAACCCGGACAGCACGTTGAGCATGGTGGTCTTGCCGCTGCCGGTGCCGCCGGAGATCAGGATGTTGATCTTGGCGTGGCCCAGCGCCTTGAGCACCTGCACCATGGGCGGCGTCAGGCTGCGGTTGTCGAGCAGGTTTTCGATCGTCAGCGGGTTGACCGAAAAACGGCGGATCGACAGGATGGGACCATCGATCGCCAGCGGCGGGATGATGGCGTTCACGCGCGAGCCATCCGGCAGGCGGGCATCGACCATCGGACTCGATTCGTCCACCCGCCGGCCCACGCGCGAGACGATCTTCTCGATGATCTTCATCAGGTGGGCGTTGTCGTTGAAGGTGACGCTGGTCAGCTCCAGCCGGCCGGAGCGCTCGACATACACCTTGGCGTGGGTGTTGACCAGGATGTCCGACACGCCTGGATCGGCCAGCAGCGGCTCCAGTGGGCCGAAGCCGAGCATCTCGTGCTGGATATCCAGCACGAGGTTGTGCCGCTCGTGCTGATTCAGCACGATGCGCTCCTCCTCGATGATGCGCTGGACCAGCAGCGCCAGCTCGTGCTTGAACTGCTCAGGCGTGAGCCGCTGCAGGCGCTCCAGATCGATCCGGTCCATGATCGTCTGGTGCATGCTCTTCTTCAGTTCCTGGTAGGCCGCCGCGGCCAGGCCGGGAGGACCGTTGCTGCCCTGCCGCCCGTCTTCGCCGCTGGCCAAACGCTCGCGTAAGCTCATTTTCTGCTCCGGAAATCAATCGTTGTCGGTGCGCCCGAACAGGCGGTCGAACAGGCCCTTGCTTTCGGAAACGCGGCGCGCCGTCACCAGTTCCACCAGGTCGGCCAGGCTGCGCGCGACCGCGCTGCTGCGCGACAGCTGCAGCACCGGTATGCCCTGGTTGACCGAGTCCGTGGCCGACATATAGTCGTTGGGGACCGTGTGCATCACTTCCGCGCCCAGCGCCTGCTCCAGGTCCATCAGCCGCAGCTTGCCGCCCTTTTCGTAACGATTGACGATCAGGCGGGTGCGGTCGCTCGGATAGCCCAGCGAGCGGAAGATGTCCAGCAGGCGGCGGCCGTCGCGGATGTCCGGCAGCGCCAGTTGCAGCACCGGGTAGATGGCGTCCGCCTGGTCGAGCGCGCGCAGCGAGATGGCGTCGATCTGGCGGCCGACATCGAGCACGATGTAGTCGTAGTGCTGGCGCGCCACGCGCAGGATGGTGTCCATGTGCTCCGGCTTCATGTCGACCAGGTGGTTGGGATCGTCGGCCGCCGCCAGCACGCCGAAGTTCGACGCCACGTGCACCAGGCAGGAATCGAGGAAGGAGCCGTCCATCCGGCTGATCTGGCCGCAGATGTCGGACAGCGTCATCGCCGGCTTCTGGTCCGACACGTACAAGGTGGCGTCGCCGAACTGGCCGTGCAGGTCGATCAGCAGCACCTTCTTGTCGGCCAGCGCGGCCAGCGCGTAGCCGAAATTGGTCGACAAGAACGTGGCGCCGCTGCCGCCCTTGCAGGAGATGAAGGCCAGCACCTTCCCGTCGCGCATCTGGCTCACGCCGGCCGCCACTTCGATGCGGTCCATCGACTCGTGGAAGGCCTTGTGCACCAGCGGCAGCTGCAGCACTTCGCGCATGCCGGCCCGCATCGCGCGGATCAGCAAATCCTGCTGCGGCTCGCGCGTCAGCAGCATGAACGACGCCGAAGGATAGGTCTTGCCCAGGCGTTCGACCAAATCGGCTTCGCCGGGTTCGACGTCGCTGGCGTCGAAAATCACCAGCTCCGGCGGCTCCGGCAACTGGCGTTCGACGGCGTCGCGCAGGCCATTGCGCGACGCCACCAGCTGCACCGCCGGCATGCGCGCCGAACCCTGGGCGGCGATTTCCGCGTGTAGCAGGCTGTCCCTGCTGATCATCAGTGCTTTCATGATCGGCCCTTACTTGGCGTCGCTGCTGATCATGAACGCCGGCGCCTGCGGGGCGGTGCCGCTGAAGGTGCGCTGGTACCGTTCGTAGGCGCCGTGCGCGGCCTTGCCGTTCATGCCGGCCACCGGATCGGCGTTGCGGCGCGCTTTCGGATCGATGATCTGCTGCGCCATGGCGGTGCGGGTGCTGCTGCCGAACTGGCTGTCCCATTGCGGCGTGGTGTTGCCCAGCGGCGTGTTGACGCAGGCGGCCAACGTGCATACCGCCAGCATGCTGAATAGAATTCGCATAGTGATTCCTAAGAGGTGATTAACGTTTTTCAGTCGACGGCAAAGGCGCCGTGGATGGCATGGGCGCCGGTACCGGCGGCGGCAGGCCTTCCATTTTCCCGCCGAGGAAGAGCCGCGCGCGGCTTGGCGCCGTGGCGCCGTCGGTCGGCAGCTTGTAGTCGGCCGGCAGCGGCTTCACCAGGTGCGGTGTGACCACGAACAGCAATTCGGTGCGGTCCTGCTGGAAGTCGGTGCTGCGGAACAGCGCACCGAGCACCGGTATCTCGCCCAGTATCGGCAGGCCATGGATATTGGTGGTGCGGTTGTTCTTGATCAGGCCGCCGATGGCGAAGCTCTGGCCATCGAACAGTTCCACCGTGGTCGATGCGCGCCGCGTCGTGATCAGCGGCAGGACGGCGCCGCCGGAGAAGCCGGCCGCCGTGACGCCTATGCCCTCGCGCGATATCTCCGACACTTCCGGCGCCACCCGCAGGTTGATACGGCCGCCGGCCAGCACGGTCGGCGTAAAGCGCAGGCCGACGCCGAACTCCTTCTCTTCCAGTGTCACCTTGTTGTTGTCCTGCGCGACCGGGACGAATATCTTGCCGCCGGCCAGAAAGCTGCCTTCCTGGCCGCTGATCGCCATCACCGTCGGTTCGGCGAGGATGCGTACCATGCCTTCCTGCCGGTCCGCTTCGACGCCCACACGGTTTCCGTCCGGGCGGCCCATGCCCAGCAACCCTTTCAAGGTGCCGCTGAAGAAGTTCGCCGCCAGCGTGGTTTGCCAGCCACCGCCGCCCACACTCACCAGCAGCCCGGCCTCCAGCTTGTCGAGCAGCGTCTTGGAGACTTCGGCGATCTTCACCTCCAGCATGACCTGCTGCGGCGCGCTGATGTTGAGGAAATTGACGATGCGCGTGCCGCCCGTCGTGCCACCGGCTTTGGCCTCGGTGGCCGGCGCCGGCGCGCCTTTTTCTGCGATGGCGGACGGCAAGGGCTGCGCCGGTCGCCGCACGAAGGCGGCCGCCAGGTCCAGCACGCGCGCGGCGGTCTGCGCGTCGTCGACCATGCCGCTGATGACCAGCGTGTCGCCGGCGGCGCTGATGTGGATGTTTTTCTCGTCCGGCATCAGCGCGGCGATCGAGGCTTGCAGCGCCGATGGATCGATGCCGACCACCACTTCGATCACGTTGCACATGCCGCTGCGCCCCTGCACGATCATGTTGCTGGTGCCGATATCGACGCCCACCACGTACAAGGTATCCGGCGCCACCAGCATCGCCTGCAGCAAGGCCGGATTGCCGACGCTGCGCGCCTGCACCACCTCGGGCATGCGCATCAAGGTCGACTTCCCCAACTGCAGCGTGATGCTGCCCGGCGCGGCGGCCTGGCCGCTGCAACGCAGGCCCTTGCCTTCTGCCGGAGACTCCGGGGCGGATTTGACGGCGGCCGGAACGACGGGTTTGGCGGCGGCTTTCGGCGCGCTCACAGGCGCCGCCGCCGGCGCCGAAGCAGGCGCGGTCGCCGGTCCCAGCGCGGCCGGGGTTACCGCCTGCGACGGGAGCGTTGCCGCCGCCAGTATCAACAACGTCGAGGTGTGGAGATGATTTCCCATTACGTCCTCACAGACATTCCTGCGTGCGTTGCGTGCCGGCGATAACGCCGACGCAAGCGCGCGCGCGTGGGGCGGCCGCCAACTGGGGGCGCGGCTTGGCCGCCGCCGCAGGTTCGGGGGCAGGCGCCGGCTCGGCAGGCTTGGCGACGACGCCGAGCAGCGAGGACTTGGTGGCGCCGTCGGTGACACCCGGACGCGGATCGACCTGGTTGCGCAGCACCAGCGACAAGGTGCCGACGCTGCGCGCCAGGTCCAGGTTCTCCGCCTGCGACGGCGTCACTTCCAGCGTGACGGCGTTGACCACGCGCGGCTTGGTCTCGTCGCGCCCCACCTCCTGGGCGACGGCCAGCACCAGTATCCGTTCCAGCACGATCTTGGAGATGGCGTTCTCGTTGCCATTACCATGACCCACCGACTGCGTGTTGACGAGAATGTCGACGAAATTGCCCGGCAACGCGAAGCCGGCAACGCCCACCACGTCGTTGACGCGCACCGTGATGGCCCGCTTGCCTTCGGTGATCAGCGCCGACAGCCCGCCCACCGTGCCGGCCGGCGCCAGCTTCAATTCGCTCAATGGTTCGTCGCGCAGCACGCTGGTTTTCAACACCCGGCCCACCAGCTTGGAAGAGTCGTGCAGCGCGCCGCGCGGCAGGTTGTCGGCCGGCCAGTCCAGCGATTTCATCATCTCCGGCGTCAGCCGCTGGCCGAGGCTGACATCGGCGGCGGCCACCACGATGCGGTTGGCCGTCGTCGGCGTCTGCCGCAGCAGCCAGCGCGACGCCATCAGCACCGCCCCCAGTCCGAATATGACGGCCAGCGCCATCATCCACAGTGCGCGTCGGTTTTTCATAGGATGTGTTGGACCAGTTGGTCAACGGAGTCGCCGCCGCCGACGGCGGCCGGCTGCGCGCCACCGGCGAACATGCTGCTCCAGGCCTGGTCGATGGTGGCGACGGCCAGGCGCGGCGGCTCGCCGTTGAAGCCGGCGAAATCGACGATGCGGCCGATGATCTCCTGCGGGCCGCTGGCCAGCAGCGGCAAGCCGCTGCCCGCGTGCAGTTCGTCGATCAGATAGCGCAGCGACGGCTCGTCGTACGCCACGCCGGCGCTCAGGCAGCGCTGGCGGAACAGCGTGCGGTAGTTGGCCGCGCTCAGCGCGCCGACCGCGATCTTGTAGCCGACGCGGCGCAAAGCCGAGGCGTCGAGCAGCGCGTCCGGCGCCTGGCTTGTCGCGAAGAGGAGCCGCATCCGGCACGGCGCGCTGAAATGGTAGCCGCCCGCCAGCGACAACCGGCTGCGCTGCAGCTCCTGCGCCTGCGACAAGCGGTTGAACAAGTCGGTGGACGACATGCGCTGGCGCCCCAGGTCATCGACGATCAGCAGGCCGTTGTTGGCCATCAGCTGGGGCGGCGCGCGGTAGCAGCCGTTGGGCGTGTCCGGCTGCGGATCGAGCATGTCCTCGCTCGAGTCGCCGTCGAGCGCCACCACGGGACGCTGGCACAGTACCCAGCGCGGATCGCTGCTGCGGCGCTCGGGCGCCTGGCGCACCTGGCGCGGCAACGGCGCGCGGTGCAGCGCGGGATCGTAGACCTGGATGATGTCCTGCCCCACCATCAGCGCGTGCGGCACGGCCACCAGGCCTTGCTGCATGGCGCCGAGACGGCGCGCCAGGGTCGACTTGCCGCCGCCCGACGGGCCGTAGAGCAGCATGGTGCGTCCCGAGTACATCGCCGCGCCGAGCATTTGCTGCACCGAAGGCGGCAGAAAATCGTCGGAGAACTCGGCGGCCAGATCGTCCGCGCATAGCTGCGGCGCCTGGCCGGCCTGGCGTTCCACCATGGCGCGGTAGGCCTCCAGCGCGACGGGCGCCGGACCGACGTAGCGGCAGCGCTCCATCCACCCGCTGGCGCGCTGCTTGCCGGCCGCCGTCAACTGGTACTGGACGTCGATGTCGGATTCGCCGCGCCACGCCACCTCGGCCACGTGCTCGGCGACCAGGAAGTCGAGCGCCTCGCGCAGCACGTTGATCGACAGGTGCAGCTTGGTGGTTAGCACCGGCAAATGGGTCCTGCCGCCGACGTAGATGGCCTTGGCGATCAGCTCGACGATCAGTTGTTGCGGCAGGCCGGTGTCGCGCAAGGTTTTGGGCTGCGGCGGCAGCGCGTGGCCCGGCTCCGTCTCCGCGGTGGGTGCATAGGGTGAGGGATCGAGGCTGAGCATGGGGGTCTCCGCGGACTGAATTGTTTCATTGAGGAATTAAGTTTATCGGGCGGTGCCCGGCGGGCATTGATGCGCAGCAAAGTCGGACCAAGCGTGCCGATCAGCGATGCGCCCACGCCACAAAGCCGCAGGTGCCCAGCGCGATGGCCACGCCATAGGGAATTCCGCCGACGCTGCTGGTCGAGGCCAGCGGCACGGGAGCCAGCGGCAGGCCGAGCAGGCGCCACATCAGCGGTTTGCAGATCAGCACGACATTGCGCCAGCTCTCGCGCCAGCGGCCGCTACAGAGCAGCATCGTCACGGCCATGACGCCGCCGATCAGGTAGGCCAGCACGCCGATGTGCAAAGCCGCCTGCGGCCCGACAAAGGCGCCGACCATGGCCATCAGCTTGACGTCGCCGGCGGCCATGCCACGCAACAAATACAGGGGGAGGAATAAAAAAAAGCCGGCCAACGTGCCGGCGAGCCAGCGCGACAAGGGTGCCCAATCCTGTCCGCCGAGCAGATGCAGTATCATCGCCAACAGCAGTCCACTCAGTATGAGGACGTTGGGAATCTTGCGCATGGCCAGATCGGTCACCGCCGCCTGCACGACCAGACAGATCAGAATGACTTCGATGGCGTTTGGCATAGGGGGCTTTCGGACGAAAAAATGGCTTTCCAGCCGGGGGGCGGCTGGAAAGCCAAGCGGTTTACGTCGTTGCGTCGGTGATCTCTTGGCTGATGCTGTCGAAAGCCGTCTGCAATACCGGCGCCAGGACGGCGAACGCGGCGACCACCGCGGCGACCATGGTCGCCGCGATCAGGCCGTACTCGATGGCCGTGATCCCCTGTTCGTCCGACGCAAACGCCTTTGCTGCTGCGATAAGTGAGTTCATGATGTACTCCCTAGTTGAGTCGATTAAAGAAACAAACCTCTGACACGGACAGCCGGCCTGCAGACCGCCGTTTCCGCGCCATTGGGATCACTATACGACTAGCAAATTTGAAGGAATTGACGTGCCGCAAGTTTTTCCATGCGGAACTATTTCGGCGGTCCGGGCGCGGCCGGCGGTCGTTGTGACTGGGCTAGGTCAAACCGGCGGCGCCCATAAGCTTGTACGCTGGAAACATTCCAAGCCAGGCCTCGCTGTGGAAAATGGTGGCAATGTGCTTCAAAAACATTTTTTTCGCACACAAGAATTGCCTTGATTGCAAAAAGCTATTATCCTGCTTAGCTGTTCTTTGGAAAGGCCCCGTATTGCTACTTTACCGTGCGCCTGACTATCAGGGAAATCGTGCTTGATAGGCGTGAACAAAAGCGTGGCTGACCGCAAGGTTGTGTGTTAATTTTCCAGAGAAGAAAATGGATTCCCTACTGAAACACATGGTGGACATGACTGGCCACCGAGATCACACGATGCTCGACATCTCCGTGATTTCGGCGGTGCAGGAGCTTGCCCGCGCCAGCCAGGCCCGCGTGCTGACGCTGGCCACCGTGCGGGGCAAGGTGTTCGTGCGGGCGCGCGCCATCATCGTCGCCGGCGAGCCGGCCTGCATGGTCGACAACACCGACCTGCACAATCCGGGCGAACCGATCGAGAATTTCCCGGCGCTGGCGCACTGCATCGCCCAGCACGAGTCCGGCGCCGACGTCGCCAACGAGGCCGGCGAGCACACGCTGTGGCTGCCGATCTGGCTGGGCGACAAGGCCGACACCTGCCTGGAGATCGTCAATCCGACGCCTTACACCAGCGACACCGTCCATATCATCGGTGGCATCGTCAGCGTCTACCGCAACTTCCAGAACCTGCTCGACTACAGCGAGCGCGATTCCCTCACGGGCCTGCTCAACCGCAAGACCTTCGACGACCAGCTCTCCAAGATGCTGGCCGCCAGCATCGAGCAGGATTCGGTCACGCTGCCGGGCGAGCCCGAGCGCCGCCAGCATGGCGACGAGGAAAAGCAATGGCTGGCGGTGGTCGATGTGGACCATTTCAAGCACGTTAACGACCGTTTCGGCCATTTATACGGCGATGAGGTGCTGATCCTGATCGCCAACCTGCTCACCTCGTCGTTCCGCGCGCAAGACCGCGTATTCCGCTTCGGCGGCGAAGAATTCGTCGTGCTGCTGCGCTCGACCACCCTCGACAACGCCAAAAAGATCATCGAGCGCTTCCGCATGAACGTGGCGTCGCATGACTTCCCGCAAGTGGGCAAGGTGACGGTGAGCGTGGGCTTTGTCAGCATCAGCGCGCTGGAGGCGCCGGTGATCATCCTGGGACACGCCGACCAGGCGTTGTATTACGCCAAGAGCCACGGGCGCAACCTGGTGTGCCATTACGACGAACTGCTCAGCGGCGGCCTGTTGCAGACCACCGCCTCCAACGACACGGCCGAATTTTTCTAATCGGCTGCTAAAAGACGCTAGGCAAGCGTCAAAAACCGCATCGGGTCGACATTCCACTTGGCCGCCGACTCGTGGCCGACGATTTTGTCGCCGCCGCCAAATCCCAGTCCACGCGACAAATCGACCGTTTCCGGCTTGATATACAGATTCTGCTTGGTGTTGAAAAAGACGTTGACCTTGGGCGCCAGCAGATTGGTTTCGTGTGGCTCGATCACCACACCGAGCCGGCCCGACTCCAGCATCACCATCGTCCCCACGGGATAAATACCGACGCAGCGCATGAACTCCTGCGCGTACTGCGGGTTGAAGTGGAACTTGCTCCACTCATAGATCTTGCGCAGCGCCGCCGCCGCCGACATGCCTTTGTGATAACAACGATCGGCGGTGATGGCGTCATAGACATCGACGATGGCGGCCATTTGCGCCAGTTCGCTGATCTGCTCGTTGGCCTGCTTGGCGGGATAGCCGCTGCCGTCGCGCCGCTCGTGGTGGTGCAGGGTGATGTCGAGCGGGATGGGACCCACCTCCGGCGTTTTCCGCAAGATGTCATAACCGTCGCGCGGATGGCGCTTGATGATCGCGAACTCCTCGTCGGTCAACGGTCCCGGCTTGTTGAGGATGGCATCGGGCACCAGCGCCTTGCCGGTGTCATGCAACAAGCCGCCCAGGCCGGCCTGATGGGTCACGTCGGCGGCGATGTTGCGCGAGCGGCAAAACGCAACCAGCAGCGTACAGACGCTAACGGAGTGCAAAAAGGTGTAATCGTCCTTGGTTTTGATCCGCAGCAGCCCTACCAGCGCGCCCGGATTGCGCAGGATGGACTCGGTGATGCTCTGCACCACGGGCTCGACCTGGTCGAGTTCGATCGCCTTGCCCAGGCGGGCGTCCTGCATCACCGTGCGCACCAGGGTCGAGGCCTGATGACGAATCTGCACCGCGCGCCGCATCTCGTCGCCCAGCGATACGCGGGTGACGACGGGCGACTTGGCGGCGATTTCAACGATTTCGCGCTCGGTCGCCGCCTGCGCCTCGGCCAGCGACGGCGCATCCTCCACGTCCAGGCCCTTGCCGCTGTCTATGACAACGTCATGGATGCCAGCGTTGAGGATCTTGCGGATTTCATCTTCGCTGGTTAGCAAGAACCGGTTGCGGACAAACGGGTGCGTCATCCAGTCGCAACTCAGGTCATGTATATACATGCCCACTTTAAGTTGGGATGAGTCGACTTTCTTTAACATACATGCACCCGCGAAAAGTCTGGAGGGAGAAGGGTTTGATTTGAGTATAACAAATAGTTTCCTGTCAGGATCATATTTGCAAGTGCTACCATGTGTTTTGTCCATGACTATCCCGGGTCAGTCGCTGCGCCGCAACTATGGAACTACGCCAACTTCGCTATTTTGTCGCCATTGTCGACCATGGCTCGCTATCGCGGGCGGCGCTGGTGTTGCACGTCGCACAACCGGCGCTGACGCAGCAGCTGCGCCAACTCGAGGAGGAACTGGGCGTGCAACTGCTGCACCGCTCGGCGCAGGGCGTGCTCAGCACCGACGCCGGCAAGATCTTCTACGAACACGCGCAAGCCATCCTCAAGCAGGTGGCCGACGCCCGCTCGGCGGTCACGCAATCGGCGGAGCGGCCCAGCGGAGGCGTCACGCTCGGGCTGCCGCACAGCATCTCGGGCGCGCTGGCGCTGCCGCTGCTGACGGCCGCGCGCGCAACCTATCCGGAAATCACGCTGCAACTGACCGAGGAACTGACCGGCAACCTGAGCGAGCAGCTCAAATCGGGCCGGGTCAACCTGGCCGTGCTGTTCGACGACGGCCAGCTGGCGCAGTTCGCCACCACCCCGCTGGTGGAGGAGGAACTGCGCTTCATCTGCCGCGCCGACGCCGCCTTCGCGCTCGGCCAGGAAACGCTCACCCTGGAACAGACCCTGGGCACCACCCTGATCCTGCCGGGGCTGCAGCACGGCGTGCGTCCGCGCATCGAAAGCATGGTGCGCGCGGCCGGGCTCAAGCTATCGAACGTCATCGAAATCAACTCCATCGCCATCCTCAAATCGGCGATCCTGGCCGACATGGGTGCGACCTTGCTGCCGACGGCGCCGGTGCTGGACGAGCTGCGACGCGGCACCATGCGCGCCCATCCGATCCGGCAGCCGGCGATTTCCCGCACGGTGGTGCTGTGCGCCTCGAAAAACATCCCCCTGACCAACGCCGCCAGCGCCATCAGCCGACTGGTGCAGCAAGTCAGCGTCCAGCTCTGCCGGTCCGGCACCTGGCCCGGCGCCACCCCGCTCCCCTAAAGTTGCTTTCGTTGCTTTAGGGGGTATCACTTTTTCTTATGCCCCGATTGGCAAACACTATTTCCGTACACGTCAACTCGCGCCCATACTAGGCACAATTCCGCTCACCATGCGGCCCTGGCCCGATCCTGGCGCGCCTACCCGGCGTGATCAAGTTCAGGCGCGATCTGATACCAAAAACGGAGACCTCCCATGCCCGATACCACGGCACCCGGCCCTGCAACGTCCGCCAGAGACGACAGCGCCCGACTGACCACCGTCAGCCTCGACGACAAATACACAGCGACCCACGGCGACATCTTTCTGTCGGGCATACAGGCGCTGGTGCGCCTGCCGATGATGCAGCGCGTGCGCGACCAGGCGGCCGGCTTGAACACGGCCGGCTTCATTTCCGGCTACCGCGGCTCGCCGCTCGGCGGCCTCGACGAAAACCTGTGGAAGGCCAGGCCGCACCTCGAGGCGCACCACGTGCAGTTCGTGCCGGGCGTGAACGAGGATCTGGCGGCCACCGCCGTCTGGGGTTCGCAGCAGGTCGATTTGATCGGCGAGGCCAAATACGACGGCGTGTTCGCCATGTGGTACGGCAAGGGCCCGGGCGTGGACCGCTGCGGCGACGTCTTCAAACACATGAACCACGCCGGCACCTCGAAGCACGGCGGCGTGCTGCTGGTGGCGGGCGACGACCACGGCGCCTATTCGTCGACCTTACCGCACCAGTCGGACCATCTGTTTTCGGCGTCGATGATCCCCGTGCTGTATCCCTGTAACGTGCAGGAGTACCTGGACCTGGGCATCCACGGCTGGGCGATGTCGCGCTTTTCCGGCTGCACGGTGGCCTTCAAGGCGCTGGCCGACACGGTCGAATCGTCGGCCTCCGTCGACGCCGATCCGTTCCGCGTCGACGTCAAGATCCCGCTCGATTTCGTCATGCCGGAGGGCGGCCTGAATGCCCGCCTGTCCAGCATTCCTCTGGGCCAGCAGGCGCGCAACCAGGAAGCGCTGATGCAGGACTATAAAATCTACGCGGCGCTGGCCTACGCGCGCGAGAACAAACTCAATCACACCACCATCACCAGCCCGAACGCGAAGCTGGGCATCATCGCCTCCGGCAAATCGTACCTGGACGTGCTCGAGGCGCTGGAGGAACTGGGCATCGACGAGAAAATGGCGGCCGACGTCGGCCTGCGCCTGTTCAAGGTGGCGATGCCATGGCCGCTGGAACCGGACAGCGTGCGCGAATTCGCCCAGGGCCTCGACGAGATCCTGGTGGTGGAGGAAAAGCGCCAGATCGTCGAGTACCAGTTGAAGGAACAACTGTACAACTGGCGCGACGACGTGCGCCCGCGCGTGATCGGCAAGTTCGACGAAAAAGGCGAGTGGGTGGCCCCGCGCGGCGAATGGCTGCTCACCTCCAAGGCCGACTTCTCGGTCTCGCAGGTGGCGCGCGTGATCGCCTCGCGCGTCAAGCGCCTGATCTCCGACCCGGTCACCTGCGACCATATCAAGGCGCGCCTGACCTTCCTCGACGCCAAGGACGCGGTGCTGAAGAAGGCCATCAGCACGCCGTTCCGCCCCGCCTTCTACTGCTCCGGGTGCCCGCACAACACCTCCACCAAAGTCCCGGAAGGCAGCCTGGCGCTGGCCGGCATCGGCTGCCACGTGATGGCGACATCGATCTACCCGGAGTTCAACAAGCTGACCACGCACATGGGCGGCGAAGGCGCGCCGTGGATCGGCCAGGCCGCGTTCTCGAAGATTCCGCACGTGTTCCAGAACCTCGGCGACGGCACCTATTTCCATTCCGGGTATCTGGCGATCCGCGCGGCGGTGGCGGCCAGGGTCAACATGACCTACAAGATCCTGTACAACGACGCGGTGGCGATGACGGGCGGGCAGCCGGTCGACGGCATCACGTCGGTGCCGATGATCGCGCAGCAGATGGCGGCCGAAGGCGTCAAACGCATCGCGCTGGTGACCGAGGACCTGGGGCGCTACACCGACCGTGGCGCCCTGCCGTCGCTGGTCAGCCTGCACGACCGCAAGGACATGGACGCCGTCCAGCGCGAACTGCGCGAAGTCGAAGGCGTGTCGGTGCTGATCTACGACCAGACCTGCGCGGCCGAGAAGCGCCGCCGCCGCAAGAAAGGCGAGTACCCCGACCCGGCCAGGCGCATGGTCATCAACGAAGCCGTGTGCGAAGGCTGCGGCGACTGCGGCGTGCAGTCGAACTGCACCTCCATCCTGCCGAAGGAAACGGAGTTCGGCCGCAAGCGCACCATCGATCAATCGTCGTGCAACAAGGACTACTCGTGCGTGAAAGGCTTCTGCCCGAGCTTCGTCACCGTCGAGGGTGGAACGCTGAAGAAAACCAAAACCGGTGTTAGCAAAGAAAATACCGACGACGGCTTCGGCGCGCTGCCGGAACCCGAACTGCCCTCGTGCGAACAACCCTACAACATCCTGATCAACGGCATCGGCGGCACCGGCGTGATCACCGTCGGCGCCCTGATGGGCATGGCAGCGCACCTGGAAGGCAAAGGCGCGTCGGTGCTCGACATGACCGGCATGTCGCAGAAAAACGGCTCCGTCACCTCGCACGTGAAAGTGGCCAAGACGCCGGCGCACCTGCGCGCGCAGCGCATCGCCACCGGCGAGGCCGATGTCATCCTCGGCTGCGACATGCTGACGGCAGGCGCCGCCGACGCGGTGTCCAAGATGCGTCCCGGCCGCACGCTGGCCGTCATCAACCTGCACGAACAGCCACCCGGCACCTTCGCGCAAAACGCCGACTGGCAGTATCCGGTGGCGGAGGTGCGCGCACTGATCGAGGAATCGGTCGGCGGTCCCGGCGCCGCCGATTTCATCGACGCCACCAAGCTGGCCACGGCGCTGATGGGCGACTCCATCGCCGCCAATCTGTTCATGCTCGGTTACGCCTGGCAGCGGGGCCGGATTCCACTGACCGAGGCGTCGCTGCTGCGCGCCATCGAACTCAATGGCGTCGGCATCGCGTCGAACAAAAAGAGCTTCATGTGGGGCCGCCGCGCCGCCGTGGACCTGAAGCGCGTCGAGCGCGTGGCCACGCCCACGCAGGCGATCGTGGTGCAGATGCCGCAAAGCCTGGAGAACGTCGTCGCCAAGCGCGTGCAGTTCCTGACCGGGTATCAGAACGCCGCCTACGCCGCCACCTACGAGCAGCTGGTGTCGCAGGTGCGCGCCAGGGAGACCGCGCTGGGACTGGGCAACAAGCTGTCGACCGCCGTGGCCAAGTACTACTTCAAGCTGATGGCGTACAAAGATGAATACGAGGTGGCGCGCCTGTACACCGACGGACGCTTTGTCGAACAGCTCAAACAGCAGTTCGAGGGTGACTTCTCGATCAAATTCAATCTGGCGCCGCCGCTGTTCGCCAAGAAGGATGCCAAGGGCCATCTGGTCAAGGCGGAATTCGGCTCGTGGATGTGGAGCGCCTTCAAGCTGCTGGCCAAATTCAAAGGCCTTCGCGGCGGAGCTTTCGATGTCTTCGGCCGCAGCGACGAACGCAAGATGGAGCGCGCGCTGATCTTCGAATATCGCGGGATGGTCACCGCTTTGATCGGGGGGCTTACCGTGGAAAACCACGCGCTGGCCGTCGAGCTGGCGGGGTTGCCGGAAAAAGTACGCGGCTACGGTCATGTGAAGGAGAAGGCGGTGGCGGTCTTCCACGCCGAGAAGGCACGCTTGATGGCGCAATTCAGCCAGCAACGCGCGGCCTAAGCTTACGTTTACGTAAACGTCATATAATAAATACCGCACGACACAGATCGACGCACAGAATAGAAGGGACACCATGAACGACCTCTCCGCTCCGACCATCGCGGCAGTGCCGGACCAGCCGCGCCTGAACAACAAAATCCGTTTCGTCACCGCCGCCTCGCTGTTCGACGGTCACGACGCCTCGATCAACATCATGCGCCGCATCCTGCAATCGAACGGCGTGGAGGTGGTCCATCTGGGCCATAACCGCTCGGTCGACGAGGTGGTCACCGCCGCGCTGGCGGAGGACGTGCAGGGCATCGCCATCTCCAGCTACCAGGGCGGCCATGTCGAATACTTCAAGTACATGATCGACCTGCTGCGCCAGCGCGGCGGCGCGCATATCAAGGTGTTCGGCGGCGGCGGCGGCGTCATCGTCCCCGACGAAATCGCCGACCTGCATGCGTACGGCGTCACCCGGATTTTCAGTCCGGAGGACGGCCAGCGCATGGGGCTTGTCGGCATGATCCAATGGATGGTGCGGCAGTGCGACATCGACCTGTCGCAGTATTCCCCGACGTCGCTGGCGCCGCTGCGCGAAGGCGATGTGGCCTCGCGCCACCGCCCGCTGGCGCAGTTGATCACCGCGCTGGAAAACGACAAGGCCGCGCCGGCGCTGCGCACGGAGCTAATGGCCGCCGCCGAGGACCTGCCCGTGCCGACCCTGGGCATCACCGGCACCGGCGGCGCCGGCAAATCGTCGCTGACCGATGAACTCATACGCCGTATCCGCCTCGACCAGGCCGACGCGCTCAACATCGCCATCATCTCGATCGACCCGTCGCGCCGCAAATCCGGCGGCGCTCTGCTGGGCGACCGTATCCGCATGAACGCGATCAATCCGTGGGCCGCCAACGGTCAACCCCAGACGCGCGTGTTCATGCGGTCGCTGGCCACGCGCGAGGCGGGCTCCGAAATCTCCGAGGCGCTGCCGGACGTCATCGCCGCATGCAAGGTGGCGGGCTTCGACCTGGTCATCGTCGAAACCTCCGGCATCGGCCAGGGCGACGCCGCCATCGTGCCGCACGTGGACGTGTCGATGTATGTGATGACGCCCGAATTCGGCGCTGCCTCGCAGCTGGAAAAAATCGACATGCTCGATTTCGCCGACTTCATCGCCATCAACAAGTTCGATCGCAAGGGATCGCAGGACGCGCTGCGCGACGTCGCCAAGCAGTACCAGCGCAACCGCGAGCTGTGGAGCCAACGCCCCGAGGAGATGCCGGTCTACGGCACGCAGGCCTCGCGCTTCAACGACGACGGCGTCACCGCGCTGTATCAGGGCCTGTTGCCGAAGCTGGCGCAATTCGGCCTGCCGACCAGGCCGGGCAAACTGCCGGCGGTCGCGCTGCGCCACTCCAGCGGTAAGAACGTGATCGTGCCGCCGGCGCGCGCACGCTACCTGGCGGAGATCGCCGACACCGTGCGCGGCTACCACCGCTTCACGCGCAAGCAGGTAACCTTGGCGCGCGAACGCCAGCAGCTGACCGAATCCAAACGCATGCTGGCCATGGCGCGGAAAACCGCCGATTTCGACGGTGTGCTAAATGAGGTGATCGCCGACCGCGAAGCGGCGATGGACGCCGGTGCCAAGAAACTGCTGGCCGGCTGGCCGGAAATGCAGGCCGCGTATGCCGGCGACGACTACGTCGTCAAAATCCGCGACAAGGAAATCCGTACCCGCCTGGTGCAGCACACGCTGTCCGGCACCAAGATCCGCAAGGTCGCCCTGCCCCGCTACGAAGACCACGGCGAAATCCTGCGCTTCCTGATGCTGGAGAATGTCCCCGGCTCGTTCCCGTTCACGGCCGGCGTGTTCCCGTTCAAACGCGAGGGCGAAGACCCGACGCGCATGTTCGCCGGCGAAGGCGACGCCTTCCGCACCAACCGCCGCTTCAAGCTGGTCTCCACCGGCATGGACGCCAAGCGCCTGTCGACCGCTTTCGACTCGGTGACATTGTATGGCGCCGATCCGGCGCCGCGTCCGGACATCTACGGCAAGGTCGGCAACTCCGGCGTCTCCATCGCCACCCTGGACGACATGAAGGTGCTGTACGACGGCTTCAACCTGTGCAGCCCGAGCACGTCGGTCTCGATGACCATCAACGGCCCGGCGCCGACCATCCTGGCGATGTTCATGAACACCGCCGTCGACCAGCAGATCGACCGCTTCGTCGAAGAAAACAAGCGCCAGCCGGACGCCGACGAAGCGGCCAAGCTGCGCGAATGGGTGCTGCAAAACGTGCGCGGCACAGTGCAGGCCGACATCCTGAAGGAAGACCAGGGCCAGAACACCTGCATCTTCTCCACCGAATTCTCGCTCAAGGTGATGGGCGACATCCAGCAATACTTCGTCGAGCACCAGGTGCGCAACTTCTACTCGGTATCGATCTCCGGCTATCACATCGCCGAAGCGGGCGCGAACCCGATCTCGCAGCTGGCGTTCACTTTGTCGAACGGCTTCACGTTCGTCGAAGCCTATCTGGCACGCGGCATGAACATCGACGACTTCGCCCCCAACCTGTCGTTCTTCTTCTCCAACGGCATGGACCCGGAATACACGGTGCTGGGCCGCGTCGCCCGCCGCCTGTGGGCGGTGGCGATGCGCGACAAGTACGGCGCCAACGACCGCTCGCAAAAGCTCAAGTACCACGTGCAGACATCGGGCCGCTCGTTGCACGCGCAGGAGATCGACTTCAACGACATCCGCACCACCTTGCAGGCGCTGATCGCCATCTACGACAACTGCAACTCGCTGCACACCAACGCCTACGACGAAGCGATCACCACGCCGACCGACGAATCGGTGCGCAGGGCCCTGGCGATTCAACTGATCATCAACCGCGAATGGGGACTGGCCAAGAACGAGAACCCGAACCAGGGCTCGTTCATCATGGAGGAGCTGACGGACTTGGTGGAAGAAGCGGTGTTGCAGGAGTTCGAGCGCATCGCCGAGCGTGGCGGCGTGCTGGGCGCGATGGAGACCGGCTACCAGCGCGGCAAGATCCAGGAAGAGTCGATGCTGTACGAGCACCAGAAGCACGACGGCACCTTGCCCATCATCGGCGTCAACACCTTCCGCAATCCGAAGGCGGCCGGCGAGCCGCAGAAGATCGAACTGGCCCGCTCCACCGACGACGAAAAGCAATCGCAGCTCAAGCGGCTGGAGGAGTTCCACAAGCGTCACGCGGCGCACGCACCGCAGGCGCTGGCAGCATTGCAGCAAGCCGCGATCGACAACGAAAACGTGTTTGAGAAGCTGATGGAAGCGGTGCGCGTCTGCTCGCTGGGGCAGATCACGACGGCGCTGTTCGAAGTCGGCGGCCAATACCGCCGCAACATGTAAGCAAAATGAAGGGGGAGTGGCATCGCAAGCCGCCCACCCCGGCACGACGCGGAGACACGTAGGGCGGATTAGCGCAGCGTAATCCGCCATGCACGCGTCATAGCAGGCGCAAAACCGGCAGGCCGACATCGCCGCTACGGCTTAAAGTGCGGCCCCGCCCCCTCCCGGGCCAACGCATCCTGCGCATTGCGAAGCGGACAAGCCTTCAACGACAAACACCCGCAACCGATGCATCCGTCCAGCTGATCGCGCAACTGCGTCAACGTCCGGATACGCTCCTCCAACTCCAGTTTCCACGTCGCCGACAGCCGGCGCCAATCCGCCACGGTGGGCGTGCGTCCCGACGGCAGCGCATTCAACGCCTCGGCGATGGCGGCGAGCGGCATGCCCACCCGCTGCGCCACCTTGATCACGGCCAGCCGGCGCAGCACCGAGCGCGCATAGCGCCGCTGATTGCCGCCGGAGCGCACGGAATGGATCAAGCCCTTGGCCTCATAAAAATGCAGCGCAGATACGGCCACGCCGGCGCGCTCGGCCAAATCGCCGACGCCCAGTTCCTTCGGAGGAGCCGCCATATAAAATCCTTGACCTCAAGTTAAGTTGAGATTTTATAGTGTTCGCACACTTCTCACACGAAAGGCCGCCATGACCCAGCTTTCCTTCATCAACCCACCTGGTTTGTACGACCCGCGTCCCAACGGTTACAGCCACGTGGTCGTCGCCCAAGCGCCGGCCAGCATCATCTACATCGCCGGCCAAGGCGGCGAAAACGCCGATGGCGTACTGTCGGAAGACTTCGAAACACAGGTGAAGCAGGCGTTGAGCAACCTGCAAACGGCGTTGGACGCGGCCGGCGCCAGGCTCGCCAACGTCGCCAAGCTTACGGTGCTGATCGTGGACCATAGCGAGGAACGGCTGCGCATCTTCGGCGCCTCGCTGAGCGCCGCATGGGGCGACAATCCCGCCCCCGCCTGCACGCTGATCCCGGTCCCGCGCCTGGCGCTGGACGGCATGTTGTTCGAGATCGAAGCCACGGCAATACGATAAGTCGCGCCGGACATATCCGAGCTGAATCCCCAACAGCCGAAGTCAGTCGATGCAGAGCACCGCACCCTCACTGTGGTAAACGTTCGCTTTTCTTATCTCTTTTCTTCTCTTTTCCTCTTTTTAGATCGCTAACTTAGAAAAGAGCCAAAATCCGGGCAAAGAAGAAGAAAAGAGAAGCCAAAAGAGACGGTTTACCACAAGGAGTTTATGTCGGCAGCTCTACTCCTGATAAGCGCCCCCTGAATTTCCAAGGGTACCGCTACGGTGGCGCATAAATCCAATAGTCAACTTCCATTGAAATAGATAATTTATTTATTGCTATGTTTTTATAAAATATGCAAGACTATCCTTGAAGGGCAATAAACGCATCCGTTCAAATTAAAACCAGACTAGGGGGTCAAGATGGATCTGATCGATCAGCTCAGAGCACTGGCGACGCGCGTCGCCGCCGCGAAGGACATGATTCAAACGGAGGAGGCAACGAAGAATGCGATGATCATGCCGTTCATCCAACTGCTGGGATACAACGTCTTTGATCCTTCGGAAGTCACGCCCGAACTCGTCGCTGACGTCGGTACCAAAAAAGGCGAAAAAGTGGACTACGCCGTTTTGCGCGATGGTAAGCCGATTATGCTTTTTGAGTGCAAAAAGAGCGGTGCGGATCTTCACATCAATCACGCCAGCCAGCTGTTCCGGTATTTCCATGTGACCGAAGCACGGTTTGGCGTGCTCACGAACGGTCTTACCTACAAATTTTTCACCGATCTTGAACAACCAAACAAGATGGATGAAAAGCCGTTTTTTGAATTCAATATCCTGGACTTCAAAGAGCGTGACGTCGATGAACTGAAAAAATTCGCCAAGACGATGTTTGATCTCGACACCATACTCACCACAGCGAACGATTTGAAATATACCCGTGCAATTCAGAATCGGCTTGCGGAGTGGATGACCAATCCAGCGGAAGACTTCGTCCGCTTACTATCGTCGGACCTGCTCGCCGGCAAGCGCTTCACGCCGACCGTCAAGGACCAGTTCACGATCATTACCAAGAGAGCCTTCGAACAATTGCTCGGTGAACGCATCAACGACCGCCTCAAAGGTGCGATGACCCCCGAGTCCTCGCCCATACAAGAGCAAGCTCCGGTCATGGTACCTCCGGGCTTGGAGGAAGCGCTGATCGTCACCACCGCTGAAGAGATCGAGGGTCTCCACATGATTCGGTCGATTCTTCGCGATGTCGTGAATCCCCGCAGAATCGTCATGCGCGACTCGCAGAGTTATTGCGCTATTCTGCTGGATGACAATAACCGCAAACCGGTTTGCCGTTTACGATTCAACAATCTTCAAAAATTGTCGTTGGGTCTCTTCAACGATAAAAAGGAAGAGGAACGCGTTGTGCTAGAGCACTTGGATGACTTGTACAAGTACGCGGAACAACTAAAAGCAACCGTCTTGTTTCATCTGCCGGCAGAGCGTGTAACACCGTAGGCAACTAAAGGCGAGGCGCGCCTTGCCTTCCTCTCGCATTTCGGATAGGGTCACAGCGGCAGGCACGGTCCGACCGTCGTGCCGGCCAAAAACACCGGCTGCCACAGTTCGTGCAATTCGCCGGCCGGCGTACCGTCGATCAGCGCCAGCAGCATCTGGATCATGCGCGCGCCGGCCTTGGTCGGCTCCGGCTGGTCGATGGTGGTGACGTTGGCGCCGGCCAGCGTGTCCGCCATGCTGCCCCAGACGATGATGGACATTTCCTTGCCCATTTCCACGCCGGCGTCGCGCAACGCGCGCACCGCGCCGATGCCGGCGATGTTGTTGTCGACGATGACGGCGCTCGGACGCGGCGAGCACGCCAGCAACTGCTGCATCGCCTGGTAACCGCTGCGCCGGTCCAGCTTGCTCTCGATTAAGTAGCGCGGATCGACCGCCAGACCGGCCGCCGCCATCGAGGCGACGAAACTGTCCCGGCGCTGGCGCGCGAAGTTCATCTCCAGCGGCGCGCTGATCAAGGCCACGCGCTTGTGCCCCCACGCCAGCAAGCGCTCCATCGCCATGCTGGTGCCGGAGGCGTTGTCATAGTCGAACCACGCGTAAGGCGCGTCGAGCTCGGTGCGGCCGTAGGCGACGAACGGGAACTTGGACTTGCTCAGAAAGGCGACGCGCTCGTCGCGCACCAGGGTGCGGGCCACCACCAAGCCGTCGACGCGGCGTCCCAGCACGGTCTGCTGGTAGGAGCGCTGCTCGGCGTTGGGCGACACCGGCGCGATGATCAGGTTCTTGCCGACCTCCTCGAGCGCGGCCGACATGCCGGACACCACGTCCAGGAACATCGGATCGCCCAGGTCCGAAGGCAACAGCGGATAGATGATGCCAAAGACATTCGTGCGGCCCAGCGCCAGGCTGCGCGCGAGCGGATTGGGCTGGTAGCCGGCCTCCTTGGCGGCCTTCAAAACGCGCTCGCGCGTGCGGACGTTGACCTCAGGGTAACCGTTTAACGCCCGGCTCACAGTGGTCTTCGACATGCCGAGGAACTTTGCGAGGAGCTGGAGATTCATAAGAAACGCTCAATGTTGATCATTGATTATAGCGGCGCGGATGAGTCTGCCGCCACAGTGATCGCTGCCACCATTGAGAAATACAACACTCGGCCGTCCTTGCCTTTTGGTCCGCCATCGCCTAATCTTCAGGCATTGATGTCAATTCTGCATCATCGCGTCCAGCGTTTTGTAACCAGGGGAATATTGTGGCCACCTTAACGTCCGTCAACACACTGCAAGCGTCGGTCGCACAAGCTGAACGGCAAGTGCAACAGGGCCAGTCACGCGTGAACCGGGACGCCGACCGGCTGGAACAGAGCCGGAGCCAACTGGCGCAAGACCGGCAAACCCTGGCCGACACCCAGCGGCAAAGCACCCAGGCGCAGCAACAGCAGGCCCCGGCGAGGTCGTCGTCCGCCATCCAGCTGGGGGCCGCGCTGAGCGGCGCGATCGAACGTCCCAACCGCGCCGAGCAAATACTGGCGGCCAGGCCTCAGCTGAACGCCCAGGGACAAACCATCGGCAAGCTGATAAACGTTACCGCCTAGGCGCCGAGCCTAAGCGCCCGCCGCCGAGCCTAAGCGCCCGCCGCCGCGGCTTCGGCCGCCGCCGTTTCCCGCTCCACCAGCGGCACCCACCATTTGCCATCCAGCGCCGGCCGCGTGATATCGAGCGCGAGGCCGATCTCCGGCGTCGCCAGCGGTAGCCGGCGCTCGCCCGCCAATTCCGCGATGCGGCTGAACGGATCGTGCCACGCGTGCATCGACAGATCGAAGGTGCCGTTATGGATCGGCATCATGACCTTGCCCTGCAAGTCTATATGCGCCTGCAACGATTCCTCCGGCTGCATATGGACGTCCGGCCATTGCGGATCGTAGGCGCCGGTCTCCACCATGGTCAGGTCGAACGGACCGAATTTGCGCCCGATCTCCTTGAATCCATCGAAATAACCGCTATCGCCGCTGAAAAACACCTTCAGGCCACGGTCCTCGATAACGAACGACGCCCACAGCGTCTTGTTACGGTCGTTCAGGCCGCGACCCGAGAAATGCTGGGCCGGCGTGGCGACCAGCTTGAGGCCGGCGACCTGGGTGCTCTGCCACCAGCTCAGCTGCCGCACCTTGGCGCGCGGAATGCCCCAGGCGACCAGGCGGTCGCCCACGCCGAGCGGGGTGATGAAGTGCTCGGTCTTGGCGGCCAGCTTGATCACTGCAGCCTTGTCCAGATGGTCGTAATGGTCGTGCGACAGGATGATGCCCTTGATTGGCGGCAGCTCCTCGATGCTGATCGGCGGCTTGTGGAAGCGCTTCGGACCTGCCCACTGCACCGGCGAGGCGCGCTCGGAGAACACCGGATCGGTCAGCCAGAAGCTGCCGTTGAGCTTAAGCAGCACCGTCGAGTGGCCGAGGCGGAACAAAGTGCGATCCGGAGCATCCAATAACTGGCGCTGCGTGATCGCGTGAACGGGAATGGCCTGGCGTGGCACGGTGTCGGCCGGCTTGTCGAACAGCACCCGCAACATCAGGCCCAGGCCTTGCATCAGGCCCATCGCGTGCATCTTGACCGGATTGCGGAACTTGCCGGTGCGCGTGCGCGGGGCGGTGGGCACGGACAGGCCGTCAAGGCCGTCGAGACCGGCGGGGGATTTGGCGATAGCTGTTTGATAAGTCATCGGAAGGCTCCAGGACGAATAATGTACACTACACAGTGTAGTTCCATTTTTTGAAAAAGTAAACCAGACGGTGTAAAATAAATGCCATGAACCTTCCCCTCAAGCTCACCGACCGTAAGCGCCAGGCCGTCGTCGACGCCGCCATCGCCGAATTCCGCGCCAGCGGCTTCGAGGCGACCAGCATGGACAAGATCGCCGCCACCGCCGGGGTATCGAAGCGCACCGTCTACAACCACTTCCCCAGTAAAGACGAACTGTTCGCGCAAATATTGCATCAGTTGTGGACCAGCACGGCCGCATTGATGGAAACGCCGTACGTGCCGGAGTTACCGCTACGGCAACAGCTGATGGAGATTCTGGGCAAGAAGATGGCGATGCTGCAGGATGCCTACTTCCTCGATCTGGCGCGCGTGGCGATCGCCGAGACGATCCACTCGCCGGCGCGCGCGCACGAGATGGTGGCGCGGCTGAGCGCCAAGGAGGAAGCCGTCACGCAATGGCTGCGCGCGGCGCAGGCCGACGGCAAGCTGCGCGATGCCGACCCGGCGCTGGCCTCGCAGATGCTGCAAGGACAGCTCAAAACCTTCGCCTTCTGGCCGCAGGTCACGCTCAACCAGCCGCCGCTGGACAAGGCGACGCAGCAGAAGGTGCTCGACGCCACCGTCGACATGTTCCTGGCCTACTACGGCCGCGAGGCCACCTGAGCGCTAAGCGAAGCTGACCGCGTAAATCGGCGGCAAGGTGGTGGAGATGGTTTGCCACTGTCCGCCGCCGTCCTCCGACAGCCAGGCGCCGCCGGTCGTCGAGCCCATCAGCAATAATTGGCCGTCGTCGCTGACCGCCAGCCCGTGCCGGTAGACCAGGTCGTAGCAATGCTGCTGCGGCAGGCCGCCGCGCCACGCGGTGAAGCTCCCGCCGCCATCGATGGTGCGGGTGACGGCCAGCGCCGCGCGCGGCGGCACGCGCTTGCTGTCGGCCTCGGCCGGCACGAACCACGCGGTCTCGCCGTTCTTCGGATGGACCGCCACCGCGAAACCGAAATTCGACAGCGGCGCCGCGCGCACCTCGGTCCAGTGGGCGCCGTTGTCGACGCTGCGCCAGATGCCGTTGTGATGCTGGCACCACAGCTTGTCCGGCTCGCCCGCGCAGCGCACGATGCGGTGCGGGTCCTGCACCGCCTCCACCTCGGCCAGCTCGGGCGGCATATAGGTCGCCACCATGCCCTTGGCGCGCGGCGCCCAGCTCTCGCCGCCGTCGTTGGTCAGCCAGGCGCCGCCGCAGGACACGCCCACCAGCACCGAGCGGCTGTCGCGCGGATCGACGCAAATGCTGTGGATGCCCGGCACGTCGTAGCCGCCGCCCATCCATTGCGCGCGCTCGGGAATGTTCCACAGCGGCTCCACCAGGTGCCAACTGTCGCCCCGGTCGTTCGAGCGGAACAGGCCGCCCGGCAAGGTCCCCGCCCACAGCACGCCCGGCTGGTCCGGCCCGCCCGCCGCCAGCGACCAGATCTGCTTGACGGCCCACTCGACCTTGTCGTCGCTGTCTTCCGGCTTGGACGGAAACGCCGGCGCCGCGATCTCGGTCCACTCGGTCGCGCCCGCATCGAGCCGGTGTAGCTTGCTGCCGAAATGGCCCAGGCTTAGCGCCGCGTACAGGGTGCCGTCGCGCCGGTCCGGCAGCACCATCGATACCGGATCGCCAAGAAAATGCTGCCGGTCCACATGCCACGCCTCGTGCGTGCGGTAGACTTCGAACAGCCCTTTGCGGGTCGCCAGATAGGCGCGGTCGGACATGTCAGCCTCCTGATAAAGCTTGCAAGATATAGACTTGGGATAGGGGAGCGAGCGCGTCGTCCAGGTGTTCGCGTTCGCGGGTGCGCTGGCCGTCGATGAAGATGACGACGTTCTCGCGCAGGCAACCCTGGTCGTCGAGCACGTAACCGCGCAACCTCGGATGGGCGTCGAACGCCTGGTCCAAGGCACTTCGGAGATCGGCCGCGTCGGTCTCCACCTGCGGCACGGTCATGAATCGACCCAGTTGCTGGGTAAAAATCAGTTGCGCCATGTTTATTTTCTCATTGGTCGACTGGATTCAACACAGATTCTAACGCGGATTGACGCCGGTTTCGCTAAAATGAAAACGCGTCAACTACCGGAGCACCGCATGTCGATTACGCCGCAAGAGCTGGAACTGCTGATGCAAGAGGTGGAGAAGGAGGATCCGATCGATTTCGCCGACCTGCCGTTCGACGAGCATGATCTGCGGGGATTGATTTCGAACCACCTGTGCGAGATGGCCGACGCGATGGAGAACTTCAGCGACGAGGACAAGCATTTGACGTTGCTGGCCGTCGCGGCCAAGCTGGTGCTGGAGAACATGGTGCTCAACATCCAGCTGTTGCGGCGCCACGGCGTGCCGCTGAGCGAATCGGCCGACGCGCTGCTGAGCCGCCTGCGCAAGGGGCCGGCAACGTAAACCGACCGCTGACACAAGTAAACCCCGGATCCACGTAGGGCGGATTAGGCGGAACGCCGTAATCGGCCATGGAGGCGCCGTCGGCGGCTCACAAATGGCCGATTACGCTTCGCTAATCCGCCCTACGTGTTTCCGTGGTCCGCTCAGGCCCCTGGTCGCCGGCACGCTTTGCCGCCGGCGCCACGATCACCAGATCGCCCTCCGCCACGGCCACACACGGCAAGATATACCCTTCGCGCTTCTCGTCCAGGCTCAGGCCCGGCCACTCGATCTTGTAGCGCACCGTGCCGCCGGTGCCCAGGCAGATGCAGGTGCGGCAGGTGCCGTTGCGGCACGAACTGGGCAAGCGCACGCCGGCCCGCTCGGCCGCCTCCAGCACCGTCGCCGGCGCCGCCGCGTCGAAACTCCAACCCTGCCCCGCCAATGTCACCGTGCCACCCATGCCGTCGATTCCAGATCGTCAAACCAGCATGATACCGCCCGGATCGATCACCCGTGCGCGACCAGCTTGAGCTTGGACTTGGGCGCGGCCTTAACCGGTGCCACCGCCATCGGCGCGCGCGCCGCGCGCTTGGCGTTTTGCAGCTTGAACACCGCGATCGCCTGCGACACGCAGCGCGTCTGCTGCGCCAGGTTGCCCGCCGCCGCAGCGGCCTGCTCCACCAGCGCCGCGTTCTGCTGCGTGATGTCGTCGATCTGGATCACCGCCTGGTTGACCTGGCCGATTCCGGTGCTCTGCTCGCGCGTGGAATTGGAGATCTCCCCCATCACCGCCGATACCTTGCTGACCGACTCGATCACCTCGCCCATGGTCACGCCGGCGCTGTTGGTCAGCACCGTGCCGGCCTGCACCTTGGAGATCGACATGTCGATCAGCGTCTTGATCTCCTTGGCGGCCGTGGCCGAGCGCTGCGCCAGCCCGCGCACCTCGCTGGCGACGACGGCGAAGCCGCGCCCCTGCTCGCCGGCGCGGGCCGCCTCCACCGCCGCGTTGAGCGCCAGGATATTGGTCTGGAAGGCGATGCCGTCGATCAGGCCGATGATGTCGAGGATCTTGTTCGACGAGGCGCTGATGTCGCCCATCGTCGACACCACCTGCGAGACGATGCTGCCGCCCTGCGCCGCCACCTGTTTCGCGTGGTCGGCCAGGTCGTTGGCGCTGGCCACGTTGGTCGCGCTCTGCTGCACGGTCGACGTCAGCTGCTCCATGCTGGCGGCGGTCTGCTGCAGGCTCGACGCCTGCGACTCGGTGCGGCCCGACAGGTCCAGGTTGCCGTTGGCAATCTCGCCGGTGGCCTGCGAGATCTCGTCGAAGTTGGCGCGCACGTCGCCGATGATGCTGTGCAGGTTGATATTGGTCTGGCGCAGCGCCGCCAGCAGGCGGCCCACCTCGTCGTCGCGGGGCACCTCGATGGTGGCCGTCAGGTCGCCACCGGCCATCATGCGCGCCGCCTTGGTCGCGTGCCCCAGCGGCAGCGCCACATGCAGATACAGGCTGCGGCCGAACAGCGCCATGGCCGCCGTCGACAGCAACGCCAAGCCTCCCAGCCAGCCGCTCGCGCCGGCCAAGGTGGCACCGCCCATGCCCAGCAGGCAGGCGGCCAGCAAGGCCAAGGTCCCGCCCACCAGCGCGCAGGCCAGGCCGATCTGCGTCGCCAGCGACATCTTCATCAACCCCGACAGGCGGGCTGCGATCCCGGTCGACACGCCCTTGCCGTTGACGATGCGCATGCGGCGCGGATTGCCGGCCTTGAACTGCCGGTACAGCTCGTCCGCCGCGCGCACCTGCTCGCGCGTGGGCTTGGTGCGCACCGACAGATAGCCGACCGGCTTGCCGTGCTCGATCACCGGCGTGACGTTGGCCAGTACCCAATAGTAGTCGCCGTTCTTGCAGCGGTTCTTCACCAGGCCGGTCCATGGCATGCCGTCCTTGATGGTCGCCCACAGGTCGGCGAAGGCCTCGACCGGCATGTCCGGATGGCGCACGATGTTCTGCGGCGCGCCCATCAGCTCTTCCTCGGTGAAGCCGCTCACTTCGATGAAATAGGGGTTGGCGTAGTTGATATTGCCCTGCAAGTCCGTGCTGGAGACGATGGTCTTGCCATCCTCCATGATGTATTCGTTTTGGGTGACTGGAGTATTGGTGCGCATGGCCCATCCCTCATAGGTTTTATGGATAAAACTTTGGACATGGACGAACCGGGGGCTGGGGGCCGTCGCGGAACGGCGGCGAGGCCGCCACCGCTAGATAAGGGCCAGCATAAAATGAAACCTTTGGTTAAATTCTCTCCAATTGTTTCAACTGCGGGTTTAAGACAAGCAAGAAGCCGGTTTGCTGCATCGAAACAACAGATCAATCGGCCTTGAAGTTCTGCCCCAGCGACATTGGTTTGTTGAGCAAGATTGTCTGCGGATTACGACAGATAATCACCAACACAACAATGGTGGCCAGATAAGGCAGCATCGACAGGAACTCCGACGGGATCGCCAGTCCCAGGCCCTGGCCGTGGAACTGCAGCACCGTCACGCCGCCGAACAGGTAGGCGCCCACCAGCACGCCGCGCGGCTTCCACGTCGCGAACACCACCTGCGCCAGCGCGATCCAGCCGCGTCCCGCCGTCATGCCCTCGACCCACATCGGCGTCAGCGCCAGCGACAGATAGGCGCCGCCCAGGCCGGCCATGGCGCCGCCGAACAGCACCGTGCCGTAGCGCAGCGCGATGACCGGAAAGCCGATCGCGTGGGCGCTGTGCGGCGACTCGCCGACGGCGCGTATCACCAGTCCCAGGCGGGTGCGCGCCAGCATCCAGCCGATCGACACCACCAGCGCCACCGACGCGTACACCATGCCGTCGAAGCGGAATAGCAACGGGCCGACGAACGGAATCTCCGACAGCAGCGGGAAGGTCAGTTGCGGCATGCGCTCCACCGTCTGTCCGACGAAACCACGCCCCATGAACGCGGAGACGCCGATGCCGAACAAGGTCAGCGCCAGGCCGGTGGCCACCTGGTTGGTCTGCAATGTCAGCACCAGGAAGCCGAAGATCAGCGACATCAGCATCCCCGCCGCCATCGCCGCGACAAGACCGAGCCACATCTGGCCGGTGGCCAGCGTGACGCCGAAGCCCGTCACGGCGCCGACCAGCATCATGCCCTCCATGCCCAGATTGAGCACGCCGGAACGTTCGGTCACCAGCTCGCCCATCGAGGCCACCACCAGCGGCGTGGCGGCGCCCGCCGTGCTGGCGAGGAAGGCGATTAACAGCGCGGTATCGATCATGCGGCTTCTCCAGCGGCGGCGGTGGTTACGGGGACGGGGCGCTTGCGCGGTTTGAACCGGTAGTGGATGAACAGGTCGGCCGCCAGCAGGTAAAACAGCAGCAGCCCCTGGAACATGCCGGTGATCGCGGACGGCACCTGCAGCTCGATCTGCGCCGTCTCGCCGCCGATGTACAGCAGCGACATCAACAACGCCGACAACACCACGCCCAACGGATGCAGGCGCCCGACATAGGCGACGATGATCGCCGCGAAACCGTAACCGGCCGACACCGACGGCTGCATCTGCCCCAGCGGGCCGGCCACCTCGCCGACGCCGGCCACGCCTGCCAGCGCGCCGCTGACCATGAACGCCAGCCACACGTTGCGCGGTTCGCTGAAGCCCGCGTACAGCGCGGCGGCCGGCGCCATGCCGCTGACCTGCATGCGGTAGCCGGCGAAGGTGTGCTTGCAGAAGAACCAGGCCGCCGCCGCCGCGACCAGCGACAGGATGAAGGCGGCGTTGACGCGCAAGCCCTCCACCAGCAGCGGCAAGGTGGCCGACTCGCCGAACATCTTCGACTGCGGGAAATTGAAGCCGTCCGGATCGCGCATCGGTCCGTGCACCAGATAACTCAGTAGATGGTAGGCCACGTACACCAGCATCAGGCTGACCAGGATTTCGCTGGTGTTGAAGCGGGTGCGCAGCAGCGCCGGTATCGCCGCCCACAGCATGCCGCCCAGCGCGCCGGCGGCCAGCATCAGCGGCAGCACCCACCAAGCCTCGACCTGGTCGAAGTAAAGCGCCACGGCGCCGGCGGCGATCGCGCCGACGGTCAGTTGGCCATCGGCGCCGATGTTGGCGACGTTGGCGCGGAAACCGATCGCCAGCCCCACGCCGCACAGGATCAGCGGCGTCGCCTTCAGCAGCAACTCGCCGACGCCGTACATGGTGGTCCACGGCTTGATGAAGTAGACATGGAAGGCGTGCAGCGGCTCCTGTCCGAGAAAGAAGAACAGCACGGAGCCGGTCAGCAGCATGGCCGCCGCCGCGATCAGCGGCGACGCCAGCATCATGCGGCGCGAAGGTTCCGGACGTTTTTCAAGCCTGGACATGGTCCGCTCCCTGGTAGTCGAAATCGCCGCTCATCCACACGCCGATCTGGTTGATGCTGGTGCCGGCGGCCGGCACGGCGCGCGACAGGCGGCCGTCGGCCAGCACCGCGATGCGGTCGCTCAGCATGAATAATTCGTCGAGCTCCTCGGACAGGACCAGTACCGCCACGCCCTGGTCGCGCATGTCGAGGATGGCCTGGCGTATCAGCATGGCGGCGCCGACGTCCACGCCCCATGTCGGCTGCGCGAACACCATCACCTTCGGCGCCAGCGCGATCTCGCGGCCGACGATGAACTTTTGGAGATTGCCGCCCGAAAGGCTGGAAGCGGCCGAACCGTCGCCGCCGCACTTGACGTTGAAGCGGGCAATCACCTTGCGCGCGAAGTCGCGCACCGCGCCGCGCTGTATCAGGCCGTTTTTCACCATGCCGGTGTTGGCGGCCGGCAAATAGCCGGTCAGCAGCGCGTTATCGGCCAGCGACAGCTCCGGCGCCGCGCCGCGTCCCAGCCGCTCCTCCGGCACGAAACCCAGCCCCAGTTGCCGGCGGCGCGCGGCGTCGAGCGCACCGACGTCCAGCGTGCCGAGGCGGATGCGGCCACCGCCACCGCGCAGCGGCCGCTCCCCGGAGATGGCCTTCAACAGCTCCTGCTGGCCGTTGCCCGAGATCCCGGCGATGCCGACGATCTCGCCGCCGCGCAGTTCCAGGTTGATGTCCTTGAGCCGCGTGCCGAAAGGGTCTTCGCTGTCGACCGCCAGGCCGTCGATGGACAGCATCACTTCGCCCGGTGCGCGGGGGGTATTGACGCACACCGGCAGCTCGCGCCCGATCATCAACTCGGCCAGCGAGCGAGCGCTTTCCCGTTTCGGGTTGGCCGTGCCGGACACGCGGCCTGCGCGCAGCACCGTCGCCTTGTCGCACAGCGACTGGATTTCATCGAGCTTGTGGCTGATATACAGGATGCTCACCCCTTCGGAGGCCAGGCGTCGCAGCGATTCGAACAATTTGAGCACCGCGTCGGGCGTCAGCACGGATGTCGGCTCGTCCATGATCAGCAGCCGTGGCGACTGCAGCAGGCAGCGCACGATCTCCACCCGCTGCCGCTCGCCCACCGACATGCTGTGCACCAGCCGCTGCGGATCGAGCGGCAGGCCGTATTGTTCCGAAACGGCGCGGATGCGCGGCGCCAGTTCGGCCGGCGTCACCTTCTCGTCCAGCGCCAGCGCGATGTTCTCGGCAACCGTCAGCGTCTCGAACACCGCGAAGTGCTGGAACACCATGCCGATGCCCAGCTTGCGCGCGTCGTGCGGCGAATTGATATGGACCTGGCGTCCCTCCCAGATCACCTGGCCGTCATCGGGCTTCGTCACGCCGTAGATGATCTTCATCAGCGTGCTTTTGCCGGCGCCGTTCTCGCCCAGCACCGCATGGATCTCGCCGGGCATCACGGTCAGGTCGACGTCCGCGTTGGCGACCACGGACGGGTAGATCTTCGAGATGCCGAGCATCTGCAGACGGGGTGCTTCCTTCATCCGCTGTCCTTATCGTATACAAAGTAGTTACACCACCAGACGCAATTAACATGCCACGCTCGGCCCCGGGCGGCGCGCCCTTTTGGACGACACCGCGCACTAAAGATGACGAAAACATCACCAAAAACGTGCGCGGCACCTCCCGGGTTGTACACAAAGCAGCCGCCGGCGTGAGCACACTTCCTGCTTATATGGGCATGTGTATCCAACGGAGATTCAATAGATGTCATCCACCAGTTCCGCACGCCCACAAGGCAAACGCGCCAGCGCAGGCAAGGCCGAACCGGCCGCGCAGGCAACGGGCAAAGACACGCCGCTCAAGCGCGGCACCAACGGCGTCGACATGCGCATCTACCGCGCCGTCGTCAACGCCGTCATGAGCCACCGCCTGCCGCCCGGCACCCATCTGGGCGAAGCCGATTTCTGCGAGCTCTATCAGGTCAGCCGCACCACCGTGCGCAAGGCGCTGCAACGGCTGGCGCACGACCACATCATCGAGCTGCGCCCCAATCGCGGCGCCGTCATCGCCTCGCCCACGCCGGAGGAGGCGCGCGACATCTTCGCCGCGCGCCGCGCCATCGAGCGCGAGATCATGCCGCTGGTGATACGCAACGCCACGCCGGCCTCGCTGCGGCAGATACGCGCCGCGCTCGAAGCGGAGGACGAAGCGCGCCGCACCGGCGACCGCGCCGGCTGGATACGGCTGGGCGGCGAATTCCACATCCTGCTGGCCGAACTGGCCGGTAACCACGTGCTGCAGCGCTTCATGGCCGAACTGGTGTCGCGCTGCTCGCTGATCATCGCGCTCTACGAAAAGCCCGGCGCGCCGATGTGCGGCAACCACGAACACGAGGATCTGGCGACCTTGATCGAACAGGGAAAAGTCGCCGAAGCCACGCACCTGATCGGGCACCACCTGCTGGAAATCGAAGCGCGCCTGCGCCTCGACGCCACCCATAAAAAAGTAAACCTGGCCGAAGTCCTGGCAGGTTTTTAGTCGGGCGGCACACCATCTGGCCTGCAACTTGCTTGGGAATACAGCGAGATTGCATCCAATCCGAAAGCGGGATTGGATACAAAAAATAGTTCGTTCATACCGTCCCCCCACCCATTGACTGGAGTTCGCATGATGTCTCAACTCGTAACCCGCAACGCGGCAGCACTACTACTTCTCGCCGGCTGCGCCTGCGCCGCCCAAGCCGCCGACTGGAGCGACACCTATGTCGGCTACCGCTACGGCACCCGCTTCGCCGAGCCGTTCAACGAAAACGACATCACCAAGAACATCGTCAACTTCAGCCACGTCTCCGGCTACAAATACGGCAAGAACTTCTTCAACGTCGACTTCCTGATGTCGTCGCACGACGACCCTTCGTCGGCGGGCGCGGCCAGCGGCGCGCACGAGGCGTACGCGGTCTACCGCCACACGCTCGACCTGGGCAAAATCAGCGGCAGCACGCTGGCCTTCGGCCCGGTGCGAGGCGTCGGCCTGACGGCCGGCTTCGACTACAACAGCAAAACCGACGCCGGCTACAACTCCAAGAAGCGCATGGTCGTCGCCGGCCCGACCCTGATGATGGACGTTCCCGGCTTCCTCGACGTCAGCCTGCTGGCGCTATGGGAAAGCAACGCGCCGTTCAACACCTTCACCAACGTCGCCACGCCGCGCTACCGTTACGACACGCACGCCATGCTCACCGCCGCGTGGGGCATCCCGTTCAACATCGGCATTCCGCTGTCGTTCGAGGGCTACGCCAACTTCATCGCCAAGAAAGGCAAGGACGAATTCGGCGGCGACACCGCGCGCGAAACCAACATCGACATGCAGATCATGTACGACGCCAGCGCCGTCGTCAGCGCGCCGAAGAACACCTTCAAGATCGGCGTCGAGTACCAGTACTGGAAAAACAAATTCGGCAACTCGGACAAGAACAACCCCGGCGCCACCGCCAGAACGCCGATGGTCCGCGCGGAATACCACTTCTAATCCACCCACTTCACCGCTAAAGGAAACCGCATGATGAATCGTCGCACACTGATCGCGCTGGCCACGCTGGCCGCCACCCTCGGCGCCTCCGCCCTGCCCGCGCTGGCGGCCGAACCGCTGAAGATCGGCTTCGTCTACGTCGGCCCGGTCGGCGACGCCGGCTGGACCTACGCCCACGACCAGGGCCGCCTGGCGATGGAAAAGGCGCTGGCCGGCAAGGTCAAATCCACGTACGTGGAAAACGTGCCGGAGGGAGCAGACGCCGAACGCGTGATCCGCAAGCTGGTCGCCGAAGGGAACAAGCTGATTTTCACCACCTCGTTCGGCTACATGAACCCGACCGAGAAGGTGGCCAAGTCGGCCCCCGGCGTGGTGTTCCTGCACGCCACCGGCTTCAAGAGCGGCAAGAACCTGGGCACCTACGAATCGCGCCTGTACGAGGGCGCGTACCTGAACGGCATCCTGGCCGGCAAAATGACCAAGTCCAAGACCTTGGGCTTCATCGCCTCCTTCCCGGTGCCTGAAGTGATCCGCAACATCAACGCCTTCACCCTGGGCGCGCAAAGCGTCAACCCGGGCATCAAGACCAAGGTGATCTGGGTGAACTCGTGGTACGACCCGGCCAAGGAACGCCAGGCGGCGGAAACCCTGGTGGCGCAAGGCGCCGACGTCATGGCGCAGAACACCGACTCGCCGGCCACCTTGCAGGTCGCGCAGGAAAAAGGCGTCTACGCCTTCGGCTGGGACTCGGACATGTCGCGCTTCGCGCCGAAGGCCCACCTGACCGCCGCCACCAACGACTGGTCGGGCTACTACATCGACACCGCCAAGGCGGTCCTCGCCGGCACCTGGAAAACCGGCGACTACCGTGGCGGCATGAAGGAAGGCATGGTCAAGATGTCGAAGCTGAACGCGGTCGTACCGGCCGACGCGGCCAAGATCTTCGAGGAGAAGAAGGCCGCGCTGACGGCGGGCACCTTCAACCCGTTCACCGGTCCGATCAAGGACCAGTCGGGCGCGGTCAAATACGCGGCCGGCGTCGCCGTGCCGCTGAAGGACCTGCTGTCGATGAACTTCTACGTGCAGGGCGTGGACGGCGCGATTCCCAAATAGAGCACCAGCAAAGGCGGGGCGCGCCACGGCCCCGCCAATCGGACACACATGACGATCGATCCTGTTTTATTCAACGACTGGCATCCGGTGGCGCTGTCCGCGCGGATCGTGGCGGGCGCCATCACCGCCACCGACCTGCTGGACACGCGCCTCGCCTTGTGGCGCGACAGCGGCGGCACCGTTCACGCATGGGAAGACCGCTGCCCGCATCGCGGCACGCGCCTGTCGATGGGCACAATAGTGGGCGGCACACAGGGCGACACGCTGCGCTGCGCCTACCACGGCTGGCGCTTCGACGGCGAGGGCCGCTGCCGGCACATCCCCGCGCTGCCGGCGCTGGAACCCGACAAGCTCAAGGCGCGGGCCGGCACCTTCCACACGCGGGAAAAATACGGGATGGTATGGGTTTGCATCGGTTCGCCTTCCGGGTCGCCGGCGCACTCCGGGCCGCCGCGCTTTCCCGAATTCGCGGACGAGCGTCTGCGCAAGGTCTGGTGCGGCCCGTACGACGTGCAAAGCAGCGGGCCGCGCATCGTCGAGAACTTCCTCGACATGGCGCACTTCGCCTTCGTGCACGACGGCATACTGGGCGTGCCCGAACAAGCGGCGATTCCCGACTACACGGTCGAGACGTTCGACGACGCCGACCACGGCAGCGGCGTCTGGGCCAGGCAATGCCGCGCGTGGCAGCCGCAAGCGAGCAAGGCCGCCACCGGCGGCAGCGACATCGAATACACGTATCGCGTGGTGCGGCCGCTGACGGCGATACTGACCAAGCATCCGCCGGGCGGCATCGCCGAAGCGATCGCGCTGCTGCCGCAACCGCTGACCGAGACCACCACGCGCGTGTGGATCATCATGGCGCTGGACGATTTCACCTCGGACGACGACGCCCTGCGCGGCTTCCAGGACACCATCTTCCTGCAGGACCTGCCGATACTGGAAAGCCAAAGCCCCGCGCGGCTGCCGCTGGTCCCCGGCGCCGAAGTGTCGGTGGCGTGCGACCGCATGTCGCTGGCCTACCGCAATTACCTGAAGCGGCAGAACGTGCGCTACGGCGTGCTGCGCGAAGACTAAACAAAGGAACGATATGACGACACCGACCGCGCAAGACCACGCTTTCCTCACCCGCGTGCTGGCGCTGGCGCAGCGCTCTCGCGACGAAGGCCATCACCCGTTCGCCGCCATGGTGGTCGCCGCCGACGGCGGCGTCATCGCCGAGGCGATGAACGCCTCCAGCAGCGACCGCACCGCGCACGCCGAGATGAACGCGCTGCGCCTGGCGTCGCAAAAACACAGTCCGGCGGAATTGGCCGGCGCCACCTTGTACGCCAACGCCGAACCGTGCGCGATGTGCGCCGGCGGCACCTACTGGAGCGGCGTCGGGCGCGTCGTCTACGCGATGTCGGAAGCCAGCCTGCTGGAACTGACCGGTGACGATCCCGAAAATCCGACCTTGTCGCTGCCGTGCCGCGACGTCTTCGCGCGCGGCCAGCGTCCGACCGAAGTTATCGGTCCGCTGCGCGAGGACGAGGCGCGCGTCGCCCACGCCGGCTTCTGGCGCAAATAGCGGTTGAAAAAAGAGGTGCCCGGACAAGACTGCCTATTTTCAAGGTAGTGAGTTGGTTGACGCACCTTAAAGCTGAGCGTCCGCGACGGTCTAGTCTTGAAGTCACGCAGGCCGGTCCGGTCTGCCTTTTCAAGGAGTCGCCATGTTCTCACTTAACCTTCCCAAACGCTTAGCGTCGCATGTCATGCGCCCCCTGGCCCTGCTGGCCATCGCCGCGCTGGCCGCACCTGGCGCCGCGCTGGCCAACAGCAACTGGACGTCGGTCGGCTCGACCGGCATCGTCGATGAGTCGTGCTACTTCGCCGTACAGATGGAAAACTTCGAGGCGAGGTTGATGCCCGGCCTGCTGGTCCCCTGCAAGGTGCGCTACCAGGTCACCGACACCTACGGCACCCCCGGGGGCCTGGTGCCGGCCCGCGCCCTGTTCGCGCACATCCGCGACACCAATGTCAGCCCTGGACGGGTCACGGCGCGCCTGCTCGCCTATCCCATCGCGGGCGGCGCGCCCGTCTCGGTGGCATTCATCGACAGCGACGCGCCCGGCCCCATCCCCGCCCCGCTCGCGAACGGGTTCAGGGAGTACCGCAACCCCACCACCTGCATCGGCGCTTTCAACCTCAATTTCTCGTTGAACAGCTATTGGATCGAGGTCGATCTGATTCCCGCGGTGCTCCCCGCCTTGCCGGGGCCGCTGGCGATCGGCATGCTCCAGATACGCAATTGCTAATCCGGTAGGTCGCAGCCAGGGGCGGCGCCGCAAAGGCGCCGCCCTCCCCCGTTCGATACCGCCGGTTTGATGCCTTCTGGCATACATTGCACACTTACCGATTAAACAAAATTTCCCTTCAAAACAAAGACTTGCGTCCTCAAAGTGATGTTTCCGGGCGACAAAATTGCGCCGCACAAGAGAAGGTGTTTGATTAATCCGCGCATTCGGATCAAAGTGTCAACCTGAGCCGTGCATCGATAGATGGCGGGGAGACAAACATGAACCTTTTGCATCCAACCCTACTGACAGCGCTGCTGGCCGCGGCCGGCGCCGGCGCCCAAACCCCGCAAGCGGAAACGCCGACACCTGCCGTCCGGGCGGCGTCCGCCGCAGGCATGTCCACGCCCTATTCGGATTCGTACGTGCCGCGCTCGATGCGCCAGCCGCAGCGCGACATCGCGCCCGGACCGGTGCTGCTGCGCTTTACCACCGTGCAAAAGCTGAAGAAACGTTTTGAGGACGCCGACACCGACCACAGCGGCACGTTGAGCCGCGAAGAGGCGCGCCAGGCCGGCCTGGGCGTGGTCGACAAGAACTTCGACAGCATCGACACCGCGCAGCGCGGCAACGTCAGCTTCGACGACCTGAACGCCTATCTGATCCAGCGCCGCGAGGAATCGCGCTCGCGCTGACCGGCGCCGGCCCGCCTTTACACCGGCGGCGCGTCCCTGCGCGGCAACGTCAGGCTGAACGCCGCGCCTTCGCCCGGCGTGCTGGCGACCGTCAAGGTGCCCTCGTGCACCTCGGCCAGCTCGCGCGAGATATACAAGCCCAGCCCCAGGCCCGCCGGCACCTCGTTGCCGACGCCGCGCTCGTACGGTTCAAAGATCTTGGCCTGCTGCTCGGGCGCGATGCCCGGCCCCTGGTCGCGCACCTCGACCCGCACCAGATCCTGCTCCACCACCAGCGCCACCGCCACCGGCTGCTGCGCGCCGTAGCGCAGCGCGTTGGTCAGCAGGTTGACGACGATCTGCTCGATGCGGAACTCGTCCCACCAGCCGCTGACCGGGATGTCGGCGTCGAGGCTGATGGTGCAGCCGGCCGTGGCGGCCTGCGGCGTCAGGTCGTGCACCACCCGCCGCAGCAGGCCCGACAGCTCCACCCAGCCCGGCCGCAGCGACAGCTTGCCGCTGCGGATGCGCGAGACGTCGAGCATGTCGTCGATCAGGCGGATGATGCTCTGGATCTGGCGGTCGTCGCGCGCCACCATGCGCTGCAGCTGCTCGGCGCCGAAGGCGGCCATGTTGCCGCGCTCGAGCTGCATCTTGCGCAGCTGCGTTTCCAGGTACAGGGTGTTGAGCGGCGTGCGCATCTCGTGCGACACCATCGACATGAACTCGTCGCGCATCGACAGCGCACGCTGCAGCTGCGTCTGCGCCGCGTTCAGTTCGGCCAGCGTGGCCTCCTGCTTCTGCCGCGCCAGCTCCAGCGCCTGCACCTGGCGCCGCGTGGCCTCGCGCTGCTCGTACAACTGGACGAAGACCTCGACCTTGCTGCGCACGGCGCGCGAGTCGAGCGGCTTGTACAGCACATCGACGGCGCCGGCCTCGTAGCCCTTGAAGGAATAGTTCAGTTCCTTGCCGGCGGCGGTGACGAAGACGATCGGGATCTGCCGGGTGCGCTCGGTGCCGCGCATCAGTTCGGCCAGTTCGAAACCGTCCATGCCGGGCATCTGCACGTCGAGGAAGGCCATCGCGAAGTCGTGCTGCAACAGCAAGGCCAGCGCCTCCTCGCCGGAGCCGGCCTGGAAGATCTCGCGCCCGTCGCCGCGGATGACGGCGTTGAGCGCTTGCAGGTTTTCCGGCAGATCGTCGACGATCAGCAGTTTGGTCGGGTGCTCGGCTTGCATCAATTATTCTCCAGCATCAACAGCATTGTGTGTATCGCGTCCAGCGGCAGCACCAGGTCCGGCGTCCGCAGACGGATTGCTTCTTTCGGCATCGTGGCCACTTCGGCCTCGTCCGGGTCCTGCACCACGGTCAGGCCGCCGGCGCGGCCGATGGCGGCCAGGCCGGCGGCGCCGTCCTGATTGGCGCCGGTCAACAAAATGCCCAGCAAAGCCGGGCCGTAGGCGTCCGCCGCCGATTCCATGAGGAAATCGATCGCGGGGCGGGCGAAGTGCAGCGGCGCCTCGCAGCTGAGCGAAAAGCTGCGGTCCGACTCAACCGATAAATGGTAGCCGGAACCGCCGAAGTACAGCGTCCCGGAGGACAGCGGCTCCTTGTCGGCCGCCTCGCGCACCGGCAGCGCCATGCGCTGGCGGAACACCTCGGCCAGCTGGCTCTGGCGGTTCTCCGGCAGGTGCAGCAGCGCCACCAGCGGGCGGCCATAGCCGGCGGGCAGGTCGGGCAGCAGCTTGAGCAGCGCGCCCACGCCGCCGGCCGAAGCGCCGATCACCACCGCCTCGATGGTGCGGCCGGCCAGCGCGGCGGCGATCGTTCGCGTGGTCGGCGAACCCTGTGGCGCATTCATGGCTAACGCTTCCTGAACAGCCGCTCGCGCTTTTGCACCGGCTCGAAGCTGGGCGCATAGGCGGAAAAATCGATGCTCTCCTTGCTGCCGAGGCCGAGAAAACCGCGATGGCACAGCGATTCGTGGAACAGCCCGAAGGCGCGCTCCTGCAACCTCTTCTTAAAGTAGATCATGACGTTGCGGCAGCTGATCAAGTGGGTCTCGGCGAACACGGCGTCGGTCGCCAGGCTGTGATCGGCGTAGGTGACGTTCTCGCACAGCGAACTGTCGAACAGGGCCGCATTATAGGCCGCCGTGTAGTAGTCGGAAAAGCTGCGCGTGCCGCCGGCGGCCTGGTAGTTGGCCGTGTATTCGCGCATGGCGTCGAGCGGGAACACGCCCTTGCGCGCCTTCTCCAGCGACTGCGGATTGATGTCGGTGGCGTAGATCATGCTGCGCTCGAGCAAGCCCTCCTCCCTCAGCAGGATCGCCATCGACACCACCTCCTCGCCGGTGCTGCAGCCGGCGATCCAGATCTTCAGCGACGGATAGGTGCGCAGCACCGGCACCACGTGCTCGCGCAACGCCTTGAAATAGCCCGGGTCGCGGAACATCGACGTCACCGGTATCGTCAGGTATTGCAGCAGCTGGCTGAACGCGGCCGGCTCGTGCATGATGCGCGCCTGCAGCGCCGAGATGCTGGCGCACTCCATTTCCTTGAGCGCATGCAGCACGCGGCGCTTTTGCGAGGCGCCCGTGTAGTCGCGGAAATCGTAGCTGTACTTCATGTAGATGGCTTCCATCAACACTTTGAGCTCGATGTCGGTGTCGCTATGTTGCATGCGTGGTCCTCCGCTTCATCAGGCGCGCTCGCCGTTGGGCATCCACACCCGCAGCAGGGAATACAGGCGCGACAGGTCAATCGGCTTGGCCAGGTAATCGCTGGCGCCGGCGGCCAGGCATTGCTCCTGGTCGTCCTTCATCGCCTTGGCGGTGATGGCGATGATCGGCAGGCGGGCGAAGCGGGCGTCGGCGCGGATGTGGCGCGTCGCCTCCAGGCCGTCCATGCCCGGCATCATCACATCCATCAGCACCAGGTCGATGTCGGGATTCTGGTCGAGTTTTTCGATCGCCTCGAAACCGTTGCGCCCGACCTCGACCAGCACGCCCTTCTGCTCCAGCGCGCTGGTCAGCGCGAAGATGTTGCGCACGTCGTCGTCGACCAGCAGGATGCGGCGGCCTTCGAACACGCGGTCGCGCGAGCGCACGGTGCGCAGCATGGTCTGGCGCTCGGACGACAGGTCGGCCTCGACCTTGTGCAGGAACAAGGTCACCTCGTCGAGCAGGCGCTCCGGCGAACGGGCGCCCTTGATGATGATCGAGCGCGAATACTTGTGCAGGTCGGCCTCCTCGGCGCGCGACAGGTTGCGGCCGGTGTAGACGATCACCGGCGGGAACGCCGCCAACTGCTCGCCGGCCATGCGCTGCAACAGCTCGTTGCCCTGCATGTCGGGCAGCTTCAGGTCGATGATCATGCAATCGAACACGGTGGTGCGCAGCAGCGCCAGCGCCTCCTCGCCGCTGCCGACGTCGACGATGTCGACATCGTCGTCGGAGATCAGCCGCACCACGCTGTCGCGCTGGCGGTCGTCGTCCTCGACCAGCAGCACCCGCTTGATCTTTTGCGTCAGCTTGGTTTCGATGCGGCGGAACACCTCCATCAACTGTTCGCGCGTGGTCGGCTTGAGCGCGAAACCGATCGCGCCCAGGTGCAGCGCGGCCTCGCCGGCGTCCGTGCCTGACACCACGTGCACGGGAATGTGGCGGGTCTGCGCGTCGTCCTTGAGCAGTTGCAGCACCGACAGGCCGGAGCGGTCCGGCAGGCGGATGTCGAGCAGCACCGCGTTGGGGCGGTGCAGGCGCGCCAGTTCCAGCCCCTCGTCGGCGTCGAAGGCGACCAGGCAGCGGTATTGTTTTTCATGCGCCAGGTCGTACAGGATGCGGGCGAAGGCGGGATCGTCCTCGATCACCAGCACCGAGCGGGCGTTGTCGGCGCCCGGCGGCAGCTGCTCGCGGTCGTCGTCGAAGGCGCGCACGCGCGGCGGCGCTTCTTCTTGATCGGCGCCGCGGCCTTGGGACGCGGGCGGCGACGTCGCGGCGATGGCCAGGCCCAGCGACGTGGCCGCGTAGGCGCCGACGCCGCCGTTGTCATCCATCGTGGCCGGCGCGCTGGCGCTGCCGACGCGCGGCCCCGGCTCCGGCGCGGTCCAGCGCAGCGGCATCGTCAAGGTGAAGCAGCTGCCCTTGCCCGGCTCGCTGACCAGGCTGATGGCGCCGCCCAGCAGATGCGCCAGGTCGCGCGAGATCGACAGGCCCAGGCCGGTGCCGCCGTACTTGCGGCTGGTGGTGCCGTCGGCCTGCTGGAAAGCGTTGAAAATGCCTTGCTGGTCTTCCTGGCGGATGCCGATGCCGGTGTCCTGCACCGAGAAGCCGACCGCGCCCTCGCCGGCGGCGTGCACGGCCAGGGTGATCTGGCCGCTGCTGGTGAACTTGAGCGCGTTCGACAGCAGGTTCTTGAGGATCTGCTCCAGGCGCTGGCGGTCGGTGACCATATGCGTGGCCAGGCCGTCGGCCACCTGCACGTGGAAGCCCAGTTTCTTTTGCTGGGCCAGCGGCTCGAACACCATCGCCATGCCTTCGACCACGTGGCGCAGCGACAACTGCTCCGGCACCAGCTCCAGCTTGCCCGCCTCGACCTTGGAAATGTCGAGGATATCGTTGATCAGGTTCAGCAGATCGTTGCCGGCCGAGTAGATCGTATTGGCGAAGCGCACCTGCTCGTCGTTCAGGTTGCCGGCGGTATTTTCCGACAACAGCTTGGCCAGGATCAGCGAGCTGTTCAAAGGCGTGCGCAGCTCGTGCGACATATTCGCCAGGAACTGCGACTTGTACTGGCTGGCGCGCTCCAGTTCGCGGGCGCGTTCCTCCAGGTCGAGCTGCGCCTTGACCAGCGCGGCGTTCTTCTGGTCCAGCGCCGTGCCCTGCTCGGCCAGTTGCTCGTTGGTCTGTTCCAGCTCGGCCTTCTGGTTTTCCAGGCTGGCCTGCGATTCCTCCAGCACGCGCGACTGTTCCTCCAGCTCCTCGTTGGCGGTGCGCAGTTCCTCCTGCTGCACCTGCAATTCCTCGTTGAGCTGCTGGGTTTCCTCCAGCACTTCCTGCAAGCGCTGGCGCGACTGGCTGGCCTCGATGGCGTTGCCGATGTTGCCCTTGACCAGGGTGAGGAAATCCATGTCGCGCACCGTGATCGGACGCAGCAGGCCGATTTCGACCACGCCGTTGATCTGGCCATCGTTGTCCAGCGGCGCCAGCAGCACGCTGGCCGGCGTTCCCGAGCCCAGGCCGGAGGCGACCTGGATGTAATCGGCCGGCACCTTGTCGAGGCGGATCAGGCGGCGTTCCAGCGCGGCTTGCGCCACCAGGCTCTCGCCCGATTTCAGCTGCTGGTCGCGCCGCTCCCATTCGGCGCTGAAGCCGTAGGACGCCACGCGCCGCAGGCTGCCATCCGGGTTGCGCAGGTACAGCGCGCCCACCACCGCGTTCATGTAGCGCGCCAGGAATTGCAGCAGCACCGCCGACAGTTGCGGCAACGCCAGCTGGCCGATGCCCTGCTGTGCCAGCTCGCTCTGGCCGGTGCGCAGCCAGGCTTGCTGCTGCAACAGGTCGGCGTGCTCGGTGTGCTGGCGCAGCACATCGTTATAGGTTTTGGACAGGCCGAGCAGCTCGCGCCGCCCGAACCAGGCCAGCGCGCCGCCCACGCCCAGGGTCAGCACCAGATACACCGCCGCCACCAGCGTGGTCACGCTGCGCGCCGAGGCGTTGCGATCCTGGCGCATGCGCATCTCGACCTCGAGGAAGGCGTCGAGCTGGCGGCGGATCTCGTCGAACTGGTTCTTGCCGCGTCCGGTCTTGACCGGCCCGGTCACGTCGCCGTTGGCGGCGCGCAGCCGTATCATTTCCTGCGCGTACAAATCCCATTGCCTATGCTGGGCCTCGATCAGGCGCAGGCGGTCGACCTGGGCGGGGTTGTCCTCCACCAGCTTGGCCAGGCTGGCGAGGCTGGAGACCACCTTCGGCTTGGCCAGCACATAGGGTTTAAGGAAGGATTCGTCGCCGGCCAGCATGTAGCCGCGCAAGCCGGTCTCCATATCGACCATTTCCTTGCTGATCTCGCTGGCATTGCCGATCACGCGCTCGCTGTGCTCGACCCAGTTCATGGTCGTGACCAGATACACCAGCAGCACGACAAACACGCCGGCGCTGACGACGCCGGCAGCCAGCGGCAAGGTGATGTTTCGGGCGAGAATGCGACGAAAAGCGACGTCGTCGAGCGTTTTAGTAGGCATGACGCGGACCAAGATAACCGGGGAAGCAAGAGTTTATCTCAAATACAAGCTTAACCGGAGCGCTACTCCAACCGTGCGTGTGGGAAATAACATAGTCCCCACGCACATGTTGCTATGTCGCCGGGACCGCCGCCGCCATCGGCGCGGGCGCCGGTGTGGGATCGTGCCAGATCACGCCGTCGGCGCGCACCGTGGTGCGGTTGAGGATGCGGCGCGATTGCGGACCGATCGGCGTCGCCTTGTGCGCCACGTGCAGGTTGTCGGCCACCACCACGTCGCCCGGCAGCCAATGGTGGCGGTAGGTGGCGCCGTCGCGGGAATAGTGGCGGTCGACCGCCTGCATCAGCGCCTGCGAACGGTCCGGACCATATCCCAGCACGCCGCCCGTCAGTCCCACATTCAGGTACAGCGCTGGAATGCCGGTTTTCGGATGCTTGAGCACCAAAGGATGGACCACGCCATTGCGATGCGCGGTGTCGAGGCCGTCGAACTCTTGCTTGATCTCGTCCTGCAATTCGGCGTAGGCGCGCTGCAGGTCCGTGAACAGCGTGTCGCCGCCCCCGTTGGCCTGCGCCACCGAGTACCAGAAGCTGATCGGCGTCGGGTCGGCGCGGAACGAGCCGTCCGAGTGCCAGTAGCGGCCCACCTCGACATGGCCGTCCTCGGGCCGGCTGGCGACGCGGAAAATTTCCTCGAAGCCGTTCAGCTGGCCGCGCATGGTCGGAAAGGTCTCCAGGGTGCCGAACAAGCCGGTCGCGGCGATTTGTTCCTGCGGCGTCAAGGTCTGGTCGCGGATGACCAGCAGGCCGTGCTCGAGCAACGCCGAACGCAGCAGCCGGGCCGTGCCGGGACCGACGTCGCGCAAATCCAAACCTTCGATGGTGGCGCCAAAGCCGACCGGGAGCGGGGTGATATTCATATGGCCTCCTAAGCCTGAGATGTATGAAATCAATATATAGGCGCAACCCGCTGATGATAATATGACCGAATTCGCATACACCTTTGCGCAGGACGCAACGCCGTCATGGACAGATTCGCCGAACTGAAAGCTTTTTGCCTGGTCGCCAGCAATGGCGGCTTTTCGGCCGCCGCGCGCCAACTGGGCGTGGCCACCTCGTCGGTGACACGGCTGGTGGACGCGCTGGAGCGGCGCCTGGGCGCGCCGCTGCTTAACCGCTCGACCCGCAGCATCAGCTTGACCGACAGCGGCCGCGCCTACGTCGAACACGCCACGCAAATCCTGGCCGCGCTGGACGAGGCCGACGACGCCGCCGCCGGCCGCGACGCCGAGCCCAGCGGCGTGCTGCGTATCGCCGCGCCGGTCACCTTGGCGGTACGCTATATCGCCCCGCTGCTGCCCGAGTTCGCGCGCCGCCATCCCAAGGTCGCGCTGGATGTGCGGCTCAGCGACAACTTCATCAACCTGGTCGACGAGGCGGTCGACGTCGCCATCCGCATCGGCAGTCCGCAGCAGCAACCGAACCTGATCGCGCGCGAACTGGCGACGCACAAGCGGCATATTTGCGCCAGTCCGGCCTATCTCGCCAGGCACGGCGCGCCGCGAACGCCGGCCGAGCTGGCGCAACACAATTGCCTGCAGTTTTCCTACGGCGCCAACCGCCACAGCTGGCGCTTGCGGCGCGACAGCCGGCAGGTGGACATCGACGTGCACGGCAGTCTGAACGTGAACAACTCGGAAATGCTGCGCCAGGCGGCGCTGGGAGGCATGGGCCTGGTACTGCTGGCCGACTGGTTGATCCGCGACGACCTGGCCGCGGGCACCCTGGTACCGGTGCTGCCGCAGTACGACGCCAACCCCGGCGACATGGATGTGGTGATCCACGCGGTTTATCCGGCCAGCCGGCGCGGCTCGGCCAAGATCCGCGTCTTCACCGACATGCTGGCGGCGGCCCTGGAAGGCGGCTGATTTCTGGAGACACGTAGGGCGGATTAGGCGGAACGCCGTAATCGGCCATGCATGAGCCGCAGGCAGCTCATGCATGGCCGATTACGCTTCGCTAATCCGCCCTACGTGTCTCAAGGGTGTTTTTACGTGTTTCAGATCAACGCTTGGGCGGCGTGACGATGGGCTTGATCGTGCAGATCGGGTTCTTCGGATCGGCGCAGCACGTCAGCAGCTGGTTCAACGATTCCAGGTTGGCCTGCTCCCAAAACTCCTTGCTTTGATCGTTGTTGACCGGCATCCAGTGGCTCAACGGATAGCTGTTGGCCAGCGCGTTGCCGTCCTTGGCCGGTATCCTGCCGGCCGCCATCGGCACGAATTGCGAGCAGCTGGCCTGGTCGCCGATGCGGTGGCAGCCGACGCAGGTGTTGTCGCGCGTGCTGATGCTGTTCGAATGCCACTGCGCGAACTCCTTGCCGATGTTGCTGTAGCGGCCCAGCGGATCGGCCGGCAGCAAGTACTTGAGCTGGCCGATCCACGGGCTGTACATGAAGGGATCGGCGTCATGGCAACTCAGGCAGTTCTTCGACGCGGTGGCCGCCGGCGCCCACCAGAACTGGCCGGCGGAGATGCGTTGCGGCGGCGGCGCCTTTTCGTTGGGCGGCGGCACGCGCGAGGCGTCGAAGCCGGTCTTCTGGCCCGGCTTGCCCTCGGCATGGAACCAGCAGGTATCGCCGGTGTCGACGTTGTGGGCGACGATGTCGACCTCGTCGAAGAACTTGCTGTTCGGATCGCGCAACTGTTCGCGCCGGCACATGGCCGAGATCTGCGTCTTGCCGTAGGACAGATTCAGCAAGCGGGAATACGGCGTGCACTGGCCGAACGAGCCGTCGGGATACGGCAGCAGCGCCGGACGGTCGCACGTCATGCCCGGCTTGTACTCGGCCGGGGTCTTGCCATCGACGGTGATCGACACGATGGTGCCGTCCAGACAGTTAAAGGCCGGAATCTGTCCGATCATGTCGGCGCAGACCTGGCCGTACTCGACGGCGCTTTGCTTGCTGTACTTGCTGACGGCGGCCTTGGGCGCCGCCTGCGCCATGCCCACGGTGGCGGCCAGCAGCAGGGCGGGAATCAATGACAGCAGTGAAGGCAGGCTCATGATTTCACCCCGCCGCCTTGCGTGTAGGGCAGGGCCACCTTGCGGATCGCCTCCATATAGCGCACGTAGCCGGTGCAACGGCACAGATTGCCGCCGACCCAGGTCTCGATCACCTCGTCGAGCTGCGACGCCGGCACCGGCGCGCGCTTCAGGTGCGACAGCATGGCAGTGGCCGCCATCAGGAATCCGGGTGCACAGTAGCCGCACTGGAACGAGAAATTCTCCAGGAAGGCTTGCTGCAACGGCGCCAGCGCCTGTTCCGAGCCCAGGCTTTCGACCGTGTAGATCGACATGTTCTCGACCGCGCTGACGGGCGTGGAGCAGGACAGCGTCTTCTCCAGCACATCGTCGCCGCCCTCGCGGGTAGCGACGGTGCAGGCGCGGCAGACGCCGATGCCGCAACAGAATTTGGTGCCGGTCAGGTCCTGGCGTTCATGCAGAAAATCGATCAGTGCCATGTCGGCGTCGCCGGCGTCGGCCAGCACCGGTTTGTCGTTGATGTGGAAGCGGATCGGTTGTGTCATTTCAGGGACTCCAGGACGGCGCGCGCGGTGACCGGCGTCGTCGTATAGCGTTTACCGCCGGTGGCCATCGCCAGCGCGTTCAGGATGGAAGGACCGATCGGGCACATCACCGCCTCGGCGATGCCGCGCGCGGTGGTCTCGCCCGGCGCCGGCGGCAGCACGATCAATTCCTGCCGCGGAATATCGGTCGAGCGCGCGATGGCGTAGCGGTTCAGGTTCCAGGTGCCGTTGCCCGGCCCGGTGCGGTCGTTCGGACAATGCTCGAGCAACACGTTCCCCAGCGCCATCGCGACCGCCCCCTGCGACTGGCCGGACACCATTTGCGGGCAGTGCTGGACGCCGGCGCTGAGCACCGACACCACCGACTCGACCGCGATCACGCCGGTGCGCGGCTCGATGGTGGCCGCCACCAGCGACCCGCAAGGCGCGTAGGTGGTGCGGCCAAAGCGGAAGTTGATCGACGGCGGGTTGGCCACCTGGCCGCGCGGAATTGGCTGCAAGGTATCGACCGTCAGGCCCATGGCGACATAGTCGAGCGGCAAGGTCGTGGCGCCGCTGCGGAAGGTGAACGGCGCCGTGGCGAAGCCGCCCACATAGCTGGCGTGCACCACCGCCACCATCGGCAGCCGCATGCGCGTGGCCTGCTTGACCAGCGCCGACCAAGGCAGGGACGACACGCCCTGCGCGTGCAGCCGGTTGTCCTTCCAGCTCAGCGCGGCGGCCGGCACCTCCCTGCCCCAAATGGAGTTGGCCGCCGGCAGCAAGGTCTGCAAAACCAGCGCCAGCCCCGCCTGCTCGACCACGTGGTACTGGTAAAAGGCACCCAGGCAGGCGCTGGCCGAGCCGGACGCCTTGAGCACGTAGTTTGGCGGCACCGGCGCGGGCGGCTTGGGCAAGGCGGTCGTCAGTTTCAGCGAATCGAACAGCTGGGTCTCGCCCATGTTGATGCTGTTGGCGTTGCGTCCGAGGTAGGACGCCGGCGCCAGGCCGAGCGCGGTGGCGGCGCCGTTGCCCATGTCGATGTACGGGGTGTAGATGGTGATGGTGCCGGTCGGCTCGATCTGCACGGCGCCGAACATGCCGTCGCCGGAGGTGCCGTAAGCCTCGTTCGACAGCGCGAAACCGACGCCGTACAGCAATCCCTGGCGCTGCTTGGCCTGCTGCGTCAGCTTGCGGTTTTGCCACAGCGGATGGCGCTCCAGACGCTGCAGCATCTCCTCCAGTTGCAGGTCTTGCAGGATCGGCGCGCCCGTCACGGTGGCGCCACGGCCCTTGCCCAGCAGGTTGCGCCGGCGCAGCTCGAAAGGATCGATGTTGAGCGCCTGCGACGCTTCGTCGAGCAAGGTTTCGATCGCCATGAAGGCCTGCGGCCCGCCGAAGCCGCGCTGCGAACCGCCCATCAGTTGCGGCGTTTGCATCGACCTGGCGTTGGCGATCGCGCGCGGGATGTTGTAGCAGCTCATCGAACTGAGCGCGGCCAGTTGCGCCACGAACGGCGTCAGGTTCATCTGGTCGCCGCCATTCAGGGTGAAGTCGCAGCGCAGCGCCTGGATCTTGCCGTTGGCGTCCACCGCCAGCGTTTCGCTGAAATCCGTCTCGCACCGCTTCAGGCCGACCTGGAACTGCTCGAAACGGCTTTGCGCCCAGCGCAGCGGACCGCTCGAGAACGGCGCGGCCAGGGCCAGGTACATCGAAAACAGCGACGAATCGCGCCCGCCGAAACCGCCGCCGGGATAACACGACAGCAAATCGATATCCTTCACCGGGTAGGCGCTGCCGTCGAAAATATCGGCCGCGTTGCGCAGGTCGCCGCTTGGCGACTGCGTGCCCAGCACCAGGCTTAGTTGCCGGGTGGCGGGGTCGTACCACGCCATGCCCGACTCCGGCTCCATGAACATCGGATCGATGGTCTGCGTGTAGAACTGGCGCGTGAAGGTCGGCCAGGTCTTGCCGTCGATCGCCGCCGAGATGCCGGCGGACACCGCGTCCTTGTTCGCCGCGTAGTTTGGCGTGTAGACGTAGTTGAAGTTCTTGGCGTCGTCGCGGATATAGCTGGTGACCGGCGTGTAGGTGCCGGTCGCGGTGGCGGCCGGCGCGCCGTACTTGATCACGGCCGGATTGAATTGCAGAATTTTAACGGCGCGGCGGTAGGCGTCGAAATTGGCGAAAATCAGCATCGCCACCGGCTGCCCGAAAAAATCGGCCGGCTTGCCGATGGTGGCCAGGAACGGACTGTTCATGCCGTCGGCCAGTTTCAGCTTTTTATCGACCAGGGCCTGGGCGTCGATCACCGCCACCGGACGCAACTCGGCGGGCAACATGCCCAGGTCGTATCCCGCCACCACCTGGTCGTAGCGGTCGCAGCGCACCGCGTACAGGAACTGCTCGTTCTGCGGCCAGTCCTTGAAGTCGCGCGCCTTGAAATCGCGCGCGTAGATTTTTTGCCCCAGCACCTTGGGCAGGCCATCGATGCGCCATCGGGCCCGGCCCGGCTCGGGCGCCCAGGCCGGCACCTCGGTCAAACGCGGCCGGGACGCGTTCATCGCCATGCCGGGCAGGCTGGTCACCGACAAACCGACGGTCGCGCCGCTGGCCAATACTTTTAAAAAGGTACGACGAGTCACTTCTGGAGTAATACCCATGATTCCGTTCTCTAGTAATCGGACTGCGACGATATCGGAATTGCCAGTAGGAATTATCGTACCATTAGGGTTGGGCGTGAAAAATATCGAATTGTCACAACACAAAATTGCAACACTTGGCGGACTATGAAAAGACTGGCAGCACTGTGCACACTGGCCTTCGTGAGCTTGACCGCCCTCGCGAGTGCGGACGAGCTGGTGGCGGTCTACCAAGGCAGCCGGCCTCCGTTCTCGTTCCGCGACGCGCAAGGCAAAGCCGGGGGGATCGAGGCGGACGTGGTCACCGAAGCGCTGCGGCGCACCGGTCGCCGCGTCACCTTTCGCGAGACGCCCAACGTGCGGCTGCTGCCGTTCAGGGAAGGCGATGGCGTCGACCTCGCCGTGAGCGTGCGCGGCAGCGATGGACGCGGCGTGTATTTCTCGGACGAGTTCATCACCTTCCACAACGTCGCCATCTCACGGAGCGACCGCCACATCGTGCTCAAGACGATCGCCGATCTGGACCGCTACACCTTCGCCATTTGGCAAAACGGCTGGCGCGACCTGGGTCCCGCCTTCGAAGCGCGCTACCGGCCGGGCGCCGATGGCCGCTTCCCGAGCAACTACTTCCAGCCCTCCAACCAGCAAGCCCAAAACAAGATGTTCTGGTTCGGCCGGGTCGACGTGATCGTCGTCGACAAACAAGTCTTCGAGTGGTACCGCAAGCAGTTCGGTGCCCAGTTCGACACACGGGTGGCGCTCGACTACCATGCCATTTTCGACGCGACCACCGGCTTCAAGGTCGGCTTCCGCAACCGCGCCCTGCGCGACGCCTTCAACCGCGCGCTGATCGAGATGCGCAAGGACCAGACCTATTCGCGGATACTGGCGCGATATGCGCTGCCTTCGCGGCAATGAACTGCCTGTGGCTGAAAGGGTTCGATCAGAGGCTAATGCCGCTAAGTCAAGGCGATTTTCGTAGGGCGGATTAGGCGGAACGCCGTAATCGGCCATGAGCCGCCGACGGCGCTTGGCGGATTACGCTGCGCTAATCCGCCCTACGTGATTCAGATGAGCGCTTAACTTAGCGCCATTACGATCAGAGGCTGGCTTCGCCGACCAGATGCGGATTGGCCTGGCGGTAGGCGGCGAGCTCGGCGCGAACTTGCGCGCGGGTGACGGCCGGCACGACGGCTTCGGTCTCGAACCGCGGATATTGTTCACCGCTGGCGATCTCGCCGCGTTGCTGGGCGAGGCGCAGCTCGGCGCGCACTTCGTCACGCGTTTTGGACGAGACGGCCTCCGGGTTGGACGCTGCGTAAAGTTCGCCGGAATTGGGCGCCTGGCCCGCCGCGACGGCGGCCTTGTATTCGGCGACAACTTGGGCGCGGGTCACTTGAGGCGCTTCCTGGGCGTACACGACAGTGGATGCCAGCAGGGCGATGGCGAGGGCGGCGGCGACTTTTTTCATGGTATGGCTCCTTTTTTCGATTGATGGGTATGGCGCGATTACAGGCTGACTTCGCCGACGGGATGCGGGTTGGCCTTGAGGTAGACGGCCAGCTCGGCGCGCACTTGCGCACGGGTGACGGTCGGCAAGGCGGCCTCGGTCTCGAATTGCGGATATTGTTCGCCGCTGACAACCTCGCCGCGTTGCTGGGCAAGGCGCAGCTCGGCGCGCACTTCGTCACGGGTTTTGGTCGAGACAGCCTCCGGGTTGGATCCGGCGTACAGTTCACCCGAGTTAGGTGCCAAGCCTGCGGCGGCGGCGGCTTTGTATTCGGCGATAACCTGGGCACGGGTCAGTTGGGGAGCTTCCTGGGCGTACACGGCCGAGGAGGACAGCAGGGCGATGGTCAGGGCGATGGCGGCGTTTTTCATGGTAAGGCTCCTTAAAGTGTTTGGATGGTGGCTGACTGCGGGGACATTCTATAACTAGCAATTAAATCGCTAGCGATCTTTCTGGGGCTTGTTTCGCCCGCAGCGCGCCGATGTGTGCACTTTACATAGCGAGCGATATAATAGCAAGCAAAGTAATTCTATCGCATTGATAGAAAACCCCTATCGCCATGCCACAGCCAGCGCACAGCCGCAGCCATTCGAAATCGCGACCCTCGGCCTGGACCCGGCCTTGGTCATTTCATGACGAAGCAAGTTCGACCATGACGACACGCAGACACCCTCCACTCCCGGGATACGCGAGCTTGATGCTTGCGATGTGCCTCACGCCGCTCGCCCGCGCTGAGCCGGCACCGGTTCCCAAGCCCGGGACGGGCGTGTTTAAGCCGGCGGTGGAGGTGGCGCACTACTGGATTTCGCCAAGCGAGCGCAAGGCCCTCGACGTCTATCGCGACGCCTGGAAGGGTCTGGACGGCAAATGGATCGATATGCCGTCCAAGAACAAGCTGGCACAAAGCGGCTTGGCCACCGACATGATCGCCAACGGCTATCCTCCGGCGGTCATTCAGTGGAATGCCAACGGCGAAAGCATGGAGCTGGCGTCGATGGGCGTCATCGAAGACATCGAAGAAATCGCGGCCGCCGATCATTGGCGCGACTTCCTGCCGCAGAATTTGGTCAACCACATCAGCTACAAGGGACACATCTATTTTGCGCCGGTCAGCATCCACGCCGAAAACTGGGTCTGGACCAACAAGAAGATATTCGATCAATTAAAGCTGTCGCCGCCGACAACCTGGGACAGCGTTCTGTCCAGCGCCGCCAAAATCAAGGCCGCCGGTTATATACCGATAGCACTCGGATCCGGCGCGTGGGAAATTTCCCTGCTCTTCAATGACATCGTCTATTCCGTCTATGGCGCCGAGGGTTATACGCGCCTGTTGGCCGGGGGCGATTCGAACGCCGCCATGGACCCGGCGATGCTGAAAGCGCTGGACATCCTGCGGCGCTTAAGCGTTTTCGTCGATCCCGCCCGAAGCGGCAAAACCTGGGTCGACGCCACCCTCTCGGTCGGGCGGGGCCGGGCGGGCATGCAGTTCATGGGCGACTATGCGAAGGGGGAGTTGAAGGAGGCCGGGCTGGTGGTCGACAAGGATTTCCGCTGCACCTTGGCGCCGGGGACGAATTCGATTTATTTCGTGGTGATCGACGCCTTCGCCTTTCCGGTCTCTAACAACGAGCAGGTGCGCCGTTCCCAGCGGCTCTTCGCGCGCCAGATCATGAATGTCAACAACCAGCTCGCCTTCAACAAGATCAAGGGGTCGATTCCGCCGCGCACCGACATCCAGCGCGACAATCTCGATACGTGCGGGAAGATCGGCCTGGATCTGATTTCGCGCAAGCACGGGCAGGTATTCGCGCAATCGATGCTCATGCCGCCGCAAATGTCGCAGGGATGGATCGATATCGTTGCCGACTACTTCAACAATCCAAAAATATCGCCAGCGCACGCACAGCGGCAACTGGCGGAGGTGTTGGCGCAAAAATGATTGGAGGACGGCGGCGCCAGAGTTAGCAGGCTGCTGAAATACCGCCCCGACTAAGCTGCCGAGGCGGTTCATCCAATGTTATCCTGACATCCCCTATCCTTGCGGAAAACTGATGCGCGGTCCCGACACCTTTACCGAAAGCCTGTTCTCCGTGCGTAAGCTGGAG
>CAUPJZ010000041.1:0-61591 GCA_963511605.1 uncultured Duganella sp. | reverse complement strand
GCTTGCGCACGGAGAACAGGCTTTCGGTAAAGGTGTCGGGACCGCGCATCAGTTTTCCGCAAGGATAGGGGATGTCAGGATAACATTGGATGAACCGCCTCGGCAGCTTAGTCGGGGCGGTATTTCAGCAGCCTGCTAGTGCATCGGTCACGCTAGTGAGATTGCCGTGCTCATCGTACAGATAGCTGGTCAAGTCATTGACATCAACACGTGGGCCCTTGACGGTCAGCATTTGACCCAAGGTATCATAGGTATAGCTCCAGGTGCTGCTGGCGCCACTCGCAGTGGCGGCAAAACCGCTACTGCCATTTGCATCCGTCGTCGACTTAACGGTTTGAGTTAATAGATTCCCACGGTCGTCATAGATATTAGTTGTCAGCTTCTTCGGTTCGGCGATGCGAAGGGGCAAATCCCATGTCGGGTGCCATTCCGTAGAGATAGTTCGCACAGCGGTCGTACCGGACGCTTCTGTGCGTCTAATTTCAAGATTCCGCGTCATGTCATAGACATATGTAGTATTAACCCCGGCGAAATCTGTCACCGACGCGACATTGCCGTTCGCGTCATAAGCGATCCTGGAAGTGACTGAGCCACTGCCAGCAGGGTTTGGCTGTGTCACGCCGGTATATCGTATGACACCCAACGATGTGGTATTGAACATGTAGGTTCTAACCGCGCCAAGGGGATCTGTGACGGCGTTAGCAGAGGCTTGCGAAAGAACATACTTATTTACAGAGCCAGCATGTTCGGTCGACTTGGCAGCATATGCGTTGTAGGTAAAGGTGGCGAAGCGGCTACCGTTTTCGTCCACAATGCCGGTCAGCGCGCGAGGCATTGCCGGCGTAGCGAAGCCGGGTTCGTTATACAGATACGAAACATGTTTGCCATCGGGATAACCGACAGAACTGAGCATACCGTTCAAGTAGGCGTACGTGTATTGCCCACCAGACGGATCGGTCATCGCCGCTACCCGGCCTTCAGAGTCATAGGCGAAGTTCAGCGTAGCCCCGAAAGCATCGGTTACCGTAAGCAGCAAGCCAGGTTTCGGGGCTACCCCTGGCGGCGTAGTAAGGTCGCTGTACGTATAAGTTGTCTGTCGACCATTAATTTCAGTCGATGTGACGATCCGACCCGTGATGTCATAAACTTCTATCGCTTCGGTATCGCCGTTCTTTACGCTCCAACCGTTTGGAGTTCCGTCGATAGCCGTTATGGGCATGAGCCGGTCTTTAATATCGGCAGCGGTAGAAAATTGATTGCCTGAGCTGAAGTAGCGGAGGCGCTGGCTATTACGGAATATTGCGATATCATTAGTGGCGTTAATTGCACGATAGCGATAGCAATAGCCATCTATACCTGTATAGCAAGTACCTGCCGGGGCTTGCTCACTGGCACTCGGGCTTTTGAGATCCAATACAGCGACTTGGTAATTATGTGACCATGTATTGCGGTCACTGCGATACGTCCAAACAAACCGCAACGTGCCCTTCTGGTTAAGGTAGTCAACACGGACCTCACTTTTAACGCCGGTGGATGGAAAAATAGGATTGCCTACGGATGGGGGCTGGGCCGCCGACGGCGCATTTCGTTTGCACTGGTCGCAATCTGGCTCCACGCTGGTGTCACGGTAGCAAATCGGCGTAGTCGGATTTAAAGACCAACGAGCGTTCGTCGGACAATAGTTATATATAGATCCAAAATGACCCGATCGCGTGGTGGTCTTAGGCACTCCTCCAGACGTGTATGACGCCACCAAAGTACCTGACCAGTGCCACTTTTCCCAATTACTATCTGTACCCACCCATTCTTCGGGACCATACTCAAATGTACAAGTGGAACTAGAGCCATAGGTCTTCCGACAGTCGGCAATAATGGCGGCCTTCAACTCTCCTCCCTTTGGATTCCAGTTTAGATTGGCCCAGTTATACATCGGCTTAGAGTCAATATACTCGGTCGCAGACGCTATCTGCAGGGTGAGCAGCAGCAGCAGGCCGAGGCTCAATCCAGAGAGAAACCGGCAAAACATTGCTCGAAACGGGGGGGATTCCGTGAACTGAACCATCGAGGCGCTCCAATGAGGGTTGACGTCCCTCTTTCCGGAACGCAACCTTCAGCTTAGCGAATATTTCTCTTCGGAATCTATCCTATTGTCACAGGTGCGGCATTTCCTAACTTTCCATCAGAAATTCCTCAATGTATTGCGCCAGCTCGACCGGCTGGTCGTGGTGCAGCATATGGCCGGCATCATGTACCATCTTGCGGGTGACGTCGCGCAAGAAACCGAGGCGGCGCTCCAGCTCGACCTGCCCGCCCGACTTCGACCCAAGCCAGTCCCACATGTTGGTCTGATCGGCCTCGACCCACAGCACCGGCGCCGTGATGGCTTTCCAGCACGCCATCACCTCGTCGACGTTGTACGGCAGCGGGCCTTGTTGCTTGTGCACGGGATCGCCGAGGATTTCCCATTCGCCCTGCTCGTTCTGCGCCGACCAGTGCTGCGACAGGAAGGCGGCGCGCTCGTCGCTCAGGCGCGGGTTGGTTTTCTGCAAGCGCGCCGCCACCGCCTGTTGCGACGGGTAGGTGCGCAGCTCGGGCTTTTCCAGCAAGCCATCCATCCACTTGGCATAGCGGCCCGGCGCCTGCTCGGGCTTGGCGGCGCGCAGGCCGGCCCCTTCCAGATTGACCAGCTTGCGGATGCGCTCGGGACGCGCGCCCGCGTACAGGCCCAGGATGTTGCCGCCCATGCTGTGGCCGACGATGTCGACCGCGTTGTCCGGCGAATAGTGGCGCAGGATCGCGTCCAGATCGGCCAGATAGTCGGGGAACCAATACGTGTCGTCGCCGCTGCGGTCGGACAGGCCGAAACCGCGCCAGTCCGGCGCGATCACGTGCCAGTCGCCCTTCAATGCGTCGACAACGAACTGGAACGAGGCGCCCACGTCCATCCAGCCGTGCAGCATGAAAATCTTGGGCGCGCCTTCCCTGCCCCAATGATGCAAATGGCAACGCAAACCGCGTATGGTCAGGAATTCGGAGCGGGATGGTGTCAGCGTCATGGTTCTTGTCCTTGTCTAGACGAGCTTGAAAACGGCGGAGTCGGCGCAATATCGGTACATTGCTGGCCGCAAAGCAAAATAATAGCACGACCGTTCGCTGGTCGTGCAAGCGTAAAATAGCGCCATCCCGCCGTTCCCATCATTCAACCGAAGGTTTCCAATGTCTATTTATCAACTGGGCGAACACGCGCCAGAGATCGATGCATCGTCATTTGTCGCCGACAGCGCGACCCTGGTGGGCAAAGTCAGCCTGCATGCCAACACGTCGGTGTGGTTCGGCGTGACCTTGCGCGGCGATAACGAACGCATCACCATCGGCGAAAACAGCAACGTCCAGGAAGGTGCCGTGATGCATACGGACATGGGCTACCCGCTGACCGTGGGCAAGAACGTGACCATCGGCCACCAGGCCATGCTGCACGGCTGCACCATCGGCGACGGCGCCCTGATCGGCATCCAGGCGGTGATCCTGAACGGTGCGAAGATCGGCGCCGGTTGCCTGGTCGGCGCCGGCGCGCTGGTCACCGAAGGCAAGGAATTTCCTGAGAACTCGCTGATCATCGGCTCGCCGGCCAAGGCCGTGCGCACCCTGACCGCCGAGGATACCGCGCGCCTGCTCGCCAGCGCCGACAGCTATGTGCAACGCGGCCAGCTGTTCAAGACGCAACTCAAAAAGATTGGATAAAAAATGAGCATTACCCTGACTACGGATGTCCTGCAGAAATTTATCTTCGAGAACGCCGCCGTGCGCGGCGAGTTCATCGACATTTCGGCCACGTGGCGCGAGGTGTTGTCGCGCCATGACTATCCTCCCGCAGTCAAGAAGCTGCTGGGCCAGATGGTCGCCGCCGGGGCGTTGCTGTCGGCCAACCTGAAGTTCAACGGGTCGATCATCATGCAAATCCATGGCGACGGTCCGGTGCAGTTGCTGGTGGTCGAGTGCGATGCCGACCTGCGTCTGCGCGCCACGGCCAAGCTGGCCGAGGGCGCCGTCATCGCCGACGACGCCATCTTGCCGGCGATGCTGAATGCCAATGGCAAGGGCCGCTTCATCATCACGCTCGATCCGGCCGACAAGGTGCCGGGCCAACAGCCGTACCAGGGCATCGTGCCGCTGGACGGCGACGATGTGGCGACTGTCATTGAAAATTACATGCTGCGCTCGGAACAGCTGGACACCAAGCTGTGGCTGGCGGCTGACGACAATGTCTCGCGCGGGCTGCTGCTGCAAAAGCTGCCGGACCATGGCGGCAAGGCCGGCGCAACGCCGCTGACGCAGGAAGACGCGCTGGAGACGTGGAACCGGGCGGTGATCCTGGGCTCGACGTTGAAGGAGCAGGAGTTGCTGGAAACGACCGTGGATGTGTTGATGCAGCGCTTGTTCTGGGAGGAGACGATCCGGGTGTTCGATCCGTTGAGCCCTTCGTTCCATTGCACATGCACGCGGGAGAAGGTCGGCAACATGCTGAAGATGCTGGGACGCGAGGAAGTCGACAGCGTGCTGGAGGAGCAGGGTCACGTCGGCGTGAATTGCGATTTCTGCGGGCAGCATTACGACTACGATAAGGTCGATTGCGCGCAGTTGTTTGCCAGTGACGAGCCGGTCGCGGCGTTGATACCCGCGAGCGACGTTAAACATTGATTGGGTGCGCAATGGTGGCGTAATCCGTTTTGAGCCGTTGGCGACTCATGGCCGATTACGCTGCGCTAATCCGCCCTACGTGGATCACGTGTCGTTTCACGGTAGTGGTGAACGCGTACGCGTCGCATATTGCGCCGAATGACCACGGATGCACGTAGGGCGGATTAGCCGGAACGGCGTAATCGGCCACCGGGCCGCCAGCGCCCTCACTCTTCCTCGCCACCCTTCGCATACCTCTGCGCCAACACCGCGCACACCATCAATTGCAATTGGTGGAACAACATCAACGGTAATACCACCGCGCCCAGCGCGCCGCCCGCGAACAACACCTTCGCCATCGGCACGCCGCTGGCCAGACTCTTCTTCGATCCGCAGAACACAATCGCGATCCTATCCTCGCGGCTGAATCCCAAGCGCCGGCTCAACTGCGCGGCGATCAGCATCACCAATCCCAGCAACACGACATCAATCAGCATCAGCCCGCCCAGCGACGCCCATGATAGTTGATGCCACAGCCCCTGCCCGACCGCCTCGCTGAACGCGGTGTACACCACCAACAGAATCGAACCCTGATCGACCATCCGCGTCAGCGGCTTGTTGCGCTCGACCCAGGCGCCGATCCAGCGCCGCGCGACCTGCCCGGCGATGAACGGCAGCAGCAACTGCAAGGCGATCTGCAACGCAGACTCCCACGGCGAACCGCCCGTCATCTGCGCCGCCGTCAGCAACCCGACCATCAGCGGCGTCAGGAAAATCCCAAGCAAATTCGACGCCGACGCGCTGCATATCGCCGCCGGCACATTGCCGCGCGCGGCCGCCGTGAAGGCGATCGACGATTGCACCGTCGACGGCAGCATGCACAGGAACAGGATGCCCAGGTACAGGTCCGGCGTCACCAGCGGCATCAGCAGCGGTTTGAGCGCCAGTCCCAGCAAGGGGAACAGCGCGAACGTGCACAACAGCACCAGCAGATGCAGCCGCCAGTGCGTGATGCCGGCCACCACCGCCTCCCGCGACAGCTTGGCGCCGTGCAGGAAGAACAACAGGCACACCGCGCCGTGAGTGACGCCGTTGAAGATGACGGCGCCCTGGCCGGTGCATGGGAACAGGCTGGCCGCGACGATGGTCACGATCATCGCCAGCGTGAAGTTATCGGGTAGGAATTTAGGACGGGTCATCGCCGGGTTACCACATCTTGATCTTGGCGCATTGGACTTCCAGAATGTCGACCGCGCCCAGCGTCTTGGCCGACGCCGCGCTGCGGACCAGATCGACGCGTTCGACGCAGTCGCCGCGCATCAACCGTTCCTGCGTGCGGGTGCACACGGTCACGGTGCCGGCGCTGCTGGTGTTGCAGGCAAAGCCCTCGACCCGCATGCGCGCGACCGCCTGCTCCAGCGGCATGCCGGGCTGCACGGTGCCGGTGACGAAGTTCCCCAGCCGTTCCTGGTTGACCGTGTAACAGCCGGCCAGTGGCAACGCCAACGCCAGCATCAGAAGTATGCGCATCGTGTTCTTCCCTCTTATTTCCATACGGCAGTGTAACGCATCGGTCATCACCCGGTAACACACCGTCACTATCATGCGCAGCGTTGCTATTCCTGTTATCACTCTTTCAATCGGTTTCCCAAGGCAGAACATGAACAAGAAATTATCCGCAGTGTGCTTCGCCGCGCTGAGCTTCCCGATGCTCGCCATCGCCGCCAACGTTGCCGCCGCCGTCGCTGAAATGGCCGCGCCTGCCAACGCCGCCGAAGCTCCCGCTGCCGATTCGGTCGATACCGCGGCAGCCGCCGCCGCGCCGATGGCCACCGTGGAAATCGCCACCCGCAAGACCCGCTCGTCGGTCGCGATGACCAAAAGCGATATGCAGAAGATCCTGCCGGGCATTAACCCATTGAAAGCGCTGCAAACCCTGCCGGGCGTGAGCTTCCAGACCGCCGACCCGTGGGGCAACAACGAACAGAACACCTCGCTGTTCATCCACGGCTTCAGCGGTCCGCAGCTGGGCTACACGATGGACGGCGTGCCGCTGGGCGACCAGCAGTACGGCAACTACAACGGGCTGTCGCCACAGCGCGCCGTCATCAGCGAGAACGTCGGCAGCGTGATCCTGTCGTCGGGCGCCGGCGACCTGTCGACAGCGTCGACCAGCAACCTGGGCGGCACCATCGAGACCTTTTCCAGCGATCCATCGCAGACGCGCAACCTAGCGGTGCAGCAGACCGTCGGCAGCTACAAGACGTCGCGCACCTTCATGCGCTACGACACCGGCACCTTCGGCGAAGGCAACAGCGCCTACATCTCCGGCGTGCACCACGAACAACGCGCCTGGGACTTCAAGGGCCGCCAGGGCGGCGACCAGCTCAACGCCAAGTTCGTCAACCAATCGAGCCTTGGCAAGCTGACCTTGTTCGTCAACTACTCGGACAAGATCGAGCCGAACGAGGACAGCACCGTGCGCTCGGCCACCGAGAAGTACCAGCCGTACACCCGTCCCTTCCTGTATCCGAACTTCCAGCAAGCCGTGTCCTACCTGTCGCCGACCGGCGCCACCCCGGCCGCAGAAGGCAACAACTACCGCAACTACTACAGCGACGCCCAGCGCACCGACTGGCTGACCTACGCCAAGTTCGACATGAACCTGGGCGAATCGACCACCTGGTCGAACCAGATCTACTATCATAACGACGACGGCGTTGGCGTGGTGGCCGGCCCGATCGGTGTTGCAGGCCTGCCGGGCCTGTTCGCGGTCTACTTCCCGGGCCAGAACCTGAAGCAGGTGTTCGGCAACTCCGGCTACGCGACGCGCACCACCGAATACGTCATCAACCGCAGCGGCTACCTGTCGAGCCTGACCACCGAACTCGGCGACCACAAGCTGCAGGCCAGCCTCTGGCTAGAAAGCAACCGTTCGTCGGCCTACCGCCGCTGGTACGCGCTGGACGTCAACAATCCTAGCTCCCCGTACGACCGCCCGAGCGATCCGCTGATCACGCAGTACGGCAGCGAGATCGACAACAAGGTCGCGCAGATTTCCGTGCAGGACGAATGGCGCGTGCGCGACGACCTGGCCTTGCAAGCCGGCTTCAAGTCGAGCCTGCAATGGGCCGACGGCCAGTTCCCGGTGCAGCCCAAGGTGGGTGCCATCGCCAACGGCTCGACCGCCCTGCCGGTGGGCAAGATCACCACCAAGAAATGGCTGCTGCCGCAGATCGGCGCGCGCTGGGGCATCACGCCGCAGGACCAGCTGTTCGTCAACGTGCAAAAGAACATGCGCCAGTTCGTCACCTATGGCGGTGGCGGCGCGTCGCCGTGGAGCCTGGCAAGCCAGCAGGCGTTCGACCTGTTCCGCGACACCGCCAAGCCGGAAACCTCGATCACCTATGAGGCCGGCCTGCGCACCAGCCACCAACTCAATCTGGGCGCGCTGAGCGCCATCGACGGCCAGGTCAACGTCTACCACGTCAACTTCAAGGACCGCCTGCTGCAGATCAGCCCGACGCCGGTGATCTCGTCCATCATCGGCGGCAACCCGGTGCTGGCCAACGTCGGCAGCGTCAAGACCGACGGTATCGACCTGTCCGGCACGCTGCACTTCGGCCGCATGTTCTCGCTGTATAACGCGCTGTCGTACAACCGTTCCGAGTACCAGGACAACTACAGCAACGGCGCGGCGCTGGTGCCGACCGCCGGCAAGGCCGTGCCGGGCAGCCCGGAGTGGATGAACAAGACGGTCGCCACCCTGACCGTCGCCGACACCGAGTTCCAGCTGATCGGCGACTACGTCGGCAAGCGCTACGCGACCTACACCAACGACCTGTCGGTGCCGAGCTACTTCCTGATGAGCCTTGGCGTATCGGGCAAGCTGCCCTTCCTCAACGGCGGCTTGATCAAGAACGCGCGCTACCGCGTCAACATCACCAACCTGGCCGACCGCGAAGGCAGCCTGAATGTGGTGGTCGGCGCGGCCAGCGGGACTTACAATACATTCCCGATCGCACCACGCCAGGGCTTCCTGACTTTGATGGCCGACTTCTGATGAACAAACTTTATTTGCCGAACCCGTTGCCTTCGCGCCTGTCGCGCCGGGGCTTTATCCAAACGGCGGCGCTGGCCGCCGGCGCCTCGCTGCTGCTGCCGGCATCGTCGGTGCTGGCGGCGACCACGGGCCTGGCTGACCAGTCGGGCCTGCCGGGCGTCGCGCCGGTCGGCGCCGGCGGCATCGGCGGCGGCAAGAAGCCGCTGGTGTTCGCCCACCGTGGCGCCAGCGCGCTGCGGCCCGAACACACGCTGGCGTCGTACGCCAAGGCCATCGCCGACGGCGCCGACTATATCGAGCCGGACCTGTGCAGCACCAAGGACGGCGTGCTGGTGGCACGGCACGAGGCTTATCTCAGCGAAACCACCGACGTCGCCAGCCATCCGGAGTTCGCCAGCCGCAAGACGCGCAAGACCATCGACGGCGAGTCGCATGACGGCTGGTTCGTCGACGACTTCACCCTGGCGGAACTGAAGACCTTGCGCGCGGTCGAACGCATTCCCGCATATCGTCCGGGCAGCGCGCAGTACAACGGCATGTTCCAGGTGGCGACGTTCGAGGAGATCATCGACTTCGTCGCGGCCGAGGCGGCGGCGCGCGGGCGCATCATCGGCATCGTGCCGGAGTTGAAGCACTCGACCTATTTCGCCAGCGTCGGCCTGCCGCTGGAGGACCGCTTCCTGTCGATTCTGGGCGCGCACGACTACACGCGCCGCAATCCGGTCGAGATCCAGTCGTTCGAGGTGGCCAATCTGAAATACCTGCGCGGCAAGCTGGGACGGCGCGCCAACCTGCGCATCATGCAGCTCGTCATCGCGCAGGATGTGCGGCCGATGGACGTGGCGGCGGCCGGCGGCAAACTGACCTTCGCGCAGATGTGCACGCCGGCTGGCTTGCGTGACATCGCGCAGTACGCCGACGTGGTGGCGCCGCCGACGCGCTCGATCATTCCGCTGAAGAAGGACGGCAGCCTGGCCGAGCCGACGTCGCTGGTGGACGATGCGCACAAGGCCGGCCTGCGCGTGGAGCCGTGGACGTTCCGGCCGGAGAACCAGTTCCTGGCGGCCGATTTCCGCGACGGCGGCAGTTTGCAAGCGCGTAATGAAGCGGGTTCGATCGCCGAGATGAAACGCTATATCGCCGTTGGGTTGGATGGCTTCTTCACCGACGATCCGGCCTTGGGCCGCGCCGCCGTCGGCACTTAAAAGCAACTCCGGGGCCAGGTCCTATGCAGCGAAGTTAAGTGATGTTCGTAGGGCGGATTAGCGGGCGAGGCCCGCCAATCCGCCCCGGGGGCCCACCGAAGGAGGCGGCCTACCTGCCGGTAGGCCTTGAGAGGCGGAACGCCGTAATCGGCCATGAGCCGCCGACGGCGCTTGGCCGATTACGCTGCGCTAATCCGCCCTACGTGATTTAGATGAACGCTTAACTTAGGGGCATTAAAACCTGCCCCCGGAGTTGCATCAGCGGCTGGCTTGGCGCGAGGCGTCGTCGGCTTTCGGCAAGGCGGCCGTCATGTTGATCCAGCTTTCGGGCTGCGGTTTCTTCGGTTCGCGCACGCCGAAGAAGCTGACGACCTGGTCGCTGTTGTGGTCGTAGAATTCGACCGAGGTGATGCCGGCGCGCTTGACCACCCAGCCGCTGGCGAAGGCGCTGTCACGCAGGTGCAGATTGAATTCCGGGTCGAGCACGTTGAACCAGCCCGGCGAGGCGGCGACCTTGCCGACCTTGCCGCTGAAGATCTGGATCGTCGAGCCGTTGCCTAAAAAGACCATGATGTCGATCTTTTGCTTGGCCGTCTCTTCCAGCAGCTGGCGCACCGCTTGCGGCGTGATGCGCGTGGCGGCGCCGGCCGGCGCGAGGCGCATCGCTTGCTGGCGCGAGACGCCGAACTCCGTCAACAAACGGTTGAACTGGTGCACGTCGTTGATCTCGTTCCATGCCATCTGGAATTCCTTGACGTCGATCTCGCTGTCCGGTTTTTCCTTGGCCTTCGCGGCTTGCGCGGCCACCTTGAGGTCGGCGCTTTGCGACGGCGCGCGGAAGTCGGCCACCAGCTTGTCGAACACCGGCACGCCGGCATCGTTCTTGAGGTACAGCTTGTGCACGGCGTTACCGCTGGCGTCGAAGAATTGCAGGCTGCGCGAGACCACGCCGTCCTTGCCCGGCTGCGTCACGGCGAACGCGTATTTCCATTTGTCGAAGGTGAAGCGCAGGTCGATCTCGCCGCCCAGATAACCGCCGGCGATGTTGCGCAGGCGCGCTTCGCGCTCTTTCTGCTTGTCTTCCTCGAGGCCGAGGATCTCGTCCTGCGACTTGAGCTTGCTGGCGACGCCGGTGCGCTCGAGCACGCCGTTTTCGTTGCGCGTCAGCGCCAGCACCTTGCCCAGGTCGAGCGCGCGGCGCATGATTTCGCGCGGCACGGTGTCCCCTTCCTTGAGGCGGACGACGGTCTTGCCGATGCCCGTCGCCAGCAGGTCCGCTTCCGAGACGCTGAGCGTTTTGGCGGCGTCGCGCGCGGCCAGCTTGGGTTGCTCGGCGCGCAGGGTTTCCCAGCGCTCGGCGAGGCTGGCGGCGCCGCCCGGCAAGGCGGTGAACAACAAGGCGCCGGTCAGCGCCAGGGTGAATCGGTGGTGAGGTTTCATGGTGGCTCCGTGGGTTGTTTAGTAGATGACTTTGAGATTGACGGCGAAGTTGCGGCCCGGACGCGCCTGGCGTTCGATATCGGCCAGGGTGGCCGCCGTGGTGCCGGCGACCAGGCTGCGCGACGAGGCGTAGTCCCAGTATTTGCGGTCGAACAGGTTGTACAGGCCGCCGCTGACGGTGGCGTGCTTGTTGATGTGCCAGTACGCGGTCAGGTCCATGACCGTGTAGCCGGGCACGGCGAACATGCCGGTCGTGGCGCTGGTGAACACGTCGGCCGTGGCGCGCTTGCCGCGCACCGTGCTGACGATGAAGGCGCCGCCGCCGCGCTTGGCCGGGTCGTCGTAGGCGAACGTGGCGTTGGCCTTGTACGGTTGCACCGAGGCCAGTTCGGCCTTCTTGCCGCTGTCCTTGTTTTCGGCCGTGCCGCGCGAGATGCCGCCGGCCAGCGCCAGGCTGTAGCCTTGCATCGGCCGCCACCATTGGCCCAGCGCGAAGCGGCTGCTCACTTCGCCGCCACGGATCTTGGCCTTGCCGACGTTTTCTGGCCGGAACAGGCCTTGCGTGATGGTCGGGTAGTTGACCGGGTCGGCCGGCTGTGCGGCGTATTCGATGAAGTTGTCGTAACTGGTGTGGAACAGCGAGAAGCTGAGCTCTACACCTTGTGTCGGCGCGCCCTTCAGGCCCACCTCGAAGGCGTTGCTGGTTTCCTTTTTGAGGTCGGGGTTGCCCAGCACGGCGTAGCCGTTGCCGGCGCTGGTGTAGCTGAACGAGTCGTAGGTGCCGGTGCGCTCGGCCGCGCTCGGCAGGCGGGTTCCGCGCGTGTATTGGGCGTAGGTACTCAGCTGCGGCGTCAGCTCGACCGAGAAGTTCAGGCTCGGCGTGACGAAGGTGTCCTTGTCCTCGCGGATTTCCCTGGCGGCGCTCGGCACGGCGATGACGTAGTTTTGCAGGTTTTGCGGCGTCAGCTTGCGGCGCTCGGCGCGCAGGCCCGGCGTCAACGTGGCCTGGCGGCCGGCCAGGTCGAATCCGAACTCGCCGCGCACGTAGGCGGCCAGCTTGTCGGTGTCCATGTCGGCCATGCGGTTTTTCATCGTGATCTGGTGGGCGCCGGTGCGCACCACCGTGCGGTCCTCGAGCCATGGCCGGCGGCTTTCCAGTTCCTCGTAGAGCACGCCGTAGCCCAGCATGATCGACGGGTTCAGTTGTTTGACGGCGTCGAACGCGAGGCCCTTGCTGTCGTTGAAGTAGCCGGTGGTGATGTTGCGGATGTAGGGCTGGCCGCCGGTGACGTAGTCGGCGTTGGTGTCGTCCTCGACCGAGGCGGTTTGTTTATAGAGCTTGGTTTCGAGCTTGTCGAACAGCAGGTTGCCGGCGGGCGTGTAGCGGTGCTCGACGCTGTAGCGGGTGCGCTCGGTGTTGGAGTTCTGCGTCGCGCCGGCCGGGTACAGGGCGCCGACCTTGTTGTTGTAGATGCGGTCGTGCTCGGCCTTGTAGTGGTCGACGGTGAAACGCAGTTGCTGGTCGCGCGCCAGTTTCCAGTTGAGCTTGGCCAGCACGGCGTCGGACGACCAGTCGTCCGGGTTAGGGACGGCGTCGCCTTCGGTTTTGATTTCCGCGCCGTCGCGGTGGACGGCGACGATCATCGCTTGCAGGTTGTCGCCGAGCGCGGTGGCGGCGGTGACGGCGTGCATGCGCGAGGCCTGTTCGGACGCGTAGCCGAACTTGTAGTCGGCGTAGAGTTTGCGGGTGCCGTCCAGGTACAGCTCCGGCGATTTGGTGACGAACGAGACCGCGCCGCCCAGGCCTGGCGTGCCGCCGCCGGCCGGGCTGGCGCCGGAGCCGATGCCGACGTAGTGGAAGGTTTCAGGGTCGGTGTAATCGCGGCCTATGCCGAACGAGTTCATCGACGTGCTTTCCGGACGCGGCGCGGCGTCCGGCAGCGAGATGCCGTCGACTTCGAGGCTGACGCGGTTGCCTTCGACGCCACGGATGTTGATGCCGGTGTTGCCGGCGCTGTCCCAGACGTTGGCGCCGCCGCTGGCGGCGGCCGGCACGCTGATCAGCGGCGAGTAGCGGGCGATCTTGGCCATGTCGATGGCGTTGTTTTGTTCCAGTTGCTCGGCTGTGACGACCGTGGTGGTGCCGTTGCGGGTGGAGGCGGCTTCGTCGCGCTTGGCCTGGACGACGATTTCGCCGAGGGCCGGGGCGCTGGCGGCGGCCGCCGCTTGCGCTTGTTGCGCGTGCGCCGGAAGCATGGCGGCAGCCATCAGCGCGATCATTGCGGAGTGCACCGCGACGCCCATCGGGCGGGGACGCGGGGTGTGGAGGTGCTTGGGCGCGGCCGAATGCCGGGCGCCCGTGGTGGTGGCAGCCATAGAGTTCCAAGAGAGAGTTGTGGACGGCTGGCTCTCGGACCTACGATTGCTGGCAAAAACGCATACTAACAATAATGATTCTCATTTACAAGTGGTTGGCGTGTAAAGATTGATTATTGTCAAAGTAGTTAGGATGTGAGACGAGTGGAAATTTTTTGGCGGTATTGGCGGAGCTTGGCGGATTACGCCGTTCCGGCTAATCCGCCCTACATGGTTTAGATTTTTTCACGTGTTCAGGCCGTGGTGAGATCAGGACGGTTCGTTGGCCTGGCTCCGCGTTGCGTTGGTCTCGCTGCTGATGTGGTTGTTTTTGACGCGGACGTAGTGCTCGGCGGAGTATTTCAGGTAGGCGATTTCCTCCGGGCTGAGCGCCCTGACCTTCTGCGCTGGACGGCCGACGTACAAGTGGCCGCTTTCCAGCACCTTGCCGGGCGAGACCAGGCTGCCGGCGCCGACCATCACGCGGTCTTGCACCACGACGTCGTCCATGATGATGGAGCCCATGCCGATCAGGCATTCGTTGCCGATGGTGCAGCCGTGCAGCAGCACCGAGTGGCCGATGGTGACGTAGTCGCCGATGATCAGCGGCGAGCCGTCCGGCTTGCCCGGGTGCTTGTGGGCGACGTGGCCCATGGCGAAGTCCTGCACGTTGCTGCACTCGCCGATGACGATGCGGTTGACGTCGCCACGCAGCACGGTGTTGCACCAGACCGAGCTGTCGCGGCCGATGCGGACGTCGCCGATCACTTGCGCCGAGGCGTGCAGATAGATGCCGTCAGCGAGGACGGGGCTGGTGTCGAGATACGGGGATAAGGGCATGCGGTGTCCGGATAAGTCAGTGGGGGGAATAGGTGCTGTCGCCGTGCGGCGCGGCGGCGAATGGCGGCAGCGCTTCGGCGCGGCGCGACAGTTCGTCCAGCGACGGATAATTTTCGGCGGCCACCACCTCGGGCAGCATTTGCCGCATGAAGTGCCAGGTGACGGCCGTCATGACCGCGCCGTGGTCCGTGCCGGGGCCGCCGAGGATCAGCGGCCGCTCCCGCTGCTCGGCTTCGAGCGCGTCGAAGGCCGACAGCATTTGCAAGGTGACGCGCTCGACCCATGGCTGGTGCAGTTTTTCGGCGGGACGGACGTTGCGTTCGTAGACGATCTGCACGCCCTTGTCGCAGGCGGCCAGCGCCAGGCCGAGCACGCGCAGCGAGCGCAGCAGCGCGGCCGGCTCGGACGGCGTCAGGCGCCGCTCCGGCGCGGCCAGCGTTTCGGCGTACTGAACGATCAGGGTGGAGTCCATCAGCACGGTGCCGTCGCCGGTCACCAGGGTCGGCGCCTTGACCACCGGATTGATCTGGCGGAATTGGTCGAAGGTGCGGAACACCGACAGCGACTGGTGTTCGAACGGCACGCCGAGCAGTTGCAGCGACACGGCGACGCGGCGGACATAAGGTGAGTCGAGCATGCCGATCAGTTTCATTTTTTCTCCGGGGTATCGAGTGGAAGGCCGAGCGCGCATTCGGCGGCCTTGCGGGCGTGGATGGCGGTGGTGTCGAACAACGGCACCGCCGCGTCGGACTGGGCGATCAGCAGCGAGATCTCGGTGCAGCCGAGAATGATGGCTCGCGCGCCCCGCTCCACCAGCGCGGCGATGACGCGGCGGTAGTCGTCGCGCGAGGCGTCGACGACGTTGCCGAGGCAGAGTTCTTCGTAGATGACCCTGTGGACGATATCGCGCTCGGCCGGCTCGGGGACGATCACGTCCAGGCCGTGCAGCGCGCGCAGCCGGTCCTTGTAGAAGGCCTGCTCCATCGTGAAGCGGGTGCCGAGCAGGCCGATCCGGGTGTGGCCGGCGGCCTTGATGGCGGCGGCCGTCGGGTCGGCGATGTGGAACAATGGAATGCCCACCGCCGCCTCGATGGCCGGCGCGACCTTGTGCATGGTGTTGGTGCACAGCACGATGAAGTCGGCGCCGGCCGCTTGCAGCGAGCGCGCCGCGCCGGCCAGCAGCGCGCCGGCAGCGTCCCAGTCGCCGGCGCGCTGCAAGCGTTCGACGTCGTGGAAGTCGACGCTGACCAGCACCACCCTGGCCGAGTGCAGCCCGCCCAGGTGCTCCTTGACCGTTTGGTTGACCTGCCGGTAGTACGGCACCGTCGATTCCCAGCTCATGCCGCCGATTAGTCCGATGGTCTTCATCAAATGCGTCCCGGAATGAAACTGAGGAAGGAAAACTCGGCCTCGAAGCCGGCTTCCTTGGGGCTGCAGGCGTACAGGCCGCAGGCGACCGCATCGGCGCCGGCACGCTCGTGCAGGTGGGCCATGCGGATTTGCGTCCATTGCTCGCCGTCGAGCGACGATTCGACGATGCAGTCGTTGTCCTCGGCGCGCACGCGCAGCCAGACGGTATCGATGTCCTTGGCCAGCGACTGGGTCGACCAGTCGGAGAAATGGCCGTTGGTGACGACCACGCCGAGGCGGTTGTCGCCGTCCGGCTCGAACTCGACCGAGGTCTTGAGCCAGCAGCCGGACGACAGTCGCACCATCAACCCGGCCTGGTCGTACTGGTGCGCCGGGCGCGATGTGACCTTGGTCGTGAGCACGAAGTCGCCCTCGGCCTTCAGGTGCAGGAAGTGGCCGTTGTCTACCTGGAAGCCGTAGTGGGTGCGCTGCCAGAAGTCGGTGGCGGCGTCGGTGTGGATGCGCAGGCTATTTGCGGCGTAATCCACCTGCCAGTGGGCGGGTTCGCAATGCCATTGCAGCCTTGGGCTGAGCATGGTGTCGGCGAAGGTTTCGTGCAGCGGGGTGTCGCTCATCCGGTATCCTTGTCTGGTGCTGGCCGTGCGTAGCTGACGGTGAGCATTTCCCATTGGTGGCCGTCTGGCTCGTTCCAATAGACGATGCTGCCGCCGTGTTGCGTGTCGACGGCGAAGTCGGTCGGGCCATGCACGGCGCTGCGGTGGGCGATGCCGGCCGACCGGATGCGCGCGAGGATGGCGTCGAACTGGGCCTGGTCGACACGGAAGCAGTAGTGTATCAAACGCGACGGCACCATCAGATGATCCAGGGATATGGCCATACGCACCTCCTGCGGCCATTTTAAATTAACTTAGCGACAATAGGCGCGGATATCGTTGTTGGCGACGTCGCGGTCGTGCCGGTCGATCGGCAGGTCGTTGGCGTGGCGCACGGTGCCGTCGACGACGGCGCGCGCCAGCGCGCAGCGGGTGGCGTCGGTTTCCGGCTCGCCGCCGCGACGGACGACGGTCCCCGCCCCGCCGCCGGCCTCGTCGCGCGGGCGGTAGGCCGGCGCCATCAGCTTGTGCTGCTGGCGGCGCTGGAATTCGGCCTCGCGTTGTTGCCAGGTGCCGGCCGGATTGGCCGCCGGCGCCGCCGACGTTTTGAGCATCTGGACGCGCGCGCCGCCGGCCAGGTCGGGATTGTCGGTGTAGTTGGTGACGCCGTTGGCGTCCACCCATTTGTAGATGTCGGCGTGGACGGCGCCGCTGGCGCCCAGCAGGACAATGGACAGCGACAGCGACAAGGAAGCGGCGGCAAGGTGGCTGGTCATGGAGGATTGTTCTCATGAAGAATCGACCAGCCAATTCTACGGATTATTTCCGCGCAGAATCTATTGAAATGTCACTAACCTTGCAACAACACCACCGCGCCGCGCGAGATGACCCGCGCCACCGTCCGCGCGTCCCAGTTCGTCAGGCGGATGCAGCCGTGCGATTGGGTCTTGCCGATCTTGCCCGGCTCCGGCGTGCCGTGGATGCCGTAGTGCGGCTTGCTCAGTTGAATCCAGACGGCGCCGACCGGGTTGTTGGGGCCGGCCGGAATGCGGGCGGCGGTGTCGCCGGCCCTGGCGTCCCAGAACAGCTTGGGGTTGTAGCGGTATTCCGGGTTGACGGCGATGCCGCGCACTTCCCAGCGTCCTTCCGGCAACGGATCGTGGGCGCTGCCGGTGCTGGCGGGGAATTGCGCGATCGGCATGCCGCCGGCGTCGAGCAGGGTCAAGGTGCCGTCGCTGGCGTCGACCAGGATGGAGGCGGCCTTGGGCAGCGGCTTGGCCGATACCACGTTGGGCACCAGCAGTTGCTCGCCGGCCCGGGAAAACGATTTGCCGGGGTTGAGGCGGCGCAGCAGCTCGGGGCTGCTGTGGAATTTTTCGCCCAGCGCCTCGGCCACGCTGGCGTAGCCCAGCGCCGGCAGCTTGGCCTTGTCGGCCATCGTGGACGGCACCGGCCGGTAGGGGCCGGCCACGTCCTCGGCGGTGACGGTGTAGACGTCGAGCACGGGCGCGGTGTCGGTCGACAACACGGCCCAGGTGGCCGTGTCGAGCACGCCGGTGAGCGGCAGCTGGTGCAGTTTCTGGAAGCCGATGACGGCCTTGCGCAGGTTGCTGCCCTTGTTGCCGTCGATCTCGCCGGACGAGAAATGGGCGCGGTCGAGCAGCACCTGCGCGCGCAGCAGGTCGTGGCCGCCCGCGGCCGGGTTCGCCGATGTTGCGGTTGCCGGGGGCTTGGCCGCGGCGATGCCGGCCAGCGCCAGCGCGGTGGTCATTAACAGCGTCTTCAACAACTCAGGCCCGGGGATCGTTGATGACCGCTTCGATGCGGTGGCCGTCGGGATCGACGAGGAAGGCGGCGTAGTAGTGGTCGCCGTAGTCCTCGCGCAGGCCGGGGGCGCCGTTGTCGCTGCCGCCCACCGCCAGCGCGGCGGCGTGGAAGGCGTCGACGGCGGCGCGCGACGGCGCAGCGAAGGCCAGGTGGAAGCCGGCGCCCGGCGCGGCGGCGTCGGGCCGCAGCTTCAGGCACAGCAGGTCCTTGTCGTCCTCGACGCCGTAGCCGATGGCGGTGTCGTCCTCGAACACGCGGCGGTAGCCGAGGGCGCCGAGCGCGGCGTCGTAGAACAGGCCGGCGAGCCGCAGGTCGCGCACGCCGAAGGAGATATGGTGCAGCATAGGGGTATCAATTCTTATGGTCGCGCTGAAGGACCCGGATTCTACCAAATCGGCGACCCGCACCGCGCACCACTACGGCTGCTTGCGGTATTTCTGCATGACGTAGCCGAGCCGGTGGCGGTTGACGTCGAGCCAGGTCCACAGCGCCTCGACCTGCGCCGGGTGGGCGCGGTAGAAGTGGTCGTTGAAGGCGAGCCAGACGCGCGTGTTGAGCAGCGGCTGCGGCAGTTGCACGACGGCGCCCTTGTAGCGCGCCAGGGTGGCCTTGAGGTGCTCCGGCGAGACGGCGGCGACGACCACGCCGTCGATGCGCCCGAGCCGCAGTTTTTCGAGATTGCGCTCGAGATCGCGCGCGCCGTCGTCGACGGTCAGGCCGGCGTCGCGCAGGCGGGCGGCGTAGCTTTGGCCTTGCGCCACGCCGAGCAGCTTGTCTTTGAAGTACTGCATCGGCTGGGTGGAGGCCGGCAGCTTGTCGCCGGCGCGCACCAGCACGATCAGGGCGTTGTGCATGGCGCGGTCGAGGTCGATGTTGCCGGCCTTGTCGCGTGGTAGCGCTATCTCCGGCGGATAAACCGGTAGCTCTCCCAACGGCGACATGTCGATGTCGCCGTTGGCCAGCGCCACGCGCAGGCGGGCGATCGGCAGGCGCACCCAGACCGGCGGGCAGCCGAAGCCGGCGCCGAGCACGGCGTCGTGCATCAGGTCGACGGCGGCGCCGGGCGGGTCGGGGACGTCGGTGCCTTCGCCCAGCCAGTATGGGGGGCGGTGCTGGTCCATGTAGCCGACGCGCACGGGGATGCAGGTGGCGCTGGATGGCGCGGGCGCGCCGGCTAGTACGATTGCCGCCCACGCGCAGGCGGCGGCAAGGCGGCCGGGGTGGCGGCGGGGCGCCGGCATGGCGCTGGCTTGGGCGGAGGCTGGGGTCATGGCGGTATGGTCACTTCGCTGGGTGCTTGCCGGTATCATACAATTTATTTCCACATGGAAATCTAGCGAAATGTCACGGGTGTTGGTATGGACGTCGACGGAGCTTGGCCGATTACGCTGCGCTAATCCGCCCTACGTGTTTTAGAATTTTGCCGGGTTTAATGGTCATCGCCGGATTTAATGGTCATCGCCGGGTTCGATCGGCGGACGGATTACTGGTCGGCCGGGGACGCCGCGGATGCGGGCGGCGCCGCCAGCGGCACCGGCGGCGCGGCTTGGCCTTTGCCGACGATCTGGATGAAGATTTCGTTTTGTTTGATCATGCTGAGCTCGTAGCGGGCGCGCTCTTCGACGGCGCCGGTGCCGTCCTTGAGGTCGCGCACTTCGGAGTCGAGCTTGGCGTTGCGGGCCAGCAGTTCGGCGTTCTTTTTGTGGGCCGTGTCGACCTGGGCTTCCAGGTCGGCCACGCGCAGCCAGCCCCCCTTCCCCAGCCAGAGCGGGTACTGTATCAGCAGCAGCAACACTGCCAGGGCGAGGGTGATCAGGCGCATGGTCGATTCGGGCTCGAACGCGGCCGCCGGGGCGGCCGCTTACCGCTTTACTTCAGGTTGTAGAACGCGTCGCGGCCAGGATAGGATGCGATGTCGCCCAGGTCTTCCTCGATGCGCAGCAGCTGGTTGTATTTCGCCATGCGGTCCGAACGCGACATCGAGCCGGTCTTGATCTGCAGCGCGTTCAGGCCGACGGCGATGTCGGCGATGGTCGAGTCCTCGGTCTCGCCCGAACGGTGCGAGATGACGGCCGTGTAGCCGGCGCGCTTGGCCATTTCGATGGCGGCGAAGGTCTCGGTCAGGGTGCCGATCTGGTTGATCTTGATCAGGATCGAGTTGGCGATGCCCTTGGCGATGCCTTCCTTGAGGATCTTGGTGTTGGTGACATACAGGTCGTCGCCCACCAGCTGGATTTTCTTGCCCAGTTCCTTGGTCAGGATGGCCCAGCCGTCCCAGTCGCCCTCGTGCATCGCGTCCTCGATCGAGATGATCGGGTATTTGTCGCACCAGGTCGCCAGCAGGTTGGTGAATTCGGTCGACGTCAGCGACAGGCCCTCGCCTTCCAGTTCGTACTTGCCGTTCTTGTAGAACTCGGAGGCGGCGCAGTCCAGGCCGATGGCGATCTGCGTGCCCGGCTCGTAGCCGGCTTCCTCGATGGCCTGGATGATCAGCTTGATGGCCTCTTCATGGTTGGCCAGGGACGGGGCGAAACCGCCTTCGTCGCCGACGGCCGTGCTCAGGCCTTTCTTGTGCAGGATCTTTTTGAGGGTGTGGAACACCTCGGCGCCGTAGCGCACGGCTTCCTTGAACGACGGCGCGCCGACCGGGATGATCATGAATTCCTGGATGTCCAGATTGTTGTCGGCGTGGGCGCCGCCGTTGATGACGTTCATCATCGGCACCGGCAGTTGCATCGCGCCCGAGCCGCCGAAGTAGCGGTACAGCGGCAGGCCGGCTTCTTCCGCCGCCGCCTTGGCCACGGCCATCGACACGGCCAGCATGGCGTTGGCGCCCAGGCGGCCTTTGTTTTCGGTGCCGTCCAGATCGATCAGCGTGCGATCCAGGAAGGCTTGCTCATTGGCGTCGAGGCCCATGATCGCTTCCGAGATTTCGGTGTTGATATTTTCGCAGGCTTGCAGCACGCCCTTGCCGAAGTAACGCTTCGGATCGCCGTCGCGCAGTTCGATCGCTTCGCGCGAACCGGTCGAGGCGCCCGATGGCACGGCGGCGCGGCCCATGACGCCGGACTCGAGCAGGACGTCGCATTCGACGGTCGGATTGCCGCGCGAATCAATAATTTCACGGCCGATAATATCAACAATAGCACTCATGTCATTCTCCAAAGTTAGACGAAAACGTGTTTGCCCATCGTGTGTTGCATGATGGACAATTTCAGGATAACGGGAATATAACCCGGCGCAGAGGTGTTTGCCAACGCGCGCCGGGCATTTTTGCCTGCGATTGCTTTAGTTGAAGCTGCTTTCCAGGAAACCAGCTTTTTTGGTGATGCGGTCCAGCTCGATCAACGTCGACAGCAGTTCCTTCATGCGGCCCAGCGGCACGGCGTTGGGGCCGTCCGACAGCGCCTCGGCCGGGTTCGGGTGGGTTTCCATGAACAGGCCGGCCACGCCGACGGCGACGGCCGCGCGCGACAGCACCGGCACCATCTCGCGCATGCCGCCCGACGAGGTGCCGTTACCACCCGGCAATTGCACCGAGTGGGTGGCGTCGAACACGACCGGGCAGTTCGATTCGCGCATGATGGCCAAGGAGCGCATGTCGGACACCAGGTTGTTGTAGCCGAACGAGGCGCCGCGCTCGCACGCCATGAAGACGTCGTCCGGCAAGCCCTTGGCCTTGGCGGCCGCGCGTGCTTTGTCGATGACGTTTTTCATGTCGTGCGGGGCCAGGAACTGGCCCTTCTTGATGTTGACCGGCAGGCCGGACTGCGCGCAGGCCGTGATGAAATCGGTCTGGCGGCACAGGAAGGCCGGCGTTTGCAGCACGTCGACGACGGCCGACACTTCGGCGATCTCGTCGATCGAGTGGACGTCGGTCAGGACCGGCACGCCCAGCTCGCGCTTGACGTCGCCGAGGATCTCGAGGCCCTTGTCACGGCCGGGACCGCGATACGAGGTGCCCGACGACCGGTTGGCCTTGTCGAACGAGGACTTGTAGATGAACGGGATGCCCAGCGCGGCCGTCATTTCCTTGAGCGCGCCGGCGGTGTCGAACGCCATCTGGCGCGATTCGATCACGCAGGTGCCGGCGATCAGGAAGAACGGCTGGTCGAGGCCGGCTTCGAAGCCACAGAGTTTCATGCCGCATCTCCTTGCAACGCAGTGCCTGGGGTGGCCACATCGGCGACGGCGTGCGGGCGGTTGCCGCCGGCTGCCTTGTGGGCCAGTGCCGCCTTGATGTAGGACGTGAACAGCGGGTGGCCGTCACGCGGGGTGGATTTGAATTCCGGGTGGTACTGCACGCCCATGTACCAAGGGTGCGAATTGTCGCCGGTGCGCGGCAGTTCCATGATCTCGCACAGGTCCTCGGTCGGCGTGCGGGCCGCCACCACCAGGCCGGCCGCTTCGACGCGCGGCAGGTAGTGGTTGTTGGCCTCGTAACGGTGGCGGTGGCGCTCGGTCACGACCGGGCCGTAGATCTCGGCCGCCAGGGTGCCCGGCTTGATCGCGCAGGTCTGCGCGCCCAGGCGCATGGTGCCGCCCAGGTCGGAGTTCTCGTCGCGCTTTTCGACCTTGCCGTCCTGGCCCTGCCACTGGTCGATCAGGGCGACCACCGGTTGCGAGGTTTCCAGGTCGAACTCGGTCGAGTTGGCGCTGGTCAGGCCGGCCATGTGGCGCGCGTATTCGATCAGCGCGACCTGCATGCCGAGGCAGATGCCCAGGTAGGGGATCTTGTTTTCGCGGGCGAATTGCGCCGCCATGATCTTGCCCTCGACGCCGCGCTTGCCGAAGCCGCCCGGCACCAGGATGGCGTCGTACTTGGCCAGCGCGGCGCAACCGGTCGTCTCGATCTCTTCCGAGTCGATGTACTCGATGTTGACCTTCGATTCGTTGTGGATGCCGGCGTGGCGCAGCGCTTCGGTCAGCGACTTGTACGACTCGGTCAGCTCGACGTATTTGCCGACCATGCCGATCGACACTTCGCTCTTCGGATGCTCGAGCGTGTAGATCAGGCGGCTCCAGACGGACAGGTCGGCCGGCGCCGGGTTGATGTCGAGCGCCTCGCAGATGATGGCGTCCAAGCCCTGGTCGTGCAGCATCTGCGGCACTTTGTAGATGGTGTCGACGTCCCACACGGAGATGACGGCCTGCTCTTCGATGTTCGAGAACAAGGAGATCTTGGCGCGTTCGTCGTCCGGGATAGGGCGGTCGGCGCGGCACAGCAGCGCGTTCGGCGAGATGCCGATCTCGCGCAGCTTCTGCACCGAGTGCTGGGTCGGCTTGGTCTTCAGTTCGCCGGCCGAGGCGATGTACGGCACCAGGGTCAGGTGCACGAAGGCGGTGTTCTTGCGGCCGGCGCGCAGGCTCAGCTGGCGCGCCGCCTCCAGGAACGGCAGCGACTCGATGTCGCCGACGGTGCCGCCGATTTCGCACAGGGCCACGTCGTAGCCCTCGGCGCCGCGGCGGATGTAATCCTGGATCTCGTTGGTGATGTGGGGAATGACCTGCACGGTCTTGCCCAGGTATTCGCCGCGGCGTTCCTTGCGGATCACCGATTCGTAGATCTGGCCGGTGGTGAAGTTGTTCACCTTTTTCATGCGGGTCGAGATGAAGCGCTCGTAGTGGCCGAGGTCGAGATCGGTCTCGGCGCCGTCGTCGGTGACGAACACTTCACCGTGCTGCATGGGGCTCATCGTGCCCGGATCGACATTGATGTACGGGTCGAGCTTGAGCATGGTGACTTTGAGGCCGCGCGATTCGAGGATCGCGGCGAGGGAGGCGGCGGCAATCCCTTTACCAAGGGAAGACACGACGCCACCGGTGACGAAGACAAATTTGGTCATTGCAGATAGTGCCGAACGGCACGTGCGGGAAATTGAAATTATACCCTAAAACGGTCATTTCTTCAGCATCGGCCCCGGAAAAATCCGCTACTGGCCGGAAAACTCCGATTGTTTATTCGGCAAAAATGGCCGGTTTGGCAATCCGATGCGACTGTGTTTCAGCGTACAGACGGTCACAAACAACCAAGTCAGAATAGCAACTCATTCTTAGAGGAGAACATCATGAGCTACACGGAACGCGATGCTTACGGTATGTATGTCGACAACGGCAACAAGGGTCCCGGCCCGGAACTGATGGGGGCGGACACGCTGATCGGCGACCACGTTCACAATCTGAAGAACGAACACCTGGGCGAGATCAAGGAAATCATGCTCGACATGCGCACCGGCAAAATCGCCTACGCGGTCATGTCGTCGGGCGGCATCCTGACCATCGGCGAAAAACTGTTCGCCGTGCCATGGGAAGCGCTGACCCTGGACACGGTCAACAAACGCTTCACCTTGAACATCGACAAGGAGCGCATCGAGAACGCGCCCGGCTTCGACACCGATCACTGGCCCAACATGGCCAACCAGACGTGGGCGAGCCAGATCCACAGCTACTACGGCACCCGCTACGACAACCTCGACGCTGGTCCGCTGTGATGTCGGCCCTGATCATGCTGGCCGGCGCGGCCGCGCTGACCGCGACCTTGATGGTGCGGATCGCGCGCCGGCGCCAGGCGGAGGCGCGGCCGCCGGCCGGCGTGCCCGTCACGCTGGCGAGCTGGTCCGACAATCGTGAATACCAGGTGGCGGACCACCTGCGGCGCAAGAGGCGATGAGTTGGGGGCGCATTTCCACAGCGCCACCTCCCAGGCATCGTTGTAGTACGGCTTCGGCCGCCCATGCGAATGGGCGGCCGAAGTCTTTTTTAATGGATATCCTCTAGTTCATCATATTCACGACGGCTTTTGGGCAAGCGGCGCTCCAGCGTATTTCGTGATTGAAAATCAACGTGTTCGATCAAAACCAGCGCGGCGTTCAGCGCGTCGCTCATTGTTTTGGCGGCGTTGGCCATCGCCTCCTCCGGCGTCGGCGGCGTAGTGGCGGCACGTTTTTGCAGGCGGGCGCGCAGTTGGGCGGCGTTCGCCCAGTTCTTTTCTCCGGGGAAGCGTATCCACAGATCGCGCCAGGCATTGCGACCGTCGCCGGCCACGACTTGCGTCAGCTGATGCGGCGAAACGGAACGCCCGCGATACATCAACTCGTCACCGACCACTTCGGCGCTGTGCCAGTCTTCCTCATATTGCATGCGTACTCGGGTTCCCTCCGGTAGAAATAAAATCTTCCATTGGTAGCCGCGCAATGGCTGGGCATTCACCTTCTCGCGCTCGATCCACAATTTGACGGCGGCCACCAGCGCCTCGGTGAGCGATAAAGCGCTGCCGCTCTTGCGCAGGAATTCTTCGAGCTGGAGCTCTGTGGCTGGTGGTAGTAAACGAGTGTCTCGGGGATTCATACTCTTTCTCCTCGCGGTTTCTGTCGGTTTTTGTCTCTTCCTGCCTCTTTAGACCCGGAGGCCGAGCTGGAGTTCAAAAAAGACAAAAAGAGACGGAAACCGACAGCCAAAAGAGTACAGTTCCCGCATGGAGTGGTGTGGGATCACCCGCCACGCATGCTTCCCGAGGAACTGGAAAAATCGCGGCTGATGGCCGGCAAGCGGCCAGACAGGTGCGGCATGTCGACCAACCGCTTGGCACTAGGTCTAGGCCGCGTCCCGCGCCGCCTGCTGCGCGCGCGCATAGCTCTCCGCCACGGCCGCGTAGTTGGGCGCGACCAGGCCATATAGCTTGGCCAGCTCCGCCGCTTCCGGGCGCGCCCAGGTGCGGTGCAGTTCCGATAACAACGCGTTGGCCGAGGTGGGCTTGACGCCACCCTGCACGAAGCGCGCGACGGAGACGCGGGAGACCATCTCGCTCGGATCGCCGGAGGCGTCGATGACGGCATAGACATCGTAGCCCGCCGCGATGGCGTCCAGCGCGGGGAACATCACGCAAACACTGGTCCAAACGCCCGCCATCACCAGCGTCTTGCGGCCGCTGGCGCGCACCGCGCCGACAAAGTCGGCATTGTCCCAGGCGTTGACCTCGCCCTTGCGCGGCACATAGACGGCATGCGGGGCGTGCTCATGGATTTCGGGCATCAGCGGACCGTTGCTGCCGGCCGGCTCCGAGGCGGTGGTGATCACCGGGATCTTCAGCAAGGTGCACAGCCTGGCGATCGTCTCCACATTCCGCCGCAGGTCGGCCACCGCGATATCCTTGACGGTCTGGAAGAGCCCGGACTGGTGGTCCAACAGCAGCACCAGGGTATCGGCGGGATCGAGCAGCGCGGCGCCGCCGCCGGTGGGCAGTGCGCTGGATTTGGAATGCGGGGTGTCTTGCATGGGTCGTTCTCCTTGGTTGGGCAATGGTGACGGTGATGGCGGGCAATCGGGAATGCGCGCCCCAATCAGCTTGCCTGAATTTGCGTTCGCGGTGGCGGCGCGGCGCACATTCGCGCTCCGCGCTCCCCCCCGAAATGGGGGGCGCCGCCGGGCCGGAAATGCCACCTCAGCAAAAATCGCGGCTGATCGTCGGCAGGCGGCCCAGCAGGTGCGACATGTCGACCAGCCGCTTGGCCACCAGGTGGCGCACGATGCCCTCCTGTTGCCAGACTCCATACACGCCCAGCAGCGGCGCGCCCAGCACTTCGCGGCGCTGCTCCTCGACCAGCTTGGGCCAGACGATGACGTTGACGTTGCCGGTCTCGTCCTCAAGAGTGAGGAACAGCACGCCCTTGGCCGTGCCGGGCCGCTGCCGCACGGTGACCATGCCGCAGGCGCGCGCCAGCATGCCGTTGGTGTAGGTGTTCAGGGTGGCCGCCGGCAGGAAGCGGTGTTCGAGCAACTTGGCGCGCAGCAGCGCCAGCGGATGCCGGCCCAGGGTCAGGCCGTGCGAGCGGTAGTCGCCGAGGATATCCTCGCCCTCGCTCGGCGGCGCCAGCACCGGCGCCTCCTCGTCCGGCGTGGTCGGGCGCAGCAAGTCCTTGTCCGGCGTGGCGCCGACCGCCTGCCACAGCGCCTGGCGGCGGTTGCCGGCCAGGTGGACCAGCGAATTGCCGGCGGCCAGCACCTGCAGGTCATGGCGGTCCAGGTCGGCGCGCCGCGCCAGGTCGGGGACGCTGGCGAACGGCGCCTGCGCGCGCGCCGCTTCGATGCGCTGGGCGGCGCCGTCGCGCATGCCCTTCATCATCGACAGGCCGAGCCGCACCGCCGGCTGTCCCAGCTTGCCCGCCGGCTCCTCCAGGGACGAATCCCAGCCGCTGACGGTGACGTCGATCTCGCGCACCACCACGCCGTGGCGCCTGGCGTCCTGCACCAGTTGCGACGGGCTGTAGAACCCCATCGGCTGGCTGTTGAGCAGCGCGCACAGGAAGGCGGCCGGCTCGTGGCATTTGAGCCAGGAGCTGGCATAGGTCAGCAGCGCGAAACTGGCCGCGTGCGATTCGGGAAAACCGTATTCGCCGAAGCCCTGGATCTGGCGGAAGATCGATTCGGCGAACTCGGGATCGTAGCCGCGCCCGGTCATGCCGTCGACGATGCGCGCGTGGTATTTGTCGACGCCGCCCTTGCGCTTCCAGGCCGCCATCGCGCGCCGCAACTGGTCGGCCTCGCCTTCGCTAAAACCGGCGGCGATGACGGCGATCTGCATCACCTGTTCCTGGAAGATCGGCACGCCCAGGGTGCGGCCCAGCGCCTCCTCCAGTCCGGCCGGATACTCGACCAGACGCTTGTCCTGGCGCCGCTGCAAATACGGATGCACCATGCCGCCCTGGATCGGCCCGGGCCGCACCAAGGCCACCTCGACCACCAGATCGTAGAATTTATTTGGCCGCAGCCGTGGCAGCATGCTCATCTGCGCGCGCGACTCGATCTGGAACACGCCGATGGTGTCGGCCTGGCACATCATCGCGTACGTGGCCTTGTCCTCGGACGGGATGTCCTGCATGCGGAACGGCGCGCCACGCCGCTCGGCCACCATGTCGAGCGCGCGCCGCAGCGCCGTGAGCATGCCCAGCGCCAGCACGTCGACCTTCATCAGCCCGAGCTCCTCCAAATCGTCCTTGTCCCACTGGATCACGCAGCGCCCCTCCATCGTGGCCGCCTCGATCGGCACCAGCCGCGACAACTTCTCGTGCGAGATGACGAAGCCGCCCGGATGCTGCGACAGGTGGCGCGGAAAGCCCAGCAACATCATCGCCAGCGAGGCCCATTGCTGCGCCAGTTGCGAGTCAGGGTCGAGCCCGCATTCGGCCAGCCGTCCGACCAGGTCGTGCCGGCTGTCGAACCAGTGGTGCGACTTGGCCACCTTCTCGACGATGGCCAGGTCGACGCCGAGCGCCTTGCCGCTGTCGCGCAGCGCGCTCTTGGGCCGGTAGCTGATGACGACGGCGGCCAGCGCGGCGCGGTCGGCGCCGTATTTTTTATAGATGTACTGGATCACCTCCTCGCGCCGCTGGTGCTCGAAGTCGACGTCGATGTCGGGCGGCTCGTTGCGCTCGCGCGAGATGAACCGCCCGGTCAGCATGTTGCTGCGCTCCGGGTCGACCTCGGTCACGCCGAGGCAGAAGCACACCACCGAGTTGGCGGCCGAGCCGCGCCCCTGGCACAGGATGCCCTGGTCGCGGGCGAAGCGCACGATGTCGTAGACGGTCAGGAAGTACGGCTCGTATTCGAGCTCGGCGATCAGCTTCAGCTCTTTCTCGATCTGGCCGCGCACCTTGTCCGACACCCCGGCCGGAAAGCGCCGCGCCGCGCCGTCATAGGTTTCCTGGCGCAGGTAGCTGGCCGGCGTGTGGCCGGCCGGCACCAGCTCGCGCGGATATTCGTAGCGCAGCTCGGTGAGCTTGAAGGTGCACTCCTGCATGATGCGCAAGGTCTCGAACAGCGCCGCCGGCGGATACAGGTTGGCCAGCCGCAGGCGCGGGCGCAGATGCTGCTCGGCGTTCTGCGCCAGCGCATAGCCGCACTCGCCGACCGGCTTGCCCACCCGCACCGCCGTCAAGGTGTCGTGCAGCGGCTTGCGCGAGCGCACATGCATGCACACCTGCCCCAGCGCCACCACCGCCATGCCGTGCTGCAACGCCACCTCGGCTATGCTGAGGCGGTGCGCCTCGTCGAAGGCGCGCTGCAACAGGGTCAACCCCATCCACGCGCGCCCGGGAAAGGTCGCCTCCATCCACGCCGCCTGCGCGTGCAGCCGGTCGACGTCGCCGGGCTGGTGCGCCGGATAGCGCGGCAACAGTATCATCAGGCAGTCCGGCAAACCCTTCAAATGCGCGTGGGCCGGCGCCGGCGCGGCCAGGTCGGCCGGCGTCAGCAGGTAGCTGCCCTTGGCGACGCGGTTGCGGGCGATGGTGATCAGCTCGCACAAATTGCCGTAGCCGTCGCGGTTCCTGGCCAGCGCGATCAGCGACAGCGCGGCGCCGCCGTCCGGGTTCTTCAAGTGGAAATGGCTGCCGATGACCAGCGGCAGGCCGGCCTCCTTGGCCGCCGCGTGCGCGCGCACCACGCCGGCCAGCGAGCACTCGTCGGTGATGGCCAGCCCCGCATAATCGAGCTCGACGGCGCGCGCGACCAGCTCCTCCGGCCGCGACGCGCCCTGCAGGAAGGAGAAATTGCTCATGCAGAACAGCTCGGCGTAGGCCGGCAATCCCTGCGACGGTGGTGGCGGTGGCAAGCTCATGATAAATACTGTGTTTATATACAGCATTCTACACCCGGCCGCCCCCTTCCGCGGCGTAACCATTTTAATAGGGCGGATGCCGGCCCCGTCCGCCCCGGCGCGGCATCCGTAACACTACGTAGCCCGGGCAGCCGCAAGGCGCCGGTTGGCGCGTCAAAACAACAGTAAATAGTGTTTAAACGCAAAATTGGCAGAAAACCCATATCAATATAAATTATTTGAATAAAATCAAATTTTTCATGGGAGCCTAAACGTGCCAGCCAACACCATCTTACGCAACGCCGTCTTGTTCACCCTGTACGGCGCCGCCGCGCTGACCGTGACCCCCGCCGTCCAGGCGCAGACCACGCCGGCCGAGGCCGCCGCAGCCCCCATGCAAACGGTCACCCTGGTCGGCTCGCGCCGCGCCACCTCGTCGGCCACCGACACCGTGGTGCCGGTCGATATCATCCCGATGAACAAGGTCTCCGAACAGGGCGGCCAGTTCGACCTGGCGCAATCGCTGACCTACATCTCGCCATCGTTCAACTCGACCCGCCAGAGCGGCTCGGACGGCGCCGACCTGGTCGACTCGGCCGCGCTGCGCGGCCTGGGCTCGGACCAGACCTTGGTGCTGGTCAACGGCAAGCGCCGCCACACCACCGCGCTGGTCAACCTGTTCGGCGCGCGCAACCGCGGCAACACCGGCACCGACCTCAACGCCATCCCGATGCTGGCCATCAAGGACGTGCAGGTGCTGCGCGACGGCGCCGCCGCCCAGTACGGCTCGGACGCGATCGCCGGCGTCATGGACATCGGCCTCAAAAAGAGCCTCGGCTGCGAGGCCGTCGCCGGCTACAGCCAGTACTCGACCGGCGACGGCGAGAACTGGCTCGGCTCGGCCTACTGCGGTTTCAGCATCGGCAACGGCGGCGTCGTCGGCATCACCGGCGAATACCTCGACCGCGGCCGCTCGAACCGCGCCGAGGCCGACAACCCGCGCATCATCGGCGACACCAAGACCGAGAACCAGACCATCTATCTGAACGGCGAACTGCCGACCACCGGCACCGGCAAGCTGTACTTCACCGCCGGCGCCCAGAAGCGCGACGGTTCGTCGGCCGCGTTCGCGCGCGGCGGCGTCGGCTCGGACGACATCCCGAGCCGCAACTCGGCGGCCATGTACCCGAACGGCTTCGTGCCGTTCATCAACGCCAAGATCGACGACCGCTACGGCACCATCGGCCACCGCATCAAGCTGGGCGAATGGAACACCGACTTGTCGCAGACCTACGGCTACAACAAGATGATGTACAACATCAGCAACACGATCAACGCCTCGATCGCCAACGCCGACCTGCTCGGCGGCGGCCGCGGCGTCAGCGCCAGCGCCTTCGACGCCGGCGGCTTCTCGTTCGAGCAACTGACCACCAACGTCGACCTGTCGCGCTACTACGACGGCGTGCTCGGGGGCGGCCTGAACGTCGCCTTCGGCGGCGAATACCGCAGCGAGGAATTCAAGATCTTCGCCGGCGAACGCGGCTCCTACATCGACGCCGACGGCGTCGGCAACGGCGGCAACGCCGGCAGCCAGGGCTTCCCCGGCTTCCAGCCGGGCGACGAGACCCGTGCCAAGCGCCACAGCAACGCCGCCTACCTCGACCTCGAGGCCGACCTGACCGACGCCGTCAAGGCCCAGGCGGCGGTGCGCTATGAAAAATTCAGCGACTTCGGCTCGACCGTCACGGGCAAGCTGGCCGGCTCGGTGCGCGTGCTGCCGAGCACCCTGCTGCGCGGCTCGGCCAGCACCGGCTTCCGCGCGCCGTCGCTGCAGCAAAGCCACCTGTCGACCACCTTCACCGACTTCATCGGCGGCGTGCCGAAGGAAGTGGTGCTCGCGCCCAACGGCGGCGTGGTCGCCAACGCGGCCGGCATCCCCAAGCTGAAGGAGGAAAAGTCGACCAGCTTCACCCTGGGCACGACCTGGACCCCGAGCGACGCCATCTCCGTCACGGCCGACCTGTACCGCATCAAGATCAAGGACCGCATCGTGCTGTCGGGCCGCTTCAACGCCGACAACTACCCCGACCTGGCCGACCGCCTGGCGTCGCTGGGCGTGGGCGAGGCGCAGTTCTTCGTTAACTCGGTCGACACCAAGACGCAAGGCCTGGACCTGACCGCCTCGCACAAGGCCAACTTCGGCGCCAACCGCCTGACCACCTACCTGGCGCTCAACGCCAGCAAGACCGAGGTCACCGGCATCCACGCGCCGGCCGCGCTGCAAGGCTTCGAGGACGTGCTGCTGTCGGAAAAGGAACGCCTGTACATCGAACAGGGCGCGCCGAAATCGAAGGTCACCCTGGGCTTCGACTTCGTCACCGGAGCGCTGGAGACCGATTTCAAGATCATCCACTTCGGTCCGCAAACCCTGGGCACCTTCGACGGCACCGCCAACGGCGTGGCCAACCAGCGCTACGAGTCCAAAACCTCGGCCGACCTGAGCTTCACGTACACGATCAACAAGAACATGAAGTTCACCCTGGGCGGCAACAACATCTTCAACGTCAAGCCGACCTCGCAGGACCCGGACCAGACCGACAACGGCTTCAAATACGAGAGCGTGCAGTTCGGCCTGAACGGCGCGTCCTACTTCGGCCGCCTGTGGGTGCGGTTCTGATCCATCCCCACGTGGCGAGCGGCGGCGCCTTCGGGCGCCGTTTTTTATCCGTTTTACGTTTGCTTACATTTCCCTAACGCAATTGAACCCGATCGCGGCCTACACTTGTCTATATTCTAGGCAACGGAGCACGCCATGCGCCACGCGATCGCCCTCATGTTCTTCCTCACGCTGCTGCAGGGCGCGCTCGCCTACGCGGCGCTGGGCGGCTCGCCGTCCGACTTCGGCGGCGCGCCGGCCACCGCCCGGCGGCTGGCGGCCAGCGGCGCCGCCGCCACGGCCGCCGCCAACGACGCCGTCTACACCGTCAGCCAGAGCACCCTCGACAGCGGCACCGTCGTGCGCGAATACAGCGACACGGCCGGCAAGGTGTTCGCCGTCAGCTGGCGCGGCCCCACGCTGCCGGACCTGCGCACCCTGCTGGGCGAGAAATTCGTCGTCATGACCGGCGCCGCCGGCCAGCGGGCCCGCGCCGGCCACTCGCAGCTGGCGCTCAACCAGTCCGACGTGGTGCTGGTCTCGAGCGGCCACATGCGCGCGTTCGCCGGCCACGCCTGGATCCCCAGCGCGCTGCCGGCCGGCTTCGACACCACCACCATCGACTAGGACCGCCGCATGAGATCACCCCAGCACGGCGCCGGCGCGCGCCGGACCGCCCGCCTGGCCGGCGCCCTGCTCTGCCTGGCGCTTGGCGCCTGCGGCGGCGGTGGCGGCAGCGGCAATGCCGGCACCGCCACTGCCGCCACCCAGGCCGACGCCGGCGGCGTCGCCGCCACCCCGGTGGTGAGCATCGGCGCCACGCCGACGGCTACCACCGTCGGCCAGCTCGTCACCCTGAGCTGGAGCGTGAGCAACGCGCCGGCCGCCGGCTGCGCCGCCTCGGGCGCCTGGAGCGGCGCGCGCGCCGCCAGCGGCACGCAAACGGTCACCGCCGGCGCCGCCGGCACGGCCAACTACACGCTCACCTGCGGCGGCGCCAGCGGCACCGCCGCGGTGGTCGTGAGCACCCCGCCGCCCGCCCCCACCACCAATCTGGCCCTGGCCCCGGCCGACATCACCACCGCCCAAACGTCGGTGCTGAGCTGGTCGTCGGCCAACGCCACCGGCTGCGTCGCCAGCGGCGCCTGGAGCGGCGCCCGGGCCACGTCCGGCACGGTGACGGTGACCCCGGCCGGCGCCGGCAACTTCACCTACAGCCTGGCGTGCAGCGGCGACGGCGGCACCGCCAGCGCCAGCGCCGCGCTGAGCGTCACGCCGGCGCTGTCGAACAGCACCACCATCAGCGTCGACAGCGGCCCGGCCGGCGTGGGCGGCGTCATCAACGTGCCGTATGTGAACGTGACGGTGTGCCGGCCCGGCACCGCCACCTGCCAGACGGTCGACCACGTGCTGCTCGACACCGGCTCCTACGGCCTGCGCCTGCTGGCGTCGGCGCTCGACGCGGGCCTGGCGCTACCGGCCGTGCAGACCCCGTCCGGCGCCGACGCCGCCGAATGCGGCAAGTTCATCAGCGGCTACACCTGGGGCGCGGTGCGCCGGGCCGACGTCAAGATGGCCGACGAGGTGGCCGCCGGCATCCCGATCCAGGTCATCGGCGACGGCGGCGCCAGCTACGCCGCCACGCCCGCCACCTGCAGCAGCGCTGGCAACAACCTCGGCACGCTCGCCGCGCTGGGCGCCAAGGGCATCCTCGGCGTCGGCCTGTTCCAGCACGACTGCGGCAGCGCCTGCGCGCAAGCGGCCATCTCCGGCGTCTACTACGCCTGCGCGGGCGGCGCCTGTACGGCCAGCGCCATGCCGCTGGCCTCGCAGATCAGCAATCCGGTCGCCGCCTTCGCCGTCAACAACAACGGCGTGCTGGTGAGCCTGCCGGCGGTGGGCGCGGCCGGCCTGACGTCGGTCAGCGGCACCCTGATCTTCGGCGTCAACACGCAAGCCAACAACACCATCGGCGGCGAGACGGTGTTCAAGGCCGGCAGCGGCGGCGACTTCAGCACCACCTACAAGGGCAGGACGTACGGCGCGAGCTTCATCGACAGCGGCTCGAACGGCTACTTCTTCACCGACACGACGATACGCACCTGTTCCGGGGGCGACTTCTTCTGCCCGCCCGCGCCGCTGGCGCTGAGCGCGACCAACACGGCCGCCGACGGCAGCGCCAGCGGCACGGTCGCCTTCAACGTCGTCAACCTGGTGCAACTGGCGTCGACCGTGCAGGCCGCGCAGGTGGGCGGCCCGCTGACGGGCATCTCCACCGCCGGCAACGGCGACACCTTCGACTGGGGCCTGCCGTTCTTCTACGGGCGCCGCGTGTTCGTCGTCATGGAGGGGCAAACGGTCAACGGCAAAACCGGCCCGCTGTGGGCCTACTGACACAACGCCGCAGACCAACCGCGGGGGGCAAGACCAACAGCGGGGGTCAGGTCCGACATTCGGACACGTGCTGATGCGTGATGCGGCTGTGTTCGTGTCCGAATGTCGGACCTGACCCCGGGGTTTGAGCCGGCAATTAAATGCGCAAACATTAACGCTTGTCACAGCGCGGTCATGTAGTTTCGTTAAAGTCGCCACCTTGATTTTTATACATTTTCGAGGGTGCGATGAGAACGAATTCGGTGATGGTGGCGGCGCTGGTGGCGGCGGGCGTGGTCGGTTGTGGCGGCGAGTCCAATCCGGCGCCGGCCATTCCCGAAGGTAGCACCGTCACCCTGGCGTTGATGGAGACCACCGACATCCACGCCAACGTGATGAGCTATAACTATTACTCGCTGGCCGAGGACACCAGCCTGGGCCTCGAACGCACCGCCACCCTGGTGGCGGCCGCCCGCGCCGAGACGCCCAACAACGTGCTGCTCGACGACGGCGACACCATCCAGGGCACCCTGCTGGGCGATTTGCAGGCCGTCACCAAGCCTATCCCCTGTTCCGGGACGATGGCCGTGCACAAGGCGATGAACGCGATGAAGTACGACGGCGGCGGCTTCGGCAACCATGAGTTCAACTACGGCTTGCCGCTGCTGAGCCAGATCACCAACACCGACTTCGGCATCCCCGGCGTGGCCAAGCCGGGCGGCACCTGCGGCGCCCCGGCCTTCCCGCTGGCCTTGACCAACGTCACCGGCGTGGCCAGCGGCAAGCCGATCGTGCAACCGTATGTCATGCTGCCGCGCACCTTCTCGGCCACCGCGCCCGACGGCGGCAAGTTCGACGTCAAGATGAATATCGGCCTGCTGAGTTTTGTGCCGCCCCAGATCCTCGAGTGGGACCAGAAGAACCTGGCCGGCAAGGTCGCCGTGACGGGCGTGCAGGAGGCGGCCAAACAGTACGTGCCCGAGCTGCGCGCCAAGGGCGCCGACCTGGTCGTGGCGCTGTCGCACGGCGGCCTCGATACGAGCCCGTACAGCCCGAAGATGGAGAACGGCAGCTACCACCTGACCACCACCGGCATCGACGCGCTGATGATCGGCCACTCGCACTTGATCTTCCCGAAAGGCAAGGAGCCGGGCGCCGCCGCGCTGGACGCCTCGTTCGCCGCCTTCCCGGCCGGCGCCAGGATCGACGCCGTCAACGGCTTCGTCAACGGCGTGCCGACCGTCATGGCGCAAAGCTGGGGCCGGCGCCTGGGCATCATCAAGATGACCCTGGCCTACACGGGCGGCAAGTGGGTGGTGCAGCCGGCCAGGACGACGGTCGAGTCGCGCGGCTTCAAGTACGCCGACGGCACCACCATCGTCAAGGCCGATCCGGCCATCGCGCCGCTGGTCGCCGCCGAGCACGCCGCCACGATCGCCTACGCCAGGCAGCCGCTGGGCGTGGCGACCGACTTCGAGATGTCGGCCTACTTCGCGCTGGCCGGCGACGTCAGCGCGATCCAGCTGGTCAACCAGGCGCAGCTCGACTATGTGAAGAAATTCATCGCCACCAGCACCGATGCCACCCTCGCCAGCTACAAGAACATCCCGGTGATCTCGTGCAGCGCGCCGTTCAAGGCCGGCCGCAACGGGCCGTCGGACTTCACCGACGTCGCGCCCGGCGCCAGCGCCGCCGCGCCGGTCGGTCTGCAGGTGCGCAACCCGGGCGACCTTTACCTGTACAGCAACAACAACCTGCAGGCGGTCAAGATCAAGGGTTCGGACCTGAAGGCCTGGCTGGAGACGGCCGCCAAGCAGTTCGGCCAGATCGACCCGGCCAAGACGGCCGAGCAGGACCTGGTGCCGAGCTACGGCACCATCTATAACTACGACGTGTTCTATGCCGAGAACAACGCGCTGACGTACCAGATCGACGTCACCAAGCCGGCCGGCGCGCGCATCGTCAACCTGGCCTACCTGGGCAAGCCGGTGGCCGACGGCGACGACTTCATCGTCGCCACCAACGATTACCGCGCCGGCGGCGGCGGCGCCGTGCCCGGCATCGACGGCAGCAAGACCATCATCAAGTCGCCGGACGCCAACCAGACCGTGGTCAGCAACTACCTGGCGGCGCTGGGCGCGTCGACCGGCAAGGTCACCCTGGCCGGCAACGGCAGCGCGCGCAGCTGGAGCTTCGTCAAGACGGCCACGGCGGGACCGGTGATCCTGCGCTCGGCGCCGGGCCACCTGGCGCTGGCCAAAAGCAGCGGCATCACCGTCGTCACCGCCGAGGGCGCGCTGGACGCGAGCGGCTTCGCCAAGTACACGATCGATCTGAGCAAATAAACCGGGGAGCGCGGCGATGACACAACCTTCGATGACGATGGTGGCGGCGGCGCTGGCGTCGGCCCTGCTGCTCGGGACCCAGGGCTGCCAGATCCAGCGCGATCCGCCCGATTCGGCGCAGATCGAAACGGTCGGCATGAAAGCGCTGCAGCAGGCCGACGCCAGCGCCGAGCGCAAGCTGATGGCGTGGGCCGGCCAGGACATGCCGGTGGCCCAGCGCGAGCTGGCGCTGCTGTATAAGACGCGGCCGGAGCAGCGCGCCGAGGCGTTGAAATTGTTCGAGCAGGCGGCGCGCGGCGGCGACGTCGAGGCCGCTTTCCAGCTGGGCGAGCTGCTGCGGCTGGGCGTGGCCGGCGTGCCCGCGCAACCGGCGGCGGCCGCGCCGTGGTACGCGCTGGCGGCGCAGCAGCGGCACGCGCGGGCGGCGCTGGTGCTGGGCCAACTGTACAAGAACGGCGACGGCGTGGCGCGCGACGACCAGCTGGCCGCGCGCTGGCTGGCGGCCGCCAGCGAAAACGGCAACGCGCACGCGATGTTCCTGCTGTCGTACTTCTACAGCGAGGGGCGCGGCGTGGCGCGGGACCCGGCCAGGGCGCGCGCATTGCTGGAGGAAGCGGCCGAGCACGAGTACCCGCCGGCGCTGCAGGAACTGGCGATGACGGTGCAGCTGGGCGACGCCCACAGCGCCAGGGACGAGCGCCGCGCCGGCTACCTGCTCAAGGAGGCGACCGAGCACCGCCGCAACAACTGGAACCGTTTTTGATCGCGGTGCGATCCCGCCCGGAGCCGGCGCCGGCCGTCACATGAAGTTGCGGGTATGGAGCGCCGACAGGTGCTGTGCCGCGTCCTTGCCGAAGCCCAGCCTTTCCAGCCGCGCCTGGCGCCCTTCGGCCATGTCGCGCATCAATTGCTGCACCTTCAGGTAGCCGGCCGCGACGGCCGGCACCGTCAACTCGCCCGCCGCCAGCAGGATCAGCGCGTCGAACACCTCCTCGTTCAAGCCCGATGTCGTCGACAGCGCGTCGTTGCGCGATTGCACGGCGTTGGCCAGCCGGGCGCGGAAGCCGGGATCGTTCTCCAGCCGCGCGTGCAGGTGCGTCATGCCGAAGGCGACGTGGCGCGCCTCGTCGCGCGCGGCCAGCCGGGCGATCTGGCGCGTGACCGGGTCCGGCGCGTGCTCGTGCAGGAAGTGCAGCAGGCTGACGAAGGTGCCCTCCCCCAGCACCGACAATAAAAACTCGGCCACCGAGAAATCCGGCTCGTCGAGCAAGGTCTTGAGCGAGGCCTGGCCGCCGGCGGTCGACAGGCCCGGCTCGCGGCCCTTGAGCCGCACCCGCCGCGTGAAGACGTCGATGTGCCGGGCCTCGTCGGCGACCTGGATCGCCAGCACCGCCTGCACCTCGCGGTAGTGCGGATGCAGCTGGCCGAGGAAGCGCGCCGGCACCACCAGCGCGGCCACCTCGTTTTCGATCATGTAGGTCAGCACCTGCACCACGGCGTCCTCGACGATGTCGGGCAGCGCGAACGGCGCCGCCCAGTCGATCGCCGTTTGCGGGTCCCACTGGGCGGCGGCGGCCTGCGCGTACAGGTCGGCGGCGCGCTCGCCCCAGACCTCGTCGCGCTCGGCCAGGCGGAAGGCGATCGCCGGCGAACCGGCTTCCACCGTCGCGCCGCGCGCGGCCAGGCCCCAGCGGGCGTCGGCGCGCGCGGCCAGCGCGCCGGGCAAGGCCGGGTCGGCGTGGCCGGTGCGCAGCGCGCCGCGCCAGCGTCCGCCCGCGCCGGCGTGGGCCGGGTTGCCGGCGTTGTCGGCGTCGTCGATGCTATCGGCGTGCCGGCGCACGGTGGCGATGTTGCCCCCGCCCTCCCCGCCTTCGTCGAAAGCGCACTGGTGCCCTTGCATGCGGCACCATGCGATCAGCTGGCCTTCCCAGCCGTAGGCGCGGCCGCGCACCCGCAGGGTTTGCCCCGGCGGCAACGCCGCCAGCGCGTGCTTGACCAGCACATGGGCGCCCGCGTCGAAGCCGAGTTGCTCAATATCGATAGTCGCTTGCAACGATGTTCCCCGCTTCATCGTAGAAATGCTCGTCGTCGGCGGCGCGTATCAAGGCGTCGTAGCCGCTGGTGCGGCCGGGCAGCCATTGTTTGAGCCCTTCCATCTCCAGCAGCGGCCGCACGTCGGCGTCGTCCCAGCGCATCGCCAGCAGCAGCTCGGTGAACTGCTTGACCGGCTCGGCCGGCGCGCCCGGGCTGACGGTGAAGTTGCAATGGTCGAAAGGGGCGGTGCGCGCCAGGATGCGCGTTGTGCCGGCCGCCAGCAGGCCCTCGCGCGAGAACGCCATGTGGTTGCCGTCGATCATCCAGGCGGCGTCGATCTCGCCGTCGACCAGCGCCTGCGCGGCGTCGCGCTCGCCGCCGATGTGGTCGCCGTGCTTGCCGCCCAGCACGTCGAAGTGGCGCGCCATGAAGTCGCGCCCGGCCAGCAGGCCGTGGTGGCGCAGGTAGTCGAGCGGGATCAGGCGCGCCTGCGGCGAATCGATGGCGCCGAAGCCGATGCTCTTGCCGGCCAGCCAGGCCAGTTCGGTCACCGGCGAATCGGCGCGCGTGACCAGCACCGACGTCAGGTCGCGGTCGGTGTCGCGCATCGCCACGGTGTCGAGGGTCAGGCCGCGCGCGGCGGCCATGCGCTCGGCGCGCACCCACGCCAGCGGCGAATTCCAGGCCAGGTCGATGGTGCCGTCGAACTGCGCCTCGACCTGGCGCTCGTAGTTCGAATAGAGGACGTAGTCGAAGGCCAGGCCGTTACGGCGGAAGTATTGCTTGAAGCCTTCCCAGATCGTCACGACCTTGGGCGCGTAGGCGACCGCGCCCATCATCAGTGGTTTGCTTGTCATGTGTCTCCTTTGGGTCATCAAATGCGTCATTAGCCGAAAACCGGCATGCCGCAGACGGCCTTGCCGATGAAGTCGTACAGCACGTCCGAGGTCGGCGCCATCACCGACGCGGCGCGGGCGTCGCGGAAATAGCGCTCGATGCCCAGGTCCTTGCGGAAGGCGGCGCCGCCGCACACGCGCATGGCGGTGTCGCTGACCTCCAGCGCGGCCTCGGCGGCGGCGGCCTTGACCTGCATCACGCGCAACATGGCGTCGGCGCGGCCGGCGGCCAGCGCGGCGACGGTGTCGTCGCGCAGGGTGCGCACCATGTCGGCCTGGATGCGGGCGCGCGCCAGATAGGCGCGTATCGTCGGCAGGTCGGCCAGCGCGCTGTCGAGGTGTTCGAGCTTGCTGGCGGTGACGTGGCCGCAGGCGGCCTCCAGCACGGCGTCCATCAGGCCCAGCGAGCACGACGCCGTCAGGGTGGCGAACACCGGCAGCACCTTGCCGACCATGATGTCGAAGCCGCCGCCGTCGGCGCCCAGCAGCGCGCCGGCCGGCACCCGGACGCCCTTGGCGCTCAACGGCGACGAGCGGTTGCCGCGCAGGCCGAGGCCGTCGAAGAATTTGGCCTCGCCGAGCCCTTCGCTGTCGCGTTCGACCAGCCACAGGCTGCTGGCGCCGGCGTCGTCGGCCGGGCCGGTCGACCACACGTAGGAGTCGGCCTCGGCGGCCGAGGTGACCATGGTCTTGCTGCCGTCGATGACGACGTGATCGCCGTCGCGCCTCGCCGTGCCCATCGGCGCCCAGAAGTGGCTGCGCGAGCCGCTGTCGGACCACGCCAGGGTGCTCAGGTGGCGGCCGGCGGCGATCTCGCGGCGCACGGCCTCGGCGCCGAATTGCTCGATGACGACGGTGGCGCAGTAATGCATGCACACCACCATCGCCGTCGACGGGCAGGCCCGCGCGATGCGCTCGACCACCTGGGCCGCCTCGGCCAGTCCCTTGCCGGCGCCGCCGACCGCCTCGGCGCTGATCAGGCCGAGCAGACCGGCCCGGCCCAGCGCGGCGATGGCCGCGCGCGGAAAGACGGCGTCGCGGTCGGTCGCCTGCGCGGCCGGGGCGATGGTGGACAGGACGATGGAATCGAGCGTTTGCAGGTAGGGCATGGCATTCCTCCTTGGCGGCGATAAAGGGCGCGGCCAGTGTAGCAGAGACCGCCGCGCCGGCGCGCCCCTTACTCCGGGGTCAGGGTCGCCATTTCGCGCCGCATGTTGTCGATGGCGCGTTCGTTGTAGGTGTCGGCGAAGTAGGCGTTGCCGAACAGTTGGCCCGCCTCGGCCTTGCGGCACAAATGCGCCAGCGCGCCGCCCCGGTCCTGGCGGTATTTGACGTCCGGCAGGTGGCTGTATTCGCGCCGGATGCCGCGCGCGTAGTTCTGGTAGACCTCGTCGTCCTGGCCGAGGATGGCCAGGTCGACGCTGAGCATGACGTCCTTGAGCCGGTGCGTGATCGACGCCTCCTGGAAGTGGTCGGTGGCGCGTATCAGTTGCGCCGTGTCGTCCATCTCCTGCGCCAGGTGGCTGCCCAGCCACAATTGGGCGCTGGCCTCCTCGTTGGTCGGCTCGCCCGCCCCGCCCCGGTGGCCGTACTCGGCATCGTGGAACCAGAACGCCTGCTTGACGATGTCGACGTCGAGCGGGTCCGGCCCCGTGTTGGCGGCCCAGGCGCGGATCTCGCACAGGCCGTGCACCAGGTGGTCGAGGTTGTGATAGTGGCGGTCGGCGCCGCCGTAGGCGGTGGCGCCGGTCAGGCGCACGAACCATTGGTCGGCGTGGGCGATGGCGGGCACGTCGGCGTGGGCGTAGTCCCACAGGGTTTCCCATTCCTTGCGCAGCCAGCTGAGCACCCAGGCGTGGTAGGCCGGCCCGGGCACGAATTTTTTCATGATCCAGTTCCAGCCGATCGGCCCCTCGAGCGCCTTGACGAAGCTCGAGCTGACGGAACCGAGGTCGCGCGGCGGCATGACGAAGATGGTCTTGGCGCCCTGCAGCACGTCGACGTTGGTTTGCTGGATCAGGTTTTCATAGTCGAAGTCGGCCGTGGTGCGGATGCCGCGTATCAGGCAGTCGGCGCCGTGCTTCTTGGCCGCGCGCGCCGTGTAGTCGCCCTTGACGATGACGACCTGCACATTGTCCCAGCCCTGCTCGGCGCAGCTGAGCGCGATGATGCTCTTGCGCTCCTCGGCCGTGAACTTGGGTTTCTTGGCGGTGTTCTCGGACAGGAAAACCACCACCTCGTCCGCGATCGAGCGCGCCTCGTTGATCACCCACATGTGGCCGTTGGTGATCGGGTCAAGGGTGCCCGAAAAGCCGATCTTCTTCATACGCCGCTCCAACTGTGTCAAAGGGGCATTTTAGACCGGAGTGGGCTTCGCAGTCTCGGGAAAATCGACCGTGACCTTCAAGCCGCCCAGGCGCGCGGACTGGTCGAGGGTCAGCACCGCGCCGTGGCGCTCGGCGATGGACTTGATGATGGCCAGCCCCAGGCCGCTGCCGCCGGCCTCGCTGCCGGGCACGCGGTAGAAGCGGTTGAACACGCGCTCGCGCTCGTCGGCGGGGATGCCGGGGCCGGAATCCTCGACGCTGAGGATCACGCGTCCCGGCGCCGACTTGCTGCCGGGCACGCGGCGCAGGTCGAGGTCGACCGTGCCGCCGGCCGGCGTGTACTTGATGGCGTTGTCGACCAGGTTGCGCAGCAGGATGATGAGGGCGTCGGGCTGGCCGTCGACGCCGGCCTCGTCGGCGTGGTGCAGGCCGAGGTCGATCTGGCGCGCCTGCGCCAGGCCGGCCATGTCGCCCAGGGTGCGCTTGACCAGGTCCGACAGGCTCAGCGCCTCCATGGTCGTGCCGTCGACCGAGCCCTCCTGGCGCGCCAGCACCAGCAGTTGCTCGACCAGCCGGGTGGCGCGCTCGATGCCGGCCGTGACCCGGCCGATGGCGACGTTGCGCGCGGCCTCGTCCTGCGCGCGCCCCAGGCTGAGCACCTGGAGCTTGAGCGCGGCCAGCGGCGAGCGCAGCTCGTGGGCGGCGTCGGCGACGAAGTGTTGTTGCGCCTCGAAGGCGGTGCGCACGCGGCCGAACAGCAAATTAAGCTCGTGCACCAGCGGCAGCACCTCGTCGGGCAGATCGTTCTCCGACACCGGCGACAAATCGTCGGCCTGGCGCGCGGCCACCTGGCGTTTCACGCGGGAGACGGGCGCGAGCGAGCCGCTGACCACCCACCACACCACCAGCATCAAGATCGGCGCCATGACGGCGATCGGGCCGACCGTGCGCAGCGCCAAGGTGCCGGCCATGCGCTGGCGCACCGCCATGTCCTGGGCGACCTGCACCGTCTGGTTGCTGGTTTGGACGGAGAAGATGCGGTAGGTGGTGTTGTTGGCCTTGACGTTGGAAAAGCCCAGCACGGCGCGCTGCGGCAGCGCCGCGCGCGACAGCGAGCGGAACACCTGGGCGCCGTCGGGCGTCCACACCTGCACGACCAGGTCGTCGTTTTCGGGGTCGGCCACGGCGTCGGCGGCCTTGTTGGTCAGGGTCGCGCTCGAGCGCAGCGACATGGCCATTTGTTGCATGTGGTAATCGAAGATCTGGTCGGCGTCGCTCAGCGCGCTGCGGTAGGCGATCAACGCCTGGGCGATCGCCGCCATGGTGATGGCCGCCAGCAGAAACCACAGCAGCCTGCCCCGCAGCGAGTGCGTGACCACGGGCACCCGTGGCAGCGAGGGCATCTTCACCTTCACCTTCATAGCTTGGGCACCATGTAGCCGAGGCCGCGCACGTTCTGGATCAGCTCGGCGCCGAGCTTTTTGCGCAGGCCATGGATGTAGACCTCGACGGCGTTGCTGTTGACCTCGTCCTTCCAGCTGTACAGTTTTTCCTCCAGCTGGTGCCGCGACAGCACGATGCCGGGGCGGGCGATCAGCGCTTCGAGCACGGCCCACTCGCGCGCCGACAGGTTGACCTGCTTGCCGTCGGCGATCACTTCGCGCGTTTGCGGATTGACCGAGACGCTGCCGTGCTCGAACACCGGTTCGGCGCGGCCGGCCGAGCGGCGCAGCAAGGCGCGGATGCGCGCCAGCAGTTCGTCGAGGTCGTAGGGTTTGAGCACGTAGTCGTCGGCGCCGGCGTCGAGGCCGGCGATGCGTTGCTCCTTGGCGTCGCGCGCCGTGGCCACCAGCACCGGGGTCAGCTCCTTGCGCGCGCGCATCGAGCGCAGCACCTCCAGGCCGTCCTTGCGCGGCAGGCCCAGGTCGAGCAGCACCAGGTCGTAGGTCTGCGTTTGCAGCGCGGTGTCGGCCATGTCGCCGTCCTTGACCCAGTCGACCGCGTAGTGCTCGGCCCGCAGCAGGTCGAGCACCACTTCGCCGATCATCGTGTCGTCTTCTACCAGCAGAAGTCGCATGGTGTGTTTCCTTTCTTGTTATTGTCGCATTCCGCTAGTCCAGCCGGTTCGGATTACCCCAGTCGCACCGGGATGAAGATTCTCTCATCTCCGCGCTGGATCAGCAACGCCACCGACTTGCCGGACTTGTCGACCACCTGGCGCACCTGGTCGACGGTGTTGACCGCCAGGCCGTTGACGGAAAGCAGCACGTCGCCCGGCTGGATGCCGGCGTTGGCGGCGGCGCCGCCGGCGTCCTCGATCACCAGGCCGCCGGGGATGCCGGACTGGCGTTTTTCCATCTGGTCGAGCGGGCGCAGCGACAAGCCCAGCTTCAGCCTGGCGGAGCCCTGGTCGGGGCGGTCGAGGGCGACGGCGGCGACCTTGTCGTTGGCGTTGCCCAGGGTCGCCGTCAGCGGCACCAGTTTGCCGTTGCGCCACACCTCCAGGTTGATCTTCGATCCCGGTTCGGCCAGGCCGACCATGGCCGGCAGGTCGATCGAGCTGACGATCTTCTGGCCGTTCATCGTGCGCACCACGTCGCCCGGACGCAGGCCGGCCTTGTCGGCCGGGCCGCCGCGCTCGACGTTGGCCACCAGCGCGCCTTCCGGCGTGGCCAGGTTGAACGACTCGGCGAAGCTCTGGTCGATCTCCTGCACCGTCACGCCCAGCTTGGCGTGTTCGACCTTGCCCTTGGAGACGATCTGGTCCTTGATCTTGGTGGCGACGTCGATCGGGATCGCGAACGACAGGCCCTGGTAGCCGCCGGTCTGGCTGTAGATCTGCGAGTTGATGCCGACCACCTCGCCACGGGTGTTGAACAGCGGCCCGCCCGAGTTGCCGGGATTGACGGCGACGTCGGTCTGGATGAACGGCACGTACGAATCGTCGGGCAAGGTGCGGCCCTTGGCGCTGACCACGCCGGCGGTGACGGTGTTGTCGAGGCCGTATGGCGAGCCGATCGCCAGCACCCACTCGCCCACCTTCAGGTTGTCGGTCTTGGCCAGCGGCACGACCGGCAGGTTCTTGGCGTCGATCTTGAGCACGGCGACGTCGGTTTTGGGATCGGAGCCGAGCACCTTGGCGCGGAATTCGCGGCGGTCGGTGAGCTTGACGACCACTTCGCGGGCGTCGCGCACCACGTGGGCGTTGGTCAGGATGATGCCGTCGGCGCTGATGATGAAGCCCGAGCCCATGCCGTGGGTCGGCATGTCGCGCTGGCCGCGCGGCTGCTGCTGGCCCTGGAAGCGGCGGAAGAATTCCATGAACGGGTCGTCGCCGAAGGCGTCGCCACGGCCTTGCGGACCGCCGTCGTACGAGGTCTTGACGCTGCCGGTGACGTTGATGTTGACCACGGCCGGGCCGTTGTGGGCGGCCACGACGCTAAAGTCCGGCAACGAGATGCCCGGGGCCGGCACGGCAACAGGCGCGGCCTGGGTGGCGGCGGGCGCGGCGGCGACGGCGACAGGAGCGCCGCCGCCGGCGGCCGTGGCGCTGTTCTGGTGGACCACCACCGCACCGCCCGCGCCGATCGCGGCCAGTACGGCCACGGCGGCGACGGCGCGCTTGGCGGTCTTCGATCCGGACGAAGTAGTTTGGGACATATGCACTCCTGAATTGAATGAGGTTTTGTAGATGTATTCAATATGAGGCAAAAAACTTAGACGCCACTTAACATATGTTATCGATACAAATTCTTACAAACAATATTATTTAGACAAGATCAGGCGTGGGCGCGGCGGACGTGCAACTGGCCGGATAAACCGGCCAGTTGGTCCTACTCGTGTGCCACCGAAGGCGCACACCCTACAACCGGATTACGCCGCTTGGCGTTGCTCCAGAGCCGCGACGTTGTCGCTGCCGTCGATGACGATTTTACGCGGCTTGAGGGCTTCCGGAATCTCGCGCACCAGTTCGATGGTGAGCATGCCGTTGTCGAAGGACGCGCCGGTCACTTTGACGTGGTTGGCCAGCTGGAAGCGCTGCTCGAAGTCGCGCGCCGCGATGCCGCGGTGCAGATAGGTGCGCTCGGTGGCGTCCTTCTGCTTGCGGCCGACAACCTGCAGCGAATCGCGTTCGAAGGTGATGTCGATTTCCGACCGGTCGAAGCCGGCGAGCGCCATCACGATCCGATACTTGTCTTCGGAGACCAGCTCGATGTTGTAAGGCGGGTAGCTTGGTGCGGAATCTCCCCGCTGGGCATCGTTCAGCAGTTGTGCCAGACGATCAAAACCGATAGCGGAACGATACAGAGGAGTGAGGTCAAAAGTACGCATGATAAATATCCTTTTCAAGTTAAGCGATATGGAAGCGTGGCCCCCGTCTGGGCGACCACTGACTCCGATATAGGTCGTTTTCCGGGGCTTTCAAGGCCTTGAAAAACGCTTTCAACATCCCCAGCGGCCCACTTTTTTGAAAAATTTTCGGATTTTTTTGCGCTGGCCGGAGGCCGCGCCCGGCCGCCCAGCCGAACGCGGCGTCCCGCCTGGATTCCCCGGACATTTGCCCGCTTGCGCGCGTGCTAAACTCTTTCTCTTGTCCAATCTTTCAACCTTCTTTCACGCCGCCCCATGTCCCCTACCCGTGCCGCCCTTGCCGTCCTGTTGGCCACCGCCTTCAGCGCCCAGGCAGAAACGATCTCCGAGCAGCCCTACCCGGGCACCATCGTGCTCAAGGTCGACGCCAGCAACTTCGCCCAGCAAATCTTCCGCGTGCGCCAGACCATCCCGGCCAAGCCCGGCAAGCTGACCTTGCTGTATCCACAGTGGGTGGTGGCCAACCACGGCCCCAGCGGCGCGCTCAACCAGTTCGCCGGCCTGAAGGCCAGCGCCAACGGCAAGCCGCTCGACTGGAAGCGCGACCCGCTCAACGTCTGGGCCTTCGCCATCGACGTGCCGGCCGACGCCAGCGCCGTCGACGTGGAATTCCAGTACCTGTCGCCGATCGAGGCCAACCAGGGCCGCACCACCTTCACCGCCGACATCCTGGGCGTGCAGTGGCAGTCGCTGGCGCTGTATCCGGCCGGCTACCGCAGCCGCAACATCACCGTGCAGCCGAACCTGACCGTGCCGCCCGGCTGGCAGTTCGGCAGCGCGCTGGAGACGGCCGCGCGCAACGGCGACGAGATCGCCTTCAAGCCGCTCGACCTGGAAACCCTGCTCGATTCGCCGCTGTTCGCCGGCCGGCATTTCCGCCGCATCGACCTCGATCCGGGCGCCAAGGTGCCGGTGCACCTGAACATGGTGGCCGACAGCGCCGAGCAACTGGCGGCGACGCCCGAACAGATCGCGCCGCACCGCGCGCTGATCCAGCAAGCCTATAAATTGTTCGACTCCAAACACTACCGCCACTACGACTTCCTGTTCGCCATCAGCGACGAATTCGGCGGCATCGGCCGCGAGCACCACGAGTCGAGCGAGAACGGCGTCAAGCTGGGCTACTTCACCGAATGGGCCAAGTACGAGGCGCGGCGCGAGCTGCTGTCGCACGAATTCGTGCATTCGTGGAACGGCAAGTTCCGCCGCCCCGACGGCCAGGACGTGCCCAACTTCAATACGCCGCTCGACAATTCGCTGCTGTGGGTCTACGAGGGCCAGACCCAGTACTGGGGCGCGGTGCTGGCCGCGCGCTCGGGACTGATCAAGCCGGAGAACACGCGCGACCTGCTGGCCGCCTCGGCCGCGCGGCTGGACAACGTCAAGGGCCGCGAGTGGCGCGCGGTGCAGGACACCACCTACGATCCGATCGTCAACGCCCGCCGCCCGCAGGTGTGGAACAACTGGCAGCGCGGCGAGGACTACTACCAGGAAGGCCAGCTGATCTGGCTCGACGCCGACACCCGCATCCGCGAACTGTCCAAGGGCAAGCGCTCGCTCGACGACTTCGCGCGCGCCTTCTTCGGCGTCGACGACGGCGCCCGGGTCGCCAAATACTATACGTTCGACGAGCTGGTGGCGGCGTTGAACGCGGTGCAGCCGTACGACTGGGCGGCGTTCCTGCGCAGCCGCGTGGACGGCCACGGCCCCGGCGCGCCGCTCGACGGCCTGGCGCGCGCCGGCTGGAAACTGGTCTACGCCGAGCAGCAAACGCCGTTCCTCAAGGCCCAGGAGGAACTCAGCAAGTCTGCCAACTTCCAGTATTCGCTGGGCTTCTCGGTGGGCGCCGAAGGCAAACTCGAGGCGTTCATGTGGGACGGCGTCGGCTTCAAGGCCGGCATGTCCGGCGGCTCGACCTTGCTGGCCGTCAACGGCCGCGCCTACAAGCCGGAAGTGCTGCGCGCGGCCGTCACCGCCGCCAAGGACGGCAAGGAGCCGATCCAGTTGCTGGTCAAAAAGGGCAATCTGTACCAGACCTACGCGCTCGACTACCACGGCGGCCTGAAATACCCGCGCCTGGAGCGCATCCAGGGCGCGCCGGACCGGCTCGAGGCCATCCTCAAGCCGCTCAAGTAGGCGGCCCCGGCCTCCCGCGCGCGGGCGGTTTGGGCCGGTTTTGGTGTATGCTGGCGGTATGAACAAAGACACCGACATCCAACTGAGCGGCCCCTTCAAGGCCACCGACGGCTCCGGCCGTGCCCACGACGCCAAGGCGATCCGCATTTTCGACGAGGGCTACGGCGCCATCGACGTCTACGTCGATTTCGCCGGGTCGATCAGCGGCCTGCACAAGGACAAATCGCTGATCGACGCCGTCGTCTCGCAGCTGCGCACGGTCGGCTACAAGGGCCCGGCGCTGACGGCCGGCGATCCGGTGCTGCAGGAGGGCAAACTGCTGGTGCTCGAATCGCCCGACGAATTCAACACCTTCGCCGCCGGCAAGGGCTGGAAAGACCTGGCCGAGGAATTCGGCGACGAATAAGGTTCAACCACGCGGTTCAAGCGAGGTAGCGCGCGCTCCAGACGGCGATCAGGTCGGCCACGTAGACGGCGTCCTCGCGCCGGGTCAGCAGGTGGTCGGCGCTGTCGAGCGAGACGAAGCTTTTCGGATGCTTGGCGGCCGTGAAGATATCGACGGCGTTGCTGATCGGCACCGTGTCGTCGCCCGGGGCGTGCATCACCATCAGCGCGCGCCGCAGCGCCGCGATCTTGCCCTTCAGCTTGTGCTCGCCGGCGTCCTCGACGAACTGGCGCTTGATGCGGAACGGCCGCCCCGCCAGTTGCACCTGGGCCTCGCCGTCGCGCGCGATCGCGTCCAGGTGCGCGCCGAACAGGCCGGTCACGTGCGACGGATCGCTGGGCGCGGCCACCGTGACGACGGCGTTGACTTCCGGCATCCGGTCGGCGGCGGCCAGCACGGCCGCGCCGCCCAGGCTGTGGCCGATCAGCAGGCGCGGCGCCGCGAAATTGTCGCGCAGGAAGTCGGCGGCCGCCACCAGGTCGGCCAGGTTGGACGAGAAATTGGTGTTGGCGAACTCGCCCTCGCTCGCGCCCAGGCCGGTGAAGTCGAAGCGCAGCACGGCGATGCCGTGGGCGGTCAGCGCCTGCGCGATGCGGCTGGCGGCGAACACATCCTTGCCGCACGTAAAGCAGTGGGCGAACAAGGCGTAGGCCTTGATGTCGCCATCGGGCGCGTCGAGGCGCGCGGCCAGTTTGGCGCCGTCGGCGCCGGGGAATTCCTGTCGTTGTGATCGCATGTTGGGTCCCATGAGTGAGCTTAGCAAAGAATACATGAAAGACCGTTGAAACACGTAGGGCGGATTAGCGGGCGAGGCCCGCCAATCCGCCCCGGGGGCCCATCGAAGGGACCGCCTACCTGGCCGGTAGGCGTTAAGAGGCGGCACGCCGTAATCGGCCATCTAAGCGCCGCCGGCGACTCCACCATGGCCGATTACGCTGCGCTAATCCGCCCTACGTGTCTCCGCGATTTTCAGCATTCAACATGTTGTCTCAGCCGAACAAGCCATGCAAATACCAGCGCGTGACGACTTCGGCGTCGTTGCCGCCGCGCTCCCGGTACAGCCAGTAATGCGCGTGGTCCCGCCCCTCGGCCATGAAGTAATCGCGCGTCTGCATCTCGCCCCACCACCCCGCCTCTATGCGCTCGCCGGTCGACACGATCTTCAACGGCGAGCCATAGAACGGCCGGTGATCGCGCATCAGCAGGGCGATCGGCTTGGCCAGCAGCCACGCCGGGCGCGGCAAGCCGGGCACGTCCGGCGGCAGCTGGGCGCGGATGTCGGCCGGCCGTGTTTTTTCCTGCACGCCGACCCAGGCGTTGGCGTGCTCGGGCCGGTAATCGGCGCGCGGCGCCGCCCGCAGCACGTTCTCCGGCCCCAGCCGCGCGGTCAGCAACTCCAGCAGGCGCTGCCAGTCCTCCTTGCTGCCGCCCGGCTCGGGGAACAGCGACTCGCTCGGCGGCGCCATCGGCCGCACCCGCGGCGCCTCCAGGCACAGGCCGATCACCGGCGCATCCAGTGTCTGCCTGGCCAGCCGCTCCTTGAGCAGGCGCACCAGATGCCCGTCGCGCCACGTCGGCTCGGCCAGCACCACCTCGATCACGGTCGGCGCGCGCGCCAGCCGGCCGCGCTCGTGCTCCAGCAACAAGACGATGCGCTCGACGGCGAACTGGTGCGCGCTGAGCCATCCGCTCAGCTGCAGCAGCAGCCGGTGCGCGCCGAACAGCAGCGCCTCGGCGTTCTCGACGCGGTCGAACAACTCGAGCTTGGCGCGGAAGCTGGCCGGCGCCGCCAGCCACTGGTGCATTTCGGGCCGCTCGCCGTGGGCGTCGTCGAGCATGTCGAGCAAGGCGCGCCCGCAGCGCCGCTGCAGGCCCGGACGCGGCAACGCGCGCGCCGCGCCCACGGTCAGGCAGCCGATGCCCTCGAACCAGTCCAGGTAGGGCCGCGCCGGCGGCAGCAGGCCCACCGGCAGGCGACGCAATCGCCGCAGCATCGACGCCACCGTCAGCGCGCGCCCGGCGTTGGCGCGCGCCAGCAGCCAGGCGCCGCGCGCGGTCGGCGCGCAACTGAGCACGGCCGTGAAACCGAGCGCGCGCAGGCTGGCGCCGACCTGCCGGCACAACGAGCGGATGCCGCCGAACAGGCGCAGGCTGGCGCCGACGTCGAGCAACAAGGTGGCCTCCTCGGCCATGGCCAGCTGCGGCGTGAACCGCAGCAGCGCCATCGCCACCGCCTGCTGCGCCTCGGCCTCCAGTTGCGGGGCGCGCTGCTGGAACCGCGCGTGCGGCGCCAGCATCAGCGCGCCGCCGCGCCGCATGCCCGGCTCGACGCCGGCCGCGCGCGCCGCCTCCGACATCGCCGCCACCCGCTCCTGCTCGAGCACGACGGTGCAGTGGTCGTCAGACCAGCGCGGGCAAAACACTTCGAGCGGCAGCCGGGGCAGGTGTATGGCGATCCAGAGGCGCATGGCGTTGTAGCAAAGAAGGAGTCAAGGGGAGGAACAAGGGGGTGTCGCGCTGCGGCCCGCGCCGCTTGACGAAACCGATGTCGATGCCGCCGGCGGCGGCCGTGAGCGACAGGCGCAGCGGCGCCGGCGAGGCGTCCTGCGCCGCCGCCAGCGGGCGCAGCATGCAAAACAGGGTGTCCGCGCTTTGCGCGGCCAGGTGCAGCCGGCGCAAGGTTTCGCCGCGCGCGTGGGTTTGCCACAGCAGCAGCGCGCCGCAGCAGCCGCTGCGCAGCACCTGCTCGGCCGCCCACAGGATGTCGCCGCCTTTGCCGCCGGCGCCGCCGCGTATCCAGAGCAATTGCGACGGCTCGATCCCCAGCGCGGCCAGCGCCAGCGCCTGCGGCGGGTGCGGCGGCTGCATCAGCACGATGGGGCGCTTGCCCAGCGCGGCCAGCGCCGGACGCAGCAAGCGCAACTCGCCGATGCCGTGCTGCGGCACCAGCAAGTCGATCAAGGTGCCCAGCGGCCAGCCGCCGCCGGGCAGCTGCGCCGACAAAGCGGCGTAGCCGGTGTCGACGCAGCGCGTGGCGCTGTGTGCCAGTTGCGACGCCCGCCATAGCGAGGGATGGACGCTTTCTGGCGCGGCAAGGGCCGTGGGGGTTGCGGAAGGATTCATGGAGTCACCAGCGCATTGTAGCGCAAATACTGTATGAATACACAGTACTATTTCACCCCCGTTTTGGCAAGGCCCAATATGTTTGGCGTGCGGCATGTTGTACCATGACGCCAGGGAAACATCACCAGGACAATATTTTGCACACAATACAACTGGTCGGCGCGGTCATTTTCGGCCTCGCCCTGCTCCACACCTTCACCGCCAAATCCTTCGAGGTGCTCGCGCGCCGCCATCCGCGCCACGCCGGCCTGTTCCACCTGCTGGGCGAGGTCGAGGTCGTGTTCGGCTTCTGGGCCTTCGTCCTGATCGCCGCGATGGCCTTGCTCGACGGCCCCGCCAAAGCCGTCGCCTACGCCGAAACACGCCACTACACCGAGCCGCTGTTCGTCTTCACCGTGATGGTGGTGGCCGCCTCGCGCCCGGTACTCGACGTCGTCCGGCGCGTGCTGCGCACCCTGGCCACGCTGCTGCCGGTGTCGACCGACCTGGCGCTGGCCTGGTTCGGCCTGGCGCTGGTGCCGCTGACCGGCTCGTTCATCACCGAGCCGGCCGCGATGACCCTGGCGGCCCTGATGCTGGCGCCGCTGGTGTTCCGCCAGGGCATGCCGGAATGGCTCAAATACGGCGCGCTCGGCGTGCTATTCGTCAACGTCTCGATCGGCGGCACGCTCACCGCCTACGCCGCGCCGCCGGTGCTGATGGTCGCCTCGACCTGGCAATGGGACAGCGCCTACATGGCGAGCCACTTCGGCTGGAAGGCGGCGCTCGCCGTCGCGTTCAACGCCACCGTCGTCGGCTTCCTGCTGCGCCCGCACCTGCGCGCGCTGGCCGGCGCCGCCGCGCCGGGCGCGGACGCGGACGCGGTCGCGATCGATACACCGCTGCCGGTGCCATGGCCGGTCACCCTGATCCACCTCGCCTTCCTGGCCGGTGTGGTCCTGCTCGGCCACCACCCGGTGCTGTTCCTCGGCCTGTTCATGCTGTTCCTCGGCTTCACGTCGGCCTACCAGCGCTACCAGAACCCGCTGATCATCAAGGAAGGCTTGCTGGTGGGCTTTTTCCTGGCCGGCCTGGTGGTGCTCGGCGGCATGCAGCAATGGTGGTTGCAGCCCATCGTCGAGAGCCTGTCGCCGGTGGCGCTGTTCTTCGGCGCGCTGGGGTTGACGGCGATCACCGACAACGCCGCGCTGACCTACCTCGGCTCGTTGATCAAGGGCATTTCCGAACAATCGCAATACATGCTGATGGCCGGCGCCGTCGCCGGCGGCGGCCTGACGGTGATCGCCAACGCGCCCAACCCGGCCGGCGCGTCGCTGCTGCGGCGCGGCTTCAACGACGAATCGATCGGCGCCGTCGGCCTGCTGCTCGGCGCGCTGGGCCCGACCATCGTCGCGGCGGCCGCCTTCCTGCTGCTGTAAGCCGGACGGTGCCGCCTGGCGGTACTTGTCAAAAAATGATGCCTGATCATTAAAATGATCCTAGTATCTAACTTCCCGGGCGCAACCTTGCTGCCCGCCAACTGTTAGGGATGGCATCGATGATGAGAACAACACCATGGGGCGGCCTGCTGCTGGGCGCCGCCGCCTGCCTGCCGTCGTTCGTCCATGCGGCCGAGGCGCGGGCCACCGACGGCGCCTTCGCCAAACCGCAGCTGCGCGTCGATATCGGCGGGCGCAAGCTCAATTTGTACTGCAGCGGCAACGGCAAGACCACCGTGCTGTTCGACAGCCCCTCGGGCGATGGCGGATGGGGTTGGTTCAAGGTGCAACCCGACGTCGCCAAGCACACCCGCGCCTGCGTGTACGACCGCGCCGGCTACGGCTTCAGCGATCCGGCCAGCCGGCCGAACACGTCCGAAAACGCGGTCGAGGACCTGCACAAGGCCCTCGCCAAGGCCGGCGTCAAACCACCCTATCTGTTGGTGGGCAACTCGCTCGGCGGTGGCAACGCCCAGGTCTATGCCTACCGCTATCCCGACGAGGTGAAAGGCCTGGTGTTGGTCGAACCGCAGACCGAGAACGAGACCACGCGCCTGAACCAGGCCTCCGGCGGCATGATCGACAAAGTCTACGACATGGTGAAACAGCAGGACGCCGACTGCCTGCGCGAGGCGTCCAAGGGATTCAAGGCCGGCGGCGAGGCGATGGCCAACTGCATCGGCAATCCGGCCGACTACTTCGGCCCGGTGATCGGACCGCAGGTGCTCAAGATGATGAAGACGAAATCGTATTGGCGCACGCGGGTCGACGAATACAACGCGATCGCGGCCAGCGACGACCAGTTGCGCGCGCTGCGCAAACCCTTCGGCGACCTGCCGCTGCTGGTGCTCACGCGCGGCGTGAGCCCGTACGCGGATCCGAGCAAGCCGCAAAGCGCCCTCAACAAGGCCACGGAGGACGAAAACGAAAAGATCCACAAGGAGCTCGCGGCGCTGTCGACCAAAGGCGCGCAACGCGTGGTGGCCGGCGCTGCCCACGGCATACAGGGAGACCAGCCGGCCGCCGTGACGGCGGCCGTGCTGGAGATGCTAAAGCAAATCGACTAGGTCAGAACGGCGCGACGCGGCGCTGGCGGCGGCGGGCCACCAGGCCCACGCACGCCAGGCCGGCCAGCAGCATGGCGTAGGTGTGGGTTTCCGGAACGGCGGAGACGGTCACCTGGTGCAGGAAGGCGCCACGGTTGTCACCGCCGAGGTTGTGGAAGCTCAGGCCGTAGACGCCGGAGGTGGTCGGCGCGAAGGTCAGTTCGCGGGTCGTGATCGGATCGGACGCACCGATCACATAGGTCTGGCGCGTGGTGCCGAAAATGACCTCGACCGTGTCCGAACCCCAATTGCGCTGGTTGCCGGCGAGATCAAAGCTCAATGTATAGATGCCGCCGGCGCCGGCGGCGAAGCTGTTGCCGAACACGCCCGCGCGCTTGGTCGAGCCGTCCAGGTCGACATAGTGGCCGTTGCCCGGCATCTCGTTGTGGACGAAACCGGTGCCGTCGACATCGACGGTGCCGTCGCTGACGGTCCAGCCGTGGACGAACTTGGTGGCGTTGTTGGTGGTCTTATCGGCGTCGAAATTATCCGAGAAAATGGTGACGGCGGCGTGGGAGGACAGGCTGGCGGCCAGCATGGCGGCGGCGGCGAATTTACGGATAAACATTGGCACCCTTATTTTTATCAACATGTCAATATGACCGCGAACGCGAGCACGCAATCATTGTACCAACAGGAAACTATTATTTCGATATAATAACTAATATGAACCAAGAACAACATTTTGCTGTTGTTTTGCCCCCAAAAGCGGGGTCAGGTCCGACATTCGGACACGGACTGAACCGCATTGCTGTTGTGCTCGTGTCCGAATGTCGGACCTGACCCCGGTGGGTTTCCTGACCCCGGTGGGTTTAGGCGCGCTGGTGGCGGTTGAAAAATTCCATCATCATCTTGCTGGCGTCCGGGCCGGCCTTGGTGTTGTAGGCCAGCGTTTCGTCGCCACCGCTCCAGGCGTGCTCCAGTTGCTCGATCTGCGCCACGCGCAATAGCAACTTTCTGCCGTCGTAGAAGTCGTGGATGCGGTGGGCGTTGTGGCGCCCGCCCCGCCCCTGCGACTTGAGCGTGGTCTTCGGCTGCGCGACGGCGACGATGCCGTTCAGCGCCTGGCTCTGGCGCACCAGTTGCGCTTGATTGATCGGGCGCACCACGCTGTCCCCCTCGCCCTGGATCAGGATCGTCGGCATGCCCGGGAACTGCGGCTGGCGCGCCAGCACTTCCCGCACCGCCATGTCCGCGCGCATGCCGCCGCCGTGCTGCATGACGCCCAGCGCGCCTATCTGGCTGTGGCCGGCGCCGAACACCGGGCCGGAATGCATGCCGACCGCCGCGAACAAACGCGGGTGGTTGAGGGCGACGATGTTGGCCATGCCCGCCCCCGCCGAGATTCCTGCGATATAGATACGGGAACGGTCGATCGCGTATTCCGTCATGACCTTGTTGACCATGCCGACGATCATCGGCACCTCGCCGCCGCCCTCCTGCGTGGCGCGGTCGTACCATTTCCAGCAACGCTGCGCGTGCGCGCTGACCGATTGCTGCGGATAGAGCACGGCATAACCCATCTGCTCGGCCCACTGGTTCATGCGCGTGCCCTGCGCGAACTGGGTGGCGGTCTGCTGGCAGCCGTGCAACATCACCACCAGCGGCAAGCCCCTGCGGATCGCCTGGGCGGGAATATTATTAGGCAGGTAGAGCCAGTAACCGAGGCGCCGGGCGCGCGTGCCCACGCCGGCCGGCATCGCAAAGTGCGAGGCCAGCCACTTGCCCGGCGCAGGCGGGGTGTGGTGAACGGGCGGCGGCGTAGCGGCACGGGGTTTGGCGGCGGCGCGCGGCGCGGCCGCCCTCGCCGGCGGGACCCTGACCGGCTTGACGGCCACCGTCGCGACCTTGGCCACCTTGGGCTTGGCCACCTTGGCCGCCGGCGCCCGCTTGCGCTTGGGCGCCGGCGGCGTGGCGGCCTTGAACAAGGCCGTCATCAATTTGTTGACGGACTTACTCTGACGTGTGCCGGTACGCACCAGACTACGCAGCAAACCAGCGGCACTCTTCATCGGGTCGACCTCCTGTTGCCATAAAGTCTACCCTAAAAACCACATCCGCTTGCGTTCGCCACCTCGCTTACCGGACGATCGATGCGGCATCAGCGCAACATCGACTCCCACACTTTCTGCAAACGCTTGGCCGACACCGGCATCGGCGTGCGCAGCTCCTGGGCGAACAGCGACACGCGCAACTCCTCCAGCATCCAGCGGAACTCGACCATCTTCGGATCGGTGTTCTTGCCGGCCGATTTGTCCTTGTTGGCGCGCTGGTACAACGCCGCCGCCGACTGCCATTCGGCCATCAGTTTGGCGTCGCGCGCGGGGTCGCCGCGCAGCTTCTCGATGCGCACGTTGATCGCCTTCAGATAGCGCGGGAAGTGCGCCAGCTGGCTGTACTCGTTGTCCGACAGGAAGCGCTTGTTGACCAGCGCCTGCAACTGCGCCTGCATGTCGGCGGCCGCCGCCGCCGGCAGCCCCTGCAAGCGCTTGGGCAGGCCGTGGAACTCGGTCAGCACCTGCGACAGCAGGCGCGCGATCTCGTTCACCAGCAGCACCAGGCGCGACTTGCCCTCGTCCTTGCGCTTGGCGAAACTGGCGGCATCGAGCGGCAACGGATCTTGCAGGCAGGCGATGTCGAGCGCTTTGTTGATGATCTGTTCGCGCAGCTCCTCCTGCGTGCCCATGCTCATGAACTGCATGCCCATTTGCTGCAGGCCGGGGATGCCCTTTTCGATGAACTTGATCTGGTCCTTCATCTGCAGCGCGAACAGCCGGCGCAGGCCGATGCGGTGCGTGCGCGCCGCCACCGTCGGGTCGTCGAAGACCTCCAGGTCGCAATGCGTGCCCTTGTCGACCAGCGCCGGGAAGCCGATCAAGGTCAGCTTGCCCTGGACGATCTCCAGCAGCTCCGGCAGCTCGCCGAAGGTCCAGCTGGTGAGCCCCGTCAGGGTGATGCCGCTGGCGGCGCTGGACGCTTCCTTGGCGCCGCCTGCTTTGTCGTTGCCCTTGACCGGCGTGGCGGCCGCCCCGGCGTGGCCGCCGCCGGAACGCGACGGCGCGGCCGAAGACGACGACGCGCCGCCCCCGGTGCCCAGCGCGCGCATCGTCACGCCCTGCGTGCCCGAGGTCTCGGCCATCTTCTGGAAGCTCTCGCGCGCCTGCGCGCCAAATTCGGCCTGCAGGGTGGCCAGGTTGCGGCCCATCTCCAGCTGGCGTCCATGCTCGTCGATCACCTTGAAGTTCATGAAGTGATGCGCCGGCAAGGTCTCGGGCTTGAAGTCGGTGGTCAGCACCGAGATCGTGATCTGCGACCGGATGTCGGCGATGATCGCGTCGATCAAGTCGCCCCGGCCGAACGTGCCCGCCTCGTGCACCCGCTCGCAGAACCTGGCCGCGTAGTCCGGCAGCGGCACGCAGTGGCGGCGCAGCTTTTGCGGCAGGGATTTGAGCAGCAGGTGCACCTTCTCCTTCAGCATGCCCGGCACCAGCCATTCGCAGCGCTCGCGCGGCAACTGATTGAGCGCGAACAGCGGCACGGCCATCGTCACGCCATCGCGCACGCTGCCCGGTTCGAAGTGGTAGGTCAGCGCCATTTCCAGTCCCGTCACCGACATCATCTTCGGGAACAGGTCGGTGGTGACGCCGGCCGCCTCGTGGCGCATCAATTCGTCGCGGTTAAGATAGAGCAGCTTCGGCTCGGCCGCCGTGGCGTCCTTGTGCCACTTTTCGAAGCCGGCGCCGTTGACCACGTCGGCCGGTATCAGCTTGTCGTAGAACGCGGCGATCAGTTCATCGTCGACCAGCACGTCGAGGCGGCGCGACTTGTGCTCGAGGTTCTCGATCTCCTTGATCAACTTGTGGTTGTGGGCGAAGAACGGCGCGCGCGTGTCGTAGTCGCCGCCGACCAGCGCGTCGCGGATGAAGATCTCGCGCGCCTCGGCCGGGTTGTGCAGCGCGTAGTTGATGCGGCGCTGGCTGTACACCACCAGCCCGTACAAGGTGGCGCGCTCGGACGCGCTGACCTGCGCCCCGCGCTTTTCCCAGCGCGGCTCGCCCCACGATTTCTTCAGCAGGTGGCCGCCGACCTTCTCCAGCCATTCCGGCTCGATGCGCGCCACGCAGCGGGCGTACAGGCGCGTGGTGTCGACCAGTTCGGCCGCCATGATCCACTTGCCCGGTTTTTTCAGCAGCGAGGAACCCGGCCAGATATTGAACTTGATGCCGCGCGCGCCCAGGTAGCCGGCGCCCGGTTCGTCCTCGCTCTTGAAGCCGATGTTGCCCAGCAGGCCGGTCAGCAGCGCCAGGTGCAGGTTCTCGTACGTGGCCGGCGCCTCGTTGATGCGCCAGCCCTGTTCCTTGACGATGGTGAGCAGCTGCGAGTGCACGTCGCGCCACTCGCGCAGGCGTAATTGCGACAGGAAGTTGGTGCGGCAGTTGTCCATAAGCTGGCGGTTGGTCTTTTTGTGCTCGATGGCGTTCTCGAACCACTGCCAGATCTTCAGATAGCTGATGAATTCCGACTTCTCGTCGGCGAACTTCTTGTGCGCCTCGTCGGCCGCCTGCTGGTGCTCCATCGGGCGGTCGCGCGGGTCCTGCACCGACAGCGCCGAGGCGATGATCAGCACTTCGTTCAGGCTGGCGTTGTCCAGCGCGGCGAGGATCATGCGGCCCACCCGCGGGTCCAGCGGCAGCTTGGCGAGCTTGTTGCCCAGCGCCGTCAGCTGGTTGTATTCGTCGACCGCGCCCAGCTCCTGCAGCAACTGATAGCCGTCGGCGATGGCGCGCGCCAGCGGCGGCTCGATGAACGGGAAGGTCTCGACGTCGGTCAGGTGCAGGGACTTCATGCGCAGGATGACGGCGGCCAGCGACGAGCGCAGGATTTCCGGCTCGGTGAACTTGGGCCGTTGCAGGAAATCCTGCTCCTCGTACAGGCGGATGCAGACGCCGTCGGCGACGCGGCCGCAACGGCCGGCGCGCTGGTTGGCGGCCGACTGCGCGATCGGTTCGATCTGCAGCTGTTCGACCTTGTTGCGGTAGCTGTAGCGCTTCACCCGCGCCAGGCCGGCGTCGACCACGTAGCGGATGCCGGGCACCGTCAGCGAGGTTTCGGCGACGTTGGTGGCCAGCACGATGCGGCGCGCGTTGGTCAGCTTGAAGACGCGCTCCTGCTCCTCGGCCGACAGGCGGGCGAACAGCGGCAGGATCTCCACGTGCGGCGGATGGTGCTTGCGCAACGCCTCAGCGGCGTCGCGGATTTCGCGCTCGCCGGGCAGGAACACCAGCACGTCGCCGGAGCCGAGGCGGCACAATTCATCGACGCCGTCGACCACCGCGTCCATCAGGTCGCGCTTTTCGCGGGCGGCGGCGGTGCGCTGGCCCTTGCCCTCGGCGTTGGCCACCGCCACCGCGTTGCCAACCCGCTGGACGTCGCTCTCGATCGGGCGGTAGCGCACTTCGACCTTGTACAGGCGGCCGGAGACCTCGATCACCGGCGCCGGCATCTCCGGCGTGCCGAAGTGGCGCGAGAAGCGCTCGGCGTCGATGGTCGCCGAGGTGATGATCACCTTCAGGTCCGGGCGGCGCGGCAGCAGCTGCTTCAGGTAGCCGAGCAGGAAGTCGATGTTCAGGCTGCGCTCGTGCGCCTCGTCGATGATGATGGTGTCGTAGTTCTTCAGCAGCGGGTCGGTCTGCGTCTCGGCCAGCAGGATACCGTCGGTCATCAGCTTGACCGAGGCGCCCTTCATCAAGGTGTCGGCGAAGCGCACCTTGAAGCCGACGGTCTCGCCCAGCGGCGTGCCCAGCTCCTGGGCGATGCGCTTGGCGGTGGACGAGGCGGCGATGCGGCGCGGCTGCGTGTGGCCGATCAGCGCCTTTTGGCCGCGTCCCAGCTCCAGGCAGATTTTCGGCAGCTGGGTGGTCTTGCCGGAGCCGGTTTCGCCGGAGACGATGATCACCTGGTGCTTTTGCAGCGCCTCGGCGATTTCGTGGCGGCGGCCGGAGACCGGCAGGTCCTCGGGGAAGGTAATCGGCGGCAGCGGGTTGCGGAACGCGCGTTCGGCGGCGCGGGCGGCCTGCTCCTCGGGTGTCAGACGCGGACGCGGCTCGCGGCGCGGCTGGGCGCGCGAACCGCCCTCGCCATCCGGGCGCGGCGCGCGGGCCGGCTGCTGGCCGGCACCGCCTCCGCCACCGTCGGGGCGCGGCGGGCGCGGCGCCTCCCCACCCCCCCCCCCCCCGAAACACCCCCCCCGCCAACCCCCGGGCCCCCCCCCCCCCCCCAAACCCCCCCCCCGGCCCAAAAACCACCCTGGCAAAAACACACCCCGCACAACCCCCCG
>CAUPJZ010000040.1:0-61934 GCA_963511605.1 uncultured Duganella sp. | reverse complement strand
GCGGCACAGCGCCCGCACCGAGCCATACCAGATGTTCTCGGCCGGATCGTCGTCGTGGGTGACGACCAGCGCCACGTCCACGCCGCCGGCCAGCAGCACCCGCAGGCAGCGCACGCCGACGTCGTGGTAGGCGAAGACCACCGCGCGCGCCGTCACCGGGCCACCCCGCGCTTTTCCAGCGGCCCGGCGTCCGCCGGCGGCTCCTGCTCGAACGCCGACGCCTGCGCGGCGTCCTGCAAAATGGTTTGCACCACGTAGCGCGGCCGCGCGCGCACCTGCTGGTAGATGCGGCCGATGTACTCGCCCAGCAGGCCGATGCCGAACAGGATCACGCCCATCAGGAAGAACACCAGCGCGAACAGCGTGAACACGCCCTCGGCCTCGGCGCCGAGCAGCAGGCGGCGCGCCACCAGCCCGAGCACCAGCAGGCCGGAAGCGCCGGACAACGCCATGCCCAGCATCGAGAACATTTGCAGCGGGATCAGCGAGAACCCGGTCACCAGGTCGAAGTTGAGCCGGATCAGGCTGTAGAGCGAATATTTCGACTCGCCGGCGGCGCGCTCCTCGTGCTCGACCACCACCTCGGTCGGGTTGCGCGAGAAGGTATAGGCCAGCGCCGGCACGAAGGTGTTGACCTCGGCGCACTGGTTGATCAGATCGATCAGGTTGCGGCCGTAGGCGCGCAGCATATTGCCCTGGTCGGTGATGCGCACGTGGGTGATGCGCTCGCGCAGCCGGTTCATCGCCTTCGACGCCAGGGTGCGCCAGGCGCTATCGCGCCGCACGCGCCGGATCGAGCCGACGTAGTCATGACCCTCGCGGATCTTGTCGACCAGCTTGCCGATTTCCTCCGGCGGGTTTTGCAGGTCGGCGTCGAGCGTGACCATGATCTGCCCGCGCGAGGACTGGAAGCCGGCCAGGATCGCCATGTGCTGGCCGTAATTGCCGTTGAATAGCACCACCCGGGTGACGTCCGGACGCCGGCGGAACTGGTCGGCCAGCAGCGCCACCGACGCGTCGCGGCTACCGTCGTTGACGAACACGATCTCGTAGCTGCTGTGCAGCGCGTCGAGCGCCGCATAGAGGCGCGCGAACAGTCGCGGCAACGCCTCCTCCTCGTTATACACCGGTATCACGATCGACAATTCGGGGCGCGCCGCCGCGCCGGCGGACAGCGGTAGAACACTGGAGACGCTCATGGCCTTCCCTTCGACAACTGGTTAGATATCACTAGCCGGCGCCGGTCTTGCGCCACGACGCGCATCGGCACGCCGCGCGCCAGCAGCCCGGCATACGGTACCGGGCCGATGATGGCCATGGCCGGCACGCCGGCGGCGGCGTCGCGCCGCCATTGGGCGACGAAATCATCGACATGGCGCAGCGCCAGTCCCGGCTCCTGCGCCAGGCCGAACGTGAACTCGTCGGCGTAGTCGACCAGCGTCACCGGCCGTTCAAGATAGAAGGTCAGCGATTGCTCGTAGCCGCCGACCGAATACAGCCGGGTCTGCGGAGTGAGCTCGGCGCGCATCGCCGGCAGCACGCCGGTGCCGGCGCGGTCCTTGCCGTAGACCTCGAAGCCGGCGACGACCAAATGGGTGGCGACGAAACCCGCTACGGCCATCATCAACACCGCCAGGTCGCGCCGCGATGTCCATGCGGCGCGCCAGGCGGCCGCGCCACCGGCCAGCAGGATGGCGCCGGCGCACAACAGCCATGGCTGGTATTCGCGCAACTGGGCGCCGCCATGTCCCTTTGCCACGGCCACCGCCACGCCCACCAGCAGCAGCGCCCCCAGCAGGGCTGGCAGGCCGGCCGCCCACAGCAGCGAACGACGCCCCGCCGCCTCCAGATGGACCGCCATGAGCAACGCCAGCGCCGGGAACACCGGCACGATGTAGCCGGGCAGCTTGGAGCTCGAACTGCTGAAGAAAACGAAGATGAACACCACCCAGATCAGCAGCAGCAAACGCGGCTGGAACCGGCCCGGCTGGCGTTTGACACCGGCCGCCAGCCCCTGGGGCAACAGACCCAGCCAAGGCAACACACCCGGCAGCAGCAGCGGAACGAAGTACCACCACGCGCCCTCGCGCCGATGGCCGGTGGTCAGGAAGCGCTCAAAATGCTCGTGGATGAAGAAAAAGTGCGGCTGCTCCGGGTTGCGCAGCCCGACCAGGATGAACCACGGCGCGGCGATCGCGAAAAACACCAGCAACCCTTTGCCGATGTGCAGACGGCGCCAGATGGCGATATCGCGCGCGGCCACGCTGTAGAGCACCAGCACCGCGCCGGGCAGGACGATGCCGACCAGGCCCTTGGCAAGCACCGCCAACGCCATGGCGGCCCAGGCGGCCAGCATCCAGGCGCGCCGTTCGGCGCCGCCGGCGGCGTCGCGCTGGGCGATGAGCACGCTGGCCAGGCTCAGGGTCATCATGCCGGCCAGGCTCATGTCGAGCGAATTGATCTGCCCGGCCGCCAGCCAGAACAAACTCGACCCCAACACCAGGCCGGCGTACAGGCCGGCGCGGCGCGAAAACACCACGCTTCCGGCGCGGGCGGTCATGACCACGCCGAGGATGCCGCACAAGCCGGTCCACAGGCGGGCCTGCCATTCGCCCAGCCCGAACACGGTGAACGTCAACGCGTTGAACCACGCTTGCAGCGGCGGCTTTTCAAAGTATTTGATGCCGTTCAGGCGCGTGGTGATCCAGTCGCCGCTGGCGAACATTTCGCGCCCGATTTCCGCGTAGCGGCCCTCGTCGGGCGGCACCAGGGTGCGCACGCCAAGCGCGTACAAGGTGGCCAGCATGAAGCCGGCCAGCAGCAACCAGGGCAGCAGCTTCGATTCGTGCCATGGCACGGCGGCTTGCTGCGTGCTTTGCCGGGCCAGCGCCACGTCCAGCCTCGCGTCGCCGCCCGCCAGGCGTTCCGGCGTCATCGGGCGGACTCCGGTCCGGCCAGGATGGCGTTGACGGCGGCGACCACGCGCTCGACATCCCCGGTCGTCATCGCGGAAAACATCGGCAGGGTCACGGTCAGGCGGCCGATCCGCTCGGCGACCGGGAACATGCCGGCGGCGAAACCGCGCGCGCGGTACAGGCTGAATAAATGAATGGGCGCGTAGTGGAAGCCGGTCCCGATCCCGCGCCGCGCCATCGCCTCCATGAAGTCGGCGCGCGTGGACGGCCCCCGGTCGGGCAGGATGATCTGGAACAGATGCCAGTTGCTGTGCTCCAGATCGGCCAGCGGCAGGCGCGCGCCGGTGGCGGCCTCGAAGCCGCCGCCGAAGCAGTCGAAGTAATGCCGCGCCAGCGCGCGCCGGTGCGCGGTGACGGCCTCGATGTTGGCGAACTGGCCCAGGCCGATGGCCGCCATGATGTCGCTCATGTTGTACTTGCCGCCCAGGACATCGACGTCGATGCCGTCGACGCCGCTGCGCGTGACGCCCTGCAGGCGATACCTGGCGGCCAGCGCCGCCTCGGCGGCGTCGTTGAGCACCAGGCAGCCGCCCTCGCCCGTCGTCAGGTTCTTATTGGCCTGAAAACTGAACGACACCAGGTCGCCGAATGCGCCGATGCGCCTGCCATGCCAGGTCGAGCCGAAGGCCTGCGCCGCGTCCTCCACCACGCGCAGCCCATGGCGCGCGGCGATGGCGTACAGGCGGTCCATGTCCACCGGCAGGCCGGATAGGTGGACCGGGATCAGCGCGCGCGTGCGCGGCGTGATGGCGGCTTCAAGCCGATCGAGATCGATGTTGCGGGTGGCCGAATCGATGTCGGCGAACACCGGCGTCGCGCCCACGGCGAGGACGACGTTGGCGGTGGCCGGCCAGGAGATCGGCGTGGTGATCACCTCGTCGCCGGGACCGACACCGGCCACGCGCAGCGCGATCTCCATCGTGCAGGTGCCGGAATTGAAGGTCAGGACGGGCCGCCCGCCGAAATAAGCGGACAGGCGCTCCTCGAATTCGCGTACTTTCGGGCCGCTGGTGATCCAGCCCGAACGCAGCACCTCGCCGACGGCGGCGATAGTCGCTTCGTCTATCGCCGGTTGCGAGAACGGTAGGAAGGCCGGAGCGGCGCCAGGCGGTGAAAGGGGTTTTGTCGAGGCCACGCTGGTCTTCGAAGTTGAAAACCCGGAGTCTACTGAAGCCGTCGTTAAGGAAACGTTAAATGCTTCTGGAAAACCCCTCGCCCCGCCTGGCCGTTGGACGTTTTTATGTAACGAGGCGTAACAGCGCAAAAAAAGCCCCGCATCGCTGCCAGTACGCCGCCCAGATTTGCCGGGTGGGCTGGCACGGCGCACCGACCTGGGTGCAGACTTCCGCCGCGTCGTATTTGACTTCCCTGTCGGTGGCGTTGTTGACGAACAGCTCGGCCGTGTATGCCTTGTCGCGCGGTTCGAAGCGCAAGCTCAGATACAGCGTGGGGTAAGCCTGCTGCTGCTTGACGCCGGGATGGCCCGGGACATCGTTGTTGAAGGCGCCGGAACCGACGAACGACTCGGTCTCGTGGCTGGTCAGCTTTTCGGGCCTGGTGGTGGCCCCGCCATCGCCGATGGCCGGCGAATGGAAGCCGGTCGTCACCGATGCGAAGGTCAGGATGTCCTTGGGCGGCGATTGCCGTCTTAGAGCCGCTGTTCGCTGGCTCCGTCAAACAGGGAAAGTCGTTTAGTACGGATCGAGAAGTTAATATTTTTGTCGCTGTCGATCGTCTGCTGGTCCTGCACGATGCCGGCGATCTGCGTGCCGTGGAAATCCAGCCACAGCACGCGGTGCGCGCCCATGGCCTCCACCAGCGACACGGTGGCGCCGACAACGGTGTCGGCGCCGTCGCCGTTGCCGACATCGATGTCCTCCGGCCGCACGCCCAGCACGCAGTCGCGCGTGCCGACCGGCGGCTGGCTGAATGGATAGTGCGTCACATCGACGGCCAGGTGCTCGTTGCGGAACAAGGTGCGGCCGCCATGCTGCTCCAGGCGGCCCCGGAACAGGTTCATGCCGGGCGAACCGAGGAAGGTGGCCACGAACAGATTGGCCGGCTCGTTGTAGATGTTCGCGGGCGTGTCGAACTGCTGCACCACCCCGCCCTTCATCACCGCCATGCGCTGCGCCAGCGTCATCGCCTCGACCTGGTCGTGGGTCACGTAGATCATCGTCGCGCCCAGCTGCTTGTGCAGCTGTTTGAGTTCGCGCCGCAGCTCCGTGCGCAGCTTGGCGTCCAGATTGGACAAGGGCTCGTCGAACAGCATCACGTCGGCCTCGCGCACGATGGCGCGGCCGATGGCCACGCGCTGCCGCTGGCCGCCGGACAGGTTGGCCGGCTTGCGCTTGAGCAGAGGCCCGAGCTGCAGCATGTCGGAGGCGCGCGACACCCGCCGCGCGATCTCCGCCTTGGGCGTGCCGCTGATGCGCAGGCCGAACGACATATTGTTCTCGACGTTCATGGTCGGATACAGCGCGTAGGACTGGAACACCAGCGCGATGCCGCGATCCTTGGGATCGGCCCAGGTCATGTCCTTGCCGCCGATCTCGATCTGGCCGGAGGTGGTGTCGATCAAGCCCGCGATGCTGTGCAACAGCGTCGACTTGCCGCAGCCTGAAGGCCCGAGCAGCACCACGAACTCGCCGGCCTTGACGTCGAGGTTGAGCGATTCGATGACCTTGGTGCCGCCCAGTTCAATTTGCAGATTGCGTATCGCTACATTAGACATGATGGTTTAACCTTTACCCTTGGCTCTTAACCCTTGACCGCGCCGGAGGCGATACCGCGCACAAACCAGCGGCCCGAAATGAAGTACAGCGCCAGCGGCACGACCGAAGTCAGTATCGTCGCCGCCATGTTGACGTTGTACAGCCGCTCGCCGGTGGTGGTGTTGATGATGTTATTGAGTTGGACCGTCATCGGCAGATGCTCCGAGCCGGCGAAGACCAATCCAAGCAGGAAGTCGTTCCAGATGCCGGTGACCTGCATGATGACGGCCACCACGATCACCGGCGTCGACATCGGCAGCATCAGTTGCAGGAAGATGCGCCAGAATCCGCCGCCGTCGATGCGCGCCGCCTTGAACAGCTCCATCGGCAGCGCCGCATAGTAGTTCCGGAACAGCAGCGTCATGACCGGCATGCCGAAAATCGTGTGGATCAAGACGATGCCGGGCAAGGAGCTGAACAGATCGACCGCCGCCAGCACCCGCACCAGCGGATACACCATCACCTGCACCGGGATGAAGGCGCCCATCATCAGGATCGCGAACAGCACGCCGGCGCCGCGCGGCCGCCAGAACGACAGCGCGTAGCCGTTGACGGCGCCGATGGCGATCGACAGGATGGTGCTCGGCACGACGATGGCGACCGAGTTCCAGAAGCCGCCGCGTATGCCCTCGCATTCCAGGCCGGTACAAGCGGATTGCCAGGCCTGCACCCAGGGCTCCAACGTGAAGTGGACCGGCAGCGCGAACAGCGTCCCGAGCCGGATCTCCTCCATCGGTTTCACCGACGTCACCAGCATCACATATAAAGGCAGCAGGAAGAACAGCGCCGCCACGATCAAAAACGCGTAGACGCCGGCGCGCGCCGGGGTCCATGCCAGCGACCTGCGCCTGCCCCCCGCCGGCGCCTTTGCGGTGGCGATACCGCTGTCGTTGGCGGCCGCGCGGGATGCCTCCGCCACGGCGATGACGGCCTTCTCCTGTTTCACGACATATCCCATCACATCCCCTTGTCGGCGCGGCGGCTGCGCACGTAATACAGCGGCGCGACTATGGCCAGCACGGTGGCCAACAGCACGATCGACGCGGCGGAGGCCAGGCCGATATTGGCGCGGCCGAACAGGTAATCCATGATGAACTTGGCCGGCACCTCGCTGGCCGTGCCGGGACCGCCCTGCGTCATGGCGACAACCGAGTCGAACACCTTCACCACCATCACGAACAGCAGCACGAAAGCGGTGGACACCGACGGTCCGAGCATCGGCAGCACGATGCTCACGTACACGCGCCAGCGCGGAATGCCGTCGATGCGGGCGGCTTTCCACAATTCCTCGTCGATGCCGCGCAGGCCGGACAGCATCAGCGCCATCACCAGCCCGGAGGCTTGCCACACGGTCGCGATGACGATGGTGTAGATCGCCATGTCCTGGTCGACGATCCAGTCGAACTTCGCCTCCGTGAAGCCCAGCTTGCGCAACACCTCCTGGATGCCCAGTTCGGGATTGAGTATCCACTGCCAGATCAGGCCAGTGGCGACGAACGACATCGCGTACGGATACAGGAAGACGGTGCGCAGCGCACCCTCGGCCATCACCTTCTGGTCGATGAACACCGCCAGCAGGAAGCCGATGATCAGGCAGGCGGCGATGAACAGCAGGCCGTAGACGGCGACGTTTTGCAGCGACAGCAGCCAGCGCTCGTTGTTAAACAGGCGGATGTACTGCGAGGCGCCGACGAAATCGCTGTTGGGGAAGGTGCGCGAGCTGCTGAGGGAAACACGCGCCGTCCACAGCATCGTGCCCAGATAGACCAGCAGCACGGTCAACGCCATCGGGATCAGCGCGATGTAGGCGGCGACCGAGACGCTTTGACGTTTCTTCACAAGGGCGGCGGTCATGGCCTATTCGTCCTTCAACGCGCGGGCGAAGGCTTTTTGGGCGTCGTCGGCCGACTGGTTCTTGTTCCAGTAATTGGTCAGCACGTCCTGCAGCGCGCCGGTGGTGTCCGGCGTGGCCAGCATTTCGGAGTTGGGCAGCTGGCGGCTCTTGTCGCGGATGATCGCCAGACCCTGGCGCGCGCAGATGTCGAGCGACGATTCATCGACGTCGTCACGGATCGGAATCGCGCCCTTGCGCGAGTTGAAGGCCACTTGCGCGACCGGCGAAGTCACCACGGTGGCCAGCAGCTTTTGAGCCTTGATGGCGGCGGCGTTGCTGGTCTTGGGGAAGACGAAGGCGTCGCCGGCGACGATGTACGGCGCCTTGGGGCCGAAGCCCGGGAAGCAGCCGAAATCCTTGCCCGCGACCTGTTTGGCCGACGAGAACTCGCCCTTGGCCCAGTCGCCCATGATCTGCACGCCGGCCTTGCCGCTGACGACCATGGCGGTGGCGTCGTTCCAGTTGCGGCCCGGCGAGCCGGCGTCGACGAAGGCTTTGAGCTTCTTGAAATCGACCAGCACCTGCTTAAAGGCGGGCGACATCACCGCCTTCTGGTCGCGGTCGCGGTACACCTTCAGATACAGGTCGGCGCCGCCAACCATCGCGAAGATGGCGTCGAAGGTGATCTTCTCCTGCCACACCTGGCCGCCGAAGGCCAGCGGCACCAGGCCGGCCGCCTTCAGCTTGGCCAGTTGCGCGAGGAACTCGTCGTAGGTTTGCGGCTCGGCCGTGATGCCGGCTTTTTTATAGGCGGCCTTGGAGTAGAAGAACCAGGCCGGCATATGGATGTCCACCGGCGCGGCGTAAAAATGGCCGTCGATCTTGATCGCGGCGAGGATGGAGGCCGGCATGATCTGGTCCCACTTGCCGGCGATGGCCACGTCGTCGACGTTGTTCAGCAGCCCCTGCTCGACGAAGTCGCGGAACTGCCTGGAGGTGTTGAACTGCGCGGCCGTCGGCGCGTTGCCGCCGACGATGCGGTTGATGGTGGTGGCGCGGGACTGGTCGGCGCCGGCCACCGCCTGGTCGATCCATAGTCCGCCGGCCTTGTTGTAAGCATCCGCGAACTGCTTGACCGCCTGCGATTCGCCGCCGGAGGTCCACCAGTGGATCACCGTGGCCTTGAGCGGAGCTCCCGCCGGTGCGGCGGCGCCCTGCACGAACGCGCCCGGGCCGGCCAGGGCAAGCGCGGTGGCGCCGGCCATTTTTATCGCCTTCTTCATTCTGTCTCCTGTGGGCGTCGTGCGCCCATTTTCTTGGATGGCTAAGGGCTACGCGGTTGTCGCCGCCCTTTGGGCCAGGAATCGCGCCACCAGCTTCGCGCTGCGCTTCAGCGTGCGTTGCTGCGTGGCGTAATCCACGTGGATGATACCGAATCGGCGCTCATAACCGAAGGCCCATTCAAAATTGTCCATCAACGACCAGATAAAGTAACCACGAATATCGACGCCCGCCTTCACCGCCTGGTCGACCGCCGCCAGATGACGGTTCAGGAAGGAGATACGGCCGCGGTCATCGACCTCGCCGTCGACCACCTTGTCGTCGGAGGCCATACCGTTCTCGGTGATGTAAATCGGCGGCAGGTTTGGATAGTCGCGGTGGAAGCCAACCAGCAGATGGCGCAGGCCGTCCGGATACACCTCCCAACCCATCTGCGTGCGCTCCACGCCCTCCAGGTCCACTTCCGTGTAACCGTGCTTGCCGTCGCTGACGACATTGGTGCGGAAATAATAATTAATGCCGAGGAAGTCGAGCGGCGCGCCGATGACGTCCATGTCGCCGTCCAGGATCATCGGCTCGGCGCCCGGCCACAGCTCCCATAGCGCCGACGGATAGGATTTTTTCAGCAGAGGATCGAGTATCCAGTTGTTGTGCTGAAGTTCGAACAGCCAGGCCGCGCGCTGGTCGGCGGCGCCGTCGCCGGTGGTCGTGCCGCGTCCGACGTTGGCGACGATGCCCACCTGCGCGCCCGGATCGTTGGCCCGCAGGTGCGCCACCGCCAGGCCGTGGCCGAGCAGCAGATGGTGCATCGCCTGCGTGGCGAACACCACGTCGGTCTTGCCCGGGGCGTGGTGGCCGGTGCCGTAGCCGTGCATTGCCGAGCACCATGGCTCGTTGAGCGTGGCCCAGGCGTCGACCAGGCCGGCCAACTCGCGGCTGACCATGTCGGCGTATTCGGCGAAGCGGTAGGCGGTATCGCGGTCGACCCAGCCGCCCTTGTCCTCCAGGTGCTGCGGCAGATCCCAGTGGTACAGGGTGACGTAAGTCTTCAAGCCCTTGGCGCGCAGCGCCGTCAGCAGGTCGCGGTAGAAAGCGATGCCTTTCTGGTTGGATTGGCCCTCCCGCGTCATCACGCGGGGCCAGGAAATCGAGAGGCGGTAGGCGTCGACGTTCAGGCTGGCGAGCAGTTCGACGTCCGATTGCCAGCGGTGGTAGTGGTCGCAGGCGACGTCGCCGGTGTCGCCGGCCAGCGTCTTGCCCGGTGTGGCGGAGAAGGTGTCCCAGATCGAGGGGATGCGGCCGTCCTCGGCGATCGCGCCTTCGATCTGGTAGGCGGCGGTGGCGGCGCCCAGCAGGAATTCGGGACGCCACAGGACCGAGTCGGCCGGGGGCGAAAAAGTTTCTTCCGGTGTGACGGATGCTTCCAATACCACGGCGACTCCCTTTGTTTTGATTATGAGTGGAAGCGCTTCCACAAGATGTGGTCGATAATACTACCGATGAAATTCGGGTGTCAACGGGAATCTGGGATTTTTGTAGCTTTGCTACAGGGGTGGATGGAGATGGTGTTGGCGGAGCCTGGCCGATTACGCTACGCTAATCCGCCCTACGTGCCTCCGGAGTAGCTCAAGGAGGTCATACGTGGAGGCACGTAGGGCGGATTAGGCGGAACGCCGTAATCGGCCGTGATCCGCCGATGACGCTACGTATTCCCACCGCCGGGCGGGAATACGTAAGACAATTACTTCTTGTCCGTCGGCGGAACGCCTGGAACGAACGGGAACGTCCCGAAGATAGTCTTGCTCTGGTTTTGCATCTGCTCCTGCATCTGCACGAACAAGCTCTTGCTCTGGTCGATGTAGTTGTTCATCATGCCCTGCATCATCGGGCCCTGCACGTTCATGAACTGGGTCCACATCTCCGGGCTGAAGGGCTTGCCTTCCAGGCCACCGACCGTGGTGCCGGTGAATTTACGCTGGATGTCGGTGAACGCCTGGACGTTCTTCTCCAGGTAGGAACCCATCATGCCCTGCATCGCGTGGCCGTAGAAGCGGATGATCTGCGCCAGCACGTCGCTGGAGAACATCGGCGCGCCGCTGGCCTCTTCTTCCAGAATAATCTGCAGCAGGATGCTGCGGCTCAAGTCCTCGTTGCTCTTGGCATCGACGACCGTGAATTCCTCGTTGTCCAGCACCAGCTGCTTAACGTCCGTCAGCGTGATGTAGGAACTGGTCTGCGTGTCATACAGACGGCGATTCGGGTATTTCTTGATCAGGCGTTCAGCATTTTTTTTCGCACTACTCATCACAAGTCCGTTTATTGCGCCGCAGCGCGTCCTCTAACAATTCGAAAAAAAAGCGAACTTGAGGTCCGCTTTCCGACTAACCTACCATCCTATTATAGAGGGGAAAAAGCATATGCTGCACTAACTGACATAACTTTTGGCTTTTATTGCAACGCAACTAATTTTATAAGCCGGAAAGCAAGCCCTTTCCCGTCCAATCCCTATCCCTTGACCTTGACGTAACGCCCCGGCGCCGGCTCGATGGCCTTGTAATCGGCATTGCCCGGCTTGGCCTTGGGCTTGACGTCCTTGCCGCCGTGCTCGGCGAGGAAGCCGGCCCACTCCGGCCACCAGCTGCCCGGCGTTTCCGTCGCGCCGGCGAACCAGGCTTCCGGATCCCGCGGCTTGGCGGCGGCGCGGCCGGCCGGCTTGTCGTTGATCCAGTAGCTGCGCTTGTTCTTGGCCGGCGAATTGATCACGCCGGCGATGTGGCCCGAGGCGCCCAGCACGAAACGGTTGGCCTTGGGCTTGCCCGGGTTGAGCAGGCTCATCGACCCGAACGCCGACGTCCAAGGCACGATGTGGTCCTCGCGCGAACCGTAGACGAACACCGGCGCGTCGATGGCGGACAGGTCGACCGTGGCGCCGCCCACAGTCAGCTTGCCGGGCTCGCGCAGCCGGTTCTCCAGGTACATATTGCGCAGGTAATAGCAGAACATCGGTCCCGGCAAATTGGTGCTGTCCGAGTTCCAGTACAGCAGGTCGAACGGCGGCGGCTCGTTGCCCTTCAGATAGTTCGACTGCACATAATTCCACACCAGGTCGTTGGGACGCAGGCTGGAGAAGGTACTGGCCAGGTCGCGGCCGAGCATCAAGCCGCCCTCCTTGATTTGCTGCTCGCGCATCGACACCTGGGTCTCGTCGATGAACACGTCGAGCACGCCGGTGTCGCTGAAGTCCAGCAGCGACGTCAGCAGGGTCAGGCTGGCGGCCGGATTGTCGCCGCGCGCGGCCAGCACCGACAGCGCCGTCGACACCAGGGTGCCGCCGATGCAGAAGCCAAACATATTCAGCTTGTCCTGCCCGCTGACCTCGCGCGTCACGCGGATCGCCTCGATCACGCCCTTTTCGATGTAATCGTCCCAGGTGGCGCCCTCGATCGACTTGTCGGCGTTGACCCAGGAAATCATGAACACGGTGTTGCCCTGCTCGACCGCGTAACGCACCAGCGAGTTCTCCGGCTGCAGGTCGAGGATGTAGAATTTGTTGATGCACGGGGGCACCATCAGCAGCGGCCGCTGGTGCACGGTGGCCGTGGCCGGCGTGTACTGGATCAGCTGGAACAGCGGGTTCTCGTAGATCACCGTGCCGGGCGTCGTCGCCAGATTGCGGCCGACCTCGAACGCGGTTTCGTCGGACAGCGAAATATGGCCCTTGTTCATATCGGCCAGCATGTTGGCCAGGCCCTTGGTCAGGCTTTCGCCCTTGGTCTCGATCAGTTTCTCTTGCGCTTCCGGATTGGTGGCGAGGAAGTTGGCCGGCGACATGGCGTCGACGATCTGCTGCACGGCGAAACGGATCTTTTGTTTCTGATGGCGGCTGGTCTCGACGGTGTCGACCATCGCGGTCAGGAATTTGGCGTTGAGCAGGTATGATGCCGCATTAAACGACGACATCGGATTGCCCTGCCAGGCAGGCGAGCTGAAACGGCGGTCTTGCAGCGCCGGGGTCTTGCCGGCCAAGAAGTCTTGCCACAACACGCCGAAGTCTTCCAGGTATTGGTTCTTCAACTGTTCCATGGCCTGCGGTTGCACGGTGGCGCCGGCGTCCTGCATGATGGCGGCCAGCGGATTGGCGTCCGGGGCGGGAAGCTTGCTGAACCAGGATTGCCACTGGGCCGGGTCGCTCATCTGCGACATCCAGGCGTTGGCAATGGCTTGAGGATCGGGCACATTCATGTTTGATTCCCTAAAAATAGTTTAAATATCTTTACCTGGACTGCTCTATGCTGAACTCTTTATGCTGATCGTTGCGATTGCTTGGATTTACGTCGTGGGACTGATGGCGCTCACCGAGCCCACCGTCGTTGCGGGAATTGTAACGTTTTTGTTCTATTGCGTGCTGCCGCTGGGCACATTGATGTATATCGCCGGCACCGGCAAGCGCAAAGCGCGCCGCCGCGCCGAGGAGCAGGCGGCCAGGGACGCGCGCGCCGCCGGCGAGGCCGGGGCCTCCCCGGCCGCCAGCGGCGACGACTAAGCCCGCGCCGCGTCGACTCATTTGAGCCAAATCAGGGAGGCTTGGCGGCCGGTCACGCCATCGCGCCGATACGAGTAGAACCGCCCCGAATTGGAGACGGTGCAATACTCGCCGCCATGCACCTGGGCCACGCCTGCCCGGTGCAGCAGGTAGCGCGCCAGCCCGTAGATGTCGGCCAGATACTTGCCCGGCTTGCCCTCCACCGGGGAGAACGCCGCCGTCACGTGGCGCACGCCGGAGTCGTCCAGCGCGCCGTTGAGGAAGGCCTGCATCACGTCCGGCCCGACCTCGAACTGGTAGGGACCTATCGCCGGCCCCATCCACGCCATCAACTCGCCGGCGCCGGCCGCGCGCATCGATTCGACCGTATTCTCCAGCACGCCGGAGGCCAGGCCGCGCCAGCCGCCGTGGGCGGCGCCGACGGTCTTGCCCTCGGTGTCGCACAACAGCACCGGCAGGCAGTCGGCCGTCATGATGGCGCACACCTTGCCGCGCACGCTGGTGACGCTGGCGTCGGCCTCCGGCACTTGCTGCCGCGACAGGCCCACCAGGTCGACCACGGCCGTGCCGTGCACCTGCGACAACCAGGCCGGATCGGACGGCAGCATCCCCCGCAGGATCTCGCGGTTGTGGGCGACGTTGTGCGGCTGGTCGCCGACGTGGGTGCCCAGGTTCAGGCCGCCCTGCCCCATGCCGTCGTCGTACGGCGCGGGGCTGACGCCACCGCGCCGGGTGGTCGACAGGGTGCCGACATTGGCGGGCAGGCCCGGCCATTTCGGCACCAACCATTGCTGATGGATAGCGTTCAAACTTGTTCCGGTTCCTCGATGCCGGCCTTGGCGATCAGCTCGGCAAAATCCTCGGCAAGCGGCACCAGCCACTCGCACTGCTCGCCCGTGGCCGGGTGCACCAGTCCCAGGCGGCGGGCCTGCAAGGCCTGACGCGGAAAGACACTGGCCAGATGCTGCTTGCCATACATCACATCGCCAACCAGCGAAAAGCCGATCGACATCATGTGCACGCGAATCTGGTGCGTGCGGCCCGTCTCCAGGCGGCACTGCATCAGGCTGACGGGGCGACGGTCCAGATCGCCGCTGGCCAGCAACGCGTAGTGCGTGATGGCCGGCTTGGCGGAAAAATTGTTCGACACCGCCATCTTGATGCGGTCTTTCGGATGGCGCCCCATCGATGCGTCAATAGTACCGCTAACGCGCGGCGTGCCCCACACCAAAGCGAAATACTCGCGCTTGACGGTGCGCGCGGCCAGCTGGCGCACCAGATCGGTCTGCGCCGGCAGCGTCTTGCCCACCACCATCAGGCCGCTGGTGTCCTTGTCCAGCCGGTGGACGATGCCGGCGCGCGGCACGCCCGACAGCTGCGGGCAGTGGTGCAGCAGGCCGTTGAGCAAGGTGCCGGACCAGTTGCCGGCGCCCGGATGGACCACCAGCCCTGCCGGTTTATTGATGACGATCAGGTGCTCATCTTCATAAACGATGTTAAGTTCCATCGCTTCCGGCTTAAAAGCCTCGTCTTCCGGCGCCGGTTGGGGCAGAATGACGATCTTCTCATCGCCGTAGACCGTGTCCTTGGTGCTTTTGGCCACTTTGCCGTCGACCGTGACGAAGCCGTCGTCGATCCACATTTGCAGGCGGCCGCGCGAAAACTGCGGCACCAGCTTGGAAATGACTTTGTCCAGGCGCTGGCCGCACGCTTCCGGGGTCAGTTCCAGTTCGATCGGAGCCAGGCCGTCATCGTCGTCGCCGTAGTCGCCATCCTGGACTTCGAGCTCTGCGGGCAGGTCGGCGTCGGATTCGTCGCGGGTGGAGGAGGATTCGGCCAAATTCGGCTTTGGAGTTAATATCACGGCATTCCCATCGGCTATAATCAGCCTATTGTAAAACTTTGGTTAAACAGCTTCTTGCAAAACATATGCAAAAAAAATTATCGGTAGTCGCAGCAACGTTGGTTCTGCTTAGTTTGTCCGCTTGCGGCATTTTCTCGGAGAAAGCCGACGAGACGAAAGGTTGGACAGCTTCGAAATTATACTCGGAGGCGACTGAAGAACTCGAAGGTGCCCACTACGAGCGCGCGATCCAGCTGTACGAGCGCCTGGAATCGAGCTATCCGTTCGGTACCTACGCCCAGCAGGCGCAGATGCAGATCGCCTACGCCTACTACAAGGCGCAGGACCAGGCACAGGCGCTGGCGGCGGTGGAGCGCTTCATCAAGCTGCACCCGAACCACAACAACGTCGACTACATGTACTACCTGCGCGGGCTGATCAACTTCAACGACCAGATCGGCTTCCTGAACTTCATCTACGCCCAGGACACGACCGAGCGCGACCCGAAGGCCACGCGCGAAGCCTACGCGGCGTTCAAGCAGCTCGTGGATAAGTTCCCGAACAGCAAGTATACCCCGGACGCGCTGGACCGCATGCGTTATCTGACCAACGCGATGGCGTCGTACGAAGTGCACGTGGCGCGCTACTACTACCGTCGTGGCGCCTACCTGGCCGCGGCCAACCGCGCCATGGGCATCATGAGCGATTACCGCGACTCGCCGGCCATAGAAGAGGCGCTGTTCATCATGATCCGCAGCTACGACAAGCTCGGCATGACGGAATTGCGTGATGACACGATGCGCGTGTTCAAGCTGAACTACCCGACCAGCAAGTTCCTCGACGAAGGCAAAAAGGCCGAGCGTCACTGGTGGAAACTCTGGAACTAAAAGCGAATTTCTTCCGATATACGTAGGGCGGATTAGGCGGAACGCCGTAATCGGCCATGGATGAGCCGCCGGTGGCGCATGCATGGCCGATTACGCTACGCTAATCCGCCCTACGTGTTTTAGATTTGCCCTCCCTTTGGCGTTCGCCGCGCGCATTTACGTAGTTTTACGCGGCGACCTTGCGGCGGAAAATCCAGGTGGCGTCGGTCGAATCCTTCTTATCGAACGCATAACCGTCGACATCGAACTTCTTCAGCTTCTGCGGATCGGTGATGCCCTTGACGGCGGCGTAGCGCGCCATCAGTCCCCGCGCCCGTTTGGCGTAGAAGGAAATGATTTTATACTTGCCGTTTTTCCAGTCCTCGAACTGCGGCGTGATCACCGGCATGTCGAGCAGCTTGGGCTTGACCGACTTGAAATATTCCTCGGACGCCAGATTGACCAGCGTCTCGGCGCCCTGCTCCCCGGCCGTCTTGTTGAGCGCCTTGGTGATGGTGTCGCCCCAGAAGTCGTACAGGTTCTTGCCGCGCGTGTTGCTCAACCGCGTCCCCATCTCGAGCCGGTGCGGATGGATCAGGTCCAGCGGACGCAGCATGCCGTACAGCCCGGACAGGATGCGGATGCGCGCTTGCGCGTAGTCCAGTTGCTTGGGCGTCAGGGTGCGCGCCTCGAGTCCGCCGTAGACGTCGCCGTTGAACGCCATGACGGCCTGGCGGCCCTCGGCGGTGTCGTGCGTCCACGATGCGTAACGGGCAACGTTGAGCGCCGACAAGTTGTCGGACAGATCCATCAGCTCGCCGATCTGCACCGGCGAAAATTCGCGCAGGCGCGCTATCAGTTGCGCCGAGTGGTCGAGGAAAGCGGGTTGGGAGTGCAGCTTGGTGGTCGGGGGGGTCTCCAGATCGAGACTTTTGGCGGGCGAAAGCACTATCAGCATAAGATTTCAACTCAAAGAATTTCAAATAAGCACATGAATACGACTACCGACATGATACCCGTTCCACCGAATTCCGCACCGGCCCGCATCGTCATCGACACCAACGTCTGCCTCGACCTGTTCGTGTTCCACGATCCGCGCTGGGCCGACCTGCTGGCCGCGCTTGAAAGCGGCGCCGTCGAGGCCGTCACGCGCGCCGATTGCCGCGAGGAATACAACATCGTGCTGCACTATGCCCACCTGCCGCTCGACGAGGCCAGCCGCCCGCTGGCGGCGGCGCGCTTCGACGCGCTGATCAAGGTGGTCGCACCGGCCGAGTCCGGCATTCGCCTGCCCGTCTGCACCGACAAGGACGATCAAAAGTTCCTGGAGGTGGCGCGCGACGCCGGCGCCGAGGTGCTCATCACCAAGGACAAGGCGCTGCTCAAACTGGCGCGCCGGCTGGCCAAGGCCGGCATGTTCAAGGTCGTGGTGCCGGAGGCGTGGCGGCTCGAACGATAGATTTTTTACGCAACACCAAAGCGCGCCCGCTGAGCTAGAATAGGTCATCCGTTCACTCTACAGCCGCCATGAATAGCCGCAACGATCTCCATACCGATGTGCCTTCGACACCGTTGTTGACCAGCCGCCTGCCGGCCGTCGGCACCACCGTTTTCACGCGCATGTCGACCCTGGCCGCGCAGTCCGGCGCCGTCAACCTGGGCCAGGGCTTCCCAGATTTTTCGTGCGAGCGCAGCCTGCTGCAAGCCGTCAACGACGCCATGCTGGCCGACTTCAACCAGTATCCGATGATGAGCGGCGCGCCGGTGCTGCGCAACGCCATCGTCGCCAAGATAGCGGCCCTGTACGGCCACGCGTACGATGTCGACAGCGACATCACCGTCACCGCCGGCGCCACGCAGGCGCTGACCACGGCCATCCTGTGCTGCGTGCATCCGGGCGACGAGGTGATCGTCATCGAGCCGGTGTACGACAGCTATGTGCCGGCCATCAACCTTGCCGGCGGCGTGGCCGTCGGCGTGCAGATGGAAATGGGCGCGGCCGGCTACACGGTGCCGTGGGCCAAGGTGGCCGCCGCCGTCAGCGGCAAGACGCGGCTGATCGTCATCAATACGCCGCACAACCCGACCGGCAGCGTGCTGCGCGGCGCCGACATGCACGCGCTGGCCGATATCGTGCGCGGCACCAACATCCTGATCCTGTCGGACGAAGTGTACGAACACATGGTCTACGACGGCCAGCGCCACGAATCCGTGTGCCGCCATCCCGAGCTGGCCGCGCGCGCCTTCGTCGTCTCCAGCTTCGGCAAGACCTACCACGTCACCGGCTGGAAGCTGGGCTACGTGGCGGCGCCGCCGGGACTGACGGCCGAATTCCGCAAGGTGCACCAGTACAACGTCTTCAGCGTCAACACGCCGATGCAGCATGGCGTGGCCAGCTACATGGCCGATCCGGCGCCGTACCTGACCTTGCCCGCGTTCTACCAGCGCAAGCGCGACCTGTTCCGCGACGGCCTGGCCGGCACCCGCTTCGAATTGCTGCCGGCCGACGGCACCTATTTCCAGTGCGTGCGCTACGACAAGATCTCGACGCAGACGGAGGCGGAATTCGCCGAGTGGCTGACCACCGAGATCAAGGTCGCCGCGATACCGGTATCGGCGTTCTACCAGCAAGGCAAGGAGTCCGGCATCGTGCGCTTCTGCTTCGCCAAAAAAGACGAGACCCTGGCGCTCGCGTTGGAGCGGCTGGGCAAAGTATAAATCGGGGAAACCATCATGGCCGATACCAAACACCTTGACCCGCCGGGCGTCGCCACCTTGGCGCAGACCGCGGCGCCGCCGTCGGTGCTGCACCAGCTCAACGTGTCGAACCGGCGTCTGGAACGGCTGCTGCAAAACCTGCGCAACGAGCACGACGCGGAAAGCGAGCTGCGCGACATCGCCCGCGAGGTGGTGCGCGCGGTCGATCTCAATCCCGATATCGCGCTCGCCTGCATCTTCCTGTGCCAGATCGCCGGCAGCTACGCGGTGCGCCACTGCATCGAGACGGCGGTGGTGATCGTCGTCATGTCGCGCAGCCTCGGCAAGACCGACGCCGACACACTGACGGTCACCGCCGCCGCGTTGACGATGAACGTCGGCATGCTGCGCCACCACGAGGGTTTCCAGAACAAGCACAGCCTGAGCACGGAAGAGATGGCCATCGTGCGCCGCCACCCGGAGGACAGCGTCGACCTGCTCAAGTGCGCCGGCATCGAGGACGAGGAATGGATTTCGTGCGTGCTGCTGCACCACGAAAACGATGAGGGCAGCGGCTACCCGGCCGGCATCGCCAGTCCGCAGGTGACGTTCAACGCCAAGCTGCTCAGTCTGGCGGACCGCTACTGCGCGCAAGTGTCGGCGCGCAACTACCGGCGCTCGGTGTTGCCGGACCAGGCGCTGCGCAATCTGATGGACGACAAGGGCTCGCCGGTCGATCCGGCGCTGGCGCAGCACTTCCAACGCGAACTGGGCGACTTCCCGCCCGGCTGCCTGGTGCGCCTGGCCACCGGCGAGATCGGCGTCGTCAGCCACCGGCTGGCCGGCGGCGACGAGTTGCACGTGCACTGCCTGCGCGACGCGGCCGGCGCGGCGCTGCCGCCGGCCGAGCAACGCCGCGCCGCCGGCGATCGCCATACGATCGCCGAGGCGCTCAGCGAGGACGACGCCGCGATCCGCTTCAGCATGAAGCAGATCTGGGGCCCGCAGGCCAGCCTGTAAGGCGGACTTCAAACAGGCCGGCCAGAAGCGGGCCGGCCTGAAACGCCAGATTACGCGCGCGTGGCGGCCGACTTGCGGCGCCGGGCCACGATCACCAGCCCGCTCAGGCCGATCATCATCATCATCCACGTCGACTCTTCCGGAACGGCCGAGACGCCAACGCCGCCCGTCGGATTGCCGGCACCGATCAGGCCGCCGACGCCACCACCCAGCACGTAGTTGAACGCGTAGCCATACGCCGCGCCGGCCAGCGACGAGCGCACCACGATGTCCTGCGCGCCGGCGCCGAACACGCCCAGATCGAGCACCTTGTCGGTGAAGAACAGGTTGGCGTCGCTCAGCGACGTGAACGACTGGCTGAACAGCAAGTTGCCATGGCTGCTGATCGACAGGTCGAGCGAGTCGAAGCCGGTGCCGCCGGCGCCCAGGAAGGCGATCAGCAAATGCTGGTCGACCGTCGACACGAACTGGAACTCGCTGATGTTGTCGGCGGCCGGCGCGGACGCCTGCTCGGGATCGATGCCACCCGAGGCGCCGTGCATGCCGGTGCCGTACAGCTCGGTCATCGCGGCGGCGGCGGTCGCGCTCAACCCAAGCGCGGCGCCGTCGGCCGCGGCCGCGCCGGCATAGGCGTACAGCTGGTTGTCGCCGGCCACGCCGTTACCGGTTTTCAATGCGAAGCTGGCCGCGTCGAACCGGCTCGAGGCCACTGCCGAGCCCTGTGCGAAGTCGCCGGTGGCGGTGGCGGTGAAGCCGACCCGGGCGCCTTTGGCGCCGATGGCGTTCGCGGTGGCGACCGCTTCCATCTGCTCGCCGCGGGCGCGGGCGCTGGCGTTGCTCACGCCGCCCAGCAACGACGTCTCCGCCGTGGCGCGCGCCGAGGACAGGCGCGGGCTGAGGATGTAGTTCATGCCGCTGAGGGCCTGGGCCGCGACGGTGACGGTGCCGCTGCCGGAGGCGCCATACGCGTTGGCGGTGGCCTTGCCATAGCCGTTCTGGCTGCCGAATACCGGCGCAAACGTGCTGCTGGCGAGCGCGTTCAAGGTGACCGAATGGGCGCCGCTGGTGACGCCACGGGCGACGGCCTCGGCGCTGCCGCTATCGGTGTAGATGTACTCGAACACGCCGCCTTGCGCCTGCGCGGTCCCGGTGATGTTGCCGCCGGTGTTGATCAACAGGTTGGCCTGCGCGTTTTGGCTGCCGCCGCTGCCGGACGCGTAGGCGCCGGCCGTGACGGCGGCACGGCCGCCCGTCGCGCCCGCGTTGACCACGGTGCTCGCCTTGGCGTTGCCCTCGTGGCCGCGCGGCGACGAAGGATCGCCCAGGCCGGCGATCGCCCTCGACTCCACATTGACCGCGCGCGCGCCGGTGGTGCTCACGTTCGCGCTGCTGTTGGCGTTGCCGCCCCGGGCGTAGCTGGCGCCGCTGGCGCCGGCGCCGACCAGTTCGATCGTGGCGGTGGCGTCGCCGTCCTGATTTTCCCAGCTGTGGCGCCAGCCGCCCGCCTGGCCGCCCACCGCGCGCGCGGTGCCCGTCGCCAGGCCGCCGGCGTTGATCGTCAACAGGCTGGTGGCGCCGGCGCCGACCGCTCCGCCGTATTGGCCGCCCAGGGCCTCGGCCGTTCCCGAGACCGCGGCCCTGCCGGTCAGGCTGGCGATAGCAGTGGCGCTGCCGGCGTCGCCGCCCACGCCGCCAAAGCTAATACCGTTGGTGATGTCGCCGCCGATGGCCGTGACGCTGCCGTCGACATCGGTGCCCGCGCGGGTCGACGTCAAATACAGTTCGGCCCGGCCGTTGCCGGCCGCCGGACTCGCGACGCCGATGAACCCGCCGGCATTGCCGCCCTTGGCGCTGACGGTGCCCTTCAGCGCGCTGGCCTGGCTGTCGCTGAGCCGCAGCACCGATCCGGCGTTGCCGCCGACGTTGTTGGTTGGCGCGGTCGGCAGGTCCGGCGGACCGCCGGCGCCAGTCGCCTCGCCGCCGTTGCCGCCTATCGCGTGCTGCAGCAAGGACAGCGCGCCACGGGTCGCGCCAGCCACCATGTTTTCCAGATAAACGGCCGCCCCGGCGCCGGCCGGTCCATAGACGTTGTTTGCGGTGCCGCCATTGCCGCCGGTCGCCTGCGCCAGCACCGACACATTGCCCGTGACCGAGGAAGCCGATGCGCGGGCCGTGGCCTTGCCGCCGTCGCCACCCCGGCCGCTGAACGCCACATTCGTGGCGCCGCCATTGCCGCCGGTCGCATAGGCCTTGGCCGATACAGCGCCGGACACCGAGACGGCGTTGGCGACGCTGGAGGCGTTGCCGCCGGCGCCGCCATTGCTCAAGGTCGTATCCACGCCGAAGGAGAACTGCTCGCCCTCCCCCACCAGGCCGCCGTTGCCGCCGAAGACATTGGCCTCGGCGGTCGCGCCGCCGGTCAACGATACCGCGTTGACGCGGCCGGTCGCCGCCGCGCCGGCCCCGCCGTTGCCGCCGAGGCCGCCTGGCCCGCGCTGGCAATAGCCGTAAAGACGGCAATCGTCGCTGTCGGGATCGAGCACCACGCCCGGCAGGCCTGTGCCGCCCATACCACCGTTGCCACCGGTCAAGGTCAAGCGGTTGAAAGCGCCGGCGCTCAGCGAGGTGTCGGTCAGGTCGGGGGCCGCGCCACCCTTGCCGCCGTTAGGGCTGGTCGTCGTGCCCGGCGTGCCGACCACGCCGTTGGCGCCGGTGACCGTGCGGTCGAGCGCATACGCCTGGCTGACCACCAGCGACAACAGCAGCGGCGCCATGCCGGCGATGTAGCGCGATGGTTTGGCCGAGGATGTCCGTGACTTCGATGTATTCATTAATCTGACCCCAAATAGTGTTTAAAGAGATACGGGCGGCTGTAATCGCCAGCCCGGTGGCCTTGTCAAGAAAACCATCTTATCTTATTTTAATTATAAAATTTGTAATGTCACAAAATTATCTTGTTACGGGCGTTGAGAGCGTGCCGATGACGCGCGCCAGCAGCGCGCCGGGGCGTGTAGACAGGGAGAGCGATATAGGGCCGGCGCCAGACGTGGCGGCACGAGGGAGGGAAAAGGAATTGTTACAACCACCACCGGACAGCCATCGGCTTATCCGGCGATGCGCACGCTAATGCGACAGCTGTTCGATCCGGCGTTCGATAAACGCTTGTAGCTCGGGAGTAAGTCCGTTCGCCTGACGCGCCCGGACGTAGGCTTCGCGCGCCTCGGGCAGATGCTGGTCGGCCTGCAGCGAAATGGCCAGTCCCATCCACCAGACGCCGTTGCCCGGCGCCAGTTGCAGCGCGTCGCGGTAGTAGCGGGCCGCCTCGGCGTGGCGCTGCTCGCGTTGCAGCACACCGGCCAGGAAGGCCAGGTAGTCGGCGCTGTTGCCGGCATACGGCAAGGTTGTCATCAGTGTTTCGAGCGCCGGCCCGCCGCGTTCCAGCTGCAGCCGCGCCAGCACCATCGCCAGCCCCGGCTGGCGCGGATCGATGCCCAGGGACAGGCGCAGCTGGCGGATCGCCTCGTCGGTCCGCTTATTTTCCAGTAACAGGCTGACGTAGGTTTGGCGTGCCGCCTCGTTGCGCGGATCGATCTCCAGCGCGCGCTCCAGATCGGCCATCGCCACGCTCAGGCGGCCTTCTTGCAAGGCCACCAGCGCGCGCCGGTAGGCGCCGTCGGATTCGAGCTTGGGTGTCAGCTCGCGCCGGCTGACGCCTTCGGTTTGGGTCGGCTTGCGCTCTGGACGATGCGCCTCGATGTCGGCAACCGGGCGGCGCGGCTTGGACAAGACGGCGTCGTCGGCTGCGGCCACGGTGCCGGATGATGGGGCCGCCGCGCGGACCCGTGCAGGCTTGGCCGGCAAGCCGTCAACTTGCGCCGGCTGGGCAGCTTTCGCTACCGGTTCGGCGGGCGGCTCAGCGGCCGGCGCGGGAGTGGCCGCCGGTTCCGGCGCCGCCGGCTTGACCGTCTCGACCGCGGGCGGCGCGGCGGCGTCACCCGCAGGACGCTGGTTGACCACCACCTTCGGCACCGGCGCCGGCGGCGCGCGATGACTCTGCCAGTACTGCCAGCCATACCAACCGCCGGCGGCCAGCACGGCGGCGGCCGCCACGCCCGCGCCGGCCAGCACCATCGGCCGGCGGTCGCGTTCCGGCGCCGGCACCGCCTTCAATTCCTGGGGATGGACCGCGCCGTCGCCGGCGCCGCCGCGCTTGTCCAGATCCTGCAGCATTTTATTGATCAGGCTCATTTGGTCAGCGCCCACGTCAAGCCGCACGCCGCGACCAGCACGCTGACGCCGGCGGCCAGCCAGGGCCAGCGCACGCCGGCGCGCGCGCCGACCACGCCGTTGGTGTCCTGCGCCGCCAGGTTGACGTGGCGGCGCGTGACCTGCTGCCTGCCCTCGCCAAAGCACAGCATCAACGACTTGTTGGCCATGATGTTCACCAGCCGCGGAATGCCGCCGCTGGCGCGGAACAGCTTGCCGATCGCGCCGCGGCTGAACAGGCGCCCGCCCGTGTAGCCGGCCACGCGCAGACGGTGCGCCAGATAGTATTCGATGTCGTCCCGGCTCAGCGGGCCGAGGTGATAGTGGAACGTGATCCGCTGCGCCAGCTGGCGGATCGAGTTGGCCTGCAAATGCTGGTTCAACTCCGGCTGGCCGAACAGCACGATTTGCAGCAGCTTGCGCTTTTCCGTCTCCAGATTGCTCAACAGCCGCAACGCCTCCAGGCTCTCCACCGGAATCGCCTGCGCCTCGTCGAGCAGCAACATGACCTGCTTGCCGGCGTGCGCCAGTTCGATCAGGCGGTAGGTGATCGACTTGAGCATCTGGTGCTGGTCGACGTCGCGCGCCAGGGTCACCTCCAGCTCGTCGGCCAGGGCCAGCATCAGGGTGCGCGGCTCCAGGTAGGGATTGGGAATATAGGCGGTGACGAATTCCGGCCCGACCGTGGCGATGAACTTACGGCACAGCAGCGTCTTGCCGGTGCCGACCTCGCCGGTGATCTTGATGAAGCCCTCGCCGCTCTTGGCGGCCACCAGCAAGGTGTTGAGCGCCTCCTGCGAGTGCGGGCTGGTGAAAAAGTAGCTGGTGTCCGGCGTGATGCTGAACGGCGCCTCGCGCAGGCCGAAGTGTTTGCTGTACATGGTCAGTTGCGCTCCCCGGCGCGGCGCGGATCGAGCTCCTTGATGCGGCGTCCGCTATCAAGCAGGTCCTGGTTCCAGTCGGAGCTCGACTCGACGATGGTCGGCTTGATCAGCACCACCAGCTCGCGTTTCTGGATCACCTCGCCGGTGGCGCGGAACAGCGCGCCGACCACGGGAATGTCGCTCGCGCCCGGCACGCCGGAACGGTCCGACGTCGTCGCCTGGCGCATCAAGCCGCCGATGGCGACCACCTGGCCGTTCTGGCCGCGCACCATGCTGTCCATCTCCGAGGTCGACGACGCCGCCAACGGCAGGCTGAAGTTGCCAAGGGTGCCCAGATTGACGCCCTTGTTGACGGTCGACACCTGGCTCACCGACGGGTGCACGTGCAGGATGATGTTGCCGTGGTCGTCGATCTGCGGCGTCACGTCCAGCACCACGCCGGAGAAGAACGGCTGCAGGGTTAGCGTCGGCGTGGTGATGCCGCTGCCGTTGCCGTTGGTCGTCGTCGTGGTGCTGATGCCGGTGACGAAGAACTCGTCGGTGCCGATCTTGAGCAGCGCCTTCTGATTGTTCAAGGTCGCGATACGCGGGCTCGACAGAACGTGCACGGTGCCCTGCCCCTCGAGGAAGGAAATCAGCGCGGCGAAATTACTGGTCTGGAACGCCAGGCCGAACAAGGACCCGACCGCGTCGGACACCGCGCCGATCGACGCCCCCGGCACGGCCACCGCGCCGGCGGGGCCGGAACTGGTCAGCGAGCCGGTGGCGCTCACGCCCAGCGGCGTCAACGACGTGCCCGGCTGTACCAGCCCGGCCGAGATGCGGCTGTTGGTGCTGAGCTTGCCGAAGGCGGCCCAGTTGATGCCGCTCTGGAAGTTGCTGTTCAGCTCCACCTCAAGGATCTTCGCCTCCAGGATCACCTGGCGGTCCACCGAGAGCTGGGTCGCGCGCAGGTACTGGTCGACGTTGCGCAGCTCGTCGGGCATGGCGCGGATCACGATCACGCCCGACTGCGGGCTGATCGTCACGCTGCGGCCGTCCTTGCCGGTTTCGATGATCGCCTCCAGCGCCGTCTTGAGCTCCAGCCAGAAATCGCTGCCGGACGTGGTTTGCACGTTGGCCGCGTCGCGCTGGCTCTGGTTGCCGCCGGAATTGTTGCCGTTGTTGCCGTTGTTGCCCGAGTTGTCGCCGTTATTGTTGTTGTTCGAATTGTTATTGTTACCCGAATTGTTTTGCGAACCGCTGTTACTGGTGCCGGCGTTGGCCACCGACGTCGACGACACGCGCAGGCTCGACACGCCCTTGCGGATCGCCGTCAGGTAATTGACCTTGAACATCTTCGTCTGCATCGTCAGCGGACGGATGTAGATGCGGGTGCCTTCGATCTTGTAGTCGTAGCCGTACAGCTCGCGCACCGCGTCGAGCGCTTCGACCAGCGTCACATCCTTCAGGTTGGCCGTGATGGTGCCCGTCACCTCCGGATTGATCAGCATGTTGTAGCGCGTGCCGGCCACGATGGAGTTGAAGAACTGCTGCACCGGCACGTTGTTGAACGACACGTTGAAGCGCTCCTCCAGCACCGCGCGCGCCTTCGGCAACTGCTCGGCCAGCTGCGACGCGGGGGGCAGCAAGGCGCTGGCCACGGCGTCGGCCTGCGCGGCGGCCGGCGGCTTGGCCTTCAGCGCCGTATCAACCTCGGCGTTGATCTTGTTGTAGGTATCGCGCTTGGGCGGCGTCGAGCAGCCATTCAGCAGCAGCGTCGTCAGGATGGCGATGGTCAGTATTTTTTGCATATGCATTCGTTTAACGTTGATGAACGGGCGTTTTGCCGCCCGTTCCGGTATCGGGGAACAGGGTCAACACCTGTTTCTCCCGTCCGTGTTGCAACACCACTTGGTTCTTGCCGATTTTCACCAGCACGGCGCCGTTGATCTTGTCGCCCTTGCGCAGGGTCTGGCCGTCGATCACCGCCACCTCGCGTCCGCGCGTGCCGATCAGGATCGATTGCAAGCGCGGGCCGGCGCCGGCGACCGGCGCATCGGCCGAGCCCGGCGCCAGCAGGCGCGACTCCGGCGGCGGTTGGGTCGGATCGGCCAGGGTCTGCGCTTGCGCCGGCAGCGCGGCCAGCATCAGCGCCGACAGCGCGCCGGCCAGCCAGGCATGTCGCATGGCGCCGCTCATAGTTTCATCCATTTCTGGTCCAGACTCAGCGTGTACAAGGTCAAGGTCAGTCGCGAATTCGGATACTGCTGCGCGTCCAGGCTGGCCTTGCCCCAGAACAGTTGCACCGGCAATGCCTCCAGCGCGGCCATGTAGCTGACCATGTCCAGATAACTGCCCTGCAAGACGATTTCCACGCCGTGCCGATACAGCAGCTCACGCGGCTTCTGCACGGCGGCTGGCGGTGATGACTGATTTGGCTGGGCTGGCGCGACAACCGGCGCGGCGCCGCCGGCAACAGGTGGCGCGGATGCGGCGAAACTCTCGCTCATGCCCGTGACCGGCAAGGTTTTCATCGCCATCAAACGCAACTTCCCGTGGCCGCTGAGCAGGTTTTCCAGCAACGGCGCGATCTTCTCCGGCGCCACCAGCCCCTTTTGCACGGCCAGCAGCCCGGCGCTGATGCGGTCGATCTCGGCGCGCGCCGATTGCAACCTGAGGCGCTCCTGGGCATCCGGGTCGAGATTGAAGCCTTGCGCCTTGGCCGTGATTTCCATGTCGATGCCGGCGATCTGGTTTTGCTGCTGTTTGATCTGCGCCAGCAGCAGTTTTTGCTTCGCCAGCATCGGCTCGACCGCCAGCGTGTAAATCATGAACAGGATCGCAGCCGTCACCGCCACGAACACCATCGCCCGCTCGCGCAAGGTCATCGCGTCCAGCTTGGTGCTCAGCTTGAGCCATTGCTGTTGCAGTTGCTGCTTCATTGTTCAGTCCTCGCCACCGCGGTCGACTGCAGGCTGAATTGCACGAAAGGCGCCGTGGTCGCCACCGGTGCGGCCAGTGCCGGCGCGGGCGTCTGGGCGGCCGCGCCGGCGGCTGCCGGACCAATAGCGGGCGGCGGCGCGGCGGCCGGCATCAGTTGTGCGTCCGGCCGTGAAATATCGAGGCTGGCAAAACTCTTACCGTGCATAACCCGCTCCGACTTCAGGCGGGCGATATAGGCCGGTATCAAGGTCGGCTGCATCGCGCGTCCCTGCACGCCAATATCGTTGCCGGCGCCGACGATGGACACGCCCGTCAACCACAGCCCGCTGACGTTCTGCCGCGAAAACGCGCGGAAATATTCCGCATAGCCGGCCGCGTTGCCCAGCGTGCCGTCGCGCAGCACCGATTCCACTTGTTGCAGCGACCTCAGTTCCGATTCGGCCTGAGCGACCTCGGTCGCCATGGTGGCGCTTTTCTGGCGCGGCGCGAACTGCTTGTTGGCCTCCACCAGGCGGCGCTCGCGGTCGGCCAACAAGGTTTTGCCCGATGCCGCCGAGCGCTCCAGATCGGCCACGCGCTGGCCGGCGTACCACGTCAGCAGCAGCGCGCCGGCGACGATGACGCCCAGCGCCTCTGCCATCGGCAAGGCCGTGAACACCTTCTTCTGCTTGAGGAAGATCGGGTTGAAAAGGTTGATCTGCTGGCTCACAGCACCACCTCCTCGTGGCGCAGGGCCGCGCCCAGGGTCAGGAAGAAACGCTGCTGCTGCTCGACGTCCAGCAGCGCCGGCGCCTTGCTCAGATCGAACACATCCTCCAGCCCCATCGCCTCGACCGGCATGTACAGGTTGGCCGCCAGATACTCGTGCAAGCCCTGCGCGCCGGTCGGCGCCAGCAACAGCTTGATCACGTTGACGTAGTTGAACTGGCGGTCGAAGTGATCCAGCGAACGCTGCAGTTCCAGGGTGATCTTGTCGAAGCAGGTTTGCTGCTTGTCGGTGTCCGGTTCCAGCAACTGCGGCAAGGTCACGTCGATGCGGCGCGACAGATACAGCTCGCCTTTGAAGGTGATGGTCAGCAGGCCGCCGTCGCCGTCGAACGACAGCATGGCCAGGCCCCGGCCCTCGGTCTCCAGCAACGCCGAAATGTTCCGCTGCGCCATTTCCGGTATATCGATGACATTCAGTTCGACCTTCGCCTCGGCGAACAGGCCCTGGCGCGCCTGGATCAGCGCGTTGCGCGCGGCGATGGCGAACATCGAATGGGCGCGCGACGGCGCGTTCGGATCTACAGGGATGTCGAGCACGTCGATGGTGGCGTCGTCGACATGGAAATCGAGCATATCCTTCAAGCGCCAGCGCACCGCCGTTTTCAATTCATCCTGCGGGACATTGGGGGCGTCGACGGTCAGCATCTGGTATTCGCCGCCGCTCAGCATGGTGCCGAAGAGGAAATTGGCGGCCTTTAAATCCTTGCTCACCTTTTCCAGCGACTCGGCCGACAGGCTGGCGTTGGACGGATAAAACGACGACAGCTCGACCACTGCCTTGGCGTCGCGCACGCGCTGCACGCGGCCAGCGCAGATGCCGTCGCGCTGGAACGAGACAGTCAACCAGCCATCCTTTTTTTTGCTTCTTTTGAGGAATCCCATACCAGCGACCTAAATGGTTACCAGCACACGAGGTTTACGCGCTAGTTGGTTGATTATATTCAAGTTACACCGCTCGTTTGCCAAAAATTAATAGTAATGCCACAAAAACACACACATTGTCATGTGGCTTGTTTCTTTATAGCTGCGCCACGATGACCCGTTGTACGTAATCGGGGCCTGGCGCGTTGTTGGGGCAGCCGTTGGCGCCAGGTTGATTACACGCTGTCGCGGTAAATCTGATGCCGCCCGCAGTGAGGTCGGAGGCGGGCACATAGCCATACCCAGCCTCGGGTCCTGTACAGGTAACCGTTACAGTGAAGGCGGACAAGGTCGGGGCCGTCAGGCCGAAGGTGTAGCTGTTCCCTGGGCAACCCAACGCGTTCCCGGCCATCGCGCCGGCCGGCCTCTGGCTGAAGAACAACGCCCACTCGATGCCCGCCCGCGCTGCCTGATAGGCGCGGGCGCCCTGCTCGTCCTGCGTGGCGCCGGTTTGCTGCGAGGTCGTCAGCGACACCACGGCCACTGCCAAGCCCGACAACACCACCAGCAGGAAGATGGCCGTCACCAGGGCGACGCCACCCGCGTTGCGTATCGTCCTAGGCTTCATGGCGTATTGTCCACGTGGATTTGATGGGTCAGCGTAACTGTTTCGACCGCCCTGCCGCCATCGAGCGCGGAGCGTCCGAGTGATAGGTTCAGCCCAATCAGCGCACCCTGCTGGCTACGCGAGGTGCCGATGGTGAAGTCGCAATCGACTACGTTGTTGGCCAGCAGAACTCCAGCGTCCGCTGCGGGAAATGTCGGAGCGACCGAGAAATCGACCACGGAGCGCGTCAACGTCCCCTTGCCGTCGGCCGAACCCTGACAGCGAAAAATCACCGGCCTCGTCACCACTTGGAAGCGCTGGTCGGGCGACGTGTTCGGCAACCGATTGTCGGCGGCGGGCGCTTTCGTCCACTGGGCAAAGGGATTTATGGTGTTTCCCCGCGCCGCGCCGACCGCGTAACTTTCATAGGTGATCGTCCGCGTTTGCGCGTTGGCGCCGGTGATCAACGCCAGATTGCTGCGGTCGTAAGCGTCGGCGTCGGTAAAACCGGCGCCCAGATTGTAGACAACCATAAAGTTATCCAGACTGGTGCTCCCGGCGGGCGATATCGTAACGGTCGGCATCGAGCCGATCACATTGAACGGCTGCGCGGTCGGCGCCGTGAAGCTCAAAGGCGTACCTTTCAATGGATCGGCGTTGTCTTCCACCGCCAGATACTTGCCGCCGCTTGTCGTAGGAATAAACTCCAACCACCACACATTGCCCGGGCTGCCCGTGAGGCGCACGCTATTGGGCAGCGCCCCGCGTAGTTCACGCGACATACGGCGCAGGGCCAGGTCGGCGGCGTCGCTCAACTCGGCGCGCGCGGCGGAATCGGTGTAGTTTTGCACCGGCCGGCGGATGAACAGTACCATGATGCCGGCCAGGATACCAGTGACGACCATGACCACCACCGCCTCCACCAGAGTGAAGCCGCGATGGCGGGCCGCCACAAGCCGTTTATGTCGAAGGCGAGTCTTCATAGCATCTAGTTATTCGGCGCGTACCGCGTTCGGTATCCGTCCAGTTGGATAAAGTCGTTGTCGCCGGGGCCATATCTGGTCACGATGGTGATTCGCAGCGCCAGCAGGTTATTAGGCGCCGATATGATCGCAAACCCGGGTGGCCCCAGCGCGTTTGCGGCATCGAGCACGTTGAGCGTTACGGTCGTGGTAATTCCACTCAGCGAACCGTTGCCCATCGTTTTAAAGTTTCGGTCCTGCCCCAACGCGCGCCCGTTCACATCAATGTCCACACCATTGACGGCAAAGGTGGGCTGCTCCGTATTCAGTGCCGTCGCGTACTCGGCGACATTGGTATAAGGGCGTACCGCCCCCGCAGCTCTTGTTCCGACTGCGGCCGGGATGGCACAGGCGGCGCGCGATGTCGCAGTTCCAACGGCGGGGTCGTCGGAGCTGCAAAAGGTAAAGGGCGCCAATTGCACCTCTTCCATAAACGCTTCGGCGATCAGCATCGCCTGCTTGCGGCGCAGGGGGTCGGCGCTGGACGTCGCGCTGAGGTTAAGCACGCCGATAATGCCGGCGGCGGCAACGCCCATGATCACCATGAACATCACCAGCTCGATGATGGTGAGGCCACGTTGACGTTTAGCGAACATAGCCGGTCTCAGGTTCCACCGTGAACCGGTAAACACTGGCGCCACTGGTGAACGTCAATGTTAGCGGCTGAACGAAGGACGACGCGCCAACCGCGTCGTTGGTGTTGTGGGGACGGCCCATGCGGTCGAAAAACAAGCCGCCGGAGCCTACCCCGGTGACCACTACGTTAGCAGGTACGCCCTCGCACATCCAGCCAGCCATGTAAGTCCCACCAAGGACGCAGGCGGCGCGAGTGGCCGCTGTGCCACTATTGCTGCCGCCGGGCGCGAAAGCCAGTGCGGCGGTGTTATTGCATGCGGCGTTGAAGCAAACAGCGAAATTGGTCGGAGTAAAGCGCACAAACACGACTCGATTCTGCGCGATGGCGAGTTTTTGGGCGAAGCGGATGAGGGATTTTGACTGATCCGAATAGGCGCGGCCGGCAAAAGTATCGCCATCAAAGAACCTCGACGCGCCGATCGCGCCGAGGATGCCCATGACGACTATCACGGTCACCAGCTCGATCATGGTGAAGCCGCGGAGTACGGGTCGAAGCGAGGCGCCCATGCGCCTTGAGGCCGGCATGAGCGTCAACGCAAAACCAAGGTTTGCCTAACAGTGTTAATTGCAGCCGCTCGTGGTAGCAGTCAAGGCGATGGTTGGAGGCGTATTGATGCTGGTCGTCTCCGTGTACATCAGATAGCAAGTCAGGCCAGATGCTGTGGTCGAGACGCTCACCGGTTGAATCAGGATCGCGTTCGGCGCAATAACAGGCTTGGTGCTGGTGGCGGTGGTAAGCGGTCCCGGGGTCACAAGATAATCTGCCGAGTTCAAACCGGCAGCCGTAGCGGTATTGGCATCGGCTTTCGGATAGCCGCTCGCCACGTTGACGGTGGTTCCTTCGTACGTAAACGACGTTGCCGTTGGATTAATCAGCGACTGTCCATGCACCATGGCCGAGGTAGTCGCCAGCGCGCCCTTGGCGGCATTGAGCGATGCCACACGTGCGTCGCCGCTCAAGCTGGAGAATTTCGGCAACGCGGTCGCCGCCAGAATGCCGAGGATCACAATCACGACGATCAGTTCGATCAGCGTGAAGCCCGACTGGGCTGCTGGTTTACGGAATGCGCTCATCGCTGCCTTGTTCATTTTCACTTCTCCAAGTCGTCCATTAAGTTGAAGAAAGACAGCGCGGATTGCGTCAGTCTTTCACTTGCTCAAAGGCCACACCGAAGGGTTCTGGTGCGCCTGACGGCTTGGCGGGGCTATGGGGCAAGCGAAGTAATTTTACCTTGAATCTCAAACGTTTCGTTGAGGCATCTAAAAAAGATCCTCGGATATTTAACAAATAAATCAGGGATTTATCAGTTCGATCGAAGCACCAATTCCCCTCGCCGATGTCGGTATCGCTAGGGGAAAAGTACTCGCCGGCATAGTTCGCCGGCTTATCTTTCAACCAATCAAACGGATTTTGTTCGGCCAAAATCGTTAAATTAATCGTTCCATGCGGCAATTTCCCATCTGCAACCTTAATTCCTAAGGCAGTCCGCACATTCGCCACCGTCATCCACATCGCGGCCTCGGCCGCCTCGCGCTGATAATGCTGAATCCGGTGCAACAAAACCGTAGACAAGATGCCCACAACCACGATGACCAAGGCAAATTCCAGCAAACTGGCGCCCCGTTGTTTCTGCGTCACAAATGTTGTCAAAAAATTCAACAAACGCCCCGTTCTCGGCATTACTTATGCAAGGCGGCTTTGCCCAGATCCCAAATCGGCAGGAAGATGCCCAGCGCCAGCACCAAAACCATCATGCCCAGGAAGACAATCAGGATCGGCTCGATCTGCGCCGACAAGGTCTTGAGCTCGTAATCGACCTCGCGCTCGTACATCTGCGCGATCTCGTCCATCAAATCGTCGATCGAACCGCTCTCCTCGCCCACCGCGATCATTTGCAGCACTACCGGCGTGAACACGCCGGCGGCGGCGGCCGTTCGCAGTATGCTGTCGCCGCGCTCGACGCCGTCCCGCATCTGCTCGACGCGGGCGCATAGGTAAGCGTTGTCCACCGTCTGCGACACCACCGTCAACCCTTGCACGATCGGCACGCCGCTGCGGTTGGCGAGCGCGAAGCTGCGGGCGAAGCGCGCCATCGTCGCCTTCAAGATGATCTTGCCGGCGACCGGAATCTTCAGCTTGAACTTGTCCCATTGATACAGGCCGCGCTGCGTGCCGACCCAGGCGCGAAAGCCCCACACGCCGGCGACGGCCGCCACCGCCATCATCGGCCAGTAGCGCACGGTGAAGTTGGACGTCCCGATCAGTATCCGGGTCATCAGCGGAAGCTCGGCATGCAGCGACTTGAACACGCCGACAAACGCCGGTATCACAAACATATTGACGACAATCATCGCCGCCACCATCGCCATCAGCACGAAGCTCGGATAGCGGGTCGCCGTCTTGACGCGCTCGCGCATGTCGCGGTCGAATTCCAGGTGGTCGAACAGGCGCAGGAACACCTCCTCCAGCCGCCCGGTCATCTCGCCCACCCGCACCATCGACAGGTAGAACGGCGAAAACACGTCCGGATGCCGGCGCATGGCGGCCGACAGTTCGCGCCCCGAGTCCAGCGACTCGCGCAAATCCTTGATGACCTTGCCGAACGACTTGCTGACCGCCGACTCCTGCAAGCCCGCCAGCCCGCGCATGATCGGCACGCCGGACTTGAGCAACGTATACAACTGGCGACTGAACAATTGCACGTCCATCGACGTGACCTTCTTCTCCAGCAGCCGCGACAGCCAGCTCTCGCCATTGGCGGCGACGGCTTTTTGCGTGACGGTGATCTCGATCGGCGTCACGCCGGTGTTGAACAGTTGATCGGCGATAGCGCCGCTGTCCGGCCCCTCCAGCACGCCTTGCATCAGTTCGCCGCGCGCGTTGCGGGCTTTGTAGGCGAAGAACGGCACGTCAATCCTCGATCTGGTTACTGATGCGCATCGCTTCCGACACCGTCGTGCGGCCCTGAACCACCAGCTGCACCGCGTGCCTGCGCAAGGTTTCGCCGGCCATCTGCGTCGCCGCCACCTTCAGGAAGTGGGCCGGATCGGGATCGTTGGCGGCGTCTACCACCGCGCGCGTCATCTCCAGCAGCTCGTAGACGCCGGTACGGCCGCGATAGCCCATGCCGTTGCAATGCGAGCAGCCCTTGCCGTGGAAATAGCGCGCCTTGTCCACCTTGTCGTTCAGTTCCATGCTCAGCCACTCGCGCTCGGCCGGCGTCGGCTCGTACGGCGTGGTGCAGCTTTCGCAGATCATGCGCACCAGCCGCTGGGCCAGCACCGCCTGCAAGGAACTGCCGACCATGTAGCGCGGCACACCCATGTCCATCAGCCGCAGCGGCGTGCTCATCGCGTCATTGGTGTGCAAAGTCGACAACACCAAGTGACCGGTCATGGCGGCGCGCAGGCCGATTTGCGCGGTTTCCTGGTCGCGCATCTCGCCGACGAGCACGATGTCCGGGTCCTGCCGCAGCGCCGAACGCAGCACGCGCGCGAAGTTCAGGTCGATCTTGTCGTTGACCTGCACCTGGTTGATGCCGGCCAGCCGGTATTCGACCGGGTCCTCGACGGTGATCAGTTTCTTCTCGACCGAATTGAGCTCCGACAGCGCGCAATACAAAGTGGTGGTCTTGCCGCTACCGGTCGGTCCGGTCACCAGCACCAGGCCGTTCGGACGCTGGATGATGGCGCGGAACTTTTCCACCAGCGCGCGCGGCATACCGATGGCGTCGAGCCGCAGCTGGGCGCCGCCCTGGCTCAGCAGACGCATGACGACCGACTCGCCGTACTGGGTCGGCATGGTCGAGATACGCACGTCGATGCGCTGGTTGCGCACGCGCACGGCGAAGCGGCCGTCCTGCGGCAGCCGCTTTTCCGAGATATCCAGATCGGACATCAGCTTCAGGCGCAGCGCCAGCGATGGTGCGATCTTGATATCGGTTTCGGTCTGCAAATGCAGCACGCCGTCGATGCGGAAGCGGATCTGCAGCCGCCCTTCCTGCGGTTCGATGTGGATGTCGGAGGCGCGCACCTGCGCCGCGTCGTCGAACACCGACTGCAGCAGCTTGACGATGGGCGCCTCCTCCAGGTTCGGATTGGCGGCCGCCAGCGCGCCGAAGTCGACCGAGACGTCGCCGATATCCTGCTCCAGCTCGCGCGCCAGGTCGGAGATATCCTCGGTGCGGCGGTAGATGCGGTCGATGACGGCCAGCACCTCGGTCTCGTTGACGACGGCCAGTTCGATGTTTTGTTTGACGATGCGGGCGATCTCGTCATACGCAAACAGGTCGGTCGGGTCGGACATGCCGACCAGCAGCACGCCGCGCCTGTCCTCCAGCACCAGCGCGCGGAAGCGGCGCGCCTGGGTCTCCGGCAGCATGCGGACGATCTCGGGATTGACGTTGAAGAACTTCAGGTTCAGGTACGGGATGTTGAGCTGGCGCGCCAGCGCGCCGGCGATCTGCTCCTCGGTGACGTAGCCGTTCTCGATGAACACGCGGCCGAGCTTGCGGCCGCTGCGCTTTTGCTCTGCCAGCGCCAGCCCCAGTTGTTCTTCCGACAGCAGCTTTTGCTGTACGAGAATTTCCCCCAGCCTGACTTTCTCCGGCCTTGCCATGCTTGCTCCCTAATCTCAACGAATAAAACCAAAATGGGCCATAGCCGCATCGAGACCGCAGATCCACGTAGGGCGGATTAGCGCAGCGTAATCGGCCATCCATGAGCCGCCGATGCGCATACATGGCCGATTACGGCATGCCGCCTAATCCGCCCTACGTGTCTCCGCGATATATTGTCCAACCCCGACGCAATCTAATTCCACACGACAACTTGCGGCCATTCTAGTGCAGATTACCCCAGTTCCCCAATGCCAAGCCCGCCTATCTGCACAGGATGTCGCTTTCTTCGCACGAATGCGCTACAGTTGTGGTTCGTTTCCTGTGGCCACTATTCCCTTTCATGACCGTACCCGCCCTGCGCTTGCAACACGTCGTTCAAGGCTACGGCCAAACCAGCGTGCTGCGGGGCGTGAATCTAGAGCTGCATGCGGGCGAATGCTTCGGCCTGGTGGGCGTCAACGGCGCCGGCAAGACCAGCCTGATCAAATGCGTGCTCGATTTTTGCGCCCTCGACGGCGGCGCCATCGATATCTTCGGCCAACCGCACCACCGCCCCGCCAGCCGCCAGCCGCTCGGTTTTCTGCCGGAACGCTTCACGCCGCCGTACTACCTGACCGGCGCCGACTTCATCCGCTATCTGCTGACCCTGCAAGGCCTGCGCTACGACGCCGCCGGGGTCGGCGCGATGATGACGGCGCTCGACCTGGACCCCGACGCGCTCCAGCGCACCGTGCGCGGCTATTCCAAAGGCATGACGCAAAAGCTGGGACTGGCCGCCTGCCTGCTCGCGCGCAAGCCCCTCTATATACTGGACGAGCCGATGAGCGGCCTCGACCCGAAAGCCCGCGCGCTGTTGAAAGAACAACTGCGCAGCCTGCACCGAGCCGGCAGCACCCTGTTCCTGACCTCGCACGCGCTGGCCGACGTCGACGAGCTGTGCGACCGCATGGCCATCCTGCACGACGGGCAGATCCGCTTTGCCGGCACGCCGGCCGAATGCCGCGGCCAGTACGGCGCGGACAGCCTGGAACAAGCGTTCCTGGCCTGCATCGCGTGAGCAGCATGTACCAATCCCACTTCCAGTTGCGCGAATCGCCGTTCGGCATCACGCCGAATCCAGCCTTTTTCTATTCAGGCAATACGCGCGGCGAGATCCTCGAAGCGTTGCTGTATGCGGTCTGCCACGGCGAAGGCATCATCAAGGTGACCGGCGAGGTCGGCGCCGGCAAGACCATGCTGTGCCGCATGCTCGAGAGCCGGCTGCCGCCGCATATCGAGGTCATCTACCTGGTCAACCCGAATTTGAATCCGGTCGAAGTCCAGTTCGCGATCGCCGCCGAACTCGGCCTGCCGACCCGCGGCTTCCGCGTCGACGAGGTGCAGCGCGGCCTGCACGCGCACCTGATCGAGCGCCACGGCCAGGGCCAACAGGTCGTGCTGCTGGTCGAGGAGGCGCAGGCGATGCCGCTCGAAACCCTGGAAGCGATCCGCCTGTTGACCAATCTGGAAACGGCGCGCAGCAAACTGCTGCAGATCGTGCTGTTCGGCCAGCCGGAGCTCGACGAGCACCTGGAACTGTCGAGCATGCGCCAGCTGCGCGAGCGCATCACCCACAGCTTCCACGTGCCGGCCATGGAACCGGCCCTGGTGGCCGAGTTCCTGGACTTCCGCCTGCGCGCGGCCGGCCACGACGGCCCGGCCGTGTTCAGCGCCGCCGCCGCCAAAATGATCGGCGACAGCTCCGAGGGCATCGTCCGCCGCATCAATATCCTGGCCGACAAGGCGCTGCTGGCCGCGTTCGCCGACGACGCCGACGTGGTCGGCAAGCGCCACGTGCGGGCGGCGATCAGCGAATCGCCGTTCGGCAGGGGCCGCGCGGGCACATTGTTAAATCGGCGCCCGGGTCGCTACTTTAATCGCACTGTTGCAATCGGGTGTTTGCTGGGACTTCTAATTGGAGCAATATGGTTGAGCGTCCTTGCGGTGGCACCGAATTTGTAAGATCATGCTAGCTATATTGCATATGCACAACATCCTGCGTTCCCCCTGGGCCGGAAGAAACAATGAATAAACTAGCCTTGACCATCGTCCCCGTGGCTTGCAGTGTGTTACTTGGCGCCTGCGCCACGCGCAGCCTGCCGATCTCGCCCACCCACGTCAGCGAGGCGCCGCGTCCGGGCGGGTCGATCCCCGAGCCGGTGCGGCAAAGCGCGGTGCTGCCGCCGCCCAAGCCGACCGCCAAGGTCGAGACCTACAGCGTCACCGTGCACAAGGTGCCGGTGCAGTCGCTGCTGTTCGCGCTGGCGCGCGACGCCGGCCTGAACGTGGACGTCCATCCGAGCATCGAGGGCATGGTCACGCTCAACGCGCTGGACCAGACCCTGCCCCAGCTGCTGAGCCGCATCCAGCGCCAGGTCGACATGCGTTATGAAATCAATAATGGCACCTTGACGGTGCTGCCGGACACGCCGGAGTGGCGCAACTACAAGATCGACTACGTCAACATCGCGCGCAGCACCAGCAGCAGCGTCAGCATCGCGACGCAGATTTCGACCACCGGCAGCGGCGGCTCGAGCGCCTCCAACCCGGTCGGCGCGACCGCGTCGGCCAGCGGTTCCAGCGGCAGCGGCAACAGTAGCGGCGGCAGCGGCGGCGGCAACCAGTCGTCGAACAGCAACAGCGGCAGCAGCGCCGGCAGCAACAATTCGACGACCGTGGTCAACAACCGCTCGGACAATAATTTCTGGTTCACGCTGGAAAAGAACATCCGCGACATGCTGCGCAACACCAGTCTGAGCGACAACCCGGTCGATCCGCTGGCCGGCGTGCAGCAAAACACGCCGGGCGGGCAAGCCCAGGCACAACAGGCGCCGGCGGCGTTCGACACCGGCGCCTTCGGCCAGTCGCGCAACAATAACAACCGTCCCAACTCGGTCATCGTCAACGCCGAGGGCGGCCTGATCGCCGTGCGCGCCACCAGCCGCCAGCACGAGAAAATCCGCGAGTTCGTCGATATCGTGCTGGGCGCGGCCAAGCGCCAGGTGCTGATCGAGGCGACCGTGATCGAGGTGCGCCTCAATAATAATTATCAGCAGGGCATCAACTGGTCGACCTTGTCGCGCTCGGGCCGCCTGGGCATGACGCAAGGCCAGGTCGGCACCGTCAACCTGCCCAGCGGGGTCAATCCGGGCACCAGTGCCGGCATTTTCCTGCTGAAGTACAACAACCCGCTCAGCGGCCTGGGCAACATCGCCGCGACCATCGAGCTGCTGGAATCGTTCGGCAAGGTCAAAGTGCTGTCGAGCCCGAAAATCAGCGTGATGAACAACCAGACCGCGCTGCTCAAGGTGGTCGACAACAACGTGTTCTTCTCGATCAAGGTCACGCCGGCCGTGCTCGGGATCAACGGCACGCCGACCTCGCCGGCCACCTACGAGTCCAAGCTGGAGACGGTGCCGGTCGGCTTCGTCATGAGCGTGACGCCGCAAATCGCCGACAACGACGACGTCACCGTCAACGTGCGCCCGACCATCACCCGCATCGTCGGCACCGTGCTGGACCCGAATCCGGCCCTGGCCGATGCCAAGGTACAGAGCTTCGTGCCGGTGATCCAGGCGCGCGAACTGGAATCGCTGATGAAGATCCCGAGCGGCCAGATCGCCGTCATGGGCGGCCTGATGCAGGATTCGGTCGACAACGCCAAGGACTCCGTGCCGCTGCTGGGCAGCGTGCCGGTGATCGGCGACCTGTTCTCCTACCGTAACGAGAAAAGCACCAAGACCGAACTGGTGATCTTCATGCGCCCGATCGTGGTCAAGGACGCCAGCGTCAACGGCGACTACAAGGATTACCGCTACCTGCTGCCGGGCGAAAAGCCGGACACCGAGCCCTACCCGGTCCCGCAAGCGCCGCCTGCCCCCACCACCAACGGGAACGGATCATGAGCTTACTGATGCAGGCGCTAAAGAAAGCCGAGCGCGCCAAACAAAGCTCGGCGGTCGAGGACGAATCGGACAAGCCGTCGGAGGAGTTCGACGCGGTGCTGGCGCTCACGCCCGAGCCGGCGCCGCACGCCGCCGTGCCGCCCGCCAAGCGCGAGCTCAGCCTGGACCTGGAGCCGATGGCCGAATTCAGCCTGGAACCGCTGGCGCCCGCGGCGCCGGCCGCCAGCCTGACGCCGCGTCCCTCGCCCAGCCCGTTGCCACCGCCCAGCGACCATCTGGACGCCGGCCTGACGTTCGACCTGACGCCCGATCCATCCGCGCCGGTGGCGCCAGCGCCGGCTGCGCCGCAGCAGCAGCGCGCGCAGCCGCAAGCGCCGCTGTCGGCCGCGGCATCGACCGCCGGCGCGGCGGCCGCCACAACTACCGCCGCCGCGCAGAACAACGCCCAGAACACCTACGGCGCCAGCGCCGCCGCCAAGCCCACGGCCGGCGCCAAAGCATCGGCCTCGGCCAAACCGCAATCCGGCGACAACGCCGCCGGCAAGCCGCGCGGCGCCGCGCGCGCCCGCGCGGCGGCCGCCGCGACGAACGAACCGGTCGGCATGGACCCGGAACGCCTGCGCCTGATCGGCCTGCTCTCGATACTGGCGCTGATCATCGCCGGCTTCGGCTATTACTACTGGCAGGCGGTGGTTGCGCCCGGCGCCGGCTCGCGCCTGCCGCCGGTGCCGATGCCGCCGCCGGGCGCCACCGGCGCCACGCCGGTGCAAGTGATCGGCGCCGCGCCGGGCGCCTCCGCTGGTCAACCCGGCCAAGCCGCCGCCGGCGCGCCCGGCGGCTTCGCCGATCCGATGGCGGTCGACCCCAGCGGCAGCGCCATGCTGGCGCCGTCCGTCAACCGGGGCAACCGCGACGACCTGGAACGCCGCCTGGCCCGCACCGAGCAGGAACTGGCCGCCGCCCAGCAGGCGATCCAGAGCCAGCTCGCCGGGTCCGCTCCGCGCATGGAAAAACTGCCGCCCGTCGCCGCGCCCGACAACAACGCCGAGATCCGCGTCGCCCGCGCCGTGCAGCCGGCCAGGATCGCGCCGGCCGTGGAAACCGCCTATCAATCGTTCACCAGCGGCGACCTGCCCAACGCGCAGAAACAGTACGAGTCCGCGCTGCGCCAGGAACCGACCAGCCGCGACGCGCTGCTGGGCCTGGCGATGGTGCATACCCGCCAGAACCAGGGCGCGCAAGCGGCGTCCTATTACCTGCGCATGCTCGAACTCGATCCGAACGACTCCACCGCCGTCGCCGGCCTGGTCAGCATGCGCTCGGGCGACGCCGCCCAGAACGAAGGCCGCCTCAAGGCCATCCTGGCCACCAATCCGGAGGCCGGTCCGGCGCTGTTCGCGCTCGGCAACCTGTACGCGCAGCAGAACCGCTGGTCCGATGCCCAGCAAACCTTCTTCCGCGCCTACAGCGCCTCGCCCGACAATCCGGACTACGCCTACAACCTGGCCATCGGCCTGGACCGGCTGAACCAGGGCCGGCTCGCGCTGACCTACTATCAGCGCGCGCTGGTGCTGTCGCAGGACAAGGCGGCCGCGTTCGACCGCAACGCGCTGCGCATCCGCATGCACGAGCTGGGCGCTCCGCAATAAGATTCGCAATAAGAACATCACCAACCACTATCGATGGCAGAACAAGCAAAACTCCCGCTCGGCAAACTGCTGATCCAGAAAGGCGTCATCAGCGAAGACCAGCTGCGCATCGCGCTGATCGAGCAAAAACGCAGCAACGAGCCGTTGGGAAAACTGTTGATCACGCTGGGCTTCGTCACCGAGGCCACGGTGCGCATGGCGCTGTCGGAAAACCTGAACCAGCAAAGCGCCGACCTCACCAGCCTGGTGGTCGACGCCATCGCCCTCAAGCTGATCCCCAAGGAAGTGGCCAAGCGCTACCGCGTGTTCCCCATCGTCTACGAGCGCCAGACCGACAACCTGATCCTGGCCATGTCCGACACCAGCAACATCGTCGCGCTCGACCAGATCAGCGCGATGCTGGTCAAGGGCATCACCATCAGCCCGTTGCTGGTGAACGAATCGGACATCCAGCGCGCCATCGACCAGTACTACGGCTTCGAGCTGTCGATCGACGGCATCCTGCACGAGATCGAAACCGGCGAGGTCAACTACGCAAGCCTGGGCACCACCTCCGACGAGTACAGCCAGCCGATGGTGCGGCTGATGGACGCCATCCTGGCCGACGCCGTGCAAAACAGCGCCTCCGACATCCACTTCGAGCCGGAGCAATCGTTCCTGCGCATCCGCTACCGCATCGACGGCATCCTGCGCCAGATCCGCAGCCTGCACAAATCGTACTGGCCGGCGATGGCCGTGCGCCTCAAAGTCATGTCGAACATGAACATCGCCGAGACGCGCGCGCCGCAGGACGGCCGCATCTCGATCAAGTTCTCGGGCCGGCAGATCGATTTCCGCGCGTCTGCCCAGCCGACCACGCACGGCGAGAACTTCGTGCTGCGCGTGCTCGACCGCCAGAAGGGCCTGGTCCCGCTCGACGGCCTGGGCCTGGGCGAGGCCGAACTGAACCTGCTCAAGCTGATGATCGCCCGCCCGGACGGCGTGATCCTGGTGACCGGCCCGACCGGCTCCGGCAAGACCACCACCCTGTATTCGATCCTGAACCACATCAACACCGAGAGCGTCAACATCATGACCTTGGAAGACCCGGTCGAGTACCCGATGAACATGATCCGCCAGACGTCGGTCAACGAATCGGCCAAGATGGGCTTTGCCGAGGGCATCCGCTCGATGATGCGGCAGGACCCGGACATCATCCTGGTCGGCGAGATCCGCGACAAGGAGACCGCCGAGATGGCCTTCTCGGCCGCCATGACCGGGCACCAGGTGTATTCCACGCTGCACACCAACTCGGCGATCGGCTCGATCCCGCGCCTGCTCGACATCGGCGTCGTGCCCGACATCATGGCCGGCAACATCATCGGCATCATCGCCCAGCGGCTGGTGCGCAAGCTGTGCACGGCATGCCGCGAACCGCACATCGCCGACGACGTCGAACGCCGCCTGCTGGGACTGCCGGAGACGGCCGGTCCGCAAACCCTGTACCGCGCGGTCGGCTGCGACCATTGCGCGCACCAGGGCTACAAGGGCCGCATCGCCATCATCGAGCTGCTGAAAATGACGCCGGCGCTCGACGAGATGGTGGCGCGCCGCGCCTCGTCGCGCGAACTGAAGACGGCGGCCGCCAACAGCGGCTTCCACAGCCTGATCGACGACGGCGTGCGCCGCGTGCTCGAAGGCGTGACCACATTGGAGGAAGTCGGCCGTGTCGTCGACTTGACAGAGCGGCTGACCGAAAGGCTGGCCAACTGATGCCCCAATACTTCTACCGCGCGATGGACGCCGGCGGCCAGATTTCGCCCGGCAACATGGACGCCGCCAACGAGCCGGACCTGGAGCTGCGCCTGCACCGCATGGGCCTGGACCTGATCGACTGCCGCGTCTCGCGCGCGAAGGTCGTGGCGTTGAAACGCGTGATCACCCGCCGCGACCTGATCAACTTCTGCTTCCACATGGAGCAGTTGACCGGCGCGGGCGTGCCCATCCTCGAAGGCTTGAATGATTTGCGCGAGAGCATCGACCACCCGCGCTTCCGCGAGATGATCACCGGCCTGATCGAGAACATCGAGGGCGGCCAGCAACTGTCGGCCGCGCTGGCCGCGTATCCGGAAGTGTTCGACCTGACCTTCACCAGCCTGATCACCGCCGGCGAGCAAAGCGGCAAGCTGGCCGAGGTCTTCAAGAACCTGTCGGAAAGCCTGAAGTGGCAGGACGAGCTGGCCTCGCAGACCAAGAAAATCGTCATGTACCCGGCCGCCGTCGGCGTGTTCGTCACCGCCGTCACCTTCTTCCTGATGATCTACCTGGTGCCGCAGCTGACCTCCTTCGTCAAAAACATGGGCAACACCTTGCCGCTGCACACCAAGGCGCTGATTTTCGTCTCCAACATCTTCATCAACTACTGGTACATCCTGGTGACGGTGCCGCTGATCGCCTTCTTCGTCGGCCGCGCCTGGCTGGCGCGCAGCGAGCAGGCGCGCTATGCCGCCGACGGCTTCAAGCTGCGCATCTGGATGATCGGCCCGGTGCTGCATAAGATCATCCTGGCCCGCTTCGCCACCTTCTTCGCGATGATGTACGGCTCCGGCATCACCATCCTCGAATGCATCCGCCTGTCCGAGGGCATCGTCGGCAACCGCGTCATCGCCGCCGGCCTGCGCCGCGCCGGACAGCTGATCTCCGAGGGCCAGGGCATCACGGCGGCGTTCCAGAACACCGGCATCTTCCCGCCGCTGGTGATCCGCATGCTCAAGGTGGGCGAGACCACCGGCGCGCTCGACGGCGCGCTGCGCAACGTCAGCTACTTCTACAACCGCGAAGTCAAGGAGATGATCGAGAAGGTGCAAGCGATGATAGAGCCGGCCATGACCGTGATCCTCGGCGTGATGGTCGGCTGGATCATGCTGTCGGTGATGGGCCCGATTTACGACACGATCAGCAAGATCAGAACCTGAGGCTGCCGTGACGAGCAAACACCTACTCTATCTCAGCAGCGAACAACTGCACGCCTACCAGTGGCGCAACGGACGCTTGACGGGCGGCGTGCGCTTCAACAACGACCGCGCCGGCGTCGACGATTTCATGGACTACATCGACCACGGCAACCACGCGCCGGTCTACCTGCTGGCCGACCTGATCGAGGAAGACTTCCAGCGCGTCCACGTGCCGCACGTGGGCGGCCGCGCCGGCGCCAAGCTGATGCAGCGGCGCCTGCTGCAGCAATACCGCGAAACGCCGTTCCGCCACCACGAGGTGCAGGGCCGCGAGGCGCTGGGTCGCCGCGACGACATCGTGCTGCTGTCGGCGCTGACCAATCCGTCGTCGGTGCAGCCGTGGGCCGAGGCGCTCGAGCAATTGAAAATACCGCTGGCCGGCCTGTACTCGACCACCCTGCTGAGCGAGGCGCTGGTGCGCAAGCTGGCCATGCGCGACGAGCACCTGCTGCTGGTGACGCAACAGTCGGCCGGCTGGCGCCAGAGCTACTTCCAGAACGGCCAGTTGAAGTTCTCGCGGCTGACGCCGGCCATCGACCGCGACGGCGACGCCGTCAACATCGGCACAGAGACCGGCAAGACCCAGCAATTCCTGACCAGCGTGCGGCTGATGGCGCGCGGCAATGTGCTGGAGACGGCGGTGATCGCCCCCGCCGCCGCCATTCCCGCGCTGGAAGCGCAATGCGAGGAAGGCGCCGAGACGGCGTTCCGCTTCATTGCGCTGGAGGGCGTGAGCGACCGGCTCGGCATCAAGACCGGCGACGGCGACGTCGCCGGCCTGGCGGAACGGCTGACCGATCCGCTGATGCTGGCCTTCCTGGCGCGCACGCGCCCGCCCAGCCATTACACCCTGGGGCCGTTGCAACGCTACTTCAAGCTGTGGCGCGCGCGCGTCAACCTGTATCTGTTCAGCGGCGTGCTGGCTGCCGGCTGCGCGGTACTGGCCGGCATCAACCTGTGGCAATTGGGCGATGCGCGCGACGATACGGCGCGGCTGGCCGCCGAGGCATCCTCGTACGACCAGCGCTACGGCGCCGTCATGGCCGCGATGCCGCCGCGCGTGACCACCACCGCCAATATGCGGGCGGCCGTCAATGTCGAGCGCATGCTGGTGACGCAGGGGCCCGGACCGCAACAATTGATGGGCATCCTCAGCGCCGCGCTCGAACAATCGCCGCAGATCCGGCTGTTGCAGCTGGACTGGAAGGTCAATCTGCCGGCCACGCAAATCAGCGGCCAGGCCGGCGTCCAGGGTGGCGCCGCCGATATGGGCGGCGCCGGACAGGTGGCGCCGATGTCGTCGCTGCTGGCGGGCATACCGGGGCGGCCGCCGCAGGCGCTGCTGCTGGAGGCGGAAATCATGACCGACCAGGACGACTACCGCAACGCCGTCAACACGATGAACCTGTTCGCGCAGCAACTGGCCAGCCATCCACGCCTGATCGTCGAGGTCGACAAGCCGCCGCTCGACACGCGCTCGTCCGTCAAACTCAACGGCAAGGCCGGCGTGCAGGCGGTCGAGACGCGCGCCAAATTCTCCCTGAACCTCGTGTGGCAGCCATGAGCACCAATCCCGTCACCGGCAAAAAGCCGCCGCGCGCCAAGGTCGCGCTGCCCTACTGGATCAACGAATTCGACCTGATCCGCACGGCCGTGCTGACCGCTGTCGCCGCCGTGACGATCGGCATGACCTGCGTGCTCGTCACCGGCTGGCGCCAGCAGGATGCCGACGCCGAGCTGCAAAGGCTACAGCGCGTGCGCGACGCGGCGTATTCGCGTTACGCGCATGTGGACAATGAAAAGCGCGATATCCGCAACTTCCAGCAGCGTTATATCGAGTTGCGTGAGCGCGGGCTGATCGGCGAGGAGAAGCGCCTGGAGTGGGTCGATGCGATCCGCCAGACGCAGGAGCAGCGCAAACTGCTGCCGCTGAGCTATGAGATCGATCCGCAGCAGCCGGTGCGGCTGGAGTCGGCACTGGATCTGGGCGAGTATCAGCTGCAGGGCAGTCGTATGCGCCTGCATATGGAGTTGCTGCATGAGATGGATTTGTTCGACTTCCTGGGGGATTTGCGCGAGCGCAGTTACTTTGCGGTGCAGGACTGTTCGATCAAGCGGCTGGGGGTGGTGGCCGGGGCGCCGGGGGCTGCGGCAAGTCCGACCCTGGGGGCGGATTGCACGTTGAACTGGATTACCATGGCGCCGGCGCCGAAGGTCGCTCCGGTGGCTGAGCGGAAGAAAGGCAAGGCATGAAGGCCTCGGAGATGTGTGATCACGTAGGGCAGATTAGGCGGAACGCCGTAATCGGCCAGGAGCCGCCGACGGAGTTTGGCCTTGGCCGATTACGCTTCGCTCTTAAGGCCTACGGGCCAGGTAGGCCGCCTCTTCGATGGGCCCCCGGGGCGGATTGGCGGGCCTCGCCCGCTAATCCGCCCTACGTGTTTCCTAGGTATGTTACCGTCGCGGGGCTCGTTTTGTTGACGGCGTGTCAGTTCGCTTATGCCGATCCGGGCATCGGACGCTTGTTTAATACGCCGGCGGAGCGCGCGGCGCTGGATGCCAATCGTGGCAAGGCGGTTGCCGCCACCGTGGGCGGGCCGCCGGGGGTGCTGCCCGACTACTTCCTGCCGCCTGGCGTTCCGGGCAATATGCCGCCGCCCGGGGCGCAGGGCGCGCAGCCCGGTATCGCGCAGCCAGGCATGATGCCGCCCGCCGGGACGCAAGGCATGGATCCCGACGCGCCGCCACCCGCTCCGCCCGCGCCGGAACAGCTTGAGATGAACGGCGTGGTCCGCAGCAGCAGCGGGCGCAGCACCGTATGGCTCAACAATGTGCCGCAAAGCGGTCCGCAGAACAAATTCAGCAACCGTAACAAAAAAGCGCTGACCGTCACCCTGCCCTCCGGCAAAAAAGTCTTGCTGCGGCCGGGCCAGCGCTACGACCTGGCCGATGGCCGCGTCAAGGACATCAATGAACCGTGAACGCCTACAGCCGTTCCGGCGGCGCCGTCCGGCTTTGCCGCGACGCCAGCGGGGCGCCGCGCTGCTGCTGTTGCTGGTCGTGCTGGGCCTGGGCGCGTCGTCGCTGTTGATGAGTTTATTCAGTCCGCCGTCCGGCGAGTTGCGTCCGCAGGCGCTCACGCGCGAGGCGCTGGCACAGGCGCGCGAGGCGCTGCTGGGCTACGCCATCGTGCACCGGCGCCTGCCGCGCCCGGCGCTGTCGGCCACCGACGGCCGCGAAAATCCCCGGCCCTGCGCCAGCGACGCCGATTGCACCGGCTTTTTGCCGTGGATAACGCTGGGCCTGGTGCCGGGCGACGGCTGGAACAAGCTGCTGCGCTACAGCGTGTCACGCGATTTCGCCAACGGCAATCTCGACGGCACGGTGGAGGCGGACAAGACGGTATTCGACCGCGACAACGACGGCACCGTGTTTTACCGCGTCGGCTCGGCCAATTGCCGCGTCGACGACCGCTGCACCCCGGCCGTCATCTATTCCAGCGGCAAGCATCTGGGCGTGAGCGTCGACGGCATCCCGCAATTGAGCGGGGTGGTGGACAACCTCGACGAGCAGGCCAACGAGGTCGCCGTGCGCGATTTCATGGCGCGCGCCGCCACCGGCGAGCCGCGCAGCGTCGGCGGCAGCTTCAGCAACGTGGTCAGCTGGGTGCCGCTGCCGATGATACGCAACCGCGTGCGCGCCTCGGCGTCCAAGCGCTGATGCCGGGCCCACGCCAGTGCCGACCAACATGACTTCCTACCCTTACATGCCTTCACGCCAACGACAAGCCGGCTTCACCATCGTCGAAATCGCCATCGTCCTGCTGGTCGTCGGCCTGATGATCGGCGGCCTGGTGGCGCCGCTGTCGTCGCAACTGGAACAGCGCCGCGTGAGCGAGACGGTGCGCGCCATGGACGAGGCCAGGGAAGCGCTGATGGGCTTCGCGCTGCGCAACGGCTACCTGCCCTGCCCGGCCATCTCGGCCGCCGACGGCCGCGAGGACCGCGCCGGCACCGCCTGCAACAAGCGCTTCGGCTACCTGCCATGGGCGACCTTGGGCGTGGGCCGGCTCGACGGCTGGGGCCGGGTGCTGGCCTACAGCGTCACGCCGGCGTTCGCCGACAGCACGGCCTTCTTCACGCTCACGACCAAGCGCGACATCACCATCGCCACGCGCGGCGCCGGCGGCGACCTGGTGCCGTCCACCGACGTCGAGGATATCCCGGCCGCCATCATGTCCTTCGGCCGCAACGGCTACGGCGGCACCAGCGACCAGAACACCCGCATCCTCGACGCCGGCAACAACAATATCGACGAAAAGACCAATCTGCAAAGCGGCGGCGTGGCGCTGATCAGCCGTGCGGCCAGCACCGACCCGCGCGGCGCCGGCGGCGAGTTCGACGACATCGTCATCTGGATCTCGCCCAACATCCTGTACAACCGCATGGTGGCGGCGCAGAAGTTGCCGTGATGCGCATCCCTACGCCTGATTTCCTGACCGCACCGTGACCCTGGCCGCCCTCACCATCGCCCGCTACACCCTGCTCGAAGCGCTGCGCAACCGGCTGCTGTGGCTGCTGCTCGTGATGGCGCTGGGCGCGGTCGGCGTCAGCGGCTTCCTGAACGAACTGGCGCTGACCGAAAGCCGCCAGTTGCAGGCCGCGCTGCTGGGCGCGGTGCTGCGGCTGGCGGCGGTGTTTTTGATCGCCACCTTCGTTGTCACCAGCATGGTGCGCGAAGCCAACGACAAGGGATTGGAACTGCTGATGGCGTTGCCGCTGCCGCGCGCCGTCTACCTGCTGGGCAAGCTGGCCGGCTTCGGCGCGCTGGCCGTGCTGCCCGCCGTGCTGTTCGGCGCGCTGGCGCTGTTTTTCGCGCCGCCGGCGCAGGCGGCGCTGTGGGCCGTGTCGCTGCTGTGCGAATGCTGGATCGTCGCCGCCTTCAGCCTGTTGTGCACGCTGACCTTGAACCAGGTGCTGCCGGCGCTGGCCGCCGCCTTCGCCTTTTATGTGCTGGCGCGCGCCATCGGCACGCTGCAATTGCTCGGCCACGGCGCCAGCGCCGCGCAAAGCGCCGGCCAGCAGGCGCTGAACACCGCCATCGACGGCCTGGCGCTGCTGCTGCCGCACCTGGACCGTTTTACCCGCAGCGACTGGCTGGTCTACCACGACGGCGGCGCCGCCGACCTGCTGGCCCTAGCCGCGCAGACCGTCATTTACGTGGCGCTGATGGCGGCCGCCGGCATGTTCGATCTTTACCGCAAGCGCATATGAGCATGCGCGCGCACGTCAAACCTGTCAGTGCGGTGCCGCGCGCGGTGTTCGCGCTGCTGGCGTTGACCCTGGTGCTGCAACTACTGTGGCAAGCCTTCGCCGCGCCGCCGCGCGCGCGGGCGCGGGATTTGCCGCCGGCGCCGTCGCTGGCGGCGCTGCAACTGGCGGCGCTGGGCGAGCCGGTGGCGCTGTCCAAGTTGACCATGCTGTACGTGCAAGGCTTCGACGAGCAGGCCGGGCTGAGCATCGCTTGGCGCGATCTCGACTACGGCAAGGTCGCCCTGTGGCTGCAACGCGTGCTGGAGCTCGATCCGCGCGGCCAGTACCCGCTGCTGGCGGCCAGCGAGGTGTATGGCGCGGTCGCCGATCCGGCGCGCGCCCGCGTCATGCTTGAATTCGTTTATGCCCGCTTCGCCGAGGACCCGAACCGGCGCTGGCCGTGGCTGGCGCACGCGGCGCTGGTGGCCAGGCACCGGCTGCACGACCTGCCGCTGGCGCGCCGCTACGCGCGGGCGATCCGGCTGCGCGCGACTGGTCCGCAGGTGCCGGCGTGGGCGCGCGAAATGGAAGTGTTCATCCTCGAAGACATGAATGAGCTCGACAGTGCCCGCGCGCTGATCGGCGGCCTGTTGCGCGACGGTTTGATCACCGATCCGCACGAGCTGAAGTTTTTATCGGACCGGCTCGATCAACTGAATCGATCAAACGGTCCGAACCAGCGGGACAGCGGTCCCAAGCCATAGACCTTGCTGTAATATAGCACCCATGTATAGCAACAACTTTTAGCGGTAATGAAGAAAGGAATCACCCCATGCGTACGCCCCCTGCCACCCTTCTGCGCCAACGCGGCTTTACCCTGGTTGAAATCGCCATCGTGCTCGTCATCATCGGCCTGCTGCTGGGCGGCGTGCTGAAGGGACAGGGCCTGATCGACAGCGCCCGCGTCAAGAATATCATCCAGCAATCGACGTCGCTGACGGCGGCCGTCAATGCCTACCAGGACAAGTTCCGCGCGCTGCCGGGCGACGACGTGCAAGGCACCAGCCATGCGCCCGGCGCGACCGGCAACGGCAACGGCGACGGCCAGATCGCCGAATACCAGCTGGCGCCGCAGCACCTGGCGCTGTCGGGCTTCATCACCGGCTCGTTCAACGGCACCACCGATTTCATGACCAGCGCCCAGGGCGGCGCGGTCTACATCTACAACGACGTGGTCGGCGGACGCGGCGGCAACGGCGTGCGGCTCGACAATCTGCCCGATTCGTTCGCCGAGCAGGTCGACAGCAAGCTCGATGACGGCAAGTTCAACACCGGCTCGGTGCGCGCGACCGGACCGTACACCAACGACGGCAGCGTGATCCAGCGGACCGCGTTGTTCTTTTAAGCGGGCGGTGGTGGCGGCTCTTGGCCGATTACGCTTCGCTAATCCGCCCTACGTGTCCCCACGGTCAATCACAGGTCAATGGCCGGAGAATCGAAATGACCACGGAGACACGTAGGGCGGATTAGCGCGACGCGCGTAATCGGCCAAGCTCCGCCACCGGCTCGTCCCGGATTCAACCCCAGTCCAGGACAAAACACTTTCTGAAACGGCCAGGCTCGGATACTATCCTTCTGCCAGCCTGCTATCAACCGGTTGCCGGGAGCCCTCCACGTGCCAGTGCCAGAGCCAGAAAAGCCCAGTCTCCCCCTGCCCTCGATCCGCTCGCAGATCGCGCTGCTGGTGCTGGCCTGCGCGTTGCCGGCGGCGGTGGGCTTCGGCGCCGTGGTGCGGCAGTTCTACAGCCGCGAACGCGCCACGCTGATGGAGGACACCCGCCAGGCCGCGCGCATGGTGGCCGCCGCCATCGACCGCGACCTGATCCAGAGCGAGGGCGCGGCCATGGCGCTGGCGACTTCGCCCAGCATCCGCGCGACCGACAAGGGCGCGTTGCGGGTCCAGGCCGGCGGCCTGCTCGGGCCGCAATTTCCCGCATCGCAATTATTATTGAGCGACGAAACCGGCGGCGTGGCCATGCATGTCGGCGCGCCGCTGCCGGACACGTTCAACCAGGTCAACAACAGCAAACGGTTGGTGCCGCTGTTCCACAGCGCCCGGCCGCAACTGTCGATCATCTACGTCGCTGGCAGCGCGCTGCTGGCGGTCGACGTGCCGGTGTTCATCGACACCCATGTGGCCTACGCCATGACCGTGCTGCTCAAGCCCGACCGGCTGGCGACCATCCTGCGCGACGAGAAGATCCAGCCGCACCAGTCGATGACCTTGTACGACGGCGACGGCACCGTCGTGGCCCAGGCCGGCGGACCGCGCCAGGTGCTGGGCCAGCCGGCCGACGCCACGCTGCGCGCCCGGCTGCTGCAGTCGACCGACGCGCTGCTGGTGACCGAGGACACCGAGGGCACGCCGGTCTACCTGGGCTACAGCCGCTCGCCCGTCAGCGGCGCCACGGTCGCCATCGCCACGCCGCAGGCCAAGGCGCTGGAGGAACTGCTGCGCGCCGTCACCACCATCTCGCTGGCCATGGGGCTGGTGCTGCTGGCCGGTTTCTCGCTGGCGTGGTTCGTCGGCGGACGCATCGCGCGCTCGGTGCGCGACCTGGTCGGCCCGGCCGAGGCGCTCGCCAGCGGCGCGCCGTTCACCGTGCAACCGATGAGTTTTCGCGAGGCGCAGGCGGTGGCCGACGCCTTCCACGCGCTCGAGGGCGACCTGCGGGCCCACCGCCACGAGCTGGAAAAGCTGGTCGACGAGCGCACCGCGCAGCTGGAAAAGTCGCGCGCCCAGCTGGAAACCCTGTACGCCACCGCCCCCGTCGGCCTGAGCTACGTCGACAGCGAGCTGCGGGTGATCCGCATCAACGACTACATGGCCGCGCTGAACGGGCAAAAAGTGGTGGCCCACCTGGGCCGCCACGTCGGCGACATGATCGCCGATCCCGACGTGCGGCAAGGCGTGCTGGCCGACTACCGCGCCGTGCTCGAGACGGGCCGGCCGCTGACCGGCATCGAGCGCTGCGGCCCGACGGTGGCCAATCCCAAACAGCTGTCGCACTGGGTGGTGAGCTATTACCCGCAGTTCGACCAAGACGGCAAGATCAGCGCCATCACCAGCCTGCTGCTGGACGTGACGGACCAGAAGCGCGTGGCGGCCGAGCTGCTGCAGTCGCGCCAGCTGTTCAGCTCCGTGGTGGAGAACATGCCGGCGATGATCTTCCTCAAGCGCGCCGGCGACCTGCGCTACGCGATGTTCAACCGCTACGGCGCGCTGTTGCTCGGACGTGGCAGCGGCGACGAGATGATCGGCAAGAGCGACTACGATGTCGTGCCGGCCGAGCAGGCCGACCTGTTCACCGCCGGCGACCGCGGCGTGCTGGCCTCGAACCCGGGCGAGATCACCGAGATCGCCGAGGAGCCCATCACCACCACCGGCGGCCAGACGCGCTACCTGACCACGCGCAAGGTGGCGCTGCGCGACGAGCTCGGTGTGGCCACCCACGTGCTGGGCATCTCGCTCGACATCACCGAGCGCAAGCAGGCCAAGGAGGCGCTGCGCGCCACCGTCGAGCGCCTGGCCCAGAGCGAGCAGTTCGTGCGCACCGTGACCGACAACCTGCCCGGCATGGTGGCCTACTGGGACGCCGGCCTGTGCTGCCGCTTCGCCAACCGCTACTTCCTCGAGTGGTACCAAATGAGCCTGGAGCAGATGATGGGCGCGCGCATGGCCGACGTGCTCGGCGAGCGGCAATATACCGACAACGCGCCGTACGTGCAGGCCGCGCTCCAGGGCGAGCCGCAGGGCTTCGCCGGCGAACTGACGTGGCCGTCCGGCCAGGTCAGCCACACCTGGGTCAACTACATCCCCGACGTCGGCCAGTACGGCGAGGTGCGCGGCTTCTTCGTGCTGGTGTCGGACGTGACCGAACTGAAGGAGACCGAGCTGCACCTGCAGGAACTGAACGTCGAGCTGGTGCACGCGCGCGACCGCGCCGAGGCCGCCAGCCGCGCCAAGAGCGAGTTCCTTGCCAATATGAGCCACGAGATCCGCACGCCGATGAACGCCATCATCGGCCTGGCCCTGCTGCTGCGGGAGGCCGGGCTGGGGCCGCGCGAGCGCGGCTACCTGGACAAGATCGAACTGGCTACGCAGTCGCTGCTGCGCCTGGTGAACGACGTGCTGGACTTCTCGCGGGTCGAGGCCGGACAGCTCGAACTGGAGCACGCGGACTTCCAGCTGGAACACATCCTCGACAGCATCAGCGTGCTCGTCAGCGGTAGCGCCTCCGACAAAGGCGTCGAGCTGGTGTTCGACATCGAACCCGGCCTGCCCAACGCGCTGGCGGGCGACCCGATGCGGCTGCAGCAGGTCTTGCTCAATCTGCTGAGCAACGCCATCAAGTTCACCGCCGAGGGCGAGGTGGTGCTGTCGGTGCGGCGGGCGGCGACGACGCGGCCGGACGAGCGCGCGCTGCTGATCGAATTCCGCGTACGCGACACCGGCGTCGGCATCACCGCCGAGCAGCAGGCCCACATCTTCGACGCCTTCTCGCAGGCCGACAGCAGCACCAGCCGCAAGTTCGGCGGCGTCGGGCTGGGGCTGGCGATCTGCCGCCGGCTGGCCGACATGATGGGCGGCGCGATCGAGGTGCGCAGCGAGGCCGGCCACGGCGCCGAGTTCCTGTTCGCCTGCCCGTTCGAATGCCTGGCCGCGCCGGCGGCGCCGGCCATCCCGGCGGCGGCGGCCATCCCGGCGGCGGCGGCCGCGCTGTCGCTGCTGATCGTCGACGACAGCGCCAGCGTGCGCGCCGCGCTGCAAGAGGCCTGCGCCCACCTGGGCTGGAGCGCGGCGGTCGCCGCCGACGCAACGGCGGCGCTGGCCATGCTGCACGAAAGCCATCGTATGGAACGCCCCTACGGCCTGTTGTTGCTCGACCGCGACATGCCCGGCATGGACGGCCCGGCGCTGCTCCGGCATATCCACGCCAGCATGGCGCTGCCGTTGCCGCCGGTGCTGATGATGGTCACCGAGCACCTGGCGGCGGCCGAGGCGCAGCACGCCGGCAGCCTGGGACTGGCCGGCATCCTGTCCAAGCCGGTCACCCCAGCGCGCTTGCTCGGGCGCGTCGCCGCGCTGCTGGGCGGCGACGCCGGCAGCCCGACGGACGGCGCGGAGGCTGCCTCGCCGCTGCATGGCCGGCTGGCCGGCATGCGCATCCTGCTGGTCGAGGACAACGAGATCAACCAGGAAGTGGCGCAATACATCCTGTTGCACGCCGGCGCCGCCGTCGACGTGCGGAACAACGGCCGGTTGGCGGTGGACCTGCTGACGGCCGAACCCGACCGTTACGACGTGGTGCTGATGGATGTGCAGATGCCGGTGCTCAACGGCTATGACGCCACGGCGGCCTTGCGCGCGGCCGGCCTGACCTTGCCGGTGGTGGCCATGACCGCCAACGTCATGGAGGACGACCGCCGCCGCGCCCAGGCCGCCGGCATGAACGCCCACGTCGCCAAGCCGATCGATGTCGAGGACCTGATCGGCGTGCTCACCGGCCTGGTGCCATCGGCGGCGCCGGGCGGGGGCGAGGCGGCCGCCGCGACGCCATCGTCCCCGGCGGCCGTCGCCGCGGCGCCGGCCACGACCGCCGGCCCCGCCACCGCCCTGTCCGGCATCGACGTCGACGCCGCGCTGGCCCGCCTGGGCGGCGACCGCGACGCCCTGTCCGCGCTGCTGCGCCGCTTCGAACAATCCCAGGGCGGCACGGTGGGCGAGGTGCGCGCGCTGCTGGCCGACGGCCGGCGCCAGCAGGCCGCCCAGGCGCTGCACCGGCTGCGCGGCGTGGCCTCCAACCTGGGCGCCGGCGAGGTCTCCCGGCTCTGTGCGCTTGTCGAGGCCGCCCTTCACCACCACGACGAGGCCGGCGGCGGCGCCCTCGAGGCGGCGCTGGACCAGCTGGCGGCGGCGCTCGCCGTCGTCACCGCCTCCGTGCGCGGCATGGCGTCGCCGGGCCGGGAAATGCCTGTTGGCAACACTAATATTGATGATTTACCTGTAAAGCTGGCGGAGCTGCAAAGTTTGCTTCAGAATAACAACCTGAAGGCGCTGGAGCACTTCCGGGAACTGCGGCCCGCCCTCGCGGCAACGGCGCAATCGGGCGCATTGGCGGAAGCAGTTGAAACGCTCGATTTCCCCACTGCGGCTAAACTGGTGGACATTATGTTGCAGCGAAAGGAAAGTGCATGAGTTGGACCGACCTGGCCAGGAATGGACGCATACTCGTGGTGGACGACGCCATGGAGAACATCCAGATCCTGCACCACGCGCTGCGCGACGAACAGGAAGTGCTGTTCGCGCTGGACGGCGCAAAGGCGCTCGACATCGCGCTGGCCCAGCAACCGGACCTGATCCTGCTCGACGCCGTCATGCCCGGCATGGACGGCTACGCCGTCTGCGGCGCGCTGCGCGCCTCGCCCCGCTTGCAGGACATTCCCATCATCTTCGTCACCGCCCTCAGCCAACCCGAGGACGAGACCCGCGCGCTCGAGGCCGGCGCCGTCGACTTCATCAGCAAACCGTTCAACGTGGCCGTGGTGCGCGCGCGCGTGCGCAGCCAGCTGACCATCAAGCGCCAGGCCGACGCCATGCGCGAGCTGAGCCTGACCGACGGCCTGACCGGCGTGGCCAACCGCCGCCACTTCAACGACACCATCGACGCCGAATGGCGCCGCTGCGCGCGCGCCGGCCTGCCGCTGTCGGTGATCATGATCGACATCGACCACTTCAAGCTCTACAACGACCGCTACGGCCACCAGGCCGGCGACGCCTGCCTGCAAAGGATCAGCGCGGCGATGAAGGGTTGCGCCGCGCGGCCGCAGGATTTGCTGGCCCGCTACGGCGGCGAGGAATTCATCCTGTTGCTGCCTCAGGAAGGCGCCGACGGCACGCACGTGGTCGCCAGCCGCATCATCGACGAGGTGCGCAAGCTCAATCTGGCGCACGCGGCCTCGCCGACGGCGCCCTACGTGTCGATCAGCATGGGGCTGGCGACGGCGGTGCCGCCGCTCGACAGCCAGGACCCCAGCGCCGTGGTGCGCGCCGCCGACGCCCGGCTGTACGCCGCCAAGCAAAACGGCCGCAACCGCTACTTCGCGGACTGAGAGCGCGCAAAAGCCGCCGGCGGGCCGGCGGCCGGTGCTCAACGCTTGTCACAGCAGCGCGCATACAGCGCTTGCGCCGACTGCGCGGCAGTCTGCCGCTGTTCAGCGCTCAGCTCTGCGTACGTCTCGACTTCGAACACCCGGTTGGTCGCGCTAAACAGTTCGCCTTTTTGCTGCATGCCCACCATGGCCCACGCGGCCGATGCGACGAGATCCTTCTGCCCGAACTGATCGGAGCCGCTCAGCTGGGCCGCCAGAAACGCCGCGTCCCGGTCGCCCCGTTCCGCCAGCGCGTTGGCCCGCTCCAGCAGCGACTTTCCTTGCTGGCCAAGATCCTGTGGCTGCTCGGGGTTGTCGCGCACGCGCGCCTCGGCCGCCTGCCGCAGCGCCCCGACCTCCTGGCTCAACTCGTAGCTCTGGGCGCCGACATCGCCGGCCTGGGCGGCGGTGTGCATCAAGGCGGCGACGCTCAACAAGTCGGCCTGCGTGACATTCTTGCATTGCTCTTCTTTTAAGACATTGAACCACTTGGCAAATTCCAGCGCTTCGTTCGACTGGCCGTCGCCCCCCTGCTCGGCCAAGTCCTGCGCGGTATCTTTCTTCGAAGCCAGATAGTCGGCGCACACCAGATAACGCGTCGCCTTATTGTAGGCCGGATGTCCCCCGTAATCGGAGTCCTTCAAAGCGAAGTCTTTGGGATTCAGATTCGCAAAGCGACCGCTACCCTGGGTCAGGATGGCAAACAGATTCGACCCTTTACCCTGCGGCGCAGGCTGGCCGGACGGCGCGGCCTCCAATTGTGCCTGAGCCATATTTTGCACCACAGCGACGTCGGCGCCGGCGCCAAAGAACGCGTATCCGATCAATGCGCACACCGCCAACAGACAAAGTCCACGAAACTTTCGTGACTGAAACAACATGTTCATGGCTAACCCTCATGATGACTGCAAGTGGAGCCCGCCAGCGCAGCCGGCGCGGCCCCATGTGACCTATTGAACGTTCACGACATTAAGACTTGATGGTGTTATTAATGATGACCATGCCCGCCCGCATGTTCGCGCCATGGCGGTTAAACGAGGCCAGTGCCAAGTCGAAATTGGCCGTGGAGTTCGCGTTCCACATGGCCTTCATTGCCGCTTCCATCGCCAACTGCTCGTTGAGCGTGTTGGTCGTCGCAGTGGCGGCAGCGCTTTTCTGTGCCGGGGTCGCCGTGTTATTCAGGAAATTTTGCGCCTTCGGAATTTCCTTATTGATTGTGTCGAAGGCGAATTTCGAGGCCCAGCCGCAAGCGCTTGCGGCGCCAACCGTGGTCCCGCCCTTCACAATCGCCTTGATGTGCGACGCTGTGGTCGGAGCCGACAGGGGCTTCCAGTTGGCGACGAGTCCCGCGGCGGTGGTGCCGCAGATCGCGGTGAAAGCCGCCTTGGTCATTTCGCCTTGGGAGCCGCCCATCAGCTTTGTGATCAAAAGATTGGTGGCGCCGACCGCCCCCCAGCCGGCTGAAGCGCGCCAATCAATATATTCCTTGAGCATGTTAGCGGTGGTCCAGATGCCACTCAGACCGATGCGCGTATCCGGCGTCACCGCGTTGGCGCTGGGCGCCACCAGGGCGCCGGCCATCACAGCGGCCATCGTCGCGGCGGACAATTTTTTCCTGCTTTGAATCCATGCATTCATCTTGTTTCCCTTTTCTTTTATATATTTACTTTCGTCAAACATCGGGTGCGACAGCGATACGGATAACTGGTGGCCACCTCCGCAAGTCAAAAAAAACATGGTTAATCAATTTCTAACTACGCAGCAAGATTTACATGAAACCAGTTTCATATCAATGGCGGATGGGGAAATTACGTAAAAACACGTAGCGCCTTCATTACGGATAGGTAAGGAAAGGATTTTTCGGCCAAAAAAGTGGTAACGCGCGAGGGCCGCACGATAGGACGGGCGCATTGATCTTATTGCAATTCCCCCCTAGAATCGGGCTGAGCATTCATTCTTGACCAGGGACCCACGTGTACACGCCTCGCCTTATCGCCTTCATGCTTTTCACCGGCATCGCCGGCCTCGCGCCGCTCGCGCACGGCCAGATGCCGGCGAAGGACACGGTCAAGGGCGTCAAGGACCACCCTTTGCTGTCGCGCTTTGAAGGATCCAGGCTGGTCGGTTACGGCGTCAAGGAATTCGACGAAGTGCTGCTCCCGGTAGGCAAGCGTATCGCCAACAAGGACGGCAAAGCCGCGTTCGAAAGCGCGTTGCAGCTCGAAGGCAAATACACCCGCATCGCCTACAACTACCCCAAGGAACGCTCGTCGCTGGAAGTGATGCGCAACTACCAGGCCGCGCTCGACAAGGCCGGCCTCAAGGTGCTGTTCACCTGCGCCAGGGAAACGTGTGGCGGCGACTTTGGCCAGTACTTCCTCGACAACCGGGTGGGCGACAACTTCATCAAAGGCGGCGAAGCGAACTGGTCGCCGTTCAACAACGGCCGCAACGACAGCCGCTACCTGGTCGCCAAGGGCACGCGGCCGGACGGCGCGCTGGTACACGTGGGCGTGTACGTGGTCTCGCCGGTACAAGACAAGAACGGTGGCGTGTATCTGGAAATCGTCGAAGCCAAGGCCATGGAGGGCGGCAAGGTCTCGGCCAGCCTGAACGCGGCCGACATGGCCAAGGGCATCGCGGCCGAAGGCAAGGTCGCGGTGTACGGCGTGTATTTCGACACGGACAAGGCCGACGTCAAGCCGGACTCGAAAGCGGCGCTGGCCGAGATGGCCAAGCTGCTGCAGCAGGATGCCAAGCTGAAGGTCTACGTGGTCGGGCACACGGACAACCAGGGCGGGCTGGCGCACAACGTCGAACTGTCGCAAAAGCGGGCCGAATCGGTGGTCAAAGCCCTGGCGACGGATTACAAGATCGACGCCAAGCGCCTCAGCGCGAAAGGCGTCGCCTCGTACTCGCCGGTGGCCTCGAACGACGCCGACGCCGGCCGCGAAAAGAACCGGAGGGTGGAGCTAGTCAAACAATAAGCCCACCTGAAACACAGGCTGTGTGCCAACGGCCACGGACCGCATAAATACCTCGGAAACACGTAGGGCGGATTAGCGAAGCGTAATCGGCCATGCATGCATCACCTGCGGCGCATACATGGCAGACTCGAGCTAACGGTTCGTCAACGGCGCGAGTTGCTGAAGGCAGCGATTTTGATCAAAAAATCGTTTGTCGTCGGGGATTTTCTGAATGCACGCGATGGCCGAGCGTAAACGCCGCAGCCGAAGTTCAGTGTGGTTAGCAACACATTGTGCTGCCCAAGTCGAAGGCCAAGAGCCGCCTGCACCGGTCAGGGAGCCGATCAACTCGCACTCTCCATTACGATACAGTGCCCACGCGACCTGCTGTGATTTCAGCGCCTTAATCAGTCGCTCGTCGACGGGCGTGGAATCGCTGGAGGATGCCACGACCAAGCTGACGAGTTCAGCGTGCTTCGCCGCCATCTGCTTTTCGGCCTTTTCCTGCTTTTGATTCAGCAGCAGCCCCATTTGCATGGCGCTACCCTCCGGCCAGCATTCGGGCTTGTCCGGGCAGTCGACCGGGTTTGCCAGTGCCAACATCGGCAGGGCGACGAGCAAAACGAGCAAACAACGCCGCATCATCACAGTGCCTGTCATCTTAAGTCCCCAGCCGGTTTTGTTGCCACAATAAATTCTTTCCTCGAAACTGGAGGCCAATATGCGCATGGCTCCGGTCTTTCTACAATCCTGTTTGTTAAAGAAACTAGAACTCGTAAATGCGGAAATGGCCGCACCCCAAAGCGGACGCTAGTAGACATAACAGCCGCACGAGATAAGGCTAGGAATGTGGGGCTGGATCGCGTAACGTAGTTCGTACTATTCGTACGAAGCAAAGGCTCCGTAAACCACGCCGCCATCAGCTACTGTCGTCTCAAATTCGACTTGCGTCGGCCACCGGTCCTCGTGGCCGGGAAACGTTTCTTTGACATGCCCCGACCATGACTCTGTTGCCATCTATTGAACTGGCTGCAAAATCTCTTTTGGGTACAAACCGTCATCTTTCAGGCGCTGCAAAGATCTTATAGTCGCATCCACATAATCGTCGGCCAGCGTATAGCAGCTTACGTACCCACCGGCCAGTTGTGACGGCATAATTGAGGTTTCCATTCGCGTTACGTGAAATGGGATGATGAAAATTTTTGAAATATATGCCTAAGTTTTAATTTGTGAAAAGGCTGTGGCCTTGAACGGCAGCTCCTGGCCGAACTCGGGCGTCAGCTTACCAATCCCACGACGGTAGTTCATCGTTCTCGCTAAGTTCACAGCCGTAGAAGCTTGCGCCACGGACTTTAACTCATGCCCTTATACACAAGTCTGATCAGATCGGCGAGTATCTGAGTCAGCGAACCGTAGCGCCTCCGCCGCGATGCGGATTTTCCTGAGTCCCTTCCAGATCGTTTGCACGCCCGGTTCGCCATCGCTTTTGCGTGCCAG
>CAUPJZ010000039.1:0-63369 GCA_963511605.1 uncultured Duganella sp. | reverse complement strand
GTCGGCGCGCCGCCCTGGCCGGCGCCGGGCCGGGCGGCGCCATCAGCGCGCCGATCGCCACGGCCACGGCCGCCATCGAGCCGGTGCGCCGCGCCGGGTCGCTGGCCGTCATGGCGCGCACCAGGGCCGCGACGGCCGGATCGCAGTCGGGCGGGAACGCCCACAGCGCCGACGACGATTGCATCTGCGCGGCCGCCAGCGCCAGGCCGGCCAGGTCGGGAAACGGCCGCTGGCCGGCGATCAATTCGTACAGGATCACGCCCAGCGCGTAGATATCGGCGGCGGCGGCGGGCGCGCGCCCGGCCAGCCGCTCCGGCGCCATGTAGGCGATGGTGCCCGGCGCGGCGCCGGCGGCGGCGCTGGCCTGGGTGGCCAGCGGGTCGATGTGGCGCGCCAGGCCGAAATCGAGGATGCGCACCCGGCCGGACGGTTCCATCATCAGGTTGGACGGTTTAAGGTCGCTATGGACCAGGCGGGCGGCGTGCGCCTCCTGCATGGCCTCGGCGATCTGCGCCGCGATCGCGAGCGCGGCGCCGACGGAGAAAGGCCGGTCGGCGGCCAGTTGCCGCAGCGTGCGCCCCTCCACCAGCTCCATGACGATCGATTGCGTCGCCGCGCCGCCGTCGATCGCGTACACCTTGACGAAGGCGCTGTGGCGCAGCGAGGCGGCCATGCGCGCCTCCTCCAGCAGCCGGTCGGACGCCGGCGCGTCGGACGATACCTTGAGCCGCTTGAGCGCGACGCCGCGCCGCAACCTGGTATCCCACGCTTCGAACACCTCGCCGTAGCCGCCCTCGCCAAGGCGCCGCCGGATGTGATATTGCGCGGAGACGGCGGGGTCGATGGAAAGGTCTTGCATGGCTGTCCAACAGGTTGTTCAGATCGTGGCGCCGCACCCCGTCGAGGCCGGCCGGCGCCGGCCGCCGGCATCGCGGAACCGCCAGTGTTGCTTGTATTCTAACAGTGTTTTTTGTCCCAGGAAAACTACGCGATGGATGTCGCAGAGGTCCGCGTTTGGCCGCGCGGCGGCCGGCCCGATCCGGTATCGGATTGCAAGCGAGGGCAAAAAAAAACCGCCCGGCTTGCACCGGGCGGCATCGACGCGCGGGCGTCGTTTCGGGTATTAACGCAGGCCGCTGGCGGCCTTGGCCAGGTCGGTGATGCGGCCCCAGTCGCCGGCGGCGATGGCGTCCTTCGGCGTCAGCCACGAACCGCCGACGCAGGCGACGTTCTTCAACGCCAGGAACTGCGACGCCGTCTCCTGCGAAATGCCGCCGGTCGGGCAGAACGTCACGTCCGGCAGCGGGCCGTTGATCGCGTTGAGCATGCCGATGCCGCCGGCCGGCACCGCCGGGAACAGCTTCAGCTGGCGGAAGCCCTGCTCCCGCGCGGCCATCACCTCCGACGGCGTCATCACGCCGGGCAGCAGCGGCAGGCCGCTGCTCCTGGCGGCGGCGATCAGCGCCGCCGTCAGGCCCGGCGAGACGCCGAACACCGCGCCGGCGTCGCGCGCGGCGGCGAATTCTTCCGGCTGCGTCAACGTGCCGACGCCGACGATGGCGCCTTCCACTTCCGACATGGCGCGGATCGCGCCCAGGCCGTGCTTGGTGCGCAGGGTCACTTCCAGCACGCGGATGCCGCCGGCCACCAGCGCGCGCGCCAGCGGCACGGCGTGTTCAGGTTCGTCAATCGCGATCACCGGGATCACGGCGGAGGTACGCATAATATCGAGCAGGGTCATGGTCATGATTTACGCTTCTTTCTTCATCGAGAAATCTTCATCGGAACCCGGCACGGTGTTGCCGACCGGGTCTTTGTCGTGCAGGCCGACGATCGTCGGGATCGGCGACGGCAGCGGGAACGTGGTCGCGCCCTTCTCCGCCTCGCACACACTGTTGCGGAACATGGCGAACAGCTCGCGCCCCATGCCCACGCCGTTCGGCGTCAGGTCGGCCGTGGCCTGCTCGCGCGCGGCCCACACGGCCGGCTCCACCAGCGCCTCCAAGGTGCCGTTCCTGGCGCAGACGCGGATGATGTCGCCGTCGCGCACGCGGCCCAGCGGACCGCCGGCCAGGATCTCCGGCGACACGTGGATCGCCGCCGGCACCTTGCCCGACGCGCCCGACATGCGGCCGTCGGTCACCAGCGCCACGTGGCGGCCGGCGTCCTGCAGGTTGGCCAGCGCCGGCGTCAGCGCGTGCAGCTCCGGCATGCCGTTGGCGCGCGGGCCCTGGAAGCGCAGCACGGCGACGAAGTCGCGATCGAGCTGGCCGGCCTTGTAGGCGTCCATGAAATCCTCCTGCGAGTTGAACACCAGCGCCGGCGCTTCCACCGTCTGGTGCTCCGGCTTGACGGCCGACACCTTCATCACCGCGCGGCCCAGGTTGCCCTTGACCAGCACCGTGCCGCCGTCCGGCGAGAACGGCGCGGTGATCTTGCGCAGCACCGCCTCGTCGCCCGATTCGGCCGGCGCGTCGCGCCAGACGACACCCTGGCCGGCTTCGCCCAGGAACGGTTCGGCGCAGTGCGCGCGCAGGCCCTTGCCCAGGATGGTGGTGACGTCGTCGTGCAGCAGGCCGCCGTTGAGCAGCTCGCGGATCACGAAGCCGGTGCCGCCGGCGGCGTGGAAGTGGTTCACGTCGGCGTTGCCGTTCGGGTAGATGCGCGTCAGCAGCGGCACCACTTTCGACAGCTCGTCGAAGTCGTCCCAGTCGATGACGATGCCGGCCGCCTTGGCGATGGCCACCAGGTGCAGCGTGTGGTTGGTCGAGCCGCCGGTGGTCAGCAGCGCGACGATGGCGTTGACGATGGACTTCTCGTCGACCACGTGGCCGACCGGCAGGTACTCGCTCGATTGCGCCGTGATGACGGCCGCGCGGCGGGCGGCGGCCTTGGTCAGTTCGTCGCGCAGCGGCGTGTTCGGGGTGATGAAGGCGGCGCCCGGCAGGTGCAGGCCCATGACTTCCATCAGCATCTGGTTGCTGTTGGCGGTGCCGTAGAAGGTACAGGTGCCGGCGCCGTGGTACGACTGCGATTCGCCCTCGAGCAGCTCGGCGCGGCCGACCTTGCCCTGCGCGTACAGCTGGCGGATCTTGGCTTTCTCGGAATTCGACAGGCCGGTCGTCATCGGGCCGGCAGGCACGAACACGGCAGGCAGGTGGCCAAAGTGCAGCGCGCCGATCAGCAGGCCCGGCACGATCTTGTCGCACACGCCCAGGTAGACGGCCGAGTCGAACATATTATGAGACAGCGCGACGGCGGTCGCCATGGCGATGGCGTCGCGCGAGAACAGCGACAGCTCCATGCCCGGCTGGCCCTGCGTGACGCCGTCGCACATGGCGGGGGTGCCGCCGGCGTACTGCGCCACCGCGCCCACTTCGCGCACGGCGTCCTTGATCAGCGCCGGGAAGCCTTCGAACGGCTGGTGCGCCGACAGCATGTCGTTGTAGGCCGAGACGATCGCCACCGACGGTTTTTTCAATTCCTTCAACGACAGCTTGTCGTTGGCGGGGAAGGCGGCAAAACCATGTGCCAGGTTCGTGCACGCCAGCGCGCCGCGCTGCACGCCTTTCACACGCGCCGCCTCCAGGTGCGCCAGGTACGCGCCGCGCGAAGGTTTGCTACGCTCGATGATGCGAGCGGTGACAGTTTCCAAGACCGGATGCAACGCCATGATTGTTCCTTATGAATGAATTCCGTGAAATTTTACTACAAAATCTCAAAACCGACCGTTTTTTTCTATCTTTAGCTGGCAAACGCTGGCGACCGCCGGCACCGGAAAAGCATCCTGGCATGCAGGAAAAACCACCTCCAGAGCGATAAAAATTCTATTCTTTCAATAGTGTCGTAGTGAATTTACCGGGTTTTCCTGTATGATTCACTCAGCCCGTTCAGGCATCCCCCACCAACATCAGACGAAGACGCCCGACTATTATGCGCCAGCCCGCCCTGACCACCCTCGCCAGCTTCAAAGCCCTCGAATCCCACGCCGCCGACGCCAAACACTGGCAACTGCGCCAACTGTTCGCGCACGACGCCAAGCGATTCCCGACCTTGACGGTCGACGCGGCCGGCCTGTTCCTCGATTATTCCAAGAACCGCCTGACCGGCACCACCGTCGACCTGCTGCTCGACCTGGCCCGCGAGCGCGGTGTCGAAGCCAAACGCGACGCCATGTTCAATGGCGAGAAGATCAATATTACAGAACATCGCGCCGTGCTGCATACCGCGCTGAGATTGCCGCGCGGCAAAGATTTCACCGTTGACGGCCAGGATGTCAGCGGCGACGTCCACGCCGTGCTCGACCACGTCAAGGAATTCACCGACCAGGTCCGCTCCGGCGCCTGGCTCGGCCACACGGGCAAGCCGATCACGGACGTCGTCAACGTCGGCATCGGCGGCTCGGACCTGGGCCCGAAGATGGCCGTGCTGGCGCTGCGCTCGTACGCCCACCCGCGCCTGAAGATGCACTTCGTCTCCAACGTCGACGGCCACGACATGGACGCCGCGCTGGCCCTGGTCGATCCCGAAACCACCCTGTTCATCATCGCCTCGAAGACCTTCGTGACGGCCGAGACGATGCTCAACGCCGGCACCGCCCGCACCTGGTTCCTCAAAACGGCCAAGGAGGAGGACCTGGCGCGCCACTTCGTCGCCGTCTCCACCAACACCGAGGCGGTCAAGGCCTTCGGCATCGACCCGGCCAACATGTTCCCGTTCTGGGACTGGGTCGGCGGCCGCTATTCGGTGTGGTCGGCGATCGGCCTGGCCGTCGCGCTGGCCGTCGGCTACGGCTATTTCAGCGACTTCCTGGCCGGCGCCCACGCCATGGACGAGCACTTCCGCACCACCCCGCTGGAACAGAACATGCCGGTGCTGCTGGCCATGGTCGGCTTCTGGAACCGCCAGTTCCTCGGCGCCGGCTCGCTGTCGATCGCGCCCTACCACCAGGATTTGAACCGCTTCCCGGCCTACCTGCAGCAGCTCGACATGGAAAGCAACGGCAAGCGCGTCACCCGCGACGGCGCCGAAGTCGACACGCCGACCTGCCCGGTGGTCTGGGGCGAGTGCGGCACCAACGCGCAGCACGCCTACTTCCAACTGCTGCACCAGGGCACGGACGTCACGCCGATCGACTTCATCGCCACCTTGCGCGCCACGCACGACCTGCCGGGCCACCACGACTCGCTGCTGGCCAACTGCTTCGCCCAGTCGGAAGCGTTCATGACCGGCAAGACCGCCGACGAGGTGCGCGCCGACCTGGCCGCGCAAAAGCTGGGCGCCGACGAAATCGAAGCGCTGGTGCCGCACAAGACCTTCCCCGGCAACCGTCCGTCCAACACCATCCTGATGGACCAGCTGACCCCGACCTCGCTGGGCGCGCTGATCGCGCTGTACGAACACAAGACCTTCGTGCAGGGCGTGCTGTGGGACGTCAACAGCTTCGACCAGTGGGGCGTGGAGCTGGGCAAGGTGCTGGCCAAGAACATCCATGCCGAACTGACGGGCGAAGTCCAGCCGGATCGCCACGACAGCTCGACCAATGGCCTGATCGTCATGGCCAAAGCCGCCCAGCACATTTAATCCGAGGACGACCATGAGCGCACCGCACATCGAAGTGGCCTACGACGCCGTCATGCAAACCGGCGAATGCCCGCTGTGGCACGAGCAGGAACAGGCGCTGTACTGGGTCGACATCCCCGCCTTCACCGTGCACCGGCTCGACCCGGCCAGCGGCGAGCACCGCGCGTGGCGGCTGTCGAGCGAGCCGGCCAGCCTGGCCGTCAGCGACAACGGCGGTTTGATCGTCGCCATGCGCAGCGGCTTTTACCACCTCGACACCGGCGCCGACGACGTGCGCATCACCGAGATCGCGCCGGCGCCGTACGACACCTCGCTGGCCCGCTTCAACGATGGCCGGGTCGATCCGGCCGGGCGCTTCTGGGTCGGCACCATCTACGAGCCGCGCGACCGGCCTGCCGCCGAGATGTTCGTGCTGGAACAGGGCGAGATCCGCAAGGCCTGGTCGGGCGGCATGACCAACTCGAACGGCCTCGGTTTCAGCCCGGACGGCAAAACCATGTACCACGCCGACACCACCGCGCATTTGGTGCGGCGCTTCGACTTCGATGTCGACACCGGCACGGTGGAGAACCAGCGGCCGCTGATGCAGTTCTCGGCCGACAAGGCCAACAATTACGGCGGCCGGCCGGACGGCGCGGCGGTCGACAGCGACGGCAACTACTGGAGCGCGCTGTTCGAGGGCGGCCGGCTGGTCAAGCTGTCGCCGGACGGCGAACTGCTCGACGAGATCAAGCTGCCGCTGCGCTGCCCAACGATGCTGGCCTTCGGCGGCGCCGATTTGCGCACCTTGTACGTCACCAGCGCCGGCGAACGCCCGGCCGCCGAGCTGGAACAGTACCCGCTCAGCGGCAAGCTGCTGGCGATCGAAGTCGACGTCGCCGGCCGCGTGAATCCACAATATCGTAATTAAAAGCTATCGAAAACGGCATCAAAATGTAGTAAAATTACTTGCATTTCACTGCTTGTCGTAGTAAATTTACACAACGAAAAATCGCCTCCGGGTATAGTGTCAAACCGGTGGCGCCGCTGTGCAGCGACTTCCCTTTCAGGCACTACTTACTCTTGCGACGACTCTCTATTATGGCTCTTACCGATTTTGATCTGGTTCTGTTCGGCGGCAGCGGCGATCTGGCGATGCGCAAATTGCTGCCGGCGATGTACGCCCGCGACGTGGCCAACGACCTGCCCCCGACCGCGCGCATCATTTGCGTCGGCCGCGCGGACGCCAGCCAGGAGGACTTCCTGCACACGGTCGAAACCACCTCCAAGCCCCACATCAAGTCGCCGGCCATCACCCCGGCCGCCTGGACCCGCTTCACCGCGCGCATCGTCTACGTGTCGCTCAACGCCACCGACAGCGCCAGCTACAAGAACCTGGTCGAAGCGCTGCGCAAGGACGACGCCATCACCCGCGTCTACTACCTGGCCACGCCGCCGGCGATCTTCTCGCAGATCTGCGACAACCTCAAAGAGAACGGCCTGGTCACCAGGAACTCGCGCGTGGTGCTGGAAAAGCCGCTCGGGCGCGACCTCGCCTCGGCCAAGCAGATCAACGCCGAAGTCGGCAAGGTGTTCGAGGAATCGCAGATCTACCGGATCGACCACTACCTCGGCAAGGAAACCGTGCAGAACCTGCTGGCCCTGCGCTTCGGCAACATCCTGTTCGAGCCGCTGTGGCGCCGCGAATGGATCTCCGACGTGCAGATCACCATCGCCGAAAAACTCGGCGTCGGCAACCGCATGGGCTACTACGACACCTCCGGCGCGCTGCGCGACATGCTGCAAAACCACCTGCTGCAACTGCTGTGCATCGTCGCCATGGAGCCGCCGACGTCGATCGCCCCGGACGCGGTGCGCGACGCCAAGCTGCAGGTGCTGCGCTCGCTCAAGAAATTCACGCCGACCACCCTGGCGCAAAACATCGTGCGCGGCCAGTACCGCGCCGGCCACGTCGACGGCAAGGCCGTGCCGAGCTACCGCGACGAGCCGGACGCGCCGGAACACTCGCGCACCGAGACCTTCGTCGCCATGAAGGCCGAGATCGACACGTGGCGCTGGGCCGGCGTGCCGTTCTACCTGCGCACCGGCAAGCGCATGGCCGACGGCCTGGCCGAGATCGTCGTGCGCTTCAAGCAGATCCCGCACTCGATCTTCGCCCAGCCGACCAACAGCTTCCAGCCCAATTCGCTGGTCATCCGCCTGCAGCCCGACGAGGGCCTGCGCATGAACCTGATGGCCAAGACGCCCGGCGACGGCATGCGCCTGAAGCAGGCCGAGCTGGAACTGGACTTCCGCGAATCGTTCAAATCGCCCCGCATGGACGCCTACGAGCGCCTGCTGCTGGATGTCTTGCGCGGCCAATTGACCCTGTTCATGCGCGGCGACGAACTGGAAGCGGCGTGGGAATGGGTCGAACCGATCCTGAACAACTGGGAAGCCGACGACAGCTACCCGATCCCGTACGCCTCCGGCACCTGGGGTCCGGCCGCCGCTTCCGCGCTGATCGGCCGCGACGGCCTGCAGTGGCGCGAAGAAGCGCTGCCGGAAGACTAACAACCCTACCGCTCCGATGCTGCTCGACTCCATCCGCACCCAGCTCGACTCGCTCTCCAAATCGGAGCGCAAGGTCGCGCTGGCCGTGCTCGACCACCCCGGCCAGACGGTCAGCCAGAACATCACCGCGCTGGCCAAGAGCGCGCAGGTGTCCGAGCCGACCGTGGTGCGCTTTTGCCGCACGCTGGGCTACGACGGCTGGCACGAGTTCAAGCTCAAACTGGCGCAGGGGCTGGCGCTGGCCCTGCCCGGCCTGAACGAGCAGCCGACCCAGGACGACCTCGCGGCCGACCTGGTCAACAAGATCTGCAGCCGCTCGATCAACACCCTGCTGGACCTGCGCAACAACCTCGACCCGGACGCCATCCAGAAGGCGCTCGACATCCTGGCCAAGGCCAACAAGATCGAGTTCTACGGCCAGGGCACGTCCGGCATCGTCGCCGCCGACGCCCAGCACAAGTTCTTCCGCTCCGGCGTGCCGACGGTGGCCTACGCCGACCCGCACATCCACAGCATCGCCGCCGCCCTGTTGCGCACCGGCGACGCCGTGGTCGCCATCTCCCAGCGCGGCAACAGTCCGACCCTGGTGCGCTCGATCAAGCTGGCCCGCCGTGGCGGCGCCGACGTCATCGTGCTGGCGCCGTCGGGCACGCCGCTGGCCGACCTGGCCACGGTGCTGATCCCGATCGACCTGATCTTCAATATCGACCCCTACACGCCGATCTCGGCGCGCCTGGCGTATCTCGTCGTCATCGACGTGCTGGCCGTCGGCCTGGCGCTGCAGCGCGGCCCCGAATTCCGCAAGAAGATGCAGAACGCCCAAAAGGCGCTGCAAGAGTTCGACTTGCAATTCGACTCCTTCATCGGCTAAGCTCTCGGCTTACAAAAAAACCACTGCCTGCTCCCGTGGGTGTGCTGGCGTACGTGGGCTTCGTGCTGGCCCCCCTATAATTCTTGCTGTGCTACAGTGTGTCTGATTTTTACGCAACTGCAACATTGCCGTTTGCACACGTAGTACGTTCGTGGGTGCCGAGCCCCGCTGAGAGTGGACATGACTACCTTTACCTCCTATACCGCCCAACCCGCAGTGCGCATCCCGCTGCTGCAGACGGGCGTGTCCGGCTTCGACCAGATCCTCGGTGGCGGCTTTCCGGCCCACAGCCTGTATCTGATCCAGGGCCTGGCCGGCAGCGGCAAGACCACCCTGGCCTGCCAGATCGGCTTCCAGCACGCCCACCAGGGCAAGAAAGTGCTGATCCTGACCCTGATCGCCGAAACCCACGGCAAAATGCTCAACCACCTGAGCAGCTTCTCCTTCTTCGACGAGAAACTGGTCGGCGAGCGCATCGTCTTCCTCGGCGCCTACAACGAACTGCTCAAGGGCGGCCTGCGCGAACTGCTCAAGTCGATCGCCGCCACCCTGGCCGACCAGCGCCCCGACATCATGATCATCGACGGCTTCCGCACCGTGCGCGAGGCCAAGCCGTCGGACGTGGCGCTGTCGGAGTTCATGCTGTCGCTCAATTCACTGGTGGCGACCATGCAGTGCACCACCTTCCTGCTCTCCCCCACCGAGGGCAACGTGGCCGACTCGGAAAACACGCTGGTCGACGGCTTGATCGAACTGAGCCAGTACGAGCAGGGCTTGCAGCTGGTGCGCGAGATCAAGGTCTTTAAGTTGCGCGGCAGCAAGCACCTGCTGGGCCGTCACGTGTTCGAGGTCGGCGCCGACGGCGTCGCCATCTACCCCCGCCTGGAGGCTGTCAGCACCTCGTCCGGCGCCACCCCGGCCGTGTCGCGTCAGCGCCTCGGCTTCGGCATCGAGGGCTGGGACAAACTGACCAACGGCGGCGTGGCGCGCGGCTCGACCACGGCGCTGCTGGGCAATCCCGGCGTCGGCAAGACCCTGATGGGCCTGCATTTCATCTACGACGGCCTGAAACGCGGCGAAAACTGCCTGATCGCCGGCTTCTACGAGTCGCCGCTGCGGCTGCTGGAAAAGTCGGCCAGCGTCGGCATGGACATGACGCCCTATTACGACAGCGGCGCGCTCGAAATCATCTGGCACCCGCCGCTCGAGGTGCTGGTCGACGCCATGGCCCAGGACATGCTGCGCAACGTCGAGCGGCGCGGCGTCACGCGCCTGCTGATGGACGGCCTCGACGGCCTGCGCGAGATCGTCATCCACGAGGGCCGCTCGCGCTCGTTTTTGGCCGCGCTGGTCAACGAGTTGCGCTGCCGCAACGTCACCAGCTTTTTCACGCAAGAGCTGCCGTACTTCGGCACCGGGCCGGCGCACAGCGAGGTGTCGGCCTCGATGTTGTTCGAGAACATCATCCTGTTGCGCTATGTCGACGTGCGCGGCATCAACCGGCGCCAGATCGGCGTGCTCAAGCTGCGCGAGAACAGCTACGACGCGGCCAACCACATCCTGCTCATCACCGACGAAGGCATGACGATCGAGGGCGCCGTGTTCGGCCCCGTCGTGCCGCCGCAGACGCTATAGCGAGATGACATGAGCAACTCCCCGGCTATCATGGACGCCAACCCGGATGGAAAAATCATCCTGGTGGTCGACGACGAGTTCGACGTCCTGTCGGCGTACACGATGCTGTTCGAATACCGCGGCTACCGCGTGCGCACCGCCGGCAACGGCGCCGAGGCGCTGGAGGCGGCCGCGCGCGAGCGCCCGGACATCGTCGTCTCCGACTACATGATGCCGGTCATGGACGGCGCACAGCTGTGCCTGCAATGGCGGGCCGACCCGCAATTGGCCGCCATCCCCTTCATCCTGGCCAGCGCCGGCATCCCGCGCAAGGACCAGGTGCTGCCCTACGACACCTTCTTCCGCAAGCCGATCCGCTTCGAGGTGCTGCTCGACGAAATCGCCCGGCTGATCGCGCGCGGCGCGGCGTCATGACGCCCGCCCACCGAACCATGCAACGTCCCGGAGAACCCAAAAAAACCACGAAACCACGTAGGGCGGATTAGGCGGAACGCCGTAATCGGCCATCGATGAGCCGCCGACCGCGCACGCATGGCCGATTACGCTGCGCGCTTAAGGCCTATCGGCCAGGTAGGCCGCCTCTTCGATGGGCCCCCGGGGCGGATTGGCGGGCCTCGCCCGCTAATCCGCCCTACGCAAACCTGCCGCGCTTGAGTACAATAAGACAACGCAATCCCCTTACCTCAGATCGGCAGCGCATATGAACCAACTCGAACAGCTCAAGCAATTCACCACCGTGGTCGCCGACACCGGCGACTTCCAGTCGATCCAGGCCTACACCCCGCGCGACGCCACCACCAACCCGTCGCTGATCCTCAAGGCGGTGCAAAAGGACGAATACAAGCCGCTGCTGGAAAAAGCCGTGCGCGACAACCTCGACCGCTCGATACCGGACACCATCGACCACCTGCTGGTCGCCTTCGGCAAGCAGATCCTGCGCATCATCCCGGGCCGCGTGTCGACCGAGATCGACGCCCGCCTGTCGTTCGACGTCGAGGGCTCGGTGGCCAAGGGCCGCGACCTGATCAAGCTGTACGAGGCGGCCGGCATCGAGCGCGAACGCGTGCTCATCAAGATGGCCGCCACCTGGGAGGGCATCCGCGCCGCCGAGATCCTGGAAAAGGAAGGCATCCGCTGCAACATGACCCTGCTGTTCTCGCTGGGCCAGGCGATCGCCTGCGCCGACGCCGGCGCCCAGCTGATCTCGCCGTTCGTCGGCCGCATCTACGACTGGTACAAGAAATCCACCGGCATCGAGTACACCGGCGCCGAAGACCCGGGCGTGCAGTCGGTCAAGCGCATCTACAACTACTACCGCAAGTTCGGCTACAAGACCGAGGTCATGGGCGCGAGCTTCCGCAACACCGGCCAGATCCTGGAACTGGCCGGCTGCGACCTGCTCACCATCAGCCCCGAGCTGCTGCAACAGCTGGCCGACACCGACGGCCCGGTCGAGCGCAAGCTCAGCACCGACAAAGTGCCGGCGTCGGGCATCATCAAACTGACGCAGGACGAGAAAACCTTCCGCTTCCAGCTCAACGAGGACCAGATGGCGTCCGAGAAGCTGGCCGACGGCATCCGCGCCTTCTGCGCCGATTCGGGCAAACTGAAACAAATCATCTCCGGCATGCGCTAAGTCCGGCGCGGGCGGACCCGAAGGGCGGGAGCACGGCGGCGGCCGTCCTCCCGCCCTTTGCCTTTTAGGACGACTCCTCGGCAACCATTGGTCAAAATCCAGCCACCGGCGCACCGCCATCTCGCACCAAAATGCGGCAATTTCGCGCAACGTGGCACATATTAATATATACAAAACGTTACATAACTGACTGTATTACAATGTTGCAGCCTCATCCGGCACTCGCTCCGGCTGGCAAACGTCCAACACTATTCTTTTCAGAGACCATCCAATGAGATCCGTCCCTCGTTCCACCACATTCGCCTGCGCCGCCCTCACACTAGCCGTTGCGGTGCTCAGCGCCTGCGGTAAGAAAGACGCCGCGCCCGCCGCACCGCCGCCGCCGAAGGTGGCGGTCGTCACGGTCGCGCCGGCCAGCGTCACGCTCACCAGCGAGCTGCCCGGCCGCACCGAGGCTTCGCGCATCGCCGAGGTCCGCGCGCGCACCGCCGGCATCGTGCTGAAACGGGTATTCAAGGAAGGCGGCGAGGTCAAGGCCGGCGAGGTGCTGTTCCGCATCGATCCGGCCAGCTTCCAGGCCTCGTTCGACAGCGCCCAGGCCGCCGTCGGCCGCGCCGAGGCCAACCTGGCCCAGGCCGACCTGCGCGTCAAACGCTACACGCCGCTGCTGGCCGCCCAGGCCGTCAGCCAGCAGGAATACGACGACGCCGTCACTTCGCAGAAGCAGGCCCGCGCCGACTTGGCCACCGCCAAGGCGGCGCGCACCAACGCCGGCCTGACCCTGGGTTACGCCACCGTCACCGCGCCGATCGCCGGCCGCATCGGCCGCGCGCTGGTGACCGAGGGCGCGCTGGTCGGCCAGGGCGAAGCCACGCCGATGGCCACGGTGCAGCAGCTCGATCCGATCTACGTCACCATCACGCAATCGTCGACCGAGCTGCTCAAGCTGCGCCGGGCGCTGGCCGACGGCAAGCTCAAACGCGCCGGCAAGGACGAGGCGCGGGTCTCCTTGGTGACCGAGGACGGCCAGACCTATCCGCAAACGGGCAAGCTGCTGTTCGCCGACGTCTCGGTCGACCAGACCACCGGCTCGGTGTCGATGCGCGCCGAGTTCCCCAACCCGAACCGCACGCTGCTGCCGGGCATGTACGTGCGCGCGCGCCTCGAGCAAGGCGTCAACGAGGCCGCCATCACCGTGCCGCAGCAGGCCGTGGTGCGCGGCACCGACGGCGCCACCGTGCTGCTGGTGGGCGCCGACAACAAGGTCACGGCCCAGCCGGTCAAGGCCGACGCCGCGCAAAACGGCAGCTGGGTCGTCAGCTCGGGCCTCAAGGGCGGAGAGCGCGTCATCGTCGAGGGCTTCCAGAAGGCCAAGCCCGGCGCCACCGTGGCGCCGGAACCGTGGAAGGGCCCGGTCGGCAGCGCCGCCGCCCCGGCCCCGGCCCCGGCCCCGGCCCCGGCCCCGGCCGCCGCTACCAAATAATCGGGAGACCAGATGGCCAAGTTCTTCATCGACCGCCCCGTTTTCGCGTGGGTGATCGCGCTGTTCATCCTGATCGGCGGCGCGCTGTCGATCACCATGCTGCCGGTGGCGCAATACCCGACCATCGCGCCGCCGTCGATCGTCATCGACGCCACCTACCCGGGCGCCACCGCCCAGATCCTCGACGACGCCGTCACCAGCGTGATCGAGCAGGAAATGAACGGCGCCGACGGCCTGCAGTACGTCGAGGCCGTCAGCGAGGGCAACGGGGCGGTGTCGATCACCGTCACCTTCCTGCCCGGCACCAACCCCGACCTGGCCGCCGTCGACGTGCAAAACCGCATCAAGCGGGTCGAGTCGCGCCTGCCGCAGGCGGTCACGCAGCAGGGCGTCAACGTCAACAAGGCGCGCAGCAACATTTTAATGTTCGTCGGCGCCTCGTCGACCGACGGCAAGATGGACACGGCCGCCATCGGCGACTATCTGGCGCGCAACGTCGTCAATGAACTCAAGCGCCTGCCGGGCGTGGGCCAGGCCCAGCTGTTCGGCACCGAGCGCGCCATGCGCGTGTGGGTCGATCCGGCCAAGCTGGTCGGCCTGCGCCTGACGATGGCCGACGTCACCGCCGCCATCCGCGCCCAGAACGCCCAGGTCACCGCCGGCACCCTGGGCGACCTGCCGTCGCCCGAATCGCAGGCCTACGCCGCGCCGATCGTCGTGCAGGGCCAGCTGACGTCGCCCGAGGAATTCGGTAAGGTGGTGCTGCGCTCGAACACCAACGGCGCCATCGTGCGTCTGAGCGACGTGGCCCGCGTCGAGATGGCCGGCGCCAACTTCAACCGCAGCGCGCGCCTCGACGGCAAGCCGTTCGTCGCCGTCGCCGTCCAGCAGTCGCTGACCGGCAACGCGCTGGCCACCGCCACCCTGGTGCGCGCCAAGATGGACGAGCTGTCCAAGTTCTTCCCGCCAGGCCTGAAGTACACGGTGCCGTACGACACCTCGACGTTCGTCAAGATCTCGATCGAGGAGGTGGTCAAGACCTTGTTCGAGGCGGTGCTGCTGGTGTTCATCGTCATGTACATCTTCCTGCAGAACCTGCGCTACACCCTGATCCCGACCATCGTCGTGCCGATCGCGCTGATGGGCACCTTCGCGGTGATGCAGCTGGCCGGCTTCTCGATCAACGTGCTGACCATGTTCGGCATGGTGCTGGCGATCGGCATCCTGGTCGACGACGCCATCGTCGTCGTCGAGAACGTCGAGCGCATCATGAGCGAGGAAGGCTTGTCGCCGCGCGACGCCACCCGCAAGGCGATGTCGCAGATCACCGGCGCCATCGTCGGCATCACCTTGGTGCTGATCGCCGTGTTCATCCCGATGGCCTTCTTCGGCGGCGCCGTCGGCGCCATCTACCGCCAGTTCTCGCTGGCGATGGTGTCTGCCATGGTGTTCTCGGCGCTGATGGCGCTGACCCTGACGCCGGCGCTGTGCGCCACCATCCTCAAGCCGGTCGAGGCCGGCCACCACCACGAGAAGAAGGGCTTCTTCGGCTGGTTCAACCGCAAGTTCGCCGTCACCGCCAGCGGCTACCAGGGCATGATCGCCAAGATGCTCACGCGCACCGGCCGCTTCATGATCGTGTTCCTGCTCATCTGCGGCGTGGTCGGCTGGCTGTACGCGCGCCTGCCGTCGTCGTTCCTGCCGAACGAGGACCAGGGCTACATCATCGCCAACGTCCAGCTGCCGCCGGGCGCCTCGCGCAGCCGCACCGAGGCCGTGCTGGCCCAGGTCGAGGACTACCTGCACAAGCAGCCGGCCGTGGCCCGCACCATCGCGGTGGCCGGCTTCAGCTTCTCCGGCGCCGGCCAGAACGTCGGCCTGGTGTTCGTGCCGCTCAAGGACTGGAGCGAGCGCGGTCCGGACGACGCCGCCGACAAGGTCGCCGCGCGCGCGCTGCGCGCCCTGTCGGGCATCGCCGACGCCGTGGTCTTCCCGCTCAGCCCGCCGCCGATCCGCGAGCTGGGCAACGCCACCGGCATCACCGCGCGCCTGCAGGACCGCGCCGGCGCCGGCCACGCCGGCCTGCTCGACGCCCGCAACCAGTTGCTGGCCCTGGCCGGCAAGAGCGACATCCTCAAGGGCGTGCGCCCCGAAGGCCTGGAAGACGCGCCGCAGCTGCAGATCGACATCGACCGCGACAAGGCCAACGCGCTGGGCGTGGCCTTCGCCGACATCAACAGCCTGTTGTCGGTGGGCCTCGGTTCGAGCTACGTCAACGACTTCACCAGCAGCGGCCGCCAGCAGCGCGTCATCGTGCAGGCCGACGCGCCGCAGCGCCTGCAACCGGAGGACTTGATGCGCCTGAACGTGCGCAGCGCCTCCGGCGGCATGGTGCCGATGTCGGCCTTCGCCAGCACGCGCTGGATCAACGGCCCGGTGCAGCTGGTGCGCTACAACGGCTATCCGGCCATCAAGCTGACCGGCGACGCCGCGCCGGGACGCAGCACCGGCGAGGCCATGGCCGAACTGGAACGCCTGGCCGCGCAACTGCCGCCCGGCTTCAGCATCGAATGGACCGGCCAGTCGCTGGAGGAGAAGACCTCCGGCTCGCAGGCGCCGGCGCTGTTCGCGCTGTCGATGCTGGCCGCCTTCCTGGTGCTGGCCGCGCTGTATGAAAGCGAATCGATCCCGGTCGCGGTGCTGCTGGTGGTGCCGCTGGGGATTCTGGGCGCGCTGCTCGGCGCCCACATCCGCGACCTGCCCAACGACGTGTACTTCAAGGTCGGCCTGATCGCGATCATCGGCCTGTCGGCCAAGAACGCGATCCTGATCATCGAATTCGCCAAGGACCTGCAGGCGCAGGGCATGGGCCTGATCGAGGCGACCCTGGAGGCGGTGCACCTGCGCTTCCGCCCCATCATCATGACGTCGCTGGCCTTCATCCTCGGCGTGCTGCCGCTGGTGATCGCCACCGGCGCCGGCTCGGCCAGCCAACGCGCGATCGGCACCGGCGTCATGGGCGGCATGATCACGGCGACGGTGCTGGCGGTGTTCCTGGTACCGGTATTCTTCGTGGTGATCCGCAGAATCTTCAAGGGCAGCGAACGCCAGCGCAAGTTGGCCGCTCACGAAATGGACGACAAAAAGCATGAGACTTATGACTAACCCGGCCCGCGTACCCCTCCCCGCCGCGCGCGCGACCTTGCTGGCGGCCGCGATGCTGGGCGCGGCGCTGCTGTCGGCCTGCTCGCTGGCGCCGACCTACCAGCGTCCCGACGCCCCGGTGGCCGCCGCCTTCCCGGCCGACGACGCCGGCAAGGCCGCCAAGACCGGCTCGGCCTCCGCACCTGCCGCCGCCGACCGGCGCGACGCCATCGACACCGGCTGGCGCGAGTACTTCAACGAACCGCGGCTGCAACAGCTGATCGCCGCCGCGCTGGAGAACAACCGCGACTTGCGCACCGCCGCGCTGCGCATCGAGGAGGCGCGCGCGCTGTACAACGTGCAGTCGGCCGACCGCCTGCCCAACCTGAACGCCAGCGTCGGCGCGACGCGCGCCAAGACGCCGGCCACGCTATCGCAAACCGGCGAGAGCGTGATCGGCCGGCGCGTCGACGCCGGCCTGTCGATCTCCTCGTTCGAACTCGATTTCTTCGGCCGCGTGAAAAGCCTGAACGACGCCGCGCTGGCGGCCTATCTTGCCACCGACGAGGCGCGCCAGGCGGCGCAAATCAGCCTGGTCGCGCAAGTGGCGCAGGCCTATTTCACCGAACGCGCCTACGCCGAGCAGTACGCGCTGGCGCAGCAAAGCTACGAGGCGCGCGCCCGCACCTACAGGCTCACGCAGCAACGCGCCGAAGTGGGCGCCTCGTCGCGGCTGGACCTGCGCTCCAACGAAACGCTGATGGAAACGGCGCGCGCCGCCGCGCTGACCCTGGCGCGCCAGCGCGCACAAGCCGAAAACGCCCTGACCCTGCTGGTGGGCCAGCCTTCGGCCACCGGCGCCGCCGGTGCGAATGCCGGAGCCATGCCGACCGACAGCCAAATCGACGCGCTCAGCGCCGTGCCGGCCGGGCTGCCGTCCGATCTGCTGGCGCGCCGGCCGGACATCCGCGCCGCCGAACAGCGGCTCAAATCGGCCAACGCCAACATCGGCGCCGCGCGCGCCGCCTTCTTCCCGCGCATCAGCCTGACGGCGGCGATCGGCAGCACCAGCCCAACCCTGGGCGGGCTGTTCGACAGCGGCACGGGCAGCTGGTCATTCGCGCCGCAACTGGTGCTGCCGATCTTCGACGCCGGCCGCAACCGCGCCAACCTGACGCTGACCGAGGTGCGCAAGAACATCGCGGTGACCGACTACGAGAAGACCATCCAGACCGCCTTCCGCGAGGTGGCCGACGCCCTGGCAGCGCGCGACTACCTGGGCGAGCAGGTGGCGGCGCAGCGCGCGGTGCAGGACGCGCAGGCGGACCGCTTGAAGCTGTCGCAACTGCGCTTCGACAACGGCGTCGCCAGTTCCCTCGACGTGCTGGACGCGCAGCGCGAGCTGTTCAGCGCGCAGCAATCGCTGGTGCAGGCGCGCCTGCTGCGCACGAACAGCGCGATCGACCTGTATCGCGCGCTGGGCGGAGGTTTGAAGTAGGGCGGATTGGGCGGCACGCCGTAATCGGCCAATGCATGGCACGCATTGGCCGATTACGCTGCGCTAATCCGCCCTACGTATTTCCTACTTAACGCATACACCGCATGTCGTCGCCAATTAACATCCGTCTGGGCCAGCGTGCCCGCCAGCGCATCGCCGCCGAAGGCTTGCTGGCCTCCGACATCGCCATCATCCCGGCCGCCGCCGGCGGCCCCAAAGGCCTGATCCTCAACGGCCTCGATCAATGGCTGTTCGGCTCCTGGCTCAAGGCGGCCCCGCGTCCGCGCAAACTGGTCGGCGCCTCGATCGGCGCCTGGCGCATGGCCGCTGCCGCCTTCGACGATCCGGCCGCCGCCCACAAACGCCTGGCCCACCTGTACGCCCACCAGCGCTATCCCGCCAAGGTCACCGCCGCCTACGTGAGCCAAACCTGCCGCGCGCTGCTCGACGAACTGCTCGACGGCCGCGCCGCCGAGGCGGTCGACCATCCGCACCACCACGTCAGCGTGCTGACCGCGCGCGGCACCGGCGCGCTGGCGCGGGCCAACGGCGTGCGCTGGCGCGAGATGGCCGGCTTCCTGCTGGCCGCCGCCGGCAACGCCGTCTCGCGCGACCGCCTGGCCGGCGCGATGGAGCGCGTGATCTTCCACAACCGCCGCGACGACGCCCAATGGCTACGCGACCCGTTCGACGCTTTCGCCGGCCACTTCGTCGATCTGTCGGCGGCCAACCTGCGCGACGCCCTGCTGGCCTCCGGTTCCATCCCGCTGGTGCTCGAGGCGGTGACCGCCATCGCCGGCGCGCCCGACGGCGCCTACTGGGACGGCGGCTTGATCGACTACCACCTGCACCTGCCCTACCAGCGCGACCCGGGCCTGGTGCTGTACCCGCACTTCAGCGACTACATCGTGCCCGGCTGGCTGGACAAGTCGATGCCGTGGCGCCGCGCCGGCGAAGGCGATCCGGCCCTCGACAACCTGATCCTGGTGTCGCCGTCGGCGGCCTTCGTCGCCACGCTCCCCAACGGCAAACCGCCGGACCGCAAGGACTTCACCGCCTACGGCCAAAACCACGCCGCCCGCATCCGCGACTGGACGCGCGCCATCGCCGAGAGCGAACGCATGGCCGAAGCCTTCGCCCGCTGGTGCGAAAAACCCGACCTAAAGGCAACATTGTCTTTTTAGATAATACACATTGTTTCAAATTTGCAACAGTACTTCACCTGGCACATGACCGCCCGCGAAGCCGGGCGCATACTTGCAGCCATAAACTCAGCCGCCCCGGCACGTTCCCGTTCGGGCACGCACAAAGTCAATGGAGCCATCATGAATTTCTTGTCGCATACGCGCATCGGCACCCGCCTCGCCATCGCCTTCGCCCTCGTCCTGCTGCTGGCGGTCATCGCCACCACGGCGGGCCTGGTCACCGCCCGCAGCAACGCCGCCGCCACCAAACAAATGATGGAACAGCCGCTGGCCAAGGAACGCCTGGTCTCGGACTGGTACGTGCTGATCTACTCCGCCGTCGCCCGCACCGAACTGATCGCGCGCAGCAAGGACGACACCTTGCCGGTGGTGTTCGCCGACACCATCGCCGCCAGCACCAAGCGCGGTGGCGAGTTGCTGGGCAAGGTCAAGGAACTGCTGGCCAGCGACGACGAACGCAAGCTGTACGACGCCACCATCGCGCTGCGCGCCGCCTACCAGAAGGCCAAGAACGATGTCGGCGACATCCGCAAGACCGGCGACGACGCCGCCGCCGAAGCGGCCTACCGCGACAAGTTCCTGCCGGCCGCCGAGGCCTACAAGAACAAGGTCAACGAGCTGCTGGCCTACCAGCGCAAGGCCATCGACGATACCGCGCGCGCGATCGACGACGCCAACGCCCGCAGCAACACGCTGCTGTTGATATTAACGGTGCTGATGGTGGCCATCGGCTCGCTGGCGGCGTGGATCATCTCGCGCTCGATCACGGCGCCCCTCAAGTCGGCGATCGACATCGCCGCGACGGTCGCCAACGGCGACCTGACCACCCGCTTCGACGGCCCCACGGCGCGCTCCGAAATCGGCGAGCTGATGACCGCCCTGAAAGGCATGAACGACTCGCTGCGCAACGTCGTCAACCAGGTGCAGGTCGGCACCAAGACCATCGCCAGCGCCTCCAACGAAATCGCCGCCGGCAACATGGACCTGTCGCAGCGCACCGAGGAACAAGCCAGCTCGCTGGAGGAAACCGCGTCGTCGATGGAGGAACTGACATCGACCGTCCGCCAGAACGCGGAAAACGCCCGCCAGGCCAACCAGCTGGCGCACGCCGCCTCCGACGTGGCCGAACGTGGCGGCTCGATCGTCGGCCAGGTGGTCAACACCATGGGCACGATCAACGACTCGTCGCGCAAGATCTTCGACATCATCAGCGTTATCGACGGCATCGCCTTCCAGACCAATATCCTGGCGCTGAACGCGGCGGTGGAGGCGGCGCGCGCCGGCGAGCAGGGGCGCGGCTTCGCGGTGGTCGCCTCCGAGGTGCGCAATCTGGCGCAGCGCTCGGCGGCGGCGGCCAAGGAGATCAAGGAGTTGATCGGCAATTCGGTCGAGCAGGTCGACATCGGCTCCAAGCTGGTGCAGCAGGCCGGCAGCACGATGAACGAGGTGGTCGACAGCGTGCGCCGCGTGACGGACATCATGGGCGAGATCACCTCGGCCAGCAGCGAGCAAAGCATCGGCATCGACCAGGTGAACACCGCCATCACGCAGATGGACCAGGTCACGCAGCAGAACGCCGCGCTGGTCGAGGAAGCGGCTGCGGCGGCGGCCAGCATGCAGGAGCAGGCCGAGCGCCTGGCCGATGTGGCGTCGTCGTTCAAGCTCGATGACGATGGGACGCGGCAGTCGCTGGCGGCGCCACCGGCCGCGCGCAAGCTCGCGGCGACGGTGCGTCCGGCGCCGGCCCGTCCCGCGCCGGCGGCCCCGAAAAAGCCGGCCGTCCGGCTGCCGGCGTCCAGCGCCAGCAGCAGCGCCCGCAAGCCCGCCACGGTCGGCAACGACAAGGACTGGGAAGAGTTCTGAACGTGACGCGGAATGACCACGGAGACACGTAGGGCGGATTAGGCGGAACGCCGTAATCGGCCATGCATGCGTCATCGGCAGCGTATGCATGGCCGATTACGCTGCGCTAATCCGCCCTACGTAATCAGGCCGTCAAAAACATCTGCTGCAAATCGTTGAGGAAGCGCTGGCCCAACTCGGTGGGCCGGATCACCTTGTAATCCCGGTACAGCAAGCCCTTGGCCTCGGCGGCATCGAGGCTTTTCTCGATCGCGTTCAAACTCAATCCGGTGCGCTCGCTGAACAGGTTCGGATCGAAGCCGCCATGCAGGCGCAAGGTGTTCAGCATGAACTCGAAGCCCATGTCCTCGCGGGCGATCTCGTACTCCTCCTGCACCGGCGCGCCCAGCCTGACCTGCTCCATGTAGGCCTTCGGCTGCTTGTAGCGCGCCTGCCGCAGTATGCGATGCGGGAACGATATCTTCGAATGCGCCCCGGCGCCGATGCCCAGATAATCGCCAAACTCCCAGTAATTCAGATTGTGGCGCGCGCGGTGGCCCTCCTTCGCGTACGCCGACACCTCGTACTGCCGGTAGCCATTGGCGGCGGTCAGTTCGGCGATCATGTCCTGCATGTCGGCGCTGGCGTCGTCGTCCGGCAACGACGGAGGATACTTGGCGAACAGCGTGTTCGGTTCCATCGTCAGGTGATACAGCGACAAGTGCGGCGGCTTGAACGACATCGCCGTCTCCACATCCTGTCTGGCCTCCTCCAGCGTCTGCGACGGCAGCGCGTACATCAAATCCAGATTGAAGTTATCGAAGTTGGCGAGCGCGATATCGACCGCGCGCCGCGCCTCGTTGTCGTCATGGATGCGGCCCAGCGCCTTCAGATGGCGCGCGTTGAAGCTCTGGATGCCGATCGACAGCCGGTTGACGCCGCTGGCGCGGTAGGACTTGAACTTCTCCGCTTCGAAGGTGCCCGGGTTGGCCTCCATCGTGATCTCGACGTCGCTGTCGAGCGGCAGCAAGGTGCGCACGTCCGACAGCAGGCGGTCCAGGCCCGCCGCCGACATCAGGCTGGGCGTGCCGCCGCCGATGAAGATCGTATAGATCTTGCGGCCCCAGATCAGCGGCAGCGCCATTTCCAGGTCGGCGCGCATGGCGTCCAGGTATTGCTGCTCCGGGAAAGCGCCGCCCTCCTTCGCCTCGTGCGAGTTGAAGTCGCAATACGGGCACTTTTTCACGCACCACGGGAAATGGATATACAGCGACAGCGGCGGCAGTGCCGACAGGTTCAGCGAGCCGCCTTGCAGATACTTGAGCGCGACGCCGGCGGCGTCGCCCAAATCGGCGCTGGCGGCCTTCGGCGATGCCGGTGAAGCCGTCTTGCCGCCGGCGCCGACGATTTTGATCGGGATCATTTGAGTTTCTCTACCAGCGCGCGCAAGGCCTGGCCGCGATGGGACATGGCGTTTTTCTCGTCGGCGCTCAGCTCGGCCGCGCACTTGCCCAGCGCGGGGATGAAGAAATAGGGATCGTAGCCGAAGCCGCCGTTGCCGCGCGGCGTGGCGATCATCTCGCCGTTCCAGCGGCCGTCGGCGATGACCGGCTGCGGATCGTCGGCGTGGCGCACGAACACCAGCACGCAATAGTAGTAGGCCGATTTGTCGGCGTGCGCGGCCAGGTCGGCGATCATTTTCTCGTTGTTGCGGGCGTCCGATTTCGGCTCGCCGGCGAAGCGCGCCGAGTACACGCCGGGGGCGCCGCCCAGCGCGTTGACGCACACGCCGGAATCGTCCGCCAGCGCCGGCAAGCCGGTCAGGCGCGACGCGTGGCGCGCCTTTTGCAGTGCATTTTCGACAAATGTGTGAAAAGGCTCATCCGCCTCGGGCACGCCGAACTCGCCCTGCGCGTGGACGGAAAAGCCCACCGTGGACAGCAGTTCGTTGAATTCCTTGAGTTTGCCGGCGTTGTTGGAGGCGAGGATCAGGCGTTGGGTCATGGTGTGGGCTGCGATCGAGTAATGCGGAGAAGGCGACATTGTAAACCTTTTGCCTGGACCCCACCGCCGGCGATCCGCCGCTAGGGTACCAGCAACGACTGGATCTCCGGCCGAAGATAGTTTTCCAGGGTGACCATCACCGCCGCCGTCACGATGTCACGTTCCTTGACGGGCGCGCCCTTGGCCGCCGCGATCGCCGCCTTCATGCCCTGATAGCCCATCTGGCGCGCGTCCTGCAGCACCAGGCCGTGGATTTCCTGCTTCTTCAGGCCCTCGAGCAGGAAATCGCTGGTGTCGAAACCAACCAGTTTTTTCTTGCCGGCGGCCCCCGTCTGGCGCAGCGAACGCAGCATGCCGTCGCTGGCCGATTCGTTGACGGCGAAGATGCCGTCGATCTGCTGGTGTTTTGTCAGCGCCGCCAGACCGGCGCGGGCGATCTTGCCGCGCGTGCCGCCGCCGTATTCGTCGATGATGGTGATATGCGGCGCGTGCCTGGCGAGATAGCCGACGAAGCCGTTGGCGCGGTCCTCGGTCGACGCGCTGCCCGCGATGGTGCGCATCACCAGCACGGTGCCATGCCCGTTCAGCAACGCCGACATGCGCTCGGCGGCGAGCCGGCCGGCGGCGTGGTTGTCGGTGCCGACGAAGTTGGTGTGCCAACTGCCGCCCAGCGCCGAATCGACGACAACGATCTTCACGCCCATCGCCGCCGCCTTGCGGACCGGCTCCATCAGGCGCACCCGGTCGGTCGGCACGATGATGACGGCGTCCACGTCGGAGCGGGAATACAGGCGCAGGATATCGATCTGCGAATCGATATCGTCGTTGTAGGCCGGGCCGCGCCAGGTCAGCTTGACGCCGCCCTCCTCGCGCGCCGCCTTGTCGACGCCCTGGCGCATGAAGGTCCAGAAGTCCTGGTCGCGCGACTTGGGGATGAAGACGATATTGAGGTCTTTGGATAGCGCGGCGAGCGGCCAACCCGCAAGAAAGAAAGCACACAACAGCAGCACTAACGGCCACTTTTTCATGAATGTCTCCCCCACCAGGCGTCGCCATACTACGGAACCACGTAGGGCGGATTAGGCGGAACGCCGTAATCCGCCAATCCATGAGCCGTCGGCGGAGCATGCATGGCCGATTACGCTGCGCTAATCCGCCCTACGTGGATTCGTGGCGGCTCGGCGTCCATTAAACCACGCCCAGCACCTGCTTCTGCAATTTGATCAAATCGGCGATGCCGCCCTGCGCCAGGTCCAGCAGGCGGTTCATGCCGGCGCGGTCGAAGGCCGCGCCCTCGGCCGTGCCCTGCACCTCGATGAAGTGGCCGGCGTCGTTCATCACCACGTTCATATCGGTATCGCAGCTCGAATCCTCGACATAGTCCAGGTCCAGCACCGGAACGCCCTGATACACGCCGACCGAGATCGCCGCCACAAAACCCTTGAGCGGAATGGCAGGCACCGCGCCGCGCGCGACCAGCTTGGAGAAGGCGTCATGCGCGGCGACCATGGCGCCGGTGATCGACGCGGTGCGGGTGCCGCCGTCGGCCTGGATCACGTCGCAATCCAGGTGCAGGGTGCGCTCGCCGAAGGCCTGCAGATCGAAGGCGGCGCGCAGCGAACGGCCGATCAGGCGCTGGATCTCCTGCGTACGGCCCGACTGCTTGCCGCGCGCGGCCTCGCGGTCCATGCGCGTGTGGGTCGAACGCGGCAGCATGCCGTATTCGGCCGTCATCCAGCCCTGGCCCTTGCCCTTCAGGAAACCGGGTACCTTGTCCTCGATGCTGGCGGTGCAAATGACCTTGGTGTCGCCGCATTCGATCAGCACAGAGCCTTCGGCGTGCTTGGTGTAATCGCGGGTCAGGCGCAAGGTGCGCAAGGCGTCGATGGTGCGGCCGCTGGGACGGGCGAAGGTGGGTGTTGCTAAGGTCATACGGTGTCCTTGTGAATTGTGTGGGGATTATTTAAGAATCTGGGAGGATTTTTCGATCGCGCCGCGTATCTCGGCGATGGCTTTTTCAATCTCATCGTCATCGAAGGCGGCATCCATGGCGGCCGCCGATGGCTCCACTGGCGCCTGAACCGGCCAGCCCTGGATGGTGGTGCTGTGCAGGTCCTGCGGCAGCGCCTCGGTGGAAATCACCGTCGGCATCCCGCCCGCCGTCGTCGCGCCCATGCCGTCGAGCACCGAGCCGCCCTGCCACATGATGGCCAGCGCGGTGACGTTGTCGCTGCCGTCGCCGGCCGCGCCAAGCGCCGCGCGCAGCAGATCCGGCACGGCCCGCACCACCGTGTGCGCATGCATGCGGCGCGCCATTTCATCGTCCGGCAGCATAGACCACAAACCGTCGGAGCACAACAGCATCTGGTCGCCCGGCAGCAGGCCGCCGCCGCCCGACACCTCCACCTTCGGCAGGCTGTCGGCGCCCAGGCAGTTATACAGCTTGTTGCGGTCCGGGTGGGTGCCGCGCTCCGACGCCTGCGCCAGCCCCTTGGCGATCAGGCTTTCGATATGCGAGTGGTCGCGCGTGCGCGCCAGGATGCGGCCGTCGCGCAACCAGTACAGGCGCGAGTCGCCGCAGTGCGCCCAGGTCGCCGTGCCGTGCTGGATCAGGCAGGCGACGATGGTGGTGCGCGGCGTCTCCGGCATGGCGTGGGCCTTGCGGTAGGCGTGGATGTCGTGGTGCGCCGCCATGAAGGCCTCCTCGAGGAAGCGCTGCGGCTTTTTCACATAGGGCGTGGCCTGCTGCTGGAACATGGCCGAAATGGTTTGCAGCGCGACGGCGGCGGCGACCTCGCCGCGCAGGTGGCCGCCCATGCCGTCGGCCAGCACCAGCAGCAAGGCGTCGCGCGTGAAGCTGTAGCCCATGCGGTCCTGGTTGACCTTGCGGCCGCCGATGTGGCTTTCCTGATACACGGAGAATTGCATGGTTTGCCTTCGCAGTCGCCTTGTTTAACGTACCCGGTCCGGCTCAGACCAGTGTATCCGGTCCGGCCTTCGCCTTCGGTTTGGCCGTGCCGCCCAGCCGTCCGACCAGGCCGCGCAGGCCGCCGCCCAGCTTTTCGATGATGCCCCGCCCTGCCTGCGCCGGGGGCGGCGGTTCCGGCGCCGGCGCCACCGCCGCCTGCAGCACCTTCTGCAGCGCGAACAGGCTTTGCGGCCGCTCCAGCGGATCGACCATCAGGCACCAGCGCACCAGCCGCACCAGCTCCGGGGTATAGGCGCCGGCGAGCTTTTCAAAGTGGCCGGCCATTTTATCCTCGGTCTTGCGCTGGTCGGCCGGCTGCGGCGGCGAGCCGACCATGCAGGCGAACATCGACGCGCCGATGCTGTAGACGTCCGACCACGGCCCCAGGCCGCCGGTTTTGGAGTACAGCTCCGGCGGCGCGAAGCCCGGCGTGTACATCGGCGTCAGGGTCGGCAGGTCGTTGTTGACGGTCTGTCGCGCCGCGCCGAAGTCTAACAGCATTGGCGTGCCGTCGGTGCGCAGGTAGATATTGGCCGGTTTCAGGTCCAGGTGCAGCAGCTTGTTGGCGTGGACCTCGCGCAGCCCCTTGAGCACCTGAATAAAGATCGTTCGGATGAAGGCCTCGCCCACTTTGCCGCCCTTGGCGCGCTGCCCCTGGATATGCTCCTGCAGCGAATGGCCCGATTCGTAGGCCATGACCATGTAGACGGTATCGTGGGCGCGGAAGAAGTTGAGCACGCTGACGACGTTGGGATGGGAGATGCGCGCCAGCGCCCGCCCCTCCTCGAAGAAGCATTTGAGGCCGATACGGAACACCGGCAGGTTGGCGCGCGAGACGGTCGGCGCCAGCTCGCCGTCCTGGCGCAGCGCAAGCGAACTGGGCAAATACTCCTTGATGGCGACGGCCACCCCGTCGGGGTCGTACGCGAGGTAAACAATACTGAACCCACCGGACGCAATTTTCTTTACAATGCGATATCCAGCAATTTCCAGACCATCTGGTAACGGGGCGTTGTTTTGTGCAGCCATAGGATTCCTCGCCTCAACACACCGGATTGTGTGGATAAATCACTGTTTTGTAAAGATTAAATCGGGGACATCCATTGAGCATTTCCAGCATGACGGGCTACGCAGTCGCCACCAGTGAAAGCGCGGCGGGCACACTGACGATCGAAATCAAGAGCGTCAACTCGCGCTTTCTCGACCTTCAGTTTCGAATAAACGACGATTTGCGCGCGCTCGAACCCGATTTGCGCTCGGCGGTCATGGCCGCCATCACGCGCGGCAAGGTCGAGCTGAGGCTCAGTTTCGGCCGTAAGGCGGCCACGGCCGGCACGCAGGCGCTCAACCTGCCCCTGTTGACCGAATTACAACGACTGCAACAAGAAGTCGGCGCGCACTTCCCCGCCGCGCCGACCATGACCGTGGCCGAACTGCTGCGCTGGCCCGGCGTCATCGAGGAGGCCCAGATCGGCCAGGAATCGCTGCAGGCCGACGTCGCCGCGCTCACCGCCACCACCGTGCAGGCCTTCGTCGTCAGCCGCCAGCGCGAGGGCGCCGCCCTCGAGGCGATGCTGACCTCGCGCATCGAGGCGATGGAAGTGATCGTCAAGCGCATCACGCCGCTCATTCCGCAGGTGGTGGCCGCCTTCCAGCAAAAAGCCGTCGAGCGCATGCAGGACGCGCTGGGCCTGGCCTGCCAGGGCTCGAATTCGGCGCTGTCGCGCCAGGACGCGCTCGAGCGCATCCGCCAGGAAGTGATCCTGTACGGCATCCGCATCGACGTCGCCGAGGAGCTGGGCCGGCTGTCGGCGCACCTGACCGAGACGCGCCACATCCTGAAAAAGGGCGGCCAGGTCGGCAAGCGCCTGGACTTCATGATGCAGGAGCTCAACCGCGAAGCGAACACGCTGGGCGCCAAGGCCTCGGTCAAGGAGCTGGCCGACGCTTCGATGGAGCTCAAGCTGCTCATCGAGCAGATGCGCGAGCAGGTTCAGAACCTGGAGTAACGTCGGCATCAAACCAGGAGAGCTTCGGCTCCCTTTCTTCTGCTATCGGTTCCCGACATGGCCGACATCGACTTCGAACCGGCCAGGTTGCGCGATACCGCTACACCGGCGGATTTTTCGTGAGCCCTACCTGATGCTAAAGCCAACCGCCGTGGCGAGCGCCATCCCGTCGGGAACAGTGATGACGAGGGCGTCATCCTCCTGCTTCCAGCGCAAGGGCGCGCCGGCATGGCCGAGCATGGTGACGGAGGCGACCGGCTTGCCCAACAGCTTCCTGGCGGCGCCCAGCGAAGCGATGCGCAGTTCGCTGCCTGCGGCGGGAACCGCCATGCTGTACGCGTAAAGCGAGCCGTCGCCGCCCACCGTGAAGCGGAAATCCTTGGGACCGAAGCGGAACTCGGCCTGCTCCTTGCCGATCTTGCCTCCAGGCAGGGTGCGCAACTTCCCGCCCTCACCCTCGCCCGGCACGACCCAGGCCTTGCTGCCGTAGATGCCCTCGCCGTTCAGACGCATCCAGGCGCCGACCTCCTCCAGCATGCGGGCGCTGCCGGCGTCGAGCGAACCGTCGGGCAGCGGTGAAATGCAGATGGCGACATTGCCGTCGCGCGACACCTGCTCGAGGATGTAGCGGATCACCGCCCCCGAGTCGTAGGTGAAACCGGGTCCGTAGTACCAATCCCCCACCGGCGTTTCCGCGATCCATGCCTGGTCGGACTTGATGCCGTCCGGGATGCTGCCCTCTTCCGTGTTCACGGTGCCATTGGTGGTCGGCCGGAACTTGATGATGCTGAAGGTGTCGACCTTGCCGCGCTTTTTCAGGGTCTGGTTGTAGAAATCGGCGATCACGCGCTGCGTCGCATCGGCCTTGATGCCGGTGCCGGTGTGGGTTCCGCTAAACGGCTGCGGCCCCGTGCCATCGGTATAGATGAAATCGGGATCGTAGCGCTCCACCACGTCCATCACGCGCAACGCCCATTGGGTGGCATACCACTTCGCATACGCGGCGTGGCGGCTGAACAGACCGGCCGGCGGCGGATTCCAATCCGTCCGGGCCGCCGCGGCGACGCCCTTGTATTCGCGCAGGTCGACGTTGTAGAGCCGGCGCGGATCAAGCCCTTCCCACCACTGTCCCTTGCCGTCGGCCATGGTCAGGCCGCCGTCGTAGGGAACGCCGGCCAGGGCGCCCCGCTTGTCGCTGCCGAAGGCGGTTTGCCACCACCACCACGAATATTCATGATGAAAGGCCACGCCATAGCGCATGCCGGCCTCCCTGGCCGCCTTGGACCACTCGCCGACCAGATCGCGCTTCGGGCCCATGCGGGTCGAATTCCATGGCTGGTAGCGCGAGTCCCACAAGTCGAAATTATCGTGATGCACACCCTGGACGATCAGGAAGCGCGCGCCCGCCGCCTTGTACAGCGCGGTCAACTTGGCGGGATCGAGCTTGCTCGGATTCCAGTCGCGCAGCATTTCCTTGTAGCCGACGCGCGATGGATGACCCTGGTTCTTGAGGTGGTTGTCGTAGGCGGCCGTGCCGGGGACATACATCCGGCGCGCGTACCAATCGCCGCTCATGCCGGCCGCCTGCGGACCGAAATGCACCCAGATGCCGAACTTCGCTTCGCGCAGCCAGGCCGGCGTTCCCGGGTAGTTTTTCTCGATCGACTCCCAGGTGGGCTTGAAGGGGCCCGCCGTGATCGGCAACGCGAGCTTGACCTCCGGCCCGGAAGCGGCGTCGGCCATGCCCACGCTGTCCTCGGGCTGCGGCGACGGCAGCGACGGCATGGGTGGCAGGCGCGATGGCGGGGCGGCGTGGGCGGCCATCGCGGCCGCGAGCATGCCGGTCAGCAGCAGCCGTCCCGGAGCGTTGTGATAGCGCACAGGTTTCATTTACAAGTGTCCCAGATTATCAAATCCCCACGATGATAACTTAATCTGTTCCACATATATTGAAAACATTTGGCAAAAATTCCGGCCCGATCCCGGCCTGGCCGAACTTCCCGTTCGACCAGGCCGGTTCCGCTTACCGCGCCAGGCTTACGGCCGGCCCACCACGATCCCCCTGCCCGCCGTGCTCATGTAGACCACGCCGAAGGTGTTCATGTCGCCGACGACGAACCTGCCGTTGCCGGGACCGCCGTACTGGTGGGCGTTGTCGTTGATCCGGGTCCACGTCTGGCCGGTGTCGGTCGAACGGAACAGGCCGCGCACGCCGCCCACCGTGCCCCAGATGAAGACGGTCGGATAGCTCGCGCCCGCCGCCGCCTTGCCGAAGCCGACCGCGCCGCAGTAGCTGACGTTGGCGAAGGTGGTGAATTGCCAGCCGGAGCTGGTGGTGCGCGCCAGGCCTCCACCGTAGAGCGGCACCCAGATGTCGCCCTCGCGGCCGGGCGCCGCGCGGATCACGTCGCTGCCGCCGGCGGCCAGCGTGTTGTACTGCCAGAACGACGCGCCGCCGTCGGTGCTGATCATGAAGGCGCCATTGGCCGGATTGTGCACATAGAACTTATTGTTGTTGACCGGATCGCCCAGCGGGCGCGCGTTGCTCACGCCCAGTCCGCCGACGGCCGTCCAGTTCGTGCCCAGGTTGGTCGAACGATAGGTGGTGGTGGAGTTTTCCGGGCTGTGCAGCAGCACGCCGCCGCTGGCCGACAGCGCCACCTGGCCCTTGGCGCCGTTGATGGTCGCCTGCGTCCAGTTGGTGCCGCCGTTGGCGGACCGGTACATCGCGTTGCCGACCCGTACCACCGTGCTGGTGTTGGCGTCCGCCACCGCCAGGCCGGTGGTCGTGCCCATCGTCGGCGTGTACATCGGGTTGGTGTAGGTCTGGGTGTTGTAGTGCTGGAAGCCGTCGATGTCGCCCAGCGCCGACAGCAGCGGGCCGCCGGCGATGCTGTTGATGTTCAGCGGCACCGTCTCCTCCAGGCCCTTGGTGTTGAAGGTCCAGGTGGTCGTGGTGGCGTCGATGTCGCCGGTCTTGAAGATGCCGTTGCCGGACGTGACCCAGACGGTCTTGGTGTTGAACGGATCGAACGCCACCGTGCCGGCCCAGTGGATCGACGAGCCGGCGATCCAGTTGATGCCGCCGGTGTCCTTGGCGAAGCCGCGCGCGACGACGTCGGTCCACGCCGCCCCGCCGTTGGTCGAGATATACACCCGGTCGCCCCAGCTGTTGCCCTGCTGGGCGTACTGGTTGACCGACGAGGCGACCAGGCGCTGGGCATTGTTCGGGTCGACGCTGATGCCGCTGAACGCGACCGTCACGCCGGCCGGCGTGACGTTGGACCAGGCGCCGTTGGCGATCGTGTATTTCCAGATCTGGCCGCTGTTCATCGGCTCCGTGCCGGACTGGTTGCCGTGCGGGCCGGCGCCGTTGGCGTAGGTGATGTAGAGGTTGCCGGCGCCGTCGAAGGCGGCGCGCTGCGGCATCAGGTTCGACGGTCCGCCGGAGACGGCGCTGAACGAGCCGCCGGCGTTGTCGCTGCGGTAAAAATTGGCGCCGGCCGAACCGTAGCGCGACACGCCGACGAACAGGCGCTGGGCCACGCCGCCGGACACGCTGGCCGGATCGGCCATGACCACGCTGATGCCGTTCTCGTTGGCCGTGGTCGTCACGTTGAGCGCGTTCACCTTGGTCCAGGCCGCGCCGGCATTGGTGCTCTTGAACAGGCCGTTGGCGCGCGTGCCCAGGTACAGCACGTTGCTCGAACCCGGATCGACCACCATGCGCTCGCCGTTCTGGCGGCCCATGCCGTTGCCGTGCGCCTTGAACTGGGCGGTCACGTCGGTGGTGGCGAAGGTGGCGCCGTAGTCGGTCGAGCGCAGCACGGCGCTCTTGCCGCCGTTGAAGTAGCTGATGCCGACGTACAGGTAGACGTTGGCCGCGTTCTTGGGATCGACCGCCAGCGATTCGACGCCGAGGTAGCCGGTCTGGTCGTCGGCCACCCAGTCGAGCATCGACACCCAGCGCGCGGCCGAATTGTCCCAGCGGAAGGCGCCGCCGACGTCGGTGCGCGCGTACACCACGCCCTGGGCCTTGCTGGGAATGACGGCCGAGACGAACCCGCCGCCGCCCATGGCGACGGTGTCCCACGTATAGGCGGCGGCGGGCTGCTGGGCCGCCACGACCATCGCGCCGGCGGCCACCAGGGGCCGGGCCGCGACGAGCACTGCATTAATCCATTTCATCTTACTTGTCTCCTTATGAATTGTTGTATATACGGATGACAGCGAAGCCGGCGTCCCCGGGCGGGGCCGGCGGCTCCGTTTCCGCGCCCGCCGCCGACCTCCCTCACGCGGCGGAAAACGTGAAAACCTAATAAACATATATCAAACAATTCGGAAGGCGAACGGCAAACGTGTTGTGCACGCGAAATCATTCCGCCGTTTGATGAATTTCATAAAGGCGCGAACTTGCAAAGACTAACGCGGTCGGAATATTGCCGCGACACGCAACGGCCGCTCGTGGTGTATTCTATGTATTCAATACACTACGCCGCCACGACGGCGCCCCGCACCACAAAACATGGCCAAACTTCCCATCACCACCCGGCGCAGCATCAACCTGCTGCTGGACCACGCCGCCAACCATCTGGCCGTCGGCGACCCCTTGCCCACCGAAATGCGCATGACCGAGATCGTTGCCAGCAGCCGCACCGCCGTGCGCAGCGCGCTGGCCCACCTGGTCGAACATGGACTGGTGGCCGGCATGAAGCAGCGCTATTTGCTGCGCAAGCCCCGTCCGGACGATTATTTCGAGGTGGCGGAACTACACAGCGCCACCGAGCAGCTGCAGCAGGTGCTGATGGAGCGCATCTACGAGCGCGACCTGCCGCCGGGCGCCGAGTTCACCGAGGTCGAGCTGTCGCGCGCGGCCGGGGTCAGCACCATCGCCGTGCGCGAATTCCTGATCGGCTTCTCGCGCAACGGCATGATCGCGAAGAACCCGCGCGGCGGCTGGCGCCTGTGCGCCTTCGACACCAAATACGCCCAGGAGCTGGGCGAGGTGCGCGAGATGTTCGAATTGAAGGCGATCGAAAGGATCGCCGAGCTGGCGCCGGACGACCCTGCATTCGCCAGGCTGCGCGAGCTGCTGGCGCGCCACGAGGCGCTGGGCCGCGAACCGGCCGAGAGCCACGCGGAATTCCCCGCGCTCGACCGCGAGTTCCACACCTTCCTGATCGGCCTGCTGGACAACCGCTTCGCCGAGAGCCTCAACGACGTCGTCTCCATGGTCTACCACTACCACTACCAGTGGGACAAGCGCGACGAGATCCCGCGCAACCAGTACGCGCTGCAGGAGCACCTGGCCATCCTGCGCCCGCTGGCCAAGGGCGATGTCGCCGCCGCGCTGGCGGCGATGCGGGTCCATCTGGGCTCGTCACGCTCGACCATGCTCAACGCGCTGCGCCAGCGCGACGCCGGGCATGGCAGGGAGCACGCGCCGACCTGAGCCGGCGGGGAAACGGGCTTCCACCCGCTCAATCCATGTGGAACACGGCGGGCATCATCGCCCAGTGCTCGCCCTTGGCGCGGCTCGCCAGCGGCAACTGGCAAGGCTCGCAGAAGGTCCACCAGCGGCGCGTCTCCGGGTCGGCGGCGACGGCGCGCATGTCGGCGTCGAAATCGTCGCCGTGGTACTCCCAATAGCCGAACAGCAGGTTCTCCGGCTCGCGCAGGAAGATCGTGTAGTTGCGCACGTTCGCGGCGGCCAGCATGGCCAGCACCCGCGGCCACACGGCCGCGTGCAGGGCCTTGTATTCATCGATCTTATCGCCGGCTATCCCGATCACCATGCCCATGCGTTCCATCGTCCGTCCTTGTTCCATGTTTGATTTAAAAGTCCCGGCGCGCCAAGCCGAGCCGCGCTCAGGCGTTGAGCGTGATGAAGCCGCCGTCGATCGGATAGTCGCTGCCGGTGATGAAGGAAGCCTCGTCGCTGCACAGGTACAGCGCCAGCGCGGCCACCTCCTCGGGCCGCGCCATGCGGCCGATCGGCTGCGTCTTCGACAGCCGCTCGAACATCTCCGCCTCCTGGCCCGGGTAGTTCTTGGCCAGGAAGCCGTCGACGAACGGCGTGTGCACGCGGCCGGGCGAGATCGAATTGCAGCGGATGCCGTCGCCCAGATAGTCCTTGGCCACCGACAGGGTCATCGCCATCACCGCGCCCTTGGCGGTGGAATAGGCGAAGCGCTCCGGCACCGCCACCCACGCCGCCACCGACGCCATATTCAGAATGACGCCGCCGCCGTTCTCCTTGAGCAGCGGTATCGCCGCGTGCAGGCAGTTGTAGGCGCCCTTGACGTTGACGCCGATGACACGGTCGAAGTCCTCTTCGGCGGTGTTGTCGGCCTTGCCGACATGCGCGACGCCTGCGTTGTTGATCAGAATGTCGATCGGCCCGATCGCCGCGAAGCAGGCGCGCACCTGCGCCTGTTGCGTCACGTCGCAGGTTTGCGCGGCGGCGCGGCCGCCCTCCTCCGCGATCTCGCGCAGCACTTGCGCACCCGCGTCCGCGCCGATGTCGAGGATGTGCACCGACGCGCCGCGCCGCGCGAACAGCATGGCGATGGCGCGGCCGATGCCGCTGCCGCCGCCGGTGACGACGGCGGTTTTTCCGGTCAGTTCAAACATGTGCGATGCTCCCTGTCGATGTGGCGGAGACCTGCGCCGGCGCTTCCTGAAGCACGCTGCGCGCGAACCAGCCGATCACGAGGAAGCACAGCAGCGGCGCGGCGTAGCCGTATTGAAGATTGCGGGTCGTGTCGCTGATGGCGCCGAACAGCAGCGGCAGCACCGCGCCGCCGACGATGGACATGACGATCAAGCTGCTGCCCATTTCGGTGTCGGCGCCGGCATCGCGAATGCCGAGCGAGAAAATGGTGGGGAACATGATCGACATGAAGAACGCGATGCCGATCACCGCCACCATGCTGGCGGTGCCGCTGGCGAACATCGCCACCGCGCACAGCGCCACGCTGGCCAGCGAATAGACCAGCAGCAGGCGCGCCGGCGCGATGTATTTCATCAGCCAGGTGCCGACGAAGCGGCCGACGACGAACGCGGTGCCGCAGCCCCAGCCCAGGTAGTCGGCCGCCGCGATCTGCGACACGCCGGCCGCCCTGGTCGCGTACAGGATGAAGAAGCTGAACACGCACACCTGCGCGCCAACATAGAAGAATTGCGCGACGACGGCGCGCCGGATCGAAGAACGCCGCCACGCCCGCATGACCGCGCCCTTGGCGGGCCCCGGCTGGACGCTGTCGGCGGCGGCGCCGATGGCCGGCACCTTGAGGAAGAAGAACACCACCGCGATGGCGACGATGACCAGCGCGATCGCCAGGTAGGGTCCCTTGACGCTGGCCGCCTCCGCCGCCAGCGCGGCCTGGCGCGCGCCCTCGGACATGGCCTGCAACTGCGCGTCGCTATGGCCATCGACCAGGATCAGACGGGCGCCGGCGATGGGCGCGAGCATGGCGGCCAGGCCGTTGAACGATTGCGCCAGGTTCAAGCGCTGGGTGGCGTGCCCGGGATCGCCCAGCAGGGTGACATAGGGATTGGCCGCCGTCTCCAGCACCGTCAGGCCGCAGGCGATGACGAACAGCGCGCCCAGGAAGAACACGTAGCGGTGCGTGTCGGCGGCCGGGATGAACAGCAGCGCGCCGACGGCGAACAAGGCCAGGCCGCACAGCATCGCGTTTTTGTAGCCGGCCTTGCGGATCAGCAGGCCGGCCGGCAGCGCCATCACGAAATACGCGATGAACACCGCCGAATCGACCAGCGCGGCCTCCAGCACGGTCAGGCTGAACGATTTGCGCAAATGAGGAATCAGGATCGGGTCGAGGTTATGGACGAAGCCCCACATGAAAAACAGCGAGGTGATCATCACAAAGGCGAACTTGTAGGTCTGCCGGTCGGGTTGTTCGGTCATTGCCTTGTTGTCTCCATCTTGTATCCCTGCGGCGCCTGGTTTTTTTGTGCGCCGTGGTCTTTAGTTGTCGATCAGCTCCGGGTTCCAGGCGTGGACGGTCTGGTTTTGCTGGCCCAGGCCCTCGATGCCCAGCGCCATGCGGTCGCCCGGGCGCAGGTAGATCGGCTCCGGCTTTTGCCCCAGGCCGACGCCGGGCGGCGTGCCGGTGCTGATCACGTCGCCCGGGTTGAGCGTCATGAAGCGGCTGATATAGCTGACCAGGTGGGCCACCGTGAACACCATCGTGCGGGTGTTGCCGGTCTGGTAGCGCTTGCCGTTCACGTCCAGCCACATGGCCAGGTTCTGCGGGTCGGGCACCTCGTCGGTGGTGACCAGCCACGGTCCGACCGGACCGAAGGTGTCGCAGCCCTTGCCCTTGTCCCACTGGCCGCCGCGTTCGAGCTGGTACTCGCGCTCGGACAGGTCGTTGACCACGCAATAGCCGGCCACGTGGTCGAGCGCGTTCTCGATGTCCACGTAGCGCGCGCGGGTGCCGATCACCACGCCCAGCTCCACTTCCCAATCGCTCTTGACCGAGCCGCGCGGCAGCACCACCGGGTCGTTGCAGCCGATGATGGCGCTGGTGGCCTTGGTGAACAGCACCGGCTCGGCCGGCACGTCCATGCCCGATTCGGCCGCGTGGTCCGAATAGTTCAGGCCCACGCAAATGAGCTTGCCGATATCGGCCACGATGGGGGCCAGCCGGCCCGGTTCGGCGACCACCGGCAGCGACGCCGGATCGATCGCGGCCAGCAGCTTCAGGCTGCTCTTGCCGAGGTAGGCCGACGTCAGGTCCGGCAGCGCGACGGACAAATCGCGCACGACGCCTTGCGCGTCGCACAGGCCTGGTTTTTCGTGGCCCTTGGGGCCGAAGCGCAGCAATTTCATTGGTTTCCTTTATACGTCGCGTCAAAACAGCTTGAAACAAATGGGTAAAAACGGGGAAATACGGCGAAGCTCACGCGCCCTTCGGCGTGGGCGCGCCGGCGGCGATCAATCCATCGCGCGCCAGCGCGTCCCACACGGCGGCGGGCAGCGGCCGCGCGAACCACTGCGCGTTCTGGCGCAGCTGCGCAGCGCTTTGGGCGCCGGGGATGCACGACACCACCGCTGGATGGGCCATGGGGAACTGCAGCGCGGCCGCCTGCAGCGGCACGCCGGCCCGCGCGCAGACCGCCGCGATGGCGTTGACGCGGTCGACGATGTGCGGCGGCGCGTCCTCGTAGTTGAATTTGCGGGTGCCGGCCAGGATGCCGGAGTTGAACGGACCGCCGATCACGATGCCGACGCCGCGCCGCGCGCAGCGGTCCAGCAGCGCCAGCGCGCCCTGTTCGAGCAGCGTGTAGCGCCCGGCCAGCAGCGCGCAATCGAGATCGCACACCTCCATCGCCTCGGCGACCGCCTCCCATTCGTTGACGCCAAGGCCGATGGCGCCGACCGCGCGCTGGTCGCGCAGTGCCGTCAGCGCGCGGAAACCGCCGCCGTCCGTCAACTCCTCCCAATAGCGCGCGTGCAGGTCGCCGTGGGTGGCCCGGCCGATATCGTGCACGTACAGGATGTCGACGCGGTCCATGCCCAGGCGCTGCAGGCTGTCCTCGTGCGAGCGCATGACGCCGTCGTACGTATAATCGTAGTGGGGCCGGAACGGCAGCGGTTCGGCCCAGCCGGATTCGCCCGGCTCCACACCGGCGTCGTGCCGCATCAGGCGACCCACCTTGGTGCTGAGCACATAGCTGTCGCGCGACCGCGCGCGCAGCGCCTCGCCCAGGCGCCGCTCGGACAGCGTGTAGCCGTAATATGGCGCGGTGTCGAAATAGCGGATGTCCAGGTCCCACGCGGCATCGACGATGGCGCGGGCATCGGCCTCGCCGACGGGCTGGTACAGCCCTCCCAGCTGCGCGCAGCCCAGGCCCAGGCCGGTCAGCGCGATGTCGCGGCGCGCCAGCTTGCGCGGCGCGCCCAGGTGCGGATTGGCCTCCATGCTAGGCCGCTTTCAAGGGGAAGCATCCGGGACCGGACGCTTCGAACTGTTTGTAGGTGAGGATGAACTCCTGGTGGCCCAGCGCCTCCGAGCAGCTTTGCGCGCCGTTGGCCACGCCCACCACCAGCTCGACGATCTCGCTGCCGACCTGCTCCAAGGTGGCCTCGCCGTTGAGGATGCGGCCGGCGTTGACGTCCATGTCCTCGGCCAGGCGTTCGTAGGTGGCCGGGTTGGCGCACACCTTGATCACCGGCGCGATCGCCGAGCCGACCACCGAGCCGCGCCCGGTGGTGAACAGGGTGAGGTGGGCGCCGCAGGCGATCAGCTCCACGATCTCGGCGTTGTCCGAGATGTTGGGGAAGCCGAAGCGCACCTCGCCGTCCGGCACCACGTCCAGCAGATACAGGCCGCCGCCTTCGGGCTGGTCGCCCGGTTTGAGGATGCCGCTGATCGGCGAGGCGCCGCTTTTTGCGTAGGCGCCCAGCGACTTTTCCTCCTGCGTCGTCAGGCCGCCGTCGGCGTTGCCGGGGGCGAAGCTGCCGTGGCCCAGCACCGTGTAGTAGTGCGCCGCCTTGTTCACGCAGGCGACGATGGCGTCGCCCAGCTCCGGCGTGGCGGCGCGCCGCTTCATGTGGAACTCGCAGCCCACCAGTTCCCCGGTCTCCTCGAAGATGCAGGCGGCGCCCGCCGCGACCAGCTGGTCGAAGGCCACGCCGACCGCCGGATTGGCGGTGATGCCGCTGGTGCTGTCGGAGCCGCCGCAGATGGTGGCCACCACCAGTTCGTCGAGGCGCATCGGCACGCGCTGTTGCGGCGCCAGCGCCTCGCGCGCCCAGCGCACCCACTCGATGCCGTCGGCGACGCTGGCGCGCGTGCCCCGGTTCTGCTGGATGGTGAGGGTGTGCACCGGCCGGCCGCTGGCGGCGGCCTCCTCCTCCAGGCCGCGCCGGTTGAAGCTCTCGCAACCCAGCGAGACGACCAGCGCGGCGCCGACGTTGGGATGGGTGACCAGGCGCCGCATCATCTTGTCGGCGTAGTCGTTCGGATAGCAGCCGGGGAAGCCGATCAGATGCACCTCCTCGCCGGGAAACGCGTTGACGATCAGGCGCGCCACGTGGTGGGCGCATTCGACGGTGTAGGCCACGACGACGACGTTGCGGATGCCCTTGCGGCCGTCGGCGCGCGGATAGCCATGCAGCGCCGGCAGGGAGGTATTGGTCATCAGTGGGTGCTCCCGATGAAGGAATGGGCGTCCGACGCCAGCGTGTAGGTCGGGATGTAGTCGCTGACCAGGTTATGCGTGTGCAGCATGGCGCCGGACGCCACGTCGGCCGTGACGGTACCGATGATGGCGCCGTAGCGCAGCACCTTGTCGCCGGCCTTGAGCGCACCGCGCGCGACCTTGTAGCCCAGCGGGACGTCCTGCGGCAGGATGACGGGCGCGCCGTCGATCTCCAGCGCCTCGCCGGCGGCCAGCGGCGCGCGGGCGATCAGGCAGTTGTCTTCCGGCGACATCAATAGCAGGCGCGACGCCTGGGTATCTGGCATGGGTGCTTCTCCGGGTCGGTACGGGATGAGGAAAAATCAAGTGTTTTCAATATATCGCAAACCTTGCGGTTATTGGCGATAAAAATGCAAATCACTCAAAAACATAATAGAAAGTACAAAATTTAATACTTAAATGTACTTGATATATTCGATACATTCGAGGTATAACTTAACATATCACCATCCTTACCCGGAAAATATCATGATGAAAACCGTTGTCTGCCTGTCCCCGGGCGCGCTGGAACTGGTGGAGCGCCCGCTCCCCCAGGCGGCTGCCGGCGAGGTGCTGCTGCGCGTGCGCCGCATCGGCCTGTGCGGCACCGACATGCATATCTTCCGGGGCACACAGCCCTTCCTGCAATATCCGCGCGTGATGGGCCACGAGCTGTCCGGCGAGATCGTCACGGCGCCCGAGGGCAGCGAGCTGGCGCCCGGCGACCAGGTGTATGTGATGCCCTACCTGTCGTGCGGCACGTGCGTGGCCTGCCGCCAGGGCAAGACCAACTGCTGCGCCAACATCCAGGTGCTGGGCGTGCACCGCGACGGCGGCATGGCCGAGTACCTGGCGCTGCCCGAACGCTTCGTGTTCAAGACCGATGGCATCTCCCTCGACGACGCGGCCATGCTGGAATTCCTGGCCATCGGCGCCCACGCCGTGCGCCGGGGCGGCGTGCGCGCCGGCCACAAGGTGCTGGTGGCCGGCGCCGGCCCGATCGGCATCGCCGTGGCCCTCTTCGCCCGCCTCAACGGCGGCGACGTGACGGTGCTCGACGGACGCGCGGACCGCCTGGCGTTTTGCCGCACCGCGCTGGGCATCGAACAGACGGTGGCGGTCGACGACGAAGACAGGGCCCGCCTGTCGGCGCTGACCGGCGGCGAATTCTTCGACGTTGTGTTCGACGCCACCGGCAACGTCAAGGCGATGGAGCGCGGCCTGGAGTTCGTCGCCCACGGCGGCACCTACGTGCTGGTGTCGATCGTGCTGGACCGCATCTCCTTCGCCGACCCAGAATTCCACAAGCGCGAGACCAGCCTGCTGGGCAGCCGCAACGCCACCGCCGAGGACTTCCGCACGGTGCTGGCGGCGATGAAGGCCGGCCATGTGCCCACCGGGTTGATGAACACGCACCGCACCACGCTGGCCGGATTCGTCGACGTGCTGCCGCGCTGGATGGACCCGGCGGCCGGCGTCATCAAAGCCATCGTCGAGGTGTAAATGACGTCGCCCATACTGCAATTCGGCACCAGCCGCTTCCTGCAGGCGCACGTGGACCTGTTCGTCCACGAGGCGCTGGAACAAGGACAGGCGCTGGGCCGGATCACCGTGGTGCAAACCACCGACAGCCGCGCCAGCGCCAGACGGGTGGAGGCCTTCAACGGGCCGGGCGGCTACCCGGTGCGCATTCGCGGCCGCGCCGGCGGCACGATGATCGAGCAGGAGCAGCGCGTCACGGCGATCGAGGCGGGACTTCACGCGGACCGCGACTGGGCCGCGATCCGCGAACTGGCCGCCACCTCGGTGCAGGTGATCGTCTCGAACACCGGCGACCGTGGCTACGAACTCTCCGAGCACGATGGACCCACGCTATTGGGCGCGCCGATGGCGCCGCGCGGTTTCCCCGCCAAGCTGCTGGTGCTGCTGCACCAGCGCTACCTGCGCGGCGCGGCGCCGGTGACGCTCTATCCGTGCGAGCTGGTCGCCAACAACGGCGACGTGCTGCGCGACGTGGTGCGCCAGCTGGCCCGCTCGTGGGGCCTGGACGGCGGCTTCATCGCCTATCTGGGCACGGGCTGCGTGTGGGTCAATTCGCTGGTGGACCGCATCGTCTCCGAGGCGATCGAGCCGGCCGGCGCGGTGGCCGAGCCTTACGCCATCTGGGTGATCGAAGCGAAAAGGAAGATGGTGCTGCCATGCACCCATCCACAAATCGTCGTCACGGACAAGCTGGAGCCGTACGAGCGGCGCAAGCTGTTCCTGCTCAACCTGGGCCACACCTTCCTGGCCGAACACTGGCTGCAGTACCAGCGGCCGAAGGACGAGACGGTGCTGCAGGCCATGTCCGATCCCAAACCGCGCACGGAGCTGGAAGCGCTGTGGGAACAGGAAGTGCTGCCCGTGTTCGACGCGCTCGGCGAGGCCGACACCGCGCGGGACTACCTGGCGCAGGTGCGCGACCGCTTCTGCAATCCTTTCCTCGCGCACCGGCTGGCCGACATCGCCCAGAACCACGAGGAAAAAAAACGCCGCCGCCTGCGACCCGTGGTGGCGCTGGCCAACGAGCTGCAATTGCCGCTGGCGCAGCCGCGCCTGCGCGCGGCATTGAGACTGGCGGCGGCATGAGCGGGCGCGATCCAATTCGATCCAGGTCCGGGCGGGTCGACGCCCACCAGCATTTCTGGCAACTGGCCGCGCGCGCCGGCGCCTGGCCGCCGCCGTCGCTCGCGCCCATCCATCGCGATTTCCACCCGGACGACCTGGCCGACCTGCTGTATCAAAACGGCGTCGCCGCCACGGTGCTGGTGCAATCCATGCCCGACGAGGCGGACACCCGCTTCCTGCTGGACCTGGCGGACCGCCACGCCTTCATCGGCGCGGTGGTGGGCTGGGTGGACCTGAAGGCGCCCGACGCCGCCGGGCGCATCGCCGCCCTGGCCGCCCATCCCAGGCTGCGCGGCCTGCGGCCCATGCTGCAGGACCTCGACGACGACGGCTGGATCGACGATCCCGCCGTCACGCCGGCGGTCGACGCCATGCTGCGCCACGGCCTGCGCTTCGACGCGCTGGTGCTGCCGCGCCACCTGCCGTCGCTGCTGGCGTTCGCGCGCCGCCACCCCGGGCTGCCGATCGTGATCGACCATCTGGCCAAGCCGGTCATGGGCGCCGTTCCCGACGCGCGCTGGCTGCACGACATGGAGCGCCTGGCCGCCGAGCCCCGGGTGGAATGCAAGCTGTCGGGCATGGTCAACGAGGCGGGGCCCGGCTGGACGGTGGAACAACTGGCGCCCTATGCGCGCCATGTGCTGGAAGTGTTCGGGCCGGAGCGCGTGATGTGGGGCAGCGACTGGCCGGTGCTGCGGCTGGCGACCGATTACACGGCGTGGGTGGATGCCAGCGAAGCGCTGCTCGCGCATCTGGATTCGGCGCAGCGGGACGCGGTGTTCGGCCGGAACGCCATGCGCTTCTACGGCATCGCGCGGACGGTGGCGGCATGAACGGCTTCCAGCCGCAGGCCACGCGCCCGGCCGAACCGCGCATGTACCGCGTGGTGGCCGAGCGCATCCAGGAACTGATACGGGAGCAGCGGATGGAACCCGGCGAGCGACTGCCGTCGGAACGGGAATTGGCGGCGTCGCTGCGGGTCAGCCGCGCCTCCCTGCGTGAAGGGCTGATCGCGCTGGAGCTGGGCGGCGTGGTCGAGGTGCGTGGCGGTTCCGGCGTGTATGTCTGCGAACATCCGGCTGCCGGCGCCGCCGTGCCGGAAGCCGGGCCGGGACCGTTCGAGGTGCTGTCCGCGCGTGGCGTGATCGAGACCGAGGCGGCGGCGATGGCGGCGAAGAACGCCTCCCCCGACGCGCTGCGCGCCATCCTGGCGGCGCTGCTGGAGATGGAGCGCAGCCACGAAGACCGCTCCAGCAACGAGCAGGCCGACCGCAATTTTCATCTGGCGATCGCGCGCGCGACCGGCAACACGGCGCTGGTGGGCGTGATCGACTACCTGTGGCGCCAGCGCAGCAGCCTGTGGCACCGGTTAAAGGAGCACTACCGGACCGAGGAACTGCGCATCTCGACCTTGTCGGACCACCGCGCGATCCACGACGCCATCGCCGCGCGGGACGCGCCCGGCGCCCGCAAGGCCATGCGCCTGCATCTGGAACGCGTCGCCCGTACCTTTGCCGGTGGCGGCAGGTGAGCACCTTGCCGCTTTTAGCCGCCGACGGAGCTTGGCGGATTAGCCGGAACGGCGTAATCCGCCACAAGCCGCCAGCAGCTCATGAAAAACTCACAGTAACTGATTCAGCTTGACGACCTTGATGTCCGCCACCTCGCCGATGGTCTTGACCATCTCCAGGAAATGCGGCGTGGTTTCGTGCCGCGCATGCGCTTCGGCGTCGTCCCAGGCTTCGAGCATGACGAAGGTCGCGGGATCGCCCAGATCCTGATGCAGGTCGTAGCGGATGCAGCCCGTCTCGGCGCGGCTCGGCGGCACGATTTGGTCCAGTGCGGAACGCACCAGCAGTTCGGAACCCGAATGGGCGGTAATGGTGGCGACGATGATCAGGTCTGACATGTTCTATCCTGTGGAAATGTTGAGACTTCTATAATTGGGGCGGTTTGCCAAACCAAAAGCCCCCGCCGCGGCGATCGGCCCGGCCGGAGTGCCAATACTTTGTGGCACCTTGGAGAGTTATCGATAATAAAACAAAACGGAGACTGAATGAGCTACACAGGAAAATTCACGTGGGGCGCGCTGGCCATCGCCGTCGCGCTGACATGGCCGCAATCGGCCGCCATCGCCGCGCCAAAACTGCCGGAAACGGTGCTGTTCGGCGTCGCCTACTACGACGAGTACACGCCGGTCGACAGGATCGACGAGGACGTGCGCATGATGAAGGAAGCCGGCATCACGGTCGTGCGCATCGCCGAATCGACCTGGGGCACGCTGGAACGCAGCGAAGACGTGTTCGACTCCACCCACGTCGATCGCATGCTGGCCGCCTTCGACAAGGCCGGCATCAAGGTCATCGTCGGCACGCCGACCTACGCCATCCCCACCTGGCTGGCGCGCCAGCATCCCGATGTGCTGGTGACCGCCCCGAAAGGCCGCGCCGAGTACGGCCCCCGCCAGAACATGGACATCGCCAGCCCCGACTTCCGCCGCGCGGACGAAAGGGTGATCGTCAAGCTGATCGACCACGTCAAGGACCACCCGGCCGTCATCGGCTACCAGGTCGACAACGAGACCAAGGCGACGCGGTGATCGGCAAGATCGTGGCGGAACAGGTGGAACGCGCGGGCATCGCGCTGCCGCAGGCGCGCTACCCGCTCATCGTCCGTGGCGGCACGCTACGGAACGGCAACCGGGTGCGTTACTTGCTAAACTATCCGGCCAAGCCGCAGCGCGTCAGCTACACCTACGCCAACGGCACCGAGCTGCTGTCGGGACGCGCGGTGAAGCGCGGCCAGGCGCTGGAGTTGAAACCCTGGGGCGTGGCCATCGTCGAGGAACGCCGAACTTAGTCGGCGCGGCGTCGAATCCGGCCACGATCCCGCAACGACTTTCGAGGAGCAAGCATGGCCGCATCGAACGCAAAATCGAACATCAGGGTGGGCATCGGCGGCTGGGATTTCGCGCCGTGGCGCGAGACGTTCTATCCGAAGGACGTGCCGCAAAAAAAGGCGCTCGAATACGCCAGCCGGCACGTCACCAGCATCGAAATCAACGGCACCTTCTACCGCACCGCCAAGCCCGAGCACTTCGCCTCGTGGAACGCGCAAACGCCGGACGATTTCATCTTCTCCGTCAAGGCCAGCCGCTACGCCACCAACCGCAAGGTGCTGGGCGAGGCGGGCGAATCGATCGAGCGCTTCATCGGCAGCGGCCTGGCGGAACTGGGCGACAAACTCGGCCCCCTGCTGTGGCAACTGGCGCCGACCAAACAGTTCGATCCGGACGACCTGGAAGCGTTCTTCAAACTGCTGCCGGCCAAACTGGGCACGCGCAAGCTGCGCCACGTGCTCGACACCCGCCACGACAGCTTCATGTGCGCCGACTACGTCAAGCTGGCGCGCAAGTACAAGGTCGCCAGCGTGTTCACCGACACGCCCAAGTTTCCCTCGTTCGCCGACGTCACCAGCGATTTCGTCTACGCCCGCTTGATGAACGCGCAGGCCGAACAAGTGACCGGCTACACCAAGCCGGCGCTGAAGAAGTGGGCGGCGGCCGCGCAGCAATGGCAGGCCGGCGCGCTGCCGCCGGAACTGCCGTATGTGGCGCCGCCGGCCGCGCCGGACAAGGCCGGCGCCAAGGCGCGCCCGGTGTTCGTCTACTTCATCAACGGGGCCAAGGAACGCGCGCCCGCCGCCGCCCAGTATTTGATCGGATTGCTGTGATCGCGGCCCGATCGCACGCGAATTGACAGCCGAATTGAATGCCGGCCGTTGCTCTTGGTAAAATACGTCTTTGGGCGCTGCCCGCATACGCATTTGAAAGTCAGATATGAGCTCATCCAACGCATTCGCCGGCAGCCTGTTCATGGTGGTGGCGCCATCGGGCGCCGGCAAGTCGACGCTGGTCAACGCGCTGCTGGCGCAGGAACCGACGATCAAGCTGTCGATTTCGACCACCACGCGCGCGCCGCGTCCGGGTGAAACCCACGGCAAGGAATACTACTTCACCAACGCCGAGGATTTCGTCGCGCGCGCCGACGCCGGCGAGTTCCTGGAGTGGGCCGAAGTGCACGGCAACTACTATGGCACCTCGCGCATCATGGTCGAACAGCAGATGAAAACCGGCACCGACATCCTGCTCGAGATCGACTGGCAGGGCGCGCGCCAGGTCAAGAAGCAGTTCCCGCAGGCGGCCGGCATTTTCATCCTGCCGCCGTCGATCGACGCGCTCGAACAACGGCTTAAAAAACGCGCCACCGACGAGGCCCACGTGATCACGCGCAGACTGCTGGCGGCCGGCGGCGAAATCGCCCACGCTCCCGAGTTCGAGTATGCTATTATCAATGAAGAATTCGCGGTCGCCCTGTCTGAATTGACGGCGATTGTCAGAGCGGCCCGTTGCCGGTTTGCGCAACAAGCGGCACGCAACACCTCGCTATTTGCCCAATTGGGTATCCACGCTGAATAAATACACAAGATTTTAGGAGTTAAGATGGCCCGTATTACTATTGAAGATTGTCTCAAAACCATTCCGAACCGTTTCCAGCTGACCCTGGCCGCGACCTACCGCGCACGCCAACTGCTGCAAGGCCACACCCCTAAAGTGGAAGCCAAGGACAAGCCGACCGTTGTCGCGCTGCGCGAAATCGCCGCCGGCAAGGTCGGTCTGGAAATGTTGAAAAAGGTCCCAATGTAAGTTGGGCCCGCGTTCCCGAACAATGTGAATGATGGGCGTTGGCAGCAATTGAGCAGCGGTTGAGCAATAGCGCACGCCATCAGGTAGTATTTACATTGACATTCTCATGACGACGGAACGCACACGTATGAATCTGATCCCCGCCGATCCGACACTTAGCGGCAAGCCCCGGTCCAAGCAACCGGGCAAGCAGCCGGCCAAAGCGCCGGCCGCAGCCACGTCGGGCGCCAACGCGGGCGACAGCACCGTCTCGACCATCGCTTCCTCCGCACCAGCCCCCGTCCAACCAGTGATTTCCTCGTCGCCCCTGGCCACGCCCACCCTGACCGCCGGCGTCGCATCCGTCACGCACCTGACCGAAAAACTGGCCGAGTACATGACGCCCGCCGACCTGAAAAAGGTCAAGGAAGCGTACCGTTTCTCGGACGAGATGCACCTCGGGCAGGTGCGCAAATCGGGCGAGCCGTACATCTCGCACCCGATCGCCGTGGCCGAGATCTGCGCCGACTGGAAGCTCGACGCGCAAGCCATCATGGCCGCGCTGCTGCACGACGTGATGGAAGACCAGGACGTCAAAAAGGACGAGTTGATCGAGCGCTTCGGCGCGCCGGTCGCCAACCTGGTCGACGGCCTGTCGAAGCTGGAAAAAATCGAGTTCCAAAGCCAGATCGAGGCGCAGGCGGAGAACTTCCGCAAGATGCTGCTGGCGATGGCGTCGGACGTGCGCGTCATCCTCATCAAGCTGGCCGACCGCCTGCACAACATGCGCACGATGGAAGTCATGGCGCCGGCCAAGAAGGCGCGCATCTCCAGCGAGACGATGGAAGTGTACGTGCCGATCGCGCACCGCCTCGGCCTGAACAACATCTACCGCGAGCTGCAGGACTTGTCGTTCTCGCATCTGTATCCGCTGCGCTACCGCACCCTGGCCAAGGCCGTGAAGGCGGCGCGCGGCAACCGCCGCGAAGTGGTGTCGAAGATCCTCGACTCGGTCAAGACCACCCTGCAGATCGCCGACATCGAGGCCGAGGTCTACGGCCGCGAAAAAACCCTGTACGGCATCTACAAGAAGATGCGCAGCAAGCACCTGTCGTTCTCGCAGGTGCTCGACGTCTACGGCTTCCGCGTGGTGGTCGACAGCTTCCAGAACTGCTATGTCGCGCTGGGCACCCTGCACTCGCTGTACAAGCCGATGCCGGGCAAGTTCAAGGACTACATCGCGATCCGCAAATTGAACGGCTATCAGTCGCTGCACACGACCCTGATCGGCCCCTACGGCACGCCGGTCGAGTTCCAGATCCGCACCCAGGAGATGCACCGCACCGCCGAATCGGGCGTGGCCGCGCATTGGCTGTACAAGAACGGCGAATCGAACCTGTCGGACCTGCAGCAGCGCACCCATGCGTGGCTGCAGTCGCTGCTCGACATCCAGCAGCAGACCGGCGATTCTGCCGAATTCCTCGAACACGTCAAGGTCGACCTGTTCCCCGATTCGGTGTACGTGTTCACGCCGAAGTCGAAGATCATCGCGCTGCCGCGCGGCGCCACGCCGATCGACTTCGCGTACTCGATCCACACCGGCATCGGCGACCACACGATCGCGGTCAACATCAATAACGAGCCGGCCTCGCTGCGCACGGAACTGCGCAACGGCGACATCGTCGAAATCGTCACCGACTCGTCGTCGCGCCCCAGCCCGACGTGGCTGTCGTTCGTCCGCACCGGCAAGGCGCGCTCGGCGATCCGCCACCACCTGCGCACCATCAACCTGCCCGAATCGATCACGCTCGGCCAGCAGTTGCTGTCGCAGGCGCTGACGTCCTTGGGCATGAGCGCCGACCTGGAAGAGCACCTGATCGAACGGCTGCTCAACGAATCGAGCGCCAAGTCGCTCGACGAACTGTATGCCGACATCGGCATCGGCAAGCGGATGGCGGCGCTGGTGGCGCGCCACATCTTCGGCCTGCGCGGCGGCGAATCGGCCAGCGCGCCGGTCGACCACAACAGCGCCGCCGAACTCGATCCGGTGACGATCTGCGGCAGCGAGGGCGTGTCGGTGCAGCTGGCGCCGTGCTGCCTGCCGATTCCGGGCGACTCGATCGTCGGCCAACTGCGCCGCGACCAGGGCCTGCTGGTGCACACCAACGACTGCACCTTGGCCAAGCGCCAGAAGATCAAGGAACCGGACCGCTGGATCGCCGTCAAGTGGGGCACGGAACTGAACCGCCGCTTCGACAGCCGCATCAAACTGTTGATCAACAACGAAAAAGGCATCCTCGCGCGCGTCGCGGCGGAGATCGGCGAATCCGACGCCAACATCACTTATGTCGGCATGGACGAGGACAAGGAACACGTGCTGCACCAATTGCGCTTCACGATCCAGGTCAAGGACCGCGTGCACCTTGCTGGCCTGCTGCGCAACGTGCGCCGCGTGGCCGGCGTCAACCGCATCCTGCGCGAGCGCAGCTAGAACGGCCCGCGCGGCCCGCTACAACAAGCTTCCATCTAAACCACGTCGGGCGGATTAGCGCAGCGTAATCGGCCATGCATGCGTCATCGTCGGCGCCCGCATGGCCGATTACGGCTGCGCCTAATCCGCCCTACGGTTTGCCAGCGGATCATACCAATACGCCTTGTTGGCCAGCGGCGTCTGCGGCGGCAGCAGCGGATTCTCCAGCCTGAAAATGCGCCGTTTGCGCAAGCCGACCTTCTCGATCAACCCGTCGTACGCCTGGTGAAACAACCGGTCCAGACGGCCATCGGCGCTCAACGCCCGCATGCCGTATTCAAGCCGCTCGGCCAGCCTCCGCTCGCCCGGCGCGACAAAGAAATAACGCGCCAGCGGCATATACAACGCCAGTTCCTCCTCGATGGCCAGCGTCGGGAAAGCCGGCGAATACGCCTCCCGCTCATAGACCGCCTCCTCCACCGAGCGCGGAAAGAACAAAAAGCGCTCGGCCGCCAGCATCGCTTGCAGGTTGTGGACCGACGCGCCGGTAACGACCTTGAAACCGTTGTGCAGAAGCACCGGGGTCGAACTCCACTGCCGGCCGGACCCCATCGCCAGCTCCTTCAACTGCGGCAACCCCGTCACCGCGCTGAACCGGGCCTGGCGGCGGCCGTCGATCAGGAAGATACGGTAGCCTGAAAACCCCTTGTCGACGGGAATGCGGATCGGCATCAGCTTGCGCTCCCACTCCTCGGTGGTGACCTGCGCGGTCAGGTTGACCATGTCGCCCTTGACCATTTCCTGCATCAGGCGGTCCCGTTCCATGATCAGCGGCGAGAAGGTCAGCTCGAAGGGGCCGTACTTCCCCGTGGACGCCTCGAGCGCCGCCCGCAATACGCCGAGGGCGTACCGGTCGCGGAAATCGGGGTTGTTGAAGACAAAATCAGCGCGGTAGACGTCGAGCGCGCGCGCCGGCAGCACCGCTCCGAACAGCGCCAGCGCCGCCAGCGCGCCCCCGATCAGGCGGCGGACCCTGGCGGCCGCGCCGCCATCCCCGTTCCTGTCAATTGTCGTATTCATCATCCCATTGTAACGGCTTCCACCTGCTGTCATCAGTGTAATGCGCGACCTTATCCGGTGCGGCTTACTTGTGCGTGAGCGGGTCGTACCAATACTTCTTGTTGCCCACCGGCGTATGGGGCGACAGCAGCGGATTGTCCAGTTTGAAAACCCGACGTTTGCGCAGCGCCACTTTCTCGATCACGCCATCATAGGCCTGGTGGAACATCTTATCGAAGCTGCCATCGGCGACCAGCAACTGCAGGCCGTACTCCAGGCGCTGCGCCAGCCGCTGGTGGCCGGGCGCGACAAAGAAATAGCGCGGCAACGGCATATAAATGACCATCCCGCTCTCGATGGCCAGCGCCGGGAAGGCCGCCACATGGCTCTCGTGCTCGAAGACCGCCTCCTCCACCCCGCGCGGGAAATGCACGAAACGGTTCGCCGCAAGCATGCTGTGCAGGCCGTCGGTCGAATTGCCGTGTACCACATCGAAGCCGGCGCTGCTGAATACCGCCGTCGAGCTCCACTGTCGCCCCGCGCCCAACGACAAGGCCTTCAACTCCTGCAAGCTGGTGATCGCGCTGAACTGCGCCTGGCGGCGGCCGTCGATCAGCGAGACCCGGTAGCTGGACAGCCCCTTGTCGATCGGAATGCGGATCGGTATCAGCTTGCGCTCCCATTCCGGCGAGGAGATTTGCGCGCTCAGGTTCACCAGCTCGCCGCGGACCATTTCGAGCATCAGGCGGTCGCGCTCCATGACCAGCGAGGAGATGCTGAGCTCGTATGGGCCGTATTTGGCGCTGGAGGCCTGCAACGCCGCCCGCAAGACCTGCAAGGTATAACGATCGCGGTAATTGGGCCGGCTGAAGTTGTAGTCTATCGTGTAGGAATCGATCCCGCCGGCATGCAGCGGAGCGCCGCATAGCGCCAGCATCGCCAATACCGCCAGCCCGCGCCGGAACACCCGGCGGGCGATCCCAAGCGCCCCTTGACCATGCCTTGGGTGCGGATTTTTAACAATTGCCATATTCATTTTGGCATTGTAGCGGCTTTCCAGCCTCTTGCTTCCATAGGACAACAATGACCAGCGGAAAGCAGGCGCCGACGCCACATGGTATCGATAAACCGGTTACCCCGGACGGCTTGGTCCGTTCCACCGATCAAAATGCTATTAAAATGACTATAAATTGGACTTGCAATTTAATCGACGCCGGGGGCCGGATAACTCACTTCCAGAATCTCCAACTCCTCCACCCCATGCGGCGCCTGGAACGTGACGACATCACCCTCGCGCGCCTTGGTCAGCGCACGCGCCACCGGCGCCACCCAGCTGATCTTGCCGTTCAGCGGGTCGAGCTCGTCGATGCCGACGATGGTGATGGTGCGGGTCTCGTCGTTCTGGTTGCAGTAGGTGACGGTGGCGCCAAAGAAGATCTGGTCGCTGCCATGGTGCACGCTGGGGTCGACGATGGCCGCAGAATCCATGCGCTTGGTGAGGAAACGGATGCGCCGGTCGATCTCGCGCAGGCGCCGCTTGCCGTAGATATAGTCGCCGTTCTCGGAGCGGTCGCCGTTCGACGCGGCCCAATGCACGATGCGCACCACCTCCGGCCGGTCGACGTCGATCAGCTGCAGCAGCTCATCCTTGATGCGCTGATAGCCGGCCGGCGTGATGTAGTTCTTCGACCCGGCCGGAATGGCCAGCGCCAGCGCGGCGGCTTCCTCGTCGTCGTCCCCGTCCGATTCTTTGACAAATGCTTTATTCATGCGGCCCATTGTACCCCCTGCCACCCCCGCCACGCCTCCGCCGCGCCGCACGACAGCGGACATTCCCCGCACCGGCGGTGCTTTCACGTATCATGCTGTCAGAGGAACAACATAACAAACAATGAAACCCTTCCGCCGCTACGCACGCAGACTGTTCGCGCCGCTGGTGTATCTGGCCGCCGTGTTGCTGCTGCTGGAAGACTGGCTGTGGACGCTCGGCGCGCGCTTGATGGCAAGGCTGACCGCGTGGCCGCCGCTGCACCGGCTCGAGGCGTGGATCTGCCGCCTGGGGCCGTACGCGGCGCTGGTGCTGTTCGCGCTGCCGGCGGTGCTGCTGTTTCCCGTCAAGCTGCTGGCGCTGTGGGCGATGGGCAACGGCCACCCGCTGACCGGCTTGATCGTCATCGTCGCGGCCAAAATCATCGGCGCGGCGGCCGTGGCGCGGCTGTACCTGCTCACGCGGCCGGTGCTGCTGACCATCCTCTGGTTCGCCCGTCTGCTGCACTGGTTCCTGGATGTAAAACAGCGCTGGATAGCGAGCCTGCGCGCCACCGCCGCCTGGCGCCAGGTCGGCGCCGTGACGGCAAGGTTCCGGCGCTGGCGGCAGGCACTGCCCATGCCGGCGCCCGGCAGCTGGACGGCGCGCTTCCGCCGCCTGCTAAAACGTTTCCGCGCGCGCTGGCGCGCATGATCCCGACACCATTACCGACGGCTACCCCATGAACGCACCATCCGACAATCCCCACGACAGCGCGGCGCTGGCGGCCGAGCTGGCCGAGGTGCGCGCCCGCTTCGACGCCATCGTCTCCAACACGCCCGGCCTGGTCTACCAGTTCGTGCTGCACGCCGATGGCAGCGTCTCCTTCCCCTACCTGAGCGACGGCTGCCTGGCCCTGCTGGGCGTGACGGCGCCCGAGCTGCACGCCGAGCCCGGCCGCTTCCTCGACCTGATCCTGCCCGACGACCGCCGCGCCTACCGCGAAGCCATGCAGGCGTCGGCGTCGGCGATGTGGAGCTGGAACTGGGAGGGCCGCATCTGGGTCGACGCCTGGAAGGACGTCAAATGGATCAACCTGCGCGCCACGCCGCACGCGCTGCCCGGCGGCGACGTGCGCTGGGACGGCATGATGACCAACATCACCGAGAGCAAACTGGAACAGATGGAAGTACGCCAGTCGCGCGCCCGGCTGGCCGAGCTGAGCGCCCACACCGACCGCGTCAAGGAACAGGAGCGCACCCGCATCGCCCGCGAAATCCACGATGAGCTGGGCGGCAACCTGACCGCGATCAAGATGGCGCTGGCCATGCTGGCGGCCCGCCTCGACGACGCCGATCCGGCGCTGCGCGAAAAAACCGATTACGTCGACGCGCTGGTCGACCGCACCATCGACGCCGTGCACCGCATTTCGCTGGACCTGCGCCCCGCCCTGCTGGACCTGGGCCTGGTGGCGGCGCTGGAGTGGCAAGTCAAGGAATTCGAGAAGCAGGCCAGCGTGCCGAGCACCTTCTGCGCCAACCAGCGCGACATCGCGCTCGACAACGACCAGGCCACGGCGCTGTTCCGCATCGCCCAGGAGGCGCTGACCAACATCGCCAAGCACGCCAACGCCACGCGGGTGACGGTCAAGCTGGCGCGCCTGCGGCACCACGTGTCGCTCAAAATCACCGACGATGGCTGCGGCATCCGCCAGGCCGACCGCGCCAAGACGGCCTCGTTCGGGCTGCGCGGCATGGCCGAACGGGCCCGCGCCTTGGGCGGAACGTTGACGCTTAGCCACGCCGCCGGCGGCGGAACCGTTGTTGCCATCAAGATTAAACAAGAGACCGCGCGGGAAACCCTCATTGCGGCTGCTGCGGGCACTACAATAGCTGGAGAAAACATTACCACTGTGAAATAATGTCACGGCGGGCATCGCGCAAACGTAAAGAAAACAATAATGACAGAGAAAGCCATCATCAAGGTCTTCATCGCCGACGACCACGCCATCGTGCGGGAGGGCTTGAAACAGATCCTGGCCGAGACGCGCGACATCGTGGTGGCGGGCGAGGCCGAGAACGGCCTCGACGCCGTCAAGCTGTTCCGCAAGTCCGAATGCCAGGTGATGCTGCTCGACATTTCGATGCCGGACCGCAGCGGCATCGAGGTGCTCAAACAAATCAAGAAGGAAAAGCCGGAGCTGGCGGTGCTGATGCTGTCGATGCACCGCGAGGACCAGTACGCGATCCGCTCGCTCAAGGCCGGCGCGTCCGGCTACCTGACCAAGCAGAGCGCGCCGCGCGAGTTGGTGACGGCGATCCGCCAGGTGGCCGGCGGCCTCAAATACATCAGCCCTGCGCTGGCGCAGGAGCTGGCCAACCACGTCGGCGAGGACCACGAAGCGCCGCCCCACGACACCCTGTCGGACCGCGAATACCAGACCCTGACGATGATCGCCTCCGGCAAGACGGTGGGCATGATCGCCAAGGAACTGTCGCTGTCGGTCAAGACGGTCAGCGAATACCGCGCGCGCTTGCTGGTCAAGATGAAATTGAAGAATAGTGCCGAATTGACGCACTATGCGATCAAAAACCAACTGATCGAGTAATCGGACGCTGCCGCCCCGGCGGCGCGGGTAAGATAGTGGCTGACCGATAATCCGCACCATGGGCTGCGCAGCAAGGCATGGTTGACGGATTGCACATATTTAATGCCCTGATGAAAGGCATCTTACGCCCCCTTATCCGGGCTTGGTAATGCGGCACACGGTCTTATCATGGTGTAATCAGAAAACCTTTTAAAAGGCCGCGTGTCATATATGTCCAAACCATCCACTCCCGAGCAGAATCCGGCCGACATCGCGCGCGAGGCGTTCAAGCGCCTGGCCGTGCGGCGCATCGCGCCGACGCCGGAAGCGTACCGGGATATCTATAACGAGATCGCCGGCATCACCGAGCCGGCCTCGCCTGCGGTCCAGGCACCGCTGGGCAGCGTCGATCCCGGCCCGGAATCGGTGCTGAGCCAGTTCGCCACCCGCCTGACCGAAAACACCGGCGACCTGGCCGAGTTCGGTCGCCGCTTCAACCGCGCCGTCAAGACGCGCGACTGGGAAGGCTACGCCAAGACGCTGTCGCAACTGGTCGAGCGCCACTTCGTCGCCAAAAAAGGCATCGAGATCGCCGGCGTCGACGCCGACGACGAACAAAGCCGCGTGCTGCGCGACCTGCTGAGCCGCACCCTGACCTTCGCCGTCGCCTCGCTGCTGAGCGGCGCGCCGGTGCTCGTGGCCGAGGCCGAATCCCTTGGCGCGGCCACCAAGCTGGCCCACAGCGAGGAGGCGCTGGCCGAGATCGGCCTGCGGCTGAAACAATTGTGCTTCCAGATCGAACTGCGCGGCGGCGACAGCGGCGAGCAGCAGGAATTGCTGCTGCGCCTGTTCAAGCTGCTGCTCGAGAACGTCAGCGAGCTGCTCGACGACGACAGCTGGCTGCGCGGTCAGATCGAATCGGTGCAAAACCTGATCGCCGGCCCGCTCGACGTGCGCGCGCTGGAGGAAGCCACGCGCAGCCTCAAGGAAGTGATCTATAAGCAGGGCCAGCTCAAGCACAGCCTGTCGGACGTCAAGCTCACCGTCAAGAACATGATGATGACCTTTATCGACCGCCTCGGCCAAGTCGCCGCCTCGACCGGCGACTTCCACGAGAAGATCGGCGGCTATTCGGAAAAGATCAGCAAGGCCGACAATATCTCCGAACTCAACAGCATCCTCGACGAGGTGCTCAAGGAAACCCGCCTGGTGCAGAGCGAAGCGCTGAAGGCGCGCGACAAGATGGTCTTGGCGCGCCAGGAGGTGCAGGACGCCGAGACGCGCATCCACGCGCTCGAGGCCAAGCTGCAGCATTTGAGCGAACTGGTGCGTGAAGACCAGTTGACCGGCAGCCTCAACCGCCGTGGCCTGGACGACGTCTTCGAGCGCGAGACCGCCCGCGCCGACCGCCGCGGCACGCCGCTGTGCATCGCCATCCTCGACCTGGACGATTTCAAAAAGCTCAACGACACCTACGGCCACATCGCCGGCGACGCCGCGTTGAAGCACCTGGTCAAGATCGTCAAGGACACGCTGCGCTCGATGGACGTGATCGCCCGCTTCGGCGGCGAGGAATTCCTGATCCTGATGCCCGAGACCTCGGTCGAGGCGGCCGCCACCACGATGACCCGCCTGCAGCGCGAGCTCACCAAGCACTTCTTCCTGCACGATAACGAGAAGGTCCTGATCACGTTCTCGGCCGGGGTGGCGTTGCGCCGTCCCAACGAGGAGCAGACCGAACTGGTCAAGCGGGCCGACAAAGCGATGTACACTGCCAAACAGACCGGGAAGAACCGGGTGGTGATCGCAGACTAGTGGCCGACCAGTGGTCGAACCGACCACAAACGGGCGCTGCCGCCCCTAGAACGCACCCCAGCCCGGCCATCGCCGGGTTTTTTTTCATCTAAAACAGGGTGAAAAATAATTATTTCGCCCCTAAAGATTCCCGTTTCGCGGTCGTTTAAGCGGACACACGGGACGAACTTGAGGGTGGAGAATGACAATTTCTTGCTGTTTCCCACCCTAAATTTTCCCACAGGGCAACCGTTAATCATTACAACAGCGGTTTGATTGTCTCGGAACAGGGAGACAGACCAAAGTGAAATGAGCATCTAGCCCAAATCGAAGTAATCTGGAGAAACATCATGGCACAAGTCATCAATAGCAACATCGCATCGCTGAACTCGCAACGTAACCTGAGCACCTCGCAAGCTTCCCTGTCGACCTCGCTGCAGCGTCTGTCTTCCGGTCTGCGCATCAACAGCGCCAAGGACGATGCGGCCGGCCTGGCAATTTCCGAGCGCTTCACGTCGCAGATTCGCGGTAACCAACAGGCTGCGCGCAACGCCAACGATGGTATCTCGCTGGCTCAAACGGCCGAAGGTGGCTTGAGCACTGCTGGCGATCTGCTGCAACGTATCCGCGAACTGGCCGTCCAGTCCGCCAACGGCACCAACTCCGATTCGGACCGCAAGTCGATCCAGAACGAGGTATCGGCCCTGTCGCAAGAGCTGGACCGCGTCGCCACCACCACCCAGTTCAACGGCCAAAACGTTCTGGACGGTTCGCTGACGTCGTCGCAGTTCCAGGTCGGCGCCAACGCCAACCAAACCATCAATGTGGGCGTGCAGTCGGCCAAGGCGACCGATCTGGGCAACAACACGCTGAAGTCGGCCACCGGCGGCACGCTGGCCACCGCGCTGTCGCAAGCGTTCGCCAGCGACACGGCCACCGGCACCAACAACATCGCCACTGCTGAAAAACTGACGGTCAAGTCGGGCACCGGTGTGAGCACCGACGTGTCGGTCGCGGTCGGCGCGAGCGCGGCCAAGATCGCCTCGGACGTCAACGCCCTGAGCGGCACGACCGGCGTCAGCGCGCTGGCCTCGACCAGCGCCACCATCACCGGCATCACCGACGGCGCGGTGCAATTCGATCTGCGCGGCGCCAACTCCGTGGCCAAGGACGCCAACTCGAAGGCGGTGACGATTTCGGCCAAAGTGGTCGGCGGCGACCTGTCGGCCCTGGCGCAGGCCATCAATGCCCAAAGCGGCACCACCGCGATCACGGCGGCCATCAAGAAGGACGGCGCAGGCGCCGCTTCGCTGGTGCTGAGCAACGCCAACGGCGACGACATCAAGCTGACCAACCAGGTGGCCGATACCGCCACGGGCCTGGGCACCGCCTCGATCGCCGGCGCCTCGACGCCAGCCAATGGCACCACTGCGGCGGTCGATGCCGCCAAGGTCGCCATCCCGGCCGGCGGCAGCAACCAGTCGGCCGTGGTTGGCGGCTCGCTGACGTTCTCGTCCGATAGCGGCTTCTCGATCTCGTCGGACGGCACCTCGGTCATCGGCGGCACGGCCAACACCGCCATCGGTTCGGACCTGCAATCGGTCGCCAAGCTGGATGTCAGCACTGTCGAAGGCTCGAACGCGGCACTGAAGACCATCGACTCGGCGCTGAACCAGATCAACAGCAACCGGGCCTCGCTCGGTGCGATCCAGAACCGTTTCGCGTCGACCATCGCCAACCTGAACACGACCACGGAAAACTTGTCCGCTTCGCGTAGCCGGATTCAGGATACCGACTTTGCTGCGGAAACGGCAACCCTGACCCGTGGTCAGATTCTGCAGCAGGCCGGTACCGCGATGCTGGCGCAGGCCAACTCGCTGCCGAACGGCGTGCTGTCGCTGCTGCGTGGTTAAGATCCGGGGCAGGGTTGACGTCGTACAGTCACTCTGACTAGGTTCCCCGGCTGATTTTCGTCAGTCGGGGATTTTTCGTAAAGGAAACATCATGACTATCGATACCATAGGCTCCGCCGCGCCGGCCCGCCCGGCCGATCGCGCCGCCGTCGGCAGCGATGCGGCAGCATCGCTGGGCGCTCCGCGCGCACCTGCCATCGCCGTCGACACCGCGGCCGCGGTCAAGGGTCCGGCCAGCGTGCCGAACGCCGAACAGCTCAAGGAAGCGGTCTCGCGGCTCAACAAGGCGTCGCTGGACAAGTCGCAGGGCCTGGAGTTTTCCATCGACAATGACAGCAAGCGCACCGTCGTCAAGGTGATCGACCAGACCACCAAGGAAGTGTTGCGCCAGATTCCGACCCCGGAAGCGCTGGAAATCGCCAAGGCGCTGGAATCGAAATCCAGCACAGCCGGCCTGCTGATTCAGCAGACCGCATGAAGCGGCCGCGCCACGCGCGCGCCGCTTTTTCTTCTTTTCGGGCATGCTTTTCGAAGACGATGCCCAGCCTGCCCCGCAGCGTTCGCCTCGGTGGCCCCCTCCTATTCGGCACTGCCGCCTGTTTTTCCGCTTTGCCCGAACAGGCCGGTAATCTCCCCTCTCAAGTCCGGTTTGATTCTGCCGATATTGTCTTATATTATTGCTTTACTTAGGAGCGCATTGTGGCTATCTCATCCCCAGGCATCGGCTCAGGCCTTCAGGTCAACGACATCATCAGCAAGCTGATGGTGGCGGAGTCGGCACCGCTGACCCAGTTCGACAAGAAGTCGGCCAGCTATCTGGCGCAGGTATCGGCGTTCGGCAACCTGTCGAGTGCGCTCGGCGCCTTCCAGTCGTCGCTGTCGAGCCTGACGTCCTTGAGCGGCTTCCAAACCATGTCGACGGCGCCGGGCGACGCCTCCATTTTCACCGCCACCGCCACCAGCAGCGCCAAACCGGGCAGTTACCGCGTCAACGTCACCCAGATCGCCCAGGCCCAGGTGCTGGCCTCCGGCGGCTACAAATCGACCACCTCGTCGATCGGCCTGGGCGCCAAGACCACCATCAATTTCTCGCTCGGCACCGTCAGCGGCGGCACCTTCGGCATCACCGGTGGCGCGCTCGGCGCCAGCCTGAGCACCGGCGGCCTGACCCCGGGCGCGCTGAGCATCAACGGCACCGCCATCGCCACCGACGGCACCACGCGCAGCGCGCGTCTGCTGGCCGACGCCATCAACGCCAAGAGCACCACCACCGGCGTCTCGGCCAAGGCCGCGCCCACCGTCACCAGCGCCACCCTGTTCGGCGCCGCCGGCGCCTCGAGCTTCGGCCAGGTCGACACCAGCGGTGGCGGCACCTATTCGCTGTCCGTGGGCGGGGTGGAAATCGCCGTCCAGGCCGACGGCGTGGCCGGCGGGTCCGGCGTGACGGCGGCCTCGATCGACGCCGCCCTGACCGGCAACACGGCCACCGCGCGCGCGCTGGCCGACGCCAACATCACCTACACCGGCAGCGCCGCCGACGGCACTTTGCAATTCACCAACGCCGACGGCAGCAACATCGCCATCGCCGAGGCGGTGTCGGGCACGGTCACGGGCGGCATCGGCAACAGCGGCGCGGCCAACATCGGTTCGAGCACCACGGCCGTCGGTGCGATTTCGCTGGTGTCGGCCGACGGCAGCCCGATCAAGGTCGGCGGCACCAATCCGGGAGGCGCCGGTCTGACCGCCGGCACCGGCGGCGCCTACCTGGGCGCCGACTTCGCGGCCGACGCCGACCGCACCAGCGGCAACATCGTCATCGACAGCAGCAACAACTCGTTGTCGGGCATCCGGGACGCCATCAACAAAGGCAATTTCGGCGTCACCGCCAGCATCGTCTCGGACGGTTCGACCGGCGCCAATGCCACCCCGAACCGCCTGATCCTGACGTCCACCGCCACCGGCCAGAGTTCGACGATGAAAATCACGCTGTCCGGTTCCGGCGGCGACCCGGCCGATCCGGCGCTGGAGAGCCTGCTGGCCTACGATCCCAAGGGCGTGCAGAACCTGAGCCAGAAAGCGGCCGCCTCGGACACCAAGGCCACCGTCAACGGCATCGACGTCACCAGCGCCAGCCTCGGCATCTCGGGCGCGATCGAGGGCGTGACCATCAGCACGCTCAAGGTCGGCGCGTCGACGTTGACGGTGTCCAAGGACACCGCAGCGTTGACGGCCTCGGTCAACGGTTTCGTCAAGGCGTACAACGAACTCAACACGCAGATGACCGCGCTGGGCGGATACAATGCCGACACCAAGACCGGCGGTCCGCTGCTCGGCGACACGACCTTGCGCACGCTGCAAGCGTCGATCCGCGCCCAGCTCTCCACCACCATCACCGGGTTGCAAGGGACCAGCCTGACCAACCTGTCGCAGATCGGTATCGCGTTCCAAAAGGACGGCACGCTGTCGCTAGACAGCTCGAAGCTGCAAAAAGCCATCGACAACAACTACAACGATATCGCCGGCTTGTTCGCGGCGGTCGGGCGCAGCACCGATCCCGACGTGAAATTCGTCAGCTCCGGCCCCAAGACCAAGGCCGGCGATTACGCCATCAATATCACGCAACTGGCCACCAAGGGCACGTTGCAAGGCACCGCCGTGCTGCCGCCCGAAACCACGATCGACGCCGGCACCACCTGGACCATCACACTCAACGATACGGTGCCGGCCGCGCTGGCCAACACGCAAACGGTGAGCATCCCGGCCGGCACCTACAATCCGAGCCAGTTGGCCACCATGCTGCAATCGACGATCAACGGCGTGAGCCAATTCTCGACGGCCGGCGCGACCGTGGCGGCCACGATCGGCGATGACGGCAAGCTCAAGCTTGAATCGACGCGCTATGGCGCCAAGTCGAATATCACCGTTTCGAGCGACAGCGGCAGCCCGACGTCCACGATTTTCGGCGGCGGCGCCTCGGTCAATGGTCTTGACGTGGCGGGCACCATCGGCGGCTTCACCGCCACCGGCGACGGCCAGACACTCACCGGCGCGCCCGGCGCGGTCGTTGACGGGTTGAAAGTGACGGTGGCGGGCGACACCACCGGCTCGCGCGGCACCTTCGGCTTCTCGCAAGGCTATGCCTACCAGCTCAACACGCTGACGGCCGGCTACCTGGGCGCCCAGGGCGCGCTGACGAGCCGCACCACCGGCCTGAATAAAACCGTGGCCGACATCACCAAGCAGCGCGACGCCTTCAGCGTGCGCCTGGTCGACATCGAGGCGCGCTACCGCAAGCAGTATTCGGCGCTCGATGTCCTCATTTCCAACATGAACACGACGACGTCGTTTTTGACGCAACAGTTGGCGGCCCTGTCGGCCAACAGCTAACGCGAACCCATACACAGGAGACGGAATATGTTCGGATCTCGACACACTGGCGTGCATGCCTATGCCAAGGTTGGCATGGAAACAGGCGTTGTGGCCGCCAGCCCCCACAAGCTGATCGTCATGCTGTTCGACGGCGCGCTGGTGGCGTTGAACGCGGCGCTCGGCGGCATACGCAGCGGCAATATCGCCGAGAAGGGCAAGTCGATCTCCAAGGCCATCATGATCATCGACAGCGGCCTGCGCGCCGCGCTCGACAAAAAGGCCGGCGGCGAGATCGCCGAGGGGCTCGACTCGCTGTACGAGTACATGAGCGGACGCCTGCTGACGGCCAACATCAACAACGACCCGGCCATCGTGGAGGAAGTGCAGCGCCTGCTCATCGAGCTGCGCGACGCCTGGAACGCCATCGCCGACACCCCCGCCGCCACCGGCATCAAACAACCCAACCTCGCGAGCGCCTGATCCATGATGACGAGCCAAGAAATTTTATCCGTGTACGCCGCCATGGCCGCCCTGACCGAGCAGATGGTCCAGGCCGCCACCCGCAGCGACTGGGACATGCTGGTGCTGCTCGAGGAGCGCGTGGCCGTCCACGTGCAGTCGCTGCGCGAGCAGGAGGCGCCGGCGCCGATGCGCGGCGCCGAGCGCGAACGCAAGATCGAACTGATACGCCAGATGCTCAACGCCGACCGCCAGATCCGCGATCTGACGATGCCGTGGATGGAGCAGCTGTCCAAACTGATCAACTCGACGGGCACGGAACGGCGCGTGGTTAGCGCCTACGGCAGCGTTTAAAGCGGGCCGGCGTCATGTTGCCGCGCTTTGACGCCGCCGTCATGCCCGTCCGGCCGGCCGACGGCGTCGGCGCCGGCGCGGCCGTCGGCGACGACCGCCAGGCCCTCTTCCAGCGCGCGCTGCAAGGCATGGTCGGCAAGTCGGTGACGGCCGAGGTCATGTCCCGTTTCAACGACGGCAGCTCGCTGGTCAAGGTGGCCGACAACGCCGTGCGGATGATGTTGCCGCCCGGCGTCAACGTCGGCGACCAGGTGCCGCTGACGGTGCTGACCGCCTCGCCCCGTCCGACCTTCCAGCTCGGCACCGGCACGCCCGGCGCCTCCCCCGCCGTGGTCTACAGCGAAGGCGCCGCCGCCGATGGCGGCGAGGCCCTGTATTCGCCGTCGCTGCCGTCGCAGCAAGCGGCCGGCCAGCAAGCCGGCACCGGCCGGCCGCCGGCCGCCACCGTTCCCGGCCAGCCGGGCCAGGCGGGCCAGGCTGAAGCGGGCGCCGCCGCCGACCCGGACGCCCTTCCCGGCCAGGCGCGCCCCGGTGCCGCGCCCGGCCCGGGGGGCCCCCCCCCCGCCCCCCTGGCGGAGGTCGCCGGGCCCCCCCCCCGCCTCGAGGCGCGCGGGCTCCTCGATC
>CAUPJZ010000038.1:0-65823 GCA_963511605.1 uncultured Duganella sp. | reverse complement strand
TCAAATAATTGGTGTGGAGGAGAGGTGAAGGGCCTAATCTACGTGACAAGGTCGAGCCTTCAGGGCGGATACAGGATGTCCCTCACCTCAGTTAATGGTAGCTAACCACTAACTCGTTCAAGATACAAGGGCGGATTAGCGGGCGAGGCCCGCCAATCCGCCCGGGGGGCCCTCCGAAGGAGGCGGCCTACCTGCCGGTAGGCCTTGAGAGGCGGAACGCCGTAATCGGCCATCGATGCGCCGTCGCCGGCTCGACGATGGCCGATTACGCTGCGCTAATCCGCCCTACGTGTCTCCGTGGTGCGGCTTTGGACGCGCAACCCCTCTTTTTGCCGGGGCGGCTTTTGTGGCTGCTTTTTCGCCGACAGAAGTTTTTCCTGTTTCGACCCCACCAATCCCGACCCCAGCGCTGCTATACGCATATGTTTGCATCCAATTTGCCATCGAGGTCGTAAGTGTCTGCATAAAGGTACAACCTTGATGCAATGCACCGCCGCCTTCGACTTCGCCATTCATTGGAGTGATCAGTATGATTTACCTGCAGACCTCGCCGTCCGCCACCACCGTCAAAATCAGCAGCGTTGCGCAGTTGAGCAATGTAATTGCTACGGCAACACTGACTCCGCTGGAGCGCACCGCCTTGCGGTCGTTGATTTTCGATGATCAGGTCAAAAAGACCTACTTGGCCAGTGAGAGCGGGCAGTTGCTACAGGATATACGGCATCGTATCCATAGCCTGCCGCGTGCCTTCGACGATCTGGCGATCATTCGGCCGCCTACGCGCCTGGGCGAAACAGGCGTAACGGTTGCGCGGCAGGAGGAAGTCGAATACCGCATCAATAACACGGTGAAGCGCAACATGGTGCGGATTCTGGCGGGGGGCGGGTCGCCGCTGGCGAACAAGGAGCTGGCGCTGTACGGCTTTTGCAAGCTCGGCGGGCATATTTTCAAAAAAATGGGCGCCGATTGCCTGTACGTATGCGTGGGCCGAAGCCCGACGCCTATCGCGGCCTGGCTACAGACATTGACACCCAAGGTGTGCATGCTGCCATTTTCCGGCGCGCGCCTGGACGACCTGACGGACGACGTCATTGCCACGGCCCGGCAACAAACCCGTCCGCACTTCGAGAGCATGCTCGCTCCCTATCTTGCTTCCACAGACAAAATGGTGCTGGTCGATTATTCGACCTCGGGTGAAAGCCTGCTGACGATGTACAGCATGGTGCACGATTTCCTCGCAACCCGCGGAATGACCTGCGAAGTGTCCTGCCTGTCGATCTGGCAGTCGCAAAACACCGAACGCGCTGCCGCGCCGGCCATGGCGAAATTTTTGCAGGCTGCTAGAACCAGGTCTAACGGCGGGGACGAGACGAGGATGCAATCCTTGATCCGGCGCTTTCTAGGCGACAGCTTTGTAGCGCACCTGCACATCAAGGAGCTGATCGAAGAACAATTCGGCGACCAGTTCAGCTACGCGACTCGCTGGCCTGTCGACATGCGCGCCGAAATGCTCGGCGCCATGATGAATATGCTCGACAACCAATCGTTTGACTTTCTTTCACCGTATAAAAAATCGTCGATTCTTGCCGGAGCGACGGCCCCCACTTTTATGGGGGAAGAAGGACTCCGTCGATTTGAGCAACTTAAGGGTGAAATGCAGCGTGTGGCGAAAGACCGCCGTGAGCTCGACATGATTATCGCCGGGCTTCCCTGACACTGCACGCATCGTGCCGCGACCGGCCTTGATCGGTGTTGCGGCCATCGCAATGCCGCGCGGGTTTCGCCAGCTATGGCATGGTCCCTACCTGCGGATCGGTTATTGCGCCAGCAGCAGGAAAACGGTCGGCTTCTTGTGGAAATCCGGCGCCTTGGCGCTTTTCCATTGCGCCGCCGTCATCGTGCGGATCGTCTCGGACGCCAGGCTCAGATCCGTCGCCACGCACACCAGCGTCGACGGCGCGCAGCCGGCCACCAATGCCTCCAGCATCGCGGCATTGCGGTACGGCGTCTCGATAAACAGCTGCGTCTGCTTTTCCTTGCGCGAGCGCGTCTCCAGCTCCTTGATCCGCGTGGCGCGTTGCGCGGCGTCGGTCGGCAGATAGCCGTTGAAGGCGAAGCTTTGCCCGTTCAGGCCGCTCGCCATCACCGCCAGCAACAGCGACGACGGCCCCACCAGCGGCCGCACCGGAATATTGTGCTGATGCGCCAGCCGCACCAGGTCGGCGCCGGGATCGGCCACGGCCGGCACGCCGGCCTCCGACACCAGTCCGCCGTCGCGGCCCGCCAGCAGCGGCGCCAGCAGGCCGGCCAGCGCGGCCGCCGGCGTGTTCACGTTCAGTTCGGAGATGGTGATCTCCTGCAGCGGCTTGGCCAGCGCATGGTTGGCATTGACCAGCTTGAGGAAGGCGCGCGCGGTCTTGGCGTTCTCCGCCACGAAATAATCCAGCTGCGAGGTGATCTGTTGCACCTGTTCGGGCAGGACGGAGGAGAGGGCTTCAGTCTCGCCCAGGGTGTTCGGTATTAAAAAGAGGGTGCCGGGCATAGAAATCTGGGGTTTATTTGATTAAGTATTGAAAAAGGAAACGCCGATCTTGCGCAGCATGCCTGTCAGCGCGATCAAAGGCAAGCCGGTGAGGGCGGTCGGGTCGCTGCTGTCGATGCGTTCGAGGATGGCGATGCCGAGCGCTTCGTTCTTGGCGCTGCCGGCGCAGTCGTACGGCTGTTCGATGCGCAGGTAGGCGTCGAGCTCGGCGTCGGGCAGGTCCCGGAACTTCACGATGGTGCGGATATCCTCGACCTGCGCGGCGGCGGCGGGATCGGCCGCGCGCCCGTCCCAGACGCACAGCGCGGTGTGGAAGACGACTTCGCGCCCGCGCATCTTTTGCAGCTGGGCCAGCGCGTTGGCGTGGTTGCCCGGCTTGCCGATCTGCTCGCCGTCCAATGTGGCGACCTGGTCGGAGCCGATGACGATGCAGCCGGGCAGCTTGGCGGCCACGGCGGCGGCTTTTTCACGCGCCAGGCGCAGCGCCGTGGCGCTCGGCGTTTCGCCGGGCAGGGGCGCCTCGTCGATGTCGGGCACGGCGACCTCGAACGGCAGTTGTAGCCGTGATAATAATTCCTTGCGATAGGCCGAACTGGAGGCCAAAACGAGCCGTTGTGGGGCGATTTGAGCGGTTGCGCTTGATGTCATAGGGGGAATGTTATATGCTCTGTCGCCGGCTTGGACAGCGACGGAAAAAGACGAAAAGCAGGAAAAAGCCGCGCAGGCTTTGACTTGATGCCGAAAACCCTGTTATTATCGCAGGTTTTCCGGGGAATTTTCTGTAATGAATGCTATTGTCATCGACGCTTTTGAGTTTTGTCGGAGCAACGGCAGCCAGCAAGGCGTGACGCCTGTTGCCGAAATGACCCGCCTGACCAAGGATTGTGCCGATACCTCGGGCACCATCACCTGGAAGGTCGAAGGAGGCACCGGCAAGATGGGCTTCCCGCAGTTGAAGCTGTCGGTCGCCGGCACCGTGCAATTGGTCTGCCAGCGCTGCCTGACCCCCTACGCCCACACCATCGATTCGTCGACGCTGTTGATGCTGGGTAAGGACGATCAGCAGGCGGATGAAATCGAAGAAATGATCGACGACGAGACGATCGACGTGATCGTCGGTAGCCGCACCATGACGGTGGCGGATCTGGTGGAAGACGAGGCGCTGCTGGCCCTGCCGCATACGCCGAAACATGATGTCTGCCCCGATAGCGCCCTGCTGGACAAGGCGAAAAGCGAGAAAATCTCGCCGTTCGACGCCCTCAAGGGCCTCAAATCCGAATAAGTACCGAACAAGTAAGACCGAACAAGTAGTACGTAAAGTACGTGCCACGCACGTGTTGTAGTCGAGTATGGCAAGTCAGTAGGGCAATGTAGTAAATCTCAGTTTAACTATGCCGGTTCCGTTTTGCCGGCAGGATACTCGATTCGCATGTATTTGCTGGTCGAATGTGTTAAAATTTTAGAACTTATGTATTAGGAGTCATTAACATGGCAGTTCAACAGAACAAGAAGTCCCCTTCGAAGCGCGGTATGCACCGTTCGCACGATTTCCTGGTTGCTCCACAACTGGGTATCGAGCCAACCACCGGCGAAACGCACCTGCGTCACCACATCAGCCCTAACGGCTTTTATCGTGGCCGTAAAGTCCTGAAAACCAAAAACGACGAGTAATCGACGCTTTTGCTGGACCTGGAAATAGGCGGTGCTGTCTTATGAAGCATCGCTTTTTCTTTTTTCATCGGCTGCAATCCTCTTTTGCACACCGTCATTTTGAAACGCGTAGACCTGGGTTTCAGTGGTCCGCCGCTTGCCGCAGCTTGCCCAGACAAGGGCTGGAGCGTGGTACTGAATCAAAACAATGACAATCAAAATTTCTATCGACTGCATGGGCGGAGATCACGGTCCATCGGTCACCATCCCCGCAGCTATTTCCTTCGTCAAACGCGAACCAGAGGCTGAACTGATACTCGTCGGTTTGGAAGACGTTATCCGCGCAGAGCTAAAAAAACATCACGCCGAAGCGCATCCGCGCCTGTCCGTCGTGCATGCATCCGAACAAGTCACCATGGACGATCCGCTTGAGGTAGCCTTGCGCCGCAAGAAGGATTCGTCGATGCGCGTGGCCATCGAGCAGGTCAAGGGCGGCAATGCCCAGGCCTGCGTCTCGGCCGGCAACACCGGCGCGCTGATGGCCGTCGCCCGCTACGTGCTCAAGACCATGACCGGCGTCGACCGTCCGGCCATCTGCAGCATCATGCCGAACCAGAAGGGCGGTCCGACCTACATGCTCGACCTGGGCGCCAACGTCGATTGCGAACCGCACCACCTGCACCAGTTCGCCATCATGGGGTCGGTGCTGGTGTCGGCCATGGAAAACATCGAGCGCCCGACCCTGGGCCTGCTCAACGTCGGCACCGAGGACATCAAGGGCAACGACGTCGTCAAGGCCACCAGCAAGCTGCTGCAGGCCGACCACGAACGCGGCGCGCTCAACTTCTACGGCAACGTCGAGGGCAACGATATCTTCAAGGGCACCACCGACATCGTCGTCTGCGACGGCTTCGTCGGCAACGTCACCCTGAAGGCGGTGGAGGGCGTGGCGCGCTTCTTCGCCGACACCGTCAAGACCGAATTCAAACGCAATCCGTTGACGATGCTGAGCGCCCTGATCGGCGGCGGCGCGTTGAAAGCCATCAAAAACCGCCTGTCGCCGTCGCGCTACAACGGCGCCAGCCTGCTCGGTTTGCGCGGCCTGGTGTTCAAGAGCCATGGCGGCGCCGACGCATATTCCTTTGAATGGGCGATCAAGCGGGCGTATGATGCTGCAAAAAATGATGTGTTGCCGCACATTTCGACGTTAATCGCCGAACTCATGCCGCGCAACACCGAAACCCCGGAAGTACCAAGCTCAACTATTTAGTGGAATGGTGGACGGCATGACTTTGTACAGCAAAATAATCGGCACCGGCAGCTATCTGCCTGAGCGGCGTGTCACCAACCAGGATCTGACCGATCAGCTCGCCGCGAAGGGCATCGAGACCTCGGACGAGTGGATCGTCAGCCGCAGCGGCATCTCGGCGCGCCACTTCGCCGAGCCGGACCAAAAATCGTCCGACCTGGCCGTCAACGCCGCCAAGCGCGCGCTCGACATGGCCGGCTTGCAGCCCAACGATATCGACCTGATCGTGCTGGCCAGCTCGACCCCCGATTTCTTCGGCAGCTTCCCGAGCACGGCCTGCATCGTCCAGCAAAAGCTGGGCATCACCAACAACGGCGCGGCCGTCGACGTGCAGGCCGTCTGCAGCGGCTTCGTCTACGCGATGTCGACCGCCGACGCCTTCATCCGCGCCGGCATGAACAAGAACGTGCTGGTGATCGGCTCGGAAGTGTTCTCGCGCATCCTCGACTTCAACGACCGCACCACCTGCGTGCTGTTCGGCGACGGCGCCGGCGCAGTGGTGCTGACCGCGTCGGAAGAGCCGGGCATCCTGGCGACCGCGCTGCACGCGGACGGCCGCCATTCCGGCATCCTCTGCATGCCCGATTCGTTCGGCGGCGCGGTGGCCGGCGAGGCCTACCTGTACATGGACGGCCCGGCGGTGTTCAAACTGGCCGTGTCGGTGCTGGAGAAGGTGGCCCACGAGGCGCTGGAAAAAGCCAATATGGCGCAGGACCAGATCGACTGGCTGATTCCGCACCAGGCCAATATCCGCATCATGAACAGCACCGCCAAGAAGCTCGGTCTGCCGCTGGAGAGGATGGTGGTTACCGTTGACCAGCACGGCAATACGTCGGCCGCGTCGATACCGCTGGCGCTGGATGTCGCGGTGCGCGATGGCCGTATCCAGAAGGGGCAGAACATCTTGATGGAAGGCGTCGGCGGTGGTTTCACCTGGGGCGCGGTTCTGGCGCGTTTTTGAGGTTGAATTAGAATTAGAGTTCTAACGAGCCCGGCGGTAGCAACGTTGTCATTAGACCGTGTTAGCGTAACCGCGGGATCACGTAGGGCGGATTAGGCGGAACGCCGTAATCGGCCAATGCGTCCGCCGTCGAGACGCATGCATGTCCGATTACGCTTCGCTAATCCGCCCTACGAAAATTAACGAGATGGATGATGTAATGACTAAATTTGCTTTTGTATTTCCAGGCCAGGGTTCGCAGGCGATTGCGATGATGGACGGCTTCGCCGGCAACCCGGTGGTGGCGCAGACCATCGCCGAGGCGTCGGATGCGCTGAACTTCGACCTGGGCAAGCTGATGGCCGAAGGCCCCAAGGAAGAGCTGGACCTGACCACCAATACCCAGCCGGTCATGCTGACCGCCGCCGTCGCCACCTACCGCGCGTGGATCGCCGCCGGCGGCCCGCTGCCGGCTATCGTCGCCGGCCACAGCCTGGGTGAATATTCGGCGCTGGTCGCCGCCGGCGTGATCGCGTTCAAGGACGCGGTGCCGCTGGTGCGCTTCCGCGCGCAAGCGATGCAGGAAGCCGTGCCGGTCGGACAGGGCACGATGGCCGTGGTGCTGGGCCTGTCGGACGACGACGTCCGCGCCGCCTGCGCCGAGGCGGTCGCCGCCACGCCGGGTTCGGTGGTCGAGGCGGTCAACTTCAACGCGCCGGCCCAGGTCGTCATCGCCGGCGAAACCGCCGCCGTCGAGCGCGCCTGCGAAATCGCCAAGGCCAAGGGCGCCAAGCGCGCCATGAAGCTGCCGGTGTCGGCACCGTTCCACTCGTCGCTGCTCAAGCCCGCTTCGGACCGCCTGCGCGACTACATGGCCGACCTGGCTTTCTCGGCGCCGCAGATCGCGCTGATCAACAACGTCGACGTCGCCGTGCTCAACGATCCGGCCGCCATCAAGGACGCGCTGGTGCGCCAGGCCGCCGCGCCGGTGCGCTGGGTCGAGACGATGCAAAAGGTTGCCGCCGAAGGCATCACCCAGGTGGTCGAATGCGGTCCCGGCAAGGTGCTGATGGGCCTGACCAAGCGCATCGACGCCACCCTGGCGGGCGACGCCATCACCGACCAGGCTTCGCTGGACCGCATCTTGACCTCGCTCAAGTAAGCGGCGAAGGTAAATCAAAGAACTTCAGGCACACTCGTTATTTACGTAGAAGGACAACCATGAATTTAGCAAATCAAGTCGCCCTGGTCACGGGCGCATCGCGCGGCATCGGCAAGGCCATCGCGCAAGAGCTGGCCCGCCAGGGCGCGCGCGTGATCGGCACCGCCACCACCGAGGCGGGCGCCGAGGCGATCAGCGCCTACCTGGCCGAGTTCGGCGCCGAGGCGGGCAAGGGCATGGTCCTGAACGTGACCGACGCCGCGCGTTGCGCCGCCGTCATCGACGAGATCACCAAAACGGTCGGCGCCGTCGGCATCCTGGTCAACAACGCCGGCATCACGCAGGACCAGCTGGCCATGCGCATGAAGGACGAGGAATGGGACAGCGTCATCGCCACCAACCTCAGTTCCGTCGGCCGTTTGTCGCGCGCCGTACTGCGCGGCATGATGAAAGCGAAAACTGGGCGTATTATTAACATCACTTCGGTGGTGGCGTCGTCGGGCAATCCAGGCCAGATGAACTATGCCGCCGCCAAGGCCGGCGTCGAGGGCATGGGCCGCGCGCTGGCGCGCGAGATCGGCAGCCGCAACATCACCGTCAACAGCGTGGCGCCGGGCTTCATCGACACCGACATGACCAAGGCGCTGGGCGAAGAGCAACACGCGGCGCTGCTGACGCAGATTCCGCTGGCGCGCCTGGGCAAGCCGGAGGATATCGCCGCGGCGGTGGCCTTCCTGGCGTCGCCGCAAGCGGCATATATCACCGGCACCACCTTGCACGTGAACGGCGGTATGTACATGAATTGATGGGTTTGGGCATGAATAAAAATGCCGATTCCCGTCTTTTACCAGTGATTTCGAAAGAGTTTGCAGTAAATTAGCGGCAGACATCGAAATTAGTTTTTCAGTGCGCAAACCTGATAAAATGCGCGCTTTCCGTAACAAACAAATGGAGCCATAACATGTCGGATATCGAACAACGCGTTAAGAAAATCGTCGCTGAGCAACTGGGCGTCGCAGAAGCAGACATCAAGATCGAATCCTCGTTCGTCGACGACCTGGGCGCTGACTCGCTGGACACCGTCGAGCTGGTGATGGCCCTGGAAGACGAATTCGAAATGGAAATCCCTGACGAACAGGCAGAAAAGATCACGACCGTACAGCAAGCGATCGACTACGCTACTGCACACGTCAAGGCCTGATTTACCGCCCGATCGACTTTAGGAGAATCGCTTGAGAGGTTCTAAAAACCGTCGTGTTGTCATTACCGGCCTGGGCGCCGTTTCCCCGATCGGCAACAACGTTGCCGACACGTGGGCGGCGGCGCTCGAGGGAAAATCCGGTATTGCCACCATCACCAAGTTTGACGCGCAAGCTTTCAGTACCCGTTTTGCCGGTGAAGTCAAAGGCTTCAACATCGAGGACTACATCTCGGCCAAGGAAGCCCGCCATATGGATACGTTTATCCATTACGGCATGGCTGCCGGCATCCAGGCCGTGCAGGATTCCGGCGTGGTCGTGACCGAAGACAACGCCGATCGCATCGGTGTCATCATCGGTTCCGGCATCGGCGGCCTGCCGATGATCGAAGAGCAGAAGGAAGACTACGACAAGCGCGGTCCGCGCCGCATCTCCCCGTTCTTCGTGCCGGCGTCGATCATCAACATGATCTCCGGTAACCTGTCGATCAAGTACGGCATGCGTGGCCCTAACCTGTCGATCGTGACGGCCTGCACCACCGGCCTGCACTGCATCGGCGCCGCCGCTCGTCTGATCGAGTACGGCGATGCCGACGTGATGGTGGCCGGCGGCGCGGAATCGACCATTTCGCCGCTGGGCCTGGGCGGTTTCGCCTCGGCCAAGGCGCTGTCGTCGCGCAACGACGATCCGGCGACCGCCTCCCGCCCATGGGACGCGGACCGCGACGGCTTCGTGCTCGGCGAGGGCGCCGGCGTGATGGTGCTCGAAGAGTACGAACACGCCAAGGCGCGCGGCGCCACGATCTACGCCGAATTGCTCGGCTTTGGCATGAGCGCCGACGCGTATCACATGACCTCGCCGTTGGAAGACGGCGCCGGCGGCAGCAAGTCGGCGCAAGCCGCGTTGCGCAACGCCGGTGTCAACCCCGACCAGGTGCAGTACGTGAACGCGCACGGCACCTCGACGCCGCAGGGCGACGTGGCCGAGGTGCAGGGCATCAAGCGCACCTTCGGCGACCACGCCAAAAAGCTGGTGGTCAATTCGACCAAGTCGTTGACCGGCCACCTGCTGGGCGGCGCCGGCGGCCTGGAAGCGGTGTTTACGGTGCTGGCGGTCCACCATCAGGTGTCGCCACCGACCATCAACATCTTCAACCAGGACCCCGCCTGCGACCTGGACTTCTGCGCCAATGTCGCCCGTCCGATGAAGATCGAGTACGCGCTGAAGAATTCGTTCGGGTTCGGCGGCACCAACGGCAGTCTGCTGTTCGGTAAAATGTAAAAAAGTTTGACTTCGCGTTGAACTAAATCCGGGCTCACCTGGTCAAACCATAGTGAGCGTGGATTCGGCGCTGGCATTCGCCAGCGCCAGAATTGCCCAGTCATGCGCTGGCGCTTCCAAGCTGTGTTGTTTCCCCCAATTTTTTGTGTACGCGTTTTGTGGTGCTGCCGTCATGTCGATCGCGGTGTCCGTCATCGTTCGCCCCTCGTCCGGCTTGCGTCTGTTGCACGCCGGGTTGTGTAGTTGCGTGACGATGTCGGGCGCCGTGTGTCCGGGCGTGTTCGCGCCGCTGCTGTGCGTGTTGGCCGGCGTGCTCGGCTGGGTGATGGGGCGTCCCTGCGGTTTCGCGCTGCAGCTTGATATATCGGGTGTCGGCAGGGTCCGGCTGGCGGTATACCAAGAACCAGGGACGGCCTTGCGCCTGCTGGATGGGTCGACCTTGTGGCCGGGCATCTTGTTGTTACGCCTGGGTGGCGATGACGGCAGGGTGCGGTGGGTGCTGGTGCTGCCCGATGGTGTGACGCGGCCTGGGCTGCGTGCGCTGTCGCTGGCGTGCCGTTCCGTTGCTGGACGCACTGAAATAAAAACGCCAACACTGTGAACTTCTTGCAGCGGGCTAACTCTATAGCATATATGACTATAAGATTCGGCGACGCTGCAGGCCACTGAGGAATGCAGGAGTGACGACAGAACGTGAGTGTGACCAGATGCTGGTCGACCGGGTCCGGGCCGGGGACAAGCAGGCGTTTGATCTGCTGGTGGCGAAGTATCAACGCCGCCTGATGCGCTTGCTGTCACGTATCGTGCACGACCCGGCCGAGGCTGAAGATGTGGTACAAGAGACGTTTATCAAGGCGTACCGGGCGTTGCGGCATTTTCGCGGTGACTCCGCCTTCTACACGTGGTTGTACCGCATCGGCATCAATACCGCCAAGAACTTCCTGGCGACGCAGGGCCGCCGTACGCCCACGTCGACCGAAGCGGATGCGGAGCAAGCGGAGGGGTTTAACGATGGGGAGCATTTACGCGACATCAATACGCCGGAATCCATGCTGGCAAGCAAACAGATCGCGCAGACGGTCAATGCGGCGATGGATGCCTTGCCTGTGGATTTGCGCACCGCGATCGCCTTGCGCGAAATCGAGGGATTGAGCTATGAGGAGATTTCAGACATCATGGCCTGTCCGATCGGTACGGTTCGCAGCCGCATATTCCGTGCCCGCGAAGTCATCGCCGAAAAATTGAAGCCTTTACTGGACATGCCGATTGACAAGCGCTGGTAAGGCTGTAATGATGGCAATTGTTGTTGGCGTCCGGAAAGTGTCGGCTAGGCGGCACGGGTGGATGTGTTTAAGTGGCGGGATATGCGATGGATACCCAAAAGAGACTGCACGAAAACATCTCGGCGCTGGCCGATGGTGAACTGCCGCACAGCGAACGGGAGCTGGCATTCGCCGCGCTCGACACCGCGGACGGGCAGGCGGCCTGGCGCGCTTACCATCTGACCGGCGACGTGCTGCGCGATCAGGCCGATGGCACGCTGAGCGAGGGCTTCGGCGCGGCGCTGGCGGCGCGCCTGGCGGCCGAGCCGGCGCACGAGCTCTCGCAGTTCACTCCCGGCGCCGCCGATCCGGCCGCGCCGCCGTTCGACCAGAGCACGCCTCCCGAGGATCAGCCGGAGTCCCGCGCGGACGTGATTTTCCCCTGACGTGACGTGATACCCGTGAGTCCGCCGTAATTCTGCCTTAAGCCAGCGGCCGTCACATACTCTTATAATAACTTTGCGCAAGCTGGCGGGCGACTTTTCGCTTACCATGTATGCTAACCACCCATAACGCCTGGCGATACTGGGTGGTTAAACGCATCCAAGAACTTTATAGAGACCGATACTTTCCATGAAAAATAATTTCACTGCTGGTGGTAAAACTCTTTCGGCGCTGCTGGTCGGCGCAAGCGTATGGATGTCTCCGGCCCTGCTGGGCATGGCGCCCGCGACAGCGGCCGCGCCGGTCACCGGCGCCGTGCTCGGCTTGCCTGATTTCGCCGATCTGGTCGACAAGGTCGGCCCCGCCGTCGTCAATATCCGCACCACCGAGCGCATGCGCCAGGAAGGCCGTGGCGGCCCCGGCGCCGGCGAGCTGGGCGACGAGGAAATGCAGGAGTTCCTGCGCCGCTTCTTCGGCGGCGCGATCCCGCAGCCTAGCCCCGGCGGCAAGGCCAATCCGCGCGGGCGCCGCCAGGCGCCGTCCGACGAGCCGATACAGCGCGGCGTCGGTTCCGGTTTCATCCTGTCGGCCGACGGCTATGTGATGACCAACGCCCACGTGGTCGACGGCGCCGACGAGGTATTCGTCACGTTGACCGACAAGCGCGAGTTCAAGGCCAAGGTGCTGGGCGCCGACGCCCGCACCGACGTCGCCGTGCTCAAGATCGAAGGCGACAAGCTGCCGTTCCTGATCATGGGCGACTCGGACAAGATCCGCGTCGGCGAATGGGTGATCGCCATCGGCTCCCCGTTCAACCTGGAAAACACCGTCACCGCCGGCATCATCTCGGCCAAGCAGCGCGACACCGGCGACTACCTGGCGCTGATCCAGAGCGACGTGGCCGTCAACCCCGGCAACTCGGGCGGCCCGCTGATCAATATGCGTGGCGAGGTCATCGGCATCAACTCGCAGATCGCCACCCTGTCCGGCGCCTACAACGGCATTTCGTTCGCGGTGCCGATCGACGAGGCGATCCGCGTCTCCGAGCAACTGAAGAAGTCCGGCAAGGTCACGCGTGGCCGGATCGGCGTGCAGATCGGCGAAGTGAGCAAGGAAGTGGCCGAATCGTTGGGCTTGAAAAACGCGCAGGGCGCCGAAGTGTCGCTGGTCGAGCCGGGCGGTCCCGCCGACAAGGCCGGCATCAAGTCGGGCGACATCATCCTGAAATTCAACGGCGCGCCGGTGACCCGCTCGTCGGACCTGCCGCGTCTGGTTGGCGGCACGGCCATCAACAGCAAGGCGACCGTGACGGTATGGCGCAAGGGCCAGCAGATCGACCTGCCGGTGGTGGTGGCCGAGCTGGAGCCGGAGAAGGGCGCCAAGGCGTCCAAAGGCAAAGGCAAGGGTGGACAGGCGGAGCCGGAGGCGGCGGGCAAGCCGAACGCGCTGGGCCTGGTCGTCAGCGATCTGAGCGCCGAGAAGAAGAAGTCGCTCGGCGTCAGCGGCGGCGTGGTGGTCGAGTCGGCCGAGGGCGTGGCCGCGCGCCTGCAGGAGGGCGACGTGGTGCTGCAACTCAATAACAGCGAGGTCAAGGACGCCAAGCAGTTCAACGCGCTCGTGGCCAAGCTCGATCCGAAGAAGCCGTCGGTGCTGCTGGTGCGCCGTGGCGAGGCGACGCAGTTTATTTCGTTGCGGCCGAGCGCGGCGGCAAAATAACCGAAACCACGGAGACACGTAGGGCGGATTAGCGCAGCGTAATCGGCCATGTAGGCGTCTCGACGGCGCATGCATGGCCGATTACGGCGTTCCGCCTAATCCGCCCTACGTGTCTCCACGTCGGATCGAACGGCCCGTCCATGCTTTTTACCCTCTATTCCCGTGGCTACTGCCACCTGTGCCAGGACATGCTGGACGCTTTGCTGCGCCTGCAAACGCCGTCGCGCCCGTTCACCGTCGATGTCATCGACATCGACACCTCGGACGATCCCACCTTGCTGGCCCGCTTCGACGAGCTGGTGCCCGTGCTGTACGCCGATCTGTCGCAACCCGAGCTGTGCCACTACTTCCTCGACGAGCCGCGCGTGCTCGCCGTGCTTCACGCCCACTCCCTTGCTCAATAAATAAGCAAAATAAATGTCGCAGTGCAGAAGTCGGCCTTTCCCCTCTGAAATCCGGTAAAATGCGGGGTTAGCTACATCAGGCGCTCGCCAGGGCATTACTGCCCCGCTCGGAGCGCTTTTTTTGTATTGCGCACAGGATGCCACTTCCACGCGCCCGTCGTCTCACCCCCGTTTTTGAATATTTGTTAATGAACAACATACGCAATTTTTCCATCATCGCCCATATCGACCACGGTAAATCGACCCTGGCAGACCGCATCATTCAACTGTGCGGCGGCCTGTCCGACCGCGAGATGGAGGCGCAGGTGCTCGATTCGATGGATCTGGAGCGCGAACGCGGCATCACGATCAAGGCGCAAACCGCCGCGCTGCAATACAAGGCGCGCGACGGCGTGGTCTATAACCTGAACCTGATCGACACCCCGGGCCACGTCGACTTCTCGTATGAAGTGTCGCGCTCGCTGTCGGCGTGCGAAGGCGCGCTGCTGGTGGTCGATGCTTCGCAAGGCGTCGAAGCGCAGACCGTGGCCAACTGCTACACCGCGCTCGACCTGGGTGTCGAAGTGGTGCCGGTGTTGAACAAGATCGACTTGCCGAACGCCGATCCACCGACCGCGATCGCCGAAATCGAAGACGTCATCGGCATCGAAGCCGGCGACGCCGTCCATTGCTCGGCCAAGACCGGCCTGGGCGTCGAAGACGTGCTCGAGTCGATCATCGCCAAGGTCCCGCCGCCGAAGGGCGACCCGGACGCGCCGCTGCAGGCGCTGATCGTCGACTCCTGGTACGACCCGTACGTCGGCGTCGTCATGCTGGTGCGCGTGATCAACGGCACCCTGAAACCCAAAGACAAGATCAAGCTGATGGCGACCGACTCGCTGCAGCTGGTCGAGGACGTCGGCATCTTCGCGCCGCGCTCGGTCTCCTTGCCGCAGCTGTCGGCCGGCCAGGTGGGCTTCATCATCGCCGGCATCAAGGAATTGAAGGCCGCCAAGGTGGGCGACACCGTCACCCTGGCCAACCGGCCGGCCGCCGCGCCGCTGCCGGGCTTCAAGGAAGTCCAGCCGCAGGTGTTCGCCGGCCTGTTCCCGGTCGAGGCCAACCAGTACGACGCGCTGCGCGACTCGCTGGAAAAACTGAAACTGAACGACGCCGCGCTGATGTACGAGCCGGAAGTGTCGCAGGCGCTGGGCTTCGGCTTCCGCTGCGGCTTCCTCGGCCTGCTGCACATGGAGATCGTCCAGGAGCGCCTGGAGCGCGAATTCGACATGGACCTGATCACGACGGCGCCGACCGTGGTGTACGAGGTCGTCATGCGCGACAACAGCATCCTGAAGGTGGACAATCCATCGAAGATGCCGGAGCCGACCAAGATCAACGAGATCCGCGAACCGATCGTCACGGTCAACCTGTACATGCCGCAAGAATACGTCGGCTCGGTGATCACCTTGTGCATCGGCAAGCGCGGCGTGCAGATGGACATGGCCTACCACGGCCGCCAGGTCAAGCTGGTCTACGAGATGCCGATGGGCGAGATCGTGCTCGACTTCTTCGACAAGCTCAAGTCGACCTCGCGCGGCTACGCCTCGATGGACTACGAGTTCAAGGAATACCGCGCCTCCGACGTCGTCAAGGTCGACATGCTGATCAACGGCGAGAAGGTCGACGCGCTGGCCATCATCGTGCACCGCTCCAACTCGGCCTATCGCGGCCGTCAGGTGGCCGCCAAGATGCGCGAGCTGATCCCGCGCCAGATGTTCGACGTGGCGATCCAGGCCGCCATCGGTGTCAACGTGATCTCGCGTGAAAACGTCAAGGCCTTGCGCAAGAACGTGCTGGCCAAGTGCTACGGCGGCGACATCAGCCGCAAGAAGAAACTGCTCGAGAAGCAGAAGGCCGGTAAAAAACGCATGAAACAAGTGGGCTCGGTAGAGATTCCACAAGAGGCATTCCTGGCAATCTTACAAGTGGACGATAAATGAGCCTGCAAGTAATCTTAGGTAACTTCGCATTAATCCTGTTCGTGCTGATGGTGATCACGGGCGTGATCTGGTTCCTGGACGTGTTCTACCTGGCCAAGCAGCGCCGCGCCGCCGCCAACCGCGCGCTGGCCGAGTACGACGCGCGCAACGCCAAGCTGACCGCCGACGGCATCAAGGTCGACAACACCGGCAACCGCGCCGCGATCGAGGCGGGCATCCTGCGCCAGCCGGTGTGGATCGAGTATTCGGGCAGCTTCTTCCCGGTCATCGCGCTGGTGTTCTTCCTGCGTTCGTTCCTGTACGAGCCGTTCAAGATCCCGTCGTCGTCGATGGTGCCGACCTTGCTGGTGGGCGATCTGATCCTGGTGAACAAATTCACCTACGGCATCCGCCTGCCGGTGCTCAACAAGAAGATCATCCAGATCAACGACCCGCAACGCGGCGACGTCATGGTGTTCAAGTATCCGCGCGATATGAGCCAGGACTACATCAAGCGTGTTGTCGGCGTGCCGGGTGATAAGATTACGTATGCAAACAAGCGTTTGACCGTCAACGGCGTTGAAGTGAAGTACACCGCGCTGGACGATTACCTGGACGACGAGCGACTGGTCTACAACAAGCAGTACCAGGAAGCCCTGACCGGCGTCACCCACCGCATTCTGAACAGCGAACGCGCGCCGACGTTGAATCCGGCCGAAGTGCAGCAGTTCCCGTTGAAAGACGAATCGTGCACCTACACCTATGACAGCTTCACGTGTGTGGTTCCGAAGGGTAACTACTTCATGATGGGCGATAATCGCGACAACAGTCTCGACAGCCGCTACTGGGGCTTCGTTCCTGATAAGAACATTGTTGGAAAAGCATTCTTTGTCTGGATGAACCTGGGTAATCTGCGCCGTATCGGCAGCATCCAGTAATCGTAACCAAGCGGGTGGACGCAAGGCGGGCCGAAAGGGACTAACATGCAATCAGTTCGTCGACATAGGCAGGACGGTGTTTCACTGGTGGGACTGATCGTGGTCCTGGCCGCGCTGGGCTTTATCGGCGTGCTGGGGCTCAAGATCGTGCCCACCTACACCGAGTACCGGGCGATCCAGAACGCCATCGTCACGGCCAAGGCCGCCGGCGGCAATTCGGTGGTCGAGATCCAGAAGGCGTTCGACGCCAGCGCCACGACCGGGTACATCAGCTCGATCAACAGCCGCGACCTGGTCATCGGCAAGGAAAACGGCGAGATGGAAGTGAGTTTCGCGTACGAAAAGAAAATCCCGCTGGTCGGACCGGCCAGCCTGCTGCTCGAATACCAGGGCACGACCGCCAAGTCCGGCCTGCCGGCGGCGGCGGCGAAAATCGATGAATAAAGCCAGCCGATTAATTTAATGCGTCGAGTCGACGTCACACAGAACCGATCAAACAATGAATCTTCAGTTATTGCAAACCCGTTTAGGCTATACGTTCCAGGATGCCGGCCTGCTGCAGCAGGCCTTGACGCATCGTAGCCACAGCAGTTTGCATAACGAGCGGCTGGAGTTCCTCGGCGATTCGATCCTCAACTGCGTGGTGGCGTCCATCCTGTACGAGCGTTACGTGGCGATCGACGAGGGCGACCTGTCGCGCCTGCGCGCCAACCTGGTCAAGCAGCAGTCGCTGTACGAGATCGCCCAGAAGCTGGAGCTGTCGCAGTTCCTGCGCCTGGGCGAGGGCGAGTTGAAATCGGGCGGCTTCCGGCGTCCATCGATCCTGGCCGACACGCTTGAGGCGCTGTTAGGCGCCATTTTTTTGGATGGCGGCTTCAACCCGGCGCGCGACGTGATCCGCGCCTTCTACATCCCCATCCTCGATACCGTCGACCCGCAAACCCTCGGCAAGGATGCCAAGACCCTGCTGCAGGAATTCCTGCAAAGTAAGAAGATTTCGCTTCCGCTGTACAATGTGGTGGCCACCCATGGCGCCGCGCACAGCCAGGAATTCGAGATCGAATGCCTGGTGCCCAAGCTGGGCATCCAGGTCTACGGACGCGGCGGCAGCCGCCGCGCCGGCGAACAGGCCGCCGCCAAGCTGGCGCTGGAAGTGGCCGAGCAGGCGTTGCTGAAGACCCCGGCCGCCGGCCGCAAGGCCAAGCCGCGCGCCGCCCAGCTCAAGCTGGCCGGCATCGCCACCGTGCAGGGCGAGGCCGGCGGCGAGGCCAAGCCGGCGGCCGATGCCGCGCCGGCCAAGGCGGCCACCAAGTAATAGCGGGAAGTAATTACGAAAGTATTACACGAAGCGCAACACCATACTCTGAAGCGATATAGCATGACTACCGAAACGACCCCCGCCAACTTCCGTTGTGGCTATATCGCCATTGTCGGCCGCCCCAACGTGGGCAAATCGACGTTGATGAACACGCTCATCGGCGCCAAGGTCAGCATCACCTCGCGCAAGGCGCAGACCACGCGCCACCGCATCACCGGCATCCAGACGCATGACGACGCGCAGTTCATCTATGTCGACACGCCGGGCTTCCAGACCCGCCATGCGAACGCGCTCAACAAAACGCTCAACAAGACCGTCACCAATACCCTGATCTCGTCGGACCTGATCCTGTACGTGATCGAGGCGGGTACCTTCGGCCCGGCCGACCAGCAGGTGATGGACTTGCTGCCGTCCGAAGTGCCGGTGATCCTGGTGATCAACAAGGCCGACAAGGTCAAGGACAAGGCGGTGCTGCTGCCGTTCGCCCAGCAGGTCGCCGGCAAGTTCAACTTCGCCGCCATCGTGCCGGTGTCGGCCAAGCTGCGCTTCCAGCTCGACGGCCTGGAAAAAGAGATCAAGAAGTTCCTGCCGGAGAACCAGCCGATCTTCGGACCGGACGACATCACCGACCGCAGCGAAAAATTCCTGGCGTCCGAGATCGTGCGCGAAAAACTGTTCCGTTTCGTCGGCGACGAGCTGCCGTACACCAGCACCGTGCTGATCGAGCAGTTCGAGCAGGAGGGCGACCTGCGCCGCGTGTTCGCCGCCATCCTGGTCGAGCGCGACACGCACAAGTCCATGATCATCGGTAACAAGGGCGCGCGCCTGAAGGAAGTGTCCACGCAGGCGCGCCTGGACATGGAAAAGCTGTTCGGCGGCCCGGTCTACCTGGAGATCTGGGTCAAGGTCAAATCCGGCTGGGCCGACAACGAAGCGGGTCTGCGCGCCTACGGCTACGAATAAAAGAGGACCGATGTCCAACACCACGCACGACGCCGAGGCTGATGCCGATAGCACGGCCGAACCGCGACAGGCAGCGCCTGGAGCGGAGCGTGGGATAGTGCCCGTCACGACGCCGGCGCAGGTGGCCCCCACCCCGGCCGCCGTCCCGGCAAGTCCCCCCAAGCGCCCCCGCGCGCCGTCGCGCGAGCGCACCTTCGGCACCAAGGTCGCCGGCCAGCCGGCCTTCGTCCTGCATAGCTATCCGTACAAAGAAACCAGCCTGATCATCGATCTGTTCACGCGCGACTTCGGCCGCGTGGCCTTGATCGCCAAGGGCGCCAAGCGGCCGCACTCGCAGCTGCGCGGCGTGCTGCAAACCTTCCAGCCCCTGTCGTCGAGCTGGGTCGGCAAATCCGAGCTGCGCACCTTGACCGACGCCGAATGGGTGGGCGGCATGCTGCCGCTGGAGAAAACCGCGCTGCTGTGCGGCTTCTACCTCAACGAGCTGCTGGTCAAGCTGCTGGCGCGCGACGACGCCCACCCGGCCCTGTTCGACCACTACGTCGCCACGCTCAACCAACTCGCGCACAACGAACCGGCGCCCATCGTCTTGCGAAAGTTCGAACGGGCCTTACTTAGGGAAACAGGGGTCTCGGCCGACCTGTCGCGCTGCACCGCCACGCGCGCGCCGGTGCGGGCCGACGTGGTCTACGTGGTCGATCCGGAACGCGGTCCGCGTCCCGAGCGCGCGTCCGACCAGTCGCCACGCGTGGCCGGCAAGACGCTGCTCGACATGGAGCGCGAGGACTACCAGGACGCCGCCACGCAATCGCAGAGCAAGCAGCTGATGCGCTTCCTGCTGGCGCACCACCTGGGCGGCGCGCCGCTGAACACGCGCCAGATCCTGATCGACCTGTCGCAGTTATAAAACCATCCGCAGTTATAAAAACGTCGTTATAAAACATACACGGTAAAGACAAATGAGCTACCTGCATCCCTCCGGCACCATCATCGACCTTGGCGTGAACATCGACCACGTCGCCACCTTGCGCAACGCGCGCGGCACCATGTATCCGGACCCGATCCGCGCCGCGCTGCTGGCCGAGCAGGCCGGCGCCGACTGCATCACCTTGCACCTGCGCGAAGACCGCCGCCACATCAAGGACGCCGACGTCATCGCGCTGGCGCCGCAGCTGCTCACCCGCATGAACCTGGAGGCGGCAGTCACCCAGGAGATGATCGACTTCGCTTGCCGCATCAAGCCGGCCGACGTTTGTCTGGTGCCGGAAAAACGCACCGAGGTCACCACCGAAGGCGGTCTCGATGTCGTCACCCACTTCAACGCGGTGCAGGCGGCCGTCAGGCAGTTGCAGGCCGAGGGCATCCGCGTCAGCCTGTTCATCGACGCCGACGAAGCGCAGATCGCCGCCACGGTGGAAGCCGGCGCGCCGGTGATCGAGCTGCACACCGGCCGCTACGCCGACACCGAGGGCGCCGAGCAGGCGGCCGAGCTGGAAAGGGTCAAGCGCGGCGTGCTGTTCGGCGTCTCCAAGGGACTGAAGGTCAACGCCGGCCACGGTCTGCACTACACCAACGTGCAGGCCATCGCCGCCATTCCGGACATCGCGGAACTGAACATCGGCCACGCCATCGTCGCCCACTCCGTGTTCGTCGGCTGGGAGAACGCCGTGCGCGAAATGAAGGCTATCATGGTCTCGACCCGACTGGGGGCGCGGTGATCTACGGCATCGGCACCGATATCTGCAAAATCCCGCGCATCGAGGAGGCGTTGGCGCGCCACGGCGACCGCTTCGCGAAGAAGATATTGGGCCCGCAGGAGATGGAGAAATACCTGGCGCGCAAGGCCAAGAACCCGGTGCGCGGCATCCGTTTCGTCGCCACGCGCTTCGCCGCCAAGGAGGCCTTCGCCAAGGCCATCGGCCTCGGTATCCGCATGCCGATGACGTGGCCGGCCGCGCAGATGCTCAACGCGCCGAGCGGCAAGCCGATGATCGTGTGCAGCGGCGTACTGAAGGAATTCATGGACAAGAATAAGCTGACGACGCAGGTGACGGTCAGCGACGAGGCGGAATACGCCGTCGCATTCGTCATCGTGGAACAAAGCGTCATCTGAATCACGTAGGGCGGATTAGCGCAGCGTAATCGGCCATGCATGCGTCGCCGGCGGCTCATAGATGGCCGATTACGGCGTTCCGCCTAATCCGCCCTACGTGGATCAGTGGCCTGCATGGCATTATCAATCGAGACAAGCAATGACCGAAGTCGCACCAACCGTACCAGCGCCCGACCCGCGCGAACAAGTGCTGGCCACCGTGGCCAAGCTGCCCAACCTGCCGGGCGTGTACCGCTATTTCGACGCCGAGGACAAGGTCCTCTACGTCGGCAAGGCGCGCGACCTGAAAAAACGCGTCTCGAGCTACTTCCAGAAGAACATCGCCAGCCCGCGCATCGCCATGATGGTCGAGCGCATCGCCCGGCTCGAAACGACGGTCACGCACAGCGAGGCCGAGGCGCTGATCCTCGAAAACAACCTGATCAAGGCGCTGGCGCCGCGCTTCAACATCCTGTTCCGCGACGATAAATCGTATCCGTACCTGAAGATCACCGGCGGCGACTCGCCGCGCATGGTCTACTACCGCGGCGCGGTCGACAAGAAGAACCAGTATTTCGGCCCGTTCCCCAGCTCGTGGGCGGTCAAGGAATCGATGCAGATCCTGCAGAAGGTCTTCCTGATCCGCACCTGCGAGGACAGCGTCTACTCCAATCGCACGCGCCCGTGCCTGCTGCACCAGATCGGCCGTTGCAGCGGACCGTGCGTCGATTTGATCAGCAAGGAAGACTACAAGGTCGACGTCGAAAACGCCGCCCGCTTCCTGCGCGGACGCCAGAGCGAAGTGATGGAGGATCTGGAAAAGAAAATGCACGCCTACGCCGCCGACCTCAAATTCGAGCAGGCCGCCTCGGTGCGCAACCAGATCCAGTCGCTGTCGCGCGTGCTGCACCAGCAAAGCATGGAAACCACCGGCGACGCCGACGTCGACATCATCGCCGTGCTGGTGCAGGGCGGGCGCGCCTGCGTCAACCTGGCCATGGTGCGCGGCGGCCGCCACCTGGGCGACCGCGCCTACTTCCCCAACCACGTCGGCGACGCCGCCGCCATCGCGGAAGACCCGATCGAGGTTGAGGTGCTGGCCGCCTTCCTGGCGCAGCACTACACCGAGAAATTCATCCCCGGCACCCTGATTCTCAATATCGAATTCGACCAGCCGGCGCTGATGGTGGCCTTGCAGGAGCAGTGCGGCCACCGCATCAACCTGATCTTCCAGCCGCAGGACCAGCGCCGCAAATGGCTCGAGCTGGCGCAGAAGGGCGCCGAGATCTCGCTGGCGCGCCTGCTGTCGGAGCAGGGCTCGCAGCAATCGCGCACGCGCGCGCTGGTCGAGGCGCTGGCGCTCGAGCCGGAGGACGTCGACCTGCTGCGCATCGAATGCTTCGACATCTCGCACACGCAGGGCGAGGCGACGCAGGCATCCTGCGTGGTGTTCCACCACCACCAGATGCAAAACGGCGAATACCGCCGCTACAACATCAACGACATCACGCCCGGCGACGATTACGCGGCGATGCGGCAGGTGCTGTTCCGCCGCTACGAGAAGGTGGCCAACGGCGACGGCGTCATGCCCGACGTGGTGCTGATCGACGGCGGCAAGGGCCAGATCGAGATGGCGCGCCAGGTGTTCGCGGAACTGGGACTGGATATCAGCTTGATCGTCGGCGTGGCAAAAGGGGAGGGGCGCCGCGTCGGCCTGGAGACCCTGATGTTCGTCGACGGCCGCGCGCCGCAGGAACTGGGCAAGGAATCGGCGGCGCTGATGCTGGTGGCGCTGATCCGCGACGAGGCGCACCGCTTCGCCATCACCGGCATGCGCGCCAAGCGCGCCAAGACGCGCCAGACGTCGCGGCTGGAGGAGATCGAGGGCATCGGCGCCAAACGCCGCCAGCGCCTGCTGGCGCGCTTTGGCGGCCTGCGTGGCGTGGTCAACGCCAGCGTCGAGGACCTGAAACAGGTGGAAGGCATCTCCAACGCGCTGGCCGAGGAAATCTACCGGCAGCTGCACTAGGGCGTGGTGGATGGGCCGGGCGATGAAGCCCCGGGGCAAACGTGCTGGTTTAATGTGCGACGGCAAGGTAGACTAGCGGCGCGTAACAAAATCTTCACACCAGCACCTTTATTCAAGCCTATGCCTTTCAATATACCGATACTGTTAACCTGGTTGCGCGTCGCGCTGATTCCGCTGGTGGTGGGCGTCTACTATCTGCCGACGACGATGCTGCCGGTGGCCGATCAAAACCTGGCGGCCACGCTGGTGTTCATCGTCGCCGCCGTCACCGACTGGTTCGACGGTTTCCTGGCGCGCCGCTGGAACCAGACCTCGGCCTTCGGCGCCTTCCTCGATCCTGTGGCCGACAAGCTGATGGTGGCGGGGGCCTTGCTGGTGCTGGTGCAGCTGGACCGCGCCAACGCCGTGCTGTCGTTCGTCATCATCGGCCGCGAAATCGCCATCTCGGCGCTGCGCGAATGGATGGCGCAGATCGGCGCCTCCAAGTCGGTCGCCGTCAGCTCGCTGGGCAAGATCAAGACCACCGCGCAAATGACCGCCATCCCGCTGCTGCTGTACCACGACGTGCTGTTCGGCGCGATCGACACGCAGTTCTGGGGCGCGCGCCTGCTGGAGGTCGCCGCCGTGCTGACGGTGTGGTCGATGTTCTACTACCTGCGCCTGGCGTGGCCCCTGATCAAGGAAAAGGCCGGCACGTTGTAGGGCCTGGCGCGGGAACGAAATAAACTATATTCAATCTTTTTCATTCAGCAAAGTTTTGACCATTGACAGCCGGTACAGATACTCTATAATGCTGGCCTGTTGTTGCTGATGACGACGCGGGAGTAGCTCAGTTGGTAGAGCGCAACCTTGCCAAGGTTGAGGTCGAGAGTTCGAGACTCTTCTCCCGCTCCAGTTTGATGGAACGCCAAGTGGTGGAAAAAAGTAGGACTAGAATTAGCAACAACTTGCTGCTATGATGTTGGACTCCGATGCGGGAGTAGCTCAGTTGGTAGAGCGCAACCTTGCCAAGGTTGAGGTCGAGAGTTCGAGACTCTTCTCCCGCTCCAGTTTCCCTGAAGCTGGCCGGTGCGGTAAAAAGTAGTAAAAACGTAACTCCAATGCGGGAGTAGCTCAGTTGGTAGAGCGCAACCTTGCCAAGGTTGAGGTCGAGAGTTCGAGACTCTTCTCCCGCTCCAGAATTTCGGATCGCAGCGCGTAACCCGCTGCCTTCTCAGGTAATAGTTTCCTCTGGCGAGGTAGCAAAGCGGTTATGCAGCGGCCTGCAAAGCCGTGTAGACGGGTTCGACTCCCGTCCTCGCCTCCAGACAATTTGAACTCCACGCGGGAGTAGCTCAGTTGGTAGAGCGCAACCTTGCCAAGGTTGAGGTCGAGAGTTCGAGACTCTTCTCCCGCTCCAGTATGCAGAAGGGCAGCCATGTGGCTGCCCTTTTTGCATTGAAGCTTAGGCTCCTCGCCGCTCGATCACGATCCTTCCCACGGATTGAAGAGGCTTACTCCGGTAGGCTTGAAATCGGCGACATTGCGCGTGACGACCGTCATGCCATGTACAAGGGCGGTTGCCGCAATGAGTGCGTCGCGCTCTCCGCGCCTGTTGGGTACGTGCAATCGGGCACAGCGTTGTGCGACGGCAGTATCGACAGGCAGCGTGCGTACAGCGAACTCAGGTAGAACTTGTTGTTCCAACCAGGAACGCAACACAGCCCCTTGAGTGGCGTCCTTTCGTTCGACCGACAAAACACCCAGCTCTAGTTCCATGATGGTGATGGCCGAAACGAAGAGGTCGCTGGCATCAACGGTATCGGACCACGCGGTCACATTTATGTCGGCCTTACCTAGTCGTACTTTACGCAGTTCGGACACCACATTGGTATCGAGAACAAACATCATGAGAAGTCAGCTGGCCGAGTCTCGATGGCCGCGCGCGGTGGTTCAAACTCGATGTCGGCGAGACACGGCATAGCCAGAGCATCGGCAATATTGCGCCGCTGTTTGGTGAGCCGTTGGTAATCCTCGAAGGTCATTAGCACATGAGCCGGCCGACCTCTGTCTGTGATGAAAACCGGCCCGTCGCTTGCCGCTCGTTTGGCCTCGCTTACCCCTTGGTTAAATTCGCGGCTCGAAAAGGTGGTAATAGTCATGACAGCAATTCCGCAATATTGGCTTATGTAGGGATGTTACTACATCAAATAAACGGTTGCTATGGTTTTGCCCTCGTTCGTCGCCTGGAAATTCCGTGATTCGGAGCCCGCGCGACGATACTGTTGCTTGATTAATACAGCGCACGTCGCGTCTCGTGGTAAATTCACTATTCCCAAAATCAATTCCGCAGCGCTCACGCGCTTAAAATTGTTATCGATAACTTTCGTCCGTCTTTGGGCTATGCCCGATACCCTTTTGGCGATACCGGGTGCATGGCCTTTTTTTTGAGGTAATTTGTTATCGATAACATAGCGTGAATTGGGAGGGGAATCGGCATTTCTAACTATAAGGAGACATATGAATAAGCAATCACTTCAAGGCGCCAAGCGGCAGCAGCCGCCAGCGCCCACTCATTATCGCGGCAAGCTGTGCGTCGCGATAGCGTCCGCGCTGCTGGTTTTTTCCACCGCGCCGGCGGCGGCCGTCAACTTCGTCGCCACCCCGCAAGCCCAGCCCACGGTCAGCGACGCCGGCTTCAAGCATCCCGCGCTCGGCTTCACGCTCGAGCAGCTCGAGTACGCCCGCCAACAGGTCAGGGCGGACGTCGAGCCATACAAGACTTACTACAACACCCTCGCCACGGTCTGCTGCAACTACGCCAACATCAACCTGCAGCCGACCAACCGCGACGCCACCAAGGTCGACACGCCCAATACGCCCAACTTCAACAACGGCACCGGCCAGACCCGCCTGATCAACGATTCGCAGGGCGCGCTGACGCAATCGCTGCTGTACTACATGACCGGGCAGAACGAGTACCGCCGCAACGCCATGCGCATCTTGCGTACCTGGAGCAACATGAATCCCAACGGCTACGCCTACTACCCGGATGCCCACATCCATACCGGCGTGCCGCTGTTCCGCATGCTGCTGGCGGCGGAGATCATGCGCTACACGCCGGCCGATGCGGCCTATACGGCGTATCCGCTGGCCTGGACCGCCACCGACACGCAAAAACTCAAGGACAACCTGATCGACCCGATGGAGCGCACTTTCTTCGCCAGTAACGAGCGCTTCATGAACCAGCATGTGTACTCGATCGTGGGCCGCCTGGCCGGCGCCATCTTCACCGACAACCGCGCCCGCTACGACGAGACGGTGGAATGGCTGACCGTCAACGCGAACTCGACCCGGCCGGACATCAACGGCGGCATCCTGCCCCTGATTCCTTTCATCGATACCGACAACCCGCACAACACGGCGGGCTACCCGTTCTATCAAATCCAGGAAATGATGCGCGACCAGGCCCACGGCGGCGACAACGTCGACAACCTGATCGGCCTGCTGCGCCTGGTGACCTCGCAGGGCACCAGGGTCGACCCGTACAGCGGCAAGCCGTCCACCGCCGGCGACGCCGTCAGCGTCTACAAGTTCGGCGGCAACCGGCTGCTGATGGGCGCCAACTCCTACGCCCGCTTCATGCTGGGCCACGAGACGCCGTGGGCGGACACCAGCGGCGGCACCTCGGGCATTTCCGAGGCTTACCGGGGACGGTTGAACCAGGTCGAGGGCATCTCCGAGGTCTACAACGTCTACAAGTACGAGGAGGGCGTCGATGTCGACACCGTGGCGCCGTATCTGGCGACGGCGGCGGCGCACGCCAACGGCCCCGTCACGCCGTGGGGGCAGGCGTCGCCCAACAACAAGGACATGGGCGCCGAGGCCTTCCTGACCTTGCCTAGGGCGCTGACCGGCGTCCCGCTGCCCGTCAACACGGGCATGCTGGAGACCGAGCGCAAGTCGATCTACCTCAACGGCGACTGGAACACGGCGACCGAAGGCGAGCGCACCTACGGGCGCGCGCAACTGACGCCGGCCGGCGCCACCGTGGTGTTCCACGACGTCGGCTATGCCGACCGCAGCAAGTACGCCCCGGTCGGCATCATGGTGCGCACCAACGCCGTGACCAAGCTGGCCGCCAGCGCGACCGCGGGCGCCAGGCCGTGGAGCGAGATGACGGTGCCGGACACCGGTGGCCAATGGCGCTACATCGTGCCCGACAGCGCGAACGCGGCAACGGCCGGCAGGCGCCTGGGCGACAACATCATCTACTTCAAATTCACCGGCCCGGAGGGCGCGACGGTCGACGTGGACTTCGTCAACATGGCCGCGCCCACGCAGCTGACGCCGCCGCGCTTCGCCATGCCGGTGTTCCCGGAAACCGAGCTGGTGGTGCGGGGCATGCCTTACCAGGCCGTCTACACGGCCACCGACGCCAACGCCGCCGACACCGTGGTCTACAAGGCGGTCAGCCTGCCGGCCGGCGCGACCCTGGACACGACGACCGGCGCGCTGAGCTGGACGCCGGCCGCGAACCAGGTCGGCATACAGGACCTGGTCATCAGCGCGACGGACGGCGTCTCCATCAGCACCATGACGGCGCGCCTGAGCGTGCAGCCCGACCGCCATACGGCGTTCGCCGCCGCGATGGGCGGCTATGACGCGGGGGCTATCTATACGACGCCGTCGCTGGCGACGTTCAAGGCCGAGCTGGCGCCGTTGCGCAAGGCCATGGCCACCGTGCCCGACGCCGAATTCCCGGCGCTGCTGAAAAAGGTGCAGGAAGTGACGCGCAAGATCGAGCTGCTCAATCCGCGGCTGGCCTCCGACGGAAGCCTGGACTGGAGCAAGAACATGGCCACCCCGACCGTGCTGAGCCCCAACGCCATCCCGTCGCTGGTGGACGACGACTACAACACCACCTCCGGCGATTTGCGCAACGTGGTGACCCTGGACTTCGGCGAGAACTACCGCGTCGCCGCCAACGCCTTCGGTATCCGAGCGCGCTTCATGTTCGGCAACCGTTCCCAGGGCATCAATGTCTATGGCTCGAACGACAACGCCTCCTGGACCCTGCTGACCAGCCGCGAGACCACCGACACCAGCGGCCAGAACTTCGTCATGGAGGTCATTCCCGTGCTGCCGGGACTGGAAAACGAGCGCTATCGCTACTTCATGGTGCGCGTCGACCATCCGGGGCCGCCGACCGATCCGGCCTACCCGGGCATCTCCTCGTACAGCGAACTGCACTTCCACGGCTCGCGCTTCGATTTGCTGGCGCCGGTCGATGTCAGCGCCAGCGTCAGGATGCAACAGTCCGGCCTGACGATGAACCGCTTCACGCAGAAGTACACCGGCACGGTGACCATTACCAACATCACCCAGCAGGCGATCAAGGGGCCGTTGCACTTCCGGCTGGAGAACCTCACCGACGGCGTCACGCTCGACAACGCGACCGGCGTCGAGGATCGTTCGCCCTACATCACCTTGCCCGCCGGCGACCTGGCGCCGGGCCAGAGCGTGACCCTGGCCACCACCTTCAGCAACCCGTCCAAGCTGGCCATCAGCTATGGCCGCAAGCTGATCAGCGCTAAATACTGAGGAGCTACGCGATGAACCATATGAAAGAGCTGCTGGTGACACTGTTGCTGGCCGTCTGCATGCTGGGCGGAGCGGGGCAGGCCGGCGCCGCGCAGCGGTACACCGTCACCATCGACACCGCCACCCTCGGCGGCGGTACCGCGTATCTGGGGCTGTATTTCCTCGGGCTGGCCGATGCCGCGCCGGCCACGGCGACGGTGAGCAACCTGGCGGGGGCGTTTTCCGGCGCTCCCCAAATCACCGGGGCGGTCACCGGCACGCCGCCGGGGCCGCTGGTGTTCGGCAACGCCGGCGCTGGCGGCGAGCTGGTCATGACGGTCAGCCTGGGCGGCGTGCTGTCGTTCGACGTCGGCTTCACGTTGGGCGCCGGCGATGCGGGCACGACCTTCGGCTGGTCGCTGTTCAACGATGCCAGCTACCTCGGCGCCGATGGCGACCTGGGGACGGTGTCGCTGCAGCCGGGCGCGGCGCCGGGAGCCGTCTTCGCGGTCAACACTGCCAGCGACCTGACTCGGGTAACGGCGGTCCCCGAGCCGTCCAGTGTGCTGTTGATGGTCGCCGGCATGCTGTGCCTGATGGTGCACGCGCGCCGTCGCCGTTAATCGCGGCGACGCGATCAGGGCGGGCGGTGGGCATTGAGCTTAGGCGGCCTATGCTGTAATCTGTTGCTTTTTGGTTACTAAGCATGCCGCCAGTATGAGTTTCCCGTCGCCCGCTTTCCCGGTCGGCCCGCCCCGCGCGCGCCGGCATCGCGCCCTGTGGGCGGCGGTCTTTGCCGGCACGGCGACGGCCATGGCCACAATGCCGGCCACAACGATGGCCACGGCGGCCGCCGGCGAGCCGCCGCCGTTCTGGCGCACCAACCTGTCGCACAAAGCCTGGACCAAGCAGGACGGCGCGCCCTCGGACCCGATGACCGCGGTGCAGGACCGTGCCGGCATGCTGTGGTTCGGCGCGTCGGACGGCCTGTTCCGCTTTGACGGCGTGCGCTTCGAACGGCTCGACGATATCGCCGGCAACAAGCTGCTGTCGCCCAATGTGCGCTCGCTCGCCTTGTCCGGCGACGCGCTGTGGGTGGGCTACGCGCACGGCGGCGTTTCCGTGTTCGAGCATGGCGCGGCGCGGCACTACGGCGAAGCGGAGGGCGTGCCGCCCAGCGCCGTCCTGCAAATCGCGCAAACGGCGGACGGCACGCGCTGGCTGTCCAGTCCCGCCGGCATCTACCGGCTCGACGGCGCGCGCTGGCGCCGGGTGTCGCCGGCCGACGGCGTGCCGCCCGGCGACCAGTCGACCTTCAACGTCCTGGGCGATGGCGGACTGCTCGTCACACATCTCGACGGCCTGTATCGCCAGATACCCGGCACGCACCGGTTCCGCCGGGTCGACGGCTTCGGCAGCATGCAGCCGAGCCAGTTGCTGCCCGACGGCCGGGTGAGGGTGTTCCGCTTCGGCGTGCAGCCCCGCATCTTCGACCCCGCGTCCGAGACGTCGGCGCCGCTGTCCTTGCCCGACGTCGGCGTCATGCCCTACAGCGTGCACCGCGACGGACGCAACGCGTGGTGGATCGGCCCCGGCGACGGCATGCGGCTGTACACGCCGGACTTCAGGTTGAAGAAGCGGTTGCCGGCGCCCAACGGTTTCAGCGCCAGGCGCGTGTTCACCGGCCCGTTCGACGACCGCGAGGGCAATCTCTGGTTCATGACGGAGAACGGCGTCGACCGCATACGGGAAACCCGCCTGTCGGTGCAGGACATGCCGACCGGCAGCACCGATTTCAGCATCACCGCCGGCGCCGACGGCGAGGTCTGGATCAATAGCCATTCGTCGTTGAGCGCGTTCTCGCCGCCGACCTTCGCCATTGCGGCCGACGGGCGCCGCATCGCCAGCACGATGGAGTCGGCCACCGCCGGCGTGCTCGCCGCCGATGGCACGCTCTGGTTCGGCAACGTCCACGCGCTGTGGAGCCGGCGCGATGGCCGGGTGCGCCGCTGGGCGCTGCCGCCGGCGCTGATACAGCAGCCGGTGCAGGCGCTGGCGATCGCCGGCGACGAGCGGCTGTGGGTGTCGATCATGCGGCGCGGCGTGCACACTTTCAAGGACGGCGTATGGCAGGCCGGCGGCGGTATCGCCGAACTGGCCGGGCGCGACGCCACCTCCCTGCACATCGACCCCGGGGGACGGCTCTGGCTCGGCTACGCCGGCAACGCGATGGCGATGCTCGATCAGGGAAAAATCCGCCGTTTCGGCGCCGCCGACGGGCTGGCGGTCGGCAACGTGCTGGCCATGTTCAGCCGCCGGGGCACCTTGTGGGTCGGCGGCGACCAGGGCCTGGCCCGCTTCCACGATGGACGCTTCGTCGCGCTCGACGACAGCGCCGGCCGGCCGTTCGCCGGCGTCTCGGGCATCGTGCAGACGGCGGCGGGCGACCTGTGGCTGCACGGGCTCGACGGCCTGATCCGCATCGGCGCCGCCGACCTGGCGGCCGCGACGGCGGCGGCCGCGACGGGCGGCCGGGTCGCCGCCGAACGCTTCGACCATCTGGACGGCCACGAGGGCGTGCCGGCCCAGGTGCTGCCGCTCGACACCCTGGTCGAAGCCGCCGACGGCCGCCTGTGGTACGCCACCTCCGGCAGCGTCGGCCTGATCGATCCGCGCCGCATCGCCCGCAACAGGGTGGCGCCGACGCCGCTGATCACCGCGCTGACCACCGACACGCGACGCTATCGCGCCACCGGCGGCCTCGGCCTGCCGAGGCACACGCACAACCTGCGCATCGACTTCACCGCCGCCGTGCTGTCGGTCCCGGAACGGGCGCGCTTTCGCACCCGCCTGGTCGGACAGGACCACGCCTGGCGCGACGCCGGCGCGCTGCGCCAGGCCTTCTACACCAACCTCGGTCCCGGCGACTACCGGTTCGAGGTGATGGCCGCCAACGAGGACGGCCTGTGGAGCGCCGCGCCGGCCAGCCTGGCGTTCCGCATCGCGCCGGCGTTTTACCAGACCCTGTGGTTCAAGCTCGCGTGCGGCGCGCTGCTGGCCGCCGGCGCGTATCTGCTGCACCGGCGCCGGCTGGCCAGCCAGACGGCGCGCGCCGTCGAGCGCATGCGCGCGCAGCTCGAGGAGCGCCAGCGCATCGCCCGCACCTTGCACGACACCTTCCTGCAAAGCGTGCAAAGCCTGATCCTGCGCTTCCACAGCATCAAGGGCGCGCTGCCGAAGGACGACGCGGCGCAGTCGCGCATCGACGCCGCCCTCGACGCCGCCGACGCCGTGCTCGACGAGGGGCGCGACCAGTTGCTGGACTTGCGCGTCCACCATGCCTGCCGCGCCGATCTGGCGCCGGCGCTGGCGCTTGCCGGCGACGCCGCGTGCGCCGAGCGCGGCGTGGCGTTCTCGCTGCACGAGCGCGGCGCGCGGCGCCCGCTGCGGGCCGACGCCCAGGACGAGCTGTACGCGATCGCCAAGGAGGCGATCGCCAACGCGCTGCGCCACTCGGGCAGCGCCACACTGGCCGCCGAGCTGTCGTATGGCGCGGCCGCGTTCACGCTGGCCATCCGCGACCAGGGCAAGGGCTTCGATGCCGCGCCCGGCGCGCCGCCGGCCGCCCAGGGCGGGCGCCACTGGGGCCTGACCGGCATGCGCGAGCGCGCCGCGCGCATCGGCGGCGCGCTGCGGCTGCACAGCGCGCCCGGCGCCGGCACCACCGTCGAGGTCACGCTGCCGGCCGCGCCGGCCTACCGGTGACGGCGCGCTTGTGTCAGAATGGGCGCTCCCACTCGCCCCTGGTTTTTATGAGCGCCTTCAAGCCGCTGCCGATCACGATCCTGAGCGTCGACGACCACCCGCTGTTCCAGCAGGGCCTCGCCAGCGTCATCGCCGCCGAGCCGGACCTGTACCTGGTCGGCCAGGCCGCCAGCGGCGCCGAAGCGATCGCGCTGCACCGCGCCCTGCGTCCGGCCGTCACGTTGATGGACCTGCAAATGCCCGAGATGGGCGGCGTCGAGGCCATCGCCGCCATCCGCGCCGAGTTCCCCGCCGCGCGCATCGTCGCGCTCACGACCCTCGAGGGCGACTGCCACGCGGCGCGCGCCATCATGTCCGGCGCGGTCGGCTACGTGTTCAAGAGCGCGGTGCGCAAAAGCCTGCTCGAGACGGTGCGCCACATCCACGCGGGCGGGCGCAGCATCCCGCCGTCGCTGGAATCGGCGATGGCCCGCAGCCGCAACGGCACGGTGGTCACGGCACGCGAGGTGGACGTGCTCAAGCTGGTCGCCCGCGGCAACACCAACGCGGCCATCGCCGAGACGCTCGGCATCTCGAGCGAAACCGTCAAGGGCTACATGAGCAACATCCTGCTCAAGCTGCAGGCGCGCGACCGCGCGCACGCGGTGATGATCGCGCTGGAGCGGGGCATCCTCGGCCTCTAACGCCGGCGGCGCCGGCCCGGTGGTGCCGGCGCCGCCGTGCCCCCCATTTCAGGGGGGAAATCCGGTGCCATCTGCGCGTCGGGCCGCCCCGGACGGGGGGAAATGAGGCAAGCTGGTCGCTGACAACGACTTCCAATGGGGACGGCCTTGGCAATGGACCAGATACATCTCATGCGCGTGTTTGTCGCGGTGGGCGAACAAGAGAGTTTTTCGGGCGCCTCGCGGCGGCTCGAGCTGTCGCCGGCGGCGGTCACGCGCGCCGTGTCGGCGCTCGAGGCGCGCCTGGGCGTCACGCTGTTGCTGCGCACCACGCGCAACGTGCGCCTGACCGAGGCCGGCCGGCGCTACCTGGACAACAGCCGCGAGATCCTGGCCAGCATCGAGGAGGCGGGGCGGGCCGCCGCCGACGTCAACGCCGCGCCCAAGGGACGCCTGTCGGTCACGGCTTCGGTGTTGTACGGCAAGTCCTTCGTCGTGCCCTGCGTGATTGAGTTCCTCAAGCGCTATCCGGAGGTCGAGGTGCTGGCCCATTTCCTCGACCAGAACGTCAACTTCGTCGACGAGGGCATCGACGTGGCCGTGAAAATCGGCCATCTGCCCGATTCGAGCCTGAAGGCCTTGCGCGTCGGCCAGGTGCGGCGCGTGCTGTGCGCCTCGCCGGAGTACCTGGCCAGGCACGGCGTGCCGGATCATCCGGGCGAGCTGCCGCGCCATACCGTGATCGCGGCGGCGGGCGTGTCGCCCGGCGCGGAATGGCGGTTCGGCGGCGCCGGCGAGCCGACCACGGTGCGCATGAAGCCGCGCCTGACCGTCACCAGCAACGACGCCGCGATCGAGGCGGTGCTTGCCGGCCTGGGCATTTCCCGGCTGCTGTGCTACCAGGTGGCCGCCGGCCTGGCCGAGGGCCGCCTGCGCATCATCCTGGCCGACTACGAGGAGGCGCCGTGGCCGGTGCACATCCTGCACCGCCATGGCACGCTGGGCTCGTCGAAGGTGCGCCACTTCATCGACCTGCTGGCGGCGTCGCTGCGCGCGCAACCGTGCATGAACCACCATGCCTGAGATTGCCTTGTTAGCGGTTTTGCGCGCACAATGCGCCTGTGTCCGCTAACTTCCTTCAATCATGAAACCCACGCATCACGACTCCGCCGTCGCCGACGATCCCGGTGTTTACCGCACCCTGCTCGAGTCGACCCGCGCCATCCCCTGGCGTATCGATTGGGCCACGATGGCCTTCACCTACATCGGCCCGCAGATCGAAAGCCTGCTTGGCTGGAGCCAGTCCAGCTGGCTCTCGGCCAACGACTGGATCGAGCGCATCCACGAGGAGGACCGCCAGAAGACGGCCGACTTCTGCATCGCCCAGTCGCAAAAAGGCGTCGACCACGAGGCCGACTACCGCGCGCTCACCAGCGACGGCGACTATGTCTGGATCCGCGACGTGGTGCACGTGGTGCGGCGCGCCGACGGCAGCGTCGATTCGCTGGTCGGCTTCATGTTCGATATCACCGAGCGCAAGCAGGCCGAGGACAAGATCGTGCAACTGCAGCGCGAGCTGGAGGTGCTGTCCTACCGCGACAGCCTGACCAACGTCGCCAACCGCCGCATGTTCGACACCCTCTATCCGGTCGAATGGGCCAAGGCGCGCGCCACCGGCGAGCCGTTGTCGGTGGTGGTGGCCGACATCGATTACTTCAAGCAGTACAACGACCACTACGGCCACGTGCAAGGCGACGAGTGCCTGCGCCGCGTGGCCCGGGCGCTGGACGCCGGCGCCTCGCGTTCGCGCGATCTGTGCGCGCGCTTCGGCGGCGAGGAGTTCGTGCTGCTGCTGCCGGCGACCGACGAGGAAGCGGCCCGCAATGTGGCCGAGCGCTGCCGCAAGCTGCTTTCGCAGAAGGAGTTGCCGCACGCCCGCTCCGGCGTCGGACGCGTGGTCACCGTCAGCATGGGCGTCGGCACCATCGTGCCGGGCGCGCAGGACGACGCCTACGTCTTCCTGGACCGGGTCGACCGCCGCCTCTACCAGGCCAAGTCATCGGGGCGCGACCGCATCTGCGACGTCGAGGGTTGAAGCGGGGATTTCAGTTATGCCGAAACTTGCCGATATAAGGGAAGGGAAAAAACAGGGCGATACACGGCATGAGGATTCGAGCAGGACTTTGCATTGTCATTTTGGCCATGGTCAAGCCGGCGATCGCCGCCAAACAGCCCGCCACGGCGGTGACGGCCGCCATGCCGGCCGTCACGCTGCGCATCGCCACCGAGCGCATGCCGCCGTCGAGCATGGTCGTCGACGGCGTCATCACCGGCCGCGAAACCGACAAGATACGCGAGCTCATGGCGCGTACCGGCACCGCCTACACTCTTGAGCTTTTACCATGGAAACGGGCTTACGTCGGCGCCCTGACGCGCGAACACGCCTGCGTCTATTCGACCACGCGCACGCCCGCCCGGGAGCCGCTGTTCAAATGGGTGGGCGCGACCGATTACGCGGAATGGCAGTTGTGGGGCCGCGTGGACGCGGGACTGTCGTTGAAAACGCTGGAGGACGCACGCAAACTGCGCATCGGCACCGCCCACGGCGACGCCCGGGACGAGTTTTTGCGCGCCCGCGGATTCGCCGTCGAGTCGGTCAACGACGACATGTTGAACGTGCAAAAACTACTGATGCGCCGCATAGACCTGTGGGCGGTCAGCGTCCGCAACGGCACCAGGGGCCCGCGCGGGCTGGCCGGCGCCGAGGTGGCGCCGCTGCTATCGTTTCACCGGGTACAGGTCTATTTGGCGTGCAACCATTCGGTGCCGGACGCCCTGGTCGAGCGGCTTAACGCCGCCGTGGCCGACATGTGGCGCGACGGAACGATGGAGCGGATCGGCCGCAAATACGAGAACTGGACGCCGCCCGGCCGGTGACCCCGGCCGGCGCGCGCTCACGGCACCACCGTCACGAACAGGTACACCGCGAAGATCATCAGCAGCACCGTGCCCTGCATGATGGTGGTGCGCCCGCTGCCCAGCGACAGCGAGGTGACGATGATCGATAACAGCAGCAGCACCGTCGACTTGACGTCGATGCCCAGGGTCAGGGTCCAGCCGTTGGCCAGCGCGACGATGGCCACCGCCGGAATGGTCAGGCCGATGCTGGCCAGGGCCGAGCCCAGCGCGAGGTTCAAGCTCGTTTGCAGGCGGTTGGCGCGCGCGGCCTGGTAGGCGGCGATGCCTTCCGGCAGCAGCACCACGGCCGCGATGATGATGCCGACCAGGGCCTTGGGCGCGCCCATCCCGAGCACGGCCGCCTCCAGCGCCGGCGACAGCGATTTGGCCAGCAGCACCACGCCGCCCAGGCACACCAGCAGCAGCGCGCCGCTCCACCAGGCCAGCCTGGCCGGCGGCACCGGCGCGTGGTCGTCCTCGCCGCCGCTGGCGGGCAGGAAGTAATCGCGGTGGCGCACCGTCTGCACGAACACGAACGTGCCGTACAACACCAGCGAGACCACGGCGATGAAGATCAGCTGGCTGCCGCTGTAGAACGGTCCCGGCGTGGTGGTGGTGTAGTTGGGCAGCACCATGGTTAGCACCGAGATCGCCGCCAATGTGGTCAGCGCCGCCGACACGCCGCTCAGGGTGAAGGTTTGCTCGCCATGGCGGCTGCCGCCGGCCAGCAGGCAGATGCCCACCATGCCGTTGAGGATCAGCATGACGGCGGCGAACACGGTGTCGCGCGCCAGGCCGGTGGTCTCGGCGCCGCCGGCGATCATCAGCGACACGATCAGCGCCACCTCGATCGCGGTCACGGCCACCGCCAGCACCAGCGTGCCATAGGGTTCGCCGATCTTGTGCGCCACCACCTCGGCATGGAACACCGCCGCCAGCACGCCCCAGAACAGGCCGATGGCCAGCACCACCAGATAGGCGCCGCCCAGCAACTCCTGGGCGCCGAGCGCCTTGCCGGCCAGTGCCAGCCAGCCCACCACGGGTCCGGCGATGGCCCAGACGGGCAGGGAGGTGGATATTTTCATAAGCGGCTCATTGAAATATGGTGGAGGAAAGGCGGGCATCTATTGCCAGCGCGTTAATTTTACCCGATGGACCGCTGCGGCAGCTGTCCCGGTCGCGCCCGGCATGGGGAAGCGTTGTGGGGGAAATGCACCACGGTGTTCCCCAGTGCCGTGCAGCCGGACTGAACTGCTATGATGCGAGCGCATACCCGAGCACCGGAGATGGTTCAAGAGACTAAAGATATATTGCAATGCACGATTTTTATAAGAGAGCGCTGATCGCGCTCCTGTTGCTGGTGGCCGCGGACGCGCTGCTGGCGGGGTTGTTCATGTATCGGAGCTATCCGACGTTTTCGCTATTGCCGGCGCAGCGGGACGACGTCCGCTGGCATTACCGCACCTATTCGGACCAGGCGACGGCCGGAACCTCGTCGGTGCGCATGCCGGCGCCGTCGCGCGAGCGCATGCGCTTCGACTTCAAGCTGACCAATAAGGCGCCATACCCCTATGCTTCGGCCGAACTGGTGCTGGACGACCAGCGCGGCAAGCAGGCCCATCTCGACTGGTCGAAATACACCACCATCAGCTTCCTGGCCAAATGCTCGCCGGCCAATACGATGTCGTTGGTCATTTCCACTTTCGACCCGAAGATTTCCACGCTTGGCAAGCCCGAGACCTACCGCTCGCCCGGCACCTACTTCTCCTGCAACGAGCAGGGCGTGCCGGTGTCGCTGGACATGACCCGCTTCACGATGCCGGAATGGTGGTTCACCCAGATGAAACTGGACTTCTCGGAGCAGGGCTATACGCTGGACCGGGTGTCGAAAATCGTCTTCGGAACCGCGCCCTACAGCCGCCGCGACATCGACTCCTATTTTGAGGTGAGCGAGCTGACCTTGCGCGGCCGCGATTACCGCTATCCGGCCGCGCTGGCGGCGCTCGTGCTGGCCAGCTGGCTGGGATTCGCGCTGTGGTTTTTCCGCGGCCAGGCGCGCGCCCTGATCGCCAACCGGGATACCCAAATCCACAAGGACCTGCCGCTGGTCGCCTACCGCCAACTGACCTTGGAGCCCTTCAAGGACAAGGAAAAGGCATCGGTACTGCGCTTCATCGCGACCAACTACACCGACCAGTGTCTGGACCTTGACGGCGTGGTGGCCGGAACCGGCGCCAACCGCAACAAGGTCAACGAGGTGCTCAAGGCCGAACTGGGCATGACCTTCACCAGCTACCTGAACAAGCTGCGCCTGACGGAGGCGGCCCGGTTGCTGGCCGAGCAAAACAGCGCGGCGGTGGCGGAAGTCGCCTACTCGGTCGGCTACGGCAACGTGTCCTACTTCAACCGCCTGTTCAAGGAGGAATACGGCTGCACGCCGAAAGCCTTCCGCGCCATGTCCGCCCAACAAGACAAGGCGTCAACCGAAACAACGGTGGCCGGCCGCCCCGGGGAGACGGCCGGCCCGTGATCACTTGCCGTCCTCCTCGACGATGGCGACTTCCCACGGTCCCAGGGTCAGCTTTTCGGCGGCGGCCACGCGCCGTCCCGCCAGCAGCTCGGTGCCGGCCTTGCGCGGATAGTTGAAGCTTACCTCGGCGCCGCTGTAGTTGAAGTAGTAGTGCACCGCGCGCTTGAAGCCGTTGATGCCGGTGCGCGTTTGCACGCCTGGCGGCAATTGCTGGTCGGGCCCCACCATGCCCAGCTCCCGCAGCGACGACTGCAGCACCGCCTTTTGCAGCTTGTCCGACAGATAGGTGCCCTGGTAGACCACCTTGCCCGCGCCGAACTGGTTGGACGTGATGGCCGGCCAGCGGCCGAAGAAGGAATGGTCGTACCACGCCAGCGCCTTGGCCGTGTCCAGCTGCAGGAACTCGGCCCAGTGCTTGACCTGGTTGTCGGCGCCCGCCTGGAATGGATCGCCCTTCAAGGCCAGCGGCTGCGCCAGGTTGGAGAATTCCTGGTAGTGGAAGCCGAGCGCCTCGCGCAGCGGCCCGGGCGCCATGGTCCAGCGCACGGCCGCGTTCTCGTTGACGAAGCCGCTCTTGAAGGTCATCACCACATGGCCGCCCTTGCGGATGTAGTCCGAGATGCGCTTGAGCAGCGCGTCGTCGGCCACGTACAGCGACGGCACCACCAGCATCTTGTAGGACGAGAAATCCTCGGTGTCGTCGAACACGAAATCGGTGCCGACATTCATGTCGTACAGCTGGCGGTGCAGCTGGCGCACCAGCGAGCCGTAGTCGGCCTTGGTGCCGCCGCCGCCCCATTGCGACTCCTTGGCGAAGGGCATGTCGTTGAGCGCGTTGAGCGAGTCGCGGCTCCACAGGATGGCGACGTCGTTCTTGATCCTCATGTTGACCAGGCGCGGGCCGATCTTCTTGAGCTCCTGCCCGGTGCGGCTCATCTCGGCGTAGGCGCGGTTCGGTTCCAGGTCGTGCGACAGCACGCCTTTCCAGTAGGTTTCCTGGTTGGCGTGGACCGACGACCAGTGCCAGTACTCGACCATGTTGGCGCCGTTGGACAGGTGGGTGTAGACGTCCTGGCGGAACTGGCCGTCATACGGCGGATACTGGAACGACGAGCTCCAGTCGGTCGATTGCGCGTTGGTCTCCGTCACCAGGAAATTGCCGCGCTTGAGCGAGCGCGTGAAGTCCGCGTCCAAGGTTTGCGCGGCGCCGTTGTAGTGCTCGCGCGGGCCCCAGTGGTAGACGTTCACGGCCGGCATGTCGAGCTTGCGCGACACCGCCACCTCGTTGACGTCGCCGTGCATGGAGCCGGCGAAATCGTGGGTGACGAACTGGCGCGGCGAGGCGCACTCGCGGATCAGCGCGGTCTGCCATTGCAGGAAGTCGGTCACCCGCATCTGGCCCCAGCGCGACCATTCGAGCTTGTAGCCGGTGCTTTGGGCGCCGTCCGGGCGCGGCAGGTCCACCCAGCTGTGCAGGTTCTGGCCCCAGTAGTTCAGGAACCAGGCCTTGCTGAGGGCCTCCGGCGTGCCGAATTTCTTCTCGAGATAATGCTGGAAGCGGACGAAGACGTCGTCGTTGGCGGCGCCGTAGGTGCCGGTCTCGTTGTCGACCTGCCAGCCGATGACGTTGGGGTTGTCCTTGTAGCGGGTGGCGATCTTGCGGATCAGGCGCTCGGCGTAGAAGCGGTAGGCCGCCGAGTCGGTGTTCATGTTCTGGCGCATGCCGTAGGTGTTTTGCACGCCGTTGAACTTGCGGGCCAGGATTTCCGGGTTCTGCTTGGCCATCCAGGCGGGAATCGAGTAGGTCGGCGTGCCCATGATGACCTTGATCCCGGCCTTCGTCATGGCGTCGATGACGCGGTCCATCCACGCGTACTCGAAGCGGCCGTCCTCCGGCTCCCACAGGCTCCAGGTCGATTCGCCCAGGCGCACCACGTTGAAGCCGGCCGCCTTCATCATCGCCACGTCTTTTTCCAGGCGCTCGTAGGGCATGTACTCGTGGTAATAGGCGGCGCCGTACAGCACGGTGGGAAATTCCGGCGGGGTGGCCTGCGTGGCGGGGGGAGTTTGCGCGGCGGCCGGCGCGTGCAGCGCGGCCGCGAGCACGCACGACAGCGCGCGGGAGAGGAGGGTAGGTTTCAGCATTCGGTGTCTTCCTGATTTGTTTTGTCCATGGCGCCCATGGGGTGTAATAAAGCGGGCGCGCGCCCATTGGGCCACGGACCGGCCTTGCGCGCAATTACAAAATTCACCGGCGGGCGCAATGATTTGTCCGTATTCGCTGCGCTGCGCAATTTCATGTTCGACATTGACGAATATTGCAATTGCGGCATGGCGGCGCTGATTCCACAATGGGTCATTTTTTCACCATTTAATCGATACCGATGGAAGCAACGATGAGTTTCAAGAAGCGGATCAGTGTGTTGGCGGCCACCGTGGCCCTGTGTTATGGAAGCGCCCGGGCGGCCGAAGCCGTCGCGCAACCGTGGATGAACGCGCGCCTGGACGCCGGCGAGCGCGCCGGCCTGGTGCTCAAGCATATGACGATGGACGAGAAATTGAAGCTGGTCTACGGCTATCTCGGCGCCGACATGGAATCGAAGAAGACCAAGCGTCCCGAGGAAGCGCACAAGCAGTCGGCCGGTTTCGTCTACGGCGTGCCGCGCCTGGGCATTCCGCACCTGCGCGAGACCGACGCCGGCCTGGGCGTGGCCAGCCAGGGCGGCCCCGAGGCGCGGCCCGGCACGGCGCTGCCGTCCGGCCTGAACACCGCGGCCACCTGGGACCTGAAAACCGCCTACGAGGGCGGCGCCATGATCGGCGCCGAGGCGCGCGGCTACGGCTTCAACGTGTTGCTGGCCGGCGGCGTCAACCTGATGCGCGAACCGCGCAACGGGCGCAATTTTGAATACGGCGGCGAAGATCCTTTGCTGGCCGGCAAGATCGTCGGCGCGCAGATCAAGGGCATCCAGTCCAACCGCGTGGTGTCGACCCTGAAGCACTTCGCGCTGAACGACCAGGAGACGGGGCGCACCACGCTCAACGTCAAGATCGACGACCGCTCGGCGCGCATGTCCGACCTGCTGGCGCTGCAGATCGCCAAAGAGGACGGCAACCCCGGCGCGGTCATGTGCTCCTACAACCGCGTCAACGGTTTGTACGGCTGCGAAAGCCCGTATCTGCTGACCGAGGTGCTGAAGCAGGACTGGGGCTTCAAGGGCTGGGTGATGTCGGACTGGGGCGCCGTGCACAGCACGATACCGGCCGCCAACGCCGGGCTGGACCAGCAATCCGGCATGCCGTTCGACCTGGCCGACTATTTCGGCCCGCCGCTCAAGGAGGCGGTGCTCAACGGCTGGGTGCCGCAGGCGCGCCTGGACGACATGGTGCGCCGCATCCTGCACGCGATGTTCGAGCACGGCGTGGTGGACCATCCGGTGGCGCCGGCCGTCGACGGCATCGACTTCAAGGCGCACGCCGCCGTGTCGCTGAAGGACGCGCAGGAAGGCATGGTGCTGCTGAAAAACAGCGCGAACCTGCTGCCGTTGGACAAATCGGTCAAGCGCGTGGCGGTCATCGGCGGCTACGCCGACCGTGGCGTGATGGCCGGCGGCGGCTCGTCGCTGGTGTATCCGGCCGGCGGCAACGCGGCGCCGGAACTGACGCCCAAGACCTGGCCGGGCCCGGTGATGATCTATCCATCGTCGCCGCTCAAGGCGATCCGGGCGCGCCTGCCGGACGCGGTGGTGACCTATCACGACGGCGCCGATCCGGCCGCCGCCGCCAAACTGGCGGGCGAGAGCGACGTGGTGCTGCTGTTCGCCACCCAGTGGACCGGCGAGGGCTTCGATATGCCCAACCTGTCGCTGCCCGACCGGCAGGACGCGCTGATCGCCGCCGTCGCCGCCGCCAACGCCAGGACCGTGGTGGTGCTGGAGACCGGCGGTCCGGTGACCATGCCGTGGCTGCCCAAGGTGTCGTCGGTGCTGGAAGCCTGGTATCCGGGCACCAGCGGCGGCGAGGCGATCGCCGGCGTGCTGTTCGGCGAGGTCAACCCGTCCGGCCACCTGCCGGCCACCTTCCCGGCGTCGGAGTCGCAATTGCCCCGCCCGGCGCTGGACGGCTATCCGGAAGTGGCCGACCGGCGCTTCGACGTCACCTATCACGAGGGCGCCGCCGTCGGTTACAAATGGTTCGACCTGAAAGGCCTGACGCCGCTGTTCCCGTTCGGCCACGGCTTGTCGTACACCGATTTCACGCTGTCGGACCTGTCGGCCGGCGTCACGGACGGCGCGCTGAGCGCGTCCTTCACCGTCAAGAACGTCGGCAAGGTGGCCGGCAAGGAGGTGGCCCAGGTCTACGTGGCCCCTGTCGGCGCCCGCTGGGAAGCGCCGAAACGCCTGGTCGGTTTCCATAAGGCCGAAGTGGCGCCGGGCGGTTCCGCCAGGGCGTCGATCACCGTCGATCCGCGCCTGCTGGCGATGTACGACTCGGCCAGCAAAACCTGGAAAGTGGCCAAGGGCGACTATAAAGTCATCCTCGCGGCGGACGCGGCGGCCGCCGGCGACAGGCAGGCAATCAGCAAGGTGGTACGGCTGGAGGCGGCGGTTTACGATGTCAATGGAAAACCGCTGCGCGCGCGCAAGGGTAAATAGGACAGGCGTATTTTAAGTAGAGGCCGCAATATAAAGTTGCGGCCACTTTCTTATTTTAATAATCGCCAGGGTAATAAAATCTTCGGATTCTCCAACCCTTTCCGGGGTTTCTTTTCTGCAATGTCCTGCTTGTGTCGCCAGGCCAACGCGGCTTCCTGGCCGTTGTAGTACTTTCTGCAGAACTTCTCGCATTTTTTGCACCGTACTACAAATCCTTATGCGCCCGTTATCAGTGCGCCGGGGCCGATTATATGCTGGGCTCAACTTCGCCACGTGGCTTCGAGCCGGGGGCGGCGAAGGATTTATTGACCGAGGCGCTGCCATAAAGCGCCCGGATAAAACATATAAATCGGAGACGAAGACCATGACTGCGAAAGTACGTCGTATTGCCCTGTTATTTAATGCGAATAAGAGTTTCGATCGTGAAGTTACCGCCGGCATCGCTTCTTATCTCGGCAGCACGCGGGCGGCCTGGGACCTGTTCCTGGAAGAGGATTTCCGCCTGCGCCTGTCCGGCATCGAGCGCTGGCAAGGCGACGGCATCATCGCCGATTTCGACGATCCCGCCGTGGCCGACGCCTTGTCGCACTGCAGCGTGCCGGTGGTGGGGGTAGGCGGCTCCTACGCCGACCCGGCCCACTATCCGGCCGGCGTGCCCTACGTGGCCACCGACAACTACAAGCTCATCAAAATGGCGCGCGACCACCTGATCGACGTCGGCCTGACCCGCTTCGCCATGTTCAGCCTGCCCAAGGCCAGGGAGAACCGCTGGGCGCAGGAGCGCGAAAACGCTTTCCTCGGCCTGATGCGGCAGGACGGCATGGAGGGCGAAATCTTCCATGGCAACGGCACCTGCGCCTCTTCCTGGGAGGAGTCGATGCGCGGCCAGATCGACTGGCTGCGCAGCCTGCCCAAGCCGGTCGGCATCATCGCCGTCACCGACGCGCGCGCCCGCCAGTTGCTGCAAGCGTGCATCATCGCCGGCATCGAGGTGCCGGAGCAGGTGGCGCTGATCGGCATCGACAACGACCCCATGGTGCGCATGCTGACCCGGATACCGCTCAGTTCGGTGATCCAGGGGGCGCAGGAGATGGGGCGCACCGCCGCCCACCTGCTGGACCAGATGCTGCACGGCGTGCGCCTGCCGCACACCCGCATCCTGGTGCCGCCGGCCGGCATCAACATCCTGGCCTCCAGCGAGCACCAGCGCATCAGGCATCCGCAGGTGATGCGGGCCTGCCATTTCATCCGCCAGTACGGTTGCCAGGGCATCAAGACCCAGCAGGTGGCCGAACACGTGGGCGTGTCGCGCTCGTCGCTGGAAGCCTATTTCCGCGAGGAACTGGGCTGCAGCGTGCACGACATGATCCTGCGCTTCAAGCTCGACGCGGCCAAGGCCGGGCTGCAGGGCCGGGAGCGCAGCATCGCCGACGTCGCGCTGGGCTGCGGCTTCACCTCCACCCAATACATGCACCTGGTGTTCAAGCGTGAGCTGGGCTGCACCCCGCGCGCCTACCGCGACCGCGTGCGGGGCGAGAATATGCAGGCCGCCTGAGGTTGCCTTGAGCGTCGACGGCCAGGCAGGCGCCGCGCAGCACGCATTGCGAGCGCGTGCGCGCAACCATCGCGCACACCGTCCGGGCGATGCCGACCATGCGGGAAACCTGGCCTGCGCGTTCCGTCGGCTCTGCACATTCCTTTAAATTAGTATATGATGATCATCATAAATTCACCGGCAGTCCGCCGGTGGAGGCGGGCAAACGGTTGGCCGTTTTTTTTAACGGAAAATATGATGATTATCATATTTTTACGGCGAATGCTGCACCACCTCGTCAGGCCGTACAACTCAACGATAAGGAAACCAACGATGTCCATCCCAACCAAAAAAATTGCGGTAATCACCGGTGCGTCGTCGGGTATAGGGGCGGTCTACGCAGACCGCCTGGCGCGCCGCGGCTACGATCTGATCCTGGTGGCGCGCCGCGCCGACCGCCTGCAGGCGCTGGCGGCGAGCATCGAGACCACACACGGCGTGAGCGCCAGGGCGCTGGTCGCCGACCTGGCGACGGAGGCCGGCGTCGCCAGCGTCGAGCACATCCTGTCGACCAACGCCGCCGTTGGCATTCTGCTCAACAACGCCGGCATCGCCCGACTGGCGCCGGTCGCGGCCAGTCCCGTGCAGCACTCGCTGTCGCAGATCTCGCTCAACCTGACGGCGCTCACGCGCCTCACGCACGCGGTGCTGCCGGGGCTAAAGGCGCGCAACGAGGGCGCGATCATCAACATCGCCTCCGTGCTCGGCCTGCACACGCTGCCGATCAGCGCCGTCTACAGCGGCACCAAGGCTTTCGTGGTGGCGTTCAGCCGGGGACTGGAGCAGGAACTGGCCGGGACCGGGGTGCGGGTCCAGGCGGTGCTGCCGGCGTCCACCGCCACCGAGGTGTGGGACAACTCCGGCGTGCCGCTGTCGGCGCTCAATCCGGAATCGGTCATGACGACCGACGACATGGTGGACGCGGCCCTGTCCGCGTTCGACAAGGGCGAAACGCTGACCTTGCCGTCGGTGGCCGACGCCGGCCTGATCGATCGTTACGAGGCCGCGCGCGGGGCGCTGTTCGCCGCCACGCAAACCGGCAAGGCGGCCCCGCGCCTGCTGCCGGCCTGACCCGAACGGAGCGGCCATGAAACTGAGCTTCCGTGGATTGTCCATCGCGACCTCGCTGCTGTTCCTGTTGATCGGGTCGCTGTGGTTGTTGGCGCCCGGCCTGCCGCTGTCGGACTGGGGGCTGGCCTTGACGCCGTCGGCCTCCGTGCTGGGCCGGCGCTCGGCGGCGTTGTATGTGGGATTGGCCGCCATGTTCTTCCTGGCCAGGAACGCCGAGCCGTCGACGGCGCGCTCGGCGCTGGCCAAGGGCCTGGTGCTGATCGGCCTGATGCTGGCGGCCATCGGTGTCGTCGACTTCGCCACCGGGCGCGTTTCGCCCCACATCCTGGTGGCCGTCGCGCTCGAAGTCGCGCTGGCGCTGGCGTTCCTGTACGTGGGGCGCTCGCAGCCCCTGCGCTCGCGGGCCGACCGGCGATAGCAGACCGGCGCGCCTTATTTAACCATGATAACCAAGGAGACCTTTGCAATGCATACGTTCAAACAGTCATGTGTCGCCGCGTTGGCGCTGGCCGCCGCGCTGGTGTCGCCGGCGGTCCTGGCCCAGGCGGCCTCGCCCGTCGGGCTATGGAAAAACATCGACGACGTCAGCGGCAAGCCCAGGGCGCTGATCCGCATCGCCGAGACCAACGGCACCCTGGAGGGCAAGATCGAAAAAGTGTTCCCGGGGCCGGCCGACAGCCAGAATCCCAAGTGTGAAAAGTGCGAAGGCGCCAACAAGGACGCGCCGATCGTCGGCCTGGTCATCTTGAGCGGCTTGAAAAAGGATGGCGACGCCTACGCCGGCGGCCAGATACTCAACCCGGACAACGGTAAGCTGTACTCCAGCAAGGTGCAGCTGGCCGACGGCGGCAAAAAGCTCAACGTGCGCGGCTACATCGGCGTGCCGATGCTGGGCCGCAGCCAGACCTGGGTGCGGCAGGAGTAGGGCGCCGTCAGCCGGGTTTGTTGACCGGCGCCGGTGGTGGCACAGGCGCGCCTAATTTCCGCACTTGGATATTCTTGAAGAACGCCTCGGCCCCCTCGGACTGGATCGAGAACTTGCCGCGCGTGAGCGGAATCATCTTGCCGTTCACCAGTTGGCGCGAATTGGTCATGCGCAGCACCTCGTGGCCGTTGACGATGTGGACCAGCGTTTTGCCGTCGGCGATCACTTCCATCATGTTCCATTCGCCGCTCGGCTTTTCGAAATTACCCTTTTTCAGGATGCGCGCCTTGATGTCGGTGCGCAGCGGCAGCGACGGTTCGTAGCGGTAGAATTTCCAGTCGCCCTGGTTGGCGTCGCCGACATGGGCGTCGACCGCCACGCCGTCGAGGCTGTGGTAGTCGGCGCAGTCGCCTTCCTGCAATTGGAACTCGTGGCTGCGCATCCAGTGCCCATCCTGCGCGCCTTCCTTGCCGACCGCGTAGTACAGCAGGCCGCTGTCGCGCATCACGCCCTCGCGCGGCGGCCACTTCTTGACGCCCCATTTGAAGTCGAATTTCAGGTGGAAGTTTTCGTATTCGTCCAGGGTGGAGACGCTGCCCCATTCCTCGCCCGAGACGCGCAGCATGCCGTCGACCACGGAAAACACCCGGCGCTGGTCGTTGTCCACCCCGCGCACCGACGTCGGCGTCTTCATGCCCTCGGTGGTCGGCTGCATGCTGACGTAGGTGCTCCAGCCGGCGAGGTCCTTGCCGTTGAACAGCGATTTCCACGGAGCGGTTTCGGCGGCCGACGCCGCGCAGCTCAATGCCAACAGGGCGCCAAGCAAGGCGGTTTTGGTGAACAGGTTTTTCATATCGTTGCGTCTCCTTTATTGGAAAAAAAGGAATCTATCACGCGTCGGCGCGGGCGGGTCCGAAAAGGCGGTGATTGCCGATTTCGTTATAAAAATATCCGAATTCCGGCATGGACTTTCGCTGGGTGCGGCCGCGCCCCGGGATGGTTTGCCACGCTAGCGCTACTTCATGTCGGCCCGGGCTTTTTTCACTCCGTCGTCGATACGGCGCACCACTTGCTCCGTGTCATGGGGGGCTGTCAGGAACCCGCGCAAGCCGTCGTACAACGGTCCGACCAGTTCGGCCTTGGCGTCGCGGTCGAAGAAATAGGTGAACCCGGCCGCGCCGGTCCAGATGCGGTGAGTCGCCTCGCCCAGCCGCACGGGGCGTGAAGCGGGGTCCGCCTGCGCCGACAAGGTTTGGTCGGCCTCTGCGATTTTGCGCAGCGCGCCGGTCTCGACGAGAAAGGTCAGGAAGCGTTTGCGGGCACCCGGATTGACGCCCCGCGCGGGCAGCACCAGCACATCGATCGGCGCCTCCTCGTAGGCGGGCACGTCGGGCGAATAAGCCGGAAAGCCGAAGAAGCCCATATCGGCGGCTAGCGCGGCGGGAAACCTGGAGGCCACGGAGCTCGCCGCCAGCGTCATGCCCACATAGTTGCGGTACAGGTAGGGCATGACACGGTCCGGTTCCTGGCCCATCGTCGCCTCCAGGAAATAGTCTTTGCGCAGCAAATCGCCCCAGACATCGAACACCTTGCGCACGCGCGGATCGCCAAAGCGCGCCTCGCCGCGCAGCAGTTTGCGGTGGAAGTCGATGCCGTTGATGCGCAGGTTAAGATAGTCGAACCAGGCCGCCGCCGGCCAGCCGCTCCTGGCGCCGACCGCCAGCGGCGTCACGCCGGCCGCCTTCAAGCGTTCGCACGCGCGCAGGAACTCGCTCCACGTGGCCGGCGGACGGATGCCCAGGCGTTCGAACAGCGACTTGCGATAGACGAAGCCCCACACATAGTAATACAGCGGAAAGCCGTAAACCTCGCCGTCGATGCGCGTGCCTTCGATGGTGGCCGGCGAGAACTTGTTGTTCTTTAGCAGCGCGACCAGGTCGGCATCGAGCGGGGACAGCAGCTTGTTCCTGGCGGCGTCACGCAACCGTTCGCCCGCATACCAGAACACCAGGTCGGCCCGGCTGGTCCGAAGGCGGGCGGTGAAATCGCGCTTGTATTCTTCCTGGGCATAGCCTTGGTGGACAATCTTGATGTCCGGATTGGCGGCGGCGAATTGGTCGATGATGCCGACCCAGGTGGTGCGTTGCGGGGTGTTGGACACCACGTAGTCGATCACCAGATGCCCGGCGGTGGTGGCGGTCGTGGTGGCGGCGGCCACGGCTGGCAGCGCGAGCGCCGCGCACGTCAGCGCCTTCGCCAGCCAGTCCCACTTGCTTGCGGTGAATCGCGAACGGGATAGGATCGGGGCTGGAGACATCGGCCAAGTGTGTGCGCGAAGGCAAGCGCTGTCAATCTCAACGGCGCCGGTCAAGGCCGGGGTTGAAGCGCACGCGCCTTCCCGATCGCCTCGTCGATGTAGCGCACCACCTGGTCGGTGTCGTGCGGCGCCTTGAGGAAGCGGCGCAGTCCCTCGTAGGTGGGGCCGACCAGCTCGGCCTTGGCGTCGCGGTCGAAGAAGAAGGTCAGCCCGGCGGCGGCGCCCCACACGCGGGCGGGGGCGTCGCCCAGCCAGATGGGGCGCGGGTTCGGGTCCACCTGCGCCGACAAGGTCTGGTCGGCCTCGGCGATCTTGCGCATTGCGCCGGTCTCGGCCAGGAAGGCGAGGAAGCGCTTGCGGGCGCGCGGATTCACGCCGCGCGCCGGCAGCACCAGCACATCGATCGGCGCCTCCTCGTACGTGGGCATGCCCGGCGTGTAGTTCGGGAAACCGAAAAAGCCCATGTCGGCGGCGATCGCGGCGGGAAAGCGGGAGGCGACGAAGCTGCCCGAGAGCATCATGCCGACCCGGTCGCGGTACACATAGGGCATGACGCGCTCGGGCTCCTGCTCCATCGTCGCCTCGAGGAAGTAGCCCTTGCGCAGCAGATCGCCCCAGACATCGAACACCCGCCGCACCTGCGGGCTGTCGAAGCGGGCGTCGCCGCGCACCAGCTTGCGATGGAAGTCGATGCCGTTGATGCGCAGGTTCAGATAGTCGAACCAGCCGGCCGCCGGCCAGCCGCTTTTGGCGCCCACCGCCAGCGGCGTCACGCCCGCCGCCTTGAGCCGTTCGCAGGTGTGCAGGAACTCGGCCCACGTGGTCGGCGGGCGGATTTGCAAACGCTCGAACAGCGACTTGCGGTAGACGAAGCCCCATACGTAGTAATACAGCGGAAAGCCGTAGACGGCGCCGTCGATGCGCGTGCCGTCGAGGGTGGCCGGCGAGAACTTCTTTTTTTTCAGCAGCGCCACCAGCTCGGCGTCGAGCGGCGACAGCAGCTTGTTCCTGGCGGCGTCGCCCAGGCGCTCCCCCGCGTACCAGAACGCCAGGTCGGCCCGTCCGGAGCGCAGCCGGGCCGTGAAGCCGCGCTTGTATTGCTCCTGCGGATAGCCCTGGTGGATGATGCGGATGTCCGGATTGGCGGCGGCGAATTCATCGATGATGCCGACCCAGGTGGTGCGCTGCGGGGTGTTGGACACCACGTAGTCGATCACCAGGTGCTCGGCGGGGGCGGTGGGGGCGCTCGCCGCGAAAGCCGGAGACAGCAGCGCCCATGCCAGCCAGCCCCGGTTGCGTATGGCGGCAATGCGCGAACGGCGCGGAATCGGAGTGGGATGCATCAATAAAGTTTGTGCGCGAAGGCGGGCGCTGTCAACTCCGATGGCCATGTTGGCCGCCGCCGGCGCGCGCCGGGGCCGCTCTGTGGCGTAATTGGGACGACTTCTTGTACAGCCGGCTCTAGCGCCTGATTGTCGCGATGATCGTTGCTATACTGCAATGATCATGTCCACGCCATATACGTCTGTCCTGTCCCAACCGCTGCTGGCGCTCGCGGCGCTGCTCGCCTTTGCCTGGTCCGGCGCCGCGTCCGGCCAGCAGGTGCCGCTGCGCTATCTGACCCAGCAGGATGGCCTCGGCAATTTGTCGATCAACACGCTCGTCCAGGACCATACCGGCTATGTGTGGGCGGGGACGGACAACGGCTTGTTCCGCTACAACGGCGCCGAATTCCGGCGCTTCGGCCAGGCCGAGGGGCTGTCGACCACCCAGATCAGCGCCCTGCTGGCCGACCGCCGGCAGCGCCTGTGGATCGCCGCCGGCGAAACCCTGTACCTGCGCGTGGGCGAGCGCCTGGCCCCGGTCAAAAGCAAGGGGCGGGACTTCTGGATCGCGACGGGCCAGCCGCTGGCGGACGGGCCGGGGGACAGCGTGCTGGCGGTGAGCTACCAGCGCCTGCTGCGGCTGACCGAGGAGGGCGGCAAGGTCAGCGTGCGCGACTACTTCACCGAGGAACAGATCTTGCGACAGCCCGCGCTCAAGATGCTCACCAGCATCATGGCGGACGCCGGCGAGCGGCTGTGGATGGGCTGCGGGAAGTCGCTGTGCGCAACCAAGCCGGGCGCGGGGGAGGGCGTGACCGTGTTGGACGCCGCCGCCGGCGTGCCGGAGGACGATTGGGTCAATCTGCGGCGCTCGGCCGACGGCGCGCTGTGGGCGCGCGGGGCGCGCCACGTCATCGTGCTGGAGCCGGGCGCAGAGCGCTTCGTCGACCGCACGCCGCCCGGCGACGTCATGCGCAAGGCCACGGCGTCGACCACGCTGGTGGAGGACGCCGACCAACGCATGCTGATCAACGTCGACCACGGCGTGGCGCGCTGGCGCGCGGGGCGCTGGGAATTTTTCGGCCCGCCCAACGGCCTGAAGATGGGAAGCGGCGTGCCGGCCATGCTGGTCGACCGCGACCAGGGGCTGTGGCTGGGCACGGGAGGCCACGGCCTGGCGCGCTGGCTGGGCTATGACAATTGGGAAAACTGGGGCTCGGCGCAGGGGCTGCCGGACGACAAGGTGCTCGCCTTCCTGCGCGACGGCGACGGCCGCCTGCGCGTCGGCACCCGTTCCGGCATGGCCATGCTGGAAGGGCGCGAGCCCACGCGGGCCGTGGCGGTGCCCGGGTATCCGGCCCAGCAATGGAACAGCATGGTGCTGGACCACCAGGGCAATATATGGACTTCCAGTTACGTCGGCTCGCTGATGCGCGAGGATGGCCGCACCGGCGCCGTCACGCAGGTGGCCACGCTGCCGATGATCTTCAAACTGATGGTCGACCGTAGCGGGCGCCTGTGGATCAGCACCTACGAGGGCATGTACGTGATCGAGCGGCCCGGGGCGGGCGAAGCGCCGCGGCGGCCCGCCGGCGTGGCCCCGGACAACGGCCTGGTGCTGGACCCGGGGGTGGATAGTTGCGAGAGTCCCGACGGCACCTTGTGGTTCATTACCGGGATCACGCTGCGCCGCCTGCACCAGGGGCGCTGGAACTTCTACCCGATATCGGACGTGGGGCTGCCGGAGCTGCAGGCGATGGCGTGCGCCGCCGACGGCGCCGTGTGGCTGAGCCAGAGCCCGGGCGTGCTGTGGCGCGCCGAGGTGGGCGAGCGTGGGTTCGTCAAGCGCGCGCAGGCGGTCCCGCTGTTGCAGGGCAAGTCGCTCGCGGCCATCCACGAGGACCGCGACGGCTGGCTGTGGCTGGCCACCGACGCCGGCCTGCTGGTGTGGAACCGGCAGCAGTGGCGCCAGTTCGACAGCGGCGACGGCCTGGTGTGGAACCAACTGAGCGCGCGGCCCCTGTACGAGGACATCGACGGCACCCTGTGGCTGGCCAGCGCCAACGGCGCCTCGCAGGTGAAGCGGCCGGGGCGGCTGTTCGCGCCGTACGCGATGTCGGCCATCGTCGAGTCGGCCGAGCGCGACGGCAAGACCTTCGCCTTGCGCGACGGCGAGGCGCTGCCGTGGTCGGCCGGCGCGCTCAACCTCGCCATGGCCAGCCTCAGCTACCAGCACCGCGGCGCCTTGCGCTTCCGCTACCGGCTGGCCGGCCTGGAGACGGAATGGACAACCACCGCCGTGCCGCGCCTGCGCTACGCGGCGTTGCCGCCGGGGCAATACCGGCTGCAGTACGCGGTCGAGAACCTCGACACCGAGAGCAAGTCCGACGTGCGCGAGCTGCGCTTCACCATCCTGCCGCCGTGGTGGTTGAGCGACTGGTTTTTCCTGCTGTGCGCGCTCCTCGCCATGCTCGCGCTGTGGGGACTGTACCGCTTCCGCGTGCGCGGGCTGCGCCGCCACAACGCCGAGATGGAGCGCCTGGTGCGCGAGCGCACGCGCGAGCTCGAACTGTCGCAGGAGGCCTTGCGCGAGCGGGCGCTACGCGACGGCCTGACCAAGGCGTGGAACCGGGTGGCGATGCTGGAGATGATGGACCAGGAAATCCTGAAGTCCGAGCGCCAGGGCAGCACTTTCCTGCTGTGCCTGCTGGACCTGGACCACTTCAAGCGCATCAACGACACCCACGGCCACCTGGCCGGCGACGCCGTGCTGCGCGGACTGGTGCCGCGCCTGGCCGACGGTTTGCGCGCCTACGACCTGGTGGGGCGCTACGGCGGCGAGGAGTTCCTGGTGCTGTTGACGGACCTGAACCAGGCCACCGGCGCGGCCCGGGTCGAGGCGATGCGCGCGGCGGTGGCGGCCACGCCGTTCGACATCGGCGAGGGCCGCACCTTGGCGGTGACGGCCAGCTTCGGCGTGGCCGAATTCGATCCGAAGCAGCCGGCGGCCGGCCTCGAACTGGTGCGGCGCGCCGACCTGGCCTTGTACCGCGCCAAGCAGCAGGGCCGCAACCGGGTCGAGTTCGCCGGTCCGGGCGATCTCCAGCCCTAGCGGGCGGGGTAGAATTGACGCTTCGGCGAAATCATATGCCGTCCCACAACTACTTCGAGGAGAGAACCATTGATTTACGAATTACGAGTCTACCACTGCGCCGCCGGCCGGCTGCCAGCCTTGCACAAACGATTTTCGCACGTGACCTTGCCGCTGTGGCAGAAGCACGGCATCGAACAGGCCGGCTTCTTCACCACCGTGGTCGGTCCGAGCAACCAGACCTTGACCTATATGCTGAAGTGGGAAAGCCTGGTCGAGCGCGAAACCAAGTGGAATGCCTTCGCCACCGATCCCGAATGGGTGGCCGCGCGCGCCGCGTCGGAGGCCGACGGCATCATTGTCGAGCGCATCGAGAACTCGTTCCTGGAGCCGACCGCGTATTCGTCGGTAAGTTGACTGCCCACCCGGGAGCCGCACGTCGCGCCGCCCGCCGCTGCGCATGTAGCGCTTCTATCCAAGCGGTAGTCGGCATCGTCGACGCCGACCAGCGTCTTGTAGGGCCGGATGCATTTGATTGGTATCGAGTTGGGGGCGTGTATTCAATGAGATAATATGCATGCCTAAGACTCGCTCAATGAGGTGTTCTAATGGCAATGCTGACCGTTCGCAATCTCCCTGACGAGGTTCACCGGGCCTTGCGCGTGCGTGCTGCTGAACACGGACGTAGCACCGAGGCCGAGGTTCGTGAAATCCTTTCCGCAGCAGTGACACCCCAGGGGCGAGTGCGCCTTGGCGATGCCATGGTCACCTTGGTGCAAGGGATAGGCCTGACGGACGAGGAAGTCGAGGCTTTGGAGCGGACGAGGTTTGAATGATTACGCCGGCGTAAAAAAGGGAAGCCCGCAGGCTTCCCTTTTTGCTGTGGCGGCGCGGCGCCAGGCGCCGCGCCGTTCACCGGCTTATCGTCAGATGCTTTCCAGCGCCGCGTTGAAGCTGGCGCTAGGACGCATGATCGCTTCGGTCTTGGCCGGGTCCGGATAGTAGTAGCCGCCGATGTCGGCCGGCTTGCCCTGCACATCCTTCAGTTCGCCGACGATCTTGCCTTCGTTCTCGGCCAGCGCCTTGGCCAGCGGCGCGAAGTGCGCTTGCAGCTCGGCGTCGTCGGTCTGCGCGGCGAGCGCCTGGGCCCAGTACAGCGACAGGTAGAAGTGGCTGCCACGGTTGTCGAGCTCGCCGGTGCGCGACGATGGGGATTTGCTGTTGTCGAGCAGCTTGCCGGTCGCCACGTCGAGCGTCTGCGCCAGGATCTTGGCCTTGGCGTTGCCTTCCTTGATGCCCAGCTCCTCGAGCGAGACAGCCAGCGCCAGGAACTCGCCCAGCGAATCCCAGCGCAGGTGGTTTTCCTCCACCAGTTGCTTGACGTGCTTGGGCGCCGAACCGCCGGCGCCGGTTTCGTACATGCCGCCACCGGCCATCAGCGGCACGATCGACAGCATCTTGGCGCTGGTGCCCAGTTCCAGGATCGGGAACAGGTCGGTCAGGTAGTCGCGCAGGATGTTGCCGGTCACCGAGATGGTGTCGAGGCCGCGCGAGACGCGTTCCAGCGTGTAGCGCATGGCGCGCGTCTGCGACATGATGTGGATCTCCAGGCCGCTGGTGTCGTGGTCCTTGAGGTAGAGCTGGACCTTCTTGATCACTTCGGCCTCGTGCGGACGGTAGGTATCCAGCCAGAACACGGCCGGCATGCCGGACTGGCGGGCGCGGGTGACGGCCAGCTTGACCCAGTCGCGGATCGGCGCGTCCTTGACCTGGCACATGCGCCAGATGTCGCCCGCTTCAACGGTCTGGCTCAGCAGCACTTCGCCCGTGTCGAGGTCGGTGATGTTGGCGATGCCGCCTTCGGCCACTTCGAACGTCTTGTCGTGCGAGCCGTATTCCTCGGCCTGCTGGGCCATCAGGCCGACGTTGGGCACGGTGCCCATGGTGGTCGGGTCGAAGTTGCCGTGCCATTTGCAGAAGTTGATCATCTCCTGGTAGATGCGGGCGAAGGTCGACTCCGGCATGACCGCCTTGACGTCGGCGGTGCGGCCGTCGGCGCCCCACATCTTGCCGCCGATGCGGATCATGGCCGGCATCGAGGCGTCGACGATGACGTCGTTGGGCGAATGGAAGTTGGTGATGCCCTTGGCCGAGTCGACCATGGCCAGCTTGGGACGGTGCTCCAGGCAGGCGTGCAGGTCCTTCATGATCTCTTCCTTCTGCGACGACGGCAGCTTGTCGATCTTGTCGTACAGGTTGACCATGCCGTTGTTGACGTTCACGCCCAGCTCCTCGAACAGCTTGGCGTGCTTCTCGAACGCGTCCTTGTAGAAGATGCGCACGCAGTGCCCGAACACGATCGGGTGGGACACCTTCATCATCGTGGCCTTGACGTGCAGCGAGAACATCACGCCGGTCTTGTAGGCGTCGTCGATTTCCTTCTCGTAGAATTCCAGCAGCGCCTTCTTGCTCATGAACATGGAGTCGATGATCTCGCCGGCCTGCAGCGCGACCTTCGGTTTGAGCACGATGGCCTTGCCCGAGGCGGTGATCAGTTCCATCTTGACGTTGCGGGCCTTGTCCAGGGTCATCGACTTTTCACCGTGGTAGAAGTCGCCGCCGTGCATGTGCGACACGTGGGTGCGCGAGGCCTGGCTCCATTCGCCCATCGAGTGCGGGTGCTTGCGGGCGTATTCCTTGACGGCCTTGGGGGCGCGGCGGTCGGAGTTGCCTTCGCGCAGGACCGGGTTCACGGCCGAGCCGGTGCACTTGCTGTAGCGCGCCTTGAGGGCTTTTTCCTCGTCCGTTTTCGGGTCTTCCGGGAAGTCGGGCAGGGCGTAGCCCTTTTCCTGCAGTTCGCGGATGGCGGCCTGCAACTGGGCTACCGAGGCCGAGATGTTCGGCAGCTTGATGATGTTGGCTTCCGGCTTGAGGGTCAGGGCGCCCAGTTCGGCCAGGGTGTTCGGGACTTTTTGCTCGTCGGTCAGGAATTCCGGGAATTCGGCGAGCACGCGGGAGGCGACGGAAATATCTTTGGCGACAACGTCGACGCCGGCCGGCGCGGTGAACTTTTTGACAATCGGTAGCAGGGAATACGTCGCCAGCAACGGCGCCTCGTCAGTCAGTGTGTAGATGATTTTTGACTTTTCTGTTGACATTGTCATTCCCTTGTATACGGTGGTGTAGTTAATGTTCCCGTTCCGGGGCGGCAGGATAGTCTGCAACAAACCGGGGCGGATGGTGCGTTGGCGCGGTCGCCATTTTCACTCAAGCGCTTATTTTAGGACAATACGGGCGCAGATGGGCGGAAACCCCTGCAAAGGGCGGGGTCGCCAAGCGGTTTTTTGCCGTTTTTGGCGCTTCACCGGGGCTTCTGCGGGGTTGCTCCCCCGAATGTGTTATTGTACGGCACGGTCCTCGTTCACCGTCCCCGTAGCCCTCCTAGTTGACGACTGGAAAAACAAGTTTCTCCATGCGTCTTAACGACCCCAACCAAAACCACCTGCTCGCGGCCCTGCTGGAGTCCGATTTCGCGCGCCTGTCGCCGCACCTCGAACCGATCATGATGCGCTTGGGCGACGTGCTGTACGAGTCCGGCGGACAACTGCAACATGTTTATTTCCCAACTTCGGCGATTGTTTCCCTGCACTACGTGCTGGAAAACGGCGGCTCGTCCGAGATCGCCGGCGTCGGCAACGAGGGCATCCTGGGCATCTCATTGTTTATGGGCGGAAATACAACGCCAAGCCGCGCGGTGGTGCAGACGGCCGGCCACGGCTACCGGCTCAAGTCGCACATCCTGATGGAGGAATTCAACCGCGCCGGCCCCGTGATGCGGCTGCTGCTGCGCTACACGCAGGCGCTGCTGACGCAGATGTCGCAAACGGCGGTGTGCAACCGCCACCACACGGTCGAACAGCAATTGTGCCGCTGGCTGTTGCTGACGCTCGACCGGCTGCCGGGCAACGAACTGACGATGACGCAGGAATTGATCGCCAACATGCTGGGCGTGCGCCGCGAGGGTGTCACCGTCGCCGCCGGCAAGTTGCAGGAGAATGGCTATATCAGCTACCGCCGCGGCCATATCACCGTGCTCGACCGGGTCGGCCTGGAGGCCGAGGTGTGCGAGTGCTACGACGTCGTCAAAAAGGAATTCGCGCGGCTGATGTCAGACGTGCGGCAACGCCAGGGATCCAAATGAGCCAGAACAAGACCGACGCGCCGCTGCTCAAGGCCGACGCCTTGCAGCAGGCCATCTTCAAGAGCGCCAATTTTTCCTGCATCGCCACCGACGCCCAGGGCGTCATCCAGCTGTTCAACGTCGGCGCCGAGCGCATGCTCGGCTATAGCGCGGCCGAGGTGGTCAACCTGGTCACGCCGGCCGGCATTTCCGACGCCCGCGAGGTGATCGAGCGGGCCGAGGCGCTGAGCCTGGAGCTGGGCACCACCATCCGCCCCGGCTTCGAGGCGCTGGCCTTCAAGGCCTCGCGCGGCATCGAGGACACGTACGAGCTGACCTATGTGCGCAAGGACGGCAGCCGCTTCCCCGCCATCGTGTCGGTCAGTCCGCTGCGCGACGGCGACGACAAGATCATCGGTTATCTGCTGATCGGCACCGACAACACGGCCCGCAAGCAGGTCGAGGACGCCCAGGCGGTGCTCGACGCCCGACTGCGCGAGCAGCAACTGGCGCTGCAGGAGACCAACGTCGAACTGGAGGCGGCGCGCGCCGTCGCCGACAAGGCCAACCGGGCCAAATCGGAGTTCCTGTCGAGCATGAGCCACGAGCTGCGCACGCCGCTCAACGCCGTGCTCGGCTTCGCGCAGCTGCTGGCATCGGACAAGCCGCCGCCGACCCCTTCGCAACTGCGCTCGATCGACCAGATCCTCAAGGGCGGCTGGTATCTGCTGCAGCTGATTAACGAAATCCTCGACCTGGCCATGATCGAATCGGGCAAGGTGACGATGTCGCAGGAATCGATGGGACTGTCCGACGTGCTCAAGGATTGCCAGGCGATGGTGGGGCCGCAGGCGCAAAAGCGCGGCATCCGGCTCGTGTTCAACCCGATGGCGCGGCCGTTCTTCGTCCACGCCGACCGCACCCGCGTCAAGCAGGTGATGATCAACCTGCTGTCGAACGCGATCAAATACAACCGCGTCGGCGGCAGCGTGACGGTGACCTGCGCCGAGGGCAGCGACGGCATGGTGCGCGTCAGCGTGGCCGACACCGGCGCCGGCCTGAGCGACGAGCAGATCGCCCACCTGTTCGAGCCGTTCAACCGTCTCGGCCAGGAGGAGGGCGGCGAGGAGGGCACCGGCATCGGCCTGGTCGTCACCAAGCAACTGGTGGAACTGATGCACGGTTCCATCGGGGTCGACAGCGCGGTCGGCGCCGGCACCACGTTCTGGGTCGAGCTGGCCGCCAGCGACGAACCGGTGCTGGAGATGGCCGCCTTCGACACCCGCACCTATATCGATCAACAGGTCGACGCCGCGCCGCGCACCCTGCTGTATGTCGAGGACAATCCGGCCAATCTGAGCCTGGTCGAGCAGCTCATCACACGCCGTCCCGACCTCAAGCTGCTGACGGCGGTCGACGGCTACGCCGGCATCCAGCTGGCGCGCACCTACCAGCCCGACGTGATCCTGATGGACATCAACCTGCCCGGCGTCAGCGGTTTCGGCTGCCTGAAGATACTGCAGGAAGACGCGACCACGGCCCACATCCCGGTGATGGCGCTGTCGGCCAACGCAATGCCGCGCGACATAGAAAAAGGCGAGGAGGCCGGTTTCTTCCGCTATCTGACCAAACCCATCAACGTGGCCCAGTTCATGGACGCCTTGGACCTGGCGCTGGCGTTCGCCGCCGCCCATAAGGAAGTGCGCCATGATTGACCCGACCCAGATGTTAAACGCCAATATCCTGATCGTCGACGACCAGGAAGCCAACGTCATGCTGCTCGAGCGCATGCTCGACAACGCCGGCTACACCCAGGTCACCAGCACGATGGACCCGTTCGCCGTCGGGGCGCTGCACCTGGCCAATCACTACGACCTGATCCTGCTCGACTTGCAAATGCCGGGCATGGACGGCTTCGAGGTGCTGGAGGCGCTCAAGTTGATCGAGCCCGACGGCTATGTGCCGGTGCTGGTGGTCACCGCCCAGCCCGGCCACAAGCTGCGCGCGCTGCAGGCCGGCGCCAAGGACTTCGTCGCCAAGCCATTCGAACTGGTCGAGGTCGAGACGCGCATCCGCAACATGCTCGAAGTGCGTCTGCTGCACCGTCAGCTCAACCGCTACAACCAGCAGCTCGAACACCAAGTGATGGAACGCACGGCCGAGTTGCGCGCCAGCGAGGCGCGCTTCCAGCGCTTCGCCGAGCTGTCGAGCGACTGGTACTGGGAGCAGGACGCCGACGGCAAGCTCAACCATTGGTCGGGGCCGGTGATGGACATGGTCGGCATCGGCGCCGGCGCCGCCGACGGCTGGGACGTGGCCGAGCGCGCGACCCTGGAAGCCAACATCGCCGAGCGCAAGCCGTTCCTCGACTTCGTCTACCGGCGCACCGCCGCCAATGGCAGGGTGCAGTATTTGCAGGTCAGCGGCGAGCCGATGTTCGACGAGGCCAGCCGATTCGTCGGCTACCGCGGCGTGGGGCGGGACGTGACGGCGATGGCGGCGATGTTCGCGGCGAGCACTGACCAGTGACAGTGACATACCTCGGAGACACGTAGGGCGGATTAGGCGGAACGCCGTAATCGGCCATGCGTGCGCCGCTGGCGGCTCATGGCCGATTCCGCTACGCTAATCCGCCCTACGTGAATCAAAGGAATGCTTATGCTGCTGCCAAGTGCATCATCGCTGACCGACGCGCTGCCGTTTCCGGCGCTGATACAGTCCTTGCGCGACGCCTTCGCCGCCGGCGCCGACGTCCCGCTGCGCCACACCCACCACATCGGCACCGGCGACACCGCCGGCATCTCGCTGCTGATGCCCGCCTGGGACGCCGACGGCTACTACGGCGTCAAGATCGTCAACATCTACGGCAACAACCACAAGCGCGGCAAGCCCGGGCTGCACGCCACCTACATCCTGCACGACGCGACCACCGGCGAGCCGCTGGCCATCTTCGACGGCAATGTCATCACCTCGCGCCGCACCGCCGCCGCCTCGGCGCTGGGCGTCGACTACCTGGCCAGGAAGGACGCGCGTTCGCTGCTGGTGTGCGGCGCCGGGCGCGTCGGCAGCCTGCTGGCGCCGGCCATCGCCACCGTGCGGCAACTGGATGACATCATGGTGTGGGACATCGATGCCGGCGCCGCCGAGCGGACGGTGCAAGCGCTGCTGGCGCGGGGCCTGCCGGCCCGCGTAGCGCCAGCGCTGGAAACGGCCGCGCGCGGCGCCGACATCATCACTTGCGCCACGCTCGCCAGCCAACCGTTTCTGCGGGCCGAATGGCTGGCGGCCGGCAGCCATGTCGATCTGGTGGGCGGCTTCACGCCGCAGATGTGCGAGGCCGAGCCGGCCTGCTTCGCCGGCGCCGGCGTCTGGGTCGACACGGCCGAGGCCACGCAAAAGTCCGGCGACATCCTCAACGCCATCGCCGCCGGCTGCCTGAAGACCGAAGACATACGCGGCGACCTGGCATCGCTGGCGCGCGGCCAATGCGTCGGCCGCGCTTCGCCGGAGCAACGCACGGTGTTCAAGGCCGTCGGCACGGCGCTGGAGGACCTCGCCGCCGCCAAGCTGGCCTACCGACACCTGCGTGTCGCCCGGTAACGTCCAGGCGCTCAGGTTTGAACAGACTGGTTTCGAGGGCGAAACTTGTGCATACTGGCCACTCAACAGGAGTGCACAATGAACAAATGGCTGATGCTGGGTATTGCAATCGTCGCGGAAACCATCGCGACATCGGCGCTGAAATCGAGCGAGGGGTTTTCAAAACTGGTGCCGTCGGCGATCGTGCTGGTCGGCTATGGCGTGGCGTTTTATTTCCTGTCGCTGACCTTGCGTTCGATACCGGTCGGCATCGCATACGCCGTGTGGTCGGGTGTCGGCATCGTCCTCATCACCGTGGTCGGCTGGGCGTTCTTCGGACAGAAGATGGATGCGCCGGCGCTGATCGGCATGGCGTTGATCATCGCCGGCGTGGTGATCATGAACGTATTCTCCAGCGCGGGCGCGCACTAGGCCGCGCCACGGGGCGGTTAAATTCACGAGGAAACACGTAGGGCGGATTAGCGAAGCGTAATCGGCCATGCATGAGCTGCCTGCGGCTCATAGATGGCCGATTACGGCGTTCCGCCTAATCCGCCCTACGTGTCTCCGTTGGTAAATTACGGGCCCGGTGCGATGCCCGTCGTGGCGAAGCGCTCCCGGTACAGCTTGGGCGTGATGCCGAGCTTTTTCTGGAACACGCGCCGCATGTGCGCTTCGTCGCTGAAGCTGGCGCGCGCGGCCACCGTTTTTATCGGCAGCGCCAAATCCGCCAGCAGCTGCGTGGCGCGCTCGAAACGGCACGCCTCGATGAACGCTTGCGTGCTCAATCCCACCTCCTGCTGGAACACGCGCGTGAAGTGCCGCTCGCTCATCATCGCCCGCTGCGCCAGCTGCGCGACCGATAGCCGCTCATGCAGATTGTCCAGTATCCAGTTCTGAATATCGCGGATGTTGGGCTTGGCCGTGCGCTCGCTCAGCAAATGCGCGCTGAACTGCGACTGCCCACCCGGGCGCTTCAGATACACCACCATCTCGGTCGCCACTTCCAGCGCCAGGTCGCGGCCGAAATCCTCTTCCACCAACGCCAGGGCCAGATCGATGCCGGCGGTCACGCCCGCCGATGTCCACAGATTGTCCGAACGGATGAAAATCGCGTCCGCCTCCACCGAGATCGACGGAAAGTCGGCCTGCAGCCGGTCGGCCACGCTCCAGTGCGTGGTGGCGCGTTTGCCGTCCAGCACGCCGGCCGCCGCGAGGAAAAACGCGCCCGAACACAAGGCCGCGAGCCGCTTGAGGCGCGGCGCCGAGGCCGTCACCCACTCGACGATGTCCGGGCCGGCGGCCAGCGCGGCCTGGATGTGGCGGGCGCCGACGATGATGGCGTCGTCCGGCAGGGCCAACGGACTTAGCGCCTTGGTGGCGTCCAGCGACATCAAGGTGTCCGAGCGCACCGGGCCGATCGCGGTCGAGGCGATGCGCACATCGTAGCCGGGCGCGCGGCCACGGCGTTGCAGGTGGAGGTTGGCGTACTCGAAGACGGACATCGGTCCGATCGCTTCCATCGCCTTGAAGCCGGCGTAGACGACGATGTCGACCGACCTCGCGACCGACCTCGCGACCGTCCCCGCGGCGGTCCTGGCCGCCATCGATGGCTTGGCGTTCATGTGTTTGTGGTCACTGTTGGTCCTTAAAATCCGGTCATTATGGCACCATTTCCGGCCATTCTCGTCCGTGCGGGCGCGCCTTGCCCGGTGCCGGCGGCACAATGGCGGGCTCCAATATCGTCTTATCACGGGAACCTGACCATGAAAACCAAAGCTGCCATCGCGTGGCGCGCCGGCGCGCCGCTGACCATCGAAGAAGTCGACCTGCAAGGCCCCAAGGCTGGCGAGGTGTTGATCGAGCTGAAGGCCACCGGCATTTGCCACACCGATTACTACACCTTGTCCGGCGCCGATCCGGAAGGCATCTTCCCCGCCATCCTCGGCCACGAGGGCGCCGGCATCGTCGTCGATGTCGGCCCCGGCGTCAAGACCCTGAAAAAAGACGACCACGTGATTCCGCTGTACACGCCGGAATGCCGTGAGTGCAAGTTCTGCCTGTCGCGCAAAACCAATCTGTGCCAGGCGATCCGCTCGACCCAGGGCCGTGGCCTGATGCCGGACGCCACCAGCCGCTTCTCGCTGGACGGCAAGCCGCTGTTCCACTACATGGGCACGTCCACTTTCTCCAACTACATCGTGGTGCCGGAAATCGCGCTGGCCAGGATCCGTGAAGACGCGCCGTTCGACAAGGTGTGCTACATCGGTTGCGGCGTGACCACCGGCGTCGGCGCCGTGCTGTTCTCGGCCAAGGTGGAGGCGGGCGCGAATGTCGTCGTGTTCGGCCTGGGCGGCATCGGCCTGAACGTGATCCAGGCGGCGCGCATGGTCGGCGCCGACAAGATCATCGGCGTCGACATCAACCCGGCGCGCCAGGAGATGGCGCGCAAGTTCGGCATGACGCACTTTATCAATCCGAAGGAAGTCGAAAACGTGGTCGACAGCATCGTCCAGATCACCGACGGCGGCGCCGACTACAGTTTCGAGTGCGTCGGCAACACCACGACGATGCGCCAGGCGCTGGAGTGCACGCACAAGGGTTGGGGCAAGTCGTTCATCATCGGCGTGGCGGCGGCGGGGCAGGAGATCTCGACCCGGCCGTTCCAGCTGGTCACGGGACGCGAGTGGCGTGGCTCGGCCTTCGGCGGCGCGCGCGGCCGCACCGACGTGCCGAAGATCGTCGATTGGTATATGGAGGGCAAGCTCAATATCGACGACCTGATCACCCATCGCTTGCCGCTCGAACGGATCAACGAAGGTTTCGATCTGATGAAGAGCGGGGAGTCGATCCGTTCGGTGGTGCTGTATTAATTAGTATGACAGCGGCCCGTGCCGCAGCGTAGAATTGGCATCTTTTGCTTGGGACAAGGATGTCATCGTGATGCGTTTCGCGTGCAAGGCCGTTTTGGCGATCATCCTGCTGGCGGCCGCCTATCTCGGGCTGGTCGCCGTTTGGGCGTCGACATCCTTCAATGCCGTCATGCAGGCGGTGCCCGCGCCGCCCATGATGCCGCTTTCCGCGCGCCAGACCGCCATCCTGTTGCGGGTCGAGGATCCCACTTTCTTCAAGCATTCCGGCGTGAGCCTGGCCGAGGGGCAGGGCGTGGCCACCATCTCGTCGGCGGTCGCGCGCGACCTTTATCTGTCCGACCGCCCGCTCGCCGGCGTCTCCGGCGTGTTGCAGCGCTTTTACAGCCGGGTGTTCGACTGCTGCAAAAAGGTCGACCTGGGCCGCGACGTCATGGCGTTCGTGCTGAACGCGAAACTCCCCAAGCGTAACCAGTTGGCGTTATACGTGGCCGACGTCTACATGGGCAGCCACGACGGCAAACAGGTCATCGGGCTGCCGATGGCGGCCGACACCTATCTGGGCAAGCCGCTCGACGAGGCCAGCGAGGCGGAATTCATCGCCCTGGTGGCGATGATCAAGGCGCCCAACCAATACCACCCCGTGCTGCATCCGGAACAGCACGCCGCCCGCGTGGCGCGGATTCAGGCGTTACTCGACGGCAAATGCAAGCCGGATGGCTGGTTCGATACCGATTACGACGCCTGCGCGCAATAGTTAAGGTAAGATCGATTGAAAGATTATATTCGGACAGTATTGATTTTCGCGCAAATGTCGCCACATACTTGGGGATGAAATTTAAAGGCCGTCCCGCGACATGGTGTCGACGGGCGAATATTGACAATTTGAAACTTTAAATGGGAGACCAGTATGGCGATCAGTTTGCAAAAAGGCGGTAACGTCAACCTCAGCAAGGAAGCACCCGGCCTGACCAAGGTCGTTATCGGCCTGGGCTGGGATCCACGCTCCACCGACGGCGCGGCGTTCGACCTGGACGGCAGCGCCTTCATGCTCAAGGCCGACGGTAAAGTGCGCGGCGATAGCGACTTCATCTTCTACAATAACCTCAAATCGACCGACGGCTCGCTGGTCCACAATGGCGACAACACCACCGGCCAGGGCGACGGCGACGACGAAACCCTGACCATCGACCTGTCCGCCGTGCCGGCCGAGATCGACCGCCTGTCCTTCTGCGTGACCATACACGAAGCCGAACAGCGCAAGCAAAACTTCGGCATGGTCGGCAAGGCCTTCATCCGCTGCCTCAACGCCAACGGCAACGCCGAACTGGCCCGCTACGACCTGTCGGAAGATAGCTCTGTGGAAACGGCAATGATTTTCGGCGAACTGTATCGCGCCGGCGCCGAGTGGAAATTCAAGGCGGTCGGCCAGGGCTTTAAAGGCGGCCTCGGTCCGCTGGCGCGCTCGTTCGGCGTCAACGCTTAACACCTAGCAACTAGTATTTACCGGCGCCCGTCGCGCGCCGCAC
>CAUPJZ010000037.1:0-68421 GCA_963511605.1 uncultured Duganella sp. | reverse complement strand
CCTTCTCGGCCTCGATGGCGGCGTTGAGCGAGAGGATGTTGGTCTGGTCGGCGACCTTGGTGATGGTGATCAAAACGCTGTTGATGTTGGACGCCTTCTCCGACAGCGCGGCCAGCTTGGCGTTGATCGAATCGGTGGCCGAGACCATGTGCTGCATGGTGCCGTCCATGCGTTGCAGGTTGTTCTGGGCTTCGGCGGTGGCGCTGGTGGTGTAGTCGGCGACGGCGGTGGCGTCCTCCATCGTCTTGAGCAGTTCCGCCGTGTTGGCGGAGATCTGTTTGGTGGTGCTGAGGATCTCGACGCTGGTCTGCGCCTGTTCGATGCCGGTGGCCTCCTGCTGCTTGGTGGAGGCGGCGATCTCGGTGGCCGAGGTGGTGACCTGGATGCCGGCCTTCTGCACGTTGTTGAGCAGGCCGCGCAGGTTGTCGAACATGCGGTCGAGGCCATGGGCCAGCTGGCCGATGGCGTCGGCGCCGGTGATCTCGATGCGGCCGGTCAGGTCGCCCGAGGCGGCCTTGGACACCACGCCGAGCAGCGAGTCGACCTTGGACTTGAGCACGTTGGTGGCGGCCTGCGCGTCGGCCTGGCCGTCCTGGATGGCCTGCGCCATGCGGTTGAAGGCGTCGCCGACCTGGCCCAGTTCGTCGCGCGAGGCCACCGTCGCGCGTGCCGACGCCTCGCCGGCGGCGATGCGGCCGACGGCTGCGGTGAGGTGGTTCAGGGGGCCGAGCAGCGCCTTCGCCAGCATGTAGCCGACCACGCCGGCCAGCACCGCGCAGGCGCCGCCGCCCAGGATCAGCAACAGCGACATGGTTTGCTGCAGTTGCGCCGAGTTGGCCGAGCGCAGCGCGAGCAGGCGGGTTTCCTCGGCGCTGATGTCGGCGAGGACGGCGCGGGCGTCGGCGACGGTCTTGGCGCCGTTGAGCACATCGGCCGACGTGGCCACCTGTTGCGACACGCCGACCTGGCGGTTCAGGGCGCGGCGCTTGTCGAGCAGCGGGTGGATCACGTTGTTGATCCAGTTGTCGATCATCGGCGCGAGGCGCTTGAGGCGCTGCTGCTGGCCGGGGTTGTCGACCGTGAGCGCGGCGATGTTGGCCTGGTGGCGGCGCGCCGCTTCTTCCTCGGCGGGAATGGGCGCGGTCATGCTCTCCTCGCCGGTGAGCATGAAGCCGCGGGTGGAGGTCTGGATCTGCACCAGCGCCGTCTCGACGCGGTTGGCCTCGAGCAGCACCTGCAGCGTGTGGCGGTCCCACTCCCTGGCCTGCGACAGCTTGCTGAAGTTGGTGTAGGCCAAGGTCAGCAGGGTCAGGATGATGAGCACGATGGCGCCGAAGCCGATGGCGAGTTTTTTCTTGATACCGAGGTCTTTTAGCATGGGCGTTCCACTACGATGATACGGTGCAAGCAATGTATCATCTTGTCGCGCCTTGTGGAGGACAAAAAAACGGGCCGCTGGATCAGCGGCCCGTTTCGGCGTCAAGCGTGGCGTATAAGCTGCGCGGTGACTTGTTGGATGGGCTGTTACTGCCCGCGCTTGAGGCGCGCGTTGGCGGCGATGCGCATGCGCAGCGCGTTCAGTTTGATGAAGCCGCCGGCGTCGGCCTGGTTGTAGGCGCCGCCGTCCTCGTCGAAGGTGGCGATGTTCATATCAAACAGGGAGTCGGTCTTCGAATCGCGCGAGACGACGATCACGTTGCCCTTGTAAAGCTTGATCCTCACCCAGCCGTTGACGGTCGCTTGCGTGTGGTCGATCAGGGTTTGCAGCGCGACGCGCTCGGGCGCCCACCAGTAGCCGTTGTAGATCATCGACGCGTAGCGCGGCATCAGGTCGTCCTTCAGGTGGGCCACTTCGCGGTCCAAGGTGATCGACTCGATGGCGCGGTGGCCCTTGAGCATGATGGTGCCGCCCGGGGTTTCGTAGCAGCCGCGCGACTTCATGCCGACGTAGCGGTTTTCCACCAGGTCCAGGCGGCCGATGCCATGCTTGCCGCCGAGGCGATTGAGTTCGGTCAGCACGGTGGCCGGCGACATGCGCACGCCGTTGACGGCGACGATGTCGCCGCGCTCGTATTCCAGGTCCAGGTACTCGGCCTGGTCGGGCGCGTTCTCCGGACTCACGCTCCAGCGCCACATGCTTTCCTCGGCTTCGGCGCTCGGGTTTTCCAGATGGCGGCCTTCGAAGGAGATGTGCAGCAGGTTGGCGTCCATCGAGTACGGCGCGCCGCCGTTCTTGTGCTTCATGTCGATGGCGATGCCCGCGTCTTCCGCGTACTTCAGCAGTTTTTCACGCGACAGCAGGTCCCATTCGCGCCATGGGGCGATCACTTTGACGCCCGGTTTGAGCGCGTAGGCGCCCAGTTCGAAGCGCACCTGGTCGTTGCCCTTGCCGGTGGCGCCGTGGGAGATGGCGTCGGCGCCGGTCTCGTTGGCGATTTCGATCAGGCGCTTGGCGATCAAGGGACGGGCGATCGAGGTGCCCAGCAGGTATTCGCCTTCATACACGGTGTTGGCGCGGAACATCGGGAACACGAAGTCGCGGACGAACTCCTCGCGCACGTCGTCGATGTAGATGTTCTCCGGCTTGATGCCGAACTTGATCGCCTTGGCGCGCGCCGGCTCCAGTTCCTCGCCCTGGCCCAGGTCGGCGGTGAAGGTGACGATTTCGCACTGGTAGTTATCCTGCAGCCATTTGAGGATGACGGAGGTATCGAGGCCGCCCGAGTAGGCGAGGACTACTTTTTTAATATCGCTCATGCTAGTTCCAATGGAGGTGAAGTGTGGTGGTTTGGTTGTCAGCCGCCCTGGCCGTCGAGGCGGCCGAGCAGCAGGTATTCGATCAGCGCCTTCTGGATGTGCAGGCGGTTTTCCGCCTCGTCCCAGACCACCGACTGCGGGCCGTCGATCACCTCGGCGGCCACTTCCTCGCCGCGGTGGGCGGGCAGGCAGTGCATGAACAGCGCGTCGGGCGCGGCGCGCGCCATCTTGGCGCCGTCGACGATCCAGCCGTCGAAGGCCTTGATGCGGGCGGCGTTTTCCTCTTCGTAGCCCATGCTGGTCCACACGTCGGTGTTGACCAGGTGCGCGCCGTCGCAGGCGTCGGCCGGGTTGGCGAAGAAGGTGTAGCGGTCGGTCGTCACCAGCGACATGTCCATGTCGTAGCCCTTGGGCGTGGAGACGTTGACGTGGAAGCCGAACACCTCGGCCGCCTGCAGCCACGAATACAGCATGTTGTTGGCGTCGCCGATCCAGGCCACGGTCTTGCCGGCGATCGGGCCGCGGTGCTCGTAGAAGGTGAAGATGTCGGCGAACACCTGGCACGGGTGGTGCTCGTTGGTCAGGCCGTTAATCACCGGCACGCGCGAATGGGCGGCGAAGCGCTCGATGATGTCCTGGCCGAAGGTGCGCACCATGATGATGTCGCACATGCGGCTCATCACCTGGCCGGCGTCTTCCACCGGCTCGCCGCGTCCCAGCTGGGAGTCGCGCGTGTTCAGGTAGATGGCGGCGCCGCCCAGCTGGTGCATGCCGGCCTCGAACGACAGGCGGGTGCGGGTGGAGTTCTTCTCGAACACCATGACCAGGGTGCGGTCGATCAGCGGGTGGTAGATCTCGTAGTTTTTGAACTTTCGCTTGATCAGGTGCGCGCGCTCGATGACGTATTCGTATTCGGCCAACGTGAAGTCGGAAAACTGCAGGTAATGCTTGATCGGTTTTTGGATAGGCATAATGACAACTGACAGGTGAACTGGCCCGTGACTGGATGCGCGGCCGGCTGAGCCGGACAATTATAAAGGCAATTCGGCCAAAGGGGCGAATTGCCGCAGATTGTGCTGTCGGCGGGCCGGGACTTAGTGGTAGATCCGCGCCGCCGCCGTCCCGGGCGTCGGCGCCGGCGCGGTCAGCGGCAGCGCCAGGGTGAATGTGGTGCCGCCGGGCGCGCTGTGGACGGTGATCTGCCCGCCCAGCAGCGACGTGACAATATTATAACTGATCGACAATCCCAGCCCGCTGCCGCCCTGGCCCAGCTTGGTGGTGAAGAAGGGATCGAAGATGCGCGACATGTGCTCGGGCGCGATGCCGGCGCCGTCGTCGCCGAACACCAGCGTCACCTTGCCGTCGGCCGGCGCCGACGCGCGCAGCCACATGCGCCCGCCGCCGTCGCCCGGGGCGGCGTCGGCGCCGCCGAACGCGTGCAGCAGCGCGTTGTTGATGAAATTGGCGATGACCTGGCCCAGCGGGCCGGGGTAGCTGTCCAGGGCGATGTCGGCCGGCACCTCAACATCGATGCGGTGGCCGCTGGCGCGCACCCGGTTCATCATCGTGGCGATCACCTCGGTGGCCACCTGCTGCAGGTCGAAGCTGCGGCGCTGCTCGGTGGTGCGGTCGACCGCCACCTGCTTGAAGCTGTTGACCAGGTCGGCCGCGCTGGTGAGCCCGCGCATGACCAGCGCGTGCGCTGCGACGGCGTCCACCAGGTAGGTCGAGAGGTCGGAGCGGCGCAGGCCGGGCCCGTCCAGGCGCTTGGCCAGTTCCTCGGTCTTCTGGTTCAGCGTGCTGGCGATCAGCAGGCTGTTGCCGATCGGCGTGTTCAGCTCATGGGCGACGCCGGCCATCAGCGCGCCCAGCGCCGCCAGCTTTTGCTGCGACACCAGCTGCGCCTGCGCGTCCTGCAGCTGGCGGTAGGCCTGGGCGTTGTCGAGCGCGATGGCGCCGTAGGCGCACAGGGTGCGGAAGATCAGCCGTTCGCGCTCGCCGTAGGCGTGCGCGCGGGCCGCCTGCACCGTCATCACGCCCAGGGTGCGCTCGCCGACCAGCAGCGGCACGTACAGCGCGCACGACATCAGTTGCGTGCCGGGCGCCAGGAAGATGTCGTCCGGGCCGGCGTCGTCGACGTAGATCTCGGCGCGCTCGCGCAGGCTGCGCGCGGCGTTGGCGCGCGGGTTGTCGACGGCGATGGTGTTGCTGGCCAGCGGCACGCCGTTCTCGATGCCGAACACCCGGCTCAGGGTGTCGAAGCCGGGGTCGCACAGGTAGATGGCGAAGGTGTTGGCCGGCAGCAGCGCCTGCACGTGGGCGTTGAGCGCGGCGAAGACGGCGCCGGCGTCGAGGTGGGTGGTGATCTCGCGCCCGATCACCGACAGCCGTTCGAGCGTGGCGGTGGTTTGCAGCAGCAGTTCGGCGCGGTGGGCTTCGGACGCGGCCAGCAGCCGGTGGTGCAGGCCCTCGGCGCGGGCGCGCTCGGTCTGGTGGTGCACCTGCATGGCGATGGCGCGGTTGGTGGCCTCCTGGCCGTGGGTCTTGGCGCGCGCGGCGGCCGCCGCCAGCGCCGAGGCGTAGGCCTGGGCGTGGTCGCCGATGCGGGCGTACTGGGCGCCCAGCGCGTCGAGCAGGTCGCCCGGCAGCGTGTAGCCGTCGATGCGCGAGGCCACCGCCAGCGCCCGGTGCAGATAGTGCAGGGTGGCGTTGGGCTCGGTCATGCCGAGCGGCGCCGGCAACGCGTGCCGCGCGTGGATCTCCGACAGCACCCGCAGCGCGGCGACATGGTTGTCCAGGTGGTCCTGGGCGGTGGCCAGTTCGATCGCGTGCCCGGCGGCGGCCAGCGCCTCCCGCGGGCGGCCGAGGAAGCACAGCGCGTGGGCCTGGCCGCGGCGGGCGATGCTGTGCAGGTCGGCCTGGCGCAGCGCGGCGGCGCGTTGTTCGAGGCCGCTGAAGGCGTCGAACGCGGCGGCGTAGTCGGCGCGCTCGAGCGAGAGCTCGCCCAGGAAGTGCAGCGCCGAGGCGTAGCTGCGGCCGGCCGGCAGCGGCGCGAGCACCGCCAGGGCCTCGGCCAGCAGGTCGGCGCTGGCGTCGAGCCGGCCCAGGCGGCGCATGGTGTCGGCCGTGTGCGACAGGCAGGCGCCGACGCTGCGCGGCCAGCCGGTGGGACGGGCCAGGTCGAGGGCGCGCTGCAGCCAGTCGAGCGCGGCGTGGTGGTCGTGCAGGATGGCGAAATCGAGGCCGACGTTGACGGCGGCGGTGATGGCCGCGCGCAGCTGGCCGGTGGCGCGCGCGGCCTCGTAGGCGCGGATGAAGTGGCCGGCGGCGGCGCCGTAGTGGCCGCCCTGGCTGGCGCGGGTGCCGAAGTAGTCGCCGATCCAGGCGGCCACGCCTTGTTCCATCGGCGCGATCGGCGCGGCCGGTTCCACCGTGGCGCCGGCGTCGGCCACCAGATGGTGCTGGAAGTGTTGAAAGCGCGTGCCCCAGCGCAGATCGGCCGCGCGCCTGTCCTCGATGACGGCCCAGCGCGCGATGGTGGCCTCGGCGATGCAGACGCGCTCGGTGTCGCCGGCCTGGCCGGCGATGGCCGCCATGTGTTCCAGGTGGACGATGCCGCCCTGGTGATCGCCGCCGTCGATGGCGATCCAGGCGCGCAGCCAGCGGGTGTCGGCGCAGCCGCGCCGGTCGCCGTGCGCGTGCAATTGTTCGGCGATGGCGGCGGCCAGGGTGTCGGCCTCCGCCAGGCGGCCTTGCAGCCAGGCCGCCTCGGCCTCCACCAGCCGCAGCCGCGCCGCCGCCACGGTTTGCGCCTCTGGTGTCAGCGCGGTGGCCGGCAGCAGCTCCAGCCCTTCACGGGCGAGGGCGGTGGCGCGCGTGTTGTCGCGCTGGCGCAGGTGCCAGGCGAGCGGCAGCAGCACCGGCAGGCGGGCCGGACCGCGCAGGGTCGGCAGGGCCGTTTCCCACTGCGATACTTCGTCGTCGAGCGCAAACATGTCCATCGATGTCCCCGAACCGCGCGTCAGCTAAATGTTGATGGAAACGCACGCATAATTTCCCTTGGGAATTATAGTCGCCAAACCTGGGATCGTGTGCGCGTACCGTGCAAAAGATGGACTCTGTGATGCCTCGATACTGGTTAATACAGCGTTTGTGACGATTCGTGCAACAACTGGCCGTACAGCGTGTGGCGCATCTTGGTGATCTTGCCCTCGGCGACGGCCGCCAGGATGGCGCATTGCGGCTCGATCAGATGCCGGCAATTGTAATATTTGCAATGCCCGAGGTAGGGGGCGAAATCGACGAACGCACGCTCCAGCATGCCTTCGCTGAGGTGGTACAGGCCGAACTCCTGGAAGCCGGGCGAATCGATGATGGACGAGCCGGCGCCCAGTTCCGGCAACTGGTACAGCCGCGTGAAGGTGGTGGTGTGCTTGCCGGTGTCGAGCGCCGCCGAGATTTCGCGCACCGCGATGTCGGCGTCCGGCACCAGCAGGTTGATCAGCGACGACTTGCCCATGCCCGACTGGCCGATCAGGATCGACGACTGGCCCGCCAGCAGCGGTCGCAAAATCGCCAGCGCCTCGTCCGGGCGCGCCTTGGCGGAGACCTCGTGCACCGGGTAGCCGAGCGAGGCGTAGGGCTGGAGACGCTCGCGGGTGCGCGCCAGCGATTCGGTGACGTCGGTCTTGTTGAGGATCAGGCGGGCCTGGATGCCGGCCGCCTCAGCCGCCACCAGCGAGCGCGACACCAGGTCGTCGGCGAAGCCGGGTTCGGTCGCGACGACGATGAACAGCTGCGTCAGGTTGGCCGCCAGCAGCTTGGACTTGTACTGGTCCGAGCGGTACAGCAGGGTCTTGCGTTCCTCGATCTTGTCGATCACGCCCTGGTCGGGCGAGGTCATGGTGACGTCGACGATGTCGCCGACGGCGACGTTGGTCTTCTTGCCGCGCGTGACGCATTGCAGCTTGACGCCGCCGGCCTCGGCCAGATAGTGGCGGCCGTGGGCGGCGATGATGGTCGCCTTGAGCTTGGTTGGCGCTTGCTGGCTCATGCGGACGCCTTGGCCAGCTGGGCGAACAGCGCGCCGGCCTTGGCCGCGCAGATGAAGTCGTTGTCCGACAGGCCGCCACGGCCATCGTTGACCGAATGGGTATCGTAGCGCACGGTGCAGTTTTTATAAGTCACGGTCATTTCCGGGTGGTGGTCTTCGGCGTGGCTCAGGTAGGCCAACGCATTGACGAAGGCCATGGTGCGATAGTAATTGAGAAAGCCGAAGGTGCGGCACAGTTTGCCGTCTTCCAGCGACCAGTCCGGCACGAGCGCCAGCAGGCGCGCGGCCTGGTCGGTTGTCAGCGCTTGCCTGGCGGGCCGGCTGTGACCGGCGAGCAGGTCGGCGTGGGTGGCGATCATGTCGCGGCCGCCGTGTTCAAATGCCGGATGCGCACGCTCGCCGGCGGGTGGGAGTCGTAGAAGGCCGAGTGCAGCGGGTCCGGCGTCAAGGTCGAGGCGTTGTCCTCGTACATCTTGACCAGCGCCGACACCAGGTCGCGCGCATCGGTGTGCTTGGCGGCGAAGGCGTCGGCCTCGAACTCGTGCTTGCGCGAGCCGATCGACGTCAGGGGGCTGAACAGGAAGGTGAACACGGGCAGCGCCAGCATGAACAGCAGCAGCACCATGGCGTCGTTGCCCTGGCCCGGCAGCAGCAGCGGATCGACGCCGAGGCCGGTGTAGAACCACACCTGGTTCTTCAGGTAGCCCAGCAGCGCCAGGAAGCCCAGCGAGATGGCGAACATCATGACGATGCGCTTGATGATGTGTTTGAGCTTGAAGTGGCCCAGCTCGTGCGCCAGCACCGCCTCGATCTCCTGCGGCTGCAGGCGCGAGAGCAGGGTGTCGAAGAACACGATGCGCTTGTTGGCGCCGAAGCCGGAGAAATAGGCGTTGCCGTGGGCGCTGCGCTTGGAGCCGTCCATCACGAACAGGCCCTTGGAGGCGAAGCCGACCCGCTTCATCAGCCCCTCGATGCGCGACTTGAGCGACTGATCTTCCAGCGGCGTGAATTTGTTGAACATCGGCGCGATGACGGTGGGGAACAGCACCATCATCAGCAGCTGGAAGCCGCTCCACACCAGCCAGGCGTAGAACCACCACAGGTCGCCCGATTTTTCCATCAAGGTCAGCATGACCCACATCAGCGGCAGGCCGATGGCCGCGGCCAGCAAGGCACCCTTGACGATGTCGGCAAAGAACAGGCCGCGCGTCATCTTGTTAAAGCCGAAACGCTGTTCCAGGCCGAACTGTTTGTAATAGTCGAACGGCAGGTCGATCACGCCGGAAATGACCGCGAACGCGGCCAGCAGCGCCAGTTGGTAGCCCATGCCGCCGCCGGTCAGTTGAAACATCTCCACCGACAGCCACTGCAGGCCGCCGAGCAAGGTGAAGCCGACCAGCACCAGGGTGTTGACCAGCAGGGTGAACAGGCCGAATTTGGTGCGCGCGACGGTGTAATCGGCCGCCTTCTGGTGGGCGGCGAGGGGGATCTTCTCGGCGAATTCGGCCGGCACGGCGCCGCGATGGGTCAGCACATGACGAATGTGGCGCGAGGCCAGCCAGAAGCGCACGATCAAGGTCAAAATGATGAAAGATACGAACAAAATCGAAAACGCGAGTGAATACATTCTATGCCTGTGAGAAAATGGCGGATTCGGATTAACGTGGGCTCACGCGAGCCAAGAGAGAATTATGTCACAAGCTAACGATTTGCCAGAAGGTTCCGCTCCTGCGGTCATTACCCCGCGCCAGAATGAAATGAATCTGGTCTGGGTCGATATGGAGATGACCGGTCTGGAGCCGGACACCGACCGCATCATCGAAGTGGCCGTGGTCGTCACCGACATGCACCTGAACGTGCTGGCCGAGGGGCCGGTGATGGTGGTGCACCAGAGCGACGCGGTGCTCGATGGCATGGACGCCTGGAACAAGGGCACGCACGGCCGTTCCGGCCTGATCGACAAGGTCAAGGCGTCGACCGTGACCGAGGCGCAGGCCGAGGAAGAGCTGATCAAGTTCATGAAGCTGTGGGTGCCGAAGGGCAAAGCGCCGATGTGCGGCAACACCATCGGCCAGGATCGCCGCTTCATGGTGCGCTACATGCCGAAGCTGGAGGCGTATTTCCATTATCGCAACATCGACGTGTCGACGTTGAAGGAACTGGGCAAGCGCTGGAAGCCCGAGATGGTGGCCGGCTTCAAGAAGCACCAGATGCACACGGCCATGGCCGACATCATCGAATCGATCGAAGAGCTCAAGTACTACCGCGAGCATTTCATCAAGCTGTAAGGGGCGCCCGCGTCCATCGGAACAGGTTCGGTTGAACCTGTTTTTTTTCGTCTGGAGGATAAGTCATGAGAATTTTGCAATATCTCGTCGCCGCGGCGCTGGCGCTGGTGGGCGCCACGGCCGGCGCCGCCCATTTTACGATCAAGGATTGGGAGGTTGCCTGCGACAACACGCGCGCCTGCGAGGCGGTCGGGTATCAGGCGGATGAGGGGGATAGCGCGCCGGTGGCGTTGTGGCTGGGACGTCCGGCGGGGCCGACAGGGGCCGTGGCGGCGAAACTGACCGCGATCAACCAGGATGAGACGGCGGTCGGCCCGTTGACCTTGCGGATCGGGCAACTGACCTTGGCCGGGTTGACCTCGGAAGCCGAATTGACGGCGGCGCAGATCGCGCGCTTGCTGCCGGCGCTGCTGGATGCGGGTCACGCCGACGTCACCGACGGTAAAACCAAGTGGCGGCTGTCGCTGGCGGGCATGAAGGCGGCATTGCTGAAGATGGATGATTTGCAGGGGCGGGTTGGCACGGTCACGGCCTTGGTCAAACCGGGGACCAAACCGGCAAGCGCGGTGTTGCCGGCGCTGCCAGCGCCGGTGCTGCGCGGCCTGGCGCCGGTGGCGCAGCGCAAGCAGGATGCGGCCTTGCTGCCGTTGATCGCCAGGAAGTTGCCGAAGGGTGGTTGTGACGAGCAGCCTGATCTGATTGGAGGCGGTGAATCGCAGAGCGAGATTTATCGCTTGTCGGCGACGCAGGTGTTGTTGCTGATCGAATGCGGGCGCGGTGCCTACCAGTCCAGCTTTGCTGTGTGGACGGCCAACGACAAGGCGCCGTACGCGGCCCGGCGGGCGCGGTTGACGGACGCCGACGGCGCGCCGGACAACGAGTTGCTCAATGTATCGTTCGACAAGGGCGAGCTGGGCAGCTTCGCGAAAGGGCGCGGACTGGGCGACTGCAATATGCAGGCGACATGGTTGTGGACGGCGGAAGGGTTCAAGCTGGCGTCGGCGTCATCGGCGCGCCTGTGCCGTGGCGTGCCGGGTGGTTATATGCTCAGCGACTGGAGCGCCAAACAACGTAGGGCGGATTAGCGCAGCGTAATCGGCCATGGATGCGCCGTCGGCGGCTCATAAATGGCCGATTACGGCGTTCCGCCTAATCCGCCCTACGTGTCTTAGTGGTTCAGCTTGCGAACGCCTGCCACACCAGCCACGCGTTGGCGCTGGAGATCACCGCGAACAGGAACCACGACAACCCCGTCGTCCACCAGGCGTTGACGAACTCGCCCATGATGCGGCGCTGCGACGTCAGGCTGATCAGCGGATACATGGCGAACGGCAGCTGCATGCTCAGCACCACCTGGCTCAACACCAGCAGCTTGCCGACCGAATGTTCGCCCAAGGTCAGCACGCCGATCATGGCCGGGATCAGCGCCAGCCCGCGCGTGAGGGCGCGCCGCTGCCAGCACGGGATCTTCATTTTCAGAAAACCCTCCATGATCACCTGGCCGGCGATGGTGCCGGTGAAGGTGGAGCTTTGTCCAGACGCGAGCAGCGCCAGCGCGAACAGGGTCGCCGCCAGCGCCGTGCCGGCCACCGGCGCGAGCAGCAGATAGGCGTCGTCGATGTCGAGCACGCGCGTGTTGCCCGGCTCGTGGAAGGCGGCCGCCGCCAGCACCAGGATGGAGCCGTTGATCAGCAACGCCAGCAGCAGCGAGACGATGGTGTCGATGCGCGACAGGCCGATCGCCTCGCGCTTGGCGCTGGCCTTTTGCGACACCACGCGCGTCTGCACCACCGACGAGTGCAGGTACAGGTTGTGCGGCATCACGGTCGCGCCGAGGATGCCGATGGCCAGGTACAACGGCTCGCGCTCGGACAAGGTCGACAGCGACGGCACCAGTCCCGCCATGACGGCGTTCCAGTCCGGCTTGACGAAAATGAGTTCGGTGAACAGGCAGGTGGCCACCGTCAGGATCAGCGCCAGCACGATCGCCTCGATCTGACGGAAACCCTTGCCTTTCAGGCCAAGGACGAGCAGCGTGTCGAGCGCGGTGAGCGCCACGCCGGTGGGCAGCGACACGCCCAGCAGCAGCTTGAACGCCAGCGCGCAGCCGAGCACCTCGGCCAGGTCGCAGGCGATGATGGAAATTTCGGCGAAGCCCCACAAGGTCTTGGCCACCGGCGGCTTGTACTGCTCGCGGCAATGCACGGCCAGGTCCTTGCCGGTGACGATGCCCAGGCGCATGCTCAGGCATTGCAGCACGATGGCGGCCAGGCTCGACAACACCACCACGAACAGCAGCTGGTAGCCGAACTGCGAGCCGCCCTGGATGGCCGTGGCCCAGTTGCCCGGGTCCATGTAACCGACCGAGACCAGCAGGCCGGGGCCGGCGAAGCGCAGCACTTTTTTCCAGAACGGATCGCCCTCCGGCACCTGGACGGTGCCGGCCACTTCCGACGGACAGAACGGCGCCGTGGCGGTGGTGGGGAGCTTGAAGGGGAGTGAGAACATGGGCATCCTGACAATGAATGCCCAAATTTTACTTGAGTTGACGCAACTTTGTCCCTATCCCTTGCGGAGCGGATAGGGAGGATGAGGACTTATTCGCCCGCGTCGTTGGCCGCTTCGTCGCCGTGGCACTTCTTGTACTTCTTGCCGCTGCCGCAAGGGCAGTCGTCGTTGCGGCCGACCTTGGGTTCGTCGCGCTTGACGGTGGCCACCGGCGCCTTGCGGCGTGGCACCCAGAACTTGTAGATCAGCGGCAGGTTCGCTTCCAGGTCCTGGGCCAGCTTGTGGGCCTTGACCGGATCTTCGACCAGCGGCAGCTCCTCTTCCTCGATCTCGTCGGCGCCCAGCAGGTAGATCGGCTTCATCAGTTCCTGCACGTCCGAGTCCCAGATCTCCTGCCACGAGCCCGGGCGCAGTTCCATGCCTTCCCAGAAGCCCCAGCACCACGCCTCGGCGTCGATCAGGGTCTGGCCTTCGTGCTCGTGCTCGACGAACAGCGGCTCGAATTCCTTCGGCGCGACTTCGAACGTCACCAGCACTTCGTTCATGAAGCGCATGATCAGGTTGAGGATGCGCTCCTCTTCCTTCGGGTTCTTGAATTTCGGAACGTCGGCCTCTTCCTGGCCCCACACGCGCTTGAGCCACTCGGCCGGCATGATGGTTTCCGGGCCGATGGCGATGGCGGTCAGGTAACCGTGCAGCATGTCCATCGTCATCGCGTCCTCGGGGCTGCGCTCCGATAACAGGAAATTGTCTAATTCGTCGAATTCTTTGTCGCTCAGTGGCTGGTCGAGTTGCATGGCTTGCTCTTTTTATTGGGTTGAAGGCGACAGTATACACGTCGCGCCCCGTACAATGCGGGGATGAACCAAGATAACCAAGATCATTTAGACGACGAAGAAGAAGACGCCCGCGCCGCCGCGCTGGCCGCCGCCATGGCCGGGCCGCAGGGCGGCGCCGACGGCGGCGATTTCGCCGGTATGGACGGCGCCGCCGCGCCGGCGCACGTGCCGCACCCGTATTCCGCGCTCAATCCCGAATGCGTGCTCGACGCGCTCGACAGCATCGGCCTGCGCGGCGACGGCCGCCTGCTGGCGCTCAATAGCTACGAAAACCGCGTCTACCAGGTCGGCATCGAGGACTCCTTGCCGCTGGTGGTCAAGTTCTATCGTCCGGGACGCTGGAGCGACGCCGCCATCCTGGAAGAGCACGCCTTCACCGAGGAGCTGACCGCGCGCGAAATTCCGGTAGTGCCGGCGCTGGCGCTGGACGGCCGCACCCTGCATCACTTCAAAGGCTTCCGTTTTGCCGTCTTCACCCGCCACGGCGGCCGCGCGCCCGAACTGAGCGATCCGTCGGTGCTGGAGTGGACCGGGCGTTTCATCGCGCGCATCCACGCGGTCGGCGCGGTCAAGCCGTATCTGGAGCGGCCGGCGCTCGACATCGCCACGTTCGGCACCGAGCCGTGCGAATTCTTGCAGACGAATCAATTCATTCCGGCGGATCTGCGGGAGGCGTACGCCAGCGTTTCGGAGCAGGCGCTCGACGGCGTGCGGCGCGCGTACGACAGGGCGGGGGAGTTGCCGCAACTGCGCCTGCATGGCGATTGCCACGGTGGCAACGTTTTGTGGACCGATGCCGGGCCGCACTTCGTCGACTTCGACGACAGCCGCATGGGGCCGGCGATCCAGGATTTGTGGATGATGCTGTCCGGCGACCGGGCCGAGCAAGTGCGGCAGATGTGCGACATCCTGGCCGGCTACGAGGATTTCTGCGAGTTCAACCCGCGCCAGTTGCATCTGGTCGAGGCGTTGCGCACGTTGCGCTTGATTCATTACTCGGCGTGGCTGGCGCGGCGCTGGGACGATCCGGCCTTCCCTGCCGCGTTCCCGTGGTTTAATACACAACGTTACTGGCAAGACCGCATCCTCGAATTGCGCGAGCAAGTCGCGCTGATGGAAGAACCGCCGTTGCCTGTCTGACGGTAATGCCGTCAAGTTATGCGTTCATCTCAATCACGTAGGGCGGATTAGCGCAGCGTAATCGGCCATGCTCCGTCGGCGGCTCATGGCCGATTACGGCGTTCCGCCTAATCCGCCCTACGAACATCAATTAACTTAGCGGCGCCACTGTCCGAGGGGGAGGTTCGTCAATTACATTGGGCCGTTCAAGCATTTTCATAATTGTTTCGAGTCGTAAAAGATAGCAAAATCTCGGCCAAACCATTGCGGTTGCGCACCGGGACGCCGCATAAACAACGACAACGACGAGACATCATGATCGACACGCCATGGATCGCCGCGCCCTTGCTGGCGCTGGTGGCCGGCTGCGCCAGCCTGCCAGCGCAGGCCGCCGAATTAAGCCTGCCCCGCCTTTTTTCAGACCACGCGGTGCTGCAGCGCGACCAGCCGATCGCCGTCTGGGGCGCGGCGGGGGCCGGGCGCAAGGTGGTCGTGACGCTGGCCGGACTTAGCGCCAGCGGCATCGCCGACGCGCACGGCAAGTGGAAGATCGAGTTGCCGCCGCAGCCGGCGGGTGGGCCCTACACGTTGACGGCGGCGTCGGACGGGCAGACCGTCAGCCGCGCCGACATCCTGGTCGGCGACGTCTACCTGTGTTCCGGCCAGTCGAACATGGAGTTCGCCGTGCGCGAATCGACCAACGCCATGGGGGCCACCTATGGCGCCCACAACGACGCCATGCGCTACCTGAATGTACCGAAGCACAGCGCGGCGACGCCGCAGGACGAGTTCAAGGGGCCGGTTAAGTGGACCCGGCTGACGCCCGAAACGGTCGGTGACGCCTCCGCCGTGTGCTACTACATGGCGCGCTCGCTGCAGGCCAGCTACAAGATACCCGTCGGTTTCATCAACGCCAGCTGGGGCGGCACCACCATCCAGGGCTGGATCGGGGCCGAAACGCTGCGCACCGCCGGCAACTACAAGGACGGTATCGACGCGGTGGCTGTCTACGGCGCCGATGCGGAGGCCGGCATGCGCGCCGAGGGCGCGCGCAACGAGGCGTGGTGGCGCGCGCACGACCCGGCCGCCGCCGCGCAGAACGCGTGGATCGCCGCCGATTTCGACGACAGCGCATGGGGCGCCGTCACCCCGGGCGGCTCCTGGAAGGACAGCGGCCTGGCGGACTTCAAGGACTTCGACGGCGTGGCCTGGTATCGCACGGCCGTCACGCTGACGGCGGCGCAGGCCAAGGCTGCGAACGCGCTGCGCCTGGGACCCGTCGATACCTATGACACCGCCTGGGTCAACGGCGTGCGCGTCGGCGCCACCGGCCAGCCGTGGCTATGGCGCGACTATCCGGTGCCGGCGGGCGTGTTCCGGCCGGGCCGCAACGTGATCGCCGTGCGCGTGCTCAGCGGCGGGCAGGGCGGCGGCCTGTCGGCGCAGCCGGCCAGCCGCAACATCGGCATGGCCGATGGCCAGTCGATCGCGCTGCCGGACGCGTGGAAGGTCAAGCGGGGCAGCGCGTTGCGTGGCCTGTCGGTGCCGCCGGCGCCATGGGACGTGCCGACCAGCCTGACCACCCTGTACAACGGCATGGTCGCGCCGCTGGCCGGCTATCATTTCAAGCTGGCGGCGTGGTACCAGGGCGAGTCGAACGCGAACGCGGCGCATGAATACCGCACGCTGCTGCCGATGCTGATGCGCGACTGGCGCCAGCGCTTCGGCCAGCCGGCGCTGCCGTTCGTGGTGGCGCAGTTGACCGCGTTCGGCGCGACGGCCAAAACGCCCGGCCGCTCCGGGTGGGCCGAGCTGCGCGAGGCCCAGGCCGAGGCGGTGGCGGCCGACGCCCACGCGGGGCTGGCCGTCACGCTCGACGTGGGCGACCGCTTCGACATCCATCCCAGCCAGAAGACCGTCGTCGGCGAGCGCCTGGCCCGCGCCGCGCGCGCCGTGGCGTACGGCGAGCAGGGCGCGCGCAGCGGTCCGCGCGCGGTGTTGGCGCTTTCCGCGACACCGGCGGCGGCCTGGCGACCTATTCGTCCGATCGCGCCATCGGCTTCGAGGCGTGCGAGGGCAAGGCCTGCCGCTATGCCGACGCGCGCGCGGACGGCGACACGGTCGTCCTGCCGGGCGCCGGCCGGGCCGGCGTCACGCGGGTGCGCCATGCCTGGGCCGATGCGCCGTTCGTGAACCTGTTCAGCGGGGACGACCTGCCGGCCGGCTCGTTCCAGCTCGACGTGCGCTGAGCGGTCGGACTTGCCGCAGCCACTGAAAACACATTGGAGATCATTACATTGGAGACCGCAATGCCCGACCGAACGACTTCCCGCTGGCGGCCACGCCTTGCCTTGATCGCCTTGTGCTGCGCGGCGGGCGGGGCGCACGCGGCCACCGAGCCCCTGGCGCCGACCGCGCGCTGGAGCGCCTACACGGCCGGCCGCGCGTCCTTGCCGCCGATGGGGTGGAGCAGCTGGAACGCGTTCGGCACCGATATCGACGAGGCGAAGATACTCGGCTCGGCGCAGCGTATCGTCGACAGCGGCCTGGCCGCCAAAGGCTATCGATACATCAACATCGACGACGGCTGGGCGCTGCGGCGCCGGATCCCGGATGGACGGCTGGAGATACGGCCCGACCGCTTCCCGTCCTCGGTGGCGGGCGGCAGCTTCCGTCCGTTCACCGACAAGGTGCACGCGATGGGACTGAAGGCCGGTATTTATTCCGACCTTGGCCGTAACACCTGTTCGCAGGCGTATTCCGACAGCGACGCCGACCTGCCCAAGGGAAGCGTGCTCGAACGCGAAGTCGGCCTGTACGGCCATATAGACCGGGACATCGCGCTGTACTTCGCTGATTGGGGCTTCGACTTCATCAAGGTCGACGGCTGCGGCCTGCGCGCCTACGGCGCCGACAGCGCCAAGGTGCGCGCGGGCCAGTACCGCGCGCTGGCGCCGGTGCTGAACCTGGAATCGGTCGCCCGCTCCGACATTGCGGCGGTGCAGGCGGAATTCACCCGGATTAACGCGGCGCTCGCGCGCAGCAATCCGGATGGCGACTTCCTGCTGTCGCTGTGCGTGTGGGGCGCCGCCGATGTGCGTGCCTGGGGCAAAAACTACGGCAACATCTCCCGCACCAGCGACGATATCACGCCATCGTGGGCGCGCATGCTGACCAATTTCGACAGCGCGGCCAGGCGCGAGCTGTACGCCCATCCGGGCAGCTGGAACGATCCCGACATGCTTTACATCGGCAAGGGCGATTTCGACGCCGGCCATCTGGTCGAAGCGAAATCGCACTTCGCGCTGTGGGCCATGTTGAACGCGCCGCTGATGATAGGCGCCGACCTGCGGACCATGCCGCAGGCGCTGATGGACGTCGTCGGCAACGGCGACATCATCGCGGTCAACCAGGACCCGGCGGGCAACCAGGCGACGCTCGCCTACGACGCCGACGACCTGCAGATACTGGTCAAGCCGCTGGCCTCGGGGCAGAAGGCGGTGGCCGTGTTCAACCGCGGCGTGGCGACGATCGACGTCGACCTCAACGCCGGACATCTGAAGTTCCGCAACGACGCGCCGATCACGCTGACCGATCTGTGGACCAAGGCCGACACCACGTTCACCGATGCGACCAAAATGCGCGTCGCGCCGCGCGAGACGCGCATCTTCCGTGTCGCCGGCACGCCGCTGCTGGCCGGCGGACGTTATCTGTCGGAGCAGCCGGGCAGTGTCAATCCGGCCGTCGACGGCGTGATCAGGCCGCAGGCCGATCCGATGATCTTCCGCTCGTCGGCCGCCTGGTCCGGAACCAGGGGCGCCGGCGAGCGGCCGATGTACGCCGGCTGGGGCGGCGCCCGCGCCGACAGCACGCCTTACGGCCAGACGCTGCGGATCGCCGGCGCGACCTATGCGGCCGGCATCGGCGTGTTGGCCAATTCCCGGCTGGAGGTGCGCAACGGCGGCTACCGCCTGCTCAGCGCGCGGGTCGGCGTCGACGATACGGCCCAGGACCGCAAGCACGATGTGACCTTCATCGTTTACGGCGACGGCAAGCTGCTGGCAAAGAGCAAGCCGCTGCGGTGGGGACAGGCGGCGCAGGCGCTGAGCGCCGACGTGGCCGGCGTCAAGGTGATCGAACTGGTGGCGCGCAGCGCCACGGGTGTCAACGAGCAGTTGCCGGTGAGCTGGGGCGATGCCGCGCTGTTATCTTCTTCGCAATAAAACCGGGCGGCGCGGGCGCGGGCGGGAACTAAACCGGAATTAACGGGTTTTTCCGCCTCTGCTCGCCGTTCGGCCCGCATGTTCGCTGTTTGATAATGAGCGCTCAGAAGTCCCGTCGTGTGCCGGGACACATCGTCAAGCGAGAAACCTCATGCAAGCAGAACTGGCTCAACGCGAAAGCGCAATCGAAGACGTCCAATTGGGCGTGGCTTTTTCCGCCGATACCGTTCCCACCGTCGTCTTGCATGACCCCGACGAACCCGCCTCCAAGGAGCCAAGCCCGCGCGCGGCGATGGAAATGAAGGCGATCCAGGAAGCCATCGCCCGCGTCGAAGCCGAAGCCAAGGCCGCTTGCGCCGCCGAAAACCGCGCCCACGCCGAAGCCCGCGCCCGCGCGCTGGCCGAGGACCGAGCCGCCATCGACGCCGCTGCCGCCGCCGTCGCCCAGCAAAACGCCCAGGCATCGGAAGAAGCCATCGCCGCCAACCGCGACCGCCTCGAATCGCTGCGCGCCGCCGCCCAGGCCAGTGTCGCCCGCCTGGACGCCGTCAAACAGGAGACCGCCGAGCTGCGCGCCCGCGTCGAGGCCGACACGCAAATCCGCCTGGCCGCCGAAACGCGCGCCAAGGCCGAAAACGAAAGCCGCCAGCGCGCCTTCGAGCAGATCGCCGCCGAATCGGAGCTGGCCGAGCAGGCCGCGCGCGCCGCCGAGGAACTGCAAGCCCAAACCGAACAAGCCCGCCTGCAAGCGGTCGAGCGCGTCGCCGCCGTGCAGGCCGCCAAGGATGAAGTGGTCGGCATCGCCAGCGCCGACGCCCGTGTCGCCACCATGGCGCGCGAACGCGAGCGCCAGGCCTACGCCGCGCGCCAGACCGCGCAAATGCTGGTCCAGGCCGAGGCCGAAGCGCTGGACCTGACCGTGCAGCGCGAACGCGCCGACCAGATCGCCCTCGAATCGGCCTTCAACCGCGCCGCCGCCGAAGTGCGCGCGCTGGAAGAGGCCCGCGCGCTGGCCCATCTGGAACAGGAACGCGAGCAGATCGCCCTGGCCAAGGCCGAATCCGAACGCAGCGCCGCCAAATCGCTGCACCTGCGCCTGCAAACCGAAAAGGAAATCCGCGACGCCGCCATCCACCGCGAACGCCTGGAAATGGTGGCCGCCGCCAGCGCCAAGGCGCGCCGCGACGCCGACGCCAGCATCATGGCCGCGACCGAGGCGCGCATCGAAGTCGACAGCCAGCTGCGCGCCGTCGCGCTGGCCCGCGTGCAGGCCGAGCAGGAAGCCGAGCTGAGCACCCACGCCAAGGTCGAAGCCGAATCGCTGGCGCTGGCGCAAGCCAAACAGCGCCAGGCGGCGGACGAGGTCGCCGCCGAGGCGGCACGCGCCGAGACGCAGGAACAGCAGCGCGCCGCCGCGCTGGCCGAGGAGCGCGCCGCGCTGTCGCGCACGGCCGCCGAGCTGGCCGCCAAGGTCAACGCCGCCGAGCAAGCGGAAGTGGCCACGATGGCGCGCCAGGTCGAGGCGCAGCGCCAGGCCGACGCGCTGGCCAGGCAAAAGGCCGACCACGCCGAGGTGTTGCTGCAAGCCGAGCAGGCGCGCGCCGCCGACGAGCAGCAGGCCATCGCCGCGCTCAAGGAAAAATTGGCGGCCGAGGAGGGCGCCAGCGCGGCCGCCAAGCATCGCGTCGACGCCGAGCGCGCGCAGACCGAGGCGCTGCGTCAGCAGCAGGAAGCCGAGCAGCGCCTGGCCGCCGCCGCCGACAAGCAAGCCGAAGCCGCGAATGTGATCGCCGCGCAGGTGGCTTTGGAAGCCGAGCAGCAGGCGACCGCCGCGCAGGCGCTGGCGGCGCAAGCGCGCCTGGCCGTGGAGCTGGGCGTGGTGCATGCCGAGCGCGCCCGGATCGAGCAGGACAAGGCCGCCGCCGCCGAAGCGCTGTTGCAGGCCGAGCGTGAATTCATCGAAACCGAGCGCGAGTCGCTGGCGTTGATCGAGCAGAAGCTGGCGCAGCAACGGTTGACCACGGCGTCGGAAGTGCGCGCGTCGAAGGCGATCGCGGGACGGTTGGAGGCGGAGCGGCAGGCTGCCGAGGCGGCGCGTCAGCGCGCGGACGCGGAGCAGGCGGAAGCGGATGCGATGGCGCAGCGTGCCCAGGCCGAGCAGGCGGCGGCGCAAGCGGCGGTGGACAAGGCGGCCGGTCAGCTGGCGTTGTTGGAAACGGCCAAGGCGCATGCCGACATGCAGCGCAAAGTGGCCGACACGACGGCCGCGATGACCGCCGCCAAGCAGAAGTTGTTGGAATTGGAAACCCGTCGTCATGGCGCGGTGCAGAAGGCGCTCGATGGCGTGCGCGCCAGGGTGGAAGCTGCCGAAGGCGCCGTGGTCGAAACGCTGGACGCGGCCCGCGCCCGCAAGGAAGCGCGCCAGGCCCAGCCGGTGTGGCGCGCCCGCTGATCGGTAAAAATTGAGATACGGGGAGGCACGTAGGGCGGATTAGGCGGAACGCCGTAATCGGCCATTTATGAGCCGCCGGCGGCGCAACCATGGCCGATTAAGCTTCGCTAATCCGCCCCACGTGTTTTAGAGGTGTTACTGCTGCACCTGCACCTTGGTGATGTAGTACTCGGTCTCGCCGAAACACTGCGTCGGCACGCCCTTGTGCTGCGAGTAGCTCAAAATCACACGCTTGCCGGTTGCCGCCGTCAATTGCTTGGCCACATTCTCGTCGCGCACGCTGAACTCGAACTTCTCCGGTATCGCCCCGGGCATCGAGGTCAGCAAAATCTCACCCTCCCAGGTCTTGCATATCCAGCCACGGGTGGAAAACTTTTGCAGGTAGCCCGCGCGCTCGCCATCCGAATAAGAAATATGCAACATAGCCCACGTATAGGCGACGAAAACCAGCAGGGTGGCGGCCACCAGGGCGATGAAGTACAGAACGATACGCGATGATTTTGTCATAAGTAAGCCGGTTGGATATCCAAGTAAGTCCGCAATGTTTTCAATCTTATCATGCGGGGTGCAGTCGCTTGTGACGGATTGACGACCACAGCGACACGGCGATGAACGCCACCCCCGACAAGCCCGTGAACCACTCCGGGATATGGTATTTGACACTGGCCAGCATGATCAGTGCCAAAATACCGATCGCATAGTGCGCGCCGTGTTCCAGATAGACGTATTCGTCCAAGGTGCCCTTGTGCACCAGGAACACCGTCAGCGAGCGCACGAACATCGCGCCGATCGCCAGGCCCAGCATGATGATGACGACATCCTTGGTGATGGCGAATGCGCCGATCACGCCGTCAAAGCTGAACGACGCGTCCAGCACCTCCAGGTACAGGAAGCCGCCGATGCTGCCGCGCGACACGGCCGAGACCACGGCGCCGACGCCGGCCTCGGTGGTGTCGCCGTCCTCGGCCGGCGGATCCTCCTCCAGCAGGCTGCTGATCCAGCCCACCGCCAGATACACCACGACGCCGACCACGCCGGCGGTCAGCACGCTGAATTTCTCCGCCTCCGGCACCAGATAGACGCAGCCGAACACCCCAGCCAGGGTCAGCAGCACGGCCAGGCTCTCGGTGCCGTGTTCGCCGACCTTGGCCTCCATCCAGCCCAGCCAGTGCAGTTCCTTTTCTTCGTCGAACAGGAAGTTGAGGAACACCAGCAGCAGGAAGGCGCCGCCGAATGCCGCCACCTGGGCGTGCGCGTCGGTCAGGTAGCGCGAATATTCGTCGGGCCTTTGTGTTGCCATGGTCCACACGTCGAGCAGGCCCAGGCCGGTGGCCATGGACACGATCAGCAGCGGAAACACCAGCCGCATGCCGAACACGGCCACCAGGATGCCGACCGTGAGGAACAGTTTGCGCCAGAACTCGTTCCAGTGGCGCAGCACGGACGCGTTGACCACGGCATTGTCGAACGAAAGCGACACTTCCATGATACCCAGCACCGTGCATATCCACAACGCCTGCAGCAGGCCGGAACTGCCGCCCTGGGTGAAGCCCCACCAGCCGGCCAGGCCCAGGAGGATGAAGGTGACCGCGAAGGAGATACCGAAATGTCGCATGATTGTCTTTATTGAAATGATGTGATGCATGAATTTTAGCCGAGTTGCTTCCGCCACTGTGAACCCATCTGCGATAATTGCGCCACAAAAATGCAAAGGAATTACCGATGGACATCGCTTACCTCGTCACGCCCCTGATCACCTGGGTCACCGTCGGCCCGATCAAGTTTCTTATTAATAGTGCCAAGGCGCGCAAATGGGCCTTCAATCTGGTCGGCAACGGCGGTTTTCCGAGCAACCACAGCGCGGTGGTGTCGAGCATGGCGACCCTGATCGCGCTGCGCGAGGGCATCGGCCATCCGGCGTTCGGGGTGGCCGTGGCCTTGTGCTTCATCGTCGTGATCGACGCCAACAGCCTGCGCCAGCACGTGGGCAAGCAGGCCGCCGCTATTAATAGGCTGGCGTCGGCCGAGAGCCGGCCCGCCGCCGTGCCCGCAGGCCACACCTGGCTGCGCGAGCGCATGGGCCACACCGTGGTCGAGATCATCGGCGGCCTGTGCACCGGCATCGCCATCGCCCACGCCATCCACGCCATTTTCGGGCGCGGCTAGTTCCCGCCGGGCACCCCGGACCCAAGAGATACCTCGGACGCACGGCATAAAAACCGCGGAAACACGTAGGGCGGATTAGCGCAGCGTAATCGGCCATCGATGCGCCGCCGACGGCCCATGCATGGCCGATGACGGCGTGCCGCCTCTCAAGGCCTACCGGCAGGCAGGCCGCCTCCTTCGATGGGCCCCCGGGGCGGATTGGCGGGCCTCGCCCGCTAATCCGCCCTACGTGTTTTCTACCGTTCATCCTCCAATTCGGCATTTCAGCCACAAATTCTACCGTCCGTCGCACGTCGATTGACCTCTGCGGGCCACTCGGGGATACTCTGCGCGCTGTAGTCTGGCTAAAATACTAATAGCACCACGTCCACTTTCTCGGAGAACTTTATGTTGCGCAAAACCCTACTCGCTCTCGCCGTCGCTGCAGCCTTGGTTGCATGCGGCAAGTCTGCCAAGGAGCCCGAGAAAGGGACGGCAGCCTCGGCCACCGCCAAGGCGGACGGCAAAGGCGACAAGGATGGCAAGAAAGAGCCGGAGGTGGTGTTGCAGATGGCGCAGGAGGACATCCTGGCCGTCGAATCGAACGCGCTCGCGTCCGGCCCTGTGATCACCGGCTCGATCCAGCCGGAGCGCCGCGCCGACCTGCGCGCCGAGGTCGGCGCCGTCGTAATTCAAGTACTCAAGGAAAACGGCGAGGCCGTCAAAAAGGGCGACGTGCTGGTGCGCCTGGACGAGACCTCGATCCGCGACAGCCTGACCTCGGCCGAGGAAGCCTCGCGCGCGGCCCAGCAGTCGCTGGCCCAGGCCGAGCGCATGCACGAACGTAACACGACCTTGCGCGCCTCCGGCATGGTCTCGACCCAGGCGCTGGAAGACGCCGAAATCCGCCGCAACAACGCCCTGAGCGACCTGTCGGCGGCCCGTTCGCGCCTGGTGGCGGCGCGCCAGCAACTGAGCCGCACCACCGTGCGCGCGCCGTTCGACGGCATCGTCAGCGAGCGCAAGGTCTCCAACGGCGATACCGCCCAGGTCGGCAAGGAGCTGATCAAGGTGATCGATCCGTCGAGCATGCGCTTCGAGGGCCTGGTGTCGGCCGACAAGATCGGCGAGGTCAAGGTCGGCCAGCCGGTGCTGTTCCGCGTGAACGGCTATCCGGGCCAGAACTTCAGCGGCAAGATCAAGCGGGTCGATCCGGCCGCCAACGCCGTCACCCGCCAGGTCGAGGTGCTTGTCGAGTTCGCCGAATCGGCGCAGCCGAGGGTGGCCGGCCTGTACGCCGAAGGCCGGGTCGAGTCGAAATCGTCGTCGTCGCTGATGGTGCCGCCGTCGGCGCTGGTGCAGGCCGGCGACAACAATTATGTGTGGCGCGTCAAGGGCGGCACCGTCAACAAGGTGCCGCTGACCATCGGCGCGCGCGACGAGCGCAGCGGCCGCTGGCAGGTGCTGTCCGGCCTGGCCGCCGGCGACACCATCGTGCGCGTGCCCGGCTCGGGCTTCAAGGATGGCCAGAAGGTCGTGCTCAGCGCGCCGAAGGCGGTCGCCTCGGCGTCGGCGTCGGCGTCCACCGCGGCAGAAAAATAAGGAAAAACCGCCATGTTCTTATCCGATTTCAGTATCAAACGGCCGGTCGCGACCATCGTCCTGATCGTCGCCATGATGTGCCTGGGCCTGATGGCCCTGAGCAAATTGCGGGTCAACCAGAACCCGGACGTCGAAGTGCCGTTCATCGTCGTCATGATCCCGTATCCCGGCGCCTCGCCGGAGACGGTCGAGCGCGAGATCGTCAACCGGCTGGAAAAGTCGTTCCAGTCGATCACCGGCGTGACCGAGGTCAATTCGACCGCGTCCGAGGGGCAGGCGCGGGTGTTCATCAAGTTCGCCTTCAGCAAGAACCTGATCGAGGCCTCCGACGAGATCCGTAATTCGATCGCGTCGGTGCGCTACAAGCTGCCGATCGAGATGCGCGAGCCCATCCTGCAGCGCATCGATACGTCGGCGCAGCCGGTCATGCAGCTGGCGCTGTCGTCGAGCGTGCAAAGCCACGCCGTCATCTCGCGCCTGGCCGAGGACAAGCTGGCCGACCGCTTCCGCGGCATCGACGGTGTGGCCTCGGTCAACATCGACGGGTCGCTCAAGCGCGAGCTGAGCGTGCTGCTGAAAGCCGAGAAACTTCGGGAGTACAACGTTTCCGTCGGCGACGTCGTCAACGCGCTGCGCAACCAGAACACCAACGCGCCGGTGGGCAAGGTCAAGGGCGAGCTCGACGAGAAGAGCATCCGCCTGGTCGGCCGCATCGAGCGTCCCGAGGACTTCCAGCAAGTGGTGGTCAAGCGCAACGGCGACGAACTGGTGCGCCTGGCGCAAGTGGCGACGATCGAGGACGGCTTCGCCGAGATGAGCTCGCTCAGCGTGCGCTCGGGCAAGCCCAACGTCGGCATCTCGATCACCCGCTCCAAGGACGCGTCGACCGTGACGGTGGCGCACAAGGTGCGCGAGATGGTCGAGGAGATGCGCAAGGAATTGCCGCCCGGCGCCACCTTGGAAGTGACCGAGGATGGCGGCGAGGACGCCGAGAACAGCCTCAACAACGTAATCGAGGCGCTGGTCTTCGGCGCCGGCCTGACCATCTTCGTCGTCTACGCGTTCTTGAATTCGTGGCGCTCGACGATGATCACCGCGCTCAGCCTGCCGACCTCGGTGGTGGCCGCCTTCATCGGCGTCTGGCTGTGCGGCTTCACGCTGAACTTCATGACGTTGTTGGGCCTGTCGCTGGCGATCGGCGTGCTGATCGACGACGCCATCGTGGTGCGGGAAAACATCGTGCGCCACATGCAGATGGGCGCCGACCGCCGCACCGCCGCGCTCAACGGCACGGCCGAGATTGGCATGGCCGTGGCCGCCACGACCTTCTCCATCATGGCCGTGTTCATTCCGGTGGCCTTCATGCCGGGCATCACCGGTGAATGGTTCCGTCCGTTCGCCTTGACGGTGACGTGCTCGGTCGCGGTGTCGCTGCTGATCTCGTTCACCCTGGACCCGATGCTGTCGGCCTTCTGGGGCGACCCGCCGGACCACCACACGGCGCCGCGCAAGGGCCTGGGCCGCGTGCTGGAGCGCTTCAACAACTGGTTCGACCACCAGGCCGACCGCTACGGCAACGTCATCGCCTGGGCCTTGCACCACCGCAAAGCGATGGCCGTGCTGGCGGTGCTGACCTTCGTCGCCGCGCTGGGCCTGCAAGCCAAGCTGGGCGGCTTCAGCTTCCTGCCGTCGTCGGACTTCGGCACCATCGCCATCGACGTGCGGGCGCCGTCGTCGGCCAGCCTGGAATACTCGCGCCTGAAACTGGACCGCGCCGCCAAGATCGCCTTCACCATCAAGGAGACCAAGCAGACCAACGCCTACGTCAACCCGACCGGTGGACGCATCTATGTCGACATCGGCAAGAAGACCGAGCGCAAGCGTTCGGCGATCGAGATCGCCAAGGAATTGCGCGAGAAGCTGGCCGGGCTGGTCGGCGCCGAATATACGGTGCTGGAAGACTTGAGCAACAACGCCAGCAAGCCGGTCGAGATCCAGTTCACCGGCGCCGATTCGCGCAAGCTGATGGAAATCACCAACGCCTACATGGACCGGCTGCGCAAGGTGCCGGGCGCGGTCGACGTCAGCCTGTCCGAGCAGGACCCCAAGGACGAGCTGCAGATCGAACTCAACCGTGGCTTGGCGAACTCGATGGGCATCGCCGCCGGCGACGCCGCCCAGGCGTTGCGCGTGGCCTTCGCCGGTATCGAGGTGGGTGACTGGGTCGACCCGACGGGCGAGTCGCGCGACGTCGCCGTGCGCCTGGCGCCGGAGGACCGCACCAGCGCCGAGAACATCGAGCGCCTGCCGATCGGCGTGGCCGGCACCAACCAGATGGTGCCGCTCGACCAGATCGCCAGCGTGACGATGGGCAAGGGGCCGTCGACGATCAAGCACAAGGATGGCAAGCGCATCATCTCGGTGAGCGCCAACGCCCAGGGCCGTTCGCCGGGCGAGGTGACCAACGACGCCATGAAACTGGCCAAGGAAATCGACTTCCCGCCGGGCTACGGCCTGTCGCTGGGCGGCGCCGGCAAGGACATGAACGAGGTGTTCAGCCAGATGATGATCTCGCTGCTGGCCGGTATCGGCCTGATGTACTTGATCCTGGTGATGCAGTTCGGCTCGTTCACGGCGCCGATCGCGGTGATGCTGTCGCTGCCGCTGTCCTTGATCGGCGTGGTGCTGGGCCTGTTGATGACCAATGGCACGATTAATCTGATGAGTTTGATCGGGGTGATCATGCTGATGGGGCTGGTGGCCAAGAACGCCATCCTGCTGCTCGACGCCGCCCGCAAGCGCGAGGAGGAGGGCTACAGCCGCGAGGACGCGCTGATGTACGCCGGCCGCATGCGCCTGCGTCCGATCCTGATGACGACGTTCGCGCTGATCGCCGGCATGTTCCCGGTCGCGCTGGCGTTGGGCGAGGGCGGCGAGTTCTACCGTCCGATGGCGATCGCCATCATCGGCGGCACGATCACCTCGACCGTGCTGACGCTGCTGATGGTGCCGACGTTCTACGACAGCATCGAGATCAACAAGGACAACCTGGCGATCAAGTACAACCGCCGGGTGGATCACTGGAGCGGCCGCTTCGGCGCCTGGGGCACGGCGCTCGCGTTCGTGCAGACGGCGATCGAAGTGGTGCTGTTCCTGACGTTTATCCGCTCCGTCTACCGCACGCTGATGTGGGGTGTCCGCAAAGTCACCGGCAAGCGCGGCGGCGGCACGCCGATGATCGTAGCGCCGACGGTATCGCTCAACAAGAGCGCCCTCGATCCGCAATAAAACAGCGGGGTCAGGTCCGACATTCGGACACGGGCTCCGCCGTATAGGCACCTTGCGGATCAGTTCGTGTCCGAATGTCGGACCTGACCCCCGGGGGTGAAAAAAGGGCTTTTGGCCCTTTTTTTACGTCTGGAATGCAGAGCAAGTGCTCGGTTTCAAGGTGAAAATTAGTGTTTGCCCTCTAGTAACACACCTGTTGGTAAAGTTTATAAATGTAGTAAGCTGCTGGCCTTCCAGCACCAAATCCGGCCTCTGCGGTTTGATTTGCTGTCGGACCAGAAAAAACCTGGCGCAAAGTCGCCGACTACAATGAGAGACTCCACCATGCAACGCAAGCATCTTCCCCTGATTATCGCCGCCGCCCTGAGCCTGATGACCACCGGCGCCAGCGCTTCCGGTTACCGGTTTGGTTCGCAGAGCGTGGCCGCCCAAGGCACCGCCGACGCCAGCGGCGCCGAAGCCAACGACGCTTCGACCATTTTCTACAACCCGGCCGGCATGTCGCGCCTGGAAGGTACGCAGATCAGCGCCGGCGCCACCGTCGTGGTGCCGCATTCGACCTATACCGACACCGGCTCGACCCGCTTCACCGGTACCCGCACCGGCGGCACCCAAGCCTCCGGCTACGCGCCGGACGCGGTGGCCGCGCCGTCGCTGTACGCGACCAAGAAGCTGAACGATCAGTGGACCGTGGGCCTGGGCCTGTTCGTGCCGTATGGCGCCAAGCTGGACTACGGCAGCACCTGGAACGGCCGCTACGCGCTGACCGACGTGCTGGTGGAGGCGATCACGCTCAATCCGTCGGTGTCGTTCAAGCTGAACCAGCATCATTCGTTCGGCTTCGGTATCGACGCGGAACACATGAAGGCCGAACTGGGCCAGGCCGTCGACGTGCCGGGCACCATCGCCGCGCTGCGCACGCCGGCCAACGCCGCGCAGGGCGCCGCGCTGATCCGCCAGATCACCGCGCTGGGCGGCAATCCGGCCCTGCTGGCCACCGCCGGCGACGGCCGTGGCGAGAACGAGGTCAAGGATTGGGGCTTCGGCTTCAACCTGGGCTATCTGTTCACCTTGGACGAAAATACCCGCTTCGGCTTGAGCTATCGCTCGTCGATCAGCCACAATATGCGCGGCAGCACCCGTTGGGATTTCTCGAAATCGACCACCGATCCGGTCGTCAACGGCGTCTTGGCGACCGCGTCGCACCGTGCGAACTCGGCGGCGCTGGTGTCCCTGCGCACGCCCGACACCCTGTCGGCCAACGTCTTCCACCAGTTCGATTCGAAGTGGGCCGGTATGGCCGACGTGACCTGGTCGCGTCATAACCGCCTGGGTAACCTGGACATCGAGTTCCCTGGCACCGTCGAGGGCGCCGAGGTGATCCGTCAGCAGTGGAAGAACACGGTGCGCGTGGCGGTTGGCGGCAATTATGCTTACAACGAGAACGTGACCTTGCGCGCCGGTGTGGCGTTCGACGAGTCGCCGGTGCAAAACGCCGAACTGCGCCATCCGGCGCTGCCGGACAGCGACCGCATGCAATATTCGCTGGGCATGAACTGGAAGCTGGACCAGCGCTCGTCGATCGATCTGGCCTACAGCTATGTGGACTTCAAGGATGCTCAGGTCAATTACACTAACCTGTGCAACACCTTGTCGCGCACCTGCACCGGTAATGGCGAGACCACGCGCGGTACGTACAATACGCACCTGTCCTTGATCGGTGTTTCGTACAATTACAAGTTCTAAAGACGCGTAGGGCGGATTCGGCGCAATGCGGTGGTTGGCGGTGCTTGAGCCGTTGGCGGCGCGCGCATGGCCGATTACGCGCTACGCGCTAATCCGCCCTACGTGATTTAACTCGCTGCAAATATCGCGCGCGGGGAAGGGCCTTTTATGGCCCTTTTTTTACGTCCTATTGACCGGGGGGCTTGGTGTCGGTGCCGCCCGTTCCCGTGCCGTTGCCCGTGCCGGTCCCGCCCGTGCCGCTGCCGGTGGCGGGCGGCGTGGTGGTGTCAGGCGCCGGAGTTGGCGTGGTCGAAGGTGTTGACGGCGTGGTGCTTTCCGGTGTCGCCGCAGGAGTTTGTGGCTGGTCGGCGGGGCGCTTGTTGCAGCCGGCCAGCAGCGCGACCGCGAAGGCCGCGCCCAACACTACGCTGGCTGTCTTATGCAGGGAAGTCATCATTCTTTCCTTTCAAAAAAAAGGTCAGGGAAAAATTAGACACCACCCGCGCGCGGGCGGTTCCCGCTATTTTCGGTCAGGCCGTTTTGCGTTCGCCGTCGCTGTCGATCGGCAGGTCGGCGTCGCTGTTGAAAACGGCGATGTCGGTCTCGCCCAGCACCCGGCTGGTGACGGTGCCGGCGGTGATCGAACCGCTGACGTTGAGCGCGGTGCGGCCCATGTCGATCAGCGGTTCGATCGAGATCAGCAGCCCGGCCAGCGCGACCGGCAGGTTCATCGACGACAGCACGATCAGCGCGGCGAACGTGGCGCCGCCGCCGACCCCGGCCACGCCCACCGAGCCGATGGTGATGATGGCCAGCAGCGGCAGGATGAAGTGCGCGGTGAACGGGTCGATGCCGACGGTCGGGGCGATCATCACCGCCAGCATGGCCGGGTAGATGCCGGCGCAGCCGTTCTGGCCGATGGTGGCGCCGAACGAGGCGGCGAAGTTGGCGATGCCTTCCGACGTGCCCAGGCGCAGCGTCTGCGTCTGCACGCTCATCGGAATGGCGCCGGCGCTGCTGCGCGAGGTGAAGGCGAAGGTCAGCACCGGCAGGATTTTCTTGACGAAGCGGATCGGATTGAGTCCGGCGCCGGTGACGATCAGCAGGTGCACCAGGAACATCAGCAACAGCGCGCTGTACGAGGCCAGCACGAAGTCGATCAGGTGCAGGATGTCGGTGTAGCTGGAGGTCGACACCACCTGCGCCATCAGCGCGAACACGCCGTACGGCGTCAGCCGCAGCACCAGGGTGACGATGCGCATGACGATGGCGTGGGCGACCTTGATGAAGTTGTCGAAGGAGGCGAAGATGTCCGGCTTCTTGTCGTGGATGCCGGTGGCCGCGATGCCGATGAAGACGGCGAAGACCACCACCGCGATGGTCGAGGTTTTGCGCGCGCCGGTCAGGTCCAGGAAGGGATTGGCGGGGATGAAGCTGAGCAGCATGCTCGGCAGCGAGATCGCCTGCGCCGCTTCGACCTTGCCCTGCAGGTACACCCCGCGCGCGATGTCGGCGGCCGAGGCGGTCAGGCCCACCGCCGTCAGGCTGAACAGCTTGGCCATCAGGATGCCGATGCCGGCGGCGATCAGCGTGGTGACCATCAAGGTGCCGATGGTCAGCGCGCTGATCTTGCTCAGCGAATCCATGCCCTTTAATTTGAGGATGGCGGACACGATGGAGACCATGATCAGCGGCATGATGATCATTTGCAGCAGCTTGACGTAGCCCGAGCCGACTATGTCGAGGTACTCGCCGGTAGTCTTCAGTTCGGACGAGCCGGCGCCGTAGATGGCTTGCAGCGCCGCGCCCAGCACGATGCCCAGCCCCATGCCGGTGAACACGCGCACCGAAAAGGACGCGTGCTTGCGCTGCTGCGCGTACAGCACACCGAGCAACACCAGCGCCGCCAGCAGATTGAGTACTACGTTAATAGCCATTGCCTACCCTTTGCCACGAATTAAAACCACAAGTTAAACAAACCATCCGACACCACACATCCGCCCTGCCCGAGCGGGAAAATGGTTACCGGTCGGTCATTTTATATGCGTTGACTGATATAAACGAGCCCGTTATCGCTCATTTAACGAATATTTAGCTATATGGCTATGTGGTTTCTGCATAAAGAAGATTGTTGCGCATCTGCATCGTTTTTCATCACTATCGCAAGGGTGGGCGTACAATCGATTCAGTTTCCGCCACTCAGGAGCGTCGCATGGCACTCAACAGTATGAAAGTCGGTACCCGGCTCAGTCTGGGTTTTGGTCTGGTCCTGACGTTGCTGCTGCTGATAGCCGCGCTCGGCGTGTTCAATATGAGCACGATCCATGCCAAGCTCGACGAGATCGTCAACGAGAATGTGGTCAAGAGCGAGCTGGTCGAAAACATGTCGGAGTCGGTCCATATCGTCGCGCGGGTGTCGCGTTCGGCGGTGCTGCTGCAAGACGACAACGCCATCCGCACCGAGATGGCCAAGGTGGACAAGGCCCGCGCCACCTATGCCAAGGCGGTCGAGCAGTTGGCGAAGATGCCGGCGACCGTCAAGGAGGCGGCCGTGCGCGACCGCATCGCGGCGCTGGCCCGGACGGCGCGTCCGCTCAACGACAAGGCGTTCGCGCTGGCGCTGGCGCACAAGGATGAAGAGGCCGTCGCGGTGGTGATGACGCAGGCCGCGCCGGCTACCCAGCAGTGGCAGGACGCCATGGACGACTATGCGGCCCTGCACCGTGAAGACAATCATGAACACGTTGCCGAGGCCACCGCATCTTACAATCGTGCGTGGATGCTGATGCTGGTGTTGTGCGGCCTCGCCATCGTGATCGGCGTGGGCGCCGCCGTGACCATCGGCCGTTCGCTGCTGCGGCAGTTGGGCGGCGAGCCGGCCTACGCGGCCGAGATCGCCGGCCGCATCGCCGCCGGCGACCTGACCATGTCGGTCGACACCAGGGCCGACGACCAGCATAGCATGCTGCACGCGATGAAGCTGATGCGCGATTCGCTGGCCGGCATCGTCGCCGAGGTGCGCAGCGGCACGGAGACCATCGCCACGGCCTCGACCCAGATCGCCACCGGCAACCAGGACTTGTCCTCGCGCACCGAGGAGCAGGCCAGCGCGCTGGAGGAAACGGCTTCATCGATGGAGCAGCTGACCAGCGCGGTACGCCAGAACAATGAAAACGCGCGCCAGGCCAACCAGCTGGCGCATGCCGCGTCCGAGGTGGCGCAGAAGGGCGGGCAGGCGGTTTCGGAAGTGGTCGGCACGATGGGCGCGATCAATGAGTCGTCGCGCAAGATCGTCGACATCATTTCCGTCATCGACGGCATCGCCTTCCAGACCAACATCCTGGCGCTGAACGCCGCCGTGGAAGCGGCCCGCGCCGGCGAGCAGGGCAGGGGCTTCGCGGTGGTGGCGTCCGAGGTGCGCAACCTGGCGCAGCGTTCGGCGACGGCGGCCAAGGAAATCAAGGAGCTGATCGGCGACTCGGTCGAGAAGGTCGAGATCGGCAGCCGCCAGGTCGAGCAGGCCGGGCTGACGATGAGCGAGGTGGTCGATAGCGTGCAGCGGGTGACGACGATCATGGCCGACATCTCCAACGCCGGCGACGAGCAAAGCCTGGGCATCGAGCAGATCAACAAGGCCGTCATCGAGATGGACGGGGTGACGCAGCAGAACGCGGCATTGGTGGAACAGGCCGCCGCCGCGGCCGAAGCCTTGCAGCAGCAGGCGGTCAATCTGGAGCGGGTGGTGAGCGTGTTCCGCGTCGACGGCGCCGGCGGGCCGGCGAAGCGGGCATCGCCGGCGATGGCGGTGGCGCACAAAACCACATTGATGAAGCCGTCCAAGCCGCTGCCGCGCCTGCGCGCGGCCGCCCCCGCCCCGGCCGGCGCCGATTGGGAAGAGTTTTAACGCAACCAAATATCGAACCGCGTGGCCCCGTCCCCGGTGGCCGCCAGCCGATACGCAAACGCGTGCCGATTCATCACCTCGCGCACGAACAGCAAGCCTATCCCCTGGCCACCCTTCTTGGTCGTGAAAAACGGCGTGAACAACTGCCGCGCCGGCACCTTGCCCAGCAGGTTGCCCGAATCGGTCACCGACAGGCGCATGCCATCGGCCTCGTTCGCCAGCGCGAACTCGATGAACCGCTCGCCCGCCGCCGCTTCCTCCACCGCCTCCATCGCGTTCTTGACCACGTTCAGCAGCGCCTGCTCGATCAAATGCCGGTCCAGCCCCACGGCCGGCACCTCGTCGCAGCGCGCCCAGCCGATGCGGATGCCACGGGCGCGGCACGGCTCGCGGTACAGATACAGGATATCGTCCATGATGTCGCGCACCGGGCAGGGACGCAGCTCCGGCGCCGGCATCTTGACCACGCGTGTGAAGCGCTCGATGAACTCGCCCAGGCTGACATTGCGGCGCTTGACGGCGACGATGGCGGTGCTGAAGTCGTCCCCATCGCGCTCGTTGAGCTGGCCACGGTAGTACAGCAGCGAGTCGAGCACCGAGCCGGTGGCGGCGACCGTGTTGTTGACCTCGTGCGCGAGAACGCGGATCAACTTGTCGTAGGTGTCCTTCTCCGAGCTCTCCAACTCCTCGGTCAACTCCTCGATCAACAGGAAATGGCGGGCGAAGCCGCGATCGTAAAAATGGCCGCGCTGGGCCCGGTAGCGGCGGCCGTCGGCGTCGGTCAGCAACTGGCTATCGCCCAGCGGCAGCAGGTCGAGCTGGGCCAGCAGGGCAGGGGAGCGGCGGCCGGTCGGCGCGCCCGCGCCTGTCGAGCCCTCGCCGGCCAGCCACGCCCGCAGCGGCTTGCCCTTGGCGTCGTCCAGCCCCAGCAGTGCTTGCGCGCTGGCGTTGAGCAGGCTGATACGCCCGTCGAAGTCGAACACGATCACGGCGCTGGGCGTGGCCTCCAGCAGGCGGTCGAGAAAACCTTGCTGCTCGCCGATCTCCAGGCGCTCCTGATAGAGCCGGCCCAGCATGGTGTTGAACAAGACGATCAGTTCGTTCAGCTCGCGGTTGGCGCTTTGCTGCAGGCGCGACGCATATTGCTGGTCCTGCAGCAGGTCATGGAAGTGGCGCGTGTAGCCGAGCGGCTCGAGCGCGCGGCGCACGAGGCGCACGCCCAGCAAAAAGCTCAACAGCAAAACGGCCTCCACGGCGATCATCAGCCACGGCGAGGTGCGCAACAGCGCCACCGTCATGCCGACGAACAGCAGGTGGGTGGCGATCAGGTAGGCATACAGCCGATAGGGCAAGCTCATGGAAGGGACTCGCCGTCCGGGACGCCGCCCAAACCATGGCGCTCCAGACGGCGGTACAGCGCGGTGCGGCTCAGGCCCAGCGCCTTGGCCACGCGCGAGATGTTGCCCTGGTGCTCGTCGAGCGCGTGCGCGATCATGTGCCGCTCGACCTGCTCCAGGGTCATGCCGTCGACTCGCAGGGCACAGCGAGAGCCGCCCGGCGTGCCATCGTTCTGTTCGGCGGCGATGAAATCTGCCTGTCGCAGTTCGCTGCGGCCCACCAGCAGCAGGGTGCGCTCAAGGGTTTGCTTGAGCTGGCGGATGTTGCCGGGCCACGCTTGCGCGCCGAGCCAGTCCAGCGCCTGCGGCGCGATCGTCGCCGGCGCCAGCCCGTAGCTGGCCGACACCTCGCCGATGATGTGCCGCGCCAGCAGGGCGATGTCGCTGCGACGCTCGCGCAGCGGCGGCAACCGTATCGTGATCAGGTTCAGCCGATAGAACAAATCCTCGCGGAACTCGCCGCTGGCGACCAGCTCGGCCAGCTCGCGGTTGGTGGCCGACACCACGCGGATGTCGGCGCGCTCGGTGCGGCTGGCGCCGACAGCCTGGTAGGTCTGGTCCTGCAGCACGCGCAGCAGCTTGACCTGGTCGGAGCGATTCAGTTCGCCGATCTCGTCGAGGAACAGGGTGCCCTCGTGTGCGCTGGCCACGTGGCCTTTGCGGTCGGTCTTGGCGTCGGTGAAGGCGCCGCGCACGTGGCCGAACATCTCGCTCTCGAACAGCGACGGCGTGATCGCGCCCATGTTGATCTTGACGATGGGACGCGCCTTGCGCGGGCTGTTGCGGTGGAGGGCGTCGGCGATCAGTTCCTTGCCGCTGCCGCTCTCGCCCAGGATCAGCACCGGCGCCCTGGTGGCGGCCACCTGGCCGATGGTCGCGAGCACCTTGAGCAGGCGCGGATGTTCGCCGACGATGCCGCTGAAATCGAACTGCCGGTCGAGCGCCTGGCGCGACGCGGCGGCCTGCGGGAGCGAGGATGCCGGCTCCGCCGTTTCCAGGGTCGCGCGGATCAGCGCGATCAGCTGCGGATTGTCCCACGGCTTGGTGAAGAAATTGGCGGCGCCGGCCTGCACGCCGCGCACCGCCAGCGCGATCGAGCCCCAGGCCGTCATCAGCAGCACCGGCAGCGCGGGGCGGGCCTGCTTGATGTCGGCCAGCAGCTGCAAGCCTTCCTCGCCGCTGGTTTGCAGCGAGAAGTTCATGTCCTGCAAGACCAGATCGACCGGTTGTTGCGCCAGGGTGGCCAGCGCCTGCCTCGGGTCGTCGCTGCAGACGGTATCGAAGCCGGATTGCTTGAGCAGCAGCGCCAGCGACACCTGGACGGCGCTGTCGTCGTCGACAATTAATATGCGTTGCTTACGGGATGATTCCATCGACATCAAACAGCCTTATTCATAATGCAGCGCCTGGGTGGGACTGAGGCGCGCGGCGCGCCAGCCCGGGTAGAGCGAACAGAGCAAGGATAGCAGATAGATCACACCTGCCGATAGCGCTGTGGCCGCGAAAAACACCGGCCAGTTCAGGCTGTCGGCGAACACGCCCGTCAGCGGCAGCTGCACCAGCAGCACCAGCGCGACCCCGATCGCCGCCGTGCTCAGCAGCATTTGCTCGGCGATGATTTGCCGGTAGATGTGGCCGGCGTCGGCGCCGAGCGCGCGGCGCAGGCCGATCTCGGGAATGCGCTGCGTGGTGTTTTGCCACAGCACGCCGAACAGGCCGAAGGCGACCATCACCAGCAGGAAGGCGGCGATCACCGACATGATCGTCAGCGGCAGCATCTGCAGTTTCTGTATCGACTTGCGCGACTCGCTCAGCGGGCTGATAACGAACGACCAGTCGTTGTGCTCGCGCTTGAGGCGGGCACTGAGGTTGGCCTCGAACGCGCGCGGCGTGCCCGGCTTGACCCTTAGCATGATGATCATGGGCGGGTCCTCGCCGACCCCGGGAACGAAGCGCGGCAGCACGACATTGACCGGGTCCATGTATTCGCCGTTCGTGCGGTACTGTTCGACCACCGCGCTGACGCGGTAGCGCCGCGGCGTCCCCCGGGTCTGGCCATCCAGCCCGGCCTCGATGAACACTTGGCCGACCGCCGGGATGCCGGGGAACAGCTTGTCGGCCAGCATGCGATTGATCACGGTCGGTGTGGCGTCGGCGCCGTCGTCGGCTTTGGAGAACCAGCGGCCCTGTGCCGGCGTCATTTGCATGGCGTCGAAAAAGTCGTCGCTCGAGGGCATGCTGTCGGACTCGACATGGTTGCTGCCGTCCGGCAGCGAATAATAGGCGTTCCTGCGCGACATCTCGTACGGCGCCACCGCGGTGAAGGCGACCTTTTCAACCTCCGGCAGATCGAGCAGGGCGCGCTTGAGCGCGTCGTACATGGCGGCGTCGTTGGGGATGGGCTGGGCGTTGCGGATGCTGACCGACCACTGGTCGCGCCAGGCGAAGCCGGTCGGCATCTGTTGCAACTGGTAGTTGCGCACGGCGAACGCCGCAACGGCGAACACCACCATGAAGGCCAGCAGGATTTCCAGGCTCAGCATCATGTTGCGCGATTTGCGCTTCCAGATCAGTTTGAGGAGATGGTGCAGCATCAGGTATTTCCTTTCAGCGCGCGAACCGGGTCCAGGCGCGACATTTTCCAGGCGGGGATCACGCCCGACAGCACGCCGAACACCAGTGTGAGCAGCAGCCCGTAGCCGAACACCGCCAGGTTGAGTTCGACCTTCAGGTAGGGGATCAGGCCGGAGCCCTCAAGCCACCACAGCGCGCCGGCGGCGCACACCAGTCCGATGGCGCCGCCGATCAGACACAGCAGCACGTTCTCCAGCACCAGCTGCGCCACCAGTTGGCGGCTGGTGGCGCCGAACGCCTTGCGCACGCCGATTTCGCTGCTGCGTTCCATGATGCGGCCGACGTTAAGGTTGATCAGATTGAGCGCCGGCAGCGCCATGAACAGCAGCATCAGCACCACGATGCCGGCGACAAATTTTGGCACGCCGGCGTCCTCGTTGGTGTTGCTTGTCAAGGTACGGGCGAACAGTTCCAGCTTGGAGTCGCCCCAGAACTGGGCCACGCTAAACCAGGTGGTCGGATCGACATATCGCACCGTCTTGGCGATGCGCACGATATCGCGCTTGACGGCCGGTAAATCGGCCGCCGTGTGCGCCAGGATCATCACGGTGAAGCTGCCGAAGTCCTGGCCCTTGTAATCGGTGGACGCCAGCGTGGTGGTCGGTACCCAGGCGTCGGCGTAGGCGTTCACCTGCAGCGCGTCCTCGACCACGCCGATGACCGTGAAGGTCTGGCCGTCCATCAGGATCTTTTGATTCAGGTAAGGCTGGCCGGGGAACAGCTTGCGCGCCGTGGACAGGTTGAGCACGGCGACGAAGCGTCCCTGTTCGACATCGTCGGCGCTAATGACCCGTCCCGAGACGACCTGGAAATCGAGTATGTGCCAGTACTCGGCGTCGGTTCGCCGCAGCAGCACTTCGCTGACCCTGCCGTCCTGGTATGCCGCCACCGACTGCGGAAACATCGACGCCGACACCGCCTCGACGCCTTTCATCGGTTTGAGGTATTGCTCGACGATCCTGTTACCGAAAAAACCGGTGCGCCGGCCCGGCCGGTCGGGGTGGCTCGACTGCATCATGACGATTTGCACGAAGCGTTCGCTCTTGCCCTCGACGCCGGTGGGGTAGAAGGTGTTTTGCAGCAGCGCGGTGACCACCATCAGCACCACCAGGGTCAGCACGATGCACAGCAGGTTGATCGCCGTGAACAGCTTGCGGCGCATGAACACCTTCCACGCCGTCAGCAGATAATTTCTGAACATGCGGCCCCCCTTAAGCGACCAGCTGGCCGTCGAATACGCGCACGATGCGGCCGGCCATTTTCGCCTCCAGCTCGTTGTGGGTGACCATGATGACGGTGGTGCCTTCGCTACGCAGCTTGAGCAGGATGTCCATCACCTCCTGCCCCATCTTGCTGTCGAGGTTGCCGGTCGGCTCGTCGGCCAGCAATACCTGCGGCTGGCCGACGATGGCGCGGGCGATCGCCACGCGCTGCTGCTGGCCGCCGGAGAGCTGGTTGGGGTAGTGGTCCATGCGGGCGCCGAGGCCGACTTTTTCCAGCGCCTCGCGCGCCAGCCGCTGGCGCTTCTTGGTCGAGATATTGCGGTACAACAGCGGCAGCTCGACGTTGTCGATCACGCGCAGGTCGTTGATCAGGTGGAAGCTCTGGAAGATGAAGCCGAAGGTCTGGTTGCGCAGCTTGGCGACGTACTTGTCCCTGTACGAGGCCACCGGCGTGCCGGCCACGTGGATGGCGCCGCTGCCGGGGTGGTCCAGCAGGCCGATCAGGTTGAGCAGGGTGCTCTTGCCGCAGCCGCTGGGACCCATGATGCAGACGAATTCCGCTTTCTCGACGTGCAGGTCGATGTCTTTCAGCGCCAGGGTTTCGACCTTGTCGGTCTGGTAGGTTTTGCTGACTTTACTCAGGCGAATCATGTAGGGCCTTTCTCTCTATTAGTGGACGCTCAGTCGACGCGGATGCTGTCGCGGTCCTTGTAGTTGCGGGTATCGGAAATGATGAGGCGGTCGCCGGCGCGGGCGCCGGCCCGGATCTCGACGTTCTTGCCGTCGCTGGCGCCGATGTCGAGCCGGGTCTTGCGGGCCACGCCGTCGCGCACGACAAAGATGTCCTGCGGGCCGCGGCCGTTGAAGGCGGGGCCGCTGTCGGCCAGCAGCACGTTTTTCCTTTGCTCGGTGACGATGTTGACCTCGACGCGCAGTTTGTTGCGCAGCATCGCGTGGTGCGGATCGGCCAGGGTCACCAGCAGCTTGACGGTGCCGTTCTGGATTTCCGGCAGGATGGTGTGGACTTCGCCCTTGAGCTTGACGTTGCCCTGTTCGACCAGCACCGGCTGGCCGGCGCCGAGCGCGCGCGCATGGAAGTCGGACAATGAGGCTTCGACCTTGTAGTTGTTCAGTTCGGATACCCTGGCCACCAGCTGGCCGGTGGCCAGGCTGGCGCCCTCGTCGGCCAGCAGGAAGGTCAGCATGCCGGCGAACGGCGCGCGCACCTGGGTTTGCGCCAGCAGTTGCTGTTGCTCGTACAATTGTTTTTGCAGGATGCTCTTTTGCAGCCGCGCGCCTTCGATGTTGCTGGAGGTGACGCGCTTGCTGTCCTCGATCTGTTCGCGCCTTTGCCGCAGCTGGATTTCGTTGCGCTGGACATTGAGCTCGGCCGTGAGCAAATCCTCGGCCGAGACGCCGCCGGCCTTGCGCAAGGTCTGGTAGCGGCCCAACCGCACGCGCGTTGCTTGCAGGTCGAGTTCCAGCAATTCGATGGCGCTCAGCAGCTCCTTGCGTTTCTGCTCCAGCTCCAGGGTCAGCGCGAGGATGCGGTTTTCCTGTTGCGCCAGCTGTTCCTTGAGGCTGTCGATGGCCAGCAGCACGGTGCGGTTGTCCAGTTCCAGCAGCAGCTCGCCGGCCTGTACTTGCTGGCCGAGCTTGGCCTGGACTTTGGCCACGCGGGTCTGGATCGGGCTGGCGACCAGCGCCTCGTGGATGGGGATGACGATGCCAGATGCGTTGATGGTGTTGGCGATATCGCCGACGCGGACCTCGGCGATGCTGATGCCGCCCGCCTCGACGCTTGGGCTGACCGCGCGGTTGATGCCCCAGGCGCCGACGCACAGCGTAGCCAGCAACGCGGCGATGGCGAGCAGGGTCTTGCGGCGGCGGCCGGCGATGATTTTGGGGTTGAGGGCCAGGTCCATGGTGATGCGTCGGCGAAGGTTGTGTTCCCCTCACTATTGCAATCGCCGTGCCACCGGGTTGGTTCTTGATTAAGCCATACAAATCAATGCGGTAGCGATGACTGCGGGATCGCGGGCGCAGGGCCGGTTGCCCGGCTCCGCCCACCATCGTCCGGAAACGGACACCTAAAGCCAAGCATTCCCTGAACCGCTAAAGCCTCTAAAACCTCTAAAACACGTAGGGCGGATTAGGCGGAACGCCGTAATCGGCCACTCTATGAGCCGTCGCGACGCATGCATGGCCGATTACGCTGCGCTAATCCGCCCTACGTGGTCATGACCTCGTGGGCGCGCGACAGCGGCTGGAAATTGCCGGTGCCGTCGCGGCCGTTGTCCGACAAATGGTCGTTCAGATAGACGAGGAAAAGATCGAAGTCTTCCGGTGTCAGTTGCTCGATTAAAGTCATAAGGGAAATGTATTCCTGTGGAAATTTACCAACCGTTGATGTAAATCAATGTGATACGGTAAGGTCCAGAACATCGTCGTTGGAGAAGGTCCATGGCTATCAAAAATATGGTTGTCGTACTGCTTATGTTGCCCGTGCTGGGACTGGCGGCGGAGGATGAAATCGCCACCGACCGGCCCGATTTCGTCGAGTCCAGCAACGTTGTCGGCAAGGGACGCTTCCAGATCGAAACCAGCCTCGCGGGCGATCGCAACAAGGCCGACGGCATCAAGGACAAAGCATACGCGACACCGACCCTGTTGCGCTACGGCGTCAGTGAAGATTGGGAGGTACGGTTGGAGACGGCCGGCCGCATCCGCGCCACGTCGACCGACACCGCCAGCGGCGTCCGCTCCAAGGAAAGCGGCTACGGCGACGTCTCGCTCGGCGTCAAATGGCACGTCGCCGACGAGCGGGACGCGCGGCCGTCGATCGGCCTGCTGGCCCACGTGGACCTGGACAGCGGCTCGGCGCCTTTCCGCGCCCAAGGCAAGGGCGCTTCCCTGCGGCTGGTGGCCGAGTGGGAGCTCCCCAACGACTTCTCGCTGGGCATGATGCCCGGCGTGGCATCGCAGGTGAACGACGACGGCGACCGCTACACCGGGGGCATCTTCGGCATTGTGATCGGCAAAGGGTGGACCGATGAGTTCCGCAGCTTTGTCGAGTATTCGTCCGAGCAGATCGCCCATGTGCGCGATGGCGGGACGTCGAGCAGCCTCAACGCCGGCGTGGCCTACCTGTTGACCAAGACCGTGCAACTCGATACGGCGCTGTCGCGCGGCCTCAATAGCAGGACGCCGGACTGGGGCTGGACCGTCGGCCTTTCCATGAAGTTTTAAGCAGGGGTTAACATGCGGTTGACGATCAGACAGCGCTTGCTGTTATCCAATGTGGTCACGCTGGCGTTTGTCAGCCTGGTTGGCATAGTCGGTTACGTGGCGGTGCAGGTGCTCGACGGGGCGATCTACGCAATCAGCACCAACAGCGCGGCGATGAAGGATCAGTTGCAGGCCGATATGATGCACGACGCGCTGCGCGCCGATGTGCTGGCCGCGCGCCTGGCGGCCGAAAAGAACGATACGGCCGAGGTCAAGGGCGTGCGCGAAGACCTGGCCGAGCATATGGCCTTGTTCCGCAAGGGCATCAAGGATATGGAGGCGGCCGACATCGATGCCGAGGTGCGGGCCGCCATCGCGACGGTGCGGCCCGACGTCGAGCGCTACCTGAAAAACACCGAGGAGATGGTCGAGCTGTCGCTGACCAACAAGGACGCGGCGCAGGCCAAGTTCGCCGGCTTCATGGACAGCTTCCGGGTGCTGGAAAAAAGCATGTCGGCGCTGAGCGACCTGATCGAGAAGAATTCGGAGTCGGCCAAGCTGGTCGGCGACAGCGCCGTGGCCAACTCGCGCTACCAGATCATCGGCTTCTCGTTGCTGGCGGTGATCGTGGCGCTGGTGATCGGCCAACTCATCACCCGCTCCATCATGCAGCCGCTGAACGAGGCGGTCGGCTTCGCGGAGCGCGTGTCGAAGGGGGATTTGTCCGGCAGCATGGCGCTCGACGCGGCAGACATCTCGGAAACGGGCTTGCTCAAACGGGCGCTGGCCAATATGAACGCCAGCCTGCACACGATCGTCGGCCAGGTGCGCAGCGGCACCGACGCCATCGCGCTGGCGTCGAGCGAAATCGCCTCCGGCAATATGGACCTGTCGTCGCGCACCGAATCGCAGGCCAGCTCGCTCGAGGAGACGGCCTCGTCGATGGAGGAATTGACGTCGGCGGTGAAGCAAAATTCCAGCAACGCGGGGCAGGCCAACGACCTGGCGTCGTCGGCGGCCCAGGTCGCCAGCAAGGGTGGCGCGGTCATGACGCAGGTGGTCGAGACGATGGGCGCGATCAACGCCTCGTCGCAAAAGATCGTCGACATCATCGGCGTGATCGAGGGAATCGCCTTCCAGACCAATATCCTGGCGTTGAACGCGGCCGTGGAAGCGGCGCGCGCGGGCGAGCAGGGCCGTGGCTTCGCGGTGGTCGCCTCCGAGGTGCGCAGTCTGGCGCATCGCTCCGATTCTGCCGCCAAGGAGATCAAGCAGTTGATCGACGCGTCGGTCGCGCAGGTGGGGGCGGGCAGCGTGCTGGTCGGCCAGGCCGGCGGCACGATGGACGAGATCGTCACCGGCATCAGCCGCGTCAACACCATCGTCGGCGAGATCGCCACCGCCAGCCGCGAGCAGGAACTGGGGATCGAGCAGATCAATCAAGCGATCGGCAGCATCGACAGCACCACGCAGCAAAACGCCGCGCTGGTGGAGCAGGCCGCAGCGGCGGCCGGCGCCTTGCAGGCGCAGGCCGACCAGCTGGCCGAAGCGGTCAAAGTCTTCCGACTCTCCCGCTAAACATTACCGAGGAAACACGTAGGGAGGATTAGGCGGCACGCCGTAATCGGCCACCCCCGCGCCCGGACCGGCGCAGCCGCACCGCGCCGATGAGCCCCAGCCCGGCCAGCATCAGCGCCATCGAGCCTGCTTCAGGTACCGCCGACGCGCTTTGGAAGCTCAAGTCGTCCATCACATAAGATCCTTGAAAGCCGCTCGACACGACGATCGCGTCGATGGCGCCGTTCCAGCCGGCGGCCAGGTAGGCAGGCGTGTCCGACAGTTGCAGAACTGCCGAGCTCGCAACCAGTTGATTTCCACTGTACAGATCAAAGCGCACGCTGCTGTCGCCGAAACCCGAGAACCAGGCGCCATTGAAGACGGTCGGCGCCAGGAAGCGGATGGTGCTGGCGACCGGGCCGCCGTCGATCCAGTCCGTCGTCACCCTGCCGTTGCCGGAATGCGGGGTGAAGGGTGCCTGTTCGCCGGTGAACACCGACAGGCCGGAGGCCGACCAGTCCAGACCGCCGTAATTGTCGGGCACGTGGGCGTAACCGTCGGGACCGACGATGTCGTCGAAGTTGAGCACGCCGGCGAAGGCCAATGGCGTGGACAGCGCGATGGCGGCGCTGAAGGCAAGTTTGCGGATGATGGAATGCATGAATGTCCTGTTGAAGTAAATATAAAAAGAGCGGCGGCCGACCGCGCCGCACGCCTGGCTGTGCTTAGGCCTGGCCGAGGGCCGGATCGCTGACCGTGTGCCGGCCGGTCTCGACGCGCCCGGCGAAGCGCCGCAGGTAGTCCGGCTGGCCCGATACCGTGGCGCTGAAGTCATACCAGCAGCCGTTGCCGGCAACCGGAATGCGCACCACCAGTTCGGTGCGCGGCGCGAGCGTGTGGAGCTGCTTCAGCGGCGCGTAAGCGTTCGCGTTCAGGTTGAACGTGCAGGCGGTGGCGCCCGTGTTGACAAGTCGGACCACCAGCTCCGCCGTGGCGGCGTCGCAGCGCACCTGCACGTCCGGTCGCGGCTGGCCCGCCGCGACGGCGCGCAGCGCGCTGCCGGTGAAGTGGCGGTGGTAGCCGTTCGGCCCCAGTACCCACAGGTCGTAGGCGCCGCCGACCGCAGGCGTCCAGGCATCCGACAGCGATTTGCCCGGCTCGACGGTGTAACGGCGCGGCACGGCGGCCAGGTCCTTGCGGTCGTAGACATGGAAGACGGCGGCCTGGCGGCCGGTATTGAAGAAGCCCAGGGCGACGCGCACGGCGTTCATCGTGGCGCCGGGCTGCACCTCGCAGGTGGTCGCCAGCTCGTAGGGTAGCGCGCGCGACGGCCGGGTGCCGGCGGCCTGCACGGGCATGCTCGGTGCGGCGGGCGGCCGGATCTGCGACAGCCGCTGCTGCGCGGCGCGCAGGGCGTCGGCCTGGCTTTTGTTCTTTTTCCCGGCGAGCTGCGGCAGCGCCTCGGAATTGGGCGTGGCAAAGTTGAACGCGCTCGTCAAATCGCCGCAGACGGCACGGCGGAACGGGCTGATGTTGGGCTCCTGCACGCCGAAACGCGCTTCCAGGAAGCGCAGCACCGACGTGTGGTCGAAGACCTGGGAGTTGACCCAGCCGCCACGGCTCCAGGGCGAAATCACGAACAGCGGCACCCGTGGGCCCGGGCCGTAGACGCGGCCGTCCGCAGCCGGCTGCCCCGTGCTGCCGGCCGGTTGCCCATGGGTATAGTACTCGGGTGAAAGCTGGGCTTGCGACAGCGTGGTCTTGCCGGCGTAGCCGCCCTTGCCATCGGGCGAGGGGGCGGACGGCGAGGGCGCATGGTCGAAGTAGCCGTCGTTCTCGTCGTAGGTGACGATCAGCACGGTCTTGCTCCAGACCTCGGGGTTGGCCGTCAAGGCGTCCAGGACCTCCTGCACGAACCACGCGCCTTGGACCGGGCTGGACGGGCCGGGATGCTCGCAGTAAATCGACGGCGCGTTTACCCACGATACCTGCGGCAGCTTGCCTTCGCGGATGTCGCGCTTGAACGCATCGAGGTACTGCTCGGGCTGGGCACCCGGCAGGGTGTTGGCGATGCCCTTGTACAGCGGGTTGTTGACGTTGTCGGTCGCCGCATCGTAGTCGTGATAGGGCAGGGCCTGGCCGGTGTTGGTGTAGGGCCGGCCGGGCGAGCCGCCGCTGGAGACGGGGTAGCCCGAGGCGATGTTGGCGCGCCGGAATTGCCGGAACGCGCCCAGCATATTGTCGCCCCATTCGTCCGGCATGTTCTGGTAGCTCATCCAGCGCACGCCGGCGGTTTCCAGACGCTCGGCGTAGGTGGTCCAGGTATAGCCGGTGTCGACGCCGCCGGGCAGGCCGTCGATGGCGTCCCACTCGTTGCTGACGAAGGCGGTGCCGGTCGGCACCGCGCCATTGGTGCCGGTCAGGAAGAACGAGCGGTTGGCATCGGTACCCGTGTGCATCGCGCAGTGGTAGGCATCGCACAAGGTGAACGCGTTGGCCAGCGCGAACTGGAACGGCAGCTCGGCTTCCTTGAAAAAGCCCATCGAAATCGGATTCTTGTAGCGCGGCCACTGGTCCATGCGGCCGTTGTCCCAGGCCAGCTGGCTGTCGAGCCAGTCGTGCGGCGTGCCGCTGGCGCGCTGCGCATTGCCGGTGCTGCCATCCAGGTGGAAAGGCGATAGGACGTTGCCGTTGCCCGTGCGCTGTTGCCACACATTGCGGCCCTCCGGCAACGGGATGGGGAAACGGTCGCCGAAGCCGCGTACGCCGGCGAGCGTGCCGAAATAATGGTCGAACGCGCGGTTCTCCTGCATCAGGATCACCACATGCTCGACGTCCCTGATGGTGCCGGTCGCATTGTTGGCGGGGATGGCAAGCGCGCGCTGTATCGACGGCGGAAAGGCCGCGTAGGCGCCGGCGGCGATACCCGCGCGGGCACCGTTGAGGAGGAATTTGCGTCGTGAGGTCATAGAGTTCGTGTGGGGACGTTGAGGGACACGCGCCGGGTATGCGCGGTGGTTTGTTGTCTTCGTGTTACCAATTTGCTGTGCGGCCCCGCTACTTTAGGTCGCAAGTGTGACGGCCGAATGACAGGGGATAGGCGTGGCGGCCGGAGTTTTGCGGCGCTTGGGCCCGTAAATGCATTGCCCCGATCCCGAATTTCGCTTACGACTGGTACCGTTTCCATATAAACTTGGCATTCTGCTCATTTTGCCAAGGTAAATGGAACCGATGAACGCCACTTCTTCCCGCCTGGATGTGATCGATGCGCTGCGCGGCTTCGCCATCGTCTCGATCATGCTGCTCCATAACATCGAGCATTTCGACTTCTACTTCTCTCCAGGCGGCTTGCCCGAGTGGCTGAAGCCGATCGACAAGATGATCTGGGACAGCATGTTCTTCCTGTTCGGCGGGAAGTCCTACGCCATCTTTGCGCTGCTGTTCGGCATCACCTTTTATATCCAATGGCATAGCCGCGAGCAGCGCGGCGAGGATTTCAGGCCGCGGTTCGCGTGGCGCCTGGCGTTGCTGCTGGCATTCGGCTTGTTCAACTCCATGTTCTACCAGGGCGACATACTGAGTTTTTACGCCGTGATGGGACTGGCGCTGATACCGGTCGCGCGCCTGAGCAGCGGGACCGTGCTGGCCATCGCCGTGATACTGCTGCTGCAACCTTATGCATGGCTGGAGTTTTTCCAGGCGTTGCCTAATCCGGACGAGAAACTAGCCGATCCCGCATCGTGGGCTTATTTCGGCCGCACCGCTGAATATATGGCGAACGGTTCTGTCTTTGATGTGTGGTGGGGTAATCTTACCAACGGTAAAGTCGCGGCTTTGCGCTGGAGCTGGGAGAATGGCCGTATGTTCCAGATACCGGCTTTGTTCATGCTGGGGATGCTCGCCGGCAGAAAAGGCGTATTCAAAACCTCGCCCGAGAATAAGGCGTTCTGGTCGCGGACGCTGGTTATCTCGGTACTGGTGTTTATTCCGTTCTATCTGCTGAAATCCAATCCGGAATGGTGGATCGCAGGCCAGGCGATTCAGCGCCCATTGCTGGTGATTGTCACGTCGTGGTCGAATGTGGCGTTTATGCTGGTGCTGGTGTCCGGCTTTGCGCTGCTGTTTTATTTCTGGCGATGGCTGGCATTCTTCTCGCCATTGGGAAAGATGAGCATGACCAGTTATATCGTGCAGTCGATCGTCGGCACCTGGATTTATTATGGCTTCGGCTTGGGAATGTATCAATATACCGGCGCGAGTTATGCCTTGGCGATAGGGATAGCGCTGGCCCTGTTACAACGGCAGTTCAGCGTGTGGTGGCTGAAGCACCATAAGCAGGGACCGTTCGAAACGCTGTGGCACAGGGCCACTTGGGCAGGCGCTCCCAAGGAGAACGTGCCAGTTGTTGGCGCGAATATACCAAAATCGAGCTTGTGAGGGGAAGGCGCGGCTTGCTTACTCGTCCGCCGATTCCTCGTCGGGATCGATCCAGAGGAGTCGGCCGTGGCCCGCTTCGTTAAGACGGGTGATGAATGGGCCGGCGGCATTGTCCGCCAGGCTGAATTCAAATCTGACGTCATCCGCATGGGATACATTATCGAGGGTGGCTCCGGCCATTTCAATTTCGCGCCGTATCATTCCCTCCATCGCGTACGGCACGGTGCAGATTAAATGGCGCAGCTTGATAATGGCGATTTTCTCGGCGCTTAATAAAGCCTGGGCGACGCTGTCGGTATAAGCGCGCACCAATCCGCCCGCGCCCAGTTTAACGCCGCCGAAATAACGCACGACGGTGGCCAATACCCCCTCCAGATCCTGATGCCTTAAAACATCCAGCATGGGCCGTCCGGCCGTTCCGCTGGGTTCGCCGTCGTCGACCGCCGCCGATTGACCGCCCGCCAATAATGCCCAGCAAACGTGCGCGGCCTGCGGATGTTGCGCCCATAATTCCGCCACTACTTTTTGCGCGGCGGCCCGATCCGTCATTGGCTGCACGCAGGCAATAAAGCGGCTTTTTTTAATCAGCAATTCATGCTGGACGGGGGCGATAATGGTTTGAGGCATTGCGGTGTTTTCAGGGCTGGCCGGCGGTTGGAACCGCGTATGGTGCCAGATATCATTGGGAAATACAAAAAACGGGCGCCGGAGCGGCACGATATAATCCGGCTGTATCGCTCAAAACATAGACGGATTCGCCAAGGCAGCACCATGACAGACATTGCAGATCAAGAAAACGACGACGAACTGATGCGCCAGCTCGGCCTGACGGCCAAGGGGTTTTTGTTGTCCCGGATGGAAGGACGGGTGTTCTTACGCCTGACCGGCATTGTCGAGTATAACGGCACACATTACCCCTACGATCTGGTCCCTGCGCAGGGCGTGCTGGCCAAGCCGTCGAAGTGGCGCAAGATGGATGGCGACGCGCGCTCGGCGCTGCTGCGCGAGCGCGCCAGCGACGCCGTCGTCGCCGAGCTGCACGGGTATGTCGGCGATTTTGTCCAGGAGATGGCCGATGCCTGCGACGATTGCGACCTGGACCCCCAGCCTTTCCTGCAGGCCCTGGCCGACATGCAGATCTCCGAGCCGGCCGGCACGGTGTTCGACCGCATCCGCCAGCGGTTGGAACACGCCGTCGAGCGCGAACTGGAGGAGCAGCACGCCGAGCGTACCCGGCAAAGCATCAATCTGGCCGAATATCCGGCGTCGTTCGACGTCGCCCGCCGCATCAAGCGCAAGTTCATCGCGCTGCTGGGGCCGACCAATTCCGGCAAGACCCACCAGGCCATCGAGGCGCTGGCCAAGGCGCCGAGTGGCGTGTATCTGGCGCCGTTGCGGCTGCTGGCGCTGGAAAACTACGAACGCCTGCAGGCCATGGAGCAGCACGGCAGGCCGCTGGCCGTCAGCCTGGTCACCGGCGAGGAGCGGCGCCTGGTCGCCGGCGCCACCCACGTCGCCAGCACGGTCGAGATGCTCGATACCCGCACGCCGGTCGATGTGGCCGTGATCGACGAGATCCAGATGCTGGCCGACCGCGATCGCGGCTCGGCCTGGACCGCCGCCGTGTGCGGCGCGCCGGCGCATACCGTCTACCTGGTCGGGGCGCCGGAAGCGCGCCGCGCCATCGAGGTGCTGGCCGCGCGGCTCGAATGCGAGCTGGAAGTGCATGTGTTGAAGCGCAAGGGGCCGCTGTCGATGGAGCCGTCCGCCGTGCGCAAGTTGACCAATCTGCGGCGCGGCGACGCCGTCATATGCTTTTCGCGCCGCGAAGTGCTGATGTGGCGCGACATGGTGACCGAGGTCGGCCTGTCGGTCGCCACCGTCTACGGCAACCTGTCGCCGGAGGTGCGGCGCGCGCAGGCCCAGCGCTTCCGCGAGGGCGCGGCCGATGTGGTGGTCGGCACGGACGCCATCGCCATGGGTCTGAATATGCCAATTGCGCGCATCGTGATGACTACGTCCGTTAAATACAATGGATATGAAGAGGAAGAGATTCCCGCCGCGCTGGCCCGGCAGATCGCCGGCCGGGCCGGGCGCTTCGGCGTGCACGAGGAGGGTCTGGTGGCCGGCTACGACAACGAGACGCACAATGTGATGCGTTCGCTGTTGCAGGAAAAGCCGGTGCCGCTGAAAACCACCGGCTTTGCCGTGGCGCCAACGTTGGAACATCTGCACCGGATTTCATCGGTGACCAGCGAGCATGGGCTGGCCAAGCTGCTCAAGCGCTTCGTGCACAACATCGATGTGCCGGACGGGTTCTTCTATCCGCGCATCACCGAGGACCAGTTCGAGCGCGCCGCCTGGCTCGATACCTTGCAGTTGACGGTGGCGGAGAAGTTCGCGCTGTCCTTGGTGCCGATCTCGTCCAAGGTGCACACCTTGCAGCACGCGTGGGAAGGCTGGGCCACCGCGCTGGCGCACAAGAAAATCACGCGCCTCAGGCCGGAGCAGAATCCGCTGCATTTCATGAACCTGCAGGAGGTGGAGGACGCCTGCCGGCTGTATTCGGCCTACGCCTGGCTGGCCTATCGCCAGCCGGAATACTTCCCGGACACGGAGCTGGCGCAAAAGCTGTCGCGCGAAGCGTCGGAGCGCGTCGATGCGATATTGCAGGACCAGAACTCGGCCGCCCGCAAGCGTCAGCCGAAGAAGTTCCGGCGCTGATCAGGCATCCGGCTGCGGGTCGCCGTGCAGCTTGAAGCGGCAGGATAATTTGAACGGCCGGGTCACGCCTTTGGGGTCGGAGACCATCGGCACGGCAAAGGACTGTTCGTCGAGCAGTTCCAGGGTCCAGGTGGTGGCGCCGAAGAAGTCGAAGTGGATGAGGTTGGGTTCGACCAGTTCCAGGCCGGTGAAGGCGCCGGTCGAGTACATCGCGCCCAGCCGCGCGGCGTCGACGATGTCGAGCTTGGGATCGAGCAGGTAGATGCGCAACGTGTCTTCGTGGATGATGTCGTCGGTCAGGAAGATCAGGAAGTGGCCCTTCCAGCAAACGGCCGCTTCCAGCACCGCGCCTTCGACGATTTTTTCCGTGGTTTCGCCGTAGAGTATGAGTTCGCTGCGCGGCAAGCCGTCGCCGGTCTGCCGGGGGCGGATCGAGAGGTCGTCTGTCGAAAACAGTTTCATGGTGGTCTACCAGATTGAGCTGACGCCGAAGGCCGCCAGCGCGCCGCCGACGAAAGCTCCCACTGTAACGCACACCGGCGCGCCCGGCCCGCATGCCAGGCCGGCCAGCGCGCCGCCGGCCATGCCGCCCGCGACGCCGGCGCCGTTGATGGCGATTTCCTTGCCGGTCGCCGCCATTTTGTTGGTCGAGGTCGTCACGTTGTAGATCGACAATCCCAGCGACACGAAGATCACGCCGCGCCCCACGTACGACAGGCGTGACATCGTTTGCGTGACCGCCGGATTGGATTTGCCGGCCGAGCTGACGATGGACGCGTAGACGATGTTGCGCTGTGACGCGGTCAGGCGGGCGAAGGTCGCGCCGGGGCCGTACATGCGGGTGGTCTGGCGGGCCACCAGTTCGTTGAGCGTGTAGCCCTGCGCCTTGATGCGCTGTGCGACCGCGCGGCCCACCGACGTGCTGCGAGAACGGATGATGGTCATGACGGCGTTGCGCGTCTCCTGTGCTTGCTGCGCCGCCTGGGCCCAGGTGATCCTGCCGGTGAACGCCTCGGTGCGGAGCCGGTCCGCCATGTGCTTGATCTCGCGCGCGTAGGCGAGGCGGGCGGAGGCGTCGATGGTCAAATGGGCGCCGGCGTTGGCGAGCTGCGCCTCGAGCGATCGGATCGTCTGCTCGAAGAGTTCCTGGTTCTCATCTTTGGTCGCTGTCGCCATGTCGCTCATCCCTGTCTAGTTATGGTGAAAAATTACGATGAAAAGTAAAGAGGAATTCACAGGTTAGAGCTATCCGGGCCGGGCGAATTGTGGCCGCGCAAGCGACTGCGCTAAGTGTTGCGCGACTAGCGACATGGCGCCTCGCTATTGCTACATGTCAATAAGTTTTTCCGTGGCAATGCGATGATCGACAGCCTGTGCGGTTCGACCATCGCCATCACGGCTGGGGGGCGCATGGGTTGTCACGGATGCCACGATGGATAAACTGCTGCCGTATGTCGAACGTGAACTGGGCCTGCTGCGGCAGGCCGGCGCCGAGTTTGCCTGCCGCTATCCCAAGCTGGCCGGCAGCCTGGGGACGGGAGCCGGGGGCGGCGCCGACCCGCATGTCGACCGCCTGATCCAGGGTTCCGCCGTCCTCAACGCGCGCGTGGGCAAGCTGCTCGACGACGGCTATGCCGGCTTCACCGAAGCGCTGCTCGGCATGCTGTACCCGCACTACCTGCGGCCGATGCCGTCGTGTTCGATCGCGCACATCGACCATGGCGGCGCCAGGACCGGTGAGATCGAAGGCATCATCACGCTGCCGCGCGGCACCGCGATGACGGCGCTGGGACAGGCGAAGGTGGCGTGCCGCTTCCGCACGGTCTACGACGTTGCGGTCGCGCCGGTGGCCATCGGTGCCGCCTGGTTCGAGCCGCACATCGAGGTGCCGCCGGGGCTGCCGCTCCCGGAGGACGCCGGCGCGGCCATTTGCATCACGCTGGAAAGCGTCGGCTGCGCGCTTGGCCCGGCGTTGAACGGACTGTCGACGCTGAGGGTGTTCATCGATGGCGAACCGTCGCTGCGCGCCGCCCTGCGCGACACATTGTTCCTGCGCGCCGCCGGCGCCTGCGTAGAGGCGGACGGCCAGTGGCGCGTGTTGTCCGGGCCGCCCGTAACGCCGGTCGGCTTTGCCGATGACGAGGCGCTGTTGCCGGCCGCCGCCTCCGAGCACGGCGGTTATCGGCTGCTCGGCGAGTATTTCGCCTTCCCTGAAAAATTCGACTTCTTCGATATCGACCTCGACGCCGTGCTGGCCGACGTGCCCGCCGGCTGCGGCCGGTTGACCCTGCGGCTGGCGCTGGCCGGCTGCCGGCCCGACATGCCCGCCGCGCGCATCCTGCGCGCGTTGGTGGCGGATAATCTGGTGCTCGGTTGCACGCCCATCGTCAATCTGTACGCGCAGCCGGCCACGCCGATTCGCGTCACCCACGCGCTCAGCAGCTATCCGCTGATGCCCGACCAACTGCCGGCCGCCGGCAGCGAGATCTACAGCATCGATTCGGTGCATTTGGTGCGGACGTCGCCGGACGGCGACCGCGTGGCCGAGTTCTTTCCCTACTATTCGCTGCGTCATGGCGGCGCGGCCAGCCGCAAGGGGCGCTACTGGCTGGCCAGCCGCGATGAAGCATTGGCCGCCAGCGGCGCGTGCCACGATTTTTCGCTGACGCTGGTCGACCACGACTTTTCGCCGTTGTGCGGCGGGCAGGCCACGGCGTCGGTGCGCGTCACCTGCACCAACCGCGATCTGCCGCATCACATGGAATACGGCCGGCCCCGGGGCGACCTGGCCACGGAGGCGGCCGTCGGCGGCTTTCCGATCCGCGTGCTGAGCCGGCCGACCACCTCGTACCGGCTGAGCGCGAACGCTAACGGCCAGTGGGGACTGATCAGCCATCTGGCGCTCAACCATCGCGCGCTGACGCACGAGGGCTTGCCGGCGCTGAGCGCGATGCTGCGGTTGTATGCGCGGCCGGACAACGCCGTTGCCCAGCGCCAGATCGACGGCATCGTCGGCCTGTCGCACCGTCCCGCCACCAGGCTGGTGCGGCAAGCGCAGGGGAGCGCGACGCTGCGCGGCACCGAGGTGACGGTCACCGTGGACGAGGAGGCGTTCGCCGGCACCGGACTGCACATGTTCGCGCAACTGCTTGACCATCTGTTTGGTTTGCACGTCCATCTGAACAGCTACACCCAGCTGGTGATTGTCTCCGGCATCAATGGAAAGGAGTTGCTGCGATGTCTGCCACGCAACGGCGCGTTGAGCTTGGCCTGATCGGCGAGCTGCTGGCCGAACCCCACCGCTTCGAATTCTTCCAGGCGGTGCGGCTGATCGCGCTGGCGCGGCAACAGGAGGGCGGCGCCGGTTTGAGCGGCGTGCGCTTCCGCAACCGGCTCTCGCTGGGCTTCCCGCCCAGCCAGATCGACAGCGTCGGCAGCGACGACAAGGGCATCCGCATCACGCCCGCGTTCATGGGATTGCTGGGCAGCCAGGGCAGCTTGCCGCTGCATTATTCGGAGCGCATCAACCGCCACGAGAAAGGCCACGGCGACGGCGGGCCGAGGGCGTTTCTCGACATGTTCTCGCACCGCGCGCTCGACATGTTTTACGAGGCCTGGGCCAGGCACCGGCCGGAGTGCATGGCCACGCCGGAAGGGGACGACGCGTTCATGGGCATGCTGACGTCGCTGTCGGGCGCGTGTTCCGCGGCGGACGACGACGGCATCGAGCGCGAGACGATGGCGTTCTATGCCATGCAGATACGCGGCCGGGCGGCTTCCGCGCCGCTGATGGCCGGCATGTATGCGGAATACTTCGACGTGCCGTTCGCTGTGGAGCAACTGGTGGGGGAGTGGCAGGACTTGCCTGCCGGCGACCAGGCGCGCTTGGGCATGGCGAATGTGGACCTGGGCGGCGGTGTGTTGCTGGGTCAACGGCTCTATCGCTGCGACGCCCGCGTGCGGCTGCGGATCGGACCATTGGAGCGGGAAGCGTACGACCGCTTCCTTCCTGGCCATAGCGGCGCGGTGCGGCTGGCCGCGCTGCTGGCGCTGCAATGTGGCGTGGACATGTGCTACGAAGTCCACCTGATCCAGCGCGCGCAGGATGTGCGTGGGTTCAGTCTGGACGAGGCCAACGGCGCGCGGCTGGGTGTGGACAGCTGCCTCTACAGCCAGCCACCCGGACAGGACCGCGAGGATTTGATGTATTTGCTGCGTACCTGAAGATCGCCACACAAAATAAAGTCTGGTTTGACCTATACAAATATTAGGCTTGTTTGCTTTTTTATACTATAGTTGAACCATCAATGATTTCAATTAGAGATTTCCATGGTTACCTGCTATTTGCGCTACGTGATTGATGCACACAAGCTCAAGGAATTCGAGCACTACGGGAAAATCTGGATACCGCTGGTTGAGAAGTTTGGCGGCCAGCACCATGGATATTTTCTGCCGTCGGAAGGCGCCAACAACGTCGCGCTGGCGATGTTCACGTTTCCCTCGCTCGCCGCGTATGAAGACTACCGCGCAAAGTCGATGAACGACCCGGAGTGTCAGGCCGCCTTCAAGTATGCGGAGGAAACCCGCTGCATCATCAGCTACGAGCGCAGCTTCTTCCGGCCTGTCTTCCCGTGAAGCTTGGCAAACTTTGGCGCGCTTCGCTTATTTCGGGCGCCTTGATTTAGCTTGTCCGTGACGACGGGGTAACTGTTGGGGCGCGTTCAACTTGAATTGGCGATGGAAGCTGAATGGCCGACGAACTCCGTGCGGATCGGACAGGATGGGGAACCTTAACATTTTGTGGTCAGATATTTTCAAGCTCCACACCACGTCGCCAAAGAACAGGAATCGAACGGTGTCTGGAGGAACGATATCCAGCAACGAAAAAGTCCCTGTAGAGTATATGCCGTACATACTCGCTTGATCTAGCGCCCGCAAGCTCCCATCCAATAGATAGATGTGTAACGTGTCTTCGTACAAAACGGCGTCACTGACGAAGACAAGTATCAGCTCGTTCCAGCGCAGCGCCGTTTCCAGAATCGCACCATCCAGTGTTTTGCCGGTTCGCCTGCCATCCAGGACTATTTCGCTCTTTGGTATCTCATCGCTCAGATGAGAGCCAACCAATTGCAATGAAAACTCTGAGGGCGGCAATATCTTCATGTTGGCATCACCAGAAAAGTCGCACGCCGAAGGCGGCTACAGCGCCGCCGACAAATGCGCCGATCGTCACGCAAACTGGCGCGGCGGGACCGCATCGACCTTTGCTAGCTGGCTTTCAAGTAATTTCACCGCTCGTTCGAATACCTCTTTTTCATCCGCATCGTATTCGCGAGCAATGGTGCTCAAGCCGGCCGTCATTTCACTACTTCTTTATGTATCGAGACATTCAAGATAGGCCGGGCCGAAACAAATCGGGTTGTCCCGACTCAAGCGTTGGGGCATGGAGGAGCAACCGGGTCGGTGCTATCTCATCGCGATTTGGAGCGCAAGGACGAGCAAGAACAGCGCCGGCACTCCGTTCAGAAATAACGCGATCCAACCGTACCATGAGCCTCCGCCGCTCCGAATCAAACTGGTCAGTGAGGTCACCAGTCCGATCAGCGTTCCGATCAGCATCAGCACGCCGGCAATCCCCACGCAGTCGAGACTGTAAGTGCCGCAGTGCGATTGGCCTCCCGAAAAGCCGCCGTTCAGCGCAGCGGTGCTGACGGCAAGCGTGGCGAGTGCAATGGCGATGCCGATGACATCTGGTTTGAATTTTCGTTGGCTCAATTGGGGCCTAGGATGATTTATCTGTCTGGGTGCGCCGGAGTGCCGCAATTCGCGAAAGCCGTCGGCGGAGCTTGGCGGATTACGCTGCCGCTAATCCGCCCTACGTGGTTTAGATGGGCGCTTGAGTTGGCGACCTTCGCCGCTGCGGTGGAATGCATGATAGCGCAGTTGCGGTATGATCGTTTCTCCAACATATAGCAGCCCACAACGATCATGCCGACTCCCATCACCATCGCGAAGAACGACTCCATCTCCCTGGACATGCTGTCCCACCTGGTCAACCGCCACGGCTGCATCACCGGCGCCACCGGCACCGGCAAGACCGTTACCTTGCAGAAGATCGCGCAGTCGCTGTCCGAGATCGGCGTGCCGGTCTTTATGGCCGACGTCAAGGGCGACTTGTCCGGCATCGCCAAGGCCGGAGCGCTGAGCGAGAAGATGGGCGCCCGCCTCGCCGCGCTCAAGCTGGAGACGCCGCAGTGGGCCGGCTGCCCGGTCACCTTCTGGGACGTGTTCGGCGAAAAGGGCCATCCGGTGCGCGCGACCGTTTCCGACCTCGGCCCGCTGCTGCTGGCGCGCATGCTCAACCTGAACGATACGCAGGAGGGCGTGCTGCAAGTGGTGTTCCGCATCGCCGATGACAACGGTTTGCTGCTGCTCGACAGTAAGGATTTGCGCGCCATGCTGCAGCACGTCGGCGACAACGCGGCCGACTTCAAGACCAGTTACGGCAACATCAGCGCGGCCAGCATCGGCGCCATCCAGCGCGGCCTGATCGCCATAGAGGAGCAGGGCGGCGACCAGTTCTTCGGCGAGCCGATGCTCAACATCGATGACCTGCTGCAGACCGACGCGCGCGGCAAGGGCGTGATCAACATCCTCAGCGCCGACAAGCTGATGAACGCGCCGCGCCTGTACGCGGTGTTTCTGCTGTGGATGCTGTCCGAGCTGTTCGAGAACCTGCCCGAGGTGGGCGACCTCGACAAGCCGAAGCTGGTGTTCTTCTTCGACGAGGCGCATCTGCTGTTCACCGACGCGCCCAAGGCCCTGCTGCAAAAGATAGAGCAGGTGGTGCGCCTGATCCGTTCGAAGGGCGTGGGCGTGTTTTTCGTCACGCAAAATCCGATCGACATCCCGGACACGGTGCTGGGCCAGCTCGGCAACCGCGTCCAGCACGCGCTGCGGGCCTACACGCCGCGCGACCAGAAGGCGGTCAAGGCCGCCGCCGAGACGTTCCGCCCCAATCCGGCTTTGGATGTCTCGCAAGTGATCACCGAACTGGGCGTGGGCGAGGCGCTGGTGTCCTTCCTCGACGAGAAGGGCGCGCCGCGCATGGTGGAGCGCGTCTTCATCCTGCCGCCGGCCAGCCAGCTCGGCCCGATCGACGCGGCCGAGCGCAAGGCCGCCGTCGACGGTTCCATCGTGGCGGGTGTTTATGAAAAGACGGTCGACCGCGAATCGGCCTATGAAAAGCTGAATGGCCGGGTGGCGGCCGGCGCCCGCTCGGCGCAGGATGCTCCGGACTCGGCCGCGTCGCCGGCGCGGCAACAGCTCCAGGAGGCGGCCACCGGCGGCTCGATGTTCGGTGACGTGCTGGGCGGCTTATTCGGCCAGAGCGGCAAGCGCGACACGGCGGTGCAGGCGATGGTCAAGTCGGCCGTGCGCAGCATCGGCTCCCAAGTGGGCCGCGAAATCATCCGTGGCGTGCTCGGATCCATCATGAAGAAACGTTGATTCCCCAACGGTAACGCGGCCATGCGCGCGCCACCGATAGGCCAGCCTCAGCTATGATAGCGACCGGTTTACAACATTGACAGCAATTCAATTGCTTTTAAAGATGTTGTGGAATGGTTTTGGCATGGCAAGGAATCGTATGACGTTAGCGGTAAAAGGAGCGGTTGGGGCGGAGAAACGGCCGTCATCGCAATTTGGGTTGATCAATTTGTTGAAGGCGGGCGCGGCGCAGTTGATCGTGCTGCATCATCTGGCCTTCTATGGCCCGATGGCCGATCACGTGCGGCCGATGTTGCCAGCGTTGATAAATTGGCTGGGGGACAGCGCGCGCATCGCGGTCCAGGCTTTTCTCGTCATCGGCGGCTTTTTGGCCGCCAAATCCCTTGCGCCCACCGGCCACGCCGGCTTGGCCGACCCCATCGGCGCGATCTGGCGGCGCTACGCCAAGCTGGCGCCGCCGTTCATGGTCGCGACCTTGCTGGCCGCCGCCGCTTCCATGCTGGCCGGCCAGTTGATGGCGCACGATTCCATCTCGGAGCCCGCCACCTTGAGCCAGCTTGCCGCGCACGCGCTGTTGTTGCACGGCGTGCTGGGTTATCCCTCCTTGTCGGCGGGCGCCTGGTACGTCGCCATCGATTTTCAGCTGTACGCGCTGATGGTGCTGTTGCTGTGGTTCGGCGGCCGCCTCGCCGCCGAGCGCCGCCTGCCGTGGCTGATGCCGGGCATGATCGCGCTGGCCGTCGCGCTTTCCCTTGTCTACTTCAATCTGGATGCCGACTGGGACAACTGGGCGCCATATTTCTTCGGCAGCTATGGTTTGGGGCTGATGGCGTGGTGGGCCAGCGATCCGCGTCGCAAGCCGGGCGCCGCCGCGTTGCTCGTGGGAATGGCATTCCTGCCCGTGCTGGCCGCACAGGCGCTCGATTTCCGCAGCCGCATCGCGCTGGCGATGGCGGTCGCCTGTGTTTTGGTGCTGTTTGGTCGCGCGAAAACAACATCCACCGGTCAGGCATGGTCGCTCGTCAATGGTTTGGCTCGGATATCGTATTCCGTGTTTCTGATACATTTTCCGGTATGTCTATTGGTGAATGCGGCGTTCGCCCGTTTCGTGCCGCCAGAGCCGGAATTGCAGGCTCTCGGCATGCTCGTGGCATGGTCCGGCAGCCTGGCCGCAGGGGCCGTTTTCTTCATGTGCGTAGAGGCGCCGCTGGCCCGCCTGGTTCAGCGCGGCACCGTTCAAACAGTCCGGCGACCGGCGACCGCGTAGGCGGTTCGAAGTGTCTGTAGTAGTGCTGAAAGCCAATCCATCACGGGTTGGCTTTTTTCATTTGCTTGTTCAGGACAAAAAGTTGCAATGCTAGTTATATGATTTTGGAATATGAATTTGCAAATAAATGATAGATTGGCATTGTTGAGGGGGGCGTAATATGAAAGTCATGCAGCCAAGGCAAGTACAAAATAGGACTGCAATAACAACATAGGAGACAACAATGACAACGCCTCAGACCCGTATGCGGAAGACTGTATTAGCCGCCCTCATCGCCGAAATGGTGATTTCCCTCAGCGCCAACGCGCAAACGGCCGACCAGCCGGTAGTCGATCCCTCGGCGACAGTGGTCGTCAGCGGTATTCGCGCTTCCCTCAGTTCCTCGCTGAACACCAAACGCATGCAGGACGGCGTGGTCGACGCCGTGTCGGCCGAGGACGCCGGCAAATTCCCCGACACCAATATCGCCGAATCCTTGCAACGCGTGACCGGCGTGCAAATCCAGCGTAACGGCGGCGAGGGCCGCTACATCTCGGTGCGCGGGCTGGGACCTGAGTTCAACAACGTGCTGGTCAACGGCCGCACCATGACCAGCGACACCGGCGGCCGCGAGTTTTCGTTCGACATGCTGTCGTCCGACCTGATTTCCAAGGTGCTGGTCTACAAGACCTCGCAGGCCTTCCTGCCCGAGGGCGGCATCGGCTCGACGGTGGATATCCAGACCGCGCGTCCGCTGTCGGGCAAGGTGGGGCATTCGACCGTGTTCAACGCGTCGAGCTCCTATGACGACAACTCGAAAAAGTACACGCCCAACGCCAGCGGCATGTATTCGTTCGCCAACGAGGCGCGCACCTTCGGCGTGGCCGGCTCGGTGTCGTACACCGACCGCGCGTCCAAGCAGAACAAGGCCATCACCGACGCCTGGAACTACCGCGACGTGTCGATGATCAACGGCGACCTCAACTCGCGCGGCTTGACGATGGCCGACGTTACCACCCGCAAGCTGTATATGCCGCAGAGCTACGGCTTCCAGCAGGAGGAGGAAAGCCGCAAGCGCCTGGTCGGTAACCTGACCGTGCAATACAATCCGTCGCCGACGTGGAAGCTCAGCGCCGACGCCCTGTATTCGCGTCTGGACCAGAAAAACGACGTGATCGCCGTCAGCGACTGGAACAATCCGGTCCAGCTGGGGGTGAAGTACGACAACAACGACCAGGTGACCAGCTTCCTGCGTCCCGGTTCCACCTTCTTCGCCAACAACCCGGCCATCGCCGGCCCCGGCAAGCTGCTCGGAGAAGCGGCCTCCAACGACATGATCGTCAAGGGCGGCGACCGCCTGTCGATCACCCGCGCTTTCGGCCTGAACTCGAAATGGAAGCTCTCCGACGAATTGCGCCTGGAGGGCGACGTGTCGACCTCGCGTTCGACGTCGGCCACGCCGGACATGTGGGTGGTGGCCGGCATGGTGCCGAAAAACGGTGACGTGCTCAGCTTTAACGGCACGCCCAGCATCACCTTCGGCGACGGCCTGGCCGACCCGACGGCGGTGCGCGCGCACGCCGTCTCCAACGGCCAGGTCAACCTCCACGACAAGTTGAAAGAGGGGCGCATGAACCTGTCGTGGGACCACGATATCGGCTTCTTCAAGGGCGCCGATACCGGCGTCGCGTATTCGCAGCGCGAGGTCGGCCGCCTTACGTACAGCAGCGACTCGTGGAACGCCTTCAGCGGCTACCACGTCAGCTTGCCGGCCAGCCTGTTCACGGTGACGCCGCTGGAAAACTTCATCGGCGGCGGCGCCCAGGTGCCGTCGGCGTATCTGCGCTTCGACCCGCACGCCTACATCAATTACCTGAACCAGCCGTCGCTGCTGCCGCAGTCCAACGATCCGGCGCTGTATTCGGACAAGACGAAGTATCCGAACGGTCCGATGGCGATCGACTACACCAAGCCGTCGTCGTGGGGCGTGGAGGAAAAGGTCAAGAGCCTGTTCCTCGACACGCGCTGGGAGGGCAGCGGCTGGTCGGCCAACGCCGGCATGCGCATGGTGCGCGTGAACTCGAGCTCCACCGGCACCAGCCGCGTCCTGCTGTCGGCGGTCAAGAGCCCGAACGACACGACCTTCATTTCGCAGTGGGGACCGTACCAGATCATCACCGTCGACAACAGCTATAACAGCTACCTGCCGTCGGCCAATCTGAAAGTCGATCTGACGAAGGACATGCTGCTGCGCTTTGCCGCCTCCAAGACCGAGACCCGGCCGACGTTGAGCCAGATGAGCGTGGACAACTGGTACGGCGGCCGCTTCGGCGACGTGCAGACCGGCGGCGGCAATCCTTACCTGAAGCCGATGCAGTCGAAGAACTTCGACATTTCGTATGAATGGTATCTGTCGAAGACCAACTATGTCAGCACGGCCGTGTTCATGAAGAAGGTGTCCGACTTCCTCGAGACGACTTTGCAGGATATGCGCATACCGCAGTTCGACGAGGTGGTGCATGACTCCCGCGTGCGCAACGGCCAGAAAGGCAAGATCAAGGGTATCGAGATCGCCGGCCAGTACGCCTTCGACGACTCCATTCCTTGGCTGCAGGGCTTCGGCGTGTCCGCCAACTACACCTACGTCGACGCCAGCGCCGAGCGCGCGGGCGGCGCGCCGGCCTGCGGTTATCCCGGCCTGTCGCCGCAGTCGTACAACGGTTCGCTGTTCTTCGAGAACACCCAGTTCTCGGCGCGCGTGAGCTACAACTGGCGTAACCACTTCTCGGTCGATTGCGGCGGCGGCAGCACCATGCCGCGCAACCGCGCGGCGTATGGCCAGACCGATGCGAGCTTGCGTTACAACATCACGCCGAAGATCGCGCTTTACCTCGACGCGATCAATCTGAACAACGCGAGAATGCGCGAGTACGCCAACAACGAGAGCCAGTTCCTGACCCTGGAAGATGTCGGCCGCCGTGTGAACGTCGGCGTGCGGATGGCTTTCTAAGTCCGCTTCGAAGGGAAAGGCCGGGTTCCGCGTGGCATGCGGGACCCGGCCTTTTTTTATGGTGCCGGCGCGGCGCTAGCGGCCCAGCAGTCGCGGTGGTTCCGACGCGTAGGTTTTCGGCAGCAGCGGATGGGCCAGCGTGAAGCAGCGGTCGGCGCTGGCTTTCACCAGTTCGATTTCCCTGGCGAAGTAGCGCACGGTCAGCGCGTCCAGCGAGCCATCGCGTTTGGCCATCGACAGACCCGTTTCGAGCCGCCGCGCCAGCCGCGGCTCGTTGGCGCTGACGTAGTACACCACCGGCAAGGGGTAATACAGCATCAGCCCCGGCACCAGCGCCAGCGTGTTGGCCAGTTGCGCGTGTTCTTTCATCAGGAAATCCGCTTCGACCACGCTGATCGGCAGGTAGTCGAAGCGGTGGCTGACCAGCATGTCGAGCAAGGTCGCGATGTTGCCGCTGTCGACGACCTGGTAGCCGTTGTGGCGCAGCACGGCGTTATCCACCCAGCCCCGGCCTTGTCCGGCCACCAGCCGTTTGAGTTGCGCGGCGGTGGTGATGGCTTGAAATTTCGGCAGGTGGTCGCGGCGCACGATCAGTTGGCGGTAGCCCAGCAAGCCGCTCAGGACGGGCGTGCCGACCATGATGGCGCGCTCCTCCGGATCGTCGGCGTCCAGATCGCGCCACGGGCCGGCATGGACGTTCATGCGCTTGCCGGAATGGATTTCGCGCCGGATGCGCGAGGTACTCATCGTATCCACCACGCGCACCACCGAGAACGGACCATAGGCGGGCACCGTCTTTCGCAAGGCCAGATTGAGCGCGGCGGTTTGATATTGATCGCGCTTGGGGGTTTTGCCCCAGTCCCAGTAGCGGTAAACCATCGGGTCGGACGCCGCCCGCGCGCCGCGCGTACCTAGCGCCATTGCGGCCAGGGCCAGTAGCGAGGTCCTGCGCGACGTGTTGAGCTGGGTGCCGGCTGAAAAGTGTGACGAGAACGGTGAATGCATGGAAGAAAGTTTAACACCGCTCACCGCACGCGGGATGTCTTCCTGGAAGGGTGCGGTTTATTGGCGACAAGTCACGCAAATGTTTGCAGCAGCCAGCGCAACGTGCTCAGGCGAACTTCGAAAATCAGCGATTGCGCCAGATTGGCGCGCTGTTCCAGCTTGCTGACGTTGGGGCAAGAGGCGACGCGGATCAAGAATCCGGCAAGCATGCTGCGATACCTCTTGTTCTCGGCGGCGTTGAACAGATGGGATTGGCGGAAGTAATTTTCCTTGTGGAAGGCGAGCGTCTCGCGCGCGAGCAGGGCTTCGTTCGTCGTAAGCGCCTGGTCGTGATGGCGGTAGCGGGCCACGGTGCGGTCGAGGAAACCGATCCGTGCCGTCTCCGCGAACCGGTACCACATCGAGATGTCGTCCAGGATGCGGTAACGGACGTCGAAGCGCCGGCCGACGATGACTTCGCGCCGGCACAGGATGGTTTGCGTACTCATGCCGGTCTGCAGGCCGGCCATGCACCCCCAGAAGTTGCGGCACCGGTACAGCCCATTCCCCAGCGGCTCCAGATAGTCGCGCGCCTTCGATGTGAATTCCTTGTGCGCCAGGTAGCCGCGCTGCCCGCGCAGCGCCTCGCCGAACGGTTCGAAGTCGGCGAAGAGGATGTCCAGGTCGGGATGTTGCTCGAAGACGCGCGTGGCGTGTTCCAGTTTGTCCGGCAGCATGATGTCGTCCTGGTCGCAGAAGGAGATGTACCGGCCCCTCGCCAGCGACAGTCCGACATTCTTCGGCAGCGCGGGCGCGCCGGAATTGACCGACGTCGATACCACGCGCACCCTTGGGTCGCGCGCGGCATAGTCGGCCGCGATCGCCGCCGAGGCGTCGGTGGCGCAATCGTTGACGATGATCAGTTCGAGATCCGCGCAGGTCTGCCGCAGGATGCTGTCGATCGCCTCGGCCAGATAGGTCTGGCCGTTGTAGGCGGGCATGATGATTGAGTGTTGTGGCATATCGTTTCCTAGCGCCGTGCCGGTTTGGGCAGCAAACGGCGCAGCAGCGGGCGCGCCGTCGCCATCAGGTCCGGCTTGATCTCGTGGTTGAGCAAGACTATTCCCGCCACCCAGCAGGCCAGCGCTGCGGTACCTGCGAGCGCGAGCAGGACGAGCGGGCCGGCGTCGGCGAGGCCGGGTGACAGCATCAGCAGCGCGGGGCCGGCCACCGTTAGCGCCGTCAGGGCGGCCGAGCGCGCCACGCCGCGACCAAGCTCGATGACGCGCATGCCGGTCAGCGCCGCCAGGCTGCGGTACAGCAGTGCCGAACGCAGCAGCGACGTCGCGGCGATGCTCCAGGCCACCGCCTCCAGCCCGAACGGCGCCGCAGCGACGATGCCGGCAATGCGTGCCGACACGCCGATCGCCTCCAGCTGCGCCCGCAGCCGCACCTGTCCCATGGCGACGAACAGGTCGCGCGCCATGCCGAACAGGCAGAACGTGGCGGTCGAGACGCACATGATGCGCACCAGCGGCGCGCTGTCATCCCACTGCGGGCCGTACAGCAGCCGTGTCAGCGGCGTGGCCAGCATGGCCAGCACCGCGAAGAACGGCCACGCGAGGCCCGCCATGTAGGCGACGGTGCGCAGGTACAGCCGCTTGACGTCGTGGCCGTCGCGGACATTGGCGGCGAACAGCGGCAGCAGCACGGGCGTGACGGCGCGGGTGATCAGCATGTTGAAGATATTCAAGGTGGCCTGCGCCTTGCCGAACAGTCCCACCGCCTCGACATCGATGAGCTTGCCGACGATCATGTCCGGCGCGGCGACACCGCACTCGTCGATGACGTTCGAGCCGGTGGCGTAGGCGCCGAACCGCAGCAGTTTGCGCATGCCTTTGAAGCCGGGCAGCCAGGGGATGTCGGCGGGCCGGAACGGCAGGCTCGCCAGCACCGTCACCACGCTGCCGGCGACCGCCGCCCACGCCAGGCTCAGGTAGCCGAAGCCCAGTTTGATCAGCACCAGGCAGACAAGCAGGTTGGTCAGCGCATTGGCGACGTTGATACAGTAGAGCGCGCGGAAGCGCAGTTGCCGGCGCAGCACCGGCAGCGTGATGGAGCCGAACGGGATCAGCAGGACGTTGAGCGCCAGCACGCGCAGCACTTCGCCGACACCGGCCTCGTCGTAGAAGCCCGCGACCGGATCGCCGGCCAGCGCGAGCAGGGCGGCCATGCTCCAGGAGATCAGCATCGTCAGCGTGTAGGCTGCGCGCAAGCGCTCCGCGTTCAACTCTTTTTCCTGGATCAGGTATTGTCCGACGCCGAAATCGCGCACCATCTGGGTAATGCCGACGACGACGGCGCCGATCGAAAAGATGCCGATCTGGCCTGGTGTCAGCAGCCGCGCAATGATCATGCCACCGGCCATGCCGATCACCAGCACGGTGTACTTCTCGGCGAACGACATCATCAGGGAACTTTTAATCGCGTTCATTTTTGAGGCGGTCCGCATTGAACGCGGCGGCAGCATGCGTAAGGGGGCCTTCGCATGTTATTGCTATTTTTGTCCTCGGGAATTGATTTGGAGCGAACCCTGGCGATGTGGGTTGGCGGGGGGGCTTCAACTTGATCGCCGTTAAAGTGCTACTCTTGTCATGTTCCTGCGCGGACAAGCGCGCAGCGCAAGTCCTCGTCATTGGCTCAATCTCGAAGGTGCCTACATGGTCAACGAATTCACGCTCGCGACGCCGGTCGCGCTTCCCGTCGAGTCTGGCGTCGCCCATGTGTATAGGTCGGTCAATCTTGCCGACGCCTTTGCGATACGACTGCCGTCGAACGCCTCCAACGATCCGGATTTGCTGGCAAGGTTTATCTTCGCGCACCAGCCAGCCTGGGTCGGAAAGCTTCTCGCCTTGCGGGACGTGGTCGTCGCCGGGTTCGGTCTGAAGACGAGCAAGCAGTTGGCGGTGGTCGCCGCCGGGGCGAAGACGTCCGAGCGTGTCGGAATCTTCAAGATCTACAGCAGTAATGCGACCGAGATCGTGCTGGGGGAGGACGACAAGCACCTTGATTTCAGGCTGTCGGTTCTATGCTCGATGGGGGCGCCGCCCGACAGCGGCCGGCAGCTGACCCTGTCCACCGTCGTGCATTGCCACAACCTCTTGGGCCGCGTCTACATCATGGTGATTGCCCCGTTTCATCGCATGGTGGTCAAAGCCAGTCTGCGTCGTGCCGCCAAGGTCGGTTGGCCCCCGGCCTAGTGGCGCAGGACGATGGTGAGCAGCGCCACCGAATCGGCCAGCGCGCGGACCGCGTGCGGGGCGCCGCCTTCCACGTACAACATCTCACCGGCCTTGAGCGTGGTGGGCTGGCCGCGCGTGATGAACGCTATCTCACCGGACAGGCATAGCAAGGTGATGTCGCCTTTGACATGGTGCTCGGGCATCTCTTTTCCGGCGGGCAGCACCAGACGGATCAATTCGATTTGCTCGGTCTTGGTCAGCGCGATGGAGGAAAAGGTCGAGGCGTCCTCGCCCGCGTGTGTCAATGCGATGACTTCTCCGGGTTTCGCGTGTTCCAAAGCCATGATGCCTCCCACGTTGACGAGTAGATGTCCATGTTAGCACCGCTGGCGATGCGCGGCAGCGCAACAGGACGCGCTTATTTCCATCATCCACTTACTTTTCGGCTCTCTCGTATTCACCGAGAGGGCGGCACGGAAGCGAAAACTCCACATGATAATGTTCGTCGTGTTTGATCCACGGCGTCGTTTTCATAAAGGGAACCGTGTTCCGAAGTGCATTGCCGCGCTTCGTCTTTAACAGTAATTCCGTAAGCTCTTTTTGAAAGATCACGGTCTTGATTTTCACCTGATGCTTCTTCGCCGCTTCTGCAAGTTGGTAGAGGTGCTCCGCCATGGCGTCGAAGTCGATCTGCAGATCGTCCAGCGCACCGCGCTCATCAAATTCCAACTCATAGCCGAATTTGTTCTGTATCGACGTCGGCATCAGCACGGACCTGTGCGCGCGATCGACGACGGGCACCATGAAGTCGACCGAGACACCGGATTGGTGAGTCCGGTGAGGCTTGAATGGGCCTCCAGTCGCCAGGCCGGTTTCTCCATACATGAAACGCTTTTCTGGTGCGTTGTTCATCGTCGCTGCATACGCATCGACGATGATGTCCCGCACTGTCTGGTGTACATAGGTTCTGCCGAGAGCGACGCCGAGCGTGCTATACGGAACATAATTTTGTCCTCGGGCTGGAAGTTGCACGCCGTCTTGCAAGCGTCCTTGAGCCGGCGTACCGTAGCAAGTGCTGGCGCTGGCCGATGCCAAGGGAAGTGCAAAGAGAAGTGCTGCCCACGAGATTTTATTCATTTGCCCTCGCAGATCCGAATTTGGCTGGCGTCGGTTAGTGCTGATCTGCCGTGGTCTAATTTGCCTGGACACCTCAATAGGTGGAAAATCCACCACCTGAGGAGAAATGCATGACAAGAAAGCGTAAAACATTCGATCCCAGCTTGAAGCTGGAAGTCGTTCGGATGATCACGGAGCAAGGCCTGAGCGT